>CAWGCI010000007.1:0-547767 GCA_963820985.1 uncultured Actinomycetota bacterium | reverse complement strand
GCCGCGTCGGCGGGGACCCGGTCACCCTCCGCGAGTAGGACCACGTCGCCTCGCACAACGTAGGGGCCGGCGATGCGCAGCTGAGTCCCGTCGCGCACCACGAGCGCCCTGGGCGACGACAGGTCGCGCAGCGCGGCCAACGCCCGTTCGGTTCTGTGCTCCTGATAGATCGAAATTGTGATGACAACGACGACGAAACCCATCAGCATGATGCCGTCCAGCGGCTCGGCCAACAGGAAGTTCACCAGGCCGGCACCCAGGAGCAGCAGCAGCATGGGCTGGCGCACGACATCCCAGGCCTCTTGCAGCAAGTTCCGCCGCTCTTGGGCCGCAAGCTCATTGGGACCGTCGGCCGCCAGCCGGCCCGCGGCCTCCTCGGCGGTTAGCCCAAGCAGGGCGGCGTCGGTTCCTGCCTCTGCCATGTGATGCTCCTCTGCCGCAACGCCGTGTCGGGGACCACCGTTCGTCAGCCGGGG
This sequence comes from uncultured Actinomycetota bacterium, assembly GCA_963820985.1. Taxonomy (GTDB): domain Bacteria; phylum Actinomycetota; class Actinomycetes; order Mycobacteriales; family Mycobacteriaceae; genus Mycobacterium. The sequence continues at coordinate 547,291 of CAWGCI010000007.1, read as the reverse complement.
CTCGATCTTAATGCCGGATTGGTCATGACGCGGTCAGCGCATTCTGGAATGTCTGCTGGTGGGTCTTCTCGTCGCCGGCGATTTCCCGAAACAACTTGGCGGCCTTAGGGTTTCCAGCCCGGTCTGCTTGGCGGGCATAGTCGGGATACATGACGTCGGCCTCATGCTGCTCACCGTTGATCGCGTCTTGCAGGTTCGTGTTGGTGTCGGTGGCCACCAACCCGGCCAGCGTAGCCAGCATCGCAAAATGCTCGTTCAACTCGACATTGGCGGTGTTGGTGAACAGCTGCGCCACGGTGGCTTGGAGATCGCTTTTCTAACCTGGACCGCAACGACCGTTGCTGTGACAAACAGCGCGGCGGAAGAGATCGCGACCATCCACAGCCCCCATTCGACCTGCACCCCGATGGGCACTCCGAAAATATCGGTCGTGGGCGCGGACAGGACATCGGCAATGTCGGTGATCGCGATGAGCAAACAGAGCAGTCCGACGACGGAGACACTCCAAGCGATGGGGGCCAGCCACCGGAGACCGGCATTTGATCTGCCCAAGTTCAACAACGTGAACAACGCGATACCGGAGGCAGCGCCCAGGACCAGAGTGTAGGTTCCGTCGGACCCAATAGCGTTTTTGGTGAACGCCAGAACGCTTGCCCAGGGACCGATGCTGCCAACGATGACGCCCACGCTCGCGGCGATGCCTGCGATCAGATTCGGAAGGTAGAACGGTGCTTTCGTGGCCAAGGCTAGGGCAGCATCCGCAGCTGGCTTGTTTTCATCCCGTTGCCGATGTGGGTTCGGCTGTGGGTGCAATTCGGCCTGTGCGGCGATGGCCGAAATTTCGCTGCTCAGCGGACCCGGTCTGGCGACAAGTGGAGCACCGCACTCTCCGCAGAAATGTTGACCTTCACGGTTTTCGTGGCCGCTCGGACAGGTCGCCATAACTCCCCATATCCCCTCTACGCGGTATCGGAGATTAAAGATTGCGCTTCCCTGATCACGCTTTCAAAGGGTCTTTCGGCCTCTGGGGTCGCGAGTCGTGTTCTGCTCATCCCTGTTTCTGACCCGCCGCTGGGGGGCTGGAGGCGGTGACTTCGGTGTCGAAGGTTTTGGCTTCTGCGGCTTCGTGTGGTTCCGGAAAGCCACTTTGAGCTGGGATGCAATTATTTGTTTTGCATGCCTGCCTAGACGAAACGGTCTGGGATTAGCAGCGGATCGCCAGCTTGGTCGTATACGTCAATCCCAACTGGCGAGCGCGCCGCGGTTAAAATAAAAGGCCGCGTCCATACGGCCGACATGCGGCCAAAGCGGCGGTCGTCCAAAGGTGCCGAAGTCGAGCTCTATAGGGCCAAAATAGCCTTAGACGTCTCAGGCCGGGTTGGTCGGAAAGGTCGTCCAGCGCCCACGCCCACAGGAGCAGCCGTGATCACGCTCTTCACCATCGCCGGGACCGGGCACCCCGGAATCGCGGGCGCCAGATCAACTGGCAGGGGCTGCTTTCCGCAACAGGTGGCGCAGCGCGTCGACCCGACCAAATACCGATGGAATCCGATCTCCTATGCGGCCGCGCTGCCGTTCACCCGCAGTGTGGCCCGCGGGATCACTAAGCTCACCGACGCGATCAACAGCAGCGACGGCGAATTCGCGATCGTCGCCTACAGCCAAGGCGTGATGGTGGCCGCGCCCGTGTACCGGTCGCTGCGTTCCGGGCCGCTGGCGCATCGCAAATCAGACCTTCGGGCGGTCGTGGCCTTCGCCAACCCCGCGCGGGAAGCCGGCCATACCTTCCCCGGCTGCCCAGACCCCGGCGGTCATGGAATCATGTCCGCGGACCACAGATTGACCGACACCGAAGACCTGTGGTGGGACTTCGCGATCCCCAATGATTTGGCCTCCGCGGTCGGCGACGACCTCGCGGGGCGCTGGCTCACCACCATCTTTATGGCATTCTGCAATCAATACGCCGGCGGTGTGCGCGTCATTCAGGACACGCTTCGGGGCGCGCCGGCAAATGTGTTGCCGCTCGCGGCAACCCTGGTGCCCTACTTCTCCGGGGCCGCCAGCAGTAACGGAGCTCCACACGGCCAATACGGCACCTACACGCCGCTTCGGGGGAATCCGAAGACCTGCGTAGACCTGGCCGTGGACTACCTCAACAGCATCGCGCACTGAGCCTATGCGTCAGTGCACAAGCCGAGATCGGTTGGTAGCACCGCGCTTTGGCCTCATAGTGTCAGATATTCGGCCCTCGCCTTAGACCTCGATAACTACGGCGCCACCCTGTCCGCCGCCAGCGCACATTGCCGCCACGCCGATGCCGCCGCCGCGGCGCTGCAGTTCGTAGACCAGCGTGGTGATCATCCGGGCACCGGAGGCCGCAATCGGGTGGCCGAGACTGCAACCGCTGCCCGAGAAGTTCACCAAGTCCTCGTTCAGGCCGTACTCGCGGCAGGCCGCGATCGGAACCGAAGCAAAGGCCTCATTGATCTCCCACAGCGCGACGTCGGAGGGCTTCAGCCCGGCGCGCTGCAGCACTTTGCCGATGACCTGCACGGCGCCCAGACCGGTGTCGCGGGGGGCGACGCCGGCCGCGCCCCATGCCTTGACGGTCGCCATCACCGACAACTTTTCGGCTTCGGCGAAGTCGCGCTCGACCAGGGCGACCGCGGCGGCGGCGTCGTTGGTGCCGCTGCTGTTTCCCGCGGTGATCGAGAAGCCTTCGATCTCGGGGTGCAAGACCTTAAGCGCGGCGAGCTTCTCGACGGTGGTGTCGCGGCGGGGATGCTCGTCGACGCTGAAGTCGACGACGGAGCCATCGGGTTGCTCGATCTTGAGCGGGATGATCTCGTCGAGGAACTTTCCTGCATCCATTGCCGCGATGGCGCGCTGGTGTGAGCGCGCAGCCCAGGCGTCCATCTCCTCGCGGGTGATTCCGGCTGACTGCGCGGTGTTCCAACCGACGGTGATCGACATGTCCTGGGTCGGCGCGTCGGGTGTCTCGACGTGGGTTGGCGGCAGCCACCGCTCCTCGAACTTCAACTCTGGCCCGGGAATGCGCCAGTTCATCAGCGGTGTCATCGATAACGATTGCACCCCGCCGGCGACGAGCACGCGCTCCATCCCGGAGCCGATCTGCGCCGCCGCGTTGCCGATGGCGGTGAGGCTGCCGGCGCAATGACGGTTGACGGCCTGTCCGGGCACATGCTGCAGGCCCGTGGCATCGGCTGCGTAGCGCGCCAGATCTCCGCCGCCATAGTGTGCTTCGGCGACGATGATGTCGTCGATCGCCGCGGGATCAACTCCGGATCGACGCACCACTTCCGGCAGCACCGTGGTGATCAGGGTCTCTGGTGGCGTGTTGACCAGTGTGCCCTTGAAGGACCGACCGATGGCTGTTCTGACAGCACCGACAATGACAGGCGTTGGCATACTTCTATTACCCCGGGTTTTTGGCGTTACGGATTGCCCAAAAGTAGCACGTACTGTATTTCCAACAGTAAGTGACCCGTGTCACTTGTTACCTGTCGGCGTCGGTATAGCAGATGACTCCCCGAATGTTGCGTCCTTCCAACATGTCCTGGTAGCCCTCGTTGATCTGTTCGAGGCAGTAACGGCGGGTGACCATATCGTCGAGGTTCAGCCTGCCGGCCTGATACATCGAGAAGAGCAAGGGGATGTCGCGTTGGGGGTTGCCACCCCCGAAGATGGTGCCCTGCAACCTCTTTTGCAACAGGGTCAGCAACGACAGATTCAGCGTCGCAGCTGTCTCTATCGACGCTGCCCATGGCTGTCATAACGCAAATTCCGCCCTTGGATGTGACGGACATGTACTTCTCCAGGTCTTTGCCATTCGACCGGCCGACGGTGACGATCACCTTGCGGGCCATTCGGCCGACGGTGAGCTCGGCGATGGCCATCAGCGCGGTGTCGATATCGGCATAGACGTGTGTGGCGCCGAATTTGAGTGCTTGGTCGCGCTTCCATTCGACAGGGTCGACGGCAAAGATGCGGCGTGCTCCGCAAGTCACCGCACCGAGCAGCGCGGCGATGCCGACGCCGCCGAGGCCGACAATGGCCACATCGTCACCCGGTTGGATTTCGGCCGCTCGCGTCGCCGACCCGAATCCGGTTGTCACGCAGCAGCTGACGAGCGCGGCGGCCTCAAAAGGGATGGATTGGTCGATCTTCACCAGTGAGGTCTGGTGCACCACGAGGTAGGGCGAGAAGGTGCCCAGCAATGCATACGGGTACACGTTCTGGCCGTTGGCCTGGATTCGAAATGTGCCGTCCGAGACCGCTGTTCCAGCCATCAGCCCCATGCCGAGGTCGCAGAGATTTCGCTCGCCTGCCTGGCATGACGGGCATTTACCGCACGACGGTATGAACGACGCCGCGACATGGTCGCCCACTTCGAAGTCTTCGACGCCCTCGCCGACCTCGACGACGATGCCGGCGCCTTCGTGACCGCCGAGCATGGGAAAGGCCGCCATCGGGATGTCGCCGGTCACTACGTGGTGATCAGAATGGCAGAGCCCCGCGGCCTCCATTTGTACCTTGACCTCGCCCCTGCGAGGCTCGCCGATTTCGATCTCTTCCACCGACCACGGCTGATTGAAATCCCAGATCAGTGCGCCCTTTGTTTTCATCGGGGGACTCCTTTGTCGCGTTCGGCTGCTCACGTGCCCGTTACTGTAATAGCTACGGTAAAGCGCTACTCCGCGTGCCCGGCCTCGGCCTCGCCTCGGCGCGTCAGCCCGCAGGCGACGATCAGCTCTTCGTGCAGCTCGAACCAGATGGTGTGGTAGGAGTCGATGATCGGACGGCTGAACCAGATGCGTTCTCCGCGAAGGATTTTCTGGCGGGCCGCGTCCAGCTTTGTGGCGTAGGACGCCAGTCGCGGCAGTTGCTCGGCGACGCCTCGGATGATCGGCATGACCCGGGCGTGGATGTCGTCGAGCCGGGCCAGCACCGCGGCGTCGTAGTCCGCGTCCTCGTGGGTGTTCGGTTCGCCGTCTTTGAGCTGCCAGTCCGTGACCAGGACCTTGAAATCGGCGTTGACGGCACGGAACGCGTCATAACGGGCCGAGACCGCGCCGGCATCGATGGCGGAGCGTTCGGCGGCCAGTAGCTCCGCGAGGCGCGTACGGCCGTCCGGTGAAAGCTTCACCGTCGTGCCGGTCACCAGCAGTCCCGATTGGGTCAGCGCCGCCACCGTCTCGGCCACTCCGTCGTCGGCTTCATCGACTGTCGCGGCGAGGTCATCGCGGCTGACCATGCCCTTGAGCCGGACGGCTTGCAGCACCTTGAGTTCGAGCACGGCCGATCAGCCGTTCACGCGCAGCGCGGTCAGCATGGTGATCAGCGGGTTGGCCGACACCACGTCGGTGTGCCCGGCCTGCAGGGCTTCGCGCACCGCGGCGTCGGAGCTGGCGTCCAGCCGGGGGAAGGGGCCCTCGGCATGAGCACGCAACGGGCTGATCTGGCGCGCCAATTCTGCCAGCGCCTTCAGGTCCGGCGAGTCCTGCTCCGACCAGGCGCGCATTTGTAGAATACCTTCGCGCACTTCGCCTTCGGTGCCGTCGATGGTGACGAGTTTGCCTTCGAGTGCGGCGGCGACACCCACGCCGCACCCGACAATCGCGGGGTGGCCTATCTCTCGGCTGACGACCGCGGCGTGTGAGGTCGCGCCGCCGATCTCGGTGACGATGCCGCGGGCGGCGAGCATGCCCTGAACGTCGTCGGGACTGGTAGACGGGCGGACCAGGATGACGTCGGCCCCTTCTCCGGCGGCCTGGATGGCCGCGTCCACGTCGGTGTAGGCGCGGCCGGACACGACGCCCGGGCAGGCCGGCAGGCCTTGGGCGAGAAGCGGTGCGGCCAAACGGGTTTCGGGCTGTAGCGCGGGCTGCAGCAGCGTCTCGACGTGCCGGGGGGTGACCCGGCGCAGGGCTTCGCCGTCGTCAATCAGGCCTTCTGCCCGCAGTTGCAGGGCAAGGCGCACCGCAGCCTGCGCTGAGCGCTTGGCCCTGCGCGTTTGCAACAGCCACAGCTTGCCCTCCTCGATGGTGTATTCGATCTCTTGCACGTCGCGGTCCAGCCGTTCGAGCATGCCCGCGGCTTGCAGGAGTTGGTCATAGACGGCGGGTTGCTCGTCGCGCAGGGCGGTCACCGGTTCGCAGCCCGTGGTACCCGACACGACGTCCTCGCCCTGGCCGCCGGGCAGCCACTCGCCGAACGGCTCACCGGCGCCGGTGATCGGGTTGCGGGAGAACAAGACTCCGGTTCCCGATGTGGTGGTGTCCACGTTCCCGAAGACCATGGCCTGCACCACCACTGCGGTGCCCTCGTCGGGGTCGAGGCGGTGATGGCGCCGGTAGGCCAGGGCCCGCGGCGATTCCCAGGAACTGAAAACGGCCTCGACGGCGCCGCGCAGCTGGGCGTGCGGATCGTCGGGAACGGTGTCATCCTCGCCGCCGAGCACCACTCGGCGGTACATGCGACGGAACCGCTCACGGGTGTCGTCGGCGAAGGCCGGTGAGAATGAGGCCGCCAGCGCGTCGCGCACCGCGTCGTCGATGCCCAGGTCCAGGACTGTGTCGAGCATGCCCGGCATCGATTCGACGGCCCCGCTGCGCACGCTGACCAGAAGCGGCCGGGGTCCCCGCCCGAAGGTGCGTTCGCACTCGGCCTCCAGCCCGCTCATCGCGTGCAGGACGGCATCCCAGACGGTGTCGAGCGTGTGCTGCGGGTCGGCCAAATGGCGCCGACAGACCTCAGTGGTGATGCAGAACGCCGGCGGGACGGGCAGCCCGGTGCGGCGCATGACGTTGATCCCGTAGCCCTTGTTGCCCAAGGCCTCACTCGGCAGGGCGGCCCCGCCGTCCAGCACCACGACCGGCGGCGCCTCGAAGCCAGGCGCCGGTCGACCGGTGGCGCCGTTGGGCGCGATAGACACACGATCCTTCCTGCCAGTGCGGGTTTGGGTCGGCTGCAAGACTAACGCGGTGGGACGCGGGGGCTCGCAGCCGGCCAAACCGTCATAAGCGACCGGTCGGCTAATATCGACGGCATGCCACGGCCGTCGAATCCCGAGGTGCGTCGCCGGCTTCTCGAAGCGGGCCTGAACCTCGTGCACGCCCGCGGGTTCGCCGCCAGCGGCGTCAAAGACATCACGGACGCGGCGGGGGTGCCGAAAGGCTCGTTCTACGCGTATTTCCCGAGCAAAGAGGCCCTCGCGGAGGCGATCCTCAAACACTATTGGTCCGATATCCAGACGCGGCTGCTGCCGATACTGGACGCGGACGGCTCGGCGCAGGAGCGGATCACCCGCTTCTTTCATGCGCTCGCGGACGACCACGAGGCCGGTGATTTCCTGCTCGGCTGCCTGATCGGCCAGATGTCGCTCGAGCTGAGTGGTTCCAGCGAGCGGGTTCGCGCCGAGCTCCTGCGCATTCTCGACCGCTGGGACGACGCGCTGACGGCCTGTGTGCGTTCCGGCCAGGGTGGTGCCGGCGGCGTCCGGGCGGATCTCGACGCTGCGCAACTCGCCTCCCTGTTGATCGAGGCGTGGGAAGGCGCGGCCCTACGGGGGAAAGTGTCGCGCAGCCGCATCCCATATGAGAGGTTTGAGGCGGTTACCGTCCCAGCGCTCCTTCGCTGAAGATTCGCGAGAGGGAATGCCGCGTCGTCGCCGCCCGTTACATAGACGACCGGTCAGTTATTGACTGGGAGGACCAGGGCAAGGAGGGCGAGAGAAATGACAACGATCGAGAACCCACGGCAGCACCGATTCACCTTGAACAACGGCAGCGGTGAGATTCCGGCGCTGGGGTTCGGGACTTCGCTCTCCGATAACCGCAAGACTCGCAGCGCCGTCAAGACCGCGGTCGAGGTGGGATTCCGCCATCTCGACGCCGCCGAGCGCTACCGCAACGAAGCCGAGGTGGGCGCGGCGCTCAAAGAGTTGTTCACGCAGGGCACGGTTCGCCGTGAGGACCTGTTCGTGACCACCAAACTGTGGAACAACAACCACCGACCCGAACGGGTCAAGCCCGCGCTGCAGGCCAGCCTGAACAGGCTCGGGTTGGACGCGGTCGACCTCTATCTGGTGCACACCCCCTTCGCGTTCCAACCCGGCGACGACCAGAACCCCCGCGACATCCACGGGGCCGTGGTCTACGACGACGGAGTGACGCTGGAAGAGACGTGGGCCGCGATGGAGGACCTCATCGATGGCGGGCTCACTCGATCGATAGGACTGTCCGACATCGACGTCGAGGGCACCCGAAAGATCATCGACACCGCCCGGATCAAGCCGGCGGTCGTAGAGGTCGAGTCGCACCCGTACCACCCGCAATGGGAACTGCATGGATTGCGCGAGACAGACGGGATCATCCTGCTGGCGTTCGCTTCGCTGGGACACGCGCTGGAGCCGCGACTGCTGGACGACCCGCTGATCGTCTCGATCGCCGAGCGGCTCGGAAAGACCCCCGCGCAAGTGCTGTTGGCCTGGGGTATCCAGCGCGGCACCGCGGTGCTCACCGGATCCGTCACGCCATCACGCATCAGGGAGAACTTCGATGTCACCGCGCTTCCCGAGAGCGCTGTCCACGAGATCAACGAGCGTCTGGACACCCGGGTCCGATTCAACTCCGTCGTCGACGGGGGACAACCCGGGTTTGCCGAGGTGCCGTCGGGCAGTTGACAGAAACATGTGCGCGCGCGATGTGCAAGCCGCGCCAAATGACCGCAAGAGGATTTCACGAAGGCGAGCTCGCAACACAACGCCGAGCCGGCGTCGAGGCCGACGCTAAGCGGCTCGAAACGATGCTCGACTCGGCCCACCTCTCGGCAGGCAGCGCGAAATTCCTTGCGTCGCAGAAGTTCTCCGCGCTAAGCGGGCACGATCGTAGCGGCGTCCGGTGGATCTCACCACTTGTGGCCCCGGCGGGCTTCCTGCAAGCAGAAAATAACTTGCTGCGGGTTTCGGCGCTGCCCCGCGAGGGTGATCCCCTGCATCGCATGCCCATTGGCCAACAGGTCGGATTGATTGTTATCGACTTCGCGGCGCGGCGCAGAATGCGGATTAACGGCACCTTGGTCGACGACGATGACGCAGGTCTGACGGTGCAAACCGATCAGGCATACGGAAATTGCCCACAGTACATTCACCGCCGCGAACCCGATGTCTCGGTGTTTGCCGCCCCGCGTGCGGCAGACGCGAGGCACGCTACGCATTTAGACGCGACCGATCAGGCGATGATCGCGGCGTCCGACACGTTCTTCCTCGGCACGAACCATCCGACCCGGGGCAGCGACGCATCCCACCGCGGAGGCCCAGCCGGGTTCGTCCGAGTGGACTCCTCCAAACGACTGTGGTGGCCGGATTACTCGGGCAATAACATGTTTAACAGCTTCGGCAATCTAGCGGTCGATGACGAGGCCGCCCTGTTGTTCATTGATTTCCGTAGCGGGGCCACCCTGCATATTTCGGGGACCGCTCAGGTGCAGTGGACCCACCCGGGTGTAGCGGGTGATGACGGCGGGGTCGGGCGCCGCGTGGCGTTTTCGGTTGATTCCGTCGTTGCCCTGGGTGTCCCGGAGCACGTCGGCCGATAACACCCGACTCGAGCAGCGAGCTACCGTCAGGGCGACAATGGGACTGCATCGAGAACGTGACCAAGACCAAGGACGGTGGACGATGGTAGGCAATCAAGAAGGTATCGGCACGTTGAAACTTGAATGCCCGCAGATGCATTCCGTGGGCAGGCTCCTCAAGGAGGCCCCACATCAGTCAATCGTGTATGACCCCGGAGCCCAAGTTGGGGAGCGCCGGTTTTGGCCGGATGAAGTGGACCAGCCACAGTTCAAAGCGCATTGCAGGCATTGCGACAAATCGGTGGGAGAAGCCACGAGCACACTTCAGAGCAAACATCGCAACGTGATCGATAGCGCATCCGAGACCACCGAGGTTGCCACGCTGCCGTATGTCTAGACGGCGAACCGACCCGAGAGGAGTCCCGTGACGCACAATGCACCGACAGACAGCGCCCCCCGGCCGCCCGAGGGGGATTGGCTGGGCACGCCGTACTTGTCGTTCGAGCGAGAAGGACCGATCGCGGTTTGCACGATCGACCGCCCGGACGCGCGGAACGCGATGACCCCCGCGATGTACTTCGGAATCCGTTATGCCGTCGGCCGGGTCAGCGCGGATCCCGAGCTGGCCGGGTTGTTGATCACCGGCACCGGAGACGTCTTCGCCCCGGGCGGCGACATGACCGGGGGAGGGGGCGTGGACGACTGGATCACCTTCGGCGCCGCGCTGGGCATGGACGTCACACCGTTCGACGCGGTGCGGACCTCGGCCAAGCCCGTCGTGTCTGCCGTCAACGGACTATGTCAGGGCGGCGGCCTGCAGATCGCGTTGTGCAGCGACCTGTCCGTGGTGAGCGAACGGGCCACTTTCCGGGTGCCCGAGTTGTTCCGCGGCTACGCAGACACCTATTACAGCCAGATGCTCGCCCGTCTCATCGGGCCGGTACGCACCCGCGACCTCATGTTCACCGGCCGCGTGCTCAGCGCCGCCGAAGCCCTCGACTGGGGTTTGGTGAATAGGGTTGTGGCCCATGAAGATTTGCTTGCGACAGCGCGGGATCTGCTTGCGCAAATCTGTCGCACCGCACCACGGGCACGCACCGTCATCAAGTCCAGCATCGACAACTATCTGGGCCTGTATGACCGTATCGGCATGACCAGCAGCCTGATGGACGCGGAGGCCCGAGAGGGCGTCCGCGCCTTCAAGGAGCGCCGCTCACCCGACTGGGTGCACCCGCAACTGCGCGTTGAGGGGCGTCTGTAAGGTCGGCTAGCCCAGGACGGGGAATCGCCGTTTGGCAGCGAGCTCGTCGAGCCCGGCCTGCATGACCTCGCGCACATGCGCGTCGACCTCGGCGACGTCGGGGTTCTTGCCGAACTTCTTGCGGATGTTGATCGGCTCGAGGACCTGCGTCACGATCTTGGCCGGCAGCGGAATATTCGGCGGCAACACGAAAAGGCTTACCCCGAACGGGAAGCCCACCGTCACCGGCATGATCTTGGCCCGGCCCAACCGCGCGATGGGGCCCAGCCGCCGCGCCAGCCAGCTGCCGCGGGTGAGGAAGAGCTGGGTCTCCTGCCCGCCGACCGAGACCATCGGAACGATGGGCACCCCAGCCTCGATCGCCGCGCGGACATATCCCGTGCGGCCGTCGAAGTCGATGACGTTGCGGGTGAGCGTGGGCCGGTAGGCGTCGTAGTCACCGCCCGGGAACACCACCACGAGGCCATCACTGCGCAAGGCGCTGGCCGCGTTGTCGTGGTTGGCCGGGATGAAGCCGATCCGTCTCAGGAAGCTCCCGACGGGCCCGACCATGATCATGTCATGGCTGAGCGTGTAGATCGGCCGGTCGTACCCGTGCTTGGCGTACCAATCGACGGCAAAGACCGGCACGTCGAAAGCCATCTGACCGCCGGAGTGGTTGGAGACCACCAGCGCTCCGCCCGCGGGCACGTTGTCGAGGCCGTGCACCTCGGAACGGAAGTATCGCTTCAGGACGGGCCTGATCATTCCCATCACGCGTTCGGTGAGAACCGGGTCCCATTTCTCGATCTCGTTGGTCATGGTGTCCTTTCGATCAGTTAGGCCACGTTGGCTTCGTACGAAGTTGCGTACACGCCTGCTGCAGAAGCGATCTCAGCGAACTGGCGCAATAGCTCCTCGGTGACCTCATGGGCGTCGCCCACCGTCGCCGCGTCGGCGAGAACGGAGATGTTCAGCTGATCGGCGTAGCTCCACACGGTGATGTTCAGACCGCTGCCCGCGACCAGTGGGCCCACCGAGAAGAACTCCGCGATCGTCGCGCCGGCGACGTGCACGTGCTCGCGCGGGCCGGGCACGTTGGAAACGACGAGATTCTGCATTTTCAGGTGGGCGTTCGTGCGCGCCATCAGGCCGCTGAGCTTCCGGACCATCAGCGGCGGCAGGTAGGCGAACCACCGTGTCAACAGCTCCGGTCCCCTCAGGGTGTGGAGTTGTTTGGCGCTGATCGCGGCGTCGTGGCTGGCTGCGACCCGGTGCAACGGATCGTCGAGATCGGCGGGCAGGGCGACGGCGATCTGGGTGAAGTTGTTCCCGGCCGATCGCCCCGGCGAGGCATCGAGGCACACCGGCACCATCGCGACCAGCGGGGTCTCCGAGTGGCCGTCGTAACGCAGCCGCAGTTCGCGGGCCGCCCCGGCGGCCATCGCGAGGACCAAATCGTTGATGGTGCAACCCAATTCGCTGGTGATCTGCTTGGCATCGGCGAACGGCAAGCCGGCCGTCGCAAATCGCCGTTCGGTGGTGAGCCGATGATTCATGAAAGATCGTGGGACTTTGACGGCTGTCCGGTCCCGCCGGCTGCGGGTGAGCCGGTGGACGCCGGCCGCGGTGTAGCGCAAAAGGCTTGGTAACTCGGCGACTTGGCGGACGTGATCGCGAATCGCTGTCCAGAGAAGTTGAGCCCTGGACGGATGGGGGTCGCACTCGGCACCGCCGCGCACGCCTTCCGGTTTGTCGAGGGCGGCCGCGAGCAGATTGGCCGACGCGACACCGTCGGCAAGGGCGTGGTGGATCTTGGTAACGACGGCCAATCGACCGTCTGCCAGGCCGTCGACCACGTAGATCTCCCACAGCGGCCGGGTCCGGTCCAGCGGTTTCTCGATCAGCCTGGCGATGGCGTCGTCGAGTTCGCGGCGCCCGCCGGGGGCCGGCAGGTGCAGCGGTCGTACGTGGTATTCCAGGTCGACCGGGCAGTTCTCCCGCCACATCGGGCGATGGAAGCTGTAGGGCGTGTCGACGAGCACGCGCCGCAGCGGCTCGAATCGGTGCAGGCGCTGCTGCACAACCTTGCGGGCCATATCCACCGAGAAAGCCACCGAGAAGTCACCCGTGCCCGGTGCATCGACTATCGCCACCTTGGCGGTGTGCATCGGCACGTTGGCGGCCTCACTGAACAGCATCATCGCGTCCGAACCGGTAAGTCGTTGCATACGCTGACCCTTCGCAGAAGAAGTTCTGAGCCCGCCGCCGCGGCCGTCGATGCCCGCGCAGCGTCGCCCCCCCAAAAAAAATGCTCTTGCCCCGTTGTCCAGCTGAGTGGGGCCGCACTGCCCGGCACGTCAGCGAGTCAGGCCTAGGCTACGACAAAAAATAGACGAGCGTCCAGACATGTGACCAGACGCACGTGTGGCGCGAGTCACAAGCGGGTGCCGGGGTCAGGGCAGAATCCGGCGAACCGCCGTCTCGAGTTGCTCGGCGACGTCGGCGCGGGAGATGAGGCCGGCTCCGACGAGCACCATGGCGCCCGCGTAGACGGTCTCGAGCAACGAAACCGTCTCCGCGTCGGCGTCGTCGCCGACCGCCGTTGAAATGAGCTGGTGGGTGCGCCTGGCGATCTTCGCCCGGATCAATTCCACGTCGGGGTCCGAACTGTTGATCACCACTCGCAGGGCATCGGCGAGGGCGGGCTCGTCGGCAACGAGGAAGGCCAGGCGGCGTAACACGGCGATCAGCCGGGTCTTCACATCGGTTGAGTGGCTCTCCGGAGCCTCCTCGGTCGCCAGTCGTCGCCAATAGACCTCGGCGATCAGGTGGTCCTTGGACGAGAAGTAGGTGTAGGCCGTCGCCCGCGCCGTACCGGCCCGCGCCGCGACCGCCTGCAACGTCAGGTCGTGGTAGCCGACCTCGCGCAACACCTCGACCGTGGCTCGGCTGAGCCGTCGCACCGTGTCGGCTCGCTTGCCGCTCAGGCGGCGACGGGTGGACTCAACAGCCGCATTCTCGGGCATGCGTGTAGACGCTACAACAGCCATTCCGGACATGCTACTGGACGGTAGTCCAGACGTGCGTCGATCAATTCACCAGTCGATCCACTCACCGTGGGCGGCAACCCGGAGCAGGCCGCTGATCCCGGCCTGGTCGAACGCCGCGGTGACCTCGTCGACGCCCTCGCTGAAGTGGGCCCAGCCGTCGACGTGGGCGGGGACGACCGATGTGGCGCCGAGCAGTTCGGCCGCAGCCGCCGCGCGCGCCGAGGTCAGCGTCAGCGGCCGCCCGCGTTCCTTGGTCGGCACGCTTGCCGCGCCGGCGAAGAGCACGGCGATGTCGATCCGGCCCACGCGGTCGGCCACCGCCTTGACCGCACCCATCGAGGCGTTGTCGCCGCTGAGGTACACCGTGGGCAGATGGGGCCCGGACAGCACGAAGCCCGCCACTTCACAGTTCACGTGGCCGCTCGCGTCGCGTTGCCCGTCGGCCGGGCCGTGTACCGCCGGAACAGCTTGTACAGCAAAGGATCTCGGGCCAGGAACCTGATAAGACTCCCAGGGTTGCAAACCCACTGCGGGCGGCCCCAGCCGGCCGGCGGCGCCGGGGTTAGTGAGCACCAGGGGTGCGGCCAGGGCGAACCGGCGGCCGTCGTCGTCCAGGTTGTCGGGATGCTGGTCGTGGCTGATCAGAACCGCGTCCACCGGGCCCAGCGCGTCGGCGCTCACCGCGGGACCTTCGGTCTTCGTCAGGTAGGCGTGCACGCCGGGCGGATCGAAGGTCGGGTCCATCACGATCCGGCGCCCGGCGATGTCAACGACGGTGGTCGGGCCGCCTAACACCGCGATCGCACACTCGCGCCGCCGGGCATCCACTTGCGCGTTCATCGCGTCGATATTGCCCCCTGGGTGCGCCGAGTTTGCGGTCAGGGCAGCGTTGACTTTCTGGACACCTGTCCGAAATGATGATGCCGTGACCGGAGTGCAGGAACGCGTTTTAGACCGAGCTCGTGGCATGCGCGAACTGGTGCGCGCCGAGGCTGCGGAATCCGAGCGATTGCGCACGCTCTCGCCGGCGATCGTGGACGAGATGTGGGCCAGCGGCCTGATGTCCGCCTTCAACCCGACGGCGGCCGGCGGCGTCGAACCCTCGTTCACCGAGATGATCGAGACCTGGATCGAAATGGCATGGCAGGATGGCTCTTTCGGCTGGATCGGGATCGCCAATCTGCCGTCGACGTTCGCGGCCGCGAGCTACCTTTCCGATCAGGGCTTCGCGGAGGTGTTCACGGCCAACGACAACCACATCACCATCGGCGGTCAGTACTTTCCCAACGGCCAGGGGTCCGCGGTCGACGGTGGCTACCGGCTGACCGGCGCGTGGAGTTTCGGCTCCGGCACCGGACACTCGGCCTACATCGCCGCGGGTTTTCTGCCGATGGACGACGGCGAGATGCGCTGGGTGGCCGAGGGTATCCCCGACATGCGCGTGGCGTTTCTGCCGCGCGAGGAGGTCGCGTTCACCGACGGATGGCATGTACAGGGGCTCAAGGGCACCGGCTCCTATGACTACAACGTCGCCGACGTGTTCGTGCCGGAGCACCGGACGATTCCGTTGTTCACCCGTGAGCCTCTGCGCGGATCCTCGCCGGCCGGGCGCATGGGTCTGATGCCGGTGACGGCGGCGGGTCACGCCGCGTTTGCGCTGGGAGTCGCCAAGAGCATGCTCGACGATGTCGAGGAACTCGCGGCCACCAAGGTGCGGATGAGCGACATGGCGACGTTGGCCAGCCGGCAGACGTTCCAGAAGGGTCTGGCCCATCACGTCGCTGCGTGGCGCGCCGCCCGTCTTCTGGTGCTCGACGCCTTCACCACGGCCGAGGCCGCGGTGGCCGCGGGCAACGACCTGACGCCCGGGCTGCGGGCCGACATGCGGGTGGCGGCGGTGTATGCCACCGATACGGCCCGGGAGTGCGCCGAGTGGGCCCATCTGGCGGCCGGCACCACCGCGATCCGCGAAGGTAGCCGGCTCGAGCGCGGGTTCCGCGACATCTACACCGGCACCCAGCACGCGTTCATCAGCGAGAAGGTGGCGATGGACGTCGCCCAGATCTGGCTGGGCATCATCGACGACCAGTTCGGGCTCTAGCGGCGGTTCAGACTCTGCGCGCGCGGTCCTGCCAATACGGTTGCCGCAGCTCGGTTTTGAGGATCTTCCCGCTCGCGTTGCGGGGCAGCGACGGCGCGAAGTCCACGGTTCGCGGGCATTTGTAGCCGGCCAGGTGCCGGCGGCAGAATTCGATGATCTCGTCGGGTTCGATCTCGTCGGTGGTGACGACGATCGCTTTGACGGATTCGCCCCAGAAGTCGTCGGGGACACCGATGACCGCGGCGTCGGCGATCGCGGGGTGCTCGATGAGCACGCTTTCCACCTCGGGCCCGTACACGTTCTCACCGCCGGTGATGATCATGTCCTTCAGCCGGTCCTCGATGTAGAGGTAGCCGTCGGCGTCCAGGCGTCCGACGTCGCCGGTGCGCAGCCAATCGTCGGCGGTGATCGTGTCCGCGGTCGCCTGCGCCCGATTCAGGTAGCCACTCATGCGCTGATTGCTGCGCACCCAGATCTCGCCCGGCTCGCCGATCGGCAACTGCTCACCCGTCTCGGGATCGACGATCCGAATCGCGTTGCCCGGCGCGGCTTTTCCGGCCGATAGCAGCAAGTGCTGCCGGGTGGAATCGCGATGCTCGTCGGGGCCCAGCGCGGTGATTCCCCCGCACAGTTCGGTCTGGCCGTACACCTGGACGAAGTTCATCTCCGGCCAGGCCTCAAGTGCCCTCTGCAGCAACGGCATTGGCATCGGGGCCGCCCCGTACACCAGGTAGCGCAACCCGGAGATCGCGTTGATCGCCGCATCCCCGGCGTCCAGAAAACGGGCGATCACCGGCGGCACGAAGAAGGCGTGCGTGGCCCCGGCTTCGACGGCGCCCATCAGCGTGGCCGCCTCGGGCTCGCGGGTCAAAAACGTTGGCGCCCCGGCCATGATGCCGAAAAACGCATACGCGATCCCACCCACGTGGAACAGCGGCATGGCAACGAGATTCGCGTCCCCGTCTTTGAACGGAAACGGCGGGGCCAGGTTCACGATGTGGTTGACCAGCGCGCGCTGGCTCAGTAAGACGCCCTTGGGCCGTCCGGTGGTGCCCGAGCTGTAGATCACCAGGGCGGTCTCGGTGTCATCCACGTCCGGGTCGGCGGCAACGGGCGTGGCTGCGGCAAGCCAGAATTCGTACTCATCGCTGTCTCCGCCGACCACGACGATGCGTTCCAAACCGGGGAGCCGCGCCTTGATCTCCTCGACGGTGGGAGCCAGTTCGGCGCCCACGAACAGCAGCCGTGCGCCGCTGTCGTTGACCACGTGGACGAGTTCCTCCCCGATCATCCGCCAATTGACGATGGTGGCCACCGCGCCGATCGACACGGCGGCGATCAGCGTTTCCAGGCAGCCGGGGTGGTTCTTGTCCAGGAACGCCACACACTGACCACGCTGCACACCGGCGGCCCGCAGCGCGCCGGCGGCCTGGCGAATCCGCGACGCCCACTGCTCCCACGTCCACTGCCGGTCACCGTAGTGAATCGCGACGTCATGGGGTCGATGCCGTTCGTGCTGCTCGACGAATCCGACGAGCGTCTCCGTTGTGTCGGCGGTAGCGTCTGCCTGTCGCATACGTCCAGTGAATCATCCCGGCACAGCCGGGACGGCAGGGCGGTTCAGCAGCGCCAACAACGCATCGGTCACCTCGCGCGGGCGTTCCTCCATGACGTAGTGGTCGGCGCCGGCGTCCGTTGACATCCCATGTCGTGGAGTTCACGACTGGAATGTATGCGCAAACACTGGCCCGGCAAACCCACAAATCGAGACAAACGCCGCTACTTTGCGGCTACCGCGAATCCGCAGCGCCGCAACAGTATTGGCCGCGGGTCAGGCTTTCGATACCAAAGACGCCAGGATCTCGCCCACGGGCGCTTCGGTGGCATGCCGATACCCGGTGCCCGCCCACAGGTTGATTCGCTCGGGGTCGCCGGCCGCGGCGGCGGCCTTGCGCACGGGGCTCGTCAAAAAATGGATCGCCGGATAGCCATCGGGCGCCACCGCCGTGTAGCGGTCGGTGAAGACGTTGGCCAGCCCCCGCGCGGGGCGGCCGGTGAAGGCGCGGGTGAGCAGCGTCGGCCGGCGCCCGGGATCGGCGAGCGCGGCGCGGTACGGGGCCGATGTTCCGCTTTCCTTGCTGCGCAGCAGCAGCGTGCCGACCGCCGTCGCGACGGCACCGGACCCGAGCGCGGCGGCGACGTCGTCGGGGGTCCCGATCCCGCCGGCGCCGATCAACGGCAGCGAGGTGGCCGCACCGATTTCCTGCAGCAGCTGGGGGAGGGGGGTCTCGGCCGGCAATCGATCCGGGGTCAGGATGCCGGAGTGACCGCCCGCGGCGGCTGCCTGCACCACCAGTACGTCCACGTCGTGCTCTGCGGCCAGGCCTGCCTCGGCGGCCGACGTGATGGTCTGACCGACCAGGCTGCCGGCGTTCTTCAGCGCGGCGATCACCTTCGGCTCAGGGATCCCAAACGTGAAGGTGACCACCGGAACCGGGTCGGCCAGCAGCAGCTCGACCTTCTCCTGCCAGTAGTCGTCGTTCTCGTTGACCGGGACCTTGCCCAGATCGATCTCGTAGAGGTCGGCCTCCTGCTGGATCTGGTCGCGGTATTTGTTGTACGCATCCGGATCGACCGGCACCGGGTTCGGTGCGAACAGGTTGACCCCGAACGGCACGCCCGCGAAACGTACTTCGGCGATCTGGTCGGCCAGGGCATCGGGCGTCTTGTAGCCGCCGCCCAGGAAGCCGAGGCTGCCGGCGTGCGCGGCGGCCACCACCAGCTCGGGCGTGCTGGGACCGCCCGCCATGGGCGCGGCCAGCACGGGAATCGTCACTCCAAGTCCGGTCAGTGCACTGTGCATGCGTGTGCCTCCGTCGAGTCTGCGGTGAGGGCGGAATTACGCCAATTATTCGCCCTCAGCGCGGTCTCGAAGCCGTGGGCATCGGGCAAGTCACCGTGTGCCAACATGTCTGACATGGTGGACGCTGATCGTGCCCGTTCCCGCAGCTTCGTCGTGACCGGAGCGGCGTCCGGCATCGGCCTGGCCACGGCGCAGCGCCTGCTGGCCGAAGGCGGCACCGTCGTCGGCGCCGACCTGACGGCCCCGCCTGATCTCGGCCCCGATTTCAGGTTCGTGACGGCCGACGTGACCGACGAGGCAGCGATCGCCGCGGTGCTGGCCGCCGTGCCTGACCGCCTCGACGGCGTCTTTCACGCCGCGGGTGTCGCGGGGGGCGGGCCGGCCCATCTGCTTGAGCGGTCCGAATGGGACCGGGTGATCGGGATCAACCTCACCGGCACGTTCCTGGTGGCCAAGGCGGCCCTGGCCAAAATGATCGAGCAGGACCGGGTCGACGGAGAGCGGGGCTCGATCGTCACCGTCGCCAGCATCGAGGGTTTGGAAGGCACCGCGGGCGGCAGCTCCTACAACGCCGCCAAGGGCGGCGTCGTGCTGCTGACCAAGAACATCGCGCTCGACTACGGACCGAGCGGCATCCGCGCGAACGCCATCTGCCCCGGCTTCATCGAAACCCCAATGGCGCAAAGCGTTTTCGGGCTGCCCGGGATGGAGGGCCCGCTGGCCTCCATCACTAAGGAGCATGCCCTGCAACGGCTCGGCCGGCCGGAGGAGGTCGCGGCGGTGGCGGCCTTCCTGCTGTCCACCGAGGCGTCCTTCGTCAGCGGTCAGGCCATCGCCGTCGACGGTGGCTACACCGCCGGCCGGGATCACGGTGTCGTTAGACTCTTCGACTTTCCCGAATGATGGCTTAAGGTTCGCGCATGGCTGTCACTCCTGACGACGCGATCGAGGCGATCCGAGCTACCGGCGGTGCACAGCCGGGCTATCGTGCGCTGCACGCGAAAGGCATCCGCTACCACGGCAGGTTCACCGCGAGCCCCGAGGCGGCCACGCTTTCGCGCGCAAAGCACCTCGACGGCTCGTCGGTGCCGGCGCTGTTCCGCTTCTCCAACGGGGCGGGTAACCCCACGCAGCCCGACAATGTGTCAGGGGTGCGGGGATTGGCGGTGAAGTTGACCCTGCCCGACGGGTCGACGACGGACGTGTCGACGCAGACAGCCCGGCTGTTCGTCTCCAGCACACCGGACGGATTCGTCGATCTGCTCAAGGCGATGCGGCCCGGCCCGACCATGCCGCTGCGCATGGCCGGCTACCTGGCCACCCATCCGCGACTGCTGGGCGCGCTGCCCGTCCTGCGCGACGCCAACAGGGTTCCGGCAAGTTACGCAACCGTCGAGTATCACGGGCTGCATGCGTTCCGCTGGGTCGCCGCCGACGGCAGCGCCCGATTCGTCCGCTACCACCTGCACCCGGCGGCGGGTGAGGAATTCTTGTCGGGCCGGGCGGCCAAGGGCAAGGACCCCGACTTTCTGCACCACGAGCTGAACACCCGCCTGGCCGGCGGGCCGGTGCGGTTCGACTTCCGCGTCCAGATCGCCGGGCCCGACGACTCGACGGTCGATCCATCGGCACCCTGGCGCAGCACCGAGACGGTCACCGTCGGCAACTTCGAGATCACCGGCCTCGACACCGAGCGCGAGCGCGATGGCGACATCGTGGTTTTCGACCCGATGCGCGTGACCGACGGCATCGAACCCTCCGATGACGCGGTGCTTCGGTTCCGCACGTACGCGTATTCGGCGTCGGTCAAGCTGCGCTCCGGCGTGGATCGCGGCGCCGAAGCGCCTCCCGCCTGAAATTCGCTTGTCGCGAGCGCGCGTATTTGTACGCCGACACGCCGTGACGCGTGGCATTTTGCGTACCCTCGCGACAGCTATGACGTGCGCCAGCTCGAGTTCCAATGTGACGCAGCGGGTTTCCCGCTCACCGGACCTGCGGCCGCGTCAGCCCGGCCGGCGCGTTACCAGCGAACGGAACCGGCCGTGCTCGCGGCCAGGGCGGCGTCGACGGTCGGGTACACGGGCAGCATCCGGCTAAGCCCACACGCCTTCACGATTCTGGCCACGACCGGCTGGTGGCTCACCAGGCGCAGTTCGATGCCGCGCTCGCGGCAACGCTCCGCCTCCCCGGCCAGCGCGGCGAACGCGCAGCAGCCCATGAAGTCGAGGCCGGAGACATCGACGACGAAGGGTCCGGGCGCGGCAACCACGGCGGCCGCCTCGTCGAGCAGCTGGCGCCAGGTGTGCTCGTTGCAGGCGTCGACCTCGCCGCCCGCGTGGATGAGCACGGCCGGACCGCTGTGATCGGTGGTCGCCCTCAGCGTGCTGTGCGGATCGCCCAGCTCATAGACGAGCCGCGTGCTGAGCATTAGATGGGTGGAAAATGGTTCAGTCGTAGCCAGGCGCATGGGGACTCCCTAATCAACCGGCATCTTTGATGCCAGGATGGATGCCCGTCCTGTTGTCTGAAGACAGGGGTTCCGCTACTGCGGAATCTCATTTCTATAACAAGACAGGGCGGTCTGTCTACATATCGCGACCTATGAGTATCGTAAGGATCGCTATGACTAGCGTCGACGACGTCGCGACGCCCGCGGCGCCGCCTCGCGAGCGAATATTGACTGCCGCATACGAGCTGTTCAGCAGGCGGGGGATCCGCGCGGTCGGCACCGACGAGGTCATCGAGCGGGCCGGTGTGGCCAGGGCCACCCTCTACCGCCATTTCGCGACGAAAAACGACCTGGTGCTCGCTGTGCTGGAGCGTCGCGAACAACTCTGGACCCATGGCTTGATCGAGGCCCAGTCACACCTGCTTGGCACCACCCCCGAGGAACGCTTGCTGGCGATCTTCGACGTCCTGCACGAGTGGTTTCAAAACCGCGACGGTTTTGAAGGCTGTTCATTTATCAACGTGTTGCTCGAGTTGGGGCCCGACCATCCCGCCGGGCAGGCCAGCATCGTTCACATCGACAACGTCCGCGACATTGTGCGCCAACGCGCCGTCGAGGCCGGACTGCACGACGTCGAGGACTTCGCCTGGTCTTGGCACATCCTGATGAAGGGCGCCATCATCCTGGCGGCCGTGGGCGATCCGGACGCCGCTCACCGCGCCCAGAAGATGGCCAGGGCGCTGATCGATCAGCACCGACCCCAGTAGTTATGCCGCGTCGGCCGCGCTGGCATCGGTCTTGCGGTTGTGCTCGGCCTCGAGTTCGGCGATCGCGCGGGATGTGCGTTCCCGCAACAGGATTGCGGCCGTGAGGCCGACCACGACGGCGATCACGAGCGCGATCCAGGAGAACCGCTCCATCCAGCGTTCGGCGGCCACTCCGGCGAAGTAAACCAGCGCGGTGGTGCCGCCCGCCCAGCAGATCCCACCGGACACGTTGGCAGCCAGGAAGCGTGGGTAGGGCATCTTCAAAGCGCCGGCCAGCGGCCCCGCGAAGATCCGCAGCAGCGCGATGAAGCGGCCGAAGAACACCGCGCGAACGCCCCACCGGTTGAACAAGCGCTCGGCCAGCGCGACGTGTCCGGGCCCGAAGTGTTTCGGGAACCGCCGGCCGAGCCGGTCGAAGAGCGGCATGCCGAACCGCCGGCCGATCGTGTAGCCGATCGAGTCACCGATTACCGCGCCGATCACGGCGGCCACCCCGACACCGACCGGGTTGACGGCCAGGTCGTGATGCGACGACATCAGCGCCGCGCTGACCAGCACGATCTCCCCGGGAAGCGGAACACCTAGGCTTTCGATCCCCACCACGCCGCCGACCACGAGGTAGACCGCGAGCGGCGGGATTGACTGCAGCAGGGCCTCGACATTCATGGGTTAAGAATGCCCGACCACCACTCGAACTGTGCCGACGGCGTACCGAGGGGCTCCAACAGCGGACGTTTGGGCGCTCGCCCGTCGGCCGAGGATTTACCGCGCAAGCGTCGCCACACCCATGGCATGAACTTTCCCTGCGCCCAGCGCAGCTGTCCATACGTGCGGGCGCTGAAGGGCAGCCCCGTGGCACCGCCCCGCGCGACCGCCCAATCATGGTTGCTGCCAGGTAAATTGAGAGCTTCGGCGGCCGCGGCAGCGAACAGCATGTGGCCTTTGGTGGACGCGTGTACGCGGTCGATGTCCCAGGTGTCCAAATTGCGCATCGAGGGCGCGTTGTAGAGGTCCACCAGCCTGAAGTCGTATCGGTTGGCGGCCGCTCTGATCGCGTGGTTGATGCGGGCGAGCCGCCCGGACACCAGCCGGCCGAGCGGGAGGAACTGCGCGACGTTCGGGAAGGTTGTCGTCACCACCGTCGCGCCCGATTCGGCGAGCGCGGCGTAAATGCTCTCGAGGTCGGCGAGCGCCGAGCCGAACGACCGTCCCGGCTGGATGACGTCGTTCATCCCGATGCACACCGTGATCAGATCCGGCCGCATCGCCAGGGTCGGGGGCACTTGCTCCCTGAGCACGTCAGCCACCAACTTGCCGCGTATCGCGAGGTTGGCGTATTCCAAACCGGGGTGGATCGAATCGATCAGTGCGGCGAGGCGGTCGGCAAATCCGAGAAGTCCGACAGCGTCGTCACCGTCCCACAGACCCTCGGTCTGACTGTCACCGATGGCTATATACCTCCTGTATCGGCTGTATCCGTCGCGCACGAACCTGAGACTAACCGCCGATGGGCCCGGCGCGTTGTAGCGTGGCCCTGGCTTGACCCGAGCCGGTCTCGACTAAAGGAGGGCGGGTGGAGTTCAACCTCGCACAGGTATTCGCCGCGGTGGCGGCGGCCAACCCCGACCGGGACTGCATCGTGTTCGGAGATCGGCGATTCAGTTTCGCCCAGACCGACGAACGTGCCCGCCGATTCGCCCGGGCGCTGCACGGGTGGGGGTTTGGCGCGCACCGGGAGCGCTCCGAGCTGGCGCCCTACGAATCGGGTCAAAGCCACCTCGGGTTGTACATGGCGAACTGCAACGAGTTCCTCGAGGCCATGCTCGGTGCGTACCAGGCCCGGGTCGCCCCGTTCAACGTCAACTATCGCTACGTCGCCGACGAACTGGTGTACCTGCTGGACAATGCTGGTGCGGATGCGCTCATGTATCACGCCCGGTTCGCGCCGACGCTGGCCGTGGCGTTGCAGCAGCTGCCGCCGATGCGGCTGATCCACGTCGACGATCAGTCGGGAAACGACCCGCTGCCGGGTGCGGTGCGCTACGAGGACCTGCTGGCTTCCGTTTCCAAGGTGTCCGACTCGCCGCTGCACGTCGTGCCGTCGCCGGACGACCTCTATGTGCTCTACACCGGCGGTACCACCGGGATGCCCAAGGCGGTGCTGTGGCGCCAGAACGACATCTATCTCAATGCCATGGGCGGGCGGACGTTCGGCACCAGCGAGGCGGTGACCAGCCTGCACGAGATCGTCGAGCGGTCGCGGCCGGAGGGGCCTGGTTCGATGACGGCGGCACCGCTCATGCACGGCGCGGCGCAGTGGGCGGCGTTCATCAACCTGTGTGGCGGACGGCCGTTCGTGATGGCGCCGACGACCACGCACCTTGATCCCGCGGAAGTGTGGGCACTGGCCAGCCGGGAACGCGTCGTTTCGTTGTCCATCGTCGGTGATGCCTTCGGCCGGCCACTGCTCGACGCGCTCGAGTCGGGCAGCCCGGACTTACTCGCCGACCTGTCCGGGCTGCTGGTGCTGGTCACCGGCGGGGCCGCGCTCAGCGCGCCTATCAAGCAGCGCTTCGTCGAGTTGCTGCCGCATCTGACGATCATGGACACCGGCGGGTCGTCGGAATCCGGGGCGCAGATGGGTCAGATTTCCGGCCGCATGCAGCGGGCGTCTGGCCGGTTCGCCCCGAACCCGGGGGCGGTGGTGGTCAGCGCGGACATGACCCGGATCCTGTCGCCGGGCGACGACGAGATCGGGTGGCTGGCCCAGCAGGGCCTGATCCCGCTGGGCTACCTGGGCGATCCGGAGAAGACCGCGCGGACGTTCCCGGTCGTCGAAGGGATCCGGCATTCGGTTCCGGGTGACCGCGCACGCTGGGACGCCGACGGCCAGATCGAGCTGCTGGGCCGGGATGCGGTGACCATCAACTCCGGCGGCGAGAAGATCTTCGCCGAAGAGGTCGAGGCCGCCATCGCCGAGCATCCCGCGGTCTACGACGTTGTGGTGACGGGCCGGCCCAGCGTCCGGTGGGGGAACGAGGTCGTCGCGATCGTTCAGCTCATCGACGGTCAGCCCGTCGACGCCGAGAGCATCATCGCCGAGGCCGCCCGTCACATTGCGCGCTACAAACTGCCCAAAGACGTCATCTTCTGCGACCGGGTGCAGCGTTCACCGTCCGGCAAGGCCGACTACCGGTGGGCGAAAGCGCAAGTGGCTGAGGGTCTCTGAACACGACTCCCGAGTGTGTAACGGCCGCCGGTCGAAATTCGATATTGACGTGTGCCCCGTCGTCACGGATGACGGTGACCTAAAGAGAGGTTGCACATGTCATTTGTGAATGCGGTGCCCCAAGCGCTGACCACGGCGGCGGGGGACTTGGCGGGGATCGGGTCTGCGCTTGCTGCGGCTAATGCGGCGGCCGCGACTCCGACCGCGGGAATTGAGGCGATTGCCGCGGATGCCGTGTCGGCGGCTCTGGTGGCGGTTTTCAGCTCCCACGGGCTCGGGTATCAGTCTCTGGGCGCCGAGCTGAGAGAGCTACACGCCCAAATCGTGCAGGCGTTGCGCTCGGGCGCGGGGTCGTACACCGCCGCCGAGGCCGAGAACGCGTCGCTAGTGGGGCATCCGCTGCTCGACTACAAGGTTGAAGGCCAATCCGGCCAGTCCGGGTAGTAAGCCCTCCTCGGCGGTACCGTCACTGGCATGGCGACAAAGAGGCAGCGGGCCGCGCCTGAGGCGGCTGCCGATTCGCTTGCGCCGCAGTATCCGATCGAGTCCGTCGACAATGCGCTCAAGCTGCTGTTGCTGCTGGGTGAGCAGCCGCAGATCCGGTTGAGCGAGGCGACCCGCTATCTCGGTGTGGCATCGTCCACCGCGCACCGGCTGCTGGCGATGCTGACCTATCGCGGGTTCGTCCGGCAGGACCCGGTGTCGAAGGCCTACCTGCCCGGCCCGGCGTTGACCAGCGTGGCGTTCGCGATATTCGGCCGCATCGATGTCCCCGCGACCGCCCTGCCGGTCATGCGCAGCCTCAGCGAACGCCTGCGTGAATCGATTCACGTGGGGATGCTCGACGGCGCCAGCGTCAGGTTTGTGGCCGCGGTGGAGGGTCCGGCGGCGGTGCGGGTTGCCTCCCGGTTGGGGCGCACGATGCCCGCGCACTGCACCTCGACGGGCAAGGTCATGCTGGCCCATTTGACGCAGCCGGAATTGCATCAACTGCTGCCGGACGAGGAGCTTGCGCGCATCACCGCGCAGTCGATCGGCAGCCGCTCCGAACTGGAGGCCGAGCTTTCGGCCATCCGCGAACGGGGCTACGCGGTCAATCGAGAGGAGAGCGAGGAAGGCGTTGCCTCGGTTGCGGTTCCGATACCGACCCGGGCTCCGGGCCTGCGGCTTGCGCTCAACGCCGCGGCGCCCTGCAATCGGCTGAACAGCTCCCAGTACCCCACGGTGGCCGCCGCGCTTGTCAAGGCGGCCAAGGAGATTGGCGATCAACTCGGCTGAGACACCGCCTCAGACGGCGGATCCCGATGTCCGGTGCGAGGTCTCGGGTTGCAGGAAGACGTCGTTGAGCGTCACGGTGCGCAGCCCGCGTGATCGGATGATGTCTACCAGCTGCCCGTAAACATGGGTGATCGGTGGGTGATTCAGATGGCCGATCACGATGTTCTGCGCGGTGAAGGCCTGATACGCCATCGCGACAATCTGATCTTCGGAAAGCAGTGCAGAATCGCGTAGGTCGCCGGACCACAGCGTGGGCACCTGGTAACCCAGATCGGCGGCCACCGCGTCGACCACGGCGTTGTGATGGCCGTACGGCGGCCTAAAGTACGGGGCTGCGTCCACGCCATACGTATCCCGCAGGAACACGTCGGTGCGACTGAGTTCTTCGGCGATTTGGCTTTTCGACAGGTTGGTCAAGTCCGGATGCGTCCATGTGTGGTTGGCCAGCTGAATCTGCCGGGACTCGACCAGGGGTCGAATGAGGTCGGCGTTGTCGGTCCACGAGCGATACGAGCCGGTGACGAAATAGGTGAGCCGGACTCCGGTGTCCTTGGCGAATTGTGTGTAGAGCCGCACCACATCGGTGTTGGCGCCGTCATCGACCGTCCACGCCAAGAGATCACCCTTGCCGGGAAGCTTGTTCAGCACTCCACCGCCGGGCAGCTCCACACGCGATCCGTGTCCCGGTGGCGGCAACAACGGCGCCAGGGCTGGAGCGGCCGGGCTCGGCGCGGATTTCAGAACATCGCCGCGCGCCACCGTCTCCGTGGAGCCACCGGCGGCGTACTCCGAGACCTCCGAAACCACCGTGACCGCCACGGTGGCGGCGACCGCGACGAGGAACCGGCGCCGGTCCAGTTCGCTCACGCGTGTACTCCTAGGTTTTGGGGCGGTACGTCGAAGGGTAGGCGGCGGTCACCGCAAATCGCGGCACGTCTGTCGGGTGTCGCCGACGGATACCAACTTGTGACTTTCGCCCAGAACTCAACTGGGCTGATCGAGCCGCGCCACCTCGTGCCGCCAGGCCGCATCGGCGGTGAAGGCGGGCCCCAAGTCGGGCAGGTCGTCCCAGTCGGCGTCGTCGATGTCGCGCAGGGTGCCGCCGGCCGAGCGCACGCGCAGGGACATGCGCGCCAGCGTGTCAAGGCTGATTGCCTGCAGCACCGCCTGCGCAATTGTGTTGGCGGCGCTGGTGATTCCGTGTCCACGGCAAATGACCACCGGCCGCCCGCGCATCGCGGCCACCATTTCCTTGCCCAGCGCGGAGTTTCGGATCAGCACGGCGCGCTCATAGATCGGCACGCCGCCGCGCGCGAGCCAGGCGCCGGGAATGTCGTAGGCCCCGTAGATCGGTCGGATCGTGATCCCGGCCAGATCCGCGGCAACCACGGCCGGCGGGTGCAGATGCGCGACGGCCCGGTGTTCCGGGTTCGCCAGCATGGTCTCGACGTGGATGGGCAGCTCGTTGGGAACGCGATAGCCGTCGAGTTCGCCGTTGGCGCCCGCCCTGCCGTCGAATGCGATGAGCCGGATGTCGCTGGGACGGGTGAAGGCCACGCCTATGTCGGTGTCACTGCGGCAACGGACCAGCAGGTGGTCGTCGTCGACCCGCACGCTCAGGTGACCCAGGATGCCGTCCGCCAATCCGCGCGCGGCGGCGACCCGGCAGGCTTGCGCGACCACGGCGCGCTGCTCGTCGAGCCGGCCGGTCATCGGTGCTCGACTTTGGTTGTGCCGATACCGAATCCGCCGTCGGAGTGGATGGTCTCGCCGGTTATGCCGTGCGACCGGTCGGAGGCCAGGAATACGAAGGCCCAGGCGTGGTCTTCGCCGGTGAGCGCGACGTTGAGTGGGGTGCGCGCGGCCATATCGCTTGCCCTGTTGGGCGTGTCGTCGAGGCGGACCTCGTCGAGCCCCAGGCTGGCGAGGCCGCGCAGGTCGGTGTTGAGCGTGCCGCCCGGCGCCACCCCGTTGACCCGAATCTGGGGTGCCAGCTCGTGCGCCAGCGCGGCCACCAGCCCGCGCACGGCGAACTTCGACGAGACGTAGAGCACGCCGCCGCGTCCGGGATAGTACGACGACGCGGATTCGGTCAGGACGATCGAGGAGCCGATGCCAGCCCGCAGCCACGGGAGCGCGGCCTGGACCGATTGCAGATGGCTCAGCACGTTGGTGCGGAACATCTCGTCGAATGCGGGGGAGAGGTCGTCGGCCTTGATGTCGTTGACGCCCCGGTAGAAGTCGAAGACCCCGACGCAGTTGACGAGCGTGTCGAGACCGCCGTAGGAATCCACCGCAACCTTGACCGCGTGTTCGTTGGCCGCATGGGTGACGGCGTCGCCTTCGACCACCGGGACACCGGGCAGCTCGACGCGCAGCTTGTCGCACTTGCCCCGGTCACGTTCCAGCACAGTGATTCTGGCGCCCTCGGCGCTAAAAGCATCGACCACGGCCCGCCCGATCCCGGATCCGCCACCCACGACCAGGGTGCGCTTGCCGTGCAGCCAATCGGTCATTGTCCCGCTTCTCCCTTGTCGGGTTCGTCGGGCAGCAGCGGACCATACGAATTGCCGACCATGGCCGTCAGCGTACGGGTGTTCTGGCGGGTCAGCGCCTCGACCTCGAGCGCGTCCAGGCTGATCCACTGTCCGGTTCGGGGTGCGGTGATCAGCAGCCGCGATCCGTTGCGGGTATCCACCCGGCGCACCTGTGCTTCAGCGAATTCGTTTGCGATGGTCAGGATTTCGCCCACCGCGCCCTGCAGCAACCCTTCCAGCTCGGGGCTCACAGGAACACCGCCAGGTTCTGCATGCGCAGCACCGATTCGTCGGTAATGATGTTGCGGCGGGCCAGCTTCCATCGATCTCCACACCAGCGCAACAGGTCTTCGCGGCCGCAGGAGACCAACGCGCTCTCGTTGACGTCTCCCCGGCTGCGGAACAGCAGTTCGGCGGATTGGACTTCCAGATGCTTCTCGTCGTCGCAGGCGAAGGTGCGCACGTTGGTGATGAAGTGGCGTAGCCGCGACGGTGGGTCCTCGGTCCAGGCATGCTCGGTGGCGAACCGCGCGACCCGCTGGCTCAGCGAGTACTTGTCCTCGTCGAAGTGGGCCATCCCCGGAGAGGTATCGAAGCCGGCGCCGCGTGCGGTGGTCACCCGCACCGGCATGACGTAGCGGATGTCGTCGGTCAATGTGTCCAGCCACAATTCGTAGTGCTGGGCGTCCAGCAGGTAGGCCTCGTCGACCAGGAACTGATGCGCCTGCAGGTGTCGAGTGTCATCAAATGGCAGTGATGGCAATGGCTTTCTCATGCCGGCAGCTCCAGGTGGTCGGCCCACAACTTGAGCAGCTCGCGCTGGTTGTGCTCGTTGTAGCCGACCTGCGCGCGGCCCGGCCCGTGGAAGGACTCGGGCGGTAGCGCCTCGACGACCGAACGGTCGTCGGAGAGCAGGCCCATCCGGCTGTTCAGCAGCAGCCGTCGCGCCATCGAACCGCCGGCGGTGGTGGTCAACGACACCCAGTTCTCCACATCGTCTTGTTCGAACATGCCGGTCGACCCGAAGCACATCAAATAGGCCTTGTACGAGTCTTTCTTGTACTGCGCGGGTGCGGCGGCGTCAACCGCGAACCAGGAACATACCTCGGTTTCGTTCGCACTGATCGGCTGCCACAGGCGAACCGAGATGAACGGCAGAACCTCGGCTTCGTTCCCGCTTCGCTCACGCACTTTGGGCCAGTTGTGCACGAAACTCAGGTTCGGAAAGCAGGTGGCTGCCGAGATCATGAACCCGTCGTCGCCGACCATTCGCTGTTGTCGCGGCGTCCAGGCGTCTTTGATCCGGGCGATCATCTCATCGGGGTAGCCGACGTAGCGCATGCGCTCCTCGAAGCTGCCCGGCGGGAGCTTGTAGGTCGTGCCGCCCCCGCGGTGCGCCCAGTAGGTGGCGCCGTCCTTGCGCTTTTGCGCCCTCGGCTCGCGGAACAGGCCGATGTCGACGATCGACGCGTGGGTGTGCGGCGTGTGGTACATGTCGCCCGCGAAATTCTCGGCGCCGATCTTCCAGTTCGCCTTGATCCGCCAGCGCTGCGGTCCCCGCAGCTCAACGCCGTAAGCGCTCTGTTTGGTGTAGAAGTCCAGATAGAACTTGAAGTCGCCGAGGAAGTCCTCCAGCGGCTCGGCATTGGGATCCATGTTGATGAACAGCAGACCGTTGTAGCTCGCGAAATTCGGTGCGGGCAGCAGGGTTTGGCCATCCTTCGGGAAGCCCTCGTCGCCTCCGTAGGCTTCGCGGTGGAACGGAAGTCCGGTGAGCCGGCCGTCGTTGCGGTAAGACCAGCCGTGATAGGGGCAGCGGAAGTTGGAGGCGTTGCCCATCTCCGCGCGGCACACCTGCATCCCGCGGTGCAGGCACATGTTGAACATCGCCCGGATCGTGCCGCCCGAATCGCGGGTGATGATGAACGAATCGTCGAGCACCCGGCGCACGACGTAGTCGCCGTCCTGCGGAATCTCCGATTCGTGGCCCACGAACATCCACGCCCGGCTGAACAGTCGCTCCTTCTCGCACGCGAACAGCTCGTCGTCGTTGTAGATGTGCGCGGGGATCATGCCCCGCCGCACGTTCTGGAAAATCTCGGTTACCGGACCCACCACAATATTCTGCTATACAGAACATGCTTCTGGCTAATAGAATCACCGCCGGTCCGATAATTTTCACGGTCGCCTTTGTGCAAAGTCACAGGTCGCTTCCAAGGATGGTCCTGGCGCCGCAGTTACGGTGAGGACGTTGAACGCTGGCGCGGGAAAGCGCGTGACCAAACCGAGGGGTGATCGCAGATCCCGGGGGTACTCGTCGAAGCTGCGATGCAGGAAGGACTGGTGTGATGGCTGATCGGTCAGGGGAGGGTCGATTGCGGAAGCTTGGACCGCGAGTGTTGTCCGCCATCGGGCGTCAGGAATGGCTGGATCGGCCGAGCTATCGGCTGGAGCACGTGCTCAGCTTCGCCTACAACGCGCTGGGCGGTGCGCGCGACCGCGTCACCAATGCGCTCAACGGCGTGTGGCTGGGGCACCCGGCGCATCCGCCGCTGGCGTCGCTGACGAGTGGAGCGCTCGGCACGACGGTGGCCCTGGACGCCCTGAGCGTGCTGCCGGGCCGGCCGGCCAGCGAGGTCCTCGACGCGTCGCGATTTGCGTCTCGGTCCCTCGGACTGGGGATCCTCGCGAGCGTCGGCTCTGCCGTCACCGGTGTCACCGATTGGCAGCACACGCACGAGGAGGACCGCCGCGTAGGGCTGGTGCACGGCGTCGTGAACCTGGTGGCGACCGGGTTGTACGCGTCGTCCTGGTGGGATCGGCGCCAAGGCCGCCACCGCCGCGGCATCGTGCTCACCGCGCTGGGCTACGGCATCACCGTGGCCGGCAGCTATCTGGGCGGCGCGTTGGTCTTCGAGTCGGGTGTCGGGATCGACCAGTCGGGGGCGCGGTTGCGCACCAAGGACTGGACGCCGGTGCTGCCCGCGAGCTCGCTGAACGGAAAGCCGGTGCGGGTCGAGGTCGACGGCGTCGGGCTGGTGGTATGCCAGACCAAACCCGGGGAGGTGTCGGCGTTCGGTGAGTTCTGCCCGCACCTGGCGGCCCCGATGGCCGACGGCTGGGTCGACCGCGGCCGGATCGTGTGCCCATGGCACGGTTCGTGGTTCGAGGCCGAGTCGGGGGAGGTGCTGCGCGGACCGGCGGCGGCACCGCTGCCGTGCTACGAGGCCCGGTTGGTCGACGGAATGGTCGAGGTGCGTGGTGACGGACAGGATGCGCCGTTCGGCGGCGCGGTCGAGATCGGACAGGGAGGAGCGAGGTGAACGCCTACGACGTGCTCAAGGAACACCACATCGTGATCAAGGGGCTGGGCCGCAAGATCAGCGAGGCGCCGGTGAACAGCGAAGAGCGGCATGCCCTTTTCGATGAGATGCTGATGGAACTCGACATCCACTTTCGCATCGAAGACGACCTGTACTACCCGGCCCTGGGGACGGCCAGCAAGCTGATCGCGATCGCCCACGCCGAGCATCGCCAGGTGGTCGACCAGCTTTCGGTGCTGCTGAAAACCTCGCAGAGCGCGCCCGGGTATGAGCAGGAGGGGAACTCCTTCAAGACCGTCCTGGAGGCGCACGCGGACGAAGAGGAGCGCGACCTGATTCCGGCTCCTCCCGAGGTGAAGATCAGCGACACGGAGCTCGAGGAGCTGGGCAACAAAATGGCCGTCCGCATGGAGCAATTACGCGGCTCCACCCTGCACAAACTACGGACCAAAGGCCGCGCGGCGTTGGTACGCGCCCGGTAGCAACCTCAGCTGGTCACCTGTAGCGGAAGCGACGTCACTCCGGCGCCGCAGGTGACCACGAACACCCAACGGCCATCGGTGGGCAGCCGTACCTCGACGCTGAAAAAGGCGAATCCGATTTCGCCGCCGGCCGCTGCCTCCGGCAGCTCGTACTCGATGTTCAGCGGCTCGGCATCGGTAGGAGGGCGGATCTCGACGTCGACCCTGCGGACCGGTTCGTCGGTCTCGCTCTGGGTGAGCAACACCAACATGAACTTGACCTGCCGGTCCGGCCCGACCTTGAATCCGGACAGCACGCCGCCCGACACGCTGAGTTTGTTATTCACCACCGACGCCGATTCGGCGAGGAAGGCCCCGGTAATCACAGCGCCGAAGCTACCGCGTCATCCCGAGTGCGCAAGCGGGGAGGGAGTACCGTCACGGTTCGTGAGGGCCGCACCGGAGCGTGTCGCATCGCAAGACGAGATCACGGCGGAGATCGCCGTCGTCGCAGCCGAATACCAGCGCACCGGTCGTGGAGTCGGACCAGAAGTGCAGCCGCGGCTCGATTACCCGCCCTACCGCAGCAGTGCCCTGCGTCATCCGAAAAACCCGCTGGTAGGCGTCGACCCCGAGGAAATCGAATGCTGGGCGCCGTGCTTCGGCCACCAGGACGTCGACCCGCTCGACGCCGACCTGACCGCCGGGCATCCGGGCGAGCCGATCGGGGAGCGCGTCATCGTGACCGGGCGGGTCCTCGACGAATCCGGCCGGCCGGTGGCGGGCCAGCTGATCGAGATCTGGCAGGCCAACGCCGCCGGCCGCTACCGCCACCAGCTCGACCAGCACCCGGCTCCGCTCGACCCGAACTTCACCGGCGCCGGCCGTTGCCTGACCGGGCCCGACGGCACCTACCGCTTTCTGACCGTCAAGCCGGGCCCCTATCCGTGGCGCAATCATCGCAACGCGTGGCGACCGGCGCACATCCACTTCTCGGTCTTCGGAACCGCTTTCACGCAACGGCTGGTCACCCAGATGTACTTTCCGGGTGACCCGATGTTCGCTCTGGACCCCATCTTCCAATCGATCCTCGATCCCGCCGCGCGCCAACGGCTGATCGCCCGCTACGACCACGGCCTCACCGAGCCGGAGTACGCGACCGGCTATCGGTGGGACATCGTGCTGTCCGGACCCGGCCGAACCTGGACCGAAGTATGACGGAATTGGCTTGCACGCCAGGGCAAACCGTGGGGCCCTTCTTCGGCCTCGCCTTGCCGTACCCTGGCGGCAGCGATGTGGCGGGTCAGGCCGATGCCGACGCCGTGTGCTTACACGGCAGGGTCTACGACGGCGCCGGCAACGGGATCCCGGATGCGCTGGTCGAACTCTGGCAGCCCGACGGTGCCGGTCGCATCCCGCGCGCGGCCGGCGCGTTGCGGCGCGACGGTGCTGCCGGCTTCACCGGGTTCGGCCGAGCGGCAACCGAGTCCGACGGGTGTTACGGCTTCATCACGCTGACACCCGGTTCGGTGCGTGGGCGGCCGCCGTTTTTCGCGATCACCGTGTTCGCGCGGGGGCTGTTGAACCGGCTGTTCACCCGCGCCTACTTGCCCGACGGCGACCTGGACGCCGATCCGCTACTGGCCGGCGTCGACGCCGAGCGGCGGGCCACCTTGATATGTGCCGCCGAAAGTGCCTCGGGCCGGCCAGGTTATCGCTTCGACATTCACCTGCAAGGCCCGAACGAGACCGTGTTCGTGACCTACCGGGACGATCGGCGATGACCAACCTGCTGTGGCCGGGAGACCACCGCGCCGGGGAGCACATGACGGATCAGGCGATGCTGCGGTGGATGGTTGCGGTGGAGTCGGCCTGGTTGGCCGCCCTGTCCGCGGCCGGCCTGGCGCCCGCCGATGGTGCCGGTGTTGACTTGTGGCAGTTGATGAGTGAGCACGACTGCGAGCAGCTCGCGCTGACCGCCGAGGACGGCGGCAACCCGGTCATCGGGTTGGTCGCGCTGCTACGTGAGCGCAGCGCCCCGGCGATCGCCCCGTGGATCCACCGGGGACTCACCAGCCAGGACGTTGTCGACACCAGCTTGATGCTGGGCGTGCGCGCCGTCGTAGACCACCTGAGCGTGCAGCTCTGCGAACAGGTTTCAACCGTCTCGGCGCTCGCGGCCACCCACCGGGCCACGCCCATGGTGGCGCGTACCCTGACCCAGCACGCGGCGCCGACCACGTTCGGCGCCAAGGCGGCCGGCTGGTTGAACGGTGTCGTCGACGCGTGCGAGCGGCTCGGCGCGCTCGAGACCCCGATTCAGATCGGCGGTGCCGTCGGGACACGGTCGGCCATCACAGAGTTGGCAACACTGACGACGGGCGCGGCAGATCCGGTGGAGCTTTCCAAAGGCGTAATCCAAAGCACCGCAACCACGTTGGGATTGCCCACCAGAGCGCCGTGGCACACGACGCGGACACCGGTCACCGCGGCCGCCGACGCCTTCGTGACATGCACCGACTGCTGGGGCCGGGTCGCTTCGGATGTCGTCACGCTGGCCCGCCCGGAGATCGCCGAACTCAGTGAGTCCGCCACCGCGAAGCGGGGCCGCTCTTCCTCAATGCCGCACAAGCGCAATCCGGTGCTATCCATTCTGATTCGGCGCGCCGCCATGTCGGCGCCGCAGCTGGCCGCGACCCTGCACACCGCCGCCGCGCTGGCCAACGACGAACGCCCCGACGGCGCATGGCATGCCGAATGGGACACCCTGCGAACACTGGCTAGACGGACCGTGGTCGCGGGTTCCCAGTGCGGCGAACTGCTGGCCGGGCTGCAGGTACACCCCAACATAATGGCCGAAAACCTTGGTCGCACCGATGTTCTCGGCGAGCAACGCGCCATCGCCGACCTGGTGGGAAAGGCGCCGTCGGCAACCTATTTCGGCGCCGTCGACCGCCTGATCGATGAAAGCATCGATCGCGCCAGGCGGGTACTCAGTCCGCCTAACCCGGCTTAGTCGCGATGATCGCGACCGCGGCCAACTGCTCGCGGTGCTTGCGGAATGTGGCGCGCATCGCGAGCACACGTCTGCGGGCGTCGCGTTGAACAAGCAGGTTCTTGGCGAATCGCAGCGCGCCAAGAATGCCTTCGTCGGCGATGATCCGTCGCGGTTGTAACAGCGCCATCGGTGCCGTCGCGACATGGTCGACGACCAGCCCGTGGCCGGCCAGCAGTTGCGACCATTCGGCAACCGTGAGCGGGCGTGCGTTGACTTTGATCGCCCGGGCGAGCGCCTGGCGGATGTCGGTGCTGATCTCCTCTGGGATGGTGTCCGGCACCAGGGCGAGCTCGTGGATCGCGTAGCGACCGTTGGGCCTCAGCACCCGCGACACCTCGCTGACTATGGCGTGCTTGGCGATATCGCCCTGCATGGTCAGCATCGCCTCGCCGATGACGACGTCGGCGCTGGCGTCGGGTAAGCCGGTGGCGGCGGCGTCGGCGACCCGGACCTCTCCGTGCCCGGCCACCACGTGGCGAACCGCGGCGGCCGCATCGGGGTCGCCTTCCACGCCGAGGTAGGAGCGGGGGCTTCGGGGCAGAATCTCGGCGGCGGTGCGGCCCAGGCCCGGGGCCAGTTCGAGCACGTCGGCGCCGGTCACTTCGGCGCGAAGCAGCAGGGTGCGGGTGAGCTCGACACCTCCCGGGCGCAGCACGCGTTTACCCAGCCGCGCCAGCAGCCAGTGCCCCTGCACCGTGTCATCGGCCCGATTAGACCCAGGCAGAGAGGGCAGCTGACCAGTCATCAAACCTCCTGCTGCGAAGGAGTTTTCGCGGTATCAGGCGACCCTAATACAGCGGTGAGCTTAGCGATCCGGATCCGCCGGGCCCCGGGATCCCCGTTCGAGGTCATGGACTCGATCGCCTCCCATAGTTTTCACAATAGAACTTGTGTAAACTATAGCGCGTGACATGCGTATTCGGGAAGCCAGGCATCGCTGTGATGGACGACGACGGCCTCCCCGAGGCGCTTACGCATCACCTGTCTGATAAAGAGGCGTTCTTTACCCGAACCCTGCCGGGCGCGCGGGCCGACGATGCGCTAGGAGCGTGAGCGAGATCATCCCGATCGGAGAATCCGCCGGCCGCCGCCGTGAAGTGCTGCGGCTGCTGCGAGCGTCGGCGAACCCGATGAGCATCCTGACGATCGCCGACGCGCTCGGCGTGCATCCGAACACCGTCCGCTTCCACCTCGATGTCCTCGTCGGCGACGGCCAGGTGGAGCAGGTGGCGCCCGGCCGCAAAGGGCCGGGGCGCCCGCCGCTGATGTTCCAAGCGGTCCGGCAGATGGATCGCGGCGGAACGCGGCACTACCGGCTGCTCGCCGAGATCCTCAGCACGGCCCTTGCCACCGAACGGAATTCGACCGACAAGGCGCAGACCGCGGGGCGGGAGTGGGGGCTCAGAATGGAATCGCCCTCCGACGGTGACACCCGCGCCGAGGAGGCGGTCGACCGCCTGGTCGAGATGCTCGACGAGCTCGGGTTCGCGCCCGAGCGCCGGGCCACCAACGGGGATCAGCAGATCGGACTGCGGCACTGCCCGTTTTTGGAACTCGCCGAAACCCGGACTGCCGTCGTGTGCCCGATACACCTCGGGCTGATGCAGGGGGCCATGGAAACCTGGGGTTCGCCCGTCACCGTCGACCGGCTCGAGGCATTCGTCGAACCGGATCTGTGCCTTGCCCACCTGGGGGCAGCGGGAGGCGCAGAGGGAAGCACCGGGTGAGTACGGGCCCGGCGATCGCCGTCGCCCTCACCTTCGTCTGGCTGGGCATGGTTTTGGCCATCTCCTTTCTGGAAGCCCCCCTGAAATTCCGGGCGCCCAACGTGACGCTTCAAATTGGGCTGCGCATCGGCCGCCTGGTCTTCCGCGCGCTGAACACGGTGGAGGTCGGCTTCGCCCTTGTCATCCTGGCGATCGTGGTGGCCGGTCCGACGCCGGTACGCATCACCGCGGCGTACGCCGTCGCCGTCGCCGCACTGGCCGTCCAACTGATCGCGGTGCGTCCGCGACTGACCCGCCGGTCCGACCAGGTGCTCGCCGGACTCGACGCGCCCCGCTCACGCGCTCACCACGCGTATATCGGTTTGGAGGCGGTCAAGGCGATCGCGTTGCTCGTGGCGGGGATACTGCTACTTGCCGGCTGATCCCAGACCGAAGGAACCGTCGATGGAATCCATTTCGCTTACCAGCCTTGCTTCCGAAAAGTTGGCCGAGGCGCAGCAGTCGCACAGCGGGCGGGCCGCGCACACCATTCACGGTGGTCACACCCACGAACTGCGCCAGACCGTGCTGGCCTTGCTGGCCGGCCACGACCTGTCCGAACACGACAGCCCGGGCGAGGCGACGCTGCAGGTGCTGCAGGGTCACGTGCGACTGACCGCTGGCGCCGACGCCTGGGACGGCAAGACCGGCGACTACGTCGCCATTCCGCAGGAGCGCCACGCCCTGCTGGCGGTGGAGGATTCGGTGGTCATGCTGACCGTGCTGAAATCCCAGCCCGGCGCCGCTCACTAGTGGCGCTCGCTACGGCCTGGTCAAGGGGTTTCGGCCTGCGGGTCCCGATCGTCAACGCGCCGATGGGTGGGGTGGCGGGCGGTCGGCTGGCCGCCGCGGTCACCGCGGCCGGCGGCCTGGGCATGGTCGGCATGGGCAGCGACGGGACCAGGGGGGCGCTGCAGACCCAGTTGCAGCACGTGAGCGGAACGTTCGGAATCGGCCTGGTGGACTGGGTGATGCGCAACGAGGCGGGCCTGCTGGAAGACGCCCTGGCCGCACGTCCGGTCCTGTTGTCGGTCAGCTTCGGCACGGACTGGTCTTGGGTCGGCAAGGCTCACGACGCCGGAATCGTCACCGCCACACAGGTATACGACGGCACGGGAGCCCGCCGGGCCGTGGACGCCGGCATCGACGTTCTGGTCGCGCGCGGGGCCGAGGGCGGCGGTCACGGGGATGTGCGGCTCGGCACGCTGCCGTTGCTCGACACGGTGTTGGACGTCGTGTCGGTGCCGGTGCTCGCGGGCGGCGGAATCGCCTCGGCCCGCAGCCTGGCCGCGGTGCTGGCCGCCGGCGCCAGCGGGGCATGGGTCGGCACGCGGCTGGCGGCGTGCCCGGAGGCGCTGACCGGCGACGGCAGCCGCCGGGCCCTGATCGCGGCGCGCGCAACCGACACCACGATCACCCGGGTCTTCGACGTCGCCCAAGGCCGGCCCTGGCCCGAACGGTTCCCGTCGCGGGTGCTGGCCAACGACTTCGTCGAGCGCTGGACGGGCAGGGAGGACGCGCTCGCAGCGGATCAGCCGGCCCGCGAGGAGCTGGCCACGTCGATCACCGCCGACGACCGCCGGATCGCCCCCGTCGACGCCGGCCAGGGCGTCGGGATGATCGGCGACGACGCGTCGGTGGGCGAGGTCATCGAGACGATGTGCTCGGGCGCGGAGCAGTTGCTGTCCGCCTGGGGATCTCGCTAACTCACACCGCGCGCAGGTAGCGCTCGGCGATGACGCGCTGCGCCATGACGACAAATGGCCCACCGGCCTTGCTCCACCAAGTTCCCGGACGGGAGAACGCCGTCACCTCCGCGAACACCGCCGAGGTGTTCGGGTCGTAGCGAATCGCGAACCGTTCCTCGCCGGACTCCGGATGGCCCGGCAAAGTGCCGTAGGCGAATCCGCGGATGTCGGGTTCGTCGATGACGTACACGACGCGGCACGGTGCCCGTAATAAACCCATCATCCTGACCAGCACGACGGTGGCGACTTCGACGACCTCGGAGCTGGCCTGCACCCGCAGCCCGGACCCGCGCTGCATGCCCCAGTGCATGACCGCATCGGCCGCTTGCTCGAAACGGTCTCGGCCCGTGCCGATCTGGGCCGACGTGGCGAGGTGGTCATATCCGGCGGGCAGCTCGCCGGACGCGGTGGCGCCCACCTCCGGGTAGGTCAGCGGCAGCTCCTCGAGCGCTTCTAGGTCCACCTGGCCAGCTTGCCATGCCAGCTTGCCACGCCAAGATGCGCGGACGCCTTCGCGGCGTACGGTCTTAGAAGTGACCACACAGACTCCTCTCGCGGCGGCATCCGGAACGTTCACTCTCGGCGGCGACCTGACCGTCAACCGACTCGGCTTCGGCGCGATGCGGCTGACCGGCAAGGGCGTGTGGGGCCCGCCCGCCGACCGAGACGAATGCGTGCGGGTATTGCGGCGCGCCGTCGAATTGGGCGTGAACTTCATCGACACCGCGGACTCCTACGGCCCCTACATCTCCGAGGACATCATCCGCGAGGCGCTATACCCGTACGCCGGGCTGGTGATCGCCACCAAGGCGGGGCTGCTGCGGACCGGTCCCGACATTTGGATCCCCCTGGGCAATCCGAGCTACCTGCGCCAAGAACTCGAGATGAGCCTGCGGCGCTTGGGCGTCGAGACCATCGACCTGTTCCAGCTGCACCGCATCGACCGCAACTTCCCGCTGGCCGATCAGGTGGGCGAGCTGCTCACGTTCAAGAACGAAGGCAAGATCCGCCACATCGGCCTGTCCGAGGTTGACGTCGATCAACTCAAGGCTGCCCAGCAGATCACCGAGATCGTGTCGGTGCAGAACATGTACAACCTGTCGGCGCGTGGCTCCGAACCGTTGCTGGACTTCGCCACCAGCCAGGGCGTCGGCTTCATCCCGTGGTTCCCGCTGGCCGGCGGGCCACTCAGCGCTCCGGACAGCCCACTGCAACGCATCGCCGCTGACCATCGAGCGTCGGCGGGACAACTGGCGCTGGCCTGGTTGCTGAAGCGCTCTCCGGTGATGTTGCCGATCCCCGGAACCTCCAAGGTGGCGCATCTGGAGGAGAACGTCGCCGCGGCCGAGATCACGCTCAGCGACGACGAATTCGAGACCCTGG
Organism: uncultured Actinomycetota bacterium; assembly: GCA_963820985.1. Classification (GTDB taxonomy): domain Bacteria; phylum Actinomycetota; class Actinomycetes; order Mycobacteriales; family Mycobacteriaceae; genus Mycobacterium. Next base: position 506,438 of record CAWGCI010000007.1, on the reverse strand, counting down.
CGGCCGCGGGAGCGAAGTAGCGCGTTGTTCGGGCAGCAAATTCGGGAAATTTCCCTAAAAGTTTGCCCCGATCATGATTCCATACTTCGACTAGGTGCGGCCCTGGTGGTCGCAAGGATCTAGAAGAAGGCACGCGAATGTCTTTCGTGTTTGCGACGCCGGGCGGCTGGCCACGGCGACCACAGATCTGGCGAGTATCGGTTCGACGTTGAGTGCGGCCAGTGCGGCGGCCGCAGGCCCGACGACGGCTCTGCCGGCGGCGGCTGATGAGGTATCGGCGGCGGTTGCGGCGACAGCCCCGGCGGGGTGGCCGGTGGGGCTGGCGGTAACGGCGGGGCCGGCTGGGCGGCGGGTCTGTGGGGCGCTGGCGGTGACGGCGCGCACGGCGCCTGGGCCGACGGCGGGGCCGGTGGTCACGGCGGGGCCGGCGGGGCCAATGGCCTGATCGGCGGCGGTGGGGGGGCCGGCGGCGCCGGCGGCACCGGCGGCGGTGCCAACGCCTCCAGCCCCGTCGTCGTGGCCAGCGGCGGCGCCGGTGGGCCAGGCGGCCTCGGCACCGACGGCGGTGGCGGGGGCGGCGGCGTCGTCAACATCACCCCGGAGTTGGCAGCAACGGCAGCGCCGGCGGCAGCGGCGCCAACGGCGGGACAGCCGGCTCCGGCGCCGATGGTGGTATTCACGGCAACAGCGGAGGCAAAGGCGGCAGCGCCGGCGGCGGTGGGGGCGTCGGCGGCAGTGGCGCCTTCGGCGACGACGGCGCTGACGGCCAGCACACGTAACCGGCGGCACCGGGTCGACGGTCCAGGGTGCCCCCGGCAACGACGGCGGCCCGGGCGGACAGGGCGCCGACCGCCAGGACGGCTAATACTCCCGCTCGCCGCGGCACCTAATACGGTGTCCTGGTGGCCGGCGACCATCACAAACACCCTGGCGGCGGATTCAACCCGCCCGAACCGACGACCAAGGGCGGGCCGGACTACGGCCGCTTCATCGACGCGGTGCGAAAGCTGCAGGATCACGCCCGCGCCGTCGACGCGCCCGACGAGGTGATCACCCAGGCCGCGGACATGCTGGCGAAGGTGTCGGAATTGCTGAGCCCGTTCGACGCCGACGAGTGGGAGTCGCCGTCGGGGCGCCGGATGGACCTGCCGATGCGCGGCAACATTCTGACCATCCCGATGTCCGCCCATAAGACCGAGGACGGCCGGGTCCAGGGCTGGGCGCGATTCGCCCGATTTCATCTGGGCCGCAACGGTGCCGTGCATGGCGGGTCCCTCGGGATGTTGTTCGACACGGTGCTCGGCTTGACGACCGTGCTGCTCACCGGCAGCCGTCGCCAGCGCACCGCGTACCTGAAGATCGATTACCGCCATATCGTGCCGATCGAAAAGGAACTGCAGATCGATGCGGGAATCGACCGAGAGGATGGTCGCAAGATTTTCGTGTCGGGCCGGCTGAGTGACGGCGACACCCTGCTGGCCGAAGCCGATGCGTTGTTCGTGCGGCTCAAGCCTGGCCAGCCCTGAGGGATGCCCCCCGATAGCATTGCAACGGCAAATCACACAATCGAACCCCGTGGAGACCCAACGCGATGAGCGCCCCCGCACAGTCCGCCCCGGCAGCCCCGATCCGGGTTCCTGCCGGGACTACCGCGGCATCGGCTGTGGGGGAGGCGGGGCTGCCGCGGCGGGGCACGCCCGACGCGATCGTGGTGGTGCGCGCCGCCGACGGAAAACTGCGCGACTTGAGTTGGGTGCCCGACTCCGACGCCGAGGTCACGCCGGTGGCGGCCAACACCGACGACGGTCGCAGTGTCATCCGGCATTCGGCCGCGCACGTCCTGGCCCAGGCCGTCCAGGACCTCTTCCCGCACGCCAAACTCGGGATCGGGCCACCCATCACCGACGGCTTCTACTACGACTTCGAGGTGGCCGAGCCCTTCACGCCCGAGGATTTGGCGGCGCTGGAGAAGAAGATGCGCCAGATCGTCAAGGACGGACAGTTGTTCGACCGGCGCGTCTACGCGTCCAAGGAGCAGGCCCGCGCGGAGCTGGCCAACGAGCCCTACAAACTCGAACTCGTCGACGACAAGTCGGGCGATCCCGACGTTATGGAAGTCGGGGGCGACGAGCTCACCGCCTACGACAACCTCAATCCCCGCACCCGGCAACGGGTTTGGGGGGACCTGTGCCGCGGACCGCACATCCCGACCACCAAGCACATCCCGGCCTTCAAGCTGACCCGCAGCTCCGCCGCGTACTGGCGCGGCGACCAGAACAACGCCAGCCTGCAACGCATCTACGGCACCGCATGGGAGTCGCAGGAGGCACTCGACAAGCACCTGGAGCTCATCGAAGAAGCGCAGCGCCGCGACCACCGCAAGCTCGGAGTGGAGCTCGACCTGTTCAGCTTCCCCGACGAAATCGGTTCCGGCCTGGCGGTTTTCCATCCCAAGGGCGGCATTGTGCGCGCCGAGCTCGAGGACTATTCGCGCCGCAAGCACATCGAGGCCGGGTACGAGTTCGTCAACACCCCCCACATCACCAAGGAGCAGCTGTACATCACGTCGGGTCATCTCGAGTGGTACGCCGAGGGGATGTACCCGCCGATGCACATCGACGCGGAGTACAACGAGGACGGCACGGTACGCAAGCCCGGGCAGGACTATTACCTCAAGCCGATGAACTGCCCGATGCATCATCTGATCTACCGGGCGCGCGGCCGTTCCTATCGCGAACTTCCGTTGCGGCTCTTCGAGTTCGGCAGCGTCTACCGTTACGAGAAGTCCGGCGTGATCCACGGGCTGACCCGGGTGCGTGGCATGACGCAGGACGACGCGCACATCTATTGCACGCGCGAGCAGATGCGCGACGAGCTGGCGTCGCTGCTGCGTTTCGTCCTCGACTTGCTCGCCGACTACGGCCTCAACGAGTTTCACCTGGAGCTGTCCACCAAGGATCCGGACAAATACGTCGGCTCCGACGAGGTGTGGGAGCAGGCCACCCAGGTTCTGCGCGAGGTCGGCGAGGCCTCCGGCCTGCAGTTGGTTCCGGACCCGGGCGGCGCGGCGTTCTACGGCCCCAAGATCTCGGTGCAGGTCCAGGATGCGCTGGGCCGCAGCTGGCAGATGTCGACCATTCAGCTGGACTTCAACATGCCGGACCGGTTCGACCTGGAGTACACCGCCAGCGACGGGTCGCGGCAGCGCCCGGTGCTGATCCACCGGGCGCTCTTCGGGTCGATCGAGCGGTTCTTCGGCGTCCTCACCGAGCACTACGCGGGCGCGTTCCCGGCCTGGCTGGCCCCCGTTCAGGTGGTCGGCATTCCCGTCGCTGATGAGCACGTCGCCTATCTGGAAGATGTTGCTGCGCAACTGAAGTCGCATGGGGTGCGAGTCGAGGTGGATGCCAGCGACGATCGGATGGCCAAGAAGATCGTCCACCACACCGGCCAGAAGGTGCCGTTCATGTTGCTGGCCGGTGACCGCGATGTGGAGGCCGAGGCGGTGAGTTTCCGTTTCCGGGATCGCACGCAGCTCAACGGCGTGCCGCGAGACCGCGCGGTGGCGGCCATCGTGCAGTGGATCACTGACCGCGAGAATGCCTCTCCCACAGCCGAACTGGTGAAGGTGACGGGCCGGTGAGCGACGAGGGACGGGCCGACGAGACCATCCTCGACAGGGGTGCGGGCGAGAGCGACCACCTGCAGCGGCTGTGGACGCCCTACCGGATGACCTACCTTACCGAAGGTCCGCTGAAACGCGACGACAAAACCGACCAGCCGTTCACCGACATCCCGCGACTCCCCGACGAGGAAGGCCTGGTGGTTGCCCGCGGCGAACTCGTCTACGCGGTGCTCAACCTCTACCCGTACAACCCCGGACATCTGATGGTGGTGCCCTACCGGCGGGTGTCCGAGCTCGAGGACCTCACCGATCCCGAGAGTGCGGAGTTGATGGCGTTCATCCAGAAGGCGATTCGCGTCATCAAAAGCGTGTCTTCCCCGCACGGGTTCAACGTCGGCCTGAACCTGGGGACGTCGGCGGGCGGGTCATTGGCCGAGCACCTGCACGTGCACGTGGTGCCGCGGTGGGGCGGCGACGCGAACTTCATCACCATCATCGGCGGCTCCAAGGTGATTCCGCAGTTGCTGCGCGACACTCGCCAGTTGCTGGCGACGGCGTGGGCGAATCAGACATGAGCAAAATGCCGTTCCTGTCCCGGGCGGCGTTCGCGCGGCTCACCGAGCCGACCGCCCGGGCGGCGCTGCGGATCGGGCTCACCCCGGATGGCGTCACCATCGTGGGCACCATCGCGTCGGTGGCGGGGGCGCTGACACTGTTCCCGATGGGCAAGCTGTTCGCCGGCGCCTGTGTGGTCTGGTTCTTCGTGGTGTTCGACATGCTCGACGGGGCCATGGCCCGGGAACGCGGCGGCGGCACCCGATTCGGTGCGGTGCTGGACGCGACCTGTGACCGCATCAGCGACGGCGCGGTGTTCTGCGGGCTGCTGTGGTGGATCGCGTTCCACGTGCACGACAGGCTGCTCGTCGTGGCGACCTTGATCTGTCTGGTCACCTCGCAGGTGATCTCCTACATCAAGGCCCGGGCCGAAGCCAGCGGGCTGCGCGGCGATGGCGGCATCATCGAGCGGCCGGAACGGCTGATCATCGTGCTGACCGGCGCCGGCGTGTCGGACTTCCCGTTCGTCGCCTGGCCGCCGGCGCTGCCCGTGGCGATGTGGCTGCTCGCGGTGGCCAGCGTCATCACCTGCGGCCAGCGGTTGCACACGGTGCGCACCTCGCCCGGTGCCTCGGATCGAATGGCCGCGCCGTGATCTCCGTGGTCGGCGCCCCCCGCCGCATCGTGACCAGCAAGGCGACCGACTGGGCATACGCGACCGGGTGGATGGCGGTGCGGGCGATGCCGGAATTCGCCGCCCGCAGGGCCTTCGACACCGGGGCTCGCTACGCGGCCCGCCGCGGCGGGCCGGAACAGTTGCGCAAGAACCTGGCCCGCGTCATCGGGGCCCGGCCCGCCGATGTGCCGGACGCGCTGATGCGCGCCTCGCTGGCGTCGTATGCCCGCTACTGGCGCGAGGCGTTCCGGCTGCCGACGATGGACCACCGCGCGCTGGCCCTCGAGATCGACAAGACGTTCCGAGGCGCTGACATCATGGACGCCGCCATCGCCGCGGGCCGCGGAGCTGTCCTGGCGTTGCCGCACAGCGGCAACTGGGACATGGCCGGGGTGTGGCGGGTGCAGACGCGCGGCACCTTCACCACCGTCGCCGAGCGACTTCAGCCCGAGTCGCTGTACAAGCGATTCATCGACTACCGCGAGAGCCTCGGCTTTGAGGTGCTGCCGCTGTCCGGCGGCACTCGGCCACCTTTTGAGGTGCTGTGCGAACGGCTGCGGGATGGCGGGGTGGTGTGTCTGATGGCCGAGCGAGACCTCACCCGCAGCGGTGTCGAGGTCGACTTCTTCGGCGAGCCCACCCGGATGCCGGCCGGGCCGGCCAAGCTCGCGATCGAGACCGGGGCGGCACTGTGTCCAGCGCACGCCTGGTACGAAACCAAGGCCTGGCCGATCCAGGTGCACCCCCCGCTGGACTGCACCAGCGGCGACGTCGGTATCATCACCCAGGCGCTGGCCGACCAGTTCGCGACGAACATCGCCGCCCATCCCGCCGACTGGCACATGCTGCAGCCGCAGTGGCTGGCCGATCTGTCCGATGCCCGACAGGCGCGGCTGAGGGAATCCTGATGCGGATCGGGATGGTCTGTCCGTACTCGCTGGACGTACCGGGCGGGGTGCAGTCACATGTGCTGCAGCTGGCCGAGGTGATGCTGGCCCGTGGGCATGAGGTCAGCGTGCTGGCGCCGGCCTCGCCGAACACCCCGCTGCCCGACTACGTCGTCTCGGCCGGCAAGGCCATCCCGATTCCCTACAACGGTTCGGTGTCGCGGCTGCAGTTCAGTCCGGCGGTGCACGGCAGGGTCAGGCGCTGGCTGGCGGACGGTAACTTCGACGTCCTGCACCTGCACGAACCGAATGCGCCCAGCCTGTCGATGTGGGCCCTGCGGGTGGCCGAGGGCCCGATCGTGGCGACGTTTCACACCTCCACCACCAAATCGCTGACCCTGACCGTGTTTCAGGGCGTGCTGCGGCCGTGGCACGAGAAGATCGTCGGCCGCATCGCGGTGTCCGACGTGGCCCGGCGCTGGCAGATGGAGGCGCTGGGGACCGACGCGGTGGAGATCCCCAACGGGGTCGACGTAGCTGCCCTGGCGTCGGCGCCACCGCTGGACGGGTACCCGCGGCCCGGCAAGACGGTGCTGTTCCTGGGTCGCTACGACGAGCCGCGCAAAGGCATGGCGGTGCTGCTCGATGCGCTGCCGAAAGTGGTGGAACGCTTCGGCGATGTGCAGCTGCTGGTCGTCGGCCGCGGCGACGAGGACCAATTACGTTCCCAGGCAGGCGAATTGGTGGAAAACATCCGTTTTCTCGGACTGGTGGACGACGCCGCCAAGGCCTCGGCGATGCGCAGTGCAGATGTCTATTGCGCGCCCAACACCGGCGGCGAGAGTTTCGGCATCGTGTTGGTGGAGGCGATGGCGGCCGGCATCCCGGTGGTGGCCAGCGACCTGGACGCCTTTCGTCGCGTGCTGTGCGACGGTGACCTCGGGCGCCTGGTGCCGGTCGGGGACGCCGACGCGCTGGCCGATGCGCTGATCGCGGTGCTGCAGGACGACGCGCTGCGGGAACGCTACGTGACCGCCGCTTCCGAAGTTGTCGGCTGCTACGACTGGTCGGTGGTGGCCGGCCAGATCATGCGGGTCTACGAGACGGTCGCCGCGTCGGGCGCCAAGGTGCGGGTGGCGAGCTGATGACGTGGCTGGTTGTAGCAGCCATCGCGCTGCTGGTCCTGGTGCTTGCCGTTGTCGGCTCGTGGGCATACCACACCGCACACCGGCTGGACCGGTTGAACGTCCGCTATGACCTGTCCTGGCAGGCGCTGGACGGTGTGCTGGCGCGCCGCGCGGTGGTGGCGCGTGCGGTCGCGACCGACGCCTACGGCGGCAATGCCGAGGGCAAGCGGCTGGCGGCGCTGGCCGACGCGGCGGAAAACGCGCCCCGGCATGCGCGCGAGCACGCGGAAAACGAGCTCTCGGCCGCGCTGGCGATGGTCGATCCGGCGTCGCTGCCGGTGGGTCTGATCGCCGAGCTGGCCGACGCCGAAGCCCGCGTGCTGCTGGCCCGCCGATTCCACAACGACGCCGTCCGGGATACCCTCGCGCTGGCCGAGCGACCTATGGTGCGCACCTTTCGGCTTGGCGGAACCGCAGCGCTGCCAAGCTATTTCGAGATCGTCGAGCGACCGCACGCGCAGGCGCACAGCGATCACGGTGTGCCCAACCATCGCACCTCGGCGCGGGTGGTGCTGCTGGACGACACCGGTGCGGTGCTGTTGCTGTGCGGTTCGGATCCGGCGCACCCGGCATTTCAAGACGGGTCAGCGTCTCGCTGGTGGTTTACCGTCGGCGGCGAAGTGCGGCCCGGCGAGCGGTTGGCCGAGGCCGCCGCGCGGGAGCTGGCCGAGGAAACCGGTCTGCATGTCACCCCGGCCGACATGGTGGGACCCATCTGGCGGCGCGATGAGGTCTTCGAGTTCAACGGCTCACTGATCGACAGCGAGGAGTTCTACCTGGTGCACCGCACCCAGCGGTTCGAGCCGTCGGGCACGGGGCGAACCGAGCTGGAACGCCGATACATCCACGGGGCCCGCTGGTGTGACGCGAACGACATCGCCGAACTCGTCGCGGCCGGTGAGCAGGTGTATCCGCGGCAACTCGGCGAGTTGTTGCCCTCACTCGACCAAGGGCCGGACACCGAAACAGCCGTGCCGCTGTCGATCCGCTGATCCCCGAGGACAGACCGCAAAACTCGCTTGTCGCCCGCTACTAGAGTGGAATGGCAATGGTTAAGGAGAGCAGCTAGTGGATAGCGCCGCACAGTCGAACGAGGAGTCCGGCCAGACCGGCACCGCGCGGGTCAAGCGCGGCATGGCGGAGATGCTCAAAGGTGGCGTCATCATGGACGTCGTCACCCCGGAGCAGGCCCGCATCGCCGAGGGCGCCGGCGCCGTCGCCGTGATGGCGCTGGAACGGGTGCCCGCCGACATCCGCGCCCATGGCGGGGTCGCGCGGATGAGCGACCCGGACATGATCGAGGCCATCATCGCCGCGGTCACCATCCCGGTGATGGCCAAGGCGCGCATCGGACACTTCGTCGAGGCGCAGATCCTGCAGAGCCTCGGCGTGGACTACATCGACGAGTCCGAGGTACTCACCCCCGCCGACTACACCCACCACATCGACAAGTGGAAATTCACCGTGCCGTTCGTGTGCGGGGCGACCAACCTGGGTGAAGCGTTGCGGCGCATCAGCGAAGGGGCGGCCATGATCCGCTCGAAGGGCGAGGCCGGCACGGGTGACATCTCCAACGCCACCACGCACATGCGGGCCATCAGCACCGAGATCCGCCGGTTGGCGTCGCTGTCCGAGGACGAATTGTTCGTCGCGGCAAAGGAATTGCAGGCGCCCTACGAGCTCGTCGCCGAGGTGGCCCGCGCCGGCAAGCTACCGGTCACGTTGTTCACCGCTGGCGGTATCGCCACTCCCGCCGACGCCGCCATGATGATGCAGCTCGGCGCCGAAGGCGTGTTCGTGGGATCGGGCATCTTCAAGTCCGGCGCCCCGTCACACCGGGCCGCCGCGATCGTCAAGGCCACCACGTTCTACGACGACCCCGACATGCTGGCCAAGGTGTCGCGAGGGCTGGGCGAGGCGATGGTCGGCATCAACGTGGAAGAGATCGCGCAGCCGCATCGCCTGGCCGAGCGCGGCTGGTAAGCCGACGGCTATCGGTGGCAATCGAAAAGATCCTCGATCTCGAGCAACTCGAGGTCAACATCTACCGCGGCAGGGTGTTCAGCCCAGAATCGGGTTTCCCGCAGCGCACCTTCGGCGGCCACGTGGCGGGGCAGTCGCTGGTGTCGGCGGTGCGCACGGTAGACCCGCACTTCCTGGTCCACTCGCTGCACGGCTACTTTCTGCGGCCCGGCGATCCCAGGGCGCCGACGGTCTTTCTGGTCGAGCGCCTGCGTGACGGCGGCTCGTTCTGCACCCGGCGGGTCAGCGCCATCCAGCACGGCAAGACCATCTTCTCCATGTCGGCGTCCTTCCAGACTGACCAGGACGGCATCAACCACCAGGACGCCATGCCGGCCGCGCCGCCGCCCGACGACCTGCCCGGACTGCAGTCATTCAAGGTGTTCGAGGAGGCCGGATTCAGGCAGTTCGAGGAGTGGGACGTGCGCATCGTGCCGCGGGAGCAGCTTCAGCTCTTGCCGGGCAAGGCGTCCCAGCAACAGGTGTGGTTCCGCCACCGCGACCCGCTGCCCGATGACCCGGTGCTGCACATCTGCGCGCTGGCCTACATGAGCGACCTCACCCTGCTGGGGTCGGCGCAGGTCAACCACCTCGACGAGCGTGAGCACCTGCAGATCGCGTCGCTGGACCACGCGATGTGGTTCATGCGGACATTCCGCGCCGACGAATGGTTGCTCTACGACCAGTCCTCGCCGTCGGCGTGCGGCGGTCGCGCGCTCACTCAGGGCAAGATCTTCAACCAGTACGGCGAGATGGTCGCGGCGGTGATGCAGGAGGGGCTGACCCGCCACAAGCGCGGACACCAGCAGTGAGCGCGCCGCGCATCGGGGTCCTGGCGCTGCAGGGCGACACCCGCGAGCACCTGGCGGCGCTGCGCGAAGCCGGCGCCGAATCCCTGTCGGTGCGCCGCCAGAGTGAGCTCGACACGGTGGACGGGCTGGTGATTCCCGGCGGTGAGTCGACCACCATGAGCCACCTGCTGCTCGACCTGGATCTGCTGGAGCCGTTGCGGCGGCGGCTGGCCGACGGGCTGCCGGCCTACGGCGCGTGCGCCGGGATGATCCTGCTGGCCAGCGAGATCCTCGACGCCGGCGCCAGCGGCCGAAAGGCACTGCCGTTACGCGGGATCGATATGACGGTGCGGCGCAACGCTTTTGGACGCCAGGTGGACTCCTTTGAAGGGGATATCGCGTTCGAGGGGCTTGATGATTCGGTGCGTGCGGTGTTCATCCGTGCGCCCTGGGTGGAGCGTGTCGGTGCCGGTGTTTCGGTGCTGGCGCGGGCCGCGGGTCAGGTGGTAGCGGTGCGGCAGGGCTCGGTGCTGGCGACGGCGTTTCACCCGGAGATGACCGGCGACCGGCGCATCCACCGGTTGTTCGTCGACATCGTCCGGGGGCAACGCTGAGCTGGCGGCCACGTAGACTCGTTAGGCGCACTTTTCAAGCGAAAGAGGTAAGAGACAGCGATGAGCGGCCATTCCAAGTGGGCCACCACCAAGCACCAGAAGGCCGTCAAAGATGCGCGCCGTGGCAAGGAGTTCGCCCGGCTGATCAAGAACATCGAGGTCGCCGCACGCACCGGCGGTGGTGACCCGGGGGGCAACCCGACGCTCTACGACGCCATCCAGAAGGCGAAGAAGACCTCGGTGCCCAACGACAACATCGAGCGCGCCCGCAAGCGGGGCGCCGGCGAGGAAGCCGGCGGCGCCGACTGGCAGACGATCACGTACGAGGGCTACGCACCCAACGGCGTGGCGGTGCTGATCGAATGCCTGACCGACAACCGCAACCGCGCCGCCAGCGAGGTCCGGGTGGCGATGACCCGCAACGGCGGCACCATGGCCGACCCGGGCTCGGTCTCCTACCTGTTCACCCGCAAGGGCGTCGTCACGCTGGAGAAAAACGGCCTTTCTGAGGACGACGTGCTGACGGCGGTGCTCGATGCCGGCGCCGAGGACGTCAACGACCTGGGTGAGAGCTTCGAGGTGATCTCCGAGCCGACCGACTTGGTCGCGGTGCGGACCGCGCTGCAGGACGCCGGCATCGACTACGACTCGGCCGAGGCCAGCTTCCAGCCGTCGGTCAGCGTGCCCGTCGACATCGACGGCGCCCGCAAGGTGTTCAAGCTCGTCGACGCCCTAGAAGACAGCGACGACGTGCAGAACGTCTACACCAACGTGGACCTGTCCGACGAGGTGCTGGCCGCTCTCGACGAGGACTAGTCACATCTGTCAAATGCGCTGTCGCTGAGGTGGACAAAACGTGTATCGCCTCCAAACAGGTACAGAAGTGGCAAATGTGACTCGGGCTGCCTAGTCGTACCCGTGCCGCATGTCCTCGACGATGCGCGGGTTGTCCAGGGTCGAGGGTTCGAGCGGGCGGGGTCCGATGTCGCCGGAAAACACCGTGGCGGCGTCAAGTACCCGCTGGTTGAGGAAGCGCAGCGGTGGGGCATCGGCCGGCACGGTCGGTGTGCGGTCCGGTGTCCCCGCGGCGCGCCAGGGCGAATCCCCAGTCGCCGAACGTGGGCACGTGCACGTGATACGGCGTGACCGCATACCCGGCGGCCCGGATGGTCGAGACCGTGCGCCAGAACGCCGTCGCCGTCGAAAACGGACTGCCGGCCTGCACCACCATCAGCCCGTCGGGGGCCAGCGCGTGGCCGGCCAGCGGCGTAGAACTCGGTCGAATACAGCCGGCCCAGCACGGGGGTGTCGGGGTCGGGAAGGTCGACGATGACCGCATCGAACCGGGCGGGGATGTTCGAGGGGCCGCGTAGCCAGGTCATCGCGTCGGCGATCACGAGGTTCACCCGCGGGTTGTCCAGCGAACCGCCGTTGGCCTCCCGCAAGGTGGTGCGGGCCAGGTCGATGACCGCGGAGTCCAGCTCGACCTGCACGATCCGCTCCACGCCGGGCTGGCGCAGCAGTTCGCGCGCCGCCAGCCCGTCGCCGCCGCCGAGCACCAGCACGGAATGCGCGCCGGCGCCGAGCGCGGGATAGACCAGGCTTTCGGTGTAGCGGTACTCGTCGCGGGTGGAAAACTGCAGACCCCCGTCGAGGTAGAGGCGCGTGTCGTTGCCGCGCCGCGTCACGACGATTTCCTGGTAGGCGGTGTGCCGGTAGGCGATGATCGGGTCGCTGTAGAGGCGTTGGCGGCTGGTCGTCTCGATGTCGCGGGCACTGGCCAGCAGCGTGGCCAGCAGCGCCAACGCGGCCGCGAGCGCGCACAGCGCCGTCACCAGCTGCCGCAGCGAAACGACGTGGCGCAGCAGAAAGATCGACACGACGGCCGCGGCGACCAGGTTGACGATCCCGGTGGCCGCCGCGCCGCGGATCATCCCCAGGTGCGGCAGCAGCGCGAACGGCCAGACCAGCCCGCCGATCAGCGCGCCCAGGTAGTCGGCCGCGTTGAGGTTGGCCAGTGTGCGGCCGGTGTCGGCCGCCGGGTTTTTTGCGGCGGAGTGCCCGCTGTGCAGCAGCGTCATCAGCAGCGGCACCTCGGCGCCGACCAGGCCGCCGATCAGGGCCGTGCTGACCGCCAGCACCCACGTCGAGCCGCCGGCGTCGTCGACGAACGCGAACACCGCGTACAGCGCCGCCGCGGACAGGCCACCGATGATGCCCAACAGCGCCTCGACGGCGATGAACGCGATGGCCGCGTGGGCCAGCAGCGGTTTGACCGCCAGCGCGCCCGCGCCCAACGCGGCGATGTAGCCCGCGACGATCAGCGAGGTCGCGACGATGCTGCCGCCGTTCAGGCTCGCCGACAGCGTCAGCAAAGCCAGTTCGTAGATGATGCCGCAGGCCGCGCACGCCGCGACGGCGGCCAGCAACAGTGCCCGCCACCGGCCCGAAGACTGGGTGGGGCGAGCCGCCTGTGTGGTCGTCATGACACCGCGGCGGCGGTGACTCCTCCCACGGCCAGGAGTATCAGCGCCACCGCGAACGACGCCGGATGCAGCTCCGGATCGTCGACGTGCTCGTGGAAGTTACCCGGTATGACCAGGTGCATCGTCAACAGTGCCACCCCAAGCAGAATCACCCCCATCAACCCGTAGACGGCCACGCCGACGAGTCCCTGACCCAGCTGGCTGTAGCTGTTGACGATGGCGGTGATGACGACGGTGGCGAGCGCGATATACATGGCGCAGGTGACGACGACGGCGTTGGGGCGGCGATCGACGAACACCATTTGGCGCAGCTTTCCCGGGGTCAGCACATCCACCATCAGGTAGCCGACAACCAGGACTGCCATGCCGACCAGGAAGTACAGGATCGTCGCAACGACGCCTCGCACAATCGGATTGAGGTCGACGGATCCGATCTCCAGGGCGAGATACATGGTTGTCTCCTTAACTCATTTGAAGTCATTTGACTCCGCCAGGGCCGCCCGGCCTACCGCCGGCGCCGCCCGCCGGGGATCCGGGGATGAACCCGGGGCCGAGAAAGATGAACGCGCCGTGACTGTATCCCGCGCTCAGGCCCTCGAGGCGGATGCTGCAGGGACGGCTGCCGTCGGGGCCGACGATCACGATGTTGTTGCTGTAGCGCAGGTACTCGGTCTTGTCGTTGTCGGCGCGCGCCACGGGGGCCTGGTACTCGGCGAGCGTGTCGGCCACCTCGTCGGGTGAGCCGGTGCAGGCGTAGCGGGTGCCGTCAGCATCGCGGGAGTACTCCTGATAGTGGCCCCCGATGTAGGACGTGATGTCCTTGTGCAGCAAGACAATTCCGAAAATCAAAGACGCGATGGCCGCCAGCGCCAATGCGCCGGCGATCAGGAGCAGGCGGTTGCGGCTCATGGGCGCCATCGGCTCGTCGTGTGGACCACCGTCCCGCCGGATCCAGCCGGGTGCGCCGGATACAGATGCCATGTCTGCCAACGCCATCCGGGGCCGTCGGGTTCGGCGGCGAGCGCGGTCAGTGCGGCGTCATCGCCGGGGAACACCCCGCCGAGCCAGCCGGTTTTCTGCGCGCAGTCGGTGCGCAGTTGGCGCGCGAGCCGGCGGAAAGTCGTCTCGTCGTGCGTCTCGGTGCACGATTCGAGGTGGTAGCCGGGCACGTCGGCCCGCTCGGGCAGATCGCCGCCATCCCCCCGGGCGGTGCAGGACACCTGCTCGCAGAAGCGCCCCTCCACGACGACCACATGGGAGGCGCCCAGGACTCCGAGCATGAGCGCGCCGCCGTCGGGATGGTCGAGTCGACAGCTCGCCAGCGGCGGCGGTGGGGGCGCGTTGAGTGCGAGTCCGAGCCTTTTCCCGTCCACGTCGGCCGGAGCTACGGCGAGCTGATGAAGCGGCATGGGTACTACGGCGCGCCGGGCGGGGGCGCGGGGTAGATGGTGAGTTCGCCGGTCAGCACGGACTTGCCCGTCGACACCTCCCACGGCATGCCCGGGCCCCAGCGCTCGAACGACAGCAGCGCGCTTTCGTCGCTATTGGCGTAGTCGACGAAGTCCATCTCGCCGCCGGGCGGCAGGCCCGTCGTGCCTTCGGTGGTGTATCCCGCGCGACCGCGCTCGGCCTCCCGGAACGTCACGCCGTCGACCACGTGTTCGCCGCCGGGTTGCAACGCGACAAGGTCCTTGCGGGTGACCCACATCGCCAGCTCAAGGCGCCCGTCGTCCTCTTCGACGCTGAACCAGAGCGGCTGGTCGCCGCCCTCCAGCAGATGCTCCCACCACACGAAGGGGCCTTCGCGGTAGGTGACCGACCCGCGGACCACGTAGTCCACCCCGCCGTAGCTGACGATGGCGCCGGGGCCGAGTTGCCGGGGCCCGAATTGCGGGGTGGGACTGCTAAAGGACAACGGATCTTGACGCCCGGCCGGTGTCTTGGGTCGCCGCAACGCCACCACTAGTACGACGAGGGAGGCGACGAATAGCACCGCGGCCAGCGCTATCAGCAAAGTCCCCACGCGACCCCTTCCGTAGTGGGCTTCAAGTTAACAGCTCGCGCCCGGGTCCGAGGCCTTCCGCGTGTCCTACCCGCCGGTGTCGGTCCCTCCGACTACGCTATCGAACAGCTGTTCGGTACTAGTGGGGAGCGTGCGGTGCGCGTGATGGGCGTCGATCCCGGGTTGACCCGGTGCGGGTTGTCGGTCGTCGAGGGCGGGAGTGGGCGGAAGGTCGTCGCGCTGGATGTCGACGTGGTGCGCACATCACCGGACACGCCCGTGTCCAAGCGGCTGCTTGCCCTCAGCGACGCCGTCGAGCACTGGCTGGACACCCATCATCCCGACGTGCTGGCCATCGAGCGGGTGTTCTCCCGGCTGAACGTGACGACGGTAATGGGCACCGCGCAGGCCGCCGGTGTGGTTGCGCTGGCGGCGGCAAGGCGGGACATCGACGTGCACTTCCACACCCCCACCGAGGTCAAGGCCGCGGTCACCGGCAACGGTGCCGCCGACAAGGCGCAGGTCACCGCGATGGTCACCAGAATCCTTGCGCTGCAGGCCAAACCGACACCGGCCGACGCAGCCGACGCGCTGGCGCTGGCGATCTGCCACTGCTGGAGAGCCCCGATGATCGCCCGGATGGCGGCCGCCGAAGCGCAGGCCGCGCAACACCGCCGCGACTATCTGGCCAAGGTGAAGGCCGCCCGATGATCTCCTCGGTGCGCGGCGAGGTCCTCGAGGTGGCGCTCGACCATGTGGTGATCGAGGCCGCCGGCATCGGCTACCGGGTGAACGCGACGCCGTCCACGCTGGCGACGTTGCGGCACGGGACCGAGGCACGGCTGGTCACCGCGATGATCGTGCGTGAGGATTCGATGACGCTGTACGGGTTCTCCGACGCCGACACCCGCGACCTGTTCCTGACCCTGCTGTCGGTCTCGGGTGTCGGGCCCCGGCTTGCCATGGCGACGCTGGCCGTGCACGACGCCAACGCGCTGCGGCAGGCGCTGGCCGACAGCGACGTCGCCGCGCTGACCCGGGTGCCCGGCATCGGCAAACGCGGTGCCGAACGCATGGTGGTGGAGCTGCGCGACAAGGTGGGATTGGTCGGCGCGATCGCCGGTGCGCCGGTGGTGAACGGCAACGCGGTGCGCAGCCCCGTCGTGGAAGCCCTTGTCGGCCTTGGCTTTGCGGCCAAGCAGGCCGAAGAGGCCACCGACAAGGTCCTCGCCGCAGACCACGACGCGACGAGGTCCGACGTGCTGCGCCGCGCCCTGTCGCTGCTGGGGAAGGCCCGATGATCGAAGAGGACTCCTCCGACCGCGAAATCTCTGCCGCGCTGACCGTCGGCGAGGGCGACATCGACGTCAGCCTGCGGCCCCGCTCGTTGCGGGAGTTCATCGGCCAGCCGCGGGTGCGCGAACAGCTGCAGCTGGTCATCGAGGGGGCCAAGAACCGCGGCAGCACACCGGACCACATCCTGCTGTCCGGGCCGCCGGGGCTGGGTAAGACGTCGCTGGCCATGATCATCGCCGGCGAACTGGGCTCCTCGCTGCGGGTCACCTCGGGGCCGGCGCTGGAACGCGCGGGCGACCTGGCGGCGATGCTGTCCAACCTGGTCGAGCACGACGTGCTGTTCATCGACGAGATCCACCGCATCGCCCGGCCCGCCGAGGAGATGCTGTACCTGGCGATGGAGGACTTCCGGGTCGACGTGGTGGTCGGCAAAGGCCCTGGGGCGACATCGATTCCGCTCGATGTCGCGCCCTTCACCCTGGTCGGCGCGACCACCCGGTCCGGTGCGCTGACCGGCCCACTGCGCGACCGGTTCGGCTTTACCGCGCACATGGATTTCTACGAACCAGACGAACTCGAGCTGGTGCTGGCCCGCTCGGCCGGAATCCTGGGCATCGAACTCGGCGCCGAGGCCGGTGCCGAGATCGCGCGCCGCTCGCGGGGTACGCCGCGGATCGCAAACCGGCTACTGCGCCGGGTCCGTGACTTCGCCGAGGTGCGCGCCGACGGCATCATCACCCGCGACGTCGCCAAGAGCGCGCTGGCGGTGTACGACGTCGACGAACTCGGCCTGGACCGGCTGGACCGGGCGGTGCTGTCGGCGCTGACCCGCAGCTTCGGCGGCGGCCCGGTCGGGGTTTCGACGCTGGCCGTGGCGGTCGGGGAGGAAGCCGCCACCGTGGAGGAGGTGTGCGAGCCGTTCCTGGTGCGTGCCGGCATGATCGCGCGCACCCCGCGGGGGCGGGTGGCCACCGCGCAGGCATGGACTCATTTGGGCATGACCCCGCCGGTCGGCGTCACCGGTCAGGCGCAGCAGGGGCTATTCGAGTAGCTGGTCAGGCGCGAGCGGTTATTTCGCGGTAGCGGCGGGTACCCGACCTGCTACCACTGATTACCTGTTCGAGGAGATTCTGATGAGGCACATAGGCCCTGACTATGAACGCCCTCGCGCGCTGTACATGCCACGCACCCGCGGCGCCGTGACCGGGTTGCTCCTGATCCTCTTGGGGGCTTGGGGTGCGTTGATATCTTTCATCGGGCCCATCTTCAACTGGGCCTATTCAAGCGACCCGGCATGGGCATGGACGGTGGCCAAAGGCTGGCTGGAGGTGCTCCCGGGGGTCGCAACCGCGGTGGGCGGCCTGCTGGTGCTGGTGTCCGGAAATCGCGCCAGCGCCATGCTCGGCGGCTGGCTCGCCGTTTTCGGCGGCGCCTGGTTCGTGGTCGGCCGGGTGTTCGCGCCGACGCTCCGTGTTGGCGACGTCGGTCAGCCCGTGGCGTCGACGGACCTCAAGCGGGCCCTGCTTGAAGTCAGCTACTTCACCGGTCTGGGTGCGCTGATTGTGCTGCTCGGCGGTGCGGTGCTGGCGCGGGTAGCGGTTCGGCATGCGCGCGACGTCACTGTGGCCGAAGCGGCGCCGATGGGCCCAGCGGGGGGACCGGCCCCTTACGACGAGTCACGCACCGTGACCGGCGCGCCTGCGGGCCAATTCGCAGCTGAGCGGGAGCCGCGCCGGCGCACCGTGGGTGGCCTGTTCCGCCGACACCACCACGCCGGGGTTTGGGGCCCGCCCCAAACTTCAACGCAAAGCCGCACCGGTAGCTCAACTCGAGGGGTTGGCTACCGGTGCTTTGCGCGTCGGCGCAGTCCGAGCAGCTGCAGATCGGTAATGTTTTCGCGATGATCACCGCCGCGTTGATATTCGCCGGTCTGGCCGCGTTGTTGCACGTCTACATCTTCACGATGGAGTCGTTGACTTGGACCTCGCCGCGGACTCGCAAGACGTTTGGCACTACACCCGAGGAAGCCGAGACCACCAAACTGCTCGCGTTCAACCAGGGCTTCTACAACCTGTTCCTGGCGATTGTCGGCGGCATCGGCGTCGCCGGGGTTGCCATGGGACACAGAGCCGTTGGCGCCGCGCTCATCTTCGCCGGCGTCGGGTCGATGGCGGCGGCCGCGGTGGTGCTGCTCTTGTCCGCGCCGGAAAAGGCGCGGTCCGCCGTGATTCAGGGCACGTTTCCGGCGATCGCGACCGTGCTGCTGGTGCTCGGCCTGATGGCGTAACAGCAGCCAATTCCGAACGGGTTACATCCCGGACCGCCCGGGGTACACGTCTCCAGCCGACCTCCATGTTGCGAGTCGGCATCTACCAAGGAGAGGTAATGACAAACTCGCAGAAGGACCGCGTCGTCGGGCTGCGCATGCCACGCTCCCGCGGTTCGGTTAGCGGATTACTCCTGGTCATACTGGGTGCTTGGGGGGCTCTGATCCCGTTCGTCGGTCCCCACTTCAACTTCGCCTATACGCCCAATCAGGATTGGACGTGGACCACGGCCCGCGGCTGGCTCGAGGTGTTCCCCGGCGTCGCCACCGTGGTGGGAGGCCTCCTGCTGATCCTGTCCGCAAATCGCGCCATCGCCATGTTCGGCGGTTGGCTCGCCGTCCTCGGCGGCGCGTGGTTCGTGGTGGGCGGGCAGTTCGCCCCGCTCCTGCGGATCGGCACCGTAGGCGATCCGATTGCGACCACCGACCGCAAGCGGGCCCTGCTCGAGGTCACGTACTTCTCCGGCCTGGGTGCCCTGATCGCCTTCCTGGGCGGGATCGCCCTGTCACGGCTTGCGGTCCGCATGGCCCGCGACGTCCAGCCGCTGCCACCGCAACCGGCCCTCGTACCCGCGGGCTCGGCGTCGGCCGGCCAGCCGTACGTATCGGCCATGGAACCGGCCGCCGAGTCGTCGCCCGAGGTGTCTTCGGGGGCCATCACCAGGCCGCGGCTGGGGCAGTTCGCGCCGGCGGAGGCGGCGCCGGAGGCTCGATCAGGCTGGCGTAGTGGTTTCCGCCGGCAAGGCGCAGGCGCACCGGGCGCGCAGTCCAACGCCTATCTGCGCTGGCCGCATCCTCAGCAATAACCAGTCCGCGATCGGCTTCATGTCAGAGCACTCCGAGCAGTCGCAGATCGCTGACGTACTTGGCGATGATCTGCGGCGTGATGTGCGGAATGTCTTTGTCCGGGCCGACTTTCGCGTCCTGGACCGCCGCACGGAACCGGTCGGTCGGTGCCATCGAGCCGTTGATCGGCTGGCCGGGCTTCTGGTAGTTGTGCAGCAGCGGCAGCAGCGACGCGTTGCGCTGCTTTTCCGGCAGCCCGCGCAGGGCGGTCTCGAACCGCTGCAGCCACTCGCCGTAATCGGCGATCCGCTGAATAGAGGAGCCCTCGTCGATCAGCCAGTCGACGAACTCGTCCATTCCGATGCCGTCGTCGTACGGGTTCATCACGTGGTAGGTGTTAAACCCGTCGGCGCTCTGAGCTCCCAACGTCGCGATGGCCTCGGCGATGAACTCCACCGGCAGACCGTCGTAGTGGGCGCGCTGGCGGTTGTCGTCGGCGTCCAGCTCGTAGAACGAACCGGGCGCGATGCCGGTGGCCACCAGGCTCAGCATCATGCGGGTGAACATGTCCGGCACGTTGAGCTGACCCGCGTACGTGGTGTCGGCCAGGATCATGTCGCAGCGGAACACGGCGACCGGCAGGCCACACAGGTCGTGCGCCTCGCGCAGCAGCACCTCGCCGGCCCACTTGCTGTTGCCGTAGCCGTTGGCGTAGCTGTCGTTGATCTTGCGGGTGGCACTGATCTGCCGGATGTCGGCGTCCTCGACGAACTGGCCGGGCTGGATCTGGTCACCCACCCCGATCGTCGAGACGTAGGTGTACGGCTTTTGCTTGCCGGTCAAGGCGATTCGGATCAGCTCCGCGGTGCCCAGCGCGTTGGGGCCGAACAGCTCGCTGTACGGCAGCACGTGGTTCACCAGGGCGGCCGGGTCGACGATCAGGTCGACCGTGTCGGCCAGCCGCTGCCAGGTCTGCGCGTCCAGGCCGAGGTCCGCCTCACCCTTGTCGCCGACCAGCACCTCCAGGTGGTCGGCGGCCAGGTCCCGGTAGTGGGCCAGCAGCTTCGGGTCACCGCTATCGAACGTCTTGTCCAGCCGGGCCCGCGCGTCCTCGTCGGACTTGGCGCGCACCAGGGCGATCACCTTGCCGTCGACCAGGTCCATCCGCTCGAGCCAGTCCAGCGCCAGGTAGCGGCCGAGAAAACCGGTCGCACCGGTCAGCAGGACGGTCCGCACCTCGCGGGCCGGTCCGGGCAGGCCGGGGGCCGCGGCCAGCGTCGCGGCATCGATGAACTTGTCCAACGTGAGGTCGCTGGCGTGCACCTCCACGGCGTCACGATCGTGTACCGAGGCGTACGTGGGCCGCTTGCTGCCCTGCCGCTCGCTTTCGATGTAGTCGGCGATGGCCGCCAGATCGTTGGCCGGGCTGGTGATGACGCCCACCGGCACGTCGATGTCGAAAATCTCGTGCAGCAGGTTGCCGAATGTCAACGCGGACAACGAGTCTCCGCCCAAGTCGGTGAAGTGCGCGTCGGAGAGCAGGTCGGCTTCAAAAGGACGGGCCGTGCCGAGCAGCGCGCCCGCCGCCCGGCTCACCGTCTGCAGCACCGGCGCGTCGGCTCCGCTGCGGCGCAGTTCGCTCAGCTCGGTGGCCTGGCCTTGGGCCAGATCGTCGTAGAGCTGTTCCAGTCGCTCGCCGTAGTGCTGCTTGAGCTTCGGCCATGCCAGCTTGCGGATGCCGGTGAGCAGACCGTTCTCCAGAGTGAAAGGCGTTGTCTCGACGATGAAGTCGCGCGGCACCTCGTAGGACTGCAGGCCGGCTTCCTTCGCGACATCTTGTAGCGAATCCGCGATCAGCGGCTTCAGCGCATCAATGTCGTTGTTAGCCAACGCTTCTTCGGTGGGAACCACGACCGCCAGCAGGTAGGGGTGGGCGCTGTTGCCGTAGATGTAGATCTGCCGGACCAGTGGGCTGTTGCCGAACGCCGCCTCCAGCTTGGCGACGGTGACGAACTCGCCCTGCGCCAGCTTCAGCACGTTGTTGCGGCGATCGACATACACCACCTTGTTGGGGGCGACCTCGGCGACGACGTCTCCGGTGCGGTAGTACCCGTCGGCGTCGAACACGCCGGCGGTGGTCTCGGGGCGCTTGTAGTAGCCGGGGAACATGTTCTCGGTCTTGAGCAGCAATTCGCCCCGCGGATACGGACGGTCGGTGGCGAAGTAGCCCAGGTCCGGAACGTCGGCCAACTTGTAGTCGATGACCGGCGGGCGCTGGAACTCGCCGTCGAACAGGACCATGCCGGCTTCGGTGGAGCCGTAGCCGTCCAACAGGTGCATGTCGAGCAGGTTCTCGACCCAGTTCTTCAGCTCGGGGGAGGTGGGCGCCGAGCCCGTCATCGCGAAGATCGACCGGCCGCCCAGCTGGTACTGGCGCATGTCATCCATCGCTTGCGCCGGGTCAACGCCGCGATCGACCTGACGCAGGTATTCGGCGTAGAGGGTCTCCCAGATGCGTGGCACGAAGTTCATCTCGGTGGGCCGGACCAGCTCGAGGTCCTCCAGCAGGGTCGAGAGGTCACTGCGGGCGGAGAAGTACGCGGTGCCGCCGTTGCCGAGCGTGCCGTAGAGGTTGCCGCGTCCCATCACATGGCTCATCGGCATGAAGTTGAGGGTGATCGACGCGGGGGTTTCGCCGAACCAGTTGCGGCTCGACCGGCGCCACATCTTGCCGACGTTGGCCTGCGGGTACATCGCACCCTTCGGTGCGCCGGTGCTACCCGACGTGTAGATCAACAGAGCCAGTGGGTTCTCGGCGCCGTCGTCAGTCGCGGGTGCCGCCGGCAGTGCAGTGCCCAACTCCAGGCCCCGCTCTAGCAGGTCGGCCAGGGGCTCGACCGTCACGGCGGCCTCGGTCAGCCGCGCGCGGGCTCTTTCGACGGCCTCGCGCTCGTCGTCGACCTCGGGGTGGTAGTCGAACACCACCAGCGTGGTGGGCTCGTGCCCGCTGCTCAGGATCAGCTCGACGGCGTCGGGCAGCTGGTTCACGCTCGCGGCGAACGCGGTGGGCTCGGTCTCGGTCACGATCGGCTGGAGCTGCGCGATCGCTGCGCTGGTTTGCAGCGGGACCGCCACGGCACCGATGACTCCGAGTGCGACGTCGATGGTGGTGAAGTCGACGCTGTTGAAGCCCAGCGCGGCGACCCGGTCGCCCGCTTGTACCCCGTCGTGGGTCAGGGCGCGCGCCAGGGCGTCGACACGTTCGCCCAGCTCACGGTAGGTGATGGTGTCGAAGCGGGGGAGCAGCCCCAGCACGGTGCGGCCGGTCTTGGGGTCCTTGAAGAACTCGACGGCGCGCTGCCCGAGGGCGGGACGGTCTGCGTAGCCTTCCAGCACGGTCTCAACGATCTGCGGCAGTCGCAGTCCAGGCTGTTCGAGGGCGGCGGCGACCGCCGGGTTGGGCCTGGCTGCGGCGAACTGTGGGTCGTTAGCGGTCAGGTCCTCGATGCGGCGTTCGAGCCGCTCTTCGCGAGTAGTAGTCGACATAACAGTTCCTTGCATTACTGAGAAGTTCTGATTGCCTGCGCCACGTTGTGCTGATAATTAGAACGTTAGCAAAGCTAAAGTATTCCTGGATGAGATTCTCCTGCGGAAACGCTGTGAGATCGCCCACCCGCCGAAAGCGTCGCCCAGAGTGAAATGAGGGCGGGAAATTGGCGAAAATCTCGCCCTGACAACACGCTCGGCGCAGGCGTCTAAACCTCGCCCAGGAGCCCGGCCAGGACGTCGAGGCCCTCGGTCAGCAGCTCGTCGCTGATGGTCAGCGGAGGCAGCAGCCGGATGATGTTGCCGAACATGCCGCAGGTCAGGATGACAACGCCGGCCGCGTGCGCCGCCGTGGCCAATTTCAGCGTCAGCTCGGGGTCGGGGTCGGCGGTTCCGGATTTCACCAGCTCGATGGCGATCATGGCGCCGCGGCCACGCACGTCACCGATCCGATCGTCGCCCGCCTGCAGCCGGGACAGCCGCTCGAGGGCGATCCGTTCGATCTGCTTGGCCCGGTCGATCAGGCCGTCGCGCTCGATGGTCTCGATGCTGGCCAGCGCCGCCGCACACGCGACCGGGTTGCCGCCGAACGTGCCGCCCAGGCCGCTGACGTGCGGGGCGTCCATGATCTCGGCCCGTCCGGTGACGGCCGACAACGGCAGCCCGTCGGCGATGCCTTTGGCGATGCAGATCAGGTCGGGCTCGATGCCCTCGTGCTCGCAGGCGAACCACGCTCCGGTGCGGGCGAACCCGCTCTGCACCTCGTCGGCGATGAACACCACGTCGTTCTTGCGGCACCACTCCAGCAGGGCGGGCAGGAACCCCTCGGCCGGGACGATGAAACCGCCTTCGCCCGAGATGGGCTCGATGATGACGGCGGCAAGATTGTCGGCCCCGACCTGGTTGTCGATGAAGCCGATGGTCCGTGCGGCGGCCAGTTCGCCGTCGGCGCCCAGCTCCTTGTCGAGCAGCCCGTCGCGATAGGGGTAGGACAGCGGCGCCCGGTAGATCTCGGGGGCGAAGGGG
Organism: uncultured Actinomycetota bacterium; assembly: GCA_963820985.1. GTDB lineage: Bacteria > Actinomycetota > Actinomycetes > Mycobacteriales > Mycobacteriaceae > Mycobacterium. The sequence goes on along the minus strand of CAWGCI010000007.1, from coordinate 482,613 downwards.
CCGAAGCCGCTTTTGTAGGGCATGGACTTGGCGGTGAGCGCCATCGTCAGGTTGGTGCGGCCGTGGTAGGCGTGGTCGAACGCCACGACAGCAGTCTTGCGCGTATACGACCGCGCGACCTTGATGGCATTCTCGACGGCCTCGGCGCCGGAGTTGAACAACACCGAGCGCTTCTCGCCGGAACCCGGGGTGATCCGATTGAGCTCCTCGGCGACGGCGACGTACCCCTCATACGGCGTCACCATGAAACAGGTGTGGGTGAACTCGGCCACCTGGGTGCGCACCGCCTCCACCACGCGGGGCGACGAGTTGCCGATCGTGGTGACGGCGATGCCCGAACCCAGGTCGATGAGCCGGTTCCCGTCGACATCCTCGATGATGCCGCCGCCTGCTCGAGCCACGTACACCGGTAAGGTCACACCCACGCCCCGCGACACCGCCGCGACCCGGCGCTTGTTCAGTTCCAGCGATGCGGGACCGGGGATTTCGGTGACCAGCTGCCGACTCTGCTCGAGGCTGGCCACTGCATCCTCCTCACCGCGGCGCGCCGGTCGCATCGCGGTTAAAAGCCTAACCGTTTACGGGCGTCCGAGCCTGGCCCAGCGGGTGATGCCAGACTGGACCGTACACACACCGATAGGAAAGACGGGCACGTCGATGGAGAGTTTGGTCTTATTCCTGCCGTTCCTGCTCATCATGGGCGGGTTCATGTACTTCGCGTCGCGCCGGCAGAAGCGCGCGATGCAGGCCACGATCGACCTGCACGACTCGCTGCAGCCGGGCGACCGCGTGCGCACCACGTCGGGGCTAGAGGCCACCATCGCCGCGATCACCGACGACACCGTCGACCTGGAGATCGCACCCGGTGTGGTGACGACGTGGATGAAGCTGGCGATCCGCGACAAGATACTGCCGGACATCGATGAAGAGCAGGACGACGAGGATGACGAGCTGGACGAGTCCGAGGTGGACGACGCCGACCAGGAGAGTCGCGCGACCAAAGATTTCTGACCGGGAACCCGCTGGGCCGCGCGTGCGAGGCGCGCGCAACCGCGGCACGTAGGCTCTGTCGGGGAAAACCGATTCTCAAGGAGATATTAGGAACGTGGCATCGTCTTCGGCGCCGGTGCATCCTGCCCGCTACCTGTCGGTGTTTCTGGTCCTGCTCATCGGCGTCTACCTGCTGGTGTTCCTCACCGGGGACAAGCAAGCCCGCACCAAGCTCGGCATCGACCTGCAGGGCGGCACCCGCGTCACCCTGACCGCCCGCACGCCGGACGGCTCACGGCCCAGCCGCGACTCGCTGGCGCAGGCCCAGCAGATCATCAGCGCGCGCGTCAACGGGCTGGGCGTCTCGGGTTCGGAGGTCGTCGTCGACGGTGACAACCTGGTCATCACCGTGCCCGGGAACGACGGCAACGAGGCCCGCAACCTCGGCCAGACCGCCCGGCTGTACATCCGGCCGGTGATCCAGGCGGTTCCGGCGCAGAACCCGCAGGAACCCAAGCCCGAGCCCCAGCAGCCCGGCGCGCCGCCGCCGGCACCCGGCGGCCCCGCGCCCGGACCCGCGGGCCAGCCCGCGCCGGCCCCGGCGCCGACCGGTCAGCCGGCCCCGCCGGCCGGCCAGCCGCCGGCGCAACCACGGCCCTACCCGCAGGACCCCACTCCGGCACCGAGCCCGGCGCCCAGTCCCGCGCCTCCCGCGACCGGAGCGCCGCCGCCGGCCGGGCAGCCGCCGGCCGGGCAGCCGCCGGCCGGGCAGCCGCCGGCCGGGCAGCCGCCGGCGGGGGAGCCGCCGGCCGATGTGCCCGCGCCCCCGGATCCACGCAAGGATCTCGCCGATCGCATTGCCGCAGAGAAGAAGTGGCGGCAGAGCACCCGCCAGGGCATCCAATTCCTCGCCCTGCAATACCAGGCCACCTTGTGCGGCAAAGACGACATCCTGGCCGGCAACGACGACCCGGCTCTGCCCCTGGTCACCTGCTCGCAGGACCACAAGGCCGCATACCTGCTGGGGCCGTCGATCATCAGCGGTGACCAGATCCAGGACGCGACGTCGAGCATGAACCAGCGCGGCGTCGGCTACGTCGTCGATGTGCAGTTCAAGCCGGCCGCGGCCAATGTCTGGGCCGACTACACCGCTGCCCATGTCGGTGAACAGACCGCCTTCACCCTGGACTCGCAGGTCGTCAGCGCTCCGCGCATTAACGAAGCGATCCCCGGCGGCCGGACCCAGATCAGTGGGGGCGATCCGGCGTTCACGGCCGCGACCGCGCGCCAGCTGGCCAACGTCCTGAAGTACGGTTCGCTGCCGCTGTCCTTCGAAGCGTCGGAAGCCCAAACCGTCTCGGCGACATTGGGTTTGACATCGCTGCGGGCGGGTTTGGTCGCGGGCGGTATCGGTTTGATCCTGGTGCTGCTGTATTCGCTGTTCTACTACCGGGCGCTCGGATTGCTGACAGCGTTGTCGTTGACCTGTTCGGGCGCAATGGTTTTCGCGATCCTGGTGCTTCTGGGCCGATACATCAACTACACCCTGGACCTCGCGGGCATCGCGGGTCTGATCATCGGTATCGGTACCACCGCCGACTCGTTCGTGGTGTTCTTCGAACGCATCAAAGACGAGATACGGGAAGGCCGATCGTTTAGGTCGGCCGTGCCGCGGGGCTGGGTGCGGGCCCGCAAGACCATCGTGTCGGGCAACGCCGTCACCTTCCTGGCCGCCGCCGTGCTGTACTTCCTGGCGATCGGCCAGGTGAAGGGATTCGCCTTCACCCTCGGCCTCACCACGATTCTCGACCTGGTGGTGGTGTTCCTGGTTACCTGGCCGCTGGTGTACGTGGCGTCCAAGTCCCCGACGATGGCAAAGCCCGCGTTCAACGGCTTGGGAGCCGTTCAACAGGTCGCACGCGAACGCCGGGCCGCTGCCGATTCGCGGACGGGACGGGGGTAACGCGATGGCCGCCACCGACAAGAAGGACACGAAGGGCACCAAGGACCAAGGCGCCGTCGAAATCACCGAAGCCAGCGCGGAGACGGTGGCGGCGGTGGAGTCTAGCCCCACGGTTGCCGCCTTGCCGCGGCACAGCTTTCTGTCCCGGCTCTACACCGGCACCGGCGCGTTCGAGGTGGTGGGACGCCGCAAGCTCTGGTACGGCGTCAGCGGCGCGATCGTCGCGATCGCCATCCTGTCGATCCTCATTCGCGGGTTCACGTTCGGTATCGACTTCAACGGCGGCACCACCGTGTCGATGCCGGCCGCAGGCGCGTCCGGCACGGTGCAGGTCGCGCAGGTAAGCGACGTCTTCAAGAAGGCCATCGGCAGCGACGCCGAATCGGTGGTGATCGTCGGTAGCGGTTCGTCGGCGACGGTCCAGATTCGTTCCGAGCATCTGTCCAACGATCAGACCGCCAAGCTGCGCAACGCCTTGTTCGACGCGTTTCAGCCCAAAGGCACCGACGGCAAGCCGAGCAAGGCGGCGATCAGCGACTCCGCGGTATCGGAGACCTGGGGCGACCAGATCACCAAGAAAGCGCTGATCGCCCTGGTGGTTTTCGTGGTCCTCGTCGGCCTGTACATCATGGTGCGATACGAGCGCTACATGGCCATCTCGGCGCTGACGACCATGTGCTTCGACCTGACCGTCACCGCCGGCGTGTACTCGCTGGTCGGCTTCGAGGTCACTCCCGCCACGGTCATCGGCCTGCTGACGATCCTGGGCTTCTCGCTCTACGACACCGTCATCGTGTTCGACAAGGTCGAGGAGAACACGCACGACTTCCAGCACAAGACCAGGCGCACCTTCGCCGAGCAGGCCAACCTGGCCATCAATCAGACGTTCATGCGCTCCATCAACACCAGCCTGATCTCGGTGCTGCCGGTGCTGGCGCTGATGGTGGTGGCGGTGTGGCTGCTGGGTGTGGGAACGCTGAAGGACCTGGCGCTGGTGATGCTGGTCGGCATCATCGTCGGCACCTACTCGTCGATCTTCTTCGCCACCCCGCTGCTGGTCACGCTGCGGGAACGCACGGAACTGGTGCGCACCCACACCCGCCGGGTCGAGAGGCGGCGTAGGCCCGGCGCTCGTGCCGACGAGGCCAGTACAGAATCGGCCGAGGCCGTGACCGAATCCGCCGCTGAGGCACCAAAAGAAAGCGTCGAGGAACCAGCTAAGGAGGCCGCCAAGCCCGCACCGAATAAGCCGGCGCCGGGCGCGCGGCCGGTGCGGCCCACCGGTACCCGGCGTCCCACCGGTAAGCGCAACGCCGGCCGGCGGTAGGCGCGATGGGGTGTCGGCGAGGATTTCTGCGCTGGACGCTCGCGGGCTTGGCAGCCACGCTGACGGTGCCGTTCGCGCTGATCGGCTGTTCCGGCAGCGCCGCCCCGCAGATCGACTACGTGGTCGACGGCACGCTGGTCAGCTACAACACCAACACCGTCATCGGGGCGGCATCGGCCGGTGCTCAGGCATTCGCCCGCACGCTCACCGGCTTCGGCTACCACGGCCCCGACGCGCAGGTGGTCGCCGACCGTGACTTCGGCACGGTATCGGTGGTGGGCGGTGCGCCGTTGGTGCTCGACTACCAGATCGCCGACAACGCGGTCTACTCCGACGGCAAGCCGGTGACCTGCGACGATATGGTGCTGACCTGGGCGGCCCAGTCCGGGCGGTTCGCCAGCTTCCAAGCGGCCACCCAGGCCGGGTACGTCGACATCGCCAACATCGAGTGCATGCCCGGGCAGAAGAAGGCCCGCGTCTCGTTCGTCCCGGACCGCAGCGTCGTCGACTACACCCAGCTGTTCACCGCGACGTCGTTGATGCCGTCGCACGTCATCGCCGACCAGCTGAACGTCGATGTGACGGCGGCGTTGCTGGCCAAGAATGCGTCGGTGGTGGACCAGATCGCAAAACTGTGGAACACCACCTGGGACCTCAAGCCGGGTATCGATATCAAACGCTTCCCGTCGTCGGGACCGTACAAGATCCAATCCGTGCTGGACGGCGGCGCTGTGGTGCTGGTCGCCAACGACCGGTGGTGGGGCCCCAAGGCGATCACCAAGCGGGTCACCGTGTGGCCCCAGGGTGCCGACATTCAGGACCGGGTCAACAACCGCAGCGTCGATGTCGTCGACGTCGCGGTCGGGTCCTCGGGCGCGCTGGCCACTCCGGACAACTATCAGCGCAGCGATTCGCCCTCGGCCGGCATCGAGCAGCTGATCTTCGCGCTGCAGGGACCGCTGGCGCTGGCCCGCGAACGCCGCGCGCTGGCGTTGTGTACGCCGCGTGACGTGATCGCCAAGGATGCTGGGGTTCCGATCGCCAATTCGCGGCTCAACCCGGCCACCGACGATGCCATCGCCCAGGGCGACGGCGCCGCCGACGCCGGCCAGTTCGCCAAGGCAGACCCCGGTGCGGCCCGCGACGCGCTGGCGGGTGCGCCGATGACGGTGCGGATCGGCTACCAGGGGCCCAATGCGCGGCTCGCGGCGACGGTCGGGACCATCGCCAAGTCCTGTGCCCCGGCCGGCATCACCATCACCGGCGTCGTCCTGGACAGCGTGAAGGACTCCCCGGGCCCGCAGGCGCTGCGGGACGGGAAAATCGACGTGCTGCTGGCCAGCACCGGCGGGGCCACCGGCAGCGGATCGAGCGGATCGTCGGCCATGGACGCCTATGACCTGCACAGCGGCAACGGAAACAACCTGTCCGGCTACGCGAACGCCCAGATCGACGGCATCATCGGCGCGCTGGCGGTGTCCGCGGACCCGGCCGAGCGTGCTCGGCTGCTGGGCGAGGCGGCGCCGGTACTGTGGGCGGACATGCCGACGCTGCCCCTATACCGGCAGCAGCGCACGCTGCTGATGTCGAAGAAGATGTACGCGGTGACCAAGAATCCGACCCGCTGGGGCGCGGGCTGGAACATGGACCGCTGGGCTCTCGCGCAATGACGTGCGTCGCGGACCTCATTGCGTCGCTGACCCGCGAAGTCGCCGATTTTCCCAAGCCGGGTGTGCAGTTCAAGGACCTCACCCCGGTCTTCGCCGACGCGGCGGCGATGTCGGCGGTAATCGACGCGCTCGCCGATGTCGCCTCCGGCGCCGACGTGGTGGCCGGCATCGACTCCCGCGGGTTTCTCGTCGCCGCCGCCGTCGCCGCCCGGCTGGGCACCGGTGTGCTGGCCATTCGCAAAGGCGGCAAGCTGCCGCCGCCGGTGCACACCGAGCACTACGACCTGGAGTACGGCAGCGCCACCCTGGAAATCCCCGCCGACGGCATCGAGCTGCGAGGCCGAGGCGTCGTGATCGTCGACGACGTGCTGGCCACCGGCGGAACTCTGGCCGCGGCAAAGCGGTTATTAGACAAGGTTGCGGCCGACGTGACCGCGGCCGCGGTGGTTCTGGAACTCGGGGATCTGGGCGGTCGCGAGGCGGTCGCGCCGTTGCCGGTACACAGCTTGCGTCGCGTTTAACGCGATATCCTCGAGGTCGGAGGTGATTGAGGTGGCGGACGATCAGAGCACGGCGCAAGCCGTCGCGCCCCCGCCTGAACCGCCGGCACCGGTCATCGAGACGCCCGAGCCGCCGGCCGAAAGCCTCAAGACGCCCAGCAGCGCGTCGCGCCGGGTCCGGGCCCGGCTGGCGCGGCGGATGACCGCGCAGCGCAGCGCGCTCAATCCCGTGCTCGAACCGCTGGTGGCGGTGCACCGGGAGATCTATCCCAAGGCCGACCTGTCGATGCTGCAGCGGGCCTTCGAGGTCGCCGACCAACGGCATGCCACTCAGTTGCGGCATTCCGGTGATCCCTACATCACCCACCCGCTGGCCGTGGCCAACATCCTGGCCGAGTTGGGTATGGACACCACGACTTTGGTGGCCGCGCTGCTGCACGACACCGTCGAGGACACCGGCTACACGCTCGAGGCTTTGAGCGAGGAATTCGGCGAAGAGGTGGGCCATCTGGTCGACGGGGTGACCAAGCTGGACCGGGTCGAGCTGGGCAACGCCGCCGAAGGCGAGACCATCCGCAAGATGATCACCGCGATGGCCCGCGATCCGCGCGTGCTGGTGATCAAGGTCGCCGACCGGCTGCACAACATGCGCACCATGCGGTTCCTGCCGCCGGAAAAGCAGGCGCGCAAGGCCCGCGAGACGCTGGAAGTGATTGCGCCACTGGCACATCGGCTGGGCATGGCCAGCGTCAAGTGGGAGCTGGAGGACCTGTCGTTCGCGATCCTGCACCCCAAGAAGTACGAGGAGATCGTGCGGCTGGTCGCCGGGCGCGCGCCGTCGCGGGACACCTACCTGGCCAAGGTGCGCGCCGAGATCGTCAACACCCTGGGCGCGTCGAAGATCAAGGCGACGGTGGAGGGCCGGCCCAAGCACTACTGGTCGATCTATCAGAAGATGATCGTCAAGGGCCGCGACTTCGACGACATCCACGACCTGGTCGGCATCCGCATCCTGTGCGACGAGATTCGGGACTGCTACGCCGCCGTCGGCGTGGTGCACTCGCTGTGGCAGCCGATGGCCGGACGGTTCAAGGACTACATCGCCCAGCCCAGATTCGGTGTGTACCAGTCGCTGCACACTACGGTGGTCGGGCCGGAGGGCAAACCGCTGGAAATCCAGATCCGCACCCGCGACATGCACCGCACCGCCGAATACGGCATCGCCGCGCACTGGCGCTACAAGGAAGCCAAGGGCCGCAACGGCGTTCCGCATCCCCACACCGCCGCCGAGATCGACGACATGGCCTGGATGCGTCAGCTGCTCGACTGGCAACGGGAGGCCGCCGACCCGGGCGAATTCCTGGAGTCCTTGCGTTACGACCTTGCGGTGCAAGAGCTTTTCGTGTTCACCCCCAAGGGCGACGTCGTCACCCTGCCGACCGGGTCGACGCCGGTGGACTTCGCCTACGCGGTGCACACCGAGGTCGGCCACCGTTGCATCGGCGCCCGGGTCAACGGGCGGCTGGTGGCGCTGGAGCGCAAACTCGAAAACGGGGAAGTCGTCGAGATTTTCACCTCCAAGGCGCCCAACGCCGGGCCGTCGCGGGACTGGCAGCAGTTCGTGGTGTCGCCGCGGGCCAAGGCCAAGATCCGGCAATGGTTCGCCAAGGAGCGTCGTGAGGAGGCGCTCGAGGCCGGCAAGGATGTCATGGCCCGCGAGGTGCGCCGGGGCGGACTTCCGTTGCAGCGCTTGGTGAATGGCGAGTCCATGGGCGCGGTCGCCCGCGAACTGCACTACACCGACGTGTCGGCGCTCTACACCGCGATCGGTGAGGGGCACGTGTCGGCCCGGCATGTCATGCAGCGGCTGCTGGCCGAGCTCGGCGGCATCGACCAGGCCGAAGAGGAGCTCGCCGAGCGGTCCACGCCGACGAACATGCCGCGGCGCCCCCGCAGCACCGATGACGTCGGGGTGTCCGTCCCCGGCGCGCCGGGCGTGCTGACCAAACTGGCCAAGTGCTGCACCCCGGTGCCCGGCGACCAGATCCTGGGCTTCGTCACCCGCGGCGGCGGGGTCAGCGTGCACCGCACCGACTGCACCAACGCGGCGTCGCTGCAGCAGCAGGCCGAACGCATCATCGAGGTGCTCTGGGCGCCGTCGCCGTCGTCGGTGTTCCTGGTGGCCATCCAGGTCGAGGCGCTCGACCGGCACCGGCTGCTGTCCGACGTGACGCGCGCGCTGGCCGACGAGAAGGTGAACATCCTGTCCGCGTCGGTCACCACCTCGAACGACCGCGTGGCGATCAGCCGCTTCACCTTCGAGATGGGCGACCCGAAGCACCTCGGGCACCTGCTCAACGCCGTCCGCAACGTCGAGGGCGTCTACGACGTCTACCGGGTGACTTCCGCGGCTTAAGTTGATTCGCCGAGCAGACACAGAGTCGCACGGCACGCCACGATTTCGTGCGACTCTGCGTCTGCTCGGCCGCCTAAGGTCAGTCCAGCAGCATCGACTTGATGGTCACTTCGGTGGCCGGCGGGCCGTCGTCGCCGCCGCCGGCGACCCCGGCCTTGGCGATCTTGTCCAGGGTGGCCAGCCCGTCGTCCTGGATCTTGCCGAAAACGGTGTAGTCCGGCGGCAACTGCGAATCCTTGTACACCAGGAAGAACTGGCTGCCATTGGTGCCCGGGCCGGCGTTGGCCATGGCCAGGGTGCCGCGCGGATAGACGACGGGCTGCTTCAACTTCGGGTCGTTCGCCGGGTACTGGTCGGTGGGATATTCATTGGCGAACTGGTAGCCCGGACCGCCGGTGCCGTCGCCCTTGGGGTCGCCGCATTGCAGGACGGCCAGATCCGGCGAGGTGGTCAGCCGGTGGCATTTGGTGTTGTCGAAGTATTTCTGGCCGATCAGGCTTGCGAAACTGTTTACCGTGCAGGGCGATTCGTTGTTGGCCAGCATCAGGCCGATATGGCCCTGATCGGTCACCATGCTGACACTGACGTTGGCCGGGTCGGTCGGAACCTTGCCGGTCCGCGGCGGCTTGACTGGTTTGGCGGCCTTGTCCTGCGACGCCGGGTACTGGCAGTTGGCGCCCACGCTGGCCGACGGCTGGAACGCCGGCATCGGCGCCGCCTGCGGGGTCGGCGCCCCGGGTGTGCTGGACTCCGGGGAACTGCTGGCGGCAGTGCTGCTGGTCGCCGTCGCGGCGTTGCGCTTGTGGTCGTTGTTGCTGATGACCACGGTGGCCACTACCGCGGCGATCACCGCCAGCGACGCTATGACGCCCCCGGTGATCACCAGGATCCGGCGCGTTCGGGCTTGCTTGGCGCGACGCTCGAGCTGGCGTTCGAGTTTGCGCTTGGCTGTCGCACGTCGCTGTTCGTTGGTCGGCACGGCCGGTATGCCTCCATGGTTCGGTGAGTCGGGCCGGGGTGGTAGCCCAGGCTAATGTGGGCGCCGCGAGGCGTGTCAAGCGCCCAGTGTAGGGATGGGAGACTGGGAACCGTGTTGATCACCGGATTTCCCGCCGGTCTGCTGCAGTGCAACTGTTATGTGCTGGCTGAGCGGCAGGGGGCGGACGCCGTCATCGTCGACCCGGGCCAGCGGGCGATGGGTCCGTTGCGGCGCATCCTCGACGAGAATCGGCTGACCCCGGCCGCGGTGCTGATCACCCACGGTCACATCGACCACATGTGGTCCGCCCAGAAGGTGTCCGACACCTACGGCTGCCCCACCTACATCCATCCCGAGGACCGGTTCATGCTCAAAGACCCGATCCACGGCTACGGCCCGCGGTTGGCCCAGCTGGCGACGGGCGCGTTGTTCCGCGAGCCGAAGCAGGTCGTCGAGCTGGACCGGGACGGCGACAAGCTCGACCTCGGCAGCGTGACCGTCAACGTCGACCACACCCCGGGGCACACCCGCGGATCGGTGTGTTTTCGCGTCCTGCAGGCCGGCAAAGATGACAACGACGTCGTTTTCACCGGCGACACGCTGTTCGAGCGCTCGATCGGCCGCAGCGACCTCTTCGGCGGCAGTGGACGTGACCTGCTGACCTCGATCGTCGAAAAACTGCTGGTGCTCGACGACAACACCGTGGTACTACCCGGACATGGCAACCCCACCACCGTCGGCGCCGAGCGGCGCCTCAACCCGTTTCTCGAAGGCCTGTAGCGGGTGACGGAATTCACTGCCTTATCGGCGCCCAAGGGGGTGCCGGACTACGTGCCGCCGGATTCAGCGCAGTTCGTCGCGGTGCGCGACGGGTTGCTCGCCGCCGCCCGCCGCGCCGGCTACAGCGACGTCGAGCTACCCATCTTCGAGGACACCGCGCTGTTTGCCCGCGGCGTCGGCGAGTCGACCGACGTGGTGTCCAAGGAGATGTACACGTTCGCCGACCGCGGTGACCGCTCGGTGACACTGCGGCCCGAGGGCACCGCCGGGGTGGTGCGCGCGGTGATCGAACACGGCCTGGACCGGGGCGCGCTGCCGATCAAGCTCTGTTACGCGGGCCCGTTTTTCCGCTACGAGCGCCCGCAGGCCGGCCGTTATCGCCAGCTGCAGCAGGTCGGCGTCGAAGCGATCGGCGTCGACGATCCGGCACTGGACGCCGAGGTGATCGCCGTCGCCGACGCCGGTTTCCGCTCGCTGGGCCTGGTCGGGTTCCGGCTGGAAATCACCTCGCTGGGGGATGACAGCTGCCGCCCGCAATACCGGGAGCTGTTGCAGGAGTTCCTGTTTGCAGCTCGACCTGGACGACGAGACTCAGCGCCGCGCACAAATCAACCCGCTGCGGGTGCTCGACGACAAGCGACCCGAGGTGCGGGCCAAGACGGCCGACGCCCCGGTGCTGCTTGACCACCTGTCCGACAGCGCCAAGCAGCATTTCGCCACCGTCCTGTCGCACCTCGATGCGCTGGGTGTGCCCTACGTCATCAACCCGCGGATGGTGCGCGGGCTGGACTACTACACCAAGACCACCTTCGAGTTCGTGCACGACGGCCTGGGCGCGCAATCCGGCATCGGCGGCGGCGGCCGCTACGACGGTCTGATGCGTCAGCTCGGCGGACAAGACTTGTCGGGCATCGGATTTGGGCTCGGCGTGGACCGGACCCTGCTGGCGCTGCGGGCCGAGGGCAAGAGCGTGGGGGAGACCACGCGCTGCGACGTGTTCGGCGTGCCGCTGAGCGAACCGGCCAAGCTGCGGCTGGCGGTGCTGGCCGGGCAGCTCCGTGCGGCTGGTGTGCGCGTCGACCTGGCCTACGGTGACCGCGGGCTCAAGGGGGCGATGCGCGCGGCCGACCGCTCGGGTGCCCGTCTGGCGCTGGTGGCCGGAGATCGCGACCTCGAAGCCGGCACGGTCGGGGTGAAGGATCTTGCGACGGGCGAGCAGGTATCGGTGCCGACGGATTCGGTTGTGGCCGATGTTCTTTCACGGTTGCTTTGACGTGACGGGTTGCGTTTCGGTTCCATGATTTAAATCACTTGCGGGGGCAGGCTTTCGGGCGCTTTTTCGTCGGTGGGCCGCCATAGCCTTCACACATGGGTTCGGATCGTGACGCGGTTGCCGAGGCGTTCGACGTGTTGGATGCGGCGATGGCTGGTGTTTGCAAGTTGTCGTTTGACGCGCTGAGCACTCCGGAGCGTCTGAACTTTCTCGAGCGGCTGGAGGTGGTGGCGCGTCAGGTGCCGGTGCCCGGTCACGTGTTGATCAATCAGCTCGCGGAGCAGGCCGGCGAGGAAGAGCTGGGCAACCGGCTGCCGCGCGCGTTGGCCGATCGGTTACGCATCACCCGCAGCGAGGCCACCAGGCGGGTGGCCGAGGCTGCCGATCTGGGTGAGCGCAGAGCGCTGACGGGCGAGGTGTTGCCGCCGCAGTTGACCGCGACGGCGCAGGCCCAGCGTGACGGGCAAATTGGCGACGCGCACGTGCAGGTGATCCGGGGGTTTCTGCATCGCCTGCCGAGCGTCGTGGACATCGAGACCCGGGAGACGGCCGAAGCCCACTTGTCGAGGCTGGCCACCGGGTTTCGGCCCGACCAGCTGGACAAGCTGGCCGACAAGTTGATCGACTGCCTCAACCCCGATGGAGAGTTCTCCGATGAGGACCGGGCGCGCCGTCGTGGTCTGACGATGACCAAGCAAGGCATTGACGGGATGTCGCGGGTGTGCGGCTGGGTGGACCCGGGTCTGCGGGCCGCTCTGGAGGCCGTCTGGGCCAAGCTGGCCGCGCCTGGGATGTGCAACCCCGAGGATCAGGCCCCCGTCATCGACAGCGCCGCGAGCCACGACGCGGTGCGCCGGGACACCCGCAGCAACTCCCAACGCAACCATGACGGGCTCCATGCCGCGCTGCGCGCGCTGCTAGCCAGCGGAGAACTAGGTCAGCACAATGGGTTGCCGGCGACCATCATCGTGTCGACCACCCTCAAAGAACTCGAGGCCGGGTCGGGTAAGGCGCTCACCGGCGGGGGCAGCGTGTTGCCCATGAGTGAGGTGATCCGCCTGGCCGGCCGCGCTCACCACTATTTGGCGATCTTCGACAGGGGCAAGGCGATCGCGTTGTATCACACCAAACGGTTGGCCTCACCCGGACAGCGAATTGCCTTGTACGCCAAGGAGGGTGGTTGCACGCGCCCCGGCTGCGACGTGCCCGGCTACTGGACCGAGGTCCATCACGTCGATGAGTGGGCCGCGACCCACTGCACCGATGTGAACAAGCTGACTCTGGCGTGCACGCCGGATCACAAACTGCTGGAAAAGGGCTGGAAAACCCGGAAACGCGCCAACGGTGACACCGAGTGGATACCACCCCCGCACCTCGACCACGGACAACCCCGCACCAACAGCTATCACCACCCCGAGAAACTCCTACGCGAGAGCGGCGACGAAGACGACCCGTGACACCCGGCGCGGGGACTTGACGCAACATCGAACTAGTGTTCGAATAACTGTTGTGCGTTGGGCTGGCCAGACCGTCGCGGTGGACGGGACGCCCGTCGACGACGGCGCGCTACCGGGGCTGCAGCGGATCGGCCTCATCCGAAGTGTGCGCACGCCGCAGTTCGAGGGCATCACGTTTCACGAGGTGCTGTGCAAATCCGCGCTGAACAAGGTGCCGAACGCGGCCGCGCTGCCGTTTCGCTACACCGTCAACGGCTACCGCGGCTGCTCGCACGCCTGCCGCTATTGTTTCGCGCGGCCCACCCACGAATACCTGGACTTCAACTGCGGCAACGACTTCGACACCCAGGTGGTGGTGAAGACCAACGTCGCCGAGGTGCTGCGCCGCGAGCTGCACCGGCCGTCGTGGCAGCGCGAAACCGTCGCGCTGGGCACCAACACCGACCCCTACCAGCGCGCCGAGGGCCGCTACGCGCTGATGCCGGGCATCATCACCGCGCTCGCCGGATCCGGCACGCCGCTGTCGATCCTGACCAAGGGCACGCTGCTCCGGCGGGACCTGCCGCTCATCGCCGACGCGGCGGGGCAGGTCCCGGCATCCGTGGCGGTCTCGCTGGCGGTCGGCGACCCGGAGCTGCACCGCGAGGTCGAGCCGGGCACGCCGACACCGCAGGCGCGGCTGGGGTTGATCACCGCGATCCGCAACGCCGGTCTGGACTGCCATGTGATGGTGGCACCGGTGCTGCCGCACCTCACCGACTCCGTCGAGCACCTCGATGCGTTGTTGGGCCAGATCGCGGCCGCCGGCGCCACCGGTGTGACGGTGTTCGGGCTGCACCTGCGGGGCTCCACCCGCGGCTGGTTCATGGCCTGGCTGGGCCGGACCCGTCCCGAACTGGTCGGCGCGTACCGCGAGCTGTACCGCCGCGGCGCCTACCTGCCGCCGGACTACCGGGCGATGCTGGCCCAACGCGCTGTGCCGCTGATCGCGCGGCACCGGCTGGGTGGCGATGACCGCCCGTTTCCGCAGGCCCCGCAAACGCCGGCGGCGGCAGCACTGGTGCCCATTCAGCAGACGCTGTTTTGATTCGCTCGGCGAGCGCGCGTGTTTTTCCGGCGACACGCCGCAAAACCTGGCATTCTGCGGACTTTCGCGCCAACTAGCCGGACGCGCCGCCGCGCGGCTTGGTCAGGGTGAACTGCTCGACCATGGTCATCGCCCCGAACGGACCGGTCACCGCGTAATGCGTCGCCTTGATCGACGTGTTGCCGCCCGGCTGGCCCGGGTCGACGTCGAAAGCAACGAAGCCGTAGGGGTTGTCGCGGTCGCGAAACGCCGACCACGGCGCGTCCTCCATCGACGTAGATCGGCTTCTTGCACCCGATCGCGGGATCGAATGCGCCGACGCCGACCAGCACGCGGCACTGCGGGCGGGGGAACAGGAAGCCATTGGTGGTAAACGACGTGCCGCCCCCGCCGATGACGAGGTGCACGGTTCCGCGCGTCGTGTCGATGACGTCGTTGCGGGTGTCGACGGGAATGGGTGTTCGGGTGTCGTTGCCCTGTGTCCCGCGCAGCGGATGTGACCGTTCGTAGTGGTGCTCGTGGCCGCACACCACCAGATCGACCTGATACTGGTCGAACAGCGGCAACCATTCCTGACGGATCCCCAGGTCGGCACCGTTGGCTTTGTCGGCGGTGGAGATCGCCGTCTGATGCATGCAGACCACTAGCCAATCGACGTTCGGGTCGCGCCGTGCATCGGCGAGTTCTGTTGCCAACCAACGCTTTTGTTCTCCGGCCGAATAGCCGTGTACGTAGAAGTTGCCGCCGTCCTGGAAGGCGACGTCGTCGTTGTTGAGGCTGACCACCCGTACCGAGCCGGCGGTGAACGAGTACCACAGGCCGCGGGTCTCCGGGCTGGACCCGGAATCAGGCAAGGCGAAGTAGGCCTGATAGGCGCCGTAACCGATTGGCCCGTTGCCTAATTCGTTCTCGTGGTTGCCCGCCGCCGGCATCCACGGTCGGTAGCGGGCCGAGCGGGTATTGTTCTCGAACCAGTTCGACCAGGTGCGGATCCGGTCGGCAGCCAGGTTGGCGTAGCACAGGTCCCCGTTGACCAGATTGAACAGCGGGGCGAGGCGCTCGATCGCGACCGTTGTGTTTGCGGCCGCGGGCGAGCCGATATTGTCGGTGCCGTAGCCGCCGCCGGCCAGCTTCACCACCGTCGGTGTGGACTGGTCGCCGAAACTGGTGAAGCGCAGCGATTTTCGCCCCGCCGGCGCGGTCCGCACCGTCCCCAGCTCCGGGGTCGTGCCGTCATGCGCCGCGGCGTACACGTAGTCGGTGTCCGGGGTGAGGTCGGTCAGGCGGGCATGGTTGACCCGAACCTCGGTGCCCGACTTCGCGTCCCGGTACGTTCGGGTTTCGGCGGCCACGGTACTGCCGAATCCGGATGTGGGCGTGCCCAGCATGACCCGCGGATTGCGGACCGCGTCGGTGGTGTGCCAGGACACCACCACCTCGGTGGCGGCGTTCTTGCCGAATTGCAGGTGCAGGCCACCGACCGGGGGCGCGCCGTCGCGGTCCGGCTGGTTCCAGACTGTGGGTCCGTGCGGGTGAGACCAGACCATTGAGGCTCCAGCCGCCCCGATGCTGGCGCCGACAACGGCCGAGACCGCGCCCGTCGTCAGCAGCCCGCGCCGGGTGATGGTCTGCTCCGGTCGTTCGTCGCTCATCCCTGCTTCTTACCTGAACCCGGTAACAAATCCGGTAGCGTTTTCGATATGACGAACGTGAGAACAGCTGGGTATGCGGCAGCGTTCGCGGCGGCCTTGGTGCTCGGAGCAGTGCCCGCGCCCGCACATGCGGATGGCCACCAGGTGACCTACACGATCACCGCCACCGGCAATCTGACCGGCCAAGTTCGGTACATGAACAGCGATCCGGCCAACCAGGCGGCCTTCAACGCCAACTCGTCGCAGTACATGACCACCGTGCAGGCGGCATTCAGCGCCGGGGCGCCGCTGGTGTACACCGCCACACTGGCAAACCCGAACCAGTGGGCCTACGTCAACGCCAGCGGCGGGTGCCATTGGCCCGACTGCGGCTCGGGGGCCACTCCCGAACTTCAGTGCCAGATCGCCGTCGACGGCCAGGTGGTGGTGACACAGAACGCCACCACCGGCGTGACGTGCTCGACGCGGCCCTGGTAGACCCTAGCCCAAGTCCGGGGCCGAGAAAGTGTCGCACTGTTTGGGGTCACCGGTCTGATAGCCGACGGTGAACCAGTGCTGCCGTTGCTCTGAGGAACCGTGCGTCCATGACTCGGGGTTGGTGCGTCCGGTCGTCTCGCGCTGGATGCGGTCGTCGCCCACCGAGGCCGCGGCCGACAGTGCATCTTGAATGTCCTTGTCGCTCAACGGATTCAGGAACGGTGTGCCGTTCTCCTGTGTGACCGTGGAGGCGTAGTGGGCCCAAATCCCGGCGTAGCAGTCGGCCTGCAACTCGGTGCGCACCCCGTTGCCGCCGGCGCCCTGCGCGCCCTGTTGGGCCCGGCCCAGCACACCCTTGAGGTTTTGCACGTGGTGACCGTACTCGTGGGCGACGACGTACTCCTGGGCGAATGGCCCACCGCTGGAACCGAATTTCTCGACCAGCTCCTGAAAGAAGTCGGTGTCGAAGTACGCCGTCTGGTCCAGCGGGCAGTAGAACGGCCCCACCGCTGTGGTCGCCGCTCCGCAGCGGGTGTCTACCGAGCCGCGGAACACCACCACATTAGGGCGCGTGTAGCGCGGCATCAGCTGATGCCACACCGCGTCCACGGAGTTTCCGGTCGCCACCACGCGGCACTGTGGGTATTTGTTGGCGTCGGCCCCGGTCTTGCACTGACTCAAATCGAAACCGGGCGCCGAGTAGTCCTTCGTGCTCATCTGCTGCTGGTTGATCACGCGACCGGGATCGACACCCAGGAACAACGCGACCAGCACGATCAACAGCCCGCCGAGGCCGCCCCCGATGGCGATCGGCCCGCCGAAGCCGCCGCCGGACGACGACGCGGTGCTGGTGTCGATCTGCATACCCTCGTTGAAGGTCATCGCACGCTCCCGAAATCTGGTGGTCGGTTCAGCCTAACGCCGACTACCCGGGATCACCCGGGACCGTCGCTGGCCGCGGCCAGCAACGGCACCAGCACGTCGCTGATCGGCGTCGGCAAGCCGTGCGCGCGCGCCTTGCGGATGATCACGCCGTTGCGGATGTCCCATTCCATCCGGCGCTGGTTCTCCGCGTCGGCCAGGATCGAGGTGCCCATGTCTTCGGGCGTGTGACGGAACATGTCAGCCATCCCGTCGACCACGTCGTCGGGCAGCCGCGCGCCCTCGGCCCGCGCGACGGCCAGACATTCGGCGACATAGCGACGCGACAACTCGGCGACGTCGTCGCGGCGAAACATTCCGGATCGCCGCCGCGACAGCGCCATGAACCCGGCCAGCGCGTTGGTGAGCAGCTTGCGCCAGGCCGCGGTGATGAAGTCGGGGTCGGTGTCCACCCGGCAGCCGGCGCCGCGCAGCAGCTCGGCGACCGTCGTCGCCGAGGGTCCGCTGGGCAGCACCAGCGCGGCTTCGGTGCGCAGCCGCACCCAGCCCTGCGGTTGGGTCTCGGCCGAATACCAGACGATGCCCGGTATCACGGGCGACGACGGGCAGTGCGGCTTGACCTGCTCGACCTGCTCGACACCGTTTTGCAGTACCAAGACGATGGTGTGCTCGTCGCAGAGGCCGGCCAGCCAGCCGGCCGCGTCGTCGTTCTGGGTGGCTTTGACCGCCAGCACCACCACGTCGACCGACCGGGGCACCTGGCCGGGATCGGTGAGCACCGGACCCGGCACGACGATGGCGTCCTCGCCGTCGGGCCGCAGTTCAATGCTGTCGCGGGGAGTGTGGCCGCACAGCAACACCTGGTGACCGGCCTTGTACAACAGCGCGGCGACCGTCGTGCCGACGGCGCCGGGACCTACGAGCGCGATGGTGGTTGCAACGCGACCGAAGTTACCCCCGCACGCCGGATGTTTAGACTGGGCAGTCGTTCAAATCGGGTAAAGGGGAGTGTTTGTGCTGCGCAGCCACGCCGCTGGTTCGCTTCGGTCCCACGACGCAGGGCAGCGGGTGACATTGGCCGGCTGGGTGGCCCGTCGCCGCGACCACGGCGGCGTCATCTTCATCGACCTGCGGGATTCCTCCGGCATCGCGCAGGTGGTGTTCCGCGAGGGCCTTGAGGAGGGGCAGGTGCTGGCACAGGCGCACCGGCTGCGCGCCGAGTTCTGCGTCGCGGTCGAGGGCGTCGTCGAGATCCGCCCCGAAGGCAACGCCAACCCGGAGATCGCCACCGGAGACATCGAAGTCAACGTGACGTCGTTGACGGTGCTCGGCGAGTGCGCGCCGCTGCCGTTCCAGCTCGACGAGCCCGCGGGCGAGGAGTCCCGGCTGAAATACCGCTACATCGACCTGCGCCGCGACGGCCCGGCTGCGGCAATTCGGTTGCGCTCCAAGGTAAATGCTGCCGCGCGTTCGGTGCTGGCAAGCCACGACTTCGTCGAGGTCGAGACGCCGACGATGACTCGCTCCACGCCCGAGGGAGCCCGCGATTTCCTGGTGCCGGCGCGGCTGCAGCCCGGGTCGTTCTACGCGCTGCCGCAGAGCCCGCAGCTGTTCAAGCAGTTGCTGATGGTGGCCGGGATGGAGCGCTACTACCAGATCGCCCGCTGCTACCGCGACGAGGATTTCCGCGCCGACCGCCAGCCCGAGTTCACCCAGCTCGACATGGAGATGAGCTTCATCGATGCCGAGGACATCATCGCGGTCTCCGAGGAGATCCTGAGCGCGCTGTGGGCGCTGATCGGCTACCAGATCCCGAGGCCGATCCCGCGGATCAGCTATGCCGACGCCATGCGACGGTTCGGCTCCGACAAGCCCGATCTGCGGTTCGGGCTGGAGCTCGTCGAGTGCACAGAGTTCTTCAAAGACACCACATTTCGTGTCTTCCAGGCGCCGTATGTCGGCGCGGTCGTGATGCCGGGCGGCGCTTCGCAGCCACGGCGGACCCTGGACGGCTGGCAGGACTGGGCCAAACAGCGCGGACACCGCGGGCTGGCGTACGTGCTGGTGGCCGACGACGGCACGCTGGGTGGCCCGGTGGCCAAGAACCTGACCGATGCCGAACGCGACGGCCTGGCCGCGCACGTCGGGCGCCAAGCCCGGGGACTGCATCTTCTTTTCCGCCGGCCCGGCGAAGCCGTCGCGGGCCCTGCTGGGCGCCGCCCGCGGCGAGATCGCGAGCCGGCTCGACCTGATCGACCCGGACGAATGGGCGTTCGTCTGGGTGGTCGACCCGCCGCTGTTCGAGCCCGCCGACGACGCGACCGCCGCCGGCGACGTGGCGGTGGGCTCGGGGGCGTGGACCGCGGTGCATCACGCGTTCACGTCGCCCAAGCCGGAGTATGACGAGGCGCGGTCGACACGCGATCCGGGCAATGTGCTGGCCGACGCCTACGACATCGTCTGCAACGGCAACGAAATCGGCGGCGGCTCGATCCGTATCCACCGCCGCGACATCCAGGAACGGGTGTTCGCGGTGATGGGCCTGGACAAGGCCGAGGCCGAAGAGAAGTTCGGATTCCTGTTGGAGGCGTTCATGTTCGGCGCGCCCCCGCACGGCGGGATCGCCTTCGGCTGGGACCGGATCAACGCGCTGCTGTCGGGTGTGGACTCCATCCGGGAGGTGATCGCGTTCCCGAAGACCGGCGGCGGCATCGACCCGCTCACCGATGCGCCCGCGCCGATCACCGCCCAGCAGCGCAAGGAGTCCGGAATAGACGCCAAGCCGAAACAGGTTGACCAGGCATGACAGAAATGCCGACACCGCAACGATCAATGCGTTCAACCAGGCCATCGCCGACGAGTTCCGTGCCAACGGCGGCAAGGTCGGCGGGCAATTCGCCAATGCCGAGCTGTTGCTGCTCACCACGACGGGCGCCAAGTCCGGTCAGCAGCGGGTCTCGCCGCTGGCCTATTTCCGCGTCGGCGGCAAGCTGATCATCATCGGCTCCTTCGCCGGTGCTCCGACAGAATCCGGCCTGGGTGCACAACCTGCGGGCCAACCCGGCGGCGCATGTCGAACTCGGCACCGAGGCGTTCGATGTCACCGCCCGCGAACTGCCGTCGCATGAGCGCGACGAGCTGTTCGGTGAAATCACCGCCGCGGCGCCGGGCTTCGCCGAGTACCAGTCGAAGACCAGCCGGGTGATCCCGCTCTTCGAGTTGCAGCGCGCCTAACTCGGCGCGACTCGTCGCGCGCCGTGCGGTAAGCAATCGTCATGAGCACTTCGCTGCTGACCCGCGCGGCCACTAACGGCCAGGCCGCCGTCCAACGGCTCAAGGGTGTCTGGTTCACGCTCACTCAGACGTCGGTGGCTTCCGGTCTGGCCTGGTACCTCGCCCACGACGTGCTGGCTCATCCGCAGCCGTTCTTCGCGCCGATCGCCTCGGCGGTGTGCCTGTCGATCAGCAACGTGTTACGCGCCCAGCGCGCCGTCCAGATGATGATCGGCGTCACGCTTGGGCATCGGGACGGGCACCGTGGTGTGGGGGCTGCTCGGGACCGGCGCCGTGCCCATCGCCATCGTCGCGGTGATCGCGCTGGCGCTCGCGGTGGTGATCGGGCGGGGCTTCATCGGGCAGGGAATGATGTTCGCCAACCAGACCGTCGTGTCCTCGATTCTGGTGCTGGCGCTGCCGCGCAGCGGCATCGGCTACGAACGCGTCTACGACGCCCTGATCGGTGGCTGCCTGGCCCTCGTGTTCGCCGTGCTTGCTGTTCCCGGCCGACCCGTTGCGGGTGCTGCGCCGGGCGCGCATCGGGGTGCTGGACACGCTGCACGGTGTGCTGTCCCGCACGGCGGATTTCGCCGCCGGGCGCAGGCCAGTCCGCGCCCGACTGGCCGCTGTCGGCCGTGGATCGGGTGCACGAACAGGTCGGCGATCTGATTCAGGCCCGCGCCACCGCCCGTCAGGTGGTGCGGCTTTCACCGCGGCGATGGCGGCTGCGCGACACCGTCGCAGGGCGCAGATCACCAGGCCGTGCATGTGGCCTTGCTCGCCGTCTCCGTGCTGCAGCTGGCCCGCGTCGTCGCGCCCGCCCTCGACGGCTGCAACTGGCTTCCCCAGCCCGTGCACGCCGTGCTCGCCGAGCTGGTGGCGGCCGTAGCCCTCGCCGACACCGATCCCGTCGCGGCGACCGAACACGCCGCCGCGGCGCGCCGCCTCGCCTCCGAGGTGCACTCGGTTGTCCCGCGACAGCAGAGAGGTGGTGCTCGCCGACGTCGTCCAGACCTGCATCGACGACCTGCAACGGGTGATCGACCTGCGGCCGGTTTGAGGCCGCTGACGGGTCAGGGCGACTCGGCGAGGAACTCCTGCACCAGCTTCCTGGGCGCCTGGGTCAGCCACGCCTCGGTGATCAGCTCCTCGAGGTCGCCGGGCTCGATTTCGGCCAGTTTGACCAGCACCGCCGGGTAGCCGTCGAAATGCGGGGTGGTGAAGTACACCCGGGGCTCGTCGGCGATCAACGCGAACTTGACGCCCTCGTCGGAGACCCGGACTCCGAGGATGTCACCTTCCGGTGGCTGCGACCCCTGCGGCCGCCAGGGCCTCGCGATCGGATTTGCGCAGCGGCCGCTCCCAGGCGATCAGCTTCTTGCCGACCCGCCAGTCGTGCGGTGACGGCTCGGCGGTCAGTGACAACCCGCCGACGATGCGGGCGACGTCATCCCACGTGGCCACTCCTCTGATTGTGCGCCGCGCCCGGCAACTACGGAACGAATTCAGCGGCCCCGGCTGACGAGTCGGAGCCGCTGCCGTTCGTGCCACACTGTGTTCGCAGATCGGTGACCGCCGACCGAGCCGGAGACGTCAGGAGGCCAGCGCGTTGCCGACAGACGAGGTTCCCGAGGGCTGGGCAGCGCTAGTCCGGGCACCCGGCGGTATCGCGTCAACCACCGCACCGAATACCGCTACTCCGACATCGTCACCAGCTCGTACGGCCGCGGGTTTCTCACGCCGCGGGATTCACTGCGGCAGCGCTGCATCGATCATCGGCTGGACATCCAACCTGCCCCCGCGGACAGCTCCACCAGCCGCGACGGCTACGGCAACATCAGCACCTACTTTCACGTCACCGAGCCGCACCACACCCTCATCGTCACCAGCGAATCCATCGTCGACGTGCACCCGCCGGCTCCCGGCCTGTACACCGCGGGGCCGGCCGTCGAGCCGTGGGAGGCCGCCCGGCCCGCCGGGCTTCGCGGAGCGCTCGCCACCGAATTCACCCTGGATCTGGATCCGCCCGAGATCACCGACGAGGTCCGCCAGTACGCGGCGCCCAGCTTCGTGCCCGGACGCCCGTTGATCGAGGTGCTGCGCGACCTCGTGTCGCGGATCTACGCCGACTTCACCTACCGGTCGGGGTCCACGACGATATCCACCGGCGTCGATGAGGTTCTGCAGGCCCGAGAAGGGGTATGCCAAGACTTCGCCAGGCTGTCGATCGCGTGTTTGCGCGCCAACGGTCTGGCGGCCAGCTATGTGTCCGGTTATCTGGCCACAGACCCGCCACCCGGAAAGGATCGGATGATCGGCATCGACGCCACCCATGCCTGGGCCGCGGTGTGGACCCCGCAAAAGCCGGGGCAGTTCCAATGGCTGGGGCTGGATCCCACCAATGACCAGATGGTCGACGAGCGCTACATCATCGTCGGCCGCGGCCGCGACTACGCGGATGTGCCGCCGCTACGTGGCATCATCTACACCAACTCCGAGAACAGCAAGATCGACGTCGCCGTCGACGTCGCGCCCTGCGAAAGCGATTCGCTGCATGCGTGACTTCCACTGCCCCAACTGCGGTCAGCGCCTGGCGTTCGAGAACTCGGCGTGCCTGACACTGCGGCAGCTCGCTGGGTTTCTCCCTCGACCAGATGGCACTGCTGGTGATCGCCAAGGGCGACGCAGGGCGACCACGCCGGCGCCGTGGATGCCGACGACTATCAACTGTGCGCCAATCTTCATCTGGCCGAATGCAATTGGCTGGTCCCCAGAGGATCAGCCCGGCGGGCTCTGCGACGTCGTGCGCGCTGACCCTGGAACGGCCCAACGACACCGACGCCGAGGGCCTGGCGGCGTTCGCCCGGGCCGAGGCGGCCAAGCGACGGCTGGTCGTCGAGCTGCACGAGCTGAAGTTGCCGATCGTGGGACGCGACCGGGATCCCGAGCAGGGGTTGGGATTTCGTCTGCTCTCCAGCGCATTCGAGAAGGTGATCACCGGGCACGACAACGGGGTCATCACACTGGATTTGGCCGAGGGCGACGATGTCCATCGCGAGCAGCTGCGGGTGGAGATGGAAGAGCCCTACCGCACGCTGCTCGGGCACTTCCGGCACGAGGTCGGGCACTACTACTTCTACCGGCTGATCAACTCGCCCGAGTACCTGCAGCGGTTCAACGAGCTGTTCGGTGATCCCGACGCCGACTACCAGGAGGCGCTGGACCGGCACTACAGCGACGGCGCGCCCGAGGGTTGGCAGGAAAGCTACGTGTCGTCCTATGCGACGATGCACGCCGCCGAGGACTGGGCCGAGACGTTCGCCCATTACCTGCACATCCGCGACACCCTGGACACCTCGGCCTGGTGTGGCTTGGCGTCGGCGGCGGCGACCTTCGACCGGCCGGCCTTGGGCCCCAGCGCCTTTCCCAACATCATCGAGATGTGGCTGCCGTTGTCGTGGTCGCTGAACATGGTGAACCGCTCGATGGGCCACGACGACCTCTACCCGTTCGTGCTGCCGGTCGCCGTGTTGGACAAGATGCAGTTCATCCACACGGTCGTCGACGAGGCGACCTAAGGGTCTGCGGGCCCCGGCTCGTCTACGCGTACTGGGGACCCGATGGCGGGCCGGCCGGGTATCCCGGCTGCTCCACCGGCACGACCTGGCCGCCCGACAGCTTGCGGTAGGTGTAGACCTGGACCAGCAGGGCGATCGGTATCGCGACGAGTAGGCCTACGCCACAGAGCAATTCGCCGACGAGCACGATCGCGTACTGCACCAGCCACGAGATCAGGGCGCTGCCGATGTTGGTCCTGACGGTCTCGATAGCTGGCCTTGATCGAATCGATCGGTGAGACTGCGATCGATCGATCGCAAACGCGATGGCGAACTGGGCGATGAAGCCGAAGATGATGCCACCGACGATGCACAGCAGATCCGATCGAGATGCCGAGGCCGACGAGCACTGCGGTGAGGAACACCGGGCCCAGATTGCGGGGCTTGAAGAACGATCCGATGCTCACCGGCTTTCCGTCGGCGATGTCAAGGCAACCGGTGAGCAGTGCGGCGGCCATGTAGATCGCCACGATGAACAGCAGGATGTAGCCGACGGTCAGGACGGCGTACGAGGCCGCGCCGAAGGTGACGACCGTGCCTCCGTAGGTGTTGCCGTACGCGTCGGTGTAAGTGTTGTTCGTGCTTTCGCCCAGGACCGCGGGCAGCACGCCGGCGACGACGCCGAGAATCGCCGAGCACCACGACGTAGATCAGCACGCGGAACGATGAGCGCTACAGCGTTCTTGGTGAACTTGTTCCACGCCCAGCTGACCGCCTCGCCGATGTTGAACTGCGCGGGGCCCGGACCGCCGGGCGGGGCGCCGTAGCTCGCCTGCGGCGGGTAGCCGGCCGGGGGCGCGCCGTAGCCGGAGGGCGGCGGTGGCGGAGGCGGCGGTGCGCCGTAGGAGGGCGGCGGGCCTTCGCCCGGCGGCGGGCCTGGGGGCGGGCCGTATCCGCCGGGTCCGGGCGGGGGGCTCGCATGCCGGCCGTAACCGGGGCCCGGGGGAGGTGCGCCATAGCCGGGGCCCGCGGGCGGTGCGCCATAGCCGGGGCCCGGGGGCGGTGCGCCGTAGCCGGGTGGTGGCGGGTAGCCCGGAGGGGTCTGGCTGCCACGCTGGGGGTCGGCCGGGGTACCTGGATACTCTGGGGGCTGGCTCATTGCCGTCCTAAGGTTTCTAGTTCGCTGTGAATCGGTGAACGCAGAACTTAGCCAACCGGAACTTAGCAGTTATGCGGCGCAGGCGCGCGGATACCTGGCCGGCAACTTGGCCCGATAACCTGAAGCCGTGTCCGACGGTCTGTTTGACCTGCCCGGCGCGGCGCGGCCGACCCCGGAGTGATGTCGGCCTGGACGTGTCGGCCGGAGCGCCGCTGCCGGTGCGGATGCGTCCGGCAGCCCTGGACGAAGTGGTCGGTCAGGACCACCTGCTGGCGCCGGGGTCACCGCTGCGCCGGCTGGTCGAGGGCTCCGGGGTGGCGTCGGTCATCCTCTACGGGCCGCCGGGCAGCGGCAAGACGACGCTGGCGGCGTTGATCTCGCAGGCGACCGGTCGCCGCTTCGAGGCGCTCTCGGCGTTGTCGGCCGGCGTCAAGGACGTTCGGGCCGTGATCGATTCGGCGCGAAAGGCTCTCCTCAACCGTGAGCAGACGGTGCTGTTCATCGACGAAGTGCACCGCTTCTCCAAGACCCAGCAGGATGCGCTGCTGTCCGCGGTGGAGAACCGGGTGGTGTTGCTGGTGGCGGCGACCACCGAGAATCCGTCGTTTTCGGTGGTCGCGCCGCTGCTGTCCCGGTCGCTGATCCTGCAGTTGCGGCCGCTGACCGCCGACGACGTCCGAACGGTGGTGCAGCGCGCGATCGACGACCCCCGCGGCCTGGGCGGGCGGGTCGCGGTGGCGCCCGAGGCCGTCGACCTGCTGGTGCAGCTGGCCGCCGGCGATGCCCGCCGCGCCCTGACCGCGCTGGAGGTGGCCTCGGAACGCTCAAGCAGCCACCGAGGAAGTGACCGTCGAGACCGTCGAGCAGTCCCTGGACAAGGCCGCGGTGCGCTACGACCGCGACGGTGACCAGCACTACGACGTCGTCAGCGCCTTCATCAAGTCCGTGCGCGGCTCCGACGTCGACGCCGCGCTGCACTATCTGGCCCGCATGCTGGTCGCGGGCGAGGACCCGCGGTTCATCGCCCGCCGGCTGATGATCCTGGCCAGCGAGGACATCGGGATGGCCGATCCGACCGCGCTGCAGACCGCGGTCGCCGCCGCGCAGACCGTGCAGCTGATCGGGATGCCCGAAGCCCAGCTGACGCTGGCGCATGCCACCGTCCATTTGGCCAGCGCGCCGAAGTCGAACGCGGTCACCACCGCGCTGGGCGCGGCGATGAACGACATCAAGGCGGGCAAGGCCGGTATGGTGCCGGCGCATCTGCGCGACGGGCATTACTCGGGTGCGGCGGCGCTGGGCAACGCGCAGGGCTACAAGTACTCCCACGACGACCCGGACGGCGTTGTCGCGCAACAATATCCGCCGGACGAGCTGGTGGGCGTGGACTACTACCGACCCACCGGCCGCGGCGTTGAACGGGAGATCGGCGGCCGGCTGGAGCGGCTGCGGGCGATCATCCGTCGCAGCGAGGGTGACGGCGCCGCGGCTAGGGTCCCTGGACCGCGACTTGGCTGCCGTCGGGCATGCGTCACGTAGTGATACTGATGGCAGATGGCCATGTTCCACAGGGCGCCATTGGGTATCGGCTGGCCCGGACACCACCAATCCTGCGGCGCGATGTGCGGCGACAGGCCCACACCGCCTGCCAACACGGCCATCGCCAACCCACCGAGTCGCTCGTTTCATGGATGCGTCCCCGGAGACGACCTAACGTCGCCGCGACGCACCGAGCTCGAATTTCACAGGAGCGTTACGCTCGACGCTAGATCATGAGAACGTTCACCGACGAGGAGATGGGCCAACTGCTGCCCAACGCCAAGCCCTACAGCGTCGTCATCCTCAAGCGGGGACCCAAATTCGAAGACGACGAGCGCCGGCGATCATCTGGGAGCACGGTCGCCGCAACTTCGGGCTGCGCGACGACGGCGTGCTGGCGGTGGTGCTGCCCGTCACCGACGGGTCCGACGTGTGCGGCATCGGGGTGTTCGCCGCGACCATCGACGACACCATCGCGATCATGGACGACGACCCCGGGCGTCGCGGCCGGAGTGTTCACCTACGAGGTGCACCCGTGCCGCGGATTCCCCGGGGACTCGCTGCCCAGCCCGCAACTTGACTGCCGAGCGTCACGCTGGCGTGACGCTCGGTGCCGCGCGTCACGCTGGCGTGACGCTCGGCGGGCTGCGTGACCCTCAGACCAGCTCGGGCACCCGCAAGCGGGCGATCGCCAGCTCGAATTCGACCACGTCGACCACCTCGGCGCCCAAATCCCGCACGCGGCGGCTGCGCAGCTCGGTCGCGCGGTCGCGGTTGCGGGCCATCGCGTCCATGCTGTCGAACGTCGAGCAGGACACCGCACGCCGGCATGCCGGGTGGTCGACCATCAGGCTGGCACTGCAGAAGCCGTCGAGGTTCTTCCAGCTCCGGAAGCACCGCGGTCCGGTAGAAGTCCAGCGAGCGGTTGAGCTGATCCGGCACCACCTTGAGCCAGGTGGCCCGCACGCACGCCCCCTCGTGCGACCGGTGGTCGCGGTGCAGCAGAGCGATATCCCATTCTTCGACCCGCGCGCTGCCGTCGAACATCATCGCGGCCCGGTCACGAACGGGAGCCACCCGCTCGGCGCTGGCGCGCATCGTCTCCAAGCCGTCCCAGGCGCTGGTGGCGATGCATGTGCCGGACTGCCGGTCGACCAACAGCGACAGCCCCACAAACCCGTCAAGCTCCTGCAGCGCGGGCATGACGACATCGCGAACATGGGCGATTCCAATGTCGACCGACAGAGGTTGCGCCTGGATGGTGGTAGAGCGTGCGTACACGACCGACCCCTCCCTGTGTCGGGGCAGCGCCCCGGTGGCGCCACCGGTCCCACCAGATACCTTCCTCCTGCCGGTTACCGCTGGCAACGATTAATTGGGGACTAATTGGGCTGTGGTCGCGATCACAAACAATTGGCTGGTCCTGGGCCCGTAGCGTCGCCCCGCCGTAGGCTTGGCCAGATGCAGACCGATGTGTTGGATGTCGACACCTCCCGTCGCCGCATCGTGGACCTCACCGATGCGGTGCGCAGGTTCTGCTTCAGCTACGGCGACGGCCTGTGCAACGTGTTCGTCCCGCACGCGACGGCCGGGGTCGCGATCATCGAGACCGGCGCGGGTTCCGACGACGACCTGGTCGACACGCTGGAACGGCTGTTGCCGCGCGACGACCGGTACCGGCACGCGCACGGTTCCGAAGGTCACGGCGCCGACCATGTGTTGCCGGCGATCGTCGCGCCGTCGGTGACGGTGCCGGTCTGTAGGTGGCGAGCCTCAGCTGGGCACCTGGCAAAGTATCGTGCTGGTCGACCTCAACCGGGACAATCCGCGGCGGTCGGTGCGGTTGAGCTTTCTGGATGGCTAGCGGCTAGCGTCCAAGGGCGAGAAGCGACCCGAGAGCAAGTACCTAAGGAAGCAAAAGAGTGCAGACACACGAGATCAGGAAGCGGTTCCTTGATCATTTCGTGAAGGCGGGCCACACCGAGGTGCCCAGCGCGTCGGTGATCCTCGACGACCCCAACCTGTTGTTCGTCAACGCCGGCATGGTCCAGTTCGTGCCGTTCTTCCTCGGGCAGCGCACACCGCCCTACGCCACGGCCACCAGCATCCAGAAGTGCATCCGCACGCCGGACATCGACGAGGTCGGCATCACCACCCGGCACAACACGTTCTTTCAGATGGCCGGCAACTTCTCGTTCGGCGACTACTTCAAGCGTGGAGCCATCGAACTGGCCTGGGCGCTGCTGACCAACCCCGTCGCCGACGGCGGATACGGCCTGGACCCGCAAAAACTCTGGGCCACCGTATATCTCGACGACGACGAGGCCGCGCAGCTGTGGCCGGAGATCGCCGGTCTGCCGGCCGAGCGGATCCAGCGCCGCGGCATGGCCGACAACTACTGGTCGATGGGCATCCCCGGGCCGTGCGGACCGTCGTCGGAGATCTACTACGACCGCGGGCCCGAGTTCGGGCCCGAGGGCGGACCCATCGCCAACGAGGACCGCTACCTCGAGGTCTGGAACCTGGTGTTCATGCAGAACGAGCGCGGCGAGGGAACGAGCAAGGAGGACTACGAGATCCTCGGGCCGTTGCCCCGCAAGAACATCGACACCGGCATGGGGATTGAGCGGGTCGCGCTGGTGCTGCAGGACGTGCACAACGTCTACGAGACCGACCTGCTGCGGCCGGTCATCGACCTCGTCGCGACCCGGGCGCCGCGCCCCTACGACGTCGGAAACCACGAAGACGACGTGCGCTACCGCATCATCGCCGACCACAGCCGCACCGCGGCGATCCTGATCGCCGACGGGGTCAGCCCGGGCAACGACGGCCGCGGTTATGTGCTGCGCCGGCTGCTGCGCCGCGTCATCCGGTCGGCCAAGCTGCTGGGGATCGACACCCCGATCGTCGGCGACCTGATGGCCACCGTGCGCGACGCGATGGGGCGTGCGTATCCCGAACTGGTCAGCGACTTCGCGCGGATCAATCGCATCGCCGTCGCCGAGGAGACCGCGTTCAATCGCACGCTGACGTCGGGCTCGAAGCTATTCGAGGAGGTGGCCGGCGCCACCAAAGCCTCGGGCGCCACCGTGGTTTCCGGTTCGGACGCCTTCACGCTGCACGACACCTATGGTTTCCCGATCGAGCTCACCCTTGAAATGGCCGCCGAAGCCGGCCTGAGCGTCGACGCGACCGGCTTCCACGAACTGATGTTGCAGCAACGCCAGCGGGCCAAGGCCGACGCCGCCGCGCGCAAACACGCCCACGCCGACCTGACCGCATACCGCGAGCTGGTCGACGCCGGCCCCACGGAATTCACCGGGTTCAACGAATTGACCTCCGAGGCAAGGATTCTCGGTATCTTCGTCGACGGCAAGAGGGTTCCGGTCGTCGCGCACGGCGATGGTATCGACGCTGATCGAGTGGAGCTGATTCTGGATCGCACTCCGCTCTACGCCGAGTCGGGCGGTCAGATCGCCGACGCCGGAACCATCACCGGAACCGGATCCGGCGGCAGCGCCAAGGCGGCGGTGACCGACGTGCAGAAGATCGCCAAAACCGTTCATGTGCACCGGGTTAACGTCGAGTCCGGAGAATTCGTCGAGGGCGACACCGTCGTCGCGGCGGTGGACCCGGAATGGCGCCGCGGCGCCACGCAGGGCCACTCGGGCACCCACATGGTGCACGCCGCGCTGCGACAAGTGCTGGGGCCCAACGCCGTTCAGGCCGGATCGCTGAACCGTCCGGGCTACTTGCGCTTCGACTTCAACTGGCAGGGGCCGCTGAGCGAAGACCAGCGCACCCAGATCCAAGAGGTCACCAACGAGGCGGTGCAGGCCGACTTCGAGGTGCACACCTTCACCGAGCAACTCGAGAAGGCCAAGGCGATGGGTGCGATGGCGCTGTTCGGCGAGGCCTATCCCGACGAGGTCCGGGTGGTGGAGATCGGCGGACCGTTCTCGCTGGAGCTGTGCGGCGGCACGCACGTGCACAACTCGGCCCAGATCGGCCCGGTGACCATCCTCGGCGAATCCTCGATCGGCTCGGGGGTACGCCGGGTGGAGGCCTACGTCGGGCTGGACTCGTTCCGGCACCTGGCCAAGGAGCGCGCGCTGATGGCCGGGCTGGCCTCGTCGCTGAAGGTGCCGTCCGAAGAGGTGCCCGCCCGGGTGGCCGACTCTGGTGGAGCGGCTCAAGGCCGCGGAGAAGGAGCTCGAACGCGCCCGGCTGGCGAACGCCCGGGCCGCCGCGACCAACGCCGCGGCGGGCGCGGAGCGGATCGGTAACGTCCGTGTGGTGGCGCAACGGATGTCGGCCGGGATGACGGCGGCCGACCTGCGGTCCCTGGTCGGCGACATCCGGGGCAAGCTGGGCAGCGACCCCGCGGTGGTCGCGCTCATCGCGGAGGGTGACAGCCAAACCGTGCCGTACGCGGTCGCCGCCAATCCGGCCGCCCAGGATCTCGGGATC
This sequence comes from uncultured Actinomycetota bacterium, assembly GCA_963820985.1. Taxonomy (GTDB): domain Bacteria; phylum Actinomycetota; class Actinomycetes; order Mycobacteriales; family Mycobacteriaceae; genus Mycobacterium. The sequence goes on along the minus strand of CAWGCI010000007.1, from coordinate 451,159 downwards.
AGCGCCAACGACCTGGTCAAACAGCTCGCCGTGGCCGTCGACGGCCGCGGCGGCGGTAAGGCCGACCTGGCGCAGGGCTCGGGGAAGAACCCGGCCGGCATCGACGCGGCGCTCGAGGCGGTACGCGCGCAGATAGCGCGGGTCGGCTGAGTGGTTTCGGCACAGCAAAATCCTGGACAGGGCCTCGACGCGGAAGAAGCCTCGGCATCGATGTGGGCAGCGTGCGCATCGGCGTGGCCGTCAGCGACCCCGACGGCATCCTCGCGACCCCGGTGGAGACGGTCCGCCGCGACCGTACTGGTAAGCACCTGCGCCGACTGGCCGCACTGGCCGCCGAGTTCGAGGCGGTCGAGGTGGTCGTCGGGCTGCCGCGGACGCTGGCCGACCGCACCGGCCCGTCGGCTCAGGACGCGACCGAACTCGCCGAGGCGCTGGCAGTCCGAGTCGCCCCGACACCGGTGCGGCTCGCCGATGAGCGGCTGACCACCGTCAGCGCGCAGCGATCCCTGCGCGCGGCGGGTGTGCGCGGCCAAGGAGCAACGGGCGGTGATCGACCAGGCGGCGGCGGTGGCGATCCTGCAGGGCTGGCTCGATCAGCGGCGGCGCCGGGCCGCGAAGGATATCGCCAGTGGTTGACAGCGTGCGGCAGGAACGCGCCGAGCCCGAGGAAGTCGGGCCGCCCCGGCGCAAGATGAGCCGCTCGGCCCGAAAGCGGGCGGAACGCGGCCAGCGCCGGAGGCGCTTCGCCGGCAGATTGGCGCTCGGCCTGCTCATCGTGGTCGTGCTGGCGGCCGCCGTCGTCGGCGTCCGGCTGTGGCACACGGTGTTCGGGGGCGGTGACGACTACAGCGGACCGGGCAAGCAAGACATCATGATTCAGGTACACGCCGGTGACTCCACCACCGCGATCGGGGAGACGCTGCACAACCACGGCGTGGTCGCCACCGTCCGCGCATTCGTCAACGCGGCGCACGGCGTCGCGGGGATTACCTCGATCCAGCCGGGCTTCTACCGGACCCGAACCGAAATCCCGGCCGCGTCCGCGGTGGCGCGACTCGTCGATCCGAACAACCGGGTGGGCAAGCTGGTCATCCCGGAGGGACGACAGCTCGACGACACCACCGACATGAAGACCAACGTGGTCAACCCCGGAATCCTCACGTTGATCTCCCGGGCGACCTGCGTGGATCTCGACGGCAACAAACGCTGCGTCGCGGTGGATGACCTGCGCAACGCGGCCGCCAAAAGCAGTCTGATCGAGCTGGCGGTGCCGCCCTGGGCGATCGAACCGGCCAACGAGCTGGGCAGCGACCATCGCCGGATCGAGGGTCTGATCGCCCCGGGAACCTTCAACGTCGATCCGACGGCCTCGCCCGAGAACATCCTGGCGGGTCTGATCGGCGCCGGCGCCGAGGAGTACACGAGATCCGGGCTGGTGGACACCGCCCAATCCCTGCACCTGTCGCCCTACGACATCCTGGTGGTGGCGTCGCTGGTGCAGCAGGAAGCCGACTCGCAGGACTTCCCGAAGGTGGCGCAGGTCATCTACAACCGCCTGCACATCCACCACACGCTGGAGTTCGACTCGACGGTGAACTATCCGCTGGACCGCCGCGAGGTGGCCACCACCGACGCCGACCGGGCCCAGAAGACGCCGTGGAATACCTACGTGTCGCAGGGTCTGCCGGCCACCGCGATCTGCTCTCCGGGCGTCGATGCGCTGCGCGCCGCCATGCATCCCGAGCCGGGGGACTGGCTGTACTTCGTCACCATCGACAAACAGGGCACGACGCTGTTCACCAAGGACTATCAACAGCATTTGGCGAACATCGAGCTGGCCAAGCACAACGGTGTCCTCGACAGCGCCCGCTAGGCAGAAGCCGGGGTTCTGGGCTCGCCGGTCGCCCATTCCCGTTCCCCGCAACTGCACCTGGCCGCCTACCGCGCGCTCGGCCTGCCCGACTGGACCTACGAGCGCATCGAGTGCGGCGCCGAGGAGCTGCCGGCGGTGGTCGGCGGGTTCGGGCCGCAGTGGGTCGGGGTGTCGGTGACCAAGCCCGGCAAGTTCGCCGCCCTGCGGTTCGCCGACGAGCACACGCCGCGCGCCGAACAGGTCGGGTCGGCCAACACCCTGGTGCGCACCCGGCGCGGCTGGCGCGCCGACAACACCGACGTCGACGGCGTGGCGGGCGCGCTGGGTGCCGGTGTCGGGGCGCGCGCTGGTGTGCGGGTCGGGCGGCACCGCGCCGGCGGCCGTCGTGGCGCTGGCCGAACACGGCGTCCCCGGCATCACCGTCGTCGCGCGCGATCCGGACAAGGCCGCCCGGCTGGTGGACCTCGGAACCCGCATCGGCGCGCCGACCCGGTTCTGCGGCCTGGACAGCGACGGCCTGGCCGAGGAGGTGGCCTCCGCCGAGGTGCTGGTCAGCACCATCCCGGCCGACGTGGCTGTCAAGGTATGCCGGCACGTTCGCCGCCATCCCGGTGCTGCTGGACGCCGTCTACGACCCGTGGCCGACGCCGCTGGCCGCCGCGGTGACCGCCGCGGGCGGCCGGGTGATCAGCGGCCTGCAGATGCTGTTGCATCAGGCGTTTGCGCAGGTGGAGCAATTCACCGGGCTGCCCGCGCCGCGAGAGGCGATGACTTGCGCATTGGAGGAATTGCTTTAGCGTGCCGCTGCATGCGGATCGTGCTGGCGACGGTGGTGTTGGCCTGGTTGGTGGTTCTGAGCTGCTACGACATCGCCGAACGACGGTTGCCCAACCGCTGACGCTGCCGGGAGCGGCCTTGATTCTGCTGGCCGGCGCCGTAGCCGGCCGCTTGGCTGCCAGCGCTGACCGGCGCGGCGGCGCTGGCCGGCTTGTATCTGCTGGTTCACCTGGCGGCGCCGACGGGAATGGGGGCCGGCGACGTCAAGCTGGCGATCGCGCTGGGTGGACTCGCCGGATGCTTCGGCATCGGCGTTTGGTTCCTGGCGGCGCTGGCCGCGCCGCTGCTCACCGCACTGGTGGGTTTGGCGGCATGCCCTTCGCGGCGTCGGCTCCGTGCCGCATGGTCCCTCGATGTGCCTGGCCACCGCCGCAGCGGCGGGACTGGCCCTGCTGTCCTGACTCACCAGACACAACAGTCACACCCGTATCGCCGCGAGTGGTGGTGACCGCCTCGCAAACGTGATAGCGCATGCGATGTCGCTCTCCAAAGACCGGTGATCCTCCAGACGGCGTCGCGTCCCGCACCGTGGCGGGATCTGGGCCCGCAGCATGAGAAAATAGCCGGGTGTTGCGTTGGATCACCGCCGGAGAATCGCACGGCCGAGCGTTGGTGGCCGTCGTCGAAGGCATGGTCGCCGGCGTGGGGGTCACGTCCACCGAGATCGCCGACCAGCTGGCCCGACGCCGGCTCGGTTATGGCCGCGGCGCGCGGATGAAGTTCGAGCGCGACGCGGTCACCATGCTGTCCGGCGTGCGCCACGGCCTCACGCTGGGCGGTCCCATCGCCATCGAGATCGGCAACACCGAGTGGCCGAAGTGGGAAACCGTGATGGCCGCCGACCCGGTCGATCCCGCGGAACTGGCCGATTCAGCACGCAATGAGCCACTCACCCGGCCGCGGCCCGGCCACGCCGACTACGCGGGGATGCTCAAATACGGCTTCGACGACGCCCGGCCGGTGCTGGAGCGGGCCAGCGCGCGGGAGACCGCCGCCCGCGTCGCGGCGGGGACCGTCGCGCGCGCGTTCCTGCGACAGGCGCTCGGTGTCGAGGTGCTCTCCCACGTCATCGCGATCGGCCCGTCGGCGCCCTACGACGGACCGCCGCCGCGGGCCGAAGACCTGCCCGCGATCGACGCCAGCCCGGTCCGCGCGTTCGACAAGGCCGCGGAGGCGGCCATGATCGCCGAGATCGAAGCGGCCAAGAAGGATGGCGACACCCTCGGCGGAGTGGTCGAAGTGGTGGCGCTGGGCCTGCCGGTCGGGCTGGGATCGTTCACCAGCGGCGACAACCGGCTCGACAGCCAGCTGGCAGCCGCCGTGATGGGCATCCAGGCGATCAAGGGCGTGGAGATCGGCGACGGCTTCGAGACCGCGCGCCGCCGCGGCAGCCACGCCCATGACGAGATGTATCCCGGGCCCGACGGGGTGGTCCGTTCGACCAACCGGGCCGGCGGGCTGGAAGGCGGCATGACCAACGGCCAGCCGCTGCGGGTTCGCGCGGCGATGAAGCCGATCTCCACCGTGCCGCGGGCGCTGGCCACCGTCGACATGGCGACCGGCGACGAGGCCGTCGCCATCCACCAGCGCTCCGACGTGTGCGCCGTGCCGGCGGCCGGCGTCGTGGTGGAAACCATGGTGGCGCTGGTGTTGGCCCGCGCGGCGCTGGAGAAGTTCGGCGGCGACTCGCTGACCGAAACCCGCCGCAACGCCGAGGCCTACCGGCGCGCGGTCGCCGAGCGGGAAGCGCCCGCCGCGCGGAAGTCCGGGTAGGCATGACGCTGACTACACCGAAGGCACCCAAGGCGGTACTCGTCGGATTGCCAGGGTCGGGCAAGTCCACCATCGGGCGGCGGCTGGCCAAGGCGCTCGGGGTCGGCCTGCTCGACACCGACGAGGCCATCGAGCAGCAGACCGGCCGAACCATCGCCGACATCTTCGCCACCGACGGGGAGCAGGAATTCCGGCGCATCGAGGAGGCCGTGGTGCGCGCCGCGCTGGCCGAGCACGACGGCGTGCTGTCGCTCGGCGGCGGCGCCGTCACCAGCCCCGGGGTGCGCGAGGCGCTCGCCGGGCAAACCGTCATCTACCTCGAGATCAACGCCAACGAAGGCGTGCGGCGCACCGGCGGCAACACCGTGCGACCACTGTTGGCCGGGCCGGACCGCGCCGCGAAATTCCGCGCCCTGATGGCGGACCGGGTTCCCCTGTACCGGCGCGTCGCAACCCTGCGGGTCGACACCAACCGCCGCAATCCCGGGGCCGTGGTCCGCTACATCGTGTCCCGGTTGCAGGCACCGGCAGACGCTCCCTCGCCAGCGCAGGCCGCCCAATGACCCGCGCTGGCGACGATGCGGAGCGCAGCGACGAGGAGGAGCGGCGCCCAATGACCGAAGACGCCGCACCGGTCACCGTGCAGGTGGCCGTCGACCCGCCGTATCCGGTGCTGATCGGCCGTGGCCTGTCCGACGAATTGGACCAACTGCTTTCCGGCCGGCACCGGGTCGCGGTCCTGCATCAACCGGTGCTGGCCGAAACCGCGGAGGCGATTCGAAACCACCTGGCCGGCAAGGGAGTTGACGCTCACCGCATCGAGATTCCGGACGCCGAGGCTGGCAAGGACCTGCCGGTCGTTGGATTCATCTGGGAAGTGTTGGGCCGCATCGGAATTGGCCGCAAGGACGCCCTGGTCAGCCTCGGCGGTGGAGCTGCGACCGACGTCGCCGGCTTCGCGGCGGCCACCTGGCTGCGCGGCGTCTCGATCGTGCACGTGCCCACCACGTTGCTCGCCATGGTTGACGCCGCCGTCGGCGGCAAGACCGGGATCAACACCGAGGCCGGCAAGAATCTGGTCGGTGCGTTTCATCAGCCGCTGGCGGTCGTGGCGGATTTGGCGACTCTGGAAACGTTGCCGCACAACGAGATCGTGGCCGGGATGGCCGAAGTGGTCAAGGCCGGGTTCATCGCCGACCCGGTGATTCTCGACCTCATCGAAGCCGACCCGCAGGCCGCCCTGGACCCGAAGGGCGACGTGTTGCGGGAGCTGATCGTGCGGGCGATCAAGGTCAAGGCCGAAGTTGTCGCTGCCGACGAGAAGGAGTCGGAGCTGCGCGAAATCCTCAACTACGGGCACACTTTAGGCCACGCGATCGAGCGCCGGGAGCGCTACCAGTGGCGGCACGGCGCCGCGGTGTCGGTGGGCCTGGTGTTCGCGGCCGAGCTGGCCAGGCTTGCCGGGCGGCTCGACGACGCGACCGCGCTGCGGCACCGCACCATCCTGGAATCGCTCGGCCTGCCGGTCAGCTACGACGCCGACGCCTTGCCGCAACTGCTGGAATACATGGCCGGCGACAAGAAGACTCGGGCCGGCGTGCTTCGGTTCGTCGTCCTCGACGGGCTGGGCAAGCCGGGTCGGCTGGCGGGACCGGACCCGACCCTGCTGGCGGCCGCCTATAGCGAAGTCAGTGCGTCATGACGGGGCTGACAGTCAACGTGATCAACGGCCCGAACCTGGGCCGGCTGGGTAGGCGCGAGCCGGATGTCTACGGCAGCACCACCCACGATGAGCTGGCCGCCCTGATCGAACGCGAAGCCGCCGAGCTTGGTCTCAAAGCCGTTGTCCGGCAAAGTGATAGCGAGGCCGAGCTGCTGGATTGGATCCACCGGGCCGCCGATGCCGGCGAACCGGTGATTCTGAACGCCGGGGGCTTTACGCACTCCTCGGTGGCGCTGCGCGACGCCTGCGCCGAACTGAGCGCGCCCTTGATCGAAGTGCACATCTCCAATGTGCATGCCCGCGAGGAGTTTCGGCGCCATTCCTACATCAGCCCGGTCGCAACCGGGGTGATCGTCGGGCTGGGGGTGCAGGGCTACCTGCTCGCCCTGCGCTATCTGGCTAGCAGCTAATCCTGCTTCGGTGTGTCCGGCTTGGTTTGGTCGGCGTCACGCGTCCGGATCACCTCGGTCTTGTCCTCACTGCCGGAGGTGCCCCATGGGCCGCCGGGCAGTTTGAACGATTCGGTGGACGCCTCACTCCCGCCGGTGGCGATGGTCTCGGTGGGTGCCTCACGTTCGGCGGTGGCCACCGCGGTGCGTTGCTCGGTCTGGGCCTGGGCCCCCTTGTCGAGCGGGATCTCACCGGTCGGGGAGTCATCGCCGCGCACGGCGGAGAACACATCGGTGTCGGCCCCGCGTTGGTCGGCGTGGTACTCCGGAACCGCGGGGGCGTTGCGATCCACCCGCCACCGGCCGATGGCCACACCGATGATCCCGGGCAGGAACACGATGAGCGCGGTGAACGCCGCGAACGTCGTCACCTCGTTGAGCAGCCCGCCGGTGTAGATCGCGGTGTAGAACTGGGCGATCAGCCAGGACACCGCGCCGCTGAGGATCCCCGCGACCAGGCCGGCGAGCAGCCACGTCATCGCCAGGTCTTGGCGGCGGTCCGGATCCGGATTCGCCGTGGCGTCGGCGCGGCCGTCCCTGATTCCCCACACGGCTACGCCGATGACGAAGAGCAGGAGCAGCACGATGCTGATCAATCCCGACTGCGTCTGCCATACGTTGATCAACGCACCCTGGACCAGTCGGAGGACAACCATCGCACCGGCGAACACCAATCCGCGCAGCATCCAGTCTCTCATGGAGTCTCAGCGTAGCGAGTAGCGTCAAGGCCTGTGACACATTCCCAGCGTCGACACAATCTCAAATCGGCAATCGCGGCCACCGGGCTGGACGCGATGCTGGTCACGGACCTGATCAACGTGCGTTACCTGTCGGGCTTCACCGGCTCCAACGGCGCGTTGCTGGTGTTCGCCGACGATCGCGAGGCGGTGCTGGCGACCGACGGCCGGTACCGCACTCAGGCCGCGCAGCAGGCCCCCGGGCTCGAGGTCATCATCGAACGGGCCTGCGGACGCTCCCTGGCCGGTCGGGCCGCCGACGACGGCGTGCGCAGGCTGGGCTTCGAGAGCCATGTGGTCACGGTCGACGGCCTGGATGCGCTGACCAAAGAGCTGGACGAGCGGACGACCGATTCGTCGAACGGGACCACCGAGCTGGTGCGTGCCTCCGGAACCGTGGAGACGCTGCGCGAGGTCAAAGACGCGGGTGAGCTGGCGTTGCTGCGGCTGGCCTGTGAGGCGGCCGACGCCGCGCTGGGCGACCTGCTGGATCGTGGCGGTCTGCGGCCCGGGCGAACCGAGCGCGAGGTGGCTCGTGAGCTCGAGGCGCTGATGCTCGACCACGGCGCCGACGCGGTGTCGTTCGAGACGATCGTGGCCGCGGGGCCCAATTCGGCGATCCCGCACCACCGGCCGACCGACGCGGTGCTGGCGACCGGCGATTTCGTCAAGATCGACTTCGGCGCGCTGGTCGCCGGATACCACTCCGACATGACCCGCACCTTCGTGCTGGGTAAGGCCGCCGACTGGCAGCTGGAGATCTATCAGCTGGTCGCCGACGCGCAGCGGGCCGGCCGGGAAGCGTTGCGGCCGGGCACCGGGCTGCGCGACGTGGACGCCGCCGCACGCCAGCTCATCGCCGACGCGGGCTACGGCGAGCAGTTCGGGCACGGTCTGGGACACGGCGTGGGGCTGGAGATCCACGAAGCACCGGGCATTGGGGCGACGTCGGCCGGCACACTGCTCGCGGGTTCCGTGGTGACGGTGGAGCCCGGCGTCTATCTGCCGGGACGCGGCGGTGTGCGTATCGAGGACACGCTGGTCGTGCCCGACGGGGCCTCCGGGCACGCCCCGGAATTGCTGACCCGGTTCCCCAAGGAGCTGGTCACCCTGCTTTAGCTGGTACCGGTGGCGCCGTGTTTGCCGAACAACGCGCCGCCGGTCCCGCCGGGCCCGCCGTCACCGTTATGGTCGGCGTGACCGCCGTTACCGCCGTTACCGCCGTTACCGACCAGCATGGCGTTACCGCCCTTGCCGCCGTCGCCGCCGGTAGCGGACATACCGGCGCTGCCGCCGTCGCCGCCCTTCCCGCCGTTGCCGAATAAGCCGGACACCCCGCCGTTGCCGCCGTTGCCGCCGTCGCCGAGGGCCCCGCCCCCGCCGACGCCTCCGTTGCCGCCGTTGCCGTGGATGAGGCCGCCGGCCCCGCCGTTCCCACCGTTCGAACCGCCCAGGGCTGTACTACCAGCGCCGCCGTTACCGCCCCTACCGAACAGCCCGGCCGCCCCGCCGTTGCCGCCGTTGGCGCCAATGAGGGTGCTGTTGCCGCCGTTGCCGCCGTTGCCCCACAGGATGCCGCCGGGTTGGCCATTGGTGCCGATGCCCTCAGCGTTGGTCGTCCCGTTGGCGCCGTTACCGAACAGCGCGCGCCCCGTCAGCAACAGCCACGGCGAGAACGGCGCGGCACCCACATCGGTGATGGCCGCCATGGACGCGGCGGCCTGCTGCTCGGCGGCCGCATACAAGTTCCCACCCGAACTCAACGACTGCACGAACGAGCTGTGGAACAGCCCCGCGTGCGAGCTCAGCGCTTGAAACTCCTGGCCATAACTGCCGAACAACTTGGCAATCGCCGCCGACACCTCGTCCTCGGCCGCTGCCAACACGTTGGACGTCGAGACCGACGCCGCCGCGTCGGCCGAACGAATTGCCGACCCGATATTCGCCAGATCCGAAGCCGCCGCCGTCACTGATTCCGGCGCTGCAATAACAAACGACATCCCGCACCTCCATCGCAAAGTTGGAGATGACGCTAGTCAATCGAAACAGCGTCTTGCATCAGGGATTTCCCTACAAAATGACCGGGGCGTGCCTCGCGGCCCGGTTTGCTGAAACCGGCCGCGGGTAAGCTTGGGCGGGCGCGGGATTTCCCACCGGGCCCGGCGGCTCGGTAAGGTCGAGCGCCGATAAGGGATCAGCCATACTCGTCAGGCAGCCCCACAACGGGTGGACGCTCGTCCGCTAGAAACTGGCCATCCTGTAGGAGATTTACCGACCGTGGCAAGCACTGCTGACTTCAAAAACGGACTAGTCCTGGTCATCGACGGACAGCTCTGGACCATCACCGAGTTCCAGCACGTCAAGCCGGGCAAAGGCCCCGCGTTTGTGCGCACCAAGCTGAAGAACGTGCTCTCCGGCAAGGTCGTCGATAAGACGTACAACGCCGGCGTCAAAGTGGACACCGCCACCGTCGACCGGCGCGACACCACCTACCTGTACCGCGACGGCACGGACTTCGTGTTCATGGACAGCGAGGACTACGAGCAGCACCACCTGCCGGAGTCCCTGGTCGGCGACGCCGCGCGGTATCTGCTGGAGAGCATGCCGGTGCAGGTGGCGTTTCACGACGGGGCGCCGCTGTACCTCGAGCTGCCGGTGACCGTCGAACTGGAGGTCACTCACACCGAGCCGGGCCTGCAGGGCGACCGCTCCAGCGCGGGCACCAAGCCGGCCACCCTGGAGACCGGCGCGCAGATCCAGGTGCCGCTTTTCATCAACACCGGCGACAAGCTGAAGGTGGATTCGCGCGACGGCAGCTACCTGGGGCGCGTGAACGCCTGACCATGCCAGGCGATAAGCCCGCCAAGCCTGTTAAGGGGCGCCATCAGGCCCGCAAGCGCGCCGTCGACCTGCTGTTCGAAGCCGAAGCCCGCGGCCTGACCCCGGTCGAGGTGGTCGACATCCGTACCGCGTTGGCGGAGGCCAAGCCCGAGGTTGCGCCGCTGCACCCCTATACCGTCGCGGTCGCCCGCGGGGTAAACGAGCACACCGCGCATATCGACGACCTGATCACCTCGCATCTGCAGGGCTGGACACTGGACCGGCTGCCCGCGGTGGACCGCGCCATCCTGCGGGTTTCGGTGTGGGAGCTGCTGTACGCCGACGACGTGCCCGAACCGGTCGCCGTCGACGAAGCCGTGGAGCTGGCCAAGGAGCTGTCCACCGACGAATCGCCGGGCTTCATCAACGGCGTGCTGGGCCAGGTCATGCTGGTGACTCCGCAGATCCGCGCCGCCGCCCGGGCGATCCAGGAGGGTGCCTCATGAGCCGCCTGGAACTGCGCCTCGCCATCGCCGCGTTCCTGGCGGGAACGGTGGTGCTGGGCGCTGTCGTGTGCGCCGCCTACGGATGGACCATCGTCGCTTCGGCGATGTCGATATTCGCGCTGGGCGTCGGCGCGTGGCTGTATCACTGCATCGAACGCGTGGTGGTGGCCAATCGGATCAGCACGGTTCGAACGGCGGCCAAGCCGTTACAGCCGCTGCTACCGGTGATGGCGGCGCTGATGGGCTTGACGCAGGGCGTGGTGAGGTCGCTGTCCGATGTCACCGATCTGCCCGCGCGGCGCTGGGAGCTTCCGGTTTTGCGGTGGGTGGAAAACACGCGCGGCAAAGGCCGAGTCGTGGACGCCGACGACGACGAGGTGGATGGCTGACCCGCCGCTCCGGTGGGTCTGATCCCGGGTAAGGAATTTGCCGCGCGGGCAGCGTAAGCGGGACACAATGGTTGCTGTCCCATGATGGAAACCCGGTACCAGCTCCCAGCGACCGCGATAGCACGCGCCTGCGGACAGCCTGTACCGATCACAGGGCTTATTGGGCCCGGTAATTATTTGCGTCCCGCGCGCGATAATTACGAATGCACCAAGGACAGGTGACGACATGAATCGAAACGGTGCCCGCCCGCGGCGACTTCGGGTCTCCGCGCTGGCGGCCGTAGCCAACCCGTCGTACACGCGCATCGACACGTGGAACCTGCTCGACGACGCCTGCCGGCACCTCGCCGAGGTTGACCTCGCCGGGCTGGACAAGGCTCACGACCTGGCTCGGGTGAAGCGTCTGATGGACCGTATCGGCGCCTACGAGCGCTACTGGCTGTACCCGGGCGCCGAGAACCTGGCGACCTTCCGCGCACACCTGGAGAGCCTTTCCACGGTGCGGCTCAGCGAAGAGGTGTCGCTGGCGGTGCGACTGCTGAGCGAATATGGGGACCGCACAGCACTTTTCGACACCTCCGCGCCGCTGGCCGATCAGGAGCTGGTGGCCCAGGCCAAACAGCAGCAGTTCTACACCGTGTTGCTCGCCGACGATTCGCCGTCCACGGCCCCGGACTGCCTGGCCGAAAGCCTACGCGCGCTGCGCAACCCGTCCGACGACATCCAGTTCGAGGTCCTGGTCGCCCCCAGCGTCGAGGATGCCATCACCGCGGTCGCACTCAACGGCGAGATCCAGGCCGCGATCATCCGCCATGACCTGCCGCTGCGGTCCCGCGACCGGGTGCCGCTGATGAACACGCTGCTGGGCGCCAGCGATGACGCGGTCAGCAGCGAATGCGCGCAGGACTGGGTCGAATGCGGCGAGTGGATCAGAGAACTGCGGCCACACATCGACCTCTATCTGCTTACCGACGAGTCGATCGCGGCGGGCAACGACGACGAGCCCGACGTCTACGACCGGACGTTCTACCGGCTCAACGACGTCACCGACCTGCACAGCACCGTGATCGCGGGCCTGCGAAACCGGTTCTCCACACCGTTTTTCGACGCACTGCGCGCCTACGCACAGGCGCCGGTGGGCCAGTTCCACGCGCTTCCCATCGCGCGTGGCGCCAGCATCTTCAACTCGAGGTCGCTGCAGGACATGGGGGAGTTCTACGGCCGCAACATCTTCATGGCCGAGACCTCGACCACCTCGGGCGGCCTGGATTCGCTGCTGGACCCGCACGGCAACATCAAGAAAGCGATGGACAAGGCCGCGGTCACCTGGAATTCCGACCACACCTACTTCGTCACCAACGGAACGTCGACCGCCAACAAAATCGTCGTGCAGTCGCTGACCCGGCCCGGCGACATCGTGCTGATCGACCGCAACTGCCACAAGTCGCACCACTACGGCCTGGTGCTGGCCGGCGCATACCCGCTGTACCTGGACGCGTATCCGTTGCCGCAGTTCGCGATCTACGGGGCCGTGCCGCTGCGCACCATCAAGAAGGCGCTGCTGGACCTCGAGGCGGCCGGGCAACTGCACCGGGTACGCATGCTGCTGCTCACCAACTGCATCTTCGACGGCGTCGTCTACAACCCGCGCCGCGTGATGGAGGAGGTGCTGGCGATCAAGCCGGACATCTGCTTCCTGTGGGACGAGGCGTGGTACGCGTTCGCCACCGCGGTGCCGTGGGCCCGGCAGCGCACCGCCATGATCTCGGCGGACCGCCTCGAGCAGACGTTGGCCTCGCCGGAATACGCTGAGACATACCGGGATTGGGCCGCGTCGATGGCGGGGATCCCGCGCTCGGAGTGGGTTGATCACCGGCTGCTGCCCGACCCCGGTCAGGCGCGGGTCCGGGTGTACGCGACGCACTCGACCCACAAGTCGCTCTCGGCGTTTCGGCAGGCGTCGATGATCCACGTCCGAGACCAGGATTTCAATTCGCGCGCCCGCGACGCGTTCGGCGAGGCGTTCCTGACGCACACGTCGACATCGCCCAATCAGCAGCTCCTCGCGTCGCTGGACCTGGCGCGCCGGCAGGTCGACATGGAGGGCTTCCAGCTCGTCCGGCAGGTCTACGACATGGCGCTGGTCTTCCGCCACCGCGTCCGCAAAGACCGGCTGATCAGCAAGTGGTTCCGCATCCTCGACGAGTCCGATCTGGTGCCCGAGGACTTCCGGGCGTCGGCGGTCAGCTCCTACCGGGAGGTCAGGCAGGGCGCGCTGGCGGAGTGGAACGAGGCGTGGCGCTCCGATCAGTTCGTGCTGGACCCGACGCGGGTCACCCTGTTTTTGGGCAACACCGGAATGAACGGGTACGACTTCCGCGAGAAGATCCTGATGGACCGATTCGGCATCCAGATCAACAAGACTTCGATCAACAGCGTCTTGTTGATCTTCACCATCGGCGTCACGTGGTCGAGCGTGCACCATTTGCTCGACGTGCTGCGCCGGGTGGCCACCGATTTCGACCGGGAGGAGCAGGCGGCCAGTGCGGCCGACTGGGCACTGCACGAGCGCCGGGTCGAGGAGATCACCGAGGATCTGCCGCACCTGCCGGATTTCAGCGAGTTCGACATCGCCTTCCGTCCTGTGGACGCTTGCTCGTTTGGCGACATGCGGGCGGCCTTCTACGCCGGGTACGAAGAGGCCGACCGCGAATACGTGCTGATCGGCACGGCCGGCCGGCGGCTTGCCGAGGGGAAGAGGCTGGTGTCCACCACGTTCGTGGTGCCCTATCCGCCGGGCTTCCCGGTGCTGGTTCCGGGTCAGGTGGTCTCCAAGGAGATCGTCTACTTCCTGGCCCAACTGGACGTCAAGGAAATCCACGGATACAACCACGACCTTGGGTTGTCGGTGTTCACCCAGGAAGCCCTGGCCCGCATGGAGGCGCAACGGAATGCGGCCACCGCCGCCGTGGGTGCTGCGGTGCCGGTCTTCGAACTCTCCTCGGACGCCTCCAGCTTGGGAGCGGCGGGAGCGGTTAATGGAGACCGTTCTGCTCAGCGCGATCTGAAAGCCAGCAAGACGCCCGGGGTGGCACAATAGCCGGGCGAGCCGCGTTTCAGCTGGTCCTCACCGGATTCCCGCCGGCGTAATCCGCTGAGCCGCCGGTGCGGCCGGCGCCGGGCGCCGTGAAGATGGCGGCAAGCCGCATCAGCGTGACGACGTGGCCCTAAGGACTGAAGCCGTACCGATCGGGGGCCCCCGCGCCGATCGTGCGCGCCGCGCCGCGGACGTGTTACGCCAGCATATCCATGCCGGCGCCTACCCGGACGGACTGCCGCCGGAAAACGAGTTGGCGGCCGAATTCTTAGTGTCCCGCAACACCATTCGCGAAGCACTCACCGTTCTGAAAAACGAGGGATTGATCGAGCGCGGTCCCAAAGTCGGCACCCACGTCGCGCAGCGCAAGTACGACCACGGGCTGGACGCGCTGCTGGGACTGAAGGAAACCTTCAAAAACCTCGGCGACGTCCGCAACGAGGTCCGGGCCGCCATGCCGGTGGCCGCCCCGCCGTCGGTGGCCAGCCGGCTGCGGCTGGAACCGGGTCAGTGGGCGGTCTTCATCGAGCGGCTGCGTTACCTCGGCAACCTGCCGCTGAGCCTCGACGTGACCTACTTGGCCCCGGATATCGGCGCCGAGATCCTGCACCATCCGCTGGAAAACCCCCTAGAAATGCAAGACCTGTTCGCGCTGATCGAGCAGGTGAGCGGACAACAGCTGGGCTCGGCGTCGCTGGCGCTGGAAGCCATTCCCGCCGATGCCCACTCGGCGGCCACGCTGCAGGTGCCAGACGGTGCGGCGCTGCTCATGCTGGAGCGGCTAACCAGCCTCGACGACGGCAGACCTGTTGACCTGGAATACATCCGGATGCGCGGTGATCGAATCACCATGCGCGGCAGTCTAGTAAGGAGCAATCCATGACGCTGGTCAACAACCGCGCCGACGTACCGGTCAGCATCGACGAGTCGCTGTGTATCGACGGCTGCACCCTGTGCGTCGAGATTTGTCCGCTGGACTCGCTGGCCATCAACCCCGACACCGGCAAAGCGTTCATGCACGTCGACGAATGCTGGTATTGCGGCCCGTGCGCCGCGCGGTGCCCAACGGGCGCCGTCACCGTGAACATGCCGTATCTCCTGCGGTGATGCGGATTCCCGATCTCACGCCGACCCAGGCTGGACTGCGACGTGCTGGTGATCGGCGGCGGCACCGCCGGCACCATGGCCGCACTGTCGGCCGCCGAGCACGGCGCGCAGGTGCTGCTGCTGGAGAAGGCCCACGTCCGGCACTCCGGCGCCCTGGCCATGGGCATGGACGGGGTGAACAACCCGGTCATCCCGGGCAAGGCCGAACCCGAGGACTACGTCGCTGAGATCACCCGCGCCAACGACGGAATCGTCAACCAGCGCGCCGTGTATCAGCCGCCGGTCTGGCCACGCTGCGGGCCGGCGCCGAAGGTCGCCGCGCGGTTAGTCTGCTGGTCGCCGACCCCGATCCGCTGGTACGCGCCGC
Organism: uncultured Actinomycetota bacterium; assembly: GCA_963820985.1. Taxonomy (GTDB): domain Bacteria; phylum Actinomycetota; class Actinomycetes; order Mycobacteriales; family Mycobacteriaceae; genus Mycobacterium. The sequence goes on along the minus strand of CAWGCI010000007.1, from coordinate 435,481 downwards.
GGCGCTCGCCGCACTCGGTGAAATGAGTTGCACTGCTGAGGATTTCGTTGCCGTAGAAATGGCACTGCAGGCGCCGGCTTGGCAGGTGCGACAGGGTGCGGTCCGCGCCCTGTCGGGCGTGGTGGCCGAACTTTGCGTGCCAGCGATCTCGGCGCTGGCACGGGCGGTCGCCGACGCGCATCTCGATGTGCGTAAGGCGGCGGTACTCAGCCTGACCCGATGGGCCGGTGAAGCCGCCGCCCGCGACGCGCTGAGGATTGCGCTCAAGGACAGCGACGCCGACGTGCGGGCCTATGCCCGTCGCGCGCTGGACCGCGCATCGAATCTGCACTGAAGTCCTCGAGACTGCGTTCGGCGCGGAATCTTTCGCAGAATTGCGCCCTCAGCGCAGGCTCGGCGCGCGGCAGGCGCGGTTCACCGCAAAGTCTTGGCGTAGAGCAGGCTGTCACGCGGTTCGGGCCCGATGGTCGGGTAGACGGCGTGGCGCGCCAGCCGACCCTCCAACACGAACCCGGCTCGCTCGAGCAGCCGGGTCGAGCGCTCGTTGTCGACATTGCAGGTGGCCCAGACGCGGTACACGTCGCGGTCGGCTTCCAATGCGGTGATCAGCATGTCGAGCGCCTCGGACATGAAACCTTTGCCCCACCAACGTCGTCCCATGCAGTAACCGATTTCGACGGAGTGCCGTAGCTGGCGTCGGCAGCTGGTCAGTCCGATGACCTCGTCGCTGTGCTTCAGCGCGATGGCCCAGGTTCGCTCGTCCCCGCCGGCGTTGAGTTTTTCGGTGATCACCCGCCGCGTGGTGGCCACGTCGGGGTGCGGGGTCCACAGCAGATACTTGGTCACTTGGGGATCGCGGGCCACCCGCTGGAAGATCGCACCGGCGTCCTCGAGCGTGGGCGGGCGCAGCGTCAGCCGCGGCCCGTCGATGCGGCTGGGTGGGTAATCGACCATGATGCTCGAGGGGCTACAGGCCGAGCGCGCTATAGGTGCGGCGGACGAATTTAGGTTGTGCCGTCCGCAGTTTCGCCAACGAGGTGTTTCCTGCGACAGCGGTGGCCGCATCGACGCTCAGGTCGGGACAATTCTGGATCAGGTACAGCAGAATCAGGTCGGCGGACGGGTCGGCCTGCCACCACGTTCCGTAGGCGCCGGGCCAGGTAAATGTTCCGGGCCCGCCCGGGCCGAACAGCGGGGCGGATTTCGCCGGATCGGTCACCACAGACAGGTTCAACCCGAATCCGCGCCCAACCCAGTACGGCGCCCCTAGGAAGTTATGCCGCTTGTGTTCGTCGGTGAGCCGGTCGGTGCGCATGAGGCGCGCCGACTCCGGCGACAGCACCCGCACGCCGTCGACCGTCCCGTCCCCGAGCAGCATTCGTATGAACCGCAGGTAGTCGTCGGCGGTCGACCACAACCCGCCGCCGGCGTTACAGAACGACGGCGGCTTGATGTGCGGCGGTCCCATCACGCCGTGCCGCAGCTGGCCCTCGTCGTCGACTTGGTACATGGTCGCGGCGCGGGCGCGTGCTTCGGCCGTGACGAAGAAGCCGGTGTCGGGCATGCCCGCCGGGCCCAGTATCCGTTCGTCGAGGACCTGGTAGAACGGCTTGTCCTCGACGCGGGAAATAATGACGCCGAGCAGATCGATCGCGTGGCTGTAGGTGACTTTCTCGCCGGGCTGGTGCACCAGCGGCAGCGCCGCCAGCTCGGTCAGCCAGGCATCTGGGCCCTGGTTGAACGGCAGCCGCATGTACGCCCGCGAGATCGGGCCGGATACCGAGAATGAGTAGGCCAGCCCACCGGTATGGGTGAGCAGATCTTCGATCAGGACGGCCCGCTGGGCCGGATGCGTACGGTCCAGCGGACCGTGCGGGTCGTCCAGCACCTGCACGTCGGCCAGTTCCGGCACCCAGCGCGCGATCGGGTCGCGCAGTGCCAGCTTGCCTTCGTCGACCAGGCTCATTGCTGTCGCCACCGTGACCGGCTTGGTCATCGACGCGATGCGGAACAACGTGTCCCTGCTCATCGGCTGGCCCGCGTCGACGTCTCGGTAACCGATCTCGTTGACCTGCAACACTTGTCCGTGCTGCCAGACCACCGTTACCGCGCCAGCGAGCAGGCCTGCATCGCACACCTCGCGGATGGAGGCCTGATTGCCGGCGAGATTCGGGCGGTTCACGCGGTCCAGGTTAGCGTCACGGCCCGGACGGTCGCTGACCCTGGCTAGGTCACGGCGGCGGTGGCGGACCCCACGGGCCGGGCCCCGGCGGTGGCGGACCCCACGGTCCGGTCCCCGGCGGGGCGGGGGAGCTCACGGCGGAAACGGCCCCCAGAACCGTCCTCCCGGCGGCGGAGGCGGGCCCCAGCCCTGGGGGTGGCGGCCCACCTGGCCCGGGCGCCGGCGGTGCTGGCCATGGGTCGGCGTTCGCCGAAGCGGCACCGAATCCCGCCGTGGCCGCCCCAAGGGCGCCGGCGAGCAAACAGCCAGCGATCAACTGCCTGAGCTTCATATGCTGTGGGCCTCCTGCGGCGTCAGTTGTCGCAGTCGCTTACCCAGCGATGGTCGGGCCGAAACTCGCGGCTTAAATTTCATCACGGTTTCGGTTGAGCAAAGGTATTGCAGCTTACCCGCGATGGGAGGGCCGATATCGCCTGTTCGGCTATAGTGTTGGCTCCTATGACCGGACTGAACAGTTACGAGAAGCTCTGGCGCACAGCGCTTCACGTAACCTTGTCGGCATTTATAGTTGCCATCCTCGGCCTTGGCATGACTCCCGTAGCTCGTGCGGCTGCGGCCATGGCGACGTTGTCGGTGTCACACGCGTGGCAGACCGGTTTCATCGCCCAATTCACCGTCACCAACGCGAGCATGATGGAGCTAACCGATTGGCGGCTGGAATTCGACATGCCGGTGGGCGAATCTGTCTCGCACACCTGGAATAGCACCCTTTACCAATCTGGCACGCACTATGTGCTTACCCCCGCGAATTGGAATCGCACCATTGCGCCCGGCGGTTCAGCCACCGGTGGTTTCAGAGGCGTGCTAACCGGTACTTACTCGCCACCGTCGAATTGTCGGATCAACGGGCAATATTGCACCTAGACCGAAACTCAGTCGCGACGTTGCGCCCGGACGTACCAGAACGCCATTTCGATTTCATTGCCGTCCTGTCGCGGCGGACGGTGGTGGGCTCTAGGGAGTCGATGTCCCAGCCCGCGCCGCCGAAGACGTCGCGCAGTGTCTGCTCGGAAACCTCCGGGCGCGGCCAGTCCTCGCGCGCCGGGTTGGCGTCGGAGAAGCAGCTGAGCAACAGGGTGGCGCCCGGCCGGGTTGCCCGGTATAGCGCGCCGGCGTAGCTGCGCTTGCCGTCGTCGTCGAGGCAGTGGAACATGCCGCTGTCGATCACGGTGTCGAAGGCGTCGGTGTACCCCTCCAACTTGGTCGAGTCGGTCGTCGCGAATTTCACGTCGACTCCGCGTCCTTGGCCCGCCGCTCGGCGGTGATCAGCGCGGTGGGCGAGATGTCCAAACCGGTCACCTGGTATCCGTTCTTGGCCAGGTAGATGGCGTTGTCGCCGAGCCCGCAGCCGATGTCGAGGACATCACCGTGCACCCAGCCGCCGGCCTGCCACGCGATGACATTCTCCTTGGGCGCCTTGAGATCCCACGGCGGAGTCGTCATCGGCGGGATGCCTTCGCCCGGGCTCTCGCCACGGTAGAGGGCGTCGAAGTCCATCAGCGGAAGGAAGTCGAGTCTGTCATTTCCGCCAGCGTAGCTCGGCGGGCGTGAGCGTGTGGACGACCGCGACACTGCACCTAGGCACAGGACACGCCGAGACTGGTGTGTGTCGCTTATGTCTCGAGGAACGTTGCAACTCCCGTTGTCGCGCGGAGGTGGACAAAAAGGCACACGCGAACCCGGCCGGGCTGGTCGGGCGGGTGTGACAAACGCGCCGGGGATCGCGGCAAGTACCGCCGCGGAGGCCGCGAGTGTACGCTGCCCCGGCAGTCGACATCCTTTAACGATCCGTCCGGAGAGGCGGAGAAGGAGGTCAGGGTTTTCGCATGGGCGCTGGTGCCCCGGGCGGGGAATCCCGAGAATTGATGTCCGCGGCCGACGTCGGTCGCACCATTTCTCGCATCGCCCATCAAATCATCGAAAAGACCGCGCTGGACGGTCCCGACGCACCGCGCGTGGTGCTGCTGGGCATCCCGACCCGCGGCGTAATCCTGGCCCAGCGGCTGGCCACCAACATCGGCGAATACAGCGGTGTCGACGTCGGCCACGGCGCGCTGGACATCACCCTGTACCGCGACGACCTGATGACCAAACCGCCCCGACCGCTGGAGGTCACGTCGATCCCGGCCGGCGGCATCGACGACGCGCTGGTGATCCTGGTCGACGACGTGCTGTACTCCGGGCGCTCGGTGCGCTCCGCGCTGGACGCGCTGCGCGACGTGGGCCGGCCGCGGGCGGTGCAGTTGGCGGTGCTGGTCGACCGCGGCCACCGCGAACTGCCGGTGCGCGCCGACTACGTGGGCAGGAACGTCCCGACGTCGCGCAGCGAGAACGTGCGGGTTCAGCTCAGCGAGCACGACGATCGCGACGGGGTGGTGATTTCCCGATGAGCACACGACATCTGCTGGCCGCCGGCGACCTGAGCCGCGACGACGCCACCGCCATCCTCGACGACGCCGACCGGTTCGCGCAGGCGCTGGTGGGCCGGGAAGTCAAGAAACTGCCCACGCTGCGTGGCCGCACCGTGATCACCATGTTCTACGAAAACTCGACGCGCACCCGGGTGTCGTTCGAGGTGGCCGGCAAGTGGATGAGCGCCGACGTGATCAACGTCAGCGCGGCCGGATCGTCGGTGGGCAAGGGCGAGTCGCTGCGCGACACCGCGCTGACGTTGCGCGCGGCCGGCGCCGACGCGCTGATCATCCGCCATCCGGCATCCGGTGCGGCGCACCTGCTGGCCGAGTGGACAGCTGCTAACGGTGACGGTCCCTCGGTCATCAACGCCGGCGACGGCACGCACGAGCATCCGACGCAGGCGCTGCTGGACGCGCTGACCATCCGTCAGCGGCTCGGCGGCATCGACGGCCGGCGCGTCGTGATCGTCGGTGACGTCCTGCACAGCCGGGTGGCCCGGTCCAACGTCATGCTGTTGCACACCCTGGGTGCCGAGGTGGTGCTGGTGGCACCGCCGACGTTGTTGCCGGTCGGGGTCGACGGGTGGCCGGTCACGGTCTCCCACGACTTCGACGCCGAGCTGCCCGCCGCCGACGCGGTGCTGATGCTGCGGGTGCAGGCCGAGCGGATGAACGGCGGCTTCTTCCCGTCGGTGCGCGAATACTCGGTTCGCTACGGGCTTTCCGACCGGCGCCAGGCGATGCTGCCCGGCCATGCCGTGGTGCTGCACCCGGGGCCGATGGTGCGTGGCATGGAGATCGCGTCGTCGGTGGCGGACTCCTCGCAATCGGCGGTGCTGCAACAGGTTTCCAACGGCGTGCACGTCCGGATGGCCGTGCTGTTCCATGTGCTGGTCGGTACTGACTTCGCCGGAAAAGAGGGTGCGGCATGAGCGTGCTGCTTCGCGGTGTCCGGCTGTACGGCGAGGGCGAGCGGGTCGACGTCCTGGTGGATGACGGCCAGATCGCCGATATCGGCGCCGGGCTGGCGATCCCCGAAACGGCCGACGTCATCGACGCCACGGATCAGGTGCTGCTGCCCGGATTCGTCGACCTGCACACCCACCTGCGCGAGCCGGGCCGCGAATACGCCGAGGACATCGAAACCGGTTCGGCCGCAGCCGCTCTCGGGGGATTTACCGCGGTCTTCGCGATGGCCAACACCGCCCCGGTGGCCGACAGCCCGGTGGTGACCGACCATGTCTGGCACCGCGGTCAGCAGGTCGGCCTGGTCGACGTGCACCCGGTCGGTGCGGTCACCGTCGGGCTGGCCGGGGAACAACTCACCGAGATGGGCCTGATGGCGGCCGGTGTCGCTCAGGTGCGGATGTTCTCCGACGACGGCATCTGCGTGCATGACCCGCTGATCATGCGCCGCGCCCTGGAGTACGCCACCGGGCTCGGGGTGCTGATCGCCCAGCACGCCGAGGAGCCGAGGCTGACCGTGGGCGCCGTCGCGCACGACGGGCCCACCGCCGCCCGGCTCGGGCTGTCCGGATGGCCCCGGGCCGCCGAGGAATCGATCGTGGCCCGGGACGCGCTGCTGGCCCGCGACGCCGGCGCCCGCGTGCATATCTGCCACGCCTCCACCGCGGGCACCGTCGAGATCCTGAAATGGGCTAAAGGACAAGGTATTTCGATCACCGCCGAGGTCACCCCGCACCACCTGCTGCTCGACGACAGCAGGCTGGCCAGCTACGACGGGGTCAATCGGGTCAACCCGCCGCTGCGCGAATCCGCCGACGCCGTCGCGCTGCGCCAGGCGCTGGCCGACGGGATCATCGACTGTGTGGCCACCGACCACGCCCCGCACGCCGAGCACGAGAAATGCGTCGAGTTCGCCTCGGCACGCCCCGGCATGCTGGGGTTGCAGACGGCGCTGTCGGTGGTGGTGCAAACCATGGTGGTCCCGGGGCTGTTGAGTTGGCGTGATGTCGCACGGGTGATGAGTGAGAATCCGGCGCGTATCGCGCGCCTGCCCGATCAGGGCCGGCCGCTCGACGTGGGTGAGCCCGCCAACCTGACCGTGATCGACCCCGACGCCACGTGGACGGTCACCGGGCCCGCGCTGGCGAGCCGGTCGGCCAACACGCCCTACGAGTCAATGACACTGCCCGCCACCGTGACTGCCACCCTTTTGCGTGGCAAGGTCACCGCCAGGGACGGGAAGAGCCCGGCATGAACTCCGCCACGCTCGTCGGGTCGCTGATCTTCGCCGCTGTGCTGGCGGTGGTGATCGCGGTGGTGATCCAGCTGATGATGCGCGGCTGGCGCCGCCGCGCGCAGCGGCAGCAGGAGCTGATCGGCAACCTGCCCGGCATCCCCGACGAACTGGGTGCGGCGAGCTCTCATAGCCGCGGCATGTACGTCGGCTCGACGTTCGCACCGGCCTGGAACGAGCGGGTCACGGCCGGCGATCTGGGGTATCGCAGCAAGGCGGTGCTGACCCGCTATCCGGAAGGAATCATGCTGGAGCGCATCCGGGCCAATCCGATTTGGATTCCGCAGGAATCGATCACCGCCGTCCGTACCGAGCGTGGCATCGCAGGAAAGGTTGTCGCCCGCAACGGGATTCTGGCAATCCGGTGGCGGCTTCCGTCGGGCGTCGAGATCGACACCGGGTTTCGGGCCCACGACCGCGGCGAATATGACGACTGGCTTCAGGAGGCGGCGTGAGTAGTAAAGCCCTGCTGGTCCTCGAGGACGGACGCGTCTTCACCGGGACGCCGTTCGGCGCGATCGGCCAAACGCTCGGCGAAGCCGTGTTTTCCACCGGCATGTCCGGCTACCAGGAGACGCTGACCGATCCCAGCTACCACCGCCAGATCGTAGTGGCCACCGCGCCGCAGATCGGCAACACCGGCTGGAACGGTGAGGACGCCGAGAGCCGCGGCGACAAGATCTGGGTGGCCGGGTACGCCGTGCGCGATCCTTCGCCGCGCGCGTCGAACTGGCGCGCCACCGGCACGCTGGACGACGAGCTGGTCCGGCAAAACATCGTCGGGATCGCCGGCATCGACACCCGGGCGGTCGTGCGCCATCTGCGCAGCCGCGGGTCGATGAAGGCCGGCGTGTTCTCGGGCGCATCGCTCGCCGACCCGGCCGAGCTGGTTGACCGGGTACGCAGGCAGCAGCCGATGCTGGGCGCCGATCTGGCCGGCGAGGTCAGCACCGATGATGTCTATGTCGTCGAACCCGAGGTGCCGCACCGGTTTACGGTGGCCGCTCTCGACCTGGGCATCAAGACCAACACGCCACGCAACTTCGCCCGGCGCGGGATCCGCAGCCACGTGCTGCCGGCGTCGGCGACCTTCGAGCAGATCGCCGACATCAAACCGAACGGCGTGTTCCTGTCCAACGGGCCGGGCGATCCGGCCACCGCCGACCACGTCGTCGCGCTCACCCGCGAGGTGCTGGGCGCGGGAATACCGTTGTTCGGCATCTGTTTCGGCAATCAGATCCTGGGCCGGGCGCTCGGCCTGTCGACCTACAAGATGGTGTTCGGCCACCGCGGCATCAACATCCCGGTCATCGACTACGCCACCCGGCGGGTCGCAGTGACCGCGCAGAACCACGGTTTCGCGCTGGAAGGGGAGGCCGGCCAGTCCTTCGATACGCCGTTCGGCCCCGCGGTCGTCAGTCACACCTGCGCCAACGACGGCGTGGTGGAAGGCGTCAAACTCGTTGACGGGCGCGCCTTCTCGGTGCAATACCACCCCGAGGCCGCCGCCGGACCCCACGATGCCGAATACCTCTTCGATAGCTTTGTCGAGCTCATGGCAGGTGCGCGATGAGCGCGAGCGTGCGTGTTTGCACAGCGACACGCCGTAAACCCTGTACAACTGCGCACTCTCGCGCCTGGAAAGGAGGGCGCTAGTGCCGCGGCGGACGGATCTCAACCACGTCCTGGTGATCGGCTCGGGCCCGATCGTCATCGGGCAGGCCTGCGAGTTCGACTACTCGGGCACGCAGGCGTGCCGGGTGCTGCGCGCCGAGGGCCTGCAGGTCAGCCTGGTCAACTCGAATCCGGCGACCATCATGACCGACCCGGAGTACGCCGACCACACCTACGTCGAACCCATCACCCCCGCGTTCGTCGAACGGGTGATCGCCCAGCAGGCCGAGCGCGGCAACAAGATCGACGCGCTGCTGGCCACCCTCGGCGGGCAGACGGCGCTCAACACGGCGGTGGCGCTCTACGAGAACGGGGCGCTGGAGCGGTACAACGTCGAGCTCATCGGCGCCGACTTCGACGCCATCCAGCGTGGCGAGGACCGGCAGCGGTTCAAGGACATCGTCGCCAAGGTGGGCGGCGAATCCGCCCGCAGCCGAGTGTGTTTCACCATGGACGAGGTCCGCGAGACGGTCGAGGAAGTGGGCCTGCCGGTCGTGGTGCGGCCCAGCTTCACCATGGGCGGACTGGGCTCGGGCATGGCGCGATCCGTCGAGGAGGTCGACCGGATGGCCGGCGCCGGACTGGCCGCGAGCCCCAGCGCCAACGTGCTGATCGAGGAATCGATCTTCGGGTGGAAGGAATTCGAGCTCGAGCTGATGCGCGACGGCCATGACAACGTGGTGGTGGTGTGCTCGATCGAGAACGTCGACCCGATGGGCGTGCACACCGGCGACTCGGTGACGGTCGCGCCGGCCATGACGCTAACCGACCGGGAATACCAGCGGATGCGGGATCTGGGCATCGCGATCCTGCGCGAGGTCGGTGTGGACACCGGCGGCTGCAACATCCAGTTCGCCATCGACCCGAAAGACGGCAGGCTGGTCGTCGTCGAGATGAACCCGCGGGTGTCCCGGTCGAGTGCGCTGGCGTCCAAGGCCACCGGCTTCCCGATCGCCAAGATCGCGGCCAAGCTGGCCATCGGCTACACCCTCGACGAGATCGTCAACGACATCACCAAGGAAACGCCCGCCTGCTTCGAGCCCACCCTCGACTACGTCGTGGTCAAGGCGCCGCGGTTCGCCTTCGAGAAATTCCCCGGCGCCGATCCCACCCTGACCACCACGATGAAATCCGTCGGGGAGGCAATGTCGTTGGGCCGCAACTTCATCGAGGCGCTGGGTAAGGTGATGCGGTCCCTGGAGACGGACCGTGCCGGGTTCTGGACCAAGCCGGACGCCGAAGGCGACATCGAGGCCACGCTCACCCGGCTGCAGACCCCCACCGAAGGCCGGCTCTACGACCTCGAGCTCGCGCTGCGGCTGGGCGCGTCGATCGAAAGCGTCGCGGAGGCCAGCGGCGTGGATCCGTGGTTCGTCGCGCAGATCGGTGAGCTGGTGGCGCTGCGCGGCGAGCTGGTCGACGCGCCGGTGCTGGACGCCGAGCTGTTAAGGCGCGGCAAGCACAGCGGGCTGTCGGATCGCCAGATCGCCGCGCTGCGACCGGAATTGGCCGGGGAAGGCGGGGTTCGGTCGCTGCGCGAGCGCCTCGGCATCCACCCGGTGTACAAGACGGTCGACACCTGCGCAGCCGAGTTCGAGGCCAAGACGCCCTACCACTACAGCAGCTATGAATTAGACCCGGCCGCCGAGAGCGAGGTGGCCCCGCAGACCGAGAAGCCCAAGGTGTTGATCCTGGGGTCGGGGCCGAACCGGATCGGCCAGGGCATCGAGTTCGACTACAGCTGCGTGCACGCAGCAACGACGCTGAGCCAGGCCGGGTTTGAGACCGTGATGGTCAACTGCAACCCGGAGACGGTGTCCACCGACTACGACACCGCCGACCGGCTCTACTTCGAGCCCCTGACGTTCGAGGACGTGCTGGAGGTCTTTCGCGCTGAGGCCCAGTCGGGCGAAGGCGGGCCGGGTGTGATCGGGGTGATCGTGCAACTCGGCGGTCAGACGCCGCTCGGGCTGGCACAGCGGCTCGCCGACGCCGGAGTCCCGATCGTGGGCACCCCACCGGAGGCCATCGACCTGGCCGAGGACCGCGGCGCCTTCGGCGACCTGCTGAACACCGCCGGATTGCCGGCGCCGAAGTACGGCATGGCAACCACTTTCGCGCAGGCCCGCCGGATCGCCGAGGACATCGGCTATCCGGTGCTGGTGCGGCCGTCTTATGTGCTGGGCGGTCGCGGCATGGAGATCGTCTATGACGAGGCGACGCTGGAGGGTTACATCACCCGGGCCACCCAGCTCTCTCCCGAGCATCCGGTGCTCGTCGACCGCTTCCTCGAGGATGCGGTCGAGATCGACGTCGACGCGCTGTGTGACGGCGCCGAGGTCTACATCGGCGGGGTCATGGAGCACATCGAGGAGGCCGGCATCCACTCCGGCGACTCGGCCTGCGCGCTGCCGCCGGTGACATTAGGCCGCAGCGACATCGAGAAGGTGCGCCGCGCGACCGAGGCGATCGCACACGGCATCGGCGTCGTCGGTCTGCTCAACGTGCAGTACGCCCTCAAGGACGACGTGCTCTACGTGCTGGAGGCCAACCCGCGCGCCAGCCGCACCGTGCCGTTCGTATCGAAGGCCACCGCGATCCCGCTGGCCAAGGCGTGCGCGCGGATCATGTTGGGCACCACGATTTCCCAGCTACGTGACGAGGGCATGCTGGTGGCCGTCGGGGACGGCGCGAACGCTGCCCCGTCCGCGCCGATCGCGGTCAAGGAAGCCGTGCTGCCGTTCCACCGGTTCCGCCGCGCCGACGGAGCCGCCATCGATTCGCTGCTCGGCCCGGAAATGAAATCGACCGGCGAGGTGATGGGCATCGACCGCGACTTCGGCAGCGCATTCGCCAAGAGCCAGACCGCTGCCTACGGGTCGTTGCCGGCCGAAGGCACCATATTCGTGTCCGTCGCCAACCGGGACAAGCGCTCGCTGGTGTTTCCGGTTAAGCGCCTGGCCGACTTGGGTTTCCGCGTGCTGGCTACCGAGGGAACGGCAGAGATGCTGCGCCGCAACGGGATTCCGTGCGAAGAGGTGCGCAAGCATTTCGAGGAGCCGCAGCCGGGCCGTCCCGAGATGTCGGCCGTCGACGCGATCCGGGCCGGCGAGGTCGACATGGTGATCAACACGCCCTTCGGTAACTCCGGTCCACGCGTCGACGGTTACGAGATCCGCTCGGCCGCGGTCGCCGTCAACATCCCCTGTATCACGACGGTGCAGGGCGCGTCGGCCGCCGTGCAGGGCATCGAAGCGGGGATCCGCGGCGACATCGGGGTGCGCTCGCTGCAGGAGCTGCACAGCGTGATCGAGGCGCAAGGCGCCGGCAGTGCACAGTGACCGGGTTCGGCGCCCGGTTGGCCGAGGCGAGACGCCGCCGCGGCCCGCTGTGCCTGGGCATCGACCCGCATCCCGAGCTGCTGACGGCCTGGGGTCTGCCCGCCACTGCCGACGGGCTGGCCGCGTTCTGCGACAGCTGTATCGAGGCCTTCGCCGGTTTCGCGGTCGTCAAACCCCAGGTGGCGTTCTTCGAGGCCTACGGCGCCGCCGGGTACGCCGTGCTGGAACGCACCATCGGCGCGCTGCGCGAGGCCGGGGTGCTGGTGCTGGCCGACGCCAAGCGGGGCGACATCGGGACGACGATGGCGGCCTATGCCGCCGCCTGGGCGGGCGACTCGCCGCTGGCCGCCGACGCGGTGACGGCCTCGCCCTATCTGGGGTTCGGCTCGCTGCGGCCGCTGCTGGAGACCGCGGCGGCACATGATCGGGGGGTGTTCGTGGTGGCCGCCTCCTCCAACCCGGAGGGCGCGACCGTCCAGCAGGCCCGATTCGACGAGCGCACGGTCGCGCAGCTGATCGTCGACCAGGCGGCGGTGATCAACAAGACCGCCAGTCACAGCGCGAAGCCCGGGGAGCCGGGATCCGTCGGCGTGGTCGTGGGGGCGACCACCCTCAAGCCGCCCGATCTGTCCGCCCTCGATGGACCGGTGCTGGTGCCGGGAATCGGGGCGCAGGGCGGCCGGCCTGAGCAGCTCGCCGGCCTGGGCGGGGCGGCGCCCGGCCAGCTGTTGCCCGCGGTGTCTCGTGAGGTGCTGCGGGCCGGCCCAGGCGTGCCGGAACTGCGCGCGGCGGGCGAGCAGATGCGCGATGCGGTGGCCTACCTCGCTTGATGGGCGCGTTTGTGGGGCGGCGCGACACGCGCGACACGCAACGAAAATCGTAATTTCCAGCACGGGGAACATCAGGGCCCGCGACCGCCCTCCGTGCGCAACCCCAGGCATCGGCGCGGGCCCGTCGACGCACGGGTGCGCCGGCCCGCCCAACACCAGAAAAACCGCAGGTAAAGGCCCATTTTCGGGCTCAGAAACCGCACCCGACACCGCTGGCGCGCCGCGCTATCAGACCCCTGTCAGCGGCGCCCGAAGGACCGCCCGGCGGTGGCACGCGCGGTCGCCGCGCCGCGCTCATGCTGCACTTTTGTCCCCAAAATCGGGGGGTCGGGTTAGATTTCGTCAGGAAGCGTGAGTACGGTCGTTCCCGCTGGCTGGAGTACCCCGGCTGAGATAAACAAAGATCGATTGTGATCGATGAGAGACGGAGGAATCGTGGCCCTTCCCCAGTTGACCGACGAGCAGCGCGCGGCCGCGTTGGAGAAGGCTGCTGCCGCACGTCGAGCGAGAGCAGAGCTCAAGGACCGGCTCAAGCGTGGCGGCACCAACCTCACCCAGGTGCTCAAGGACGCCGAGAAAGACGAAGTCCTGGGCAAGATGAAGGTGTCTGCACTGCTCGAGGCCTTGCCGAAGGTGGGCAAGGTCAAGGCGCAGGAAATCATGACCGAGCTTGAGATCGCGCCGACCCGCCGCCTGCGTGGCCTCGGCGATCGTCAGCGCAAGGCATTGCTGGAAAAGTTCGGCTCCTAACCCCGCCGACCCAACAGCGCCTGTGAGCGCCGGCCGGGGACCGGGCAGAGGACGTGTCGTCGTACTGTCCGGTCCCTCAGCGGTCGGTAAATCCAGCGTGGTCCGGTGTCTGCGCGAGCGCATTCCGAACCTGCACTTCAGCGTCTCGGTCACCACGCGCGCGCCGCGGCCGGGCGAGATCGACGGCGTCGACTACCACTTCGTCAGCCCCGCCCGCTTCCAGCACCTGATCGACCAGGGTGACCTGCTGGAATGGGCCGAGATCCACGGCGGCCTGCAGCGATCGGGCACCCTGGCCGAGCCCGTGCAGGACGCCATCGCCGCCGGTCTTCCGGTGCTGATCGAGGTCGACCTGGCTGGGGCCAGGTCGATCAAGAAGGCGATGCCCGAGGTCATGACCGTCTTTCTGGCCCCGCCGAGCTGGGAGGACCTCAAGGCCCGGCTGATCGGCCGGGGCACCGAGACACCCGAGGCAATACAGCGCCGGCTGGACACCGCGCGCACCGAATTGGCCGCCCAGGACGACTTCGACGAGGTCGTCGTGAACACGCGATTAGAGTCTGCGTGCGCGGAATTGGTAGCCTTGCTGGTGGAAACTGCGCAGTAACACCAGTTCTCCAGCCCTTAATCGCACCCCGCTACGTCGCCAGGAGATTTTGCACGTGAGTATTCCGCAGTCCGACGCGTCGTTGGCCGCCATCCCCGCCGTGGATCAGTTCGATCCGTCCGCGGGTGGACAAGGCGCCTACGACACCCCGCTGGGCATCACCAACCCGCCCATCGACGAATTGCTGGAGCGGGTCTCGAGTAAGTACGCGCTGGTGATCTACGCGGCCAAGCGCGCCCGGCAGATCAACGACTACTACAACCAGCTCGGCGAGGGGATCCTCGAGTACGTCGGCCCGCTGGTCGAGCCTGGGCTGCAGGAAAAGCCGTTGTCCATCGCGTTGCGCGAAATTCACGCCGACCTGCTCGAGCACACCGAGGGCGAGTAACAGGCCAGGGCCGGATGGACGGCAAGGGGATCCCTAAACGAGTCATTGTCGGCGTCTCCGGGGGCATCGCCGCCTACAAGGCGTGCACCGTCGTCCGTCAGCTCGCCGAGGCCGGTCATGAGGTCCGGGTCATCCCCACCGAATCCGCACTGCGCTTCGTCGGGGCCGCCACCTTCGAGGCGCTCACCGGTCAGCCCGTGCACACGGGCGTCTTCTCCGACGTTCCCGAGGTGCCGCATGTCCGTCTCGGCCAGCAGGCCGACTTGGTCGTGGTCGCTCCGGCCACCGCCGACACGCTGGCCCGGGCCGTGGCCGGCCGCGCCGACGATCTGCTGACCGCGACCCTGCTGACGGCGCGTTGCCCGGTGATGTTCGCGCCGGCGATGCACACCGAGATGTGGTTACACCCGGCCACCGTCGACAACGTGGCCACGCTGCGGCGCCGGGGTGCTGTGGTGCTGGAACCCGCATTCGGGCGGCTCACCGGCGCCGACAGCGGGCCAGGCCGGCTACCCGAGGCCGAGGAGATCACCACCCTGGCCCACCTGCTGCTGGAACGCCACGACGCCCTGCCCTACGACCTGGCCGGGCGCAAGGTTCTGGTGACCGCCGGCGGCACCCGCGAGGCCATCGATCCGGTGCGCTTCATCGGCAACCGCAGCTCGGGCAAGCAGGGCTACGCGGTCGCCCGCGTCGCCGCCCAGCGCGGCGCCCAGGTCACGCTGATCGCCGGGCACACCGCGGGGCTCATCGACCCGGCCGGCGTCGACGTGGTGCACGTCAGCTCGGCCGAGCAACTCGGGAACGCGGTGTCCAAGCACGCGCCCGACGCCGACGTGCTGGTGATGGCCGCGGCCGTCGCCGACTTCCGTCCCGCGCAGGTTTCCGCCGCCAAGATCAAAAAGGGCCCAGACAGTCGTGACGATGCGCCGACGATCGAGTTGGTGCGCAACGACGACGTGCTGGCCGGTGCGGTGCGGGCGCGCGCCCACGGGGAGCTGCCCAACATGCGCGCCATTGTCGGGTTCGCCGCCGAGACCGGCGACGCCAACGGGGACGTGCTATTCCACGCCCGGGCGAAGCTGCGCCGCAAGGGATGCGACCTGTTGGTCGTCAACGCGGTGGGCGACGGCCGGGCGTTCGAGGTGGACAGCAACGACGGCTGGCTGCTGGCGTCCGACGGCACCGAGTCCGCACTGCAGCACGGCTCCAAGACGGCGATGGCCAGTCGTATTGTGGACGCGATCGTCGCGTTCCTGCACGGTGACGCCGGATAACGGCCTTCGGCAGACTTGCACACGCCCCGGCTGAGCCGGTTCAGTCATGGGCGTCTAAAGTAATTCGACTATCTAAGTTTACGCAGCACGAAAGGATGACAGGGTGAGCGAGAAGGGTCGGCTGTTTACCAGTGAGTCGGTGACAGAGGGACATCCCGACAAGATCTGTGACGCGATCAGCGACTCGGTCCTCGACGCGCTGCTGGCGGAGGATCCGCGCTCACGTGTCGCGGTCGAGACGTTGGTGACCACCGGGCAGGTGCACGTGGTGGGCGAGGTGACGACGAACGCGAAAGCGGCGTTCGCCGACATCACCAACACCGTGCGCGCGCGGATCCTCGATATCGGCTACGACTCGTCGGACAAGGGCTTCGACGGGGCGTCGTGCGGGGTGAACATCGGCATCGGCGCGCAGTCTCCCGACATCGCCCAGGGTGTGGACACCGCCCACGAGGCGCGCGTCGAGGGCGCCGCGGATCCGCTGGACTCCCAGGGCGCCGGCGACCAGGGCCTGATGTTCGGCTATGCGATCAACGACACCCCCGAACTGATGCCGCTGCCCATCGCGCTGGCGCATCGGCTGTCGCGGCGGCTGACCGAGGTCCGCAAGAACGGGACGCTGCCCTACCTGCGTCCGGACGGCAAGACTCAGGTCACCATCGAGTACGAGGATGACGTCCCGGTACGGCTGGACACCGTGGTCATCTCCACCCAGCACGCCGACGGGATCGACCTGGAAAAGACGCTGGATCCCGACATCCGGCGGCATGTGTTGCAGACCGTGCTCGATGAGCTAGCCCACCACACCCTGGATGCGTCGTCGACGCGGGTGCTGGTGAACCCGACCGGCAAGTTCGTCCTTGGCGGCCCGATGGGCGACGCGGGGCTGACCGGCCGCAAGATCATCGTCGACACCTACGGCGGGTGGGCCCGTCACGGCGGCGGCGCCTTCTCCGGCAAGGATCCGTCCAAGGTGGACCGCTCGGCGGCGTACGCGATGCGCTGGGTGGCCAAGAACATCGTCGCCGCCGGCCTGGCGGAGCGGGTCGAGGTGCAGGTGGCCTACGCGATCGGCAAGGCGGCCCCGGTCGGGCTGTTCATCGAGACCTTCGGAACCGCGATCGTCGACCCGGTCAAGATCGAGAAGATCGTGCCCGAGGTGTTCGACCTGCGGCCCGGCGCGATCATCCGCGACCTGGACCTGCTGCGCCCGATCTACGCGCAGACGGCCGCCTACGGGCACTTCGGCCGCACCGACATCGACCTGCCGTGGGAGCGGCTCGACAAGGTCGACGACCTCAAGCGCGCGATTTAGTTATCGCGAGCGCAGTCGCGCCGTTAGCGCGGCGGCAGCGGGTGGTCGGGCTCGAGTGCGGGCAGGCCGTCGATGCTGTGCCGGTTGCGGGTGGCGATCTCCTGAGCGTACTTCTCGTCCGGCTGCTTGCTGTGATAGGCGTCGAGCACCGGTCGTTCGTCGACGAGCTCGTAGTAGGGCACCGCGTATCCGCAGGCGTCGGCGATCCGTTCGAGGTCGACGACGACGGCGGCCCGGATGCCCGGATGTGACTGCGCGAAATGTGTTCTGAGGCTGTCGAATTCGGCATCGTCGGGACGGACGACGCGGCCGGTGCCGAACAGTCGCAGGATCCGCGAGTTGCGGGTGAACGAGCAGAACATGAGGGTGATCCGGCCGTTGTCACGCAGGTGCGCGATGGTCTCGACACCGCTGCCGAACAGATCGAGATAGGCGACGGTGTGGTCGTCGATCACCGCGAACGTATCGCTGTATCCCTTGGGCGAGAGGTTGATTCGCCCACCTTCGGTCGGCGCGGTGGCGACGAAGAACATGGCCTGTTCGCCGATGAACTCGCGGAGGGACTCGTCGATGCGCGAGAACTCCTTCGCCATCGAGGCCTCCGCCCCCTAGCCGGTGAATCGATAGTCGTCCAGATCGAAGCGCCGACTCCGCCAGTAGGCTTCCACCGTGGTGGTGGGGCGCAGCGGCACGTCGCCGTTCTTGTCGAAATAGTAGCTGTTGGCCAGCCGGCAACTCTCCTGCCAGAAGATCTGCCGGTGGCGCTTGCGCATCATCTCGGCGAAGTAGCGGGCGTTGGCCTCCTCGGTCACCTCGACGCGGGTCGCCCCATCGCGCCGCGCTCGCTTCAGGCAGCGCACGATGTGATGTGTCTGCGTCTCGATGAGCGCGAAATACGACGAGCCGACGTAGCCGTACGGGCCGAACACGGTGAACATGTTCGGGAAACCGGGAACGCTGACGCCCTCGTAGGCCTGCGATCGCTGCTCGTCCCAGAATCGGCTCAACGACCGGCCGCCGCTTCCGGTGACGGCGTAGGTGGGGACGTTATCGGTGTCCATGACTTTGAAGCCCGTCGCCAGTATCAGTACGTCGACTTCGTGGTTCTCCCCGTCCGTGGTGGTTACCGCCGACGGCGTCACCTTGGCGATCGGCTCGGTGACCAGCCGCACGTTGCCGCGGTTGTACGTGGCCAGGTAGCCGTTGTGGAAGCCGGGCCGTTTACAGCCCACTGCGTAGCGCGGGGTGAGTTTGTCGCGCACCACGGGATCGTCGACCTGTTGCCGCAGATAACTGCGGCCCGCCGACGCCATCCGTTTCGCCAAGGGAAACACCGTGAAGTACTGCGCCGAGATCGGGAAGGTCACCTCGACGAACGCCTGGCTGAGCAGCCGCTGCAGGACTTTGCCGCCGGGAATCCGCATCGCCCAGCGGGCCGCGGCGGGCAAGCGGGACGTCGAACTTGGGGAAGCACCAGATCGGGGTGCGCTGAAACACCGTCAGATGCTCCACAATCGGCGCGATCTCGGGGATCACTTGCACGGCAGAGGCGCCGGTGCCGATGATGGCGACGCGCTTGCCGGTCAGGTCCTGGCCGTGATCCCACCGCGCGGTGTGCATGGTGATGCCGGCGAACGAGTCCACCCCGTCGATGTCGGGCAGGTTCGGCACGGTCAGCACCCCGCTGGCGCTGATGACGAACCTGGCGGTGACCTCTCCGCCCGGGTCCGTCTGCACCCGCCAGAGTCCATGTTCTTCGTCGAACTCGGTGGAGATGACCTTGGTGTTGAACCGGATCCGCGACCGGATGCCGTACTTGTCGACGCAGTATTCGGCGTAGGCCTTCAGCTCGCGGCCAGGCGCGTAGGTTCGCGACCAGTGCCGGCTCTGCTCGAAAGAGAATTGGTAGGAAAACGACGGAATATCCACGGCGATACCGGGATACGTGTTCCAATGCCAGGTGCCGCCCACGCCGTCGCCGGCTTCGAGCAAAACGAAATCGGTGAATCCGGCCCGGTCGAGCTCGACGGCGGCGCCGATGCCGGAGAATCCGGCACCGACGATCAGCACGTGGTAATCGGGCGTGATGCTCATGGGCGGCTCCTCGCGATCAGGTGCACTCCGTTTTTTGGCCGCAGTGTCAGTGTCGCCTCGAGTTCGACAGGGGGACCGGGGTCTGCATCAGACGGTAAGTCAAACGTGAAGCGCTGACTCATGATTGCCGCAATGATCAGAATCATCTCCATCAACGCGAAGCTCTGCCCGATACAGATGCGCCGACCCCCGCCAAACGGCAGGTACGCCGAGCGCGGGCGGTCCTTGGCGCCCGTTAAGAACTGCTCGGATCGAATTCTTGCGGGTCGCGCCACCAGCGCGGGTCATGGTGAATGTGGTGGATCGGGATGACGACGGTGGTGCCGCGGCGAATCAGCCGCTGCAGCCGCTCCGCATGCCGCAGGCCCCGTGTCGCCAGGTCACTCATGCTCTGCACCAACGGCCCGAAGTCCTGGCTGAACAGGGAATTGGCGACGACCCGCAGGGTCGCCTCGACCATCGTGTCGTGCATGTCGAACTCGCGCGCCGGTGTCTCAGCGCGTCGGCGACGTCGATGATCGGGTCGATCATCAGGTCGACGACGCCGTTGAGGTGGCGCCGGGCGAAGGTCGGGTTGAGCACGCCGCGGTGGGCGGCCCAGGAATCACCCTCGTCGGTGAGCAAATTGATGCCGGCGGTGGCCCGGATGGGCTCGTATTCATTTGACTTGACGTAGCGCAGCCGGGCCTCGTGCAATACGTGATCGACATAGTCGGGATGGCTGACGGAGACGAAACGCCTTCCCGCACAGCGGAATCGGGCGATATCGCTGCCGCGCAGCCGGCCCAGGAAACCGTCGTCCGCGTCGAATCCGATCGTGATGGCGTCGCGCGTCATCACGTCGTTTCGTGCCCTGCTGAACGAGGCACGGTCCACCGTGGCCGCCGATCCGCTGCGCAACGTCGGACTGACCGTGGAAGAAGTGTCCACGCGGCTGGGTTACACCGAAGCCTCGACGTTCTCGCACGCTTTCAACCGCTGGTACGGCTTGCCGCCCAGCGCGTATTCCCGCCGAGCCTAGGGATGCTCAGGAATGGAGAGCCTTCTTGAGGGCGGCCAATCCCCGGTTGGTGGCCTCGGCGGCGGCGGGGACCACCAGAGCGAAGCTGGCGTAGCCGTGCGCCATGGTCGGCTCGTTGCTCCACTCCACGGGCACGCCGGCGGCGCGCAGCAGCTCGGCGTAGCGGGCGCCGTCGTCGCGCACCGGGTCATGTTCGGCGGTGCCGACGAAGGCGGGCGGCAAGCCGGACAGGTCGGTGGCGTTCGCCGGGGCCAGGGTGGTAGGCAGCGCTTTGGGGTCGCTGATGTCCGTGTCCGGCACATACCAGCTCACGAACGCTTCGATGACGTCGCGGTCCAGGATGGGTGCGTCGGCATTCTCGGTGTGGGACGGCAGCGACAGGTCGGCCGTGAGCGACGGATACCACAGCAGCTGGAACACCAACTGTGGCCCGTCGTTATCGCGGGCCAGGTGTGTCATCACCGCCGAGATGTTGCCGCCCGCGGAGTCACCGGCGACCGCGATCCGGTCCGGGTCACCGCCCAGCTCGGCGGCGTGTTCGCCGACCCAGCGCAATGCCGCCCAGCTGTCGTCGATCCCGGCCGGGAACGGATGCTCCGGGGCGAGCCGGTAGTCGACCGACACCACAATGGCCTCCGCCTCGACGGCGTGCGCCCGGGCGACCGGGTCGTGAGTCTCCAGATCACCGATGCACCAGCCGCCGCCGTGGTAGAAGACGACCACCGGCAGGTTGTCATGGGCCGCCATGGGTGGCCAATAAATCCGCACTGGAATGTCGGTGAGGTCGCCATATCCGACAGTCCGTTCCTCGATGCGCAGGTCGGGCAGCATTTCCGGGGGAGCCTTCAGCAGCCGGAGCCGCTCGCGTGCCACTTCGACGCCGTCGGCCGCGGTGAAGGTCAGCGGGAACGCGTCGAGCAGCGCCTTCAGCGTCGGATCGATACCTGGCCGGGTGCTGGTTGGCTGCGTCATGGACTTAACCGTACGCAGCACCGCACCTACCCGTACAGCGCCGCCCGCAGCGCCGTCAGCCCGCTGTCCAGCGCGGCGGTGGCGGCGGGCACCACGCCCGCGTAGCCGACGTAGCCGTGCACCAGTGTCTCGGCGTTGTGCACTTCGACGGGCACACCGGCGGCGGCCAGCAGCTCGCCGTAGCGGATGCCGTCGTCGCGCAGCGGGTCGTGGCCGGCGACGCCGATGTAGGCCGGCGCCAGGTCGGCCAGGTTCTGCGCGCGGCCCGGCGCCATCCCCGGCGGCGGGTTGGACATGTCGATTTCGCCTGCGTACCAACGGGAAAAGTCGGCGATGGCCTTGGCGTCAAGAATGAGCGCGGTGGCGTTCTCGGTGAACGACGGCAGCGACGCGTCCCACAGCGTGGAGGGATACCACAACAGCTGGAAGGCGATCGAAGGTCCGCCGTTATCGCGGGAGCGTTGTGCGATGACCGCGGCGATGTTTCCGCCCGCCGAGTCCCCGGCGACGGCCATCCGGGTGGCGTCCGCACCGACCTCGACGCCATATTGCGCGACCCATAGCGTTGCGGCCCAAGCGTCTTCGATGGCGGCGGGGTAGGGGTGCTCGGGTGCTAACCGGTAGTCGACGGACACCACGACCGCGTCGGCGCCGACGGCGTGCTGGCGGCAGGTGCCGTCGTGGGTGTCGAGGTCGCCCATCACGAAACCACCGCCGTGGAAATACACCACCACCGACGGCCGGGAGCTTTGCGCGCTGAATTCGGAATGGGTTGGTGACCAATAGATCCGGATCCCAATCGGGCCCGCCGGACCGTCGATGTGGCGGTCCTCCACCCGCAGTTCGGGGTGGAACGGCCGGCGTGGCAGATCGCGCAATCGCTGCCTGGCCGCGTCGATTCCGTCTTCGGTGGATAGCCGGAACGGAACCGCATCCAGTACCTTCAGCAGGATGGGGTCGATCGTCGGATTTTCGTCGGCTGTGTTGTCCAAACTGGGCATGGAGGTACCGTACGCAACCCGCCTGGTCGCCGGCGCCTGGGTGGTCGCCGGCTGGGCGGCGATCGCCTACGGCGTGTACCTGACCGTGATCGCGTTGCGCTCCCCGCCAGGCACGGAGTTGACCGGGCACTGGATTCTGCAGCCGCCGTTCAAGGCATCGATGGCGGTGCTGTTGACGATCGCCGCGGTCGCGCACCCCATCGTCCGCGACCGGCGGTGGCTCATGCCGGCGCTGCTGTTTTCGGCCGTCGGCGACTGGCTGTTGGCGATCCCTTGGTGGACACAGTCATTCGTGGCCGGGCTGGCGGCGTTTCTGTTGGCCCACTTGTGTTTTCTGGGTGCTCTGCTTCCCCTGGCGATGGGTGCACGGCCGTCGCATCCGCGGATCGCCGCCGTCGTCGCGATGTGCGTTGCCGCGACGGGGCTGTTGGTATGGTTCTGGCCCCACCTGGGCGCCGAAAAGCTGACGATTCCGGTGACGGTCTACCTCGTCGTGTTGTCCGCAATGGTCTGCACGGCATTGTTGGCGCGGTTGCCGACGATGTGGACCGCGGTGGGCGCGGTGTGTTTCGCGGCGTCGGACTCGATGATCGCCATCGGCCGCTTCATTCTGGGCAACGAGGCACTGGCGGTGCCGATCTGGTGGTCATACGCCGCGGCCGAGATCCTCATCACGGCCGGGTTCTTCTTCGGTCGAGGGGACACGGACGATACTCCTACCGCTGCGACCGAGGCTGTCTGACAACATGTTCAGGCGTTAGCCGTGAGCCAGAAAGGGCGCACGCCCGTCGAGGTGGAGCCGATCGCCCGCGTGCTGCCGATGCTGTCGGTGCCGCACCTGGATCGCGAGTTCGACTACCTGGTGTCCGCCGAGCAGTCCGACGATGCCCAGCCGGGGGTGCGGGTGCGGGTGCGGTTTCACGGCCGGCTTGTCGACGGGTTCATCCTGGAGCGCCGCCACGACACCGATCACACCGGAAAGCTGGGCTGGCTCGATCGTGTGGTGTCCGCAGAGCCGGTGCTCACTGCGGAAATCCGCCGACTGGTCGACGCGGTGGCGGCTCGCTACGCCGGCACCCGGCCGGACGTGTTGCGGTTGGCGGTGCCGCCCCGCCACGCCAGGGTGGAGCGCGAACCCACGTCGGCGCTGGCTCTGCTGACTGTCGCGCCGGTGGACCCGTCGGGCTGGGAGGTATACGGCCGCCGCGGGGAACAGTTCTTGACCGCCCTGGCCGAGTCCCGTGCCGCCCGCGCCGTCTGGCAGGCGCTACCGGGCGAGCCGTGGGCGGACCGATTCGCCGAGGCCGCGGCGCAGACCGTGCGCGCGGGACGCACGGCGCTGGCGATCGTGCCCGACCAGCGCGACCTGGACACGCTGTGGCTTGCCGCGACGACCCGCATCGACGAACACAGCGTGGTGGCCCTCTCGGCCGGCCTGGGGCCGGCCGCCCGCTACCGGCGCTGGCTGGCGGCGCTGCGCGGCAGCGCGCGACTGGTGATCGGCACCCGCAGCGCGGTGTTCGCTCCGCTGAGCGACCTGGGGCTGGTCCTGGTGTGGGCCGACTCCGACGACAGCCTGGTCGAGCCGCGGGCGCCGTATCCGCATGCCCGCGAGGTGGCGATGCTGCGCGCGCACCAGGCGCGGTGCGCCGCGCTGATCGGCGGCTACTCGCGAACCGCCGAGGCCCACGCGTTGGTGCACAGCGGTTGGGCGCACGACCTGGTCGCGGCGCGGGCGGTGGTTCGCGCCCGCACCCCGCGGGTGGTGGCCCTGGACGACAGCGGATATGCCGAGGAACGCGACCCGGCGGCCCGCACCGCGCGCCTTCCGTCCATCGCGCTGCGGGCCGCCCGCTCCGCGCTCGAGGCGCAAGCGCCGGTGCTGGTGCAGGTACCGCGGCGCGGGTACGTGCCCTCGCTGGCCTGCGGCCGCTGCCGCAACATTGCCCGTTGCCGGCACTGCACCGGCCCGCTCTCGCTGCAAGAACGTGGACCGGGTGCGTTGTGCCGCTGGTGCGGCCGCGCCGAACCGACCCTGCGCTGTGCGCGCTGCGGTTCGGAGGCGGTGCGCGCGGTCGTCGTCGGCGCCGAGCGTACCGCCGAGGAACTCGGCCGGGCCTTTCCCGGGACTCCCGTGGTCACCTCGGCCGGCGATGCCATCGTCACGGAGGTCGACGCTCGGCCCGCCCTGGTTGTCGCTACCCCGGGGGCCGAACCGCAAGCCTCGGGTGGGTACGGCGCGGCGCTGCTGTTGGACACCTGGGCGCTGCTGGGCCGGCAGGACCTGCGCGCTGCCGAGGATGCCCTGTGGCGCTGGATGTCCGCGGCCGCCCTGGTGCGGCCCCGGGGAGAGGGCGGCGTGGTGACGATAGTCGCCGACGCGTCCATCCCGACGGTGCAATCGCTGGTCCGGTGGGATCCGGTCGGCCACGCCGACGCTGACCTGGCGGCCCGCACCGAGGTCGGCCTGCCGCCCAGTGTGCATATGGCGGCCATCGATGGTGCCGCCGAGGCGGTGACTGCGCTGCTCGACGAGGCTCGGTTGCCCGAGCAGGCCGACGTGCTCGGCCCGGTGGATCTGCCGCCCGGCGTGCGCCGCCCAGCGGGCATTCCGGCCGGCGTGCCGGTGATCAGGATGCTGGTGCGGATCCGGCGTGAGCAGGGGCTTGCCCTGGCGGCGGCGCTACGCCGCGGCGTGGGGGTGCTCAGCGCCCGGCAAACCCACGAGCCGGCGCGGGTACAGATCGACCCGCTGCACGTCGGATAGCGCGCTAGATGACGCTAAATGACGCTGCCGTTGGTCCCGGGCACGCCAAGGATGCCGGCGATGCCGCCGGTACCCGCAACGCCGCCGGTGCCGACGTCCCCACCGTTCCCGCCGTTGCCCAGCAGTCGGGCCATGCCGCCGTTGCCGCCCGAGGGTTTGGTGCCGATTCCCGACCATGTTGCGGTGGCCGTCCCGCCGTCACCGCCGTTGCCGAGGAAAAACCCGCCGTTGCCACCGGCGCCGCCCTTGCCAGTTGTCCCGCCGCCAGTTTGGTCGCCACCGGCGCCGCCATTGCCGAACCCGAGGGCGGAGCCGCCGTCGCCGCCCGTGCCGCTGCCGACGGACCCGCCGTCGCCCGCGTTGCCCACGAACAGGGAGTAGCCGCCGGCGCCGCCGGTGCCGGTGCCCGCGACGGAGCCGCCGTTGCCTGCGCGGCCGATGACTCCGGCATCGCCGCCAACGCCGCCCGTACCGCTGTGCTCGACGGACCCGCCGTCGGCGCCGTTACCGAACAGCACGCCGCTACTGCCACCAGCACCGCCCGTGGCCCCGGTGGCACCCGTAGCCAGGCCGCCCTCGCCCCCGCTGCCGATAGCCGCGGCATTGCCGCCGGCGCCGCCGCTGAAGCCGGTGCCGCCGACCCCACCGTTGCCGATGAACGAGGCATTGCCGCCCGCTCCACCATTGCCGGCATTAGCCGTGAGACTGCCTGCTCCGCCGTCCCCGCCGGCGCCGCCGCCGCCGAACAGCCAGCCGCCGGTGCCTCCGGCACCACCGTTGCCGCCCGCCTTCGTCCCTCCGGAGCTGGCCCCGCCGTTCCCGCCTTTGCCGCCGTCGCCGATCAGCCCGGCATTCCCGCCGTTGCCGCCCGCTGTGCTGTTGGCCGTGGTTTGCGAGTAGCCGTTACCGCCGTTGCCATACAACCAGCCGCCGTTGCCGCCGTTGGGGTTCGTCGCGGTCCCGTTGGCGCCGTTGCCGATCAGGGGACGCCCCGAGATTGCCAGGACGGGTGTGTTGATCGCGCTAACTGCAGCTTGCTCGGCGTTGGTGGCCTCCGTGCTGGCATACTGCGCCGCGCCGCCGTGCAGTAGTTGCACGAATTGCTGATGGAACGACGACGCTTGGGCGCTCAAAGCCTGGTAGGCCTGAGCGTGGGCGCCGAACAGTGACGAAATAGCGGCCGAGACTTCATCGGCGCCGGCGGCCAGCACGCTCGAGGTGGGTTGCGCCGCTGCTGTTGGCTTGGCTGATCGTTTCACCGATGTTAGCCAGATCCGTTGCCGCCGCGGATACGAACTCTGGCGCCGCGATCAGATACGACATCTACTGTCCTCCTAAGACGCGTCACACACCGATGCAGCGAACGTCACGACGAAACCGTAGGTCAGGACGGGATGCTAACGCGACTTGCGGGGTGGTCTCTACATTTCGGTAAAACTCGTTGCGCGCCAGGCGACAATGAGTCAAATGCGTTGCGCCAGAGAACATATCGGCCAAACGCAATACCAACGGGAGCCTAAAATCTGCCGAACAGGAAACTAACAATGCGGCGGCACACCGCGGCGTGGGGTGCTCAGCCCGGCAAACCCACGGACCGGTGCGAGCCCAAATCGACCTGCTGCCGTCGGATAATCAATAATCTCGTGACGCGACCGATCTCAGCACCTCCCGGCCCGTCGGGCCGGCCTCCGCCGAGGTCGGCCAGCGCACGTAGCGCTCCCTAGTCATCACTTCTTTTCGGCGGTCAGCAGCGTGTACTCCCATCCCATGAGGCCGTCCACCAGGTATTCGTGCGCGAGTTCGGTGAGCTGGGCGTCCAGCGTGGCGGCCAGTACGGCGTTGTCGCCGATGTTGGCGAATGCCTCGATCGTCGGGCCGTAGTGATTCTTGAAGTAGTGGTGGACGTCCTCGGGTGTTTGGAACCGATCCACCAGCAACACTTCTCGTTTTGTGTTGATGTTGGCGACGCGATCTCCCAACAGCCCAACGGCGTAATCCTCACGGCCCCACATTGCCGCCGGTGGCATGGCCGCCGTCAGAGCCGGCCGATACGGCCTGATCATGGCCAGCATCCGTCCGAAGAACCCATCGGGGGTCCAACTGATCACGGCGATCGTCCCGCCGCTGCGGCATACCCGGATCATCTCGTCGGCCGCACACTGTTGATCTGGCGCAAACATCACGCCGATCGCCGACATGACAACGTCGAACTCGCCATCGGGGAACGGCAGGGCGTGGGCGTTGGCTTCTCGCCAGTCGAGCGTCAGACCCAATTCCGTGGCCCTTGTCTTGGACCGCCGCAGCAACTCGGGCGTCAGGTCAGTGGAGGTGATTGTGGCGCCGGTCTTGGCGGCGGGAAGCGAGATATTGCCCGATCCGGCAGCGACGTCGAGCACGCGATGGCCCACGCCCATGCCGGTGGCGGCTACCAGGATCGGGCCGAGCGGGGCCATTACCTCCTCCGCCATGAGGGCGTAGTCGCCCGATGCCCACACCGCGCGGTGCGTGGCAGCAAGCGTTTGGTCCTGGTAAATGTCGGTAGTCATCAAACCTCCTGCAGCAATAATGCCTCCGGCTACAATGCGTATAGGCAACAGTATATGTCTGCAATGTTGGAGGTCTGATTAAACGTTTCTGGCCATCTCCTGTGTGCGCCGGCGCGCGAGATGGCGGCTCGGAAGGGGTGCACGATGCCGACGGGAAACATCACACCAGTCGACGAGTCGCTACATGCGATCACCGATGCGCTGCTCACCGCGTCCCGGTTGCTGGTGAGCATCTCTGCGCACTCGATTGGTGTGGTTGACGAGAACATCACCATTCCGCAGTTCCGTGCGCTGGCGATCTTGTTGAATGGAGGTCCCGTCAACTTAGCCACATTGGCCGGTATCTTGGGCGTCAAGCCGTCCGGCGCCGGGCGGATGGTTGACCGGCTCGTCAGCGCCGGACTCGTTGACGGGCTCCCGCACCCGACCTCGCGCCGGGAATTGCTTGTGACGCCGACCCTTCGCGGACGGGAGGTGGTCCGGCAGGTCACCGCGCACCAGCGTGCGGAGATAGGGCTCATCGTGGAACAAATGGCGCCGCCGGAGTGCAACGGGCTGGTGCGTGCCCTGGCGGCGTTTACCGCCGCCGACGGTCAGTTCGCGGCATACCTGGATGGGGATGCGTAAGGCGACGGCCACCCCGGGTCGTGAAAAGGCCTTGACAGCAAGATGTTTCAGCTGGCCGAAAGCGCGCCGTGGGATCTTGCGCGTTGGCCGTGGCACTGGCCGTACGGCCTGCGATGATCTGCCGTTACGAAACACGTTGAGCCCAAACCGGATTCGCCGAGGACGTTCTCTCTGCCTTGGCCGACCGAAAGTCGGAATGGGGCAACCGTGAATCCGTTACCGCACAGGACACCACTTCAACCTGGTGTGTATGGGTAACAATATTTAATCGAAATAGTCTATGACTGCCATACTCGAAGGCTGTTACACTTTCTATGCCTTAGCCCGTGCGGTATGACGACGAAGTTGACTGCCGGAGGGCCCGGATAAATGGGGGACGATGGCAGCCGAAAACGCGACGGCGACAGGCGAATCGCTGGATGCGATCACCGACGCGTTGCTGACGGCGTCGCGACTGCTGGTGGCGATATCGGCTCGATCGATCGGGCAGGTAGACGACAGCATCACCATTCCGCAGTTTCGAACGCTGGTGATCTTGTCCAACCGAGGCTCGATCAACCTGGCCACGCTGGCAAACCTGTTGGGCGTGCAACCCTCGGCCACCGGCCGGATGGTCGACCGACTCGTCTCCGCCGGGCTGATCGACCGGCTGCCACACCCCACCTCGCGGCGCGAACTGCTCGCCGCGTTGACGAAGCGCGGACGAGAGGTCGTCCGGCGCGTCACCGATCATCGGCGTGCCGAGATCGCCGGCATCGTGGAAAAGATGCCGCCGGCCGAACGTCAGGGGCTGGTGCGGGCGCTGACGGCGTTCACCGCCGCCGGTGGTGAGCCCGACGCCAGCCTCGACGTTGATCTGTAGTCGGGGAAGAAGAAACCCTGAGTCCGGCACAAAGGGCCGCAGGCGCCGGACTCAGGGTGGTCGGTGGTCACCTCGTGGTTGCGGTGACGAGCAGGTACTCCCATTCGATCGCGCCATCGGCCATGTACGCTTGCGCGATTTCGACGAGTTGGGCGTCGAGTTCGGCGGCCAGCACCGGGTTGTCGCCGATGCTTTCGAAGGCCTCGATCGTCGGGCCGTAGTGGTGCTTGAAGTAGTCGCGGACGGCCTCGGCGCTGTCGAACCGGCTCACCTCCAACACGCCCCGCCGCATCGTGACGCCGCGGACCCCATTTCCCAGCAGCGCCCTGACGTAAGGCTCGCGACCCCACAACGCCGACACCGGTATCACGGCCGACTCACTGGGCCGGTAGGGGCTGATGGCGGCCAGCATCTGGCCGAAGAATCCCTCTAGGGTCCAGCTGATCACGCCGATCGTCCCGCCGGGCCGGCACACGCGAACCAGCTCGTTGGCCGCGGGCCGGTGGTCCGGCGCGAACATCACGCCGATCGCCGAGATCACGGCGTCGAACTCGTCATCGCCAAACGGCAGCGCTTGCGAGCGCCGCAGCAGCTCGGGAGTGAGCTCGGTGAATACGACGGTGGCACCCGTGCGTGCGGCCGACAGCGAGACATTGCCGGAACCGGCGGCGACGTCGAGAACGCGAAGGCCGGGTCCCATGCGCACGGCGGCGACCAGAGTCGGGCCCAGCGGCGCCATCAGCTCCTCGGCCACCAGGGCGTGCAGCGTTTGGCCGCCGGGGCGGGTGGTGTCGAGGGCCATCGGAACTCCTGGGAACGGGGGCATCGGAATGTGGTTGCCAGAAATAGTATGTATAAGCAATAGTAGATGTCTACTACATCTTCGGCGGCCCCGCGTCGCGCTTCTTAGACTGGGGCGGTGCGCCTCGTCTTCGCCGGCACCCCCCAACCCGCGCTGCCCGCGCTGCACCGCCTGATCGAGTCGCCCCGGCATGAGGTGGTGGCTGTGCTGACCCGGCCCGATGCGGTCTCCGGCCGGCGTGGCAAGCCGTCGCCGTCACCGGTGGCCCGTGCGGCGCTCGACCGCGGCATTCCGGTGTTGCGGCCGGCGCGGCCGAACGCGCCGGAGTTCGTCGACGAACTCGCGGAGCTAGCGCCCGACTGTTGCGCAGTGGTGGCCTACGGGGCGCTGCTCGGCGACGGCCTGCTCGCGGTGCCTCCCCACGGCTGGATCAACTTGCACTTCTCGCTGCTGCCGGCGTGGCGTGGCGCGGCACCGGTGCAGGCTGCCATCGCCGCGGGGGACGCCATCACCGGGGCGACCACGTTCGAGATCGAAAAGAGCCTGGACTCCGGACCTGTCTACGGCGTCGTCACCGAGACGATCCGGCCGACAGACACCGCCGCGGATCTGCTTGAGCGGCTGGCGCTTTCGGGTGCGGCACTGCTGTCGACCACGCTGGACGGCATCGCCGACGGGACACTGACACCGCGCCCGCAACCGACCGAGGGCGTCAGCATGGCGCCGAAGATCACCGTCGAGCAGGCCCGGGTGCGGTGGGACCTGCCGGCTCCGGTCGTCGAGCGCCGGATCCGTGCCGTGACTCCCAACCCGGGTGCCTGGACGGCCATCGGGGACCTGCGGATCAAACTGGGACCGGTGCACCTCGGCCAAGCACCAAAACCGTTGCTGCCCGGTGCTATTCACGTCGACCGCAAAGGCGTGTGGATCGGCACCGGCTCGGCTCCGGTGCGGCTGGGCCAGATTCAGCCGCCCGGCAAGAAACTCATGGACGCCGCCGACTGGGCCCGCGGCGCCCGGCTCGACCCCGCAGCGCACGCGTCATGACGCGCCCCCAGAACCGGAGAAAAGGGCGAAAGGGTCCAGGCCGCAAACCACTGGATCCGGCGCGCGGCGCCGCGTTCGAGGTGCTTCGCGCGGTCAGCGAGCGCGAGGCATACGCCAACCTGGCGCTGCCCGCGGTGCTGCGGCGACGCGGTATCACCGGCCGTGACGCCGCATTCGCCACCGAGCTGACCTACGGCACCTGCCGCACCCTGGGACTGCTCGACGCGGTCATCGGCGCGGCCGCCGGGCGCTCACCGGAAGCGATCGATCCGGTGCTGCTCGACCTGCTGCGGCTGGGCACCTACCAACTGCTGCGCACCCGGGTCGGCGCGCACGCGGCGGTGTCCACCACCGTCGAGCAAGCCGGAATCGAATTCGATTCGGCGCGAGCGGGTTTCGTCAACGGCGTGTTGCGCACCATCGCCGGGCGCGACGAGCCGTCCTGGGTCGCCGAGCTGGCACCCGATGCGTCGGCCGATCCGATCGGGCATGCCGCGTTCGTGCACGCCCACCCACGCTGGATCGCCCAGGCCTTCGCCGACGCGCTGGGCGCGGCGGCAGGAGAGCTCGACGCGGCACTGGCAAGCGACGACGAACGGCCGCAGGTGCATTTGGCCGCCCGCCCGGACCGACTCGGCGCCGCGGAACTCGCCGAGACGGTGCACGGCACCGTCGGGCGCTACTCGCCGTATGCCGTGTACCTGCCCGGCGGTGACCCCGGACGGCTGGCCGCGGTGCGCGACGGGCAGGCTCTGGTTCAGGACGAGGGCAGCCAATTGGTGGCCCGGGCGCTGACGCTGGCACCGGTCGACGGCGACACCGGACGCTGGCTGGACCTGTGCGCCGGGCCCGGCGGCAAGACCGCGCTGTTAGCCGCGCTCGGGTTGCAGACCGGGGCGCGGGTGACGGCGGTCGAGCCGGCGCCGCGTCGCGCGGATCTGGTGGCGCAGAACACCTCCGGGCTGCCGGTGGAGGTGCTGCGGGCCGACGGGCGGCAGACCGGTCTCGAGCCCGGCTTCGACCGGGTGCTCGTCGATGTGCCCTGCACCGGGCTGGGCGCGTTGCGCCGCCGGCCCGAGGCGCGCTGGCGGCGCCAGCCGGCCGACGTGCCGCAGTTGGCCAGGCTGCAGCGTGAGCTGCTGGCCGCCGCGATCGCGCTGACCCGGCCCGGCGGTGTGGTGCTCTATGCGACCTGCTCGCCGCACCTGGCCGAAACCTCGGGCGTGGTCGCTGATGCGCTGCGCCGCCATCCGGTGTGTGCGCTCGACGCCCGGCCGTTGTTCGACCCGGTCGACGTGGGTCTGGGGGATGGGCCGCACGTGCAGCTCTGGCCGCATCGACACGGCACCGACGCGATGTTCGCCGCCGCGCTGCGGCGCGTGACGTGAGCCGTGGCGCGGATCTCAGTAGTGTGGCGCTCATGCCTCGCAGAACGAGGACTTCAATGGAACCTTTGATAGCACCGTCGCTCCTGGCCGCCGATTTCTCCCGGCTCGCCGACGAAGCCGCCGCCGTCGAGGGCGCCGACTGGTTGCACGTCGACGTGATGGACGGTCACTTCGTGCCGAACCTGACGATCGGGCTGCCGGTGGTGGAAAGCCTGCTCACCCACACTGACATCCCAATGGATTGCCATCTGATGATCGACAATCCCGACCGGTGGGCGCCCCCGTACGCCGAAGCGGGCGCCTACAACGTCACCTTCCACGCCGAGGCCACCGACAACCCGATCGCGGTGGCCCGCGACATCCGCGCCGCCGGTGCCAAAGCCGGCATCAGCGTCAAACCGAAGACCCCGCTGGATCCCTACCTGGAGATCCTGCGGCACTTCGATACCTTCCTCGTCATGTCCGTCGAGCCCGGCTTCGGCGGCCAGGACTTCATCCCCGACGTGCTAAGCAAGGTGCGTACGGTGCGCAAGCTGGTCGACTCGGGCGAGTTGACCATCCTGGTCGAGATCGACGGCGGCATCAACGCGGACACGATCGAGCAGGCCGCCGAAGCCGGCGTGGATTGCTTTGTCGCAGGATCGGCGGTGTACGGCGCCGACGACCCCGAGGCCGCGGTAGCGGCGCTACGTCGACAGGCAGCCACCGCGTCACCGCATCTTGGGCGCGCCTGAGCGCCAATGAGCACAGACCAAGTCAAGAGCATCGACGAGGCGATGCGGCTCGCCATCGAGCACTCCTACCAGGTCAAGGGCACCACGTATCCGAACCCGCCGGTCGGGGCCGTCATTGTGGACCCCGAAGGCCGGGTCGTCGGTGTGGGCGCCACCCAGCCCGCGGGCGGTGACCACGCCGAGGTCATAGCGTTGCGCCGGGCCGGTGGTCTGGCCGCCGGCGGCATCGCGGTGGTCACCCTCGAGCCGTGCAACCACTACGGCAAGACGCCGCCCTGCGTGAACGCCCTGATCGAAGCCCGGGTGGGCACGGTCATCTACGCCGTCACCGATCCCAACGGGATCGCAGGCGGCGGCGCGGCCCGGCTGCAGTCAGCTGGCGTGCAGGTGCGCTCGGGCGTGTTGACCGACCAGGTGGCCGCCGGGCCGCTGCGGGAGTGGCTGCACAAGCAGCGGACCGGGCTGCCGCATGTGACATGGAAGTACGCCAGCAGCGTCGACGGCCGCAGCGCCGCGGCCGACGGTTCCAGTCAGTGGATCTCCAGCGAGGCCGCACGCGCCGACCTGCATCGTCGCCGTGCGGCCGCCGATGCGATCGTGGTCGGCACCGGCACCGTGCTGGCCGACGATCCGGCCTTGACCGCCCGGTTGCCGGACGGTTCGCTGGCCGACAAACAACCGCTGCGCGTGGTGGTGGGCATGCGTGAAATACCTTCTGAGGCAAAGGTTCTCAACGACGATTCGCGCACCATGGTGATTCGCACCCATGATCCCGCAGAAGTGATCAAGGCGCTGTCGGATCGCACCGATGTGCTCATCGAGGGCGGCCCCACCCTGGCCGGGGCCTTCCTGCGGGCCGGGGCGATCAACCGGATTTTGGCCTACGTCGCGCCGATCCTGCTGGGTGGCCCTATCGCCGCCGTCCACGATGTCGGGGTGTCCAGCATCACGCACGCCTTGCGCTGGCAATTCGACGGCGTCGAACGCGTCGGCCCGGATCTGGTGCTGAGCCTGGTGTCGCGCTAGCGACTTACGCCGTCGGCGTTGCTGCGGCCTGCTGCTCGGGGACTTCCGGTTCGTGCGGCTCGACGGCACGGCGCTTTCGGCTGCCCAGCAACAGGCCCAGCAGCGCACCGCACACACAGATGAATACGGTGACCTCGAAGATGCCGCCATACATCTCCGCGAACGCATCCAGGTACATGTCTTTCTGGGCGAGCAGGCGCTCTAAGAGGCTCGCGTTGGCCGGGATTTCCGCCGACTTCCTCGCGACGATGTGGTTGAACTCGTAGAGACCCCAGGCGCTGAGTGCGGCCACCCCGATCAACATGCCGGTATTCCGGGCCACCACTATCGCCGCCGACGCGATCCCGTGCTGCGCCGTGGGGACCACCCGCAGGGCGGCCGACGACAGGGGCCCGATCACCAAACCGAGCCCGATGCCCGCCACCAGCAGATCAGTGTGTACGGCAGGCAGGCTGAACAGCCCGAAGACGTTGTGCCGGTGGTTGATCAGATCCGCCCGCCAGAAGTGGATCAGCCAGAAGCCATAGGCGGCGATGAGCAGCCCGACGAACGTGACCGCGCGGTCCCCGACGCGGGTGGCGATCCATCCGCCCAGCACGGCGCCGATCGGCAGGGCGATCAGGAACCACAGCAGCAGCCCGGCCGCCTGGTTCTGGTCCATCTGCAACACGCCCTGGCCGAAGAGTTCCACGTTGACCAGCGTCACCATCAGCGCCGCGCCGGCGCACACCGACGTCGCCAGTGCGGCCAGGAACGGCACGAAATGCACCCCGGCCGGATTGATCAGGCGGGTGCGCGAGAAGCGCTCCCAGCAGAGGAACGCCACCCCCGCGACGATCGCCCCGATCACCAGCGGCGGCCCGTAGCTCGGCAGCACCTGCTTGCCGTCGGGATTCGGGTTGTATAGACCCACCACGGCGAGGCCCAAAGCGATCGCCACCAACACACCGCCGACCAGGTCGATTCGCTCCGGGTCAGCGCTGCGATCGTGCGCAGGCAGGCTGAACTGGATCATCCCCATGGCGATCAGCGTCAACGGGACGTTGATCCAGAAGACGTCACGCCAGTCGTGGAACAGCCAGACGATGAAGATGCCGTACAGCGGGCCCAGCACCATGCCGAGTTCCTGCGCCGCGCCGATGCCGCCGAGCACGCCGGCGCGGTTGCGCTGCGCCCAGAGATCCGCGCCCAGGGCCAGCGTGACCGGTAGCAGTGCGCCACTGGCCACGCCCTGGATGGTGCGGCCGACGATCAGCACGTGGAAGGCCGTGTTGGGGTCGTCGCCGAGCAGGCCCCACTGGCCGATCTGCACCGACAACGCGGTGACCACCGAGCCGACCATGAACAGGGCCAGGCTGGTCTGCAGCACCAGCTTGCGGCCGAACCGGTCGGACGCGCGGCCCAGCAACGGCATCGCGGCGATGTAGCCCAGCAGGTACATCGTGATGATCCAGGTGATGCGCTGCAGCTTGTTAATGGGAATGCCGACATCGGTCATGATGTCGCGCATGATCGTGATGACGACGTAGGCGTCCAGCGCCCCCAGCAGTACCGCGAGGCTGCCCGCGGTGATGGCGACCCGGCGTCCTGCCTGCGTGCTCATCAGCTCACCTGGGGCTTGCTGACCTGCACCGGCTGGTTCCAGTTCGACAAGGTGATCTGGACGGAATTGCCCGAACTTTTATCCATCTTGGCCTGCACCAGCTGATGATCGCCGGTCTCCTGAATCCAGACTGTGGTCGGTGTCGTCTTGCCCGCACTGAGGTTCGACGCAAGCTTGTTCACGGCGTCCCCGGGGACATTTCCGCTGATGCGAATGGCGCTCTGCCCGTTGATGGTGTCGCGGCCTTCGGCCTTGGGATCGGTGAGGTTCGCCAGCACGTTGGCCACGCCGGTGTCCGGGTTCAGGAGCGCCGAGACGTCGTAGATGTCGGCGGCCTTGCCGAAATCGCTCCATTTGTTGGGAGTCAGGGTGGCGTAGAGCTCGCCGTCCAGGACGACGAAATTGGCGTCGACCTCAGAGCCCCCCATTGTCAGCTGCACATCGCCCGACGCGGCGGTGGCCGGGGCGGTGGTGAGATCGCCGGTCAGCGTCTTGATGGGCAACCCCGGGATCTTGCCGCTCACGGTCAGCACCAGGTGCGCGCTCTTGAGGTTCTTGGTGACGTCGGTGGACTGCTTGACCAATGTCGTCGCGTCCGGGAGGGGTGCGCCGCTCTGCTTGGAGCCCGACGAGCACCCGGCAATCAGGGCGGCAGTGATGCTCATGGCGGCAAGGACGACAAATAATCGGCGGCGGGTCTGCATAGTCTGCATCGTAGAGGGTGCTCGTGAGCAGGCCGGTGAACCGACGGGGTGCTCCTGGGGTTTCTAGGCCGCGCAACGGTCATTAACCTGGTGCAATGTTCACCGGAATTGTCGAGGAGCTTGGAGAGGTCACCGGCTGCGAACCGCTCGCCGACTCCGCACGGCTGGTCATTCACGGGCCCGTCGTCACCGCCGACGCCGGCCACGGCGATTCGATCGCCGTCAACGGCGTGTGCCTGACCGTGGTGGAAGTGCTGCCCGGCGGCCAGTTCAGTGCCGACGTCATGGCCGAGACGCTCAACCGGTCCAACCTGGGCGCACTGCGCGTCGGCAGCCCGGTGAACCTGGAGCGCGCCGCGGCGGTCAACAGCCGCCTCGGCGGGCACATTGTCCAGGGGCACGTGGACGGCACCGGCGAGGTGGTGACCCGCACCCCGTCCGAGCACTGGGAGGTGGTGCGGATCGAGGTGCCCGCGGCGGTGGCCCGCTACGTCGTCGAGAAGGGCTCGATCACCGTCGACGGGATTTCCTTGACGGTCTCGGCGGTCTCCGGTCTTGGCGCCGAGCCCCGGGACTGGTTCGAGGTCTCGCTCATCCCGACGACCCGGGAACTCACCACGCTGGGCGGCGCCCCGGTGGGAGCGAAAGTGAACCTCGAGGTCGACGTGATCGCCAAGTATGTTGAGCGGCTACTCTCCGTGAATATTCCTTCTGCCAGCGGTTTTGCCGACACGGTCGAGAATAACACGTAAGCACAGCGCAATGGTTTAAGATAACCGGGTGCCCGCCGGTTCGCCCGATCTCGCCGCGCTGCTGCCGTCGTGGCAGTTGGCGATGCGCGCCGAACGTAAATCCCCGGCCACCGTCGCCAGTTACACCGAAGGCGTGCTGGCGTTCCTGCGGTGGGCGCAAACCGCCAACGTCCCTCCGGAGTTGACCAAAACCGGCGTGCAGGCGTTCACCGCGGACTTGCTCGACGCGGGTGCGGCGCCTGCGACCGCCCGGGCTCGTCATATGGCGTTGCGTCGGTTCGCGGCGTGGCTGGCCGACGAAGGCGAACTT
The DNA here is from genome assembly GCA_963820985.1 of uncultured Actinomycetota bacterium. GTDB lineage: Bacteria > Actinomycetota > Actinomycetes > Mycobacteriales > Mycobacteriaceae > Mycobacterium. The sequence goes on along the minus strand of CAWGCI010000007.1, from coordinate 398,127 downwards.
GACGCCAACCCGCTGGTCGGTGTGAAACCGCCGAAACTGGACAGCAAAGTCATCGACGCCCTGTCCGATGAGCAGTTGCGGCTGTTGGTCAAGGCGTGCGCCGGTAAGGAGCTGATCGACCGCCGCGATGAGGCCATCGTGCGCTTGATGCTCGAGACGGGGCTGCGGGCCGGCGAAGTCCTTGGCATGCACGTTGCCGATGTCGATCTGGTTGAGGGGCGGGCGATTGTGCGGCGCGGTAAGGGCGGCAAGGGCCGCGCGGTGCCGTTCGGGGCGCAGACCGCCGCCGCGATTGACCGCTATATGCGGGCCCGCCGTAGCCACCGCCTCGCTGGCGCATCGGCGTTGTGGCTCGGCGGGGGAGGCCAGACATTCTCCTATCACGGCCTGAACCTGGCGCTGAAGCGTCGCGCCCAGGCCGCCGGTATTGCCGGATTTCATCTTCATCTGATGCGGCACACCGCCGCGACCCGGTGGCTGCGCGCTGGCGGCTCCGAAGGCGGCCTGATGGCAGTCGCCGGATGGAGCACTAGGGGCATGGTCGACCGCTATACCGGGGCGTCGGCATCCGAACGGGCCGCCGCCGAGGCCCGCGGCTTGAATCTGGGGGATCTATGACCGAGCCGAACTGTATGAGTTGGGACGTGTTCGACCGTGACCGCGCAGAGATCGAAGCCGCTGTGGCGCTGTTACTGGCCGACCCTAAGCGCCGCAAGCGATTCCAACTCGGCGCCGTGTACGAGAAACACACCAACGAACTGCTCGCCGAGGTGTTGTCGACCAACTTCGGCCCGGTCGTCGTCTATTGGACCCAGGTTGGCGCATGGGCCAACTCGAAGCCACAGCCGTCTGGTGCAGGCGTTCCGCTACAGGCCGCGTTGCTGGCCCTGGCCACCGAACTCGACCGCACCCACCCCGCGGCGCCGACCAGCCTGCGTGAGGGCCTCGATGAGACGCTCACCGTGCTGCGACTGGGCATGCCACCCACCCTGGCCCGCACGCTGCGCTCGACCAACTGCATCGAGTCCATGATCTCGGTCTGCCGCGAACACGCCGGCAACGTCAAACGCTGGCGGGACGGGCAGATGGCGCTGCGCTGGTGTGCCGCCGGGATGGTCGAGGCCGGCAAGCAGTTCCGCCGTGTGAACGGTCACCTGCACCTACCGACGCTCCGCACAGCTCTCGAGCGCCAGACCGCCCAACCTGTCGGACCCGTCGTGCACAATGACAAGGTGAGCGCAGCCTGATGCTCACCGGACCGCCACCGAAGTTCCACGGAACCTGGGACATCCTCCGCATTTGGATCGTGAACAGCGATATACCCCGCGTCGAGGGCTTCGCGGATGTACGAAGAGGCTGTGCTGGTGTCCTTATCGCCCAGGCCGAACCGGTCTCTGACGCTGCTGTTGGTTAACCGCTTGTGCCTCACATATTGGAGGCAGGCGTGCAAGTAGACGGCGCGGATACGGTCATCCCGGTCCATCTCTTTGAGCGGGCGATGAGCGAACAATGTCACCGAGGTTTGGCCCGCAGCGACCCGTACGAGCGGTGCGGGAAGTTGATGAAATTCGATCTCGAAGCCAATCCGGTCCCATCCGCTGCCGCGTTCCTCGCATATGTTGCACCTGCGCATCAGGGCCGCGAGCTTCTCGTTTCGAGACCGCGGGGGCGCGTCGATGAATCGCGATGGGTCCACCAGAGGCGTACCGGGGTTGGTGAATTCGATCCTGTCGTCGTAGAGCTCAATCATCGGACCAGTGCCGGATACCGAGAAGTCCTGGTGGATAAGGGCATTCGCAACGATCTCTCGGACAGCTAATGTCGGGTACATGCGTACTGTTTTCCGTAGCGCCTGCTCGATAACCTCGTTGCGGGGCAACGACTTGTCGATGTAGTCGACGAGGCCCCTGAAGGCGCACGCGTAACCCATCACCCCTAGCTGCTCCCAGTCAGCTGCGGCTTTGCTGGAACCTCTGTACCGGACGACTCGCGGAGCTTTTCGCTCCAAGGAAGGGAAATCCTTAAGTCTGTTCGCGAACAGCAACGCGCCGAGGTTTGTAATCGCGTAGCTGCCGTCTGGTTGGCCGACAACGATCCGGTCAGATTCCAACGTTACGAGGATCTGGGACCTGGATTCCGGGACGGGATCGGCCTGTAGCTCGAAGTACAGGCGGTAGTTCAGGGTTTCGAGTGCTTCCTCGCCGGCCAGACCGGCCGACGCGACGCGGAGCTCGAAGGGCGTCTCGTCGAGATTCTTGTATAGCTGCTTCGCCTGGGCCTGATGGTCTTGGAGCTTCTTCTTGTGGCTTCCGATGCGGATATAGGGAGTGCCCTTGAACTGGACTGGATAGTGCGTGGCCGCCGGTACCTCTAGGACCGCGACACGATGCCCACGAAGCGAACCCGTCCTGAACTCGACCCCTGGGTCAGGCTTGAGAGCACTGAGTAGCCAGAGGTGGAGAGATTGGTTGCCTTTCTTCGCTCTCGCCAGGTCGAACGTTGTGCCCACCACTTTGTGCGACTCGTCCTCGATGCCCCAGACGAGATAACCCATGACTTCGCCATGAAGTGCGGCGGCGTTGGCCAAGGCTCAGACGTATTCGCCGATCTCATCGGCATCGGCGAGGTTCTCCTTGAACTCGAGCCATTCACTTTCGCGGGGTTGGGCGCGTAGTCGCTCGACCAGCTCCACGAAGTCGTCGGAGGAGTCATTCCCTGCGCGCACGGTGTCTGACCGTACCCGCTGCAGGTGCGTTCTAGAACACCGCAATCCCGACGAAAGGGGGGTAGATGGCGGCGGTCATCGCCGCGGCACGCACCTCGCTATCGTCCAACGTCGCCCTTCACCGGACCTCGTCCTCGTCATGAGTTTCGACCGCCTGGTGCTGCTCCTGCCAGTCCGGCGCATTGCTGCTTTCCGGCGGCGTATCGCCGTTTTCGATCGGCACCCGCTCGTCGGGGTCGACGGTTTCCAGGTCGGCGGCCTCAGCTGCGGGGCGCTGCTGCTCGATAGCATCGGCGAGAGGGACATCGTCGGGAAAGGGACCACTGTCGCTCACTTGAGTCAACCCACTCCGACGCTTATGCCTCCTCATACTTCGTGTCTCACTTCCGGTGCCGTTTCCGCAACTTGCGGGCCCCGTCCTCGAACAACCACGGCGCGCCAGACTGTAAGAGCATGTCGATCCGGTGCTGAATCAGCTCATCGCTCAACTCGGGGAGCCCAGACAACTCGCGGATGCGATTGGGCGAGACCTCCCACAGCGCTATCGCGCACGCCTCCGTCACCGCCCGCCTGATGGCCGGACCCTCCGGTCGGGGCTGCTGGCTCGGCGGTCGGGGTTTGACGGTGGTTGGCGGGATCGGCGCGGTCATGGTGGCTCTACCGTCTCCGGCTGGCCGGGATCACCATAAGGGGCGTTGGGCCTCAAAAGTCCTTTGTTTGCGGCGCCACGCGGCGCCTGGCGGAAATTACGGGTTGTGCATATTGAGTGCACAGGCCGCTGGTCTTGACCCAAAAACATGCTCTGGCGCACGATGCTGGGATTGAACTAGCCGCACACTGCTATTGCGCGCGGTGTATGTGTGGCGTGCGAACGATGATCGGCGATGCGCGCTATTTGTGCGCTGGCTCCTCAGTGAGGTCTACGACCGCCGCGCTTGGCGCGTTCGTCTTGATCGACTCGATGCCCTTCTCGGCCCCTGCCTTGGTGTCGTACCCCTGGCTCCCGGCGATGATCTCGCCGTTGGCTGCCTTGAGGTGGAACCGGAATTTGCCGGCTTTGTCCTTGCTGATTTCGAACTTGGCTGCCATTGCAGTTCTCCCTGTTCGTCCGCTTGAACAGCGGAAACGCTACGCCCCGTCGACTCTCCGAAGAAAGAGCATTGAGAGAATGCGATTTTCAGCTCGTTCGTCTGGCACCCCAACGGTCGAGACCCCGAAAACGCGCACCGTGCGAACATAAGTTCGACACTGAGATTAGGGTTGTCCACTTATGGGTAACTGCTGCAGATCTTGTGCGAGAGTCAGCAGACTTTGCCCGAAATCCTGAAAACCTTGTCCGAAGAACTCCAGACTTTGTCCGTTGGTCCCCGCGCTTTGCCCGAGGGACTGCAGACCTTGTCCGAGCAGCACCAGACCTTGTCCGTTGAACTCCAGACTTTGTATGACGGCTTGCGTGGTGGTCTGCACACCTTGTATGAGGGGCTGGAGGAAGACTATTTCGTGTAGGACGGTCCGGAAGACGTTGGTGGCCTCGGTGCTGGCATACGAGGCCGCGCCCGCGCTCAAGGTCTGCACGAACTGGTCGTGAAACGTCGCCGCCTGAGCGCTGAGCGCCTGAAAGCCCTGACCGTGGGCGGAGAACACCGCCGCAATGGCTGCCGACACCTCATCCTCGGCCGCGGCCAGCACCCCCGTCGTCTGGGCAGCCGCCGCCGTATGGGCCGCACTGAGGTCCGAGCCGATGGTTGCCAAATCCGCTGCCGCCGAGGTCATCATCTCCGGCGCGGCGCTCATATACGACGACGACATTGGTCTCTCCATCCCCCGCACAGTTCGAGATCGCTAAACACAGACGTTACAGACGGATTATCAAGATCAAACGCGATTCACACTTTCTCACCTCGGGCGCGAACCGGCCGTCGGAAATATGCGGCGCGGGGGTCGCTGACGTCTGCGCACTGCTGCACAGACGCCGTTCCCCCAATCGGGGGGGCGCGATTCATCCCCCACACCGACCACTCGGCCGACAGACACCGCTGAACCGCGTTGGAATAGTCGTTGCCAGGCTGGCGACCACCGGCAGAAAGATCGAATTCGCGATGAAGAGATGAGTGCCGCGAGCTCAGTGGCATGCGCGGGGGTGATGTGAGGGGTTCGCAGGTGGTTGCGCCATTTCTTGGCGCTCGCGGCAGCGCTTTCTTTTGACGCGATCGCCTGCCGTCTGCTCCGAGTCATGGACGACGACCCGCTCCCTCTTTGATGGGGTGCGGGACACCCATCTGCACCCCGGTCGCGGCCCGGCCGAGGCGCAGATTTTTGCCCGTTCCACCCTTTATGCGTTTGCAATGGATCGCGCGCCGAAGCGCAAGGACCCGGATGACTGAGCGCGCCCGATCTCTCCCCACGCACCCAGTTGCTGTCGTGCGGATCTCGGCCTCTGGAAGCAGGCGGCGCGCACGGGGCAACCACCGGGTCACATGGCGTCGTCGAGGGCGGCGGTCATCGCCGCCCGCATCTCGTCGTCATCGACAGCGGTATAACGCTCAGTCGTCGCGTTCGACTCATGGCCCAGCAGGATCTGCACCGCGCGAAGGTTGCGGGGGCCGCGATAAGCGCGAGTTGCGAAACGGTGTCTCGCAACGAGGTCACCAGCCCCAACAACGCAATTCGGGAATGCCTAGATACATTCAGCTGGGGGTATGCCCGTTGATCGGCCCTTAAGTGATGATCGGGAGGATCGGCAGTCGACCCGTGAGAAGCCAGATCAGGATGTCAACTGGGAGAAGCAAGAGGACCAAGAGCAGCAAAACCCCAGCTTCGGACCCAGGCACGGTCACTGTTTGCTGTGACTGGTTCTGCGCCCCAGCGTTAACGCTGCCATGCGCTCGGGTACTCGCTTCCAATGACCGCAATGACGAGGTGTTGGCGGCCTCAGCGCTGGCGTACGAGCAGGCACTCGCATTCAAGTTTTGGATGAACTGCTCATAAAACGCGGCCGCCTTTCCGGCCATCGCCTGATAGTCCTTAGCGTCTTGGGAGAGTAGGTGCGCGATACTCGCTGACACCTCATCGGCGGCCGCGGGCACCAATGCAACGGTCGGGGCCACCGCCGCCGTGTGGGCGGCGCTTAGTGACGACTTGATAGTCGCCAAATCCGCTGCTGCCGCCGCCAAATTGTCTGGTGCTGCGATCGCATACAACATTGCTGTCTCCACGCGGCCACCATCAGACCATCAGTTATGGTAGCCAGCGAGTTACATACTAATAACCTGCAGCTATAGGCGTCAACGAACTCAGTGGTCTCATAGCAACGTCCTATCTTGCGGGGCGGCCCGCGTTTGGATAGGCGCAGACCAGCGCGCTGCGCGCGGCCTTGCGCGGTCCTGTAGGTGATCACAGCGAGAGCACCTTCGCGCCGATCCTTGCGCGGATGATCCTCAGCGCTCATCGAGCACGGTCCAGCTCATCGGCCGCCTCGGTGAGCAAGGCGGCTAGTTTCCGGGCTCCGGTGCTGGTGATGCTGGCGCCGTCCTCCAACAGGTAGACGGAGATGAGTTGGGTGTAGGTGCCGTCGTGTTGTTGGGTGCCGTCGATGTCGATGCTCATTTCGGGTTCGCCGTACTCGGCCCATAGCAGGGAGCGGGACCATCCGCCAGCGGTGTTGTGTTCCCACTTTCCGACGCTGGGATTGCCGGGTGGGATGGGGACGTCGGCGTAGGCGATGTCGGTGAGCCGGGCTTCGATGTGGTCGCGGGCGAATTCGAGCAGTGTCTCGGCCGGCATGTCCTCGTCGTGCTCGAAGTGTTCGAGGGTGGCCCGCTGCTGTTCGGTGAGTTGGTCGGCGAGGTCACGCCAAGTGGTTCGCGGTGTTGTCGGTGGTCATGGTTACGATGTCTCCCTTGCTTGTTCGAGGGAGTAACCGGGTCAAACATATTTCGGCCTACAGCGTCGCTGTTTGACCTTGGTTTTCGCTGGTCAAGTACAGCGTCCGCTGGGTTTTAGTCGCCAAGTATGTTGAGCGGCTGATGGCAACAAAGTAGCCGCCTAACAGCTACAACACCGCGAAAATTGCTGCGAGGGCTGGGTGGGGGTCGCAGCAGAGGAACCTCAAAAGCCCCGGCCGCCGGGCCTCAAGCCCTGCACCGATTGCGCGCTGGGCGCGAATTCTGAACGCTATATTGACGAATGGTAGAAACTGGACAGCACATGGCGATCGATCCCGCCGAGGTGCGGGGTCTGCTCGATCGGCAGGCGATCACAGAGCAGATCTACCGCTATTGCCGCGCAGTGGATCGGCTAGATATTCCGCTGGGGCACTCGGTATTTCACGAGGACGCGACCGCGGACTACGGGGAGTCGCTCTACCAGGGCGACGGCCGCGGTGTGATCGATTTCATCTGCGCCTCGCATCTGCTGACCCTCAGCCATTCGCATCAGGTCTGCAACACCATCATCGCCCTCGACGGCGACCGCGCGGGCAGTGAAACCTATTTCCATTCCGCCACGCGGTTGCTGCAAGACGACAAGGTCATGCAGATCAGGGTTTGGGGCCGCTACCTCGACGAGTGGTCTCGGCGGGACGGCCAGTGGCGCATCGACAAGCGTCTGACTTTGTTCGACTTCGACGAAGTCCGGGAAGTCACCGAGATGGCCCGGCGTGACGGCTTCATCCGCGACCGTACCGATCCCTCTTATGCCGTGCTGAAAGGCCTGTAAAGCCAGGGAAGTTTCGGTGGAGGCGCTATTTGTGCTGCTGTGATCGCGGTACGATTTGCGTGTTTCCGCACGGCTCGACGATCACCTGAGCTGGGTGACCGCCGGGTCGCGATGCACCGGTGGGAGGTGCGGGATGTCTCTTGTGATGGCGACGCCGGACGTGATGGCGGCGGCTGCAACGGATTTGGCGGATATCGGCTCGACGCTTCGTCAGGCCCGCGCGGCCGCGGCGATTCCCACTGTGGGGGTGCTGGTCGCGGCTGAGGATGAGGTGTCGGCGGCGGTTGCGGCGGTGTTCTCCGCCCATGGTCGGGGCTTGCAGGCGCTTGGTGTTCAGGCGGCGGCGTTTCATGAGCAGTTTGTGCAGGCGCTGAACGGCGCGCGAGGCGCGTATCTGGTGGCGGAGGCGGCGAATGCCGGGCCGCTGGCGGCGGTGGTGCAGGGTGCCCAGAGCCTTGCGGTGTTTTCGCCGGTGAAGGACTTGACCGGGCGCCCTCTGGTGGGAAACGGCGCCAACGCGGCCCCCGGGAGCGGGGCAAACGGCGCGCCCGGCGGGTGGTTGTACGGCGACGGCGGCGCCGGCGGGTCGGGCGCGTTCGGTCACAAGGGCGGGAATGGCGGGGCCGCCGGGTTGATCGGCAACGGCGGCCCCGGCGGAGCCGGGGCGGCCGGCACGACGTCCGGCACCGCCGGCGGTAACGGCGGCGCGGGCGGGCTGCTGCTCGGCCAGGGCGGTGCGGGGGGTACCGGCGGGGCCGAAGGGGCGGGCAACGGCGGGATCGGCGGCGCCGGTGGGGCCGCCGGGCTGTTCGGCACCGGCGGTGCGGGCGGGGCCGGCGGGATCACGCAACTCGTCAACGGCGACGGCGGGACGGGTGGCGCCGGCGGCGGGGGCGGAGTGTTCGGCACCGGCGGCGCCGGCGGGGCCGGCGGGTTCGCCCTCGCCGGCACCGGCGGCGACGGCGGCAGCGGCGGCAGCGGCGGCCTTCTTCACGGTTCCGGGGGCACCGGCGGCACCGGCGGCACCGGCGCCGCCGTCGTCGCTTCGGCCGGGGACGGCGGTCACGGCGGCAGCGGCGGCAGCGGCGGCCTCTTTGGTGCCGGCGGCGCCGGTGGGCTGGGCGGCACCGGCGGCGGCAGCCCCCTTAACGGCGCGGTCGGCGGAGCCGGCGGGGCCGGCGGGGCCGGCGGCATGCTGGCCGGCTCCGGTGGTGCCGGCGGCACCGGTGGGTTCGGCCTCGGCGCCGGGGGCGCTGGCGGGGGCGGCGGCAACGGCGGCCTCCTCTACGGCACCGGCGGCACCGGCGGTACCGGCGGCAACTCCTTGAATACCGGCGGCGCCGGCGGCAAGGGCGGCAACGCCGTGCTGATCGGCAACGGCGGTAACGGCGGCAACCCGGGAACCGGCACCACCCCGGGCACGCCTGGCGCTGGCGGGGGCGGAGGGCTGCTGTTCGGCACGAACGGGATCAACGGGTCGACCTAGCCCGCGGGTGGCGTTAGCTGGGTGAATTGTCCCACTCAATAAGCCGTGGCAATAACCGCGCGCGGCACGGTGCTTCATACTGGATGTCACACGTGGGCTCCTCGTGCGCCCCTGACAGCAAGGTAGCGACGATGACGAGGTTGGACTCCGTCGAGCGGGCGGTTGCCGACATCGCGGCGGGCAAGGCCGTCGTCGTCATCGACGACGAGGAGCGCGAGAACGAGGGCGATCTGATCTTCGCCGCCGAAAAGGCGACGCCGGAGATGGTGGCCTTCATGGTTCGCTACACCTCGGGATATTTGTGTGTGCCGCTGGACGGCGCGATCTGCGACCGGCTGGGCCTGTTGCCGATGTACGCGGTCAACCAGGACAAGCACGGTACCGCCTACACCGTTACCGTCGACGCGAGAAGGGGTGTGGGGACCGGGATTTCCGCGTCCGACCGTGCCACCACCATGCGACTGTTGGCCGATCCCACCAGCATCGCCGAAGATTTCACCCGTCCCGGTCACGTGGTCCCGTTGCGCGCCAAGGACGGTGGCGTGTTGCGCCGGCCCGGCCACACCGAGGCCGCCGTCGACCTGGCCCGGATGGCGGGGCTGCAACCCGCCGGCGCGATCTGCGAGATCGTCAGCCAGAAGGACGAAGGCTCGATGGCCCAGACCGACGAGTTGCGGGTCTTCGCCGACGAGCACGGTCTCGGCGCTGATCACCATCGCCGACATCATCGAATGGCGGCGCAAGCACGAGAAGCACATCGAGCGGATCGCCGAGGCCCGGATCCCGACGCGGCACGGCGAATTCCGCGCCATCGGCTACACCAGCATCTACGAGGACGTCGAACATGTGGCGCTGGTTCGCGGCGAGATCGCCGGGCCGAACGCCGAAGGCGACGACGTGTTGGTCCGGGTGCACTCCGAGTGCCTGACCGGTGACGTGTTCGGCTCGCGCCGTTGCGACTGCGGTCCCCAGCTGGATGCCGCGATGGCGATGGTCGCGCGGGAGGGGCGCGGCGTGGTGCTGTACATGCGTGGCCATGAGGGCCGCGGCATCGGGCTGCTGCACAAGCTGCAGGCCTACCAGCTGCAGGACGCCGGCGCCGACACCGTGGACGCCAACCTCAAGCTCGGGTTGCCCGCCGACGCAAGGGATTACGGAATCGGCGCGCAGATCCTGGTCGACCTGGGGGTCCGCTCGATGCGGCTGCTGACCAACAACCCGGCCAAACGGGTCGGCCTGGACGGGTACGGATTGCACATCATCGAGCGGGTGCCGCTGCCGGTGCGGGCCAACGCGGAGAACATCCGCTACCTGATGACCAAACGCGACAGGATGGGTCACGACCTGGCCGGACTGGACGATTTTCACGAATCGGTCTATCTGCCGGGAGAATTCGGTGGTGCTCTGTGAGCAGCCGCGTCCGCGACGATGCAGAGCGCAGCGATGCTGAGGAGTGGCGCAGATGAGCGGTGGCGCCGGTGTGCCGGACGTTCCGGCGCTGGACGCCTCGGGTCTGAGCCTCGCTATCGTTGCGAGCACCTGGCACACAAAAATCTGTGACGCCTTGCTGGCCGGCGCCTGCAAGTTGGCTGCCGAATCGGGCATCGAGAGCCCCACGTTGGTCCGCGTGCTCGGCGCGATCGAGATTCCGGTGGTGGCACAGGAACTCGCCCGCAACCACGACGTCGTCGTCGCTCTCGGGGTTGTAATCCGTGGTGAGACACCACATTTCGAGTATGTCTGCGATTCTGTGACGCAGGGCCTGACCCGGGTTGCCCTGGACGCCTCCACCCCGGTCGCCAACGGGGTACTGACCTGCAACACCGAGGAGCAGGCGCTGGCCCGCGCCGGGCTTCCCGCGTCGGTCGAGGACAAGGGGGCCCAGGCGACCGCGGCGGGCCTGACCGCCGCGCTGACCTTGCGTGACCTGCGCGCTCGGTCGTGACTCCCGTGTCACAGCGCGAGATCTGGGACGTCGAACTGCGCCCTCATCTGACACCGCTGTTTGCCTACGGCGCAGCATTTCTGATCGCGGCGGTGCACATCGTGGCGGGCCTGCTGCTCAAGAAGCAGTCCAGCGGAGTGATCTTCCAGACCGCCGACCAGGTCGCGCTGGCCCTGCTCGGTCTGGTCATCGCAGGTGCCGTCCTGTTGTTGGCGCGGCCGCGACTGCGGGTGGGCCCGTCCGGGCTTTCGATACGTAACCTGTTGGGCGACAGGCTTATCCCGTGGTCCGACACGGTCGGTGTGTCGTTTCCGGTCGGCAGCCGCTGGGCGCGCGTCGATTTGACCGATGACGAGTACGTCCCGGTGATGGCGATCCAGGCCGTCGATAAGAACCGTGCCGTGGAGGCCATGGACACCGTGCGCGCGCTGCTGGCCCGGTATCGACCCGATCTGGCGACGGGCCTGTAGATGCGGACAGCGGCCGCGTTGGGTACTTTGGTCGTCGCCGTGACGACGCTGGTTGCTTGCACCACATCGATTGCAGGCCGGGCGATTCGGGCCGCAAAGCCCGCAGTTGCAACGATTTCCGCGCGCGACCTGCTGCTGCCCAACGGCGATGCCACGCCCGTCGGGCCGGCGAGCGCGGCCGCGGTGGGCGACAACTACTTCACCAGCGCTCGGCCGCCCGAATGCTCGGCGGCCTTGCTGTTCAAGGGTTCGCCGCTGCGGCCCGCCGGCTCATCGGATCACGCCGATTCGGCATATCGCTTCCGCGGCGCGGCGCTGTACGCCGAGTCGGTCGACGTTTACGAGACGGCCTTGAGCGTGCACGAGGTGGTGTCGAATGGCTTCAGCGCCGTGTCCCAATGCCACACCGCCGCCGTCGGTGTGAGTCCGCAGGGGGTTTTTCGGCCGATGAAGCTCAGTTTCTTCGGCACAACGGATGACGGCGTCCTGGTATGGACCATGACCCGCCCGGATTGGACCTGTAATTACGGGCTGGCCGTGGTCCCGCGGGCGGCCCTGCTGATGTCGCTCTGCGACGGCAAGCCCGGATTTCCCATGGGGGAGTGGGCGTCGAAAAGAAAGGCGCAATTAGACCGCGTGGCCGCCTGACGATACCGCCCTGAAGAACTTGAGCGCGCGGCCGGACGGGAGTGGGGCGTCGGGCTGGGCATAGGGAAACGCGCGCAACGCGATTAGGGTCTCCATGCGGTCGATGAGACAGCGCATAGTCGCACCGACGACAATCCGCTCGGCGTCCAGCGGCCCGACCGTCGTATAGACCCGGGTGAAGTTCCGTGGGGGGTTCAGCTCGACCTCGCAGTCGACCCGCTGACCGGATTCGTCGACATCGCCGGGTTCGACCGTGCGGAAGGTGACAGTCCCGTCCTGCCACCTGACTTTTTCGATGCTGCGACCGCGGATCCTCGACAGTGTCACCAGCGCCACGGTGGCGCTCACAAACAGCGCGATTCCGATCCACATCAGCGCGCCTTCGCCAACGAAGAGCAGCGTGAGGCCAACGATGGAGAGCACCACCAGCGTGATCGCCACGATGCGTTCGATCTGCCACTGCGCACGGCTGATCCCGGCCTCCTCGCGGACGCGCATCCTCCTCTCGCGCCGGTCGCGCTTCGGATTTTCAGCGCGTGCCTCTGCCAACTGTCGTTCGAGGTCGGCGATTCGTTTCTCGGGATCGTCTTCCACTGGGACATGGTCCGCACCCCGCAAACCGCGGCGGGAGGTCTAGCAAACGCAAGAATTCCGAAAGTGGCGGGCAATAACCTACGGCTCAACGAAGGGAGACCACCATGAACATTGGTCGCATCCTGAAACCGATTGCTGCCGGTGCGTTGCTGTCGAGTGGCTTCGCGGTAGCCGGTTTTGGGCTGGCTGCAGGTACCGCCCAGGCCCATCCGGGTCCCGCTCCGCTCGATCACTACACCTGGTGCCCGGGCCACCCGGATCCGCGGGACCACATTTCGCCGGCGGGCCCGATCGCCGCGATGCAACGGGAGGGCTGGGATTTGAATGCCTGCCACGACTATTGGTATCCCGCTGCGGGTTTCCCAGATAGTCCGCAGCACAACGACATCATCGAGGGCGACCACGTGCCGCGTGGGCCTGCCTGCGCCCCGCTCTGCGCGCCGTGGCCGTAAGGGCGCAAGGGCCGGCGAGGCACTCCCGTTGACATGAAAGGCGAACCATCATGAACACCGCCCGCGCGTTGAAGCGGATCGTCGCCGGCATGCTGCTGTCGGGCGGCGTGGCCGTAGCGGGATTCGGGGTGGCCGCGGGGACTGCCCAGGCCGGGCCCGGTCTAGCGCCGCAATATCGTGGCCCGTTCGGTGCAGGGGGTCCGTATCACTGGTGCCCAGGAGACGACCCGAAGGGTGGTCCCGGCCAACCCTTTACGAACCCACCGAATTGGGGCTGGAATATCTGCCATACCTACTACGTAGTTCCGGCGGGCCAGGGCAATGTTTCTCCGGGCATTTGGGACGGAGACAATCCTCCGCCTCCTCCGCATTGGCCCCCTCCGCCCTGGGCTCCGTGAGTCGGAGGCGGGCACGTCGGCCTCGGCTCCCGCCATCCACGACCAGCCATCACCCCCGGGTCGAAGGTAGCTCCGGAAATAGCTCGCAGCATGTAAACCAGTTCGGAACGAAAATAATGTCACCCGGACCCTCACGCGACGCGCAATAGGCGACGTGCAAGTCCCCGTTCATCGCATGGCGCGTCTCCGAGAACACCCGGATGTGTAAGCCGAGGAGCTGGTCGAATTTCGGTGTCAGGCAAGCCCGCCAGGACGACCGGTGTCAAAGGCGTAAAAACCACTTACATCAGCGGTAGCGTCATTGGTTGCTGGCTGCGCTGCCTACGGGAGAAAGCTATGAAGCACTGCATCGTCGGAGGGCTGGCCGCCGTGCTGCTGGCCGGAGGGCTGATCGCCTTAGCGCCGCCGGCCAGCGGCGGCTGCCAGTACGGAGGACCCGTTCTCAGCAAGTGCGACGGGCCCGTCCAGCCTGACGGCACCTGGCAACGCTGCGTGGCATTTACCAGTTCCTACCTAGTGCCCGGCAGGCGCTGCGATGCGATGGGGCCTAACCAGCATTCTGGGGACCTCGCCTTCGCTGACCCTCCGACGCACATCGACGGCTGAGCCCTCTGGGGCTGGCGCGCCTCGCATCAGTTCTCGAAGATCCAAGCGAAGAACTGGGTCACTGCGTTAAGAGCCCGACGGAACCAGGTCTCGTCACCGGCGTGCCGTGCGGTGCCGTGCCGTGCGGGCAACCGGCCGGTGGGCGGTGGTGCGGGTGCGCCCTGCTGAAATCGCTGAGCCGTCAGTTGCTGCGCAACGAAGTCGAGAAACGCGTCGACCTCGTCTTCGTTGTAGCCGCGTCGTCCGATGGGCGGCTTAGCGAAAACCACGTTGCGGACCTGTTCATGGGCTAAGGCAGTGTCCCGTCGGATCTCGCAGCGCTGCCTCAACGAGGTTGAGAAACGCGTCAACCTCGTCTTCGTTGTAGCCGCGCTTTCCGATAGGTGGTTTAGCGAAAGCCACATTGTGGACCAGCTCCGGGGTAAGGCCACCGTCCGGCTGCGGGTCGTCCGTGTCCATCAGCAAATGGTCGCACCCCGCCACCGTTTCAGCGGCTACTAGCCTGGGTACGTGCCAGATCCCGCCACGTATCGCCCCGCGCCCGGGTCCATCCCGGTCGAGCCGGGCGTCTACCGATTCCGGGATCCGCACGGGCGGGTCATCTACGTCGGCAAGGCCAAGAGCCTGCGCAGCCGGCTGACGTCCTACTTCGCCGATGTCGCGAACCTGCAACCCCGAACCCGGCAGATGGTGACCACCGCGGCCAAGGTCGAGTGGACGGTGGTCAACACCGAAGTCGAGGCGCTGCAGCTGGAATACAACTGGATCAAGGAGTTCGATCCGCGCTTCAACATCCGCTACCGCGACGACAAGTCCTATCCGGTGCTGGCCGTCACCCTCAACGAGGAGTTTCCCCGCCTGATGGTCTACCGCGGCCCGCGGCGCAAGGGTGTGCGCTATTTCGGGCCGTACTCGCACGCGTGGGCCATCCGGGAAACGCTGGATCTGCTCACCCGGGTGTTTCCGGCTCGAACCTGTTCGGCCGGAGTGTTCAAGCGACACAAGCAAATCGACCGCCCGTGCCTGCTCGGCTACATCGACAAATGCTCGGCCCCCTGCGTAGGCCGGGTCAGTGCCGAGCAGCACCGCCAAATCGTCACCGACTTCTGCGACTTTCTGTCCGGCAAAACCGACCGGTTCGGGCGCGAGCTGGAACAGCAAATGAACGCCGCGGCCGAAGAGCTGGATTTCGAGCGGGCCGCGCGTCTTCGCGACGACCTGGCCGCGCTGAAGCGGGCGATGGAGAAACAGGCCGTGGTGCTCGGCGACGGCACCAACGCTGACGTGGTCGCGTTCGCCGATGACGAACTCGAGGCGGCCGTGCAAGTGTTCCATGTCCGCGGCGGCCGGGTTCGCGGCCAGCGTGGCTGGATCGTCGAAAAGACAGGTTACCCTGGTGATTCCGGTGAGGAGCGGTTGGTCGAGCAGTTCCTGACGCAGTTCTACGGCGACCAGGCTGAGCTGGACGGCGCCTTGGAAGAAAACACAGACGAATCGAACAACCCGGTGCCCCGCGAGGTGTTGGTGCCGTGTCTGCCGTCCAACGCCGAGCAGCTGGCCAGTTGGTTGTCCGGTCTGCGCGGCTCCCGGGTCAATTTGCGGGTGCCGCGCCGCGGTGATAAGCGGGCGCTGGCCGAAACCGTACAGCGCAATGCGAAAGAGGCGCTGCAGCAACACAAGCTGAAGCGGGCTGGTGACTTCAACGCTAGATCCGCTGCGTTGCAAAGCATTCAGGACGCGCTGGGTCTAGCTGACGCACCACTGCGAATCGAGTGCGTCGACGTCAGCCATGTGCAGGGCACCGATGTGGTGGGCTCGCTGGTGGTGTTCGAGGACGGCCTGCCGCGCAAATCCGACTACCGCCATTTCGGGATCAAGGAAGCCGCCGGGCAGGGCCGGTCCGACGACGTCGCCTCCATCGCCGAGGTGACCCGCCGGCGGTTCCTGCGCCACCTGAGCGACCAGAACGATCCCAATCTGCTTTCCCCGGAAGGGAAATCCCGCCGGTTCGCCTATCCGCCCAACCTGTACGTCGTCGACGGTGGTGCGCCCCAAGTCAATGCGGCCAGCGCCGTGCTCGAGGAGCTCGGCATCACCGACGTCGCGGTGATCGGCCTGGCCAAGCGGCTGGAAGAGGTGTGGGTGCCCTCCGAGCCGGACCCGATCATCATGCCGCGCAACAGCGAGGGGCTGTACCTGCTGCAGCGGGTGCGTGACGAGGCGCACCGATTCGCCATCGCCTACCATCGCAGCAAGCGATCCAAGCGAATGACGGCCTCGGCGCTGGACTCGGTGCCGGGACTGGGCGAGCATCGCCGCAAGGCGCTGGTCACCCATTTCGGATCGATAGCCCGCCTCAAGGAGGCCACCGTCGACCAGATCACCGCCGTGCCGGGTATCGGCCTGGCTACGGCCAACGCCGTCCTCGAGGCGCTGCGACCGGAAGCGCCAGCGGACACCAATGGAGCTCAGGCATGACGGGCGAAGACGCCGCCGACATCGATGTCGTCCTGGTGACCGGGTTGTCCGGGGCCGGGCGCGGCACGGCGGCCAAGGTGCTCGAGGACCTCGGCTGGTATGTGGCCGACAACCTGCCGCCGCAGCTGATCACCCGGATGGTGGATTTCGGGCTGGCGGCCGGATCTCGCATCACCCAGTTGGCGGTGGTCATGGATGTGCGATCGCGTGGATTCACCGGCGACCTGGACTCCGTGCGCAACGAATTGGCCACCCGCAACATCACCCCCCGCGTGGTCTTCATGGAGGCGTCCGACGACATGTTGGTGCGCCGCTACGAACAGAATCGCCGCAGCCATCCGCTGCAGGGTGAGCAGACCCTGGCCGAGGGCATCGCCGCCGAGCGCAGGATGCTGGCTCCGGTTCGTGCCACCGCGGACCTCATCATCGACACGTCGACGCTGTCGGTGCGGGGCTTAAGGGAAAGCATCGAGCGTGCATTCGGCAGCGACGGCGGCGCGACCACCAGCGTCACCGTCGAGTCCTTCGGCTTCAAGTACGGCCTGCCGATGGACGCAGACATGGTCATGGACGTGCGGTTCCTGCCCAACCCGCACTGGGTCGACGAGCTACGCGAACTGACCGGCCAGCATCCGGCGGTGCGCGACTACGTGCTGGGCCAGAACGGCGCGGCCGAGTTTCTCGAGACATACCATCGATTGCTATCCCTGGTTGTCGAGGGCTATCGCCGGGAGGGGAAGCGTTACATGACGGTCGCCATCGGCTGCACCGGCGGCAAGCACCGCAGCGTCGCGATCGCCGAAGCATTGGTCGGACTGCTGGGCTCCAACCCTCAGCTGTCGGCGCGGGTCCTGCACCGGGATCTGGGTCGCGAATGAGCGGCATCGTCGCGCTGGGCGGCGGCCACGGCTTGTACGCCACGCTGTCGGCGGCCCGCCGGCTCACTCCCCACGTCACCGCCGTGGTCACCGTGGCCGATGACGGCGGCTCCTCGGGCCGGCTGCGCACCGAGCTCGAGGTGGTGCCGCCGGGGGATCTGCGAATGGCCTTGGCGGCGTTGGCATCCGACAGCCCGCATGGACGACTCTGGGCCACCATCCTGCAGCACCGGTTCGGCGGCAGTGGTGCCCTGGCCGGGCACCCGATCGGCAACCTGATGCTGGCCGGGCTGTCCGAGGTGCTGGCCGACCCGGTCGCCGCCCTCGACGAGCTCGGACGAATCCTGGGCGTCAAGGGCAGGGTGCTACCGATGTGCCCGATCGCGCTGCAGATCGAGGCCGACGTCTCCGGGCTGGAAACCGACCCGCGGATGTTCCGGCTGATCCGCGGTCAGGTGGCGATCGCGACCACACCCGGCAAGGTTCGGCGGGTGCGGCTGCTGCCTCCCGACCCGCCGGCGACCCGGCAGGCCGTCGACGCCATCATGGCCGCCGACTTGGTGGTCCTGGGCCCGGGCTCGTGGTTCACCAGCGTGATCCCGCACGTGCTGGTGCCCGGGCTTGCCGCGGCGCTACGGGCCACCACGGCCCGCCGGGCGCTGGTGCTCAACTTGGTCGCCGAGCCGGGGGAGACGGCCGGTTTTTCGGTGGAGCGCCATCTGCATGTGCTGGCTCAACACGCACCCGGGTTCACCGTCCACGACATCATCATCGATGCCGAGCGGGTCCCGAGCGACCGGGAACGCGAGCAACTGCGGCGCACAGCAACGCTGCTGCAGGCCGAGGTCCACTTCGCCGACGTGGCCCGACCTGGTACACCTTTACATGACCCGGGCAAGCTGGCGGCCGCCCTGGACGGGGTGCGGGTGGGCCATGAGGGCTCCCCGGCATCGACCGTGACGGCCACCGAAGAGATTCGGATCGACGACCCAAGGGGTGACGACGCGTGGCGATGACGACAGAAGTCAAGGACGAATTGAGTCGCTTAGTGGTCAAATCGGTCAGCGCTCGTCGTGCGGAAGTCACATCCCTGCTCAGGTTCGCCGGTGGATTACACATCGTGAGCGGACGCGTGGTCGTCGAAGCCGAGGTCGATCTGGGGAACATCGCGCGGCGGCTGCGCAAGGACATCTTCGAGCTGTACGGCTACAACGCGGTTGTGCATGTGTTGTCGGCCAGCGGGATTCGCAAGAGCACCCGCTACGTTCTGCGGGTCGCCAACGATGGCGAGGCGCTGGCCCGTCAGACCGGGCTGCTGGACATGCGCGGCCGTCCGGTGCGCGGACTGCCCGCCCAGGTCGTCGGCGGCAGCGTCGCCGACGCTGAAGCCGCGTGGCGGGGAGCCTTTTTGGCGCACGGATCGCTGACCGAGCCAGGACGGTCGTCGGCGTTGGAGGTCAGCTGCCCCGGCCCGGAGGCCGCGCTGGCACTGGTGGGTGCGGCGCGCCGGCTCGGGGTCAGCGCGAAGGCTCGCGAGGTGCGCGGCGCCGATCGGGTGGTGGTGCGCGACGGCGAGGCGATCGGCGCGCTGCTCACCCGGATGGGCGCCCAGGACACCAGACTCATCTGGGAGGAGCGCCGGCTGCGTCGCGAGGTGCGGGCGACGGCCAACCGGCTTGCCAATTTCGACGACGCCAATCTGCGCCGCTCGGCACGGGCCGCGGTCGCGGCGGCCGCCAGGGTGGAGCGGGCGCTGGAGATCCTCGGCGATACCGTGCCCGAACACCTGGCCTCGGCCGGCAAACTGCGCGTCGAGCACCGTCAGGCCTCGCTGGAGGAGCTGGGCCGGCTGGCCGACCCTCCCATGACGAAAGACGCTGTGGCAGGCCGTATTCGGCGATTGCTGTCCATGGCTGACCGTAAGGCCAAGGTCGAGGGCATCCCCGACACGGAGTCGGCGGTCACGCCGGACCTGCTGGAGGACGCCTGAGCAGGGCTCGCAAAAGGGCGCAGTAACGGGGGGAACGGGCTACGGTTCTGGCATGAAGCGGCTTTCGAGTGTCGACGCGGCGTTTTGGTCTGCCGAAACCGCGGGCTGGCATATGCATGTGGGCGCGCTGGCGATCTGCGATCTCATCGACGCTCCCGAATACAGCTTCCAGCGACTTCGCGAAATTATGATCGAGCGGTTGCCGGAGCTGCCGCAGCTGCGCTGGCGCGTCACCGGTGCCCCGCTCGGGCTGGATCGGCCCTGGTTCGTTGAGGACGAAGAGCTCGACATCGACTTCCACATGCGGCGCATCGCTGTCCCCGCGCCGGGCGGGCGGCGCGAGGTCGACGAACTGGTGGGCCGGCTGATGTCCTACAAACTGGACCGCTCCCGACCACTCTGGGAGCTGTGGGTGATCGAGGGCGTCAAGGGCAACCGGGTCGCGACGTTGACCAAGATGCACCACGCCATCGTCGACGGGGTTTCGGGGGCCGGGCTGGCCGAGATCATGTTGGACGTCACGCCCGAACCGCGCCCGCCGCAGGAGCACACGGTGGGATCGCTGGTGGGATTGCAGCTGCCGGGTCTGGAACGGCGCGCGCTGGGCGCCCTGGTCAACGTCGTCGTCAAGACCCCGTTCCGGATCACCCGGTTGCTGGAACAGACGGTGCGTCAACAAATCGCGGCGCTGGGCGTCGCCAGCAAACCGCCGGGCTACTTCGAAGCGCCCAAGACGAGGTTCAACGCGCCGGTCTCGCCGCACCGCCGGATCACGGGCTGCCGGGTCGAACTCGAGCGGGCCAAGGCCGTCAAGGATGCCTTCGGCGTCAAGCTGAACGATGTGGTGCTGGCGCTGGTGGCCGGCGCCGCCCGCGACTACCTGCAGAAGCATGATGAGCTGCCGGTCAAACCGCTCATCGCGCAGATCCCGGTGTCGACCCGCACCGACGCAAGCCAAAACGACGTCGGCAACAAGATCAGCTCCATGACCGCGTCGCTGGCCACCGACATCGAGGACCCCGCCGAGCGGCTCAAGGCCATCCACAAAAGCACGCAGAGCGCCAAGGGAATGGCCAAGGCGCTCTCGGCGCATCAGATCATGGGCCTCACCGAGACCACGCCGCCCGGGCTGCTGCAGCTGGCCGCTCGCGCCTATACGGTCTCGGGCCTGTCACGCAACCTGGCCCCGCTCAACCTGGTCGTGTCCAATGTTCCCGGTCCGCCTTTTCCGCTGTACATGGCCGGCGCCAAACTGGAGTCGCTGGTGCCGCTGGGACCGCCGGTGATGGACATCGCCCTGAACATCACGTGCTTTTCCTACGAGAAGTACCTGGACTTCGGCTTTGTCACCACGCCCGAAGTCGCCAATGACATCCACGAGATGGCGCGCGCCGTGGAACCGGCGCTGGCCGAACTGGAGATCGCCGCGGGACTCAGCGAGTCGGCGGATTAGTGACGTATACCCACGACAGAAAACGGGCGACCGCATCGGCGGCTTGATGCGCCCGCGGGGAACCGAAGATGTCGAAGGCGTGTTGGGCGTACGGCAACTCGGCATAGGCGACCGGAGACTTTGACGCGGCCCGCAGTTCTTCGACGAACTCCCGTGCCTCGGCGACCGGGATGAGCGAGTCGTCGGTTCCGTGCAGAACGAAAAATGGTGGTGCGTCTGCCCGCACGTACCGCAGCGGCGAGGCATCGAGATAGATATGCCGGTGCGTGCTGAGTTTCCGCTTGACCACTAGCCTTTCGAGGATCTCGACGAACTCGGCGCGCCCCGGGTCCTGGGTGGAGTACCAGTCGTAGCGACCGTAAAACGGGACGGCCGCCACCACCGACGTGTCGGCGTCCTCGAAGCCGGGCTGGAACTTGGGGTCGTTGGGAGTCAGGGCGGCCAGCGCGGACAGGTGACCGCCGGCGGATCCACCGCTGATCGCGACGAAGTCCGGATCCCCGCCGTAGGCCGCGATGTTCTCCTTGACCCACGCCAGCGCTCGTTTGACGTCGACGATGTGGTCGGGCCAGGTGTGCAGCGGGGCGACGCGGTAGTTCATCGACACGCACACCCAGCCGCGCGAAACCAGGTCGCTCATCAAGGGATACGCCTGAGGTCGGCGCCACCCGATCATCCACGCGCCGCCGGGTACCTGCAGCAGCACCGGCGCCTTGCCGTCCCGCAGCAAGTCGCGCCGCCGCCAGATGTCGGCCAGGTTCGCCCGCCCGTGCGGCCCGTAGGACACGATGTTCTGCTTGTCGACGAAACGCCGCCGGGACACCGTGGTGCGCAGCGGCAGATTGCGTCTGCCGCTGCCTTTTAAGCGCGTGGGCTCAGTCGGCAGCGCTTTGAGATCCGCGGCGTAATCCGCGCCGAGTTGTTCGGTCAAGCCGGCTTCCAGCACCGGACCCGGAGTGGTGGAACCGCGGTAGCGGATCGCTCCCAGGATCGCCCAGGACGCCGCGGTAAGGGCAAGCGCCGCTTTGCCTTTCGCGCCGGCGAAATCGCCGCGACGGCCGCGGCGCACAGCGTCCAGCGCGGAGGCGGTGGCGTACAGGCCCGGCACTTCTGACGTCGGCCAACCGAACCAGAACACCAGCACCGACGCGTAGGGGCTACGGGTGATCGGGTGTAATCCATTGGCGGCGTTGAGGAATTCCACGGCGGCGCGCGTCAACGGCCGTTTAGTAAACACAAGCCGGCGCAATCGTTGCAGACGCATCAGTCGGTGACCTTGGCCTTCAGTTCGTTACGCAGCACCTTGCCGGTGCTGCCGCGGGGCAGTTCGTCGAGCACGGACAGTTCGCGGGGCACCTTGTAGTTGGCCAGGTTGTCCCGGACGTGCTGCTTGAGGGAGTCGGGCGTGGCCGACCCGCCGGGCTCGAGCACCACGAACGCCGCCAGCCGCTGGCCGTACTGCTCGTCGTCCACGCCGATCACCGCGGCTTCGGCCACCTCGGGGTGCGCCGCCAGCGTCTTCTCCACCTCGATCGGGTAGACGTTTTCACCGCCCGAGACGATCATCTCGTCGTCGCGGCCGACCACGAACAGCCGGCCGGTCTCGTCGAGGTAGCCGACGTCGCCGGAGGACATGAAGCCGGCGTGGAAATCCTTCGTGGCGCCCGAGGTGTATCCGTCGAACTGGGTGTCGTTGCGGACGTAGATGCTTCCGACCTCCCCGGTGGGAACCTCGTTGAATTCGGGGTCCAGGATCCGGATTTCGGTTCCGCCGGCGGGCCGGCCCGCGGTGTCGGGGGCCGCGCGCAGGTCCTGCGGTGTGGCGGTGGCGATCATGCCGGCCTCGGTGGCGTTGTAGTTGTTGTAGATCACGTCGCCGAACTGGTCCATGAACGCGGTGACGACGTCGGGCCGCATCCGGGAACCGGAGGCGGCTGCGAAGCGTAATGAGCGTCCGCTGTAGCGATTTCGGACCTCGGCGGGCAGATCCATGATGCGGTCGAACATCACCGGGACCACGGCAAGGCCCGTCGCCTGATGGCGATCGATGAGATCCAGGGTGGCCTCCGGGTCGAATTTGCGTCGCGTGACCATCGTGCAGGCCATCGATGCGGCGAAGATCAACTGCGAAAAGCCCCAGGCGTGGAACATCGGCGCGACGATCACGATGGTCTCCTCGGCCCGCCACGGCGTGCGGTCCAGGATCGCCTTGAGCGTGCCGATGCCGGCGCCGCCGCCAGATTGCTTGGCGCCCTTGGGTGATCCGGTGGTGCCGGAGGTGAGCAGGATCATCCTGCCCTTGCCGCCGGCGCGCTCGGGCTGTTGACCGATGTGGGTGGCGATGAGTTTCTCGACCGTCAGCTCGTGGTCGGCGTCGGTCCAGGCCAGGATGCGGGTGGCGTCGGGCTTGTCGACCAGCGCGCGGTCCACCGTCTCGGTGAACTCCTCGTCGTAGATGACGGCCTCGACGCCTTCGCGGTTGACCACCTCGGCCATCGCCGGGCCGGCGAACGACGTGTTGAGCAGCACGACGTCGGCGCCGATCCGGCTGGACGCCACCACCGCCTCGACGAAACCGCGGTGATTGCGGCACATCACCCCGATTACCTTCGGTTGCTTCGGGGGCAACTGTTGCAGCGCCGTGGCCAACGCGTTGATCCGCTCGTCGAGCTGGCGCCAGGTCAACGTCCCCAGCTCGTCGACCAGGGCGGGACGGTCCGGGCAGCGCTGCGCCGCACTCGCGAAACCCACGGTCATGCCCATGCCTTCGCGACGCATCGCGGCCGCCATCTTCAGGTACCGGTCGGGTCGCATCGGCGCGATCATTCCGGCGCGCCCCAGCGTCGTGATGATGCCGAGTGTCTGTTCGATACGAGATGCCCGACGAGATGCCATGGTTCAGCCCAGAATCGGGAAACGGCGCTTGCCGGCAAGCTCTTTGAGACCCTGCTGCATCACCGACCGGACGTGCTCGTCGACCTCGTCGATGTCGGGCTCCTCGCCGAATTGCGCGGTGATGTCGATCGGTTCCAGCACCTGCGTCACGATCTTGGTGGGCAGCGGCAGATTGGGCGGGACCGCGGCGCTGAACCCGAACGGAAAGCCGAACGACAGCGGCAGAATGTCGCTGCGCAGCAACCGTTTTAGGCCCAGCCGCCGCGCCAGCCAGGTGCCACGGGACAGGTAGAGCTGGGTTTCCTGCCCGCCGATGGACACCGCGGGCACGATCGGCACGCCGGCTTCGATCGCGGTGCTGACGTATCCCTTGCGGCCGTTGAAGTCGATGACGTTCTCCGAGAACGTGGGCCGGTACGCGTCGTAGTCGCCGCCGGGAAAGACGACCACCACGCCGCCGGAGCGCAGGGCTTTGGCCGCGTTCTCGCGGTTGGCCCGGATGTAGCCGGTACGCCTGAAGAACGGCCCCGTGGGGCCCATGAAGAGGATGTCGTGGCTCAGCGTGTAGACCGGCCGGTCGTAGCCGAACTTGTCGTAGAAGTCGACGCTGAAGATCGGGACATCCATGGGGAACATGCCGCCGGAGTGATTGCCGACCACCAGCGCCCCGCCGGGCGGGAAGGAATCCAGGCCGCGCACCTCGGACCGGAAGTACGTCTTCAAGACCGGACGCATCACGCCGATCATGCGCTGGGTCAGGCCGGGGTCGAATTTGGCCATATCGTCAGTGCCGTCAGTGTCTTGGGTGTCGCTGTCGGTCACTTCGTTCACCTGAGGCTCCCTAACGGCTTCCCGGCGGCGGCAGACGCCGCGTCGACGTGTCTCGATGGTAGCGAGCGGGCCGGGACCGCCGGTTAGCAGTCGTCCTCGCGCCAGATGCACACGCCGTGCAGCGTCATGGTGGCCATGTCGGGGACCACGGTGAAGTCCAATGTGCTGTCGCCAGTGGCCGCCTGTGTCGCCGGCGCCCCTCCGGCGAGATGTGTTTGTTCCTCGGTGCAATCGGCGCCGCGTTCGAAGCCGGTCCACCTGGTGCCCTCGACGACGTCACTCCTGGTCAACGTCGCGGCTGGCCCATAGGTGAACCAGGCGACCGCGGGCCGTTGAATGTCGTCGAGGTGCTGCCAGACGAACATCGGGGACACCTTTGACGCACTCCAGGACTTCATGCTGCGGTGAAAACGTTTGCACGCCGTCCATCACCCCGGCCGACCCGCCGCACGCGACGCCGGGTTCCGGGACGACCGGGTCGGCGTGTGCGACCGCCGAAACCAAGGCCGCTGCGATGAATGTTGCAGTGAACGTTGTGAAGGCCACGTTCACACTGCGTTTCATGGTCGCTGATGATAACCGGGCCTGCCGATCGAGGGCTAGTTTTTCGAGCAAATACGTATGGAGGGCAATTGCCCTGTAAGACCGGCATTTCAGCATTGCTGCGGCTACGCTGAGCCTCGTGCTGGCGCGGGTGCGCGGGCTACGTGAGCAAGCGCTTGTGTTTGCTGGCTGCGCGAATGCAGCCGGCTTTTGAACGTCAGTGTGGACGTCGTTTTTCGCGGGCCGGATGGGTGCGCTATCGTTCTCGCGCCGAACACCAGACCCCCTGAGAGAGGCGAAATGAATTCTGCGCCGACTGACGCCCAACGGCCGCAAGTTGTGCAAGCCGGCGCCGAGCGCAGGTCGACCAGTGCGTTCGATCGGAAGGTCGGTGCATCCCACCCGGGCACGCCCCACTGGCCGGGCAGCTCATGTCCCGCAAGGCAAGTCGATCTCCTCGCTGACCGCGAGTCGTGCCGGCAACGGCCGACGACCAGCAGGCTGAGTACTTCGTGCGTTTGCTCACCCAGAGCCGCCGGCGGATTGAGCAGCGGATCGAGGACCACCAGAAGGCAATCGCGGCCGCCGAAGCCCGTGGCAAGACCGAAGACGTGCGCCGGCATCGGCAGCTGACACTCGTCGCAGAACAGGACCGCCGCACCGTCGCGGATCTCATCGACAGCCTGCGGCAGCGATTCCCCGGTCGGGCACGGCGAGGTTCCCCAGTCGCTCGGCGGGTGCGTCCCTTGCTCTAGCGGGAACCAGCCCTGGCGCAGCATTTTTCGCTGGCGCGCTGCCTGCGACCCGGTCCGTGCGATCAATTCGCCACCGTGCGAGATACATTGAATCGGCCAACCGGTATTCGCACCTGGAATCTGGAAACGAGGCCGCCATGGGATTCATGTCACCCGAGCTTCCGGACGTCGACCACGACACCTGGCCCACCTTGCCCCGGGCAACACGACTGCAGGTCGTGACCCGGCATTGGGCGGAGCACGGGTTCGGGACACCGTACGCGGTCTATCTGCTGTACCTGATCAAGATCGCCCTCTACGTCGCCGCCCCCGCGGCGATCATCTCGCTCACCCCGGGCCTGGGCGGGCTGAGCCACATCGCCGACTGGTGGACGCAACCGATCGTGTACCAGAAGTTCATCGTCTTCACGCTGCTGTTCGAGGTTGCCGGCTTCGGCTGTGGATCGGGCCCGCTCACGGGACGGTTCATGCCGCCGATCGGCGGGTTCCTTTACTGGTTGCGGCCCAACACAATTCGACTTCCGGCGTGGCCGGACAAGGTTCCGTTCACCCGCGGCGATTCCCGCAGCGTCATCGACGTCGCGCTGTATGCCGTCGTTTTGATCGGCGGGGTGTGGGCGCTGGTGTCTCCGGGGCACGGCGGGCCGGTCACCGCCGCCGGCGATGTCGGCCTGATCGACCCCGTCCTGGTGATCCCGACGATCGTCGCCTTGGCGCTGTTGGGGTCTGCGCGACAAGACCATCTTCCTGGCCGCCCGCGGCGAACACTACTGGCTGAAACTGATCGTGTTCTTTTTCCCGTTCATCCCCGACCAGATCGCGGCCTTCAAGATCATCATGCTGTGCCTGTGGTGGGGGGCGGCGACGTCCAAGCTCAACCACCATTTCCCGTACGTCGTGGCGGTGATGACGAGCAACAACGCGCTGCTGCGCGCCGGCTGTTCAACCCGGTCAAGCACATGCTCTACCTCGACCATGTCAACGACCTGCGCCCGTCCGTGTTGCCGAAGCTGATGGCCCACGTTGGTGGCACCACGGCGGAATTCCTGGTTCCGACGGTTCTGGTCTTCGTCGCCGGCGATCAACCCTGGCGGTGGTTCCTCATCGGCTTCATGGTGCTCTTCCACCTGAACATCCTTTCCAACCTCCCGATGGGAGTTCCGTTGGAGTGGAACGTCTTTTTCATCTTCTCGCTGTTCTATCTGTTCGGGCATTACGGCGCGATCCGCGCCACCGATCTTCGCTCACCGCTGCTGCTGGCCCTGGTGATCGTGGCGGTCGCCGTCGTGATCGTGGGAAACCTATTCCCCGAGAAGATTTCGTTTCTGCCCGCCATGCGCTACTACGCCGGCAACTGGGCCACCAGCCTGTGGTGCTTCCGCGCCGGCGCCGAAGACAAGATCGAAGCCAACGTCGTGAAAAGCTCTGCGCTGGTTGTCAATCAGCTGGCCAAGCTGTACGGGGCGGCGACCGCCGAGGTGATGTCCGACAAGGTGGCGGCGTTCCGCGCGATGCACACGCACGGCAGGGCGCTCAACGGGTTGTTGCCTCGCGCGATTCGACAACGAGGCCGACTACAGCGTGCGTGAGGGCGAAGTCGTTGCCGGGCCTCTGGTCGGCTGGAACTTCGGCGAAGGCCACCTGCACAACGAGCAGCTACTGGAAGCGGTGCAGCGGCGCTGCCACTTCGAGGACGGCGACCTGCGCGTCATCGTCCTGGAAGGTCAACCGATCCACATTCAACAGCAGTGGTATCGCATTCTCGACGCCAAGACCGGCTTGATCGAGGCGGGTTACGTCAACGTCGAGGACATGCTGAGCCGCCAGCCGTGGCCGGAGCCCGGCGACGAGTTCTCCGGTCCACCGTCACCGACGCAACCGGTTGCGATTCACGCCCGCGCCCCCGAATCCATGACCAAGGCGATCGTCGTCGGCGCTGGTCCCAACGGCCTGGCCGCGGCGATCCACCTGGCCCGGCACGGTGTCGACGTGCAGGTGCTGGAGGCTCGCGACACGATCGGCGGGGGAGCGCGCTCGGGTGAGCTGACGGTGCCCGGGCTCATCCATGACCACTGCTCGGCGGCTCATCCGATCGCCGTCGGTTCGCCATTCTGGAAAGAGATCGACCTGCAGCGCTACGGGCTGGTGTGGAGGTGGGCGGAGATCGACTGCGCACACCCGCTCGACGACGGGTCCGCCGGCGTGCTGTATCAGTCGATCGACGCAACCGCGGCCGGCATGGGACCCGACGGAACCCGCTGGCGGCGCGCCGTGGGCGATCTCGTGGTCGGATTCGATCAGCTGGCAGATGATTTCCTCCGCCCGGTGATCAACGTTCCGCGCCACCCGATCCGCCTCGCCGCCTTTGGGCCGCGCGCCCTGCTGCCGGCGACGGTGATGGCTCGCTGGTTTCGCACCGAGCAGGCACGCGCGTTATTCGGCGGCGCGGCCGCGCACATGTTCACCCGGCTGGATCGCCCGCTCACCTCATCGCTCGGGCTGATGTTCTTGGCCAGCGGGCACCGCTATGGCTGGCCGGTCGCCGAAGGCGGATCCGGATCGATCACCGCGGGCCGTGGCCGCCGCGCTCAACGCGCACGGCGGCGCCGTCACCACCGGCGTGACCGTCACCAGCCGCAGCGACATCCCGGACGCCGACATCGTCATGCTCGACGTCAGCCCCGCCGCGGCATTGTCGATCTACGGCGATGTCATGCCCGGCCTGATCAAGCGGTCCTATCAGCGCTACCGCGAGGGAT
The DNA here is from genome assembly GCA_963820985.1 of uncultured Actinomycetota bacterium. Classification (GTDB taxonomy): domain Bacteria; phylum Actinomycetota; class Actinomycetes; order Mycobacteriales; family Mycobacteriaceae; genus Mycobacterium. Next base: position 369,505 of record CAWGCI010000007.1, on the reverse strand, counting down.
CGTCGGCGTTCAAGGTCGACTTCGCGATCGAAGGCGACATCCCCTGGACCAACGCCGAGTGCCGTCGCGCGGGCACTGTCCACTTGGGCGGACGCTTCGCTGAGATCGCGCACTCGGAACGTCAACGCGCACAAGGCGAGATGCCGAAACGGCCGTTCATGCTCGTCGGGCAGCAATACCTGGCCGACCCCTCCCGCTCGGCGGGCAACATCAACCCGATATGGGCCTACGCGCACGTGCCGTTCGGCTACAGCGGCGACGCCACCGACGTCGTCGTCGACCAGATTGAGCGGTTCGCGCCGGGATTCCGTGACCGCATCATCGCCACCGTGAGCAAAAGCACCGCCGAACTAGAGGCGTACAACCCCAACTACATCGGCGGAGACATCATCGGCGGCGCCAACGATCGGCTACAGTTCCTTTTCCGCCCGCGGGTGGCCGTTAATCCCTACGCCACCGGCGTGCCGGGCGTCTACCTGTGTTCGCAATCCACGCCGCCGGGCGCCGGCATCCACGGGTTGTGCGGCTACCACGCCGCCGCATCCGCGTTGCGCTGGCTAGGCGGGCGACGCGGCGGCTGACGGGCGGCTCAGCCTCAGTGCGTACCGGGGCCAGCCGGAACCGGCTGTCCGGGAACCGGCGCGCCGGCCGGCGGGGGCCTAATCGGCGCATCCTTGCCCTCCCCCGATCCCCGGTCGTCCCGGACATGTCGATGATGGGAGCACCGGCCGGCGCAGCACCCACCGGAGCACCGGCCAGCACTGGCGCACCCGCCGGCCCGAGTGCGATCAGCGGTGCACCAACCGGCACCGGAGCACCCACCGGCACTGGGGCGCCGACCGGGACCGGCGCGCCGACGGGGATGGGGGCGCCGATGGGGATGGGGGCGCCGATGGGGATGGGGGCGCCGATGGGGATGGGGGCGCCGATGGGGATGGGGGCGCCGATGGGGATGGGGGCGCCGATGGGGATGGGCGCTCCGACGGGGATGGGCGCTCCGACGGGGATGGGCGCTCCGACGGGGATGGGCGCTCCGACGGGGATGGGCGCTCCAACTGGGACGGCGCCGCCGACCGGGACTGCGGCACCCACCGGTACTGGGGCTCCTATCGGGACTGGGGCGCCCGCCGCCACCGGTGGCCCAAGCGCAATCACCGGAGTACCTGCCGCAACCACCGGAACCGGGCCGGGCGCAACCACTGGAACACCAGACATGGGAGTCAACGGAGCACTAGCGCTGCATACCTCGCCGGTGGTCACCGGTCCGCCTGCGCCTGTCGGTCCGCCCGCGCCCGCCGGGCCGCCTGCGCCTGCGCCGCCCGGTCCGCCCGCGCCCGCTGCGCCGCCTCCGCCTGCGCCTGCGCCTGCTGGGCCGCCTGCGCCTGCGCGTCCGCCGGCGGCGGAGCTGGTGGTGCACCGGCACGCCGCCGCTGGCGGTCCGCCGGCGGTTGGGGGTCCTCCGGCGGCTGTCCCTGGGCCTCCGGCTGCCGGTGCACCTCCGGCGGGTGCGCCGGCGATCGCCGGTCCGCCGGCGGCTGCGGCGCCGCCCGCGGCTGCCGGCGCCCCGGGGGCTGCCGCCCCACCAGCTGCCGGCGCTGCACCCTCGCCCGACATGCCCTGAACGCAGGCATACGCGCCACCGGTCTTTATCGGGGGGGCGGCTGCCGCGTCTGGGCTCAACGCGATAGCGGCGCCACACAAACCAGCGATGCCCACTACTTTGATGTTGAACCGATCAAAGGCCGTCATCAACGTCGACTCCTTCAGCAGTCAAGTCTTCCGCGATCAGCCGTACCGCAGTCGTGTCGAATGTAGGGATGGTCGCTGCTATTGCACGCGCGACAGTCGCGGCGCTTATAGAACCGATGCAAAGGAGACATGCTCCGGTTACCGCACGGCCCTGCGAACTCGGCCCGCTGCCTCGCTACGTCGCGGTAGCGCGTCCATCGAATGCGTCGCGCGCGAGCTCGATCTCGACATGTGCCCGTACGCCCAGTCGCGAATCGCGTCGATCGCGTCCGTCAGGCTCTGCCCAAGGGACGTGAGCCGGTACTCGACCGTCACCGGCACGGTCGGGTAGACGGTCCTGGTCACAAGCCCGTCGCGCTCGAGTGCCCGCAGCGTCTTGCGCGCCGTGGCATCGGCGGTCTCACCCGCCTGCTGAGCTCCCACCTGCAACCACGGATGAGACGACCGTCACTTTCATTCATGCACGGGAGTGCGGACTTTCAAATATTCTTCCCATAGAAGGGCATTGGCGGATTGTCACATTCGTCCATCGATGCCCTTCAACCACATCTGTCTCACCCCGCCACGCCCGATCCGGCACTGACGAGATGACCGGGCGACGGCTGCTTGTTACTCATCTAGGCTGACGACGAACAGTTCATCGGCCAGCGGCAAACAACCCCAGAAAGAACGAGGGAGAGATCTAGTGACGGTCCGGGTAGGCATCAATGGCTTCGGTCGCATCGGACGCAACTTCTACCGGGCGTTATTGGCTCAGCAGGAGCAGGGCGCCGCGGACATCGAAGTGATCGCCGTCAACGACATCACCGACAACAGCACATTGGCTCACCTGCTCAAATTCGACTCGATCCTGGGTCGGCTGCCGTACGACGTGAGCCTGGAAGGCGAGGACACCATCGTCGTCGGCACGGCGAAGATCAAGGCGCTCGAGGTCCGCGAGGGCCCGGCGGCACTGCCGTGGGGTGACCTCGGGGTCGACGTGGTCGTCGAATCCACCGGCCTGTTCACCAACGCGGCCAAGGCTAAGGGCCACCTGGACGCCGGCGCCAAAAAGGTGATCATCTCCGCACCCGCCACCGACCCCGACATCACCATCGTGCTCGGGGTCAACGACGACCAGTACGACGGCAGCCAGAACATCATCTCCAACGCCTCGTGCACCACGAACTGTCTTGCGCCGGTGACCAAGGTGCTGCAGGACGAGTTCGGCATCGTCCGTGGTCTGATGACCACCATCCACGCCTACACCCAGGACCAGAACCTGCAGGACGGCCCGCACAAGGACCTGCGCCGGGCACGGGCGGCCGCACTCAACATCGTGCCGACGTCGACCGGTGCGGCCAAGGCGATCGGCCTGGTGATGCCCGAGCTGAAGGGCAAGCTCGACGGTTACGCGCTGCGGGTGCCGATCCCGACCGGTTCGGTCACCGACCTGACCGTCGAGCTGTCCAAGCCGGGCACCGCCGAGGAGATCAACGCCGCGTTCAAGGCCGCTGCCGAGGGCCGACTCAAGGGCATCCTGAAGTACTACGACGCGCCGATCGTCTCCAGCGACATCGTCACCGATCCGCACAGTTCGATCTTCGACTCCGGCCTGACCAAGGTGATCGACAACCAGGCCAAGGTGGTGTCGTGGTACGACAACGAATGGGGCTACTCCAACCGCCTCATCGACCTGGTCGCGCTGGTCGGCAAGTCGCTCTAGCCGTGGCCGTTCATACCCTTAAGGAGCTTCTGGCGCAGGGTGTTTCGGGTCGCGGCGTGTTGGTGCGCTCGGACCTGAATGTGCCGCTTGATGACGCGGGCAACATCACCGACGCCGGCCGCATCACCGCGTCGGTGCCCACCTTGAAGGCACTGCTGGACGCCGGGGCCAAGGTGGTGGTCACCGCGCACCTGGGGCGTCCCAAGGACGGCCCAGACCCGAAGTACTCGCTCGCGCCGGTCGCCGCCGCGCTGGGTGAGCAACTGGGACAGCACGTTCAGCTGGCCGGCGATGTCGTCGGCACCGATGCCTTGGCCCGTGCCGAAGGGTTGACCGACGGCGACGTCCTGCTGTTGGAAAACATCCGCTTCGACAAGCGCGAGACCAGCAAGGACGATGGGGAGCGACGCGCTCTGGCGCGCCAGCTGGCTGAATTAGTCTCGCCCGGAGGCGCTTTCGTCTCCGACGGCTTCGGCGTGGTGCACCGCAAGCAGGCCTCGGTGTATGACGTCGCCGAACTGTTGCCGCACTACGCGGGCACGTTGGTCGGCGACGAGATCCGGGTGCTGGAGCAGTTGACCAGCTCCACCGAGCGGCCCTACGCGGTCGTGCTCGGCGGATCGAAGGTGTCCGACAAGCTCGGGGTGATCGAGTCGCTGGCAACCAAGGCCGACAGCATCGTCATCGGCGGCGGCATGTGCTTCACATTCCTTGCCGCACAGGGATTTTCGGTGGGCAAATCGCTGCTCGAAGAAGACATGATCGAGACCTGCCGCAACCTGCTGGACACCTACGCCGACGTATTGCGACTGCCCGGCGACATCGTGGTGACCGAGAAGTTCACCGCCGATTCGCCACCACAGTTCGTGGCCGCCAACGCGATTCCGGACGATCTGATAGGTCTGGACATCGGCCCGGGTTCGGTCAAGCGGTTCGCGACGTTGCTGTCCAACGCCAAGACCATCTTCTGGAACGGCCCGATGGGCGTATTCGAGTTCCCGGCCTACGCGGCCGGCACCCGGGGCGTCGCCGAGGCGATTGTCGCGGCGACCGGCAAAGGCGCGTTCAGCGTGGTCGGTGGCGGTGACTCCGCCGCCGCGGTGCGCGCGCTGAAGATCCCGGAGGACGCCTTCTCGCACATCTCCACCGGCGGCGGCGCATCGCTGGAATACCTTGAGGGCAAAACGTTGCCGGGCATCGAGGTGCTCGGGAGCCGCGAACAACCAAGTGAAGGGGACGCGTGAGCCGCAAACCGCTGATCGCCGGCAACTGGAAGATGAACCTCAATCACTTCGAGGCGATCGCGCTGGTGCAAAAGATCGCGTTCGCGTTGCCCGACAAGTACTACGACAAGGTCGATGTCACGGTTCTGCCGCCGTTCACCAACTTGCGCAGCGTGCAAACCCTCGTCGACGGCGACAAGCTGCGGTTGACCTATGGCGCCCAGGACCTTTCGCAGCACGAGTCCGGCGCCTACACGGGTGACATCAGCGGTGTATTCCTGTCCAAGCTGGGCTGCAGCTTCGTCGTCGTCGGGCACTCCGAGCGGCGCACCTACCACAACGAGGACGACGCGCTGGTGGCCGCCAAGGCCACCGCTGCGCTCAAGAACGAGCTGACCCCTATCGTCTGCATCGGCGAGCACCTGGAGATCCGGGAGGCCGGCGAGCACGTCAGCCACTGCGAGCAACAGCTGCGCGGCTCGCTGGCCGGGCTGTCGGCCGAGCAGATCGGCAACGTCGTCATCGCCTATGAGCCGGTCTGGGCGATTGGAACCGGGCGGGTGGCCAGTGCGTCCGATGCTCAGGAGGTGTGCGCGGCGATCCGCAAAGAGCTGGCGTCGCTCGCGTCGCCGCAGATCGCCGACACCGTCCGGGTGCTCTACGGCGGCTCGGTGAGCGCGAAAAACGTCGGCGACATCGTCGCCCAGGACGACGTCGACGGCGGCCTGGTCGGGGGAGCGTCGCTGGACGGCGAGCAGTTCGCCACGCTGGCGGCCATCGCCGCCGGTGGGCCGCTGCCGTGACGGCACCCCGCTGCCGGTAAACTGCACGTCATGCAATTGGGCCTGCAGATCACCCTGGTCGTCACCAGCATCCTGGTGGTGCTGCTGGTGCTGTTGCACCGCGCCAAGGGCGGCGGCCTCTCGACGCTGTTCGGCGGTGGTGTGCAGTCAAGCCTGTCCGGGTCGACGGTGGTGGAAAAGAACCTGGACCGGTTGACGCTGTTCATCACCGGCATCTGGCTGGTATGCATCATCGGCGTCGCCCTGCTGATCAAGTACCGCTGATCTCTCGGCGGGCGGGCTACGCGATCCGCACCGATACTGGGAGGCATGGTTGAGGTATCCGATCCCGCGCTGGAACCGATCGGTGCCGTCCAGCGGACCCGGGTCGGTCGCGAAGCGACCGAGCCGATGCGCGCGGACATCCGGCTGCTGGGCACCATCCTCGGCGACACCGTGCGCGAGCAGAACGGCGACGAGGTGTTCGACCTCGTCGAGCGCGCCCGGGTGGAATCTTTCCGGGTGCGACACTCCGAAATCGACCGGGCCGAGATGTCGGCCATGTTCGACGGGATCGACATCCACCTGGCGATCCCGATCATCCGGGCGTTCAGCCATTTCGCGCTGCTGGCCAACGTCGCCGAAGACATCCACCGGGAGCGTCGCCGCGGTATTCACGTCGACGCCGGCGAGCCGCCGCAGGACAGCAGCCTGGCCGCCACCTACGCCAAACTCGATCTGGCCGAACTGGATTCGGCCACCGTGGCCGACGCCCTGAAGGGCGCTCTGGTTTCTCCGGTCATCACCGCCCATCCCACCGAGACCCGGCGGCGCACCGTCTTCGTCACCCAGCACCGGATCACCCAGTTGATGCGGCTGCACGCGGAGGGGCACACCGAGACCGACGACGGCGCAACATCGAATTGGAATTGCGCCGCCAAGTCCTGACGCTGTGGCAGACCGCGCTGATCCGGCTGTCGCGGCTGCAGATCACCGACGAGATCGCGGTCGGGCTGCGCTATTACGCGGCCGCGTTGTTCGAGGTGATACCGACAGGTCAACGCCGAGGTTCGGGAGGCGTTGCGTGCCCGCTGGCCCGACGCCGACCTGCTGTCCGGGCCCATTCTGCGGCCGGGCTCCTGGATCGGCGGTGACCGCGACGGAAACCCGAACGTGACCGCCGACGTGGTGCGGCTGGCCACCGGCAGCGCCGCGTTCACCGCGCTGGCGCACTACCTGGCCGAGCTCGACGATCTCGAGCAGGAGCTGTCGATGTCGTCGCGGCTGATCACCGTCACCGCCGAGCTGGCCGCGCTGGCCGACGCCTGCCCGGACGAGGCCCACCTCGATGAGCCGTACCGGCGGGCGTTGCGGGTCATCCGCGCCCGGCTCACCGCGACCGCCGCCGAGATCCTGGACCAGCAACCGCTGCACCTGCTCGACCTGGGCGTGCCGCCGTATGGCGACGCCGGCCGAACTGCGGGCCGATCTCGACACCATCGACGCCTCGCTGCGCACGCACGGCAGCGCGCTGCTGGCCGATCGACCGGCTGGCCCAGCTGCGAGAAGGCGTGCACGTCTTCGGGTTTCATTTGTCGCGGCCTGGACATGCGACAAAACTCCGACGTGCACGAAGAGGTGATCAGCGAGCTGCTGGCGTGGGCCGGGGTGCACCCGGACTACAGCGTCGCTGCCCGAAGACGAGCGGGTCGAGCTGCTGGCGGGCGAACTCAGCACCCGTCGCCCGCTGGTCGGCGATCGTGCGCAACTGTCCGAGTTGGCCCGCAGCGAGCTGGGCGTCGTCGCGGCCGCGGCCCGTGCGGTCGAAATCTACGGTCCGGCCGCGGTACCCAACTACGTCATCTCGATGTGCCAATCGGTGTCAGACGTCCTGGAGGCCGCGATCCTGCTCAAAGAGGTCGGCCTGCTGGACGCATCCGGGCCGGAACCCTACTGCCCGGTGGGTATCTCACCGCTGTTCGAGACGATCGACGACCTGCACAACGGCGCGGCGATCCTGCAAGCGATGCTGGAACTTCCGCTCTACCGGGCAATGGTGGCCGCCCGCGGGGACTCGCAGGAAGTGATGCTGGGCTACTCCGACTCCAACAAGGACGGCGGATATCTGACCGCCAACTGGGCGGTGTACCGGGCCGAGCTCGCGCTGGTCGAAGTCGCCCGCAAAACCGGAATCCGGTTGCGGCTCTTCCATGGTCGCGGCGGCACCGTCGGCCGCGGCGGCGGCCCCAGCTACCAAGCCATCCTGGCCCAACCGCCGGGAGCGGTGAACGGCTCCCTGCGCCTCACCGAGCAGGGTGAGGTGATCGCCGCCAAATACGCCGAACCGCAACTGGCGCGGCGCAATCTGGAGAGCTTGGTGGCCGCCACCTTGGAGTCGACGCTGCTGGACGTGGAGGGGCTCGGTGACGCCGCGGAGCCCGCCTACGCCTGTGCTCGACGAGGTGGCGACTCTGGCGAGACGCGCTTACGCCGAATTAGTGCACGACACACCGGGTTTCGTCGAGTACTTCAAGGCGTCCACGCCGGTCAGCGAGATCGGGTCGCTGAACATCGGCAGCAGGCCGAGCTCACGCAAGCCCACCGAGTCGATCGCGGACCTGCGCGCGATCCCGTGGGTGCTGGCGTGGAGCCAGTCGCGGGTCATGCTTCCCGGCTGGTACGGCACCGGATCGGCGTTCGAGCAGTGGATTGCGGCGGGGCCCGAAAGCGAAAGCGAGCGCGTGGAAATCCTGCACGACCTGTATCAGCGGTGGCCGTTCTTCCGCAGCGTGCTGTCGAACATGGCGCAGGTGCTGGCCAAGAGTGACCTGGGCCTGGCCGCCCACTATGCCGAGCTGGTGCCCGATGAATCCTTGCGCGGACAGGGTGTTTGACAAAATCGTCGACGAACACCAGCGCACCATCGCGATGCACAAACTCATCACCGGTCACGACGACCTACTGGCCGACAACCCGGCGCTGGCGCGGTCGGTGTTCAACCGCTTCCCGTACCTGGAGCCGCTGAACCACCTTCAGGTGGAGTTGCTCCGCCGCTACCGCTCGGGCGATGACGACGAACTGGTGCAGCGCGGCATCCTGCTGACGATGAACGGATTGTCCAGCGCGCTGCGAAATAGCGGGTAACACGGATGTGCGCCTACAGGTTCACTCGGTCAATATCGAGTACCTGGCCGGCGTCTGCGGAGTGTTGAGCTGTTGTCGCGTCGGATCTTCTGAGCTCGCCGTTGACGCCGGCGACGACCCGCGGACTTCCTGCGACGGAAGGGCCATTGTAGTCGCCGGCGAGTTGCACCAGTGCGTTGGCCGGGTAGTTACCCAGGCAATCTATACAGGGCGCGTGTAGTAGCCAACGTCGGCGCTCGTTGGCCGGCATATGCCGCAACGGGTGACGCGGGCGGTGAGAAAATGAGTCACGAAGTTCGGGGCAACAGCTGCTCGATCAGTGTGCGCGCCGTCGTGGTGAGGCCGATCGTCACTCCAGTTCGCAAAATTGCAAGCCGCGGTGACGGGAAAGAACGCGGTGATGCAGGCTGGTACCCGACGCCGGTTGGCGATGAGCACGATTCGACGATCTCGCCGATCGCTCGACCGTGTCGGGCTCGTTCACGGAGCCTGCTCGGTGCGCCGTGGTACGGCCGCGCTGAGCAGCAACCCGTGCAGCGCCGAGCTGCACGTCGACAACAAGGTGTCTACGTTGACGACGATGTCCCGGCGCACCGTCGCCAGCCAGGCCGGAGCAGAACTGCGGCAGCTTGCTGACGCGGTACGGGCGTGCGGTGGCGGGTCGCCATGCGATGAAGCGGCGCATCGGTGCACCAGTGCAGACTGAGCCGCGATCGTCGCGAGTCGCATCGACGGCGTCAGCCGCCTCAGCGTCGCTTCGGTCTCGTACTGGCGCGGTCCTCAGGTCGTACGGGTTCATGCCGTATGGCGGTTTGATCCGCAACCCGCGGATCAGTCGCCGCAGTTTCGCGGTCGCGGATAGCATTTGGTCGCAAGGAAGGATCTCAGCGATTTTGCGTGGTGATGATGTGGAGTTCACTGCGTTTCGCCACCGCGCTTTCCGGGCGCAGTCGATTAACGCGTCCGACAAACCTACATCGGCTACCAGTTTCACGTATTCGCGGTAGCTGTCGGTAACGATGGCCGGACCGCCGTCGCACAGCAGCCATTCTCGCACTCTGACCATACCCGACCTCCAACACGGTCCAAGGATTCAAAAACCGTTACCTGCCAACCGAACTGGTGTAGCCGGTATCCGGCGCTCAGGCCGGCTGCCGCTGCGACAACAACCGCCCGCTCGTTCCCGTCTCGGTTCCCATGGTGAGCACCGTAGTCGACCGGGCACGGTCCCGCTGCTCGCGCCACGCCACCGATCTGGGCCGGGACCGGTAGCGGATGCGACGTCCAGCGCGGTGTCATCCGGTACTCGCGGAGCAGCTGTGTGGTAGTCGCCGTCATGGCCGCCAGCGAAAACGGTTGGGCCGGACACGAATGCCGCCCGTGCCCGAAGGCCGTCACCAGCATCGGCGACGGGAGGCGCGTCCTGCTCGGTCAACCGATGGCGTGTCCATCGATCGGGATCCCACGTGTTCCAAGGCCGGGGCCGCCGACGTGTTGAGCAGGGGCAGCAAGGTGGCGATGTTCCAGCCCGGCGGCACCTGGTAGGTGACCTCGCCGGTGTCGAAGGAGACCGAAGACAGCACGGTGCGGGTCATGATCGAGCGTTGCGCCAGACGCGTCGACTCCAGCGCGCAGCGCCGCGCATGATCAGCGGAGTCCTTGTCGCCCAAGCGGATTCGCTCCAGCGCGGCTGGGTGCTCGAGCAGGTCGACCAACGCCCAGCCCAGCGCGGCCGCCAAATTCGACATGGATGCGACGTGGATCAGCGCGACGTCGAGCGCGATCCCGCGTAGCCGCGAACTCGACTCCTCCGATGACTCGGAGGTCCAAGCGTCCACGATCCTGCCGAACAGGGCCTGGCCGTCCCGGTCGACCGGCGTCGTATCGGCGCACCGCGGCCGCGACGATTTCGGCAACCTCGTCCAGCGCGGCTCGCTCAGCGCGCTTATCCGTCGCGGCCACCTCGGCCATCCGGTCGGGGTGCACGAACGCATCGGCGCCGTCCAGGGTGTCGAAGGCGCGCACCAGACGCTCGAACGCCTCACCCTCGGCCGATCCGGGTCCGGCCCACGAGGCGAGGCCCATCCGGTGGCCGAGCCGCCGGGTGAGATCGAAGACATCCGCCGAACCGGCCGGCCCCAGCTCGGCGCTGGTCTGCTCGAGCGCCCGGTCCAGGTTGGCCAGATAGGCCGCCACGTCGTCGCGCCGAAACAGCGTGTTCGGCAGGGTGCGACGCCCGGCGAAGATGTCGTCGGGAAGCTTGCGCCGCAGCATCAGGTAATCGGCGACCGCCTTGCTGGCGGTCTCCTCGGTAAGCGCGTAGAACGACTCGACGCCGGCGCGCGAGAACGTGAACAGATAGTGGTCAGCGCCGCTCTGCACGACGAACGTGTCGCCATGTCGTGCGCGGGCCGCGGCGATCGTGGCGACGGCGTCGCCGACGGGGACATCCCACGGCAGCCCGGTTCCCTCGGCGTACGGCGGGTCTGGAACCGGGTGGGTGCCGGTCACGATCTACTGCGCGGTTCGGTTCCGCAGCCTGTCGAATCACACCGCGCACCGCGTGCTCGGTCGACCGACAACGGGGACATCACCGTCTCGCCCACGCCCACGATGTAGTCGATGCGCTCGACGATGGCCTCCACCGGCTCGACCAGCACGATGAGCCGCTTCGCCAGGTCGTCCAGGCTGGACAGCGTGCCATCCAGGTGATCGAGTCCGCCCTCCAGGCGTTCGACCGTCGCATTCAGGGCCGATAGCGAGCTGCTCAGCTCCTTCATGGTGTTGCCCAGGCCGTCGAGGACGTCTTCGACCTGCTCCACCGTCTTGTCGGCGTTCAGCGCGGCCTGCGTGAGGGTCTTGATCCGGTTTCGCGCGGGCCCGCTGCGGACGGTTTTGTCTGCCATGACAGTCATTATGACCCCGACGGAACCGCGGGCAAACCCCGCTAGCCGGATTGCTCGAGAAGCTCGGCCCGCGGCTTCTTTGTCGAGCAGCCAGAGCGTGGTCTGCAGCCCGACAGCCCCGGCGGCCGGTATCGAGACCGGGTCGGCGCCGCCGATGGCCGCGGCGGCCGCCTCGGCCTTCGCCGCCCCGGACACCATCAGCCAGACCTCGCGGGAACGCCGGATGGCCGGCAGTGTCAACGTGATTCGCTGCGGCGGCGGTTTCGGGGAGTCTTCGACGGCGACCACCATGCGGGTGGTCTCGCGCACGGCGGGGGTGTCGGGGAACAGCGAGTTGATGTGGCCCTCGGGGCCCATTCCCAGCAGGTGGACATCGAAATTCGGCGTGGGTTCGCCGGGTTCGGCGTTGGCGGCCAAGAGCTGCTCGTAGGCCAGCGCCGCGGCGGCGAGATCGCCGCCGAATTCGCCATCGCTGGCGGGCATCGCGTGCACGTTGCTCGACGGGATGTCGATGTGATCGAGCAACGCCTCCCGCGCCTGCTTGTCGTTGCGCTCGTCGTCGTCTTCGGGGACGTAGCGGTCGTCACCCCAGAACAGATGCACGCTTCGCCCAGTCGATCTGCTGTCCATGGGTGCCGAGGTACTTCATCAGCGCGTTGCCGTTGCCGCCGCCGGTCAGCACGATCAGGGCGCGCCCTCGGGCCGCCACGGCGGTCGTGGATGGTGTCGATCAATCGTTTGCCGGCGGACTCGACCAGCGGCTCGCTGTTCGCGAATGTTTCGACGTCGATGCTCATGCGTACTGCACCTTGCTTATGCCTCCCAGCGCGGCGTGGTAGATCTCATCCGCATCCAATCGCCGCATATCTTCGGCCAGACACTCACGGGTCTCCCTGCGCGCCAACGGAACCAGGGCATCTGGCTTGGCCGTCCGGCTCAGCGTGGCCGTGGTTCCCTCCTGCGGCCGGCTCAGCGCTGATGGTCTCGCTGTTGCGCTCCAGCTCGACCTTGAGCTCGCCGACCACCCGGCGCACCGGCCCGTCGATGCGGCTGGCCAGCCAGCCCGCCAGGACGTCGAGCGCGGGTTCGTTCTGCAAACCGGATACCAGCGCCGAGTTGATCGGCTCGTGTGGTCGCTGGTCGAGCGCCGACGTCAGCAGCGCCCGCCAGTAGGTGATGCGGGCCCAGGCCAGGTCCGTGTCGCCGGGGGTGTAGCCGGGCAGTCGGCCCTTGATTGCCGAGAGCGGGTCCTCGGCGTTGGTCGCGTCGGTGATGCGCCGAATCGCCAACTTGCCCAACGGGTCTTGGGCGGGCACCGCCGGTGCGATATCGGGCCACCACACCAGCACCGGGATGTCGGGAAGCAGGAAGGGTATGACGACGCTGTCGGCGTGACCGGCCAGCGGCCCGGACAGCCGCAGCACCACGACCTCCCCGGCGCCGGCGTCGCCACCGACCCGAACCTGGGTATCCAGCCGCGGCTCGGCGGCGTCCGCGTCGCCGGCCGTCACCGCGAGGACCCGGCTCGGGTGTTCGTGGCTGGCGGCGTTGGCGGCCTCGATCGATTCCTCGAGCAGGGTGTCGTTGTCTGACTTGATGATCAGCGTCCCCACCCGGCCCATGGTGACGACGCCGGCCTCTTCGCGCAGCTCGTCGAGCTTCTTGTTGACCGCGGTGGTGGTGGTGTCGAGCAGTCTACGATCATTCGCCGCTCCTCCTCATCACTGCGCGCTGCATCGTCGCCGGCGCGGATCATGGTCGCCGCCATTCCCGGCCGGTGCGGCGCAACATCTCGAAGGCCGAATCGGGGCCCCAGGTGCCTGATTCGTACGGGTCGGGCTTTCCGTGTGTCTGCCCAATAGTCGAGGACGGGATCGAGTATCTCCCAAGCCAATTCGACCTCCTCGTTCACCGGGAACAGGGACGGCTCACCCAGCAGCACATCCAGGATCAGCCGTTCGTAGGCCTCGGGCGAATCCTCGGCGAACGCCGAGCCGTAGGAGAAGTCCATGTTGACGTCGCGGACCTCCATCGTGCTGCCCGGGACCTTGGACCCGAAGCGCAAGGTGATCCCTTCGTCGGGCTGCACCCGGATGACCAGTGCGTTGGCGCCGAGTTCGTCGGTCATGGTGGCGTCGAACGGTAGATGGGGCGCGCGTTTGAAGACCAGAGCGATCTCGGTCACCCTGCGGCCCAACCGTTTTCCGGTGCGCAGGTAAAACGGCACTCCGGCCCAGCGGCGGGTGTCGACCTCCAGCGTGATGGCGGCGAAGGTCTCGGTGGTGGAGTCCTTGGCGAAGCCCTCCTCGTCGAGCAGGCCGACCACCTTCTCCCCGCCCTGCCAGCCCGCCGCGTATTGGCCGCGGCTGCTGGTCTCGTCGAGCGGCTCCTCGAGTTGGGTGGCCGAGAGCACCTTGATCTTCTCGGCCTGCAACGCCGTCGGGTTGAAGCTGACCGGTTCTTCCATCGCGGTCAGCGCCAGCAGTTGCATCAGATGGTTCTGGATGACATCGCGGGCGGCGCCGATGCCGTCGTAGTAGCCGGCGCGCCCACCGAGTCCGATGTCTTCGGCCATGGTGATCTGCACGTGGTCGACGTAGTGCGCGTTCCAGATCGGATCCCAGAACTGATTGGCGAACCGCAGCGCCAGGATGTTCTGCACCGTCTCCTTGCCCAGGTAGTGGTCGATCCGGAATACCGACTCCTCCGGGAAGACGGAGTTGACCACGTGGTTGAGATCGCACGCGCTCTTCAGGTCGTGGCCGAACGGTTTCTCGATGACGACCCGGCTCCACCGGTCTTCTTGCGGGCGGGCCAGCCCCGACTTGTGCAGCTGTTCGCACACCACGGGAAACGACTTGGGCGGGATCGCCAGATAGAACGCGTGGTTGCTGCCGGTGCCGCGCTCGGCGTCGAGCTTGTCCAGGGTCTCGGCCAGCCGCGCGAACGCGGCTTCGTCATCGAACTCGCCACGCACGAACCGTAATCCGTCGGCCAGCCGTTCCCAGATCGCCTGGCGAAACGGAGTACGGCAGTGTTCTTTGACGTCGTCGAGTATCACCTGGGCGAAGGTGTCGTGATCCCAGTCGCGGCGCGCGAAACCCACCAGGGAGAAGGTGGGCGGCAGCAAGCCTCGGTTAGCGAGGTCGTAGATGGCGGGCACCACTTTTTTGTGGGCCAGGTCGCCGGTGACACCGAAGAGCACCATGGCGCACGGGCCGGCGATTCTGGGTAGTCGTTTGTCCTCTTTGTCGCGCAGTGGGTTTCGCCACTGCGCGGCGTCAGCGCTCCGGCTCATTTGTCAGTGGAACTCAGCTGTTTCTGTGTCTCTTCCAGCAGCTCGGTCCAGGACGTCACGAACTTCTCCACGCCTTCGTCCTCCAGGACCACGAACACGTCGGGCAGGTCGATTCCAACCGACGCCAGCGCGTCGAACACCTCTCGGGCGGCGCCGCCCGTGCCGCTGACGGTGTCGCCGGTGACCTCGCCGTGATCGGCTACCGCGTCAATCGTCGGCTCCGGCATGGTGTTCACGGTGTTGGGCGCGACCAGCTCGGTGACGTACAGGGTGTCGGAGTAGGCCTTGTTCTTGACCCCGGTCGATGCCCACAGCGGGCGCTGCACGCGGGCACCGTTGGCCTTGAGCGCCTGGTAGCGCTCGCCGTCGAAGACTTCCTCGTAGGCGGCGTAGGCCAGCCGTGCGTTGGCGACGCCGGCCTTGCCACGCAACTCGAGCGCCTCGGGATTTCCGATCTTCTCCAGCCGCTTGTCGATTTCGGTGTCCACCCGGGACACGAAAAACGATGCCACCGAATGGATCTTGGACAGGTCGTGTCCGGCCTCGCGGGCCTTCTCCAGGCCGGCCAGGTAGGCGTCCATTACCTCGCGGTGTCGCTCGACCGAGAAGATCAGCGTGACGTTGACCGAAATCCCTTCCGCCAGAACGGCGGTGATGGCCGGCAGGCCGGCCTTGGTGGCCGGGATCTTGATGAGCAGGTTCGGCCGGTCGACGATTTTCCACAGCTCGACGGCCTGCGCGACCGTCTTGTCGGTCTCGTTGGCCAGCCGCGGGTCGACCTCGATGGACACCCGGCCGTCGATTCCGTCGGAGGCCTCCCACTGCGGCATCAGCACGTCGCACGCGGTCCGCACGTCGTCGGTGGTGACCGTGCGGATGGTGGCGTCCACGTCGGCACCGCGCTCGGCCAGCTCGGCGATCTGAGCATCGTAGGCATTGCCGTCGGCGAACGCCTTCTGGAAGATGGACGGGTTGGTGGTCACGCCGACCACGCTCTTGGTGTCGATCAGCTCCTGCAGGTTGCCGGACTTCAGCCGGTCCCGCGACAAGTCATCCAGCCAAACGGAGACACCCTCAGCGCTCAACGCGGCGAGGTTGGCGTTCTGAGTGGTCATTAGGATTCACCCTTTCTCAGTTGTCCACAACCTGTTCCGCGGCGGCAGCGACGGCTTCGGCGGTGAAGCCGTACTCGCGGAACAATGTCTTGGCGTCGGCGGACTCGCCGTAGTGCTCGATCGACACGATCCTGCCGGTGTCGCCGACCAGCTTGTGCCAGGATTGCGCCACGCCGGCCTCGACGGCCACCCGCGCCGACACCGTCGGAGGCAGCACGCTGTCGCGGTAGTCCTCGGGTTGGGACTCGAACCACTCCACGCACGGCATCGACACGACGCGGGCGAGAATGTCCTTGTCCGCCAACAACGTCTGCGCCTCGACCGCGAGCTGGACCTCGGAACCGGTGCCGATCAAGATGACGTCGGGCTCCTCGTCCGGGTCGCCGTCGCCCAGGATGTAGCCGCCGCGGCCGACGCCCTCGAAGTTGGTGCCTTCCAACACCGGCACACCCTGGCGGGTCAGGATCAGGCCGACCGGGCCGCTGCCGTTGCCGCGGGCCAGGATGGTGCGCCAGGCGTAGGCGGTCTCGTTCGCGTCGGCCGGGCGCACCACCGACAGGTTGGGGATGGCGCGCAACGCCGACAGGTGCTCGATCGGCTGATGTGTCGGGCCGTCCTCGCCGAGCCCGATCGAGTCGTGCGTCCAGACGTAGATGGTGTCGATGTCCATCAGCGACGCCAGCCGCACCGCGCCTCGCATGTAATCGGAGAACTGCAGGAACGTGCCGCCGTAGGCACGGGTCGGGCCGTGCAGGACGATGCCGGACAGGATGGAGCCCATCGCGTGTTCGCGAACACCGAAATGCAGGGTGCGGCCGTACCAGTGCGCGGTATAGTCCTTCGTCGAAATCGACGGCGGGCCAAAGGAATCCACGCCCTTCATGGTGGTGTTGTTGCTGCCCGCCAGGTCGGCCGAACCGCCCCACAACTCGGGCAGCTTCGGTCCCACCGCGGACAGCACCTCACCGGAGGCGGCGCGGGTGGCCAACGCCTTGGAGCCGGACTCCCAGTGCGGAACGTCGGCGTCCCAGCCGTCGGGCAACTGCTGCGCGGTCAACCGGTCCAGCAGCGCCTTGCGCTGCGGCTCGCGCTGCGCCCACGCCTCGAATTCCGGTTGCCAGCGTTCGTGGGCTTCCTTCCCGCGTGCCACGAGCCCGCGGGTGTGGGTGATGACGTCCTCACGAACCTCGAAGGTCCTGTCGGGATCGAATCCGAGGATTCTCTTGACGGCCGCGACCTCTTCGTCGCCGAGCGCTGCACCATGCGCCTTGCCGGTATTCATCAACTTCGGGCGCCGGATAGCCGATGATGGTGCGCAGCGAGATGAACGACGGCCGGTCGGTCGCGGCTTTGGCGTTGGCGATCGCCTCCTCGATGCCGACGACGTTCTCGCCGCCTTCCACCTCCTGCACGTGCCAGCCGTAGGCGCGATAACGCGCGGCGGTGTCTTCGCACAGCGCGATGTTGGTGTCGTCCTCGATCGAGATCTGGTTGTGGTCGTAGAACACGATGAGGTTGCCCAGCTGCTGGACAGCCGCCAGCGACGACGCCTCGGAGGTGACGCCTTCTTCGATGTCGCCGTCGGAGGCGATCACGTAGATGTGGTGGTCGAACGGGCTTTCGCCGGGAGCGGCGTCCGGATCGAACAGGCCGCGCTCGTAGCGCGACGCCATCGCCATCCCGACCGCCGAGGCCAGACCCTGGCCGAGTGGACCGGTGGTGATCTCAACGCCCTTGGTGTGGCGGAACTCCGGGTGCCCGGGCGTCTTGGATCCCCAGGTCCGCAGCGACTCGATGTCGGACAGTTCGAGGCCGAAGCCGCCGAGGTAGAGCTGCAGGTACAGGGTCAGGCTGCTGTGCCCGGCCGACAGCACGAACCGGTCGCGGCCCAGCCAGTGCGTGTCGCTGGGATCGTGGCGCATCGTGCGCTGAAACAGGGTGTAGGCCAACGGGGCCAGGCTCATCGCGGTCCCGGGATGCCCATTGCCGACCTTCTGCACGGCGTCGGCGGCCAGCACCCGGATGGTGTCGACCGCAGCCGAATCGATCTCGGTCCAGTCGTCGGGGTGGCGGGCTTGGGTCAGCGCAGAGATCTCTTCGAGTGTGGTCACGAATCAGTCCTTCGGGCTCAGTCCTCAGGTCGTCCAGCTGATCAATCTCACCCTAGTGCGGGAGTGCCAGCTTCTGCAGGGCTTGATTTTGGTTACCCACGCGTGGGCGCTTGAAAAATTGACCCTCCGGGCCCTCGACCGAGGGCAGGCGGTCTACCATCGTGCGTAGTAGATCCTGGCGCGCTGCTGGAAACCCGAGGGAGTTATTGCGTGAGCGTTCGCGGGCGCGTCGCGCCGAGCCGAGTACGCGGCACCATGCTGGCGTACCTGGCGTTGACCAAGCCACGGGTCATCGAACTGCTCCTGGTCACCGCAATCCCCGCGATGCTGCTCGCCGACCGCGGCCACGTGAACCCGCTGCTGATCCTCAACACGCTGATCGGCGGGATATTGGCCGCCGGCGGCGCCAACACGCTGAACTGTGTGGCCGACGCCGACATCGACAAGCTGATGAAGCGGACCGCGCGGCGCCCGCTGGCCCGCGCGGCGGTGCCCACGCGCAACGCGTTGGTGCTCGGGCTGGTGATGACCGGGGGCTCGTTCATCTGGCTGTGGTGGACGACCAATCTGCTGTCCGGACTGCTGGCGCTCGGCACCGTCGCGTTCTACGTGTTCATCTACACGCTGTTGCTCAAGCGCCGGACCTCCCAAAACGTGGTGTGGGGGGGTGCGGCCGGCTGCATGCCGGTGATGATCGGTTGGTCGGCGGTCACCGACACCATCGGCTGGCCGGCGTTGGCGATGTTCGCCATCATCTTCTTCTGGACACCACCGCACACCTGGGCCTTGGCGATGCGGTACAAGGAGGACTACATAGCGGCCGGTGTGCCGATGTTGCCGGCCGTGGCGACCGAACGTCAGGTCACCAAGCAGATCCTCGTCTACACCTGGCTGACGGTGCTCGCGACGTTGGTGCTGGCGCTGGCGACGGGCTGGCTCTACGCGGCGGTCGCGGCGCTGGCCGGGGCGTGGTTCCTGACGATGGCCCACCAGCTGTACGCGGGGGTGCGCGTCGGCGAACCGGTCAAGCCGCTGCGGCTGTTCCTGCAATCGAACAACTATCTGGCGCTGGTGTTCTGCGCGCTGGCGGTCGACTCGGCGATCGGGCTGCCGACGCTGTTCTGATCGGCGGGTAAATCACTTCCGGCACACGGGTGTCCGCGCTGGCAAAATTTCGCCGTGTGCCGCACTGTCGCTTGGAGGCGGGCAAAAAGACCATCCCCCGGGTCCTGGGGCTGGTGTGGCGGAGGTGACCTACGGGAGCAGCACTAGCGAGCCACTGGTTTTGCGGCCCTGCAGATCCTGATGCGCCCGCGCCGCGTCGGCCAGCGGATAGCGCCCGCCGACTTCGATGCTGATGGCTCCGTCGGCGACCGCTTCGAACAATTCGTCGGCACGCCAGCTGAACTCCTGTGCGGTGCGCATGAAGTGGGCCAGCGCGGGTCGGGTGAGAAACACCGAGCCGGCGGCGTTGAGGCGCTGCGGATCGACCGGCGGAACCGGTCCGCTGGACGCGCCGAACAGCGCCAGGGTCCCGCGGATCGCCAGGCTGGCCAGGCTGGCGTCGAAGGTGGTGGCGCCCACGCCGTCGTACACCGCCGCCACACCGGCGCCCCCGGTCAGCGCACGAATCCGCTGGCCGAACTCGGCGGCGTCGTCGGGGTAGGAGAGCACCTCGTCGGCGCCGGCCTGCCGGGACAGTCGCTCCTTTTCGGGCGTCGACACGGTGGTGATCACCCGCGCGCCGAGCAGATGGGCCCACTGCGTCAGGATCAGCCCGACGCCGCCGGCGCCGGCATGCACCAGCACGGCGTCGCCGCTTTGCACCGGATACACCGACTTCAGCAGGTAGTGCGCGGTCAAGCCCTTGAGCAGTACCGAAGCCGCCACCTCGGAAGTGACGTCGTCTGGCACCGTTGCGGTCAAAAATGCTGGCGCAGTGACGAATTCGGCGTAGCCGCCGTTCGCCGCCGCGCTCACCACGCGCTCGCCGACGCTGAAGCCGTCGACTCCTGCACCGACGGCGGCGACCGTGCCGCACGCCTCGGAGCCGAGGACGAACGGCAACTGGCGCGGATACTTGCCCTCGCGGAAATAGGTGTCGATGAAGTTGACGCCGATGGCCTCGGTCTTGATCAGCAGCTCGCCCTGGCCGGGCGTGGGTTGCGCCGTCTCGACGTAGCGCAGGACTTCGGGACCGCCGGTTTCGGTGATTTCGATTGCGTGCATGTGGCTATCATGCCCGGGCATGAAGCTTGCCCGGCCGGACGTCTTCCATCCCCGCATCGTGCTGGCGGGGTGCCCGCGGCACGCCAGTGGCGACGGCGACGATGCCGGTCTGGTCGCCGCCCTGCGACACCGCGGTCTGCACGCGCGTTGGTTGTCGTGGGACGACCCCGACGTCGGCGGCGCGCACCTGGTGATACTGCGGGCGACCCACGATTACGCCGATCGGCTCGACGAGTTCCTGGCCTGGACCACCGGCGTGGCCAACCTGCTGAATCCGCCCGCCGTCGTCGCCTGGAACGCCGACCGGCGCTACCTGGCCGACCTGGCGGATCGAGGGGTGCCGACGGTGCCCGGCGAGGTCGTCGCGCCGGGCGAGCGAGTCCGGCTGCCGCGCCGCGGTGACGTGTTCGTCGGCCCGACCGTCGGCACCGGCACCCGGCGATTCAGCGACCGGTCGGCGGCTGCGGCCTACATCGCCGACATCGCCGAGTCAGGCAGAGCGTGTTTGTGCAGCCCGCGGATTCGGCCGCCGAGACGGTGCTGGTCTTCCTCGGCGGCAAGCCGTCGCACGCGTTCGCCGGCACCGCTGCGATCGGCCGAACCCGACTTCGAGCTCTGGGATGTCGGCGCCGCCGCGCTGGCCGCCGCGGCCCCGGAGCCGAGCTGAGTTGCTGTACGCGCGGGCGCACCTGAGCGGTGCCCGCTTGGTGGAACTGCAGCTGGTGGACCCGTCGCTGGGCTGGCGACGGTTGGACGCCGACACCCGCAACCTCGCCCAGCGTGAATTCGCGCTGGCCGTCGAGTCAGCTTTGGAGCGGTTCGGGCTCGGCCCGTTCTCGCATCGAGGCCCATAGAGCGGCGGTGGCCGCCGTGCACGCCGCAGCGCCGGCCACGTGGACGGCGACCAGCGCGGCGGGCACCCCGGTGAAGTACTGGCGTGGTCCCGACGACGGCCTGCGCGCACACCAGGGCCAGCAGCACACCGAGGCGCACCATGATCGCGCGGACGGCACCGACCGCCAGCAGCCCGCAGCCCAGCCCGATCAGCAGGGCCCCGTAGGCGATCAGCAGCGACGAATGCGCGTGCACCAGGGTGGTGATCTCGACCTTCAGCCGCGGCACCGTCCGGCTGGGGCTGCGGTCGCCCGCGTGCGGACCCGCCGCGGTGACCAGCGTGCCCGTCACCAGCACCGCGGCCAGATTCACCGCGCTCAGCGCCGTCAGCGCGCGCAGCGGCTTGGCCACCAGCGGCCGCACCGCCCATCGTCGGGCTCGCCGACCTTGACGTAGAGCAGCACCGACAGCCACACCATCGTCATCGACGCCAGCAGATGGATGGCCACCGTCCACCACAGCAGCCCGGTGCGCACCGTGATGCCGCCGATCACCGCCTGCACGACCGTCGACAGCGGCATCAGCCAGGCATAGACCAGGACCTCGGTGCGCCGGCGGGCCCGGGTCACGGTGAGCACGGCCAGCGCCGCGGCGATCACCACCGCGATGCTGATCATCCGGTTGCCGAACTCGACCGCCTGGTGGACTCGCGGCACCTCGGCAACCGCTACCGGGGTGAAGCTGCCCGGAAAGCACTGCGGCCAGGTCGGACAACCCAGCCCCGACGCGGTGACGCGGACGATCGCGCCGGTGACGGCGATCCCGCCCTGGGTGAGGATGACGAGCGCGGCGACGACCCGCTGGACACGCAGGCTGGGCTGGGGGAGCAGGTCCACCAACCGCATCAGCGTTCGTCCGACGGGCACCGCCCGATCGTAAGGCAACGAAAACTACGCCCGTAGTAGGCGGCGGCCCGAGTGCAACTGCTACCCCGACGGCGTGGCTGGTGCGTGCGTGAGCGAACGCTCAGGTGAAGCGGAACCAGCGCATCGCGGCCAGCGCCGCCAAAGCGCCCCACGCCGCCAGCACCGCCACTCCGAACCAGTCCACCGACAGGCTCATCGCCTGCGACAGCGCCTCGGTCAGGGCGCCGGACGGGGTGACCCGGGCCGCCCACTTCACCGCCTTCGGGATCATGTTCGTCTCGACGGTCAGCGCACCGAACCCGGCGAACACGAACCACATCAGGTTGGCGATCGCGAGCACGATCTCGGCGCGCAGGGTGCCGCCGAGCAGCAGGCCCAGGGCCGCGAAGCCCGCGGTGCCCAGCGCGATGATCGCCGCGCCCAGCGCCAGGGCCGCGGCGGCGGGTCGCCAGCCGAGCGCAAACCCGATGGCGCCCAAGATGATTGCCTGCAAAAACACCACGGCGACCACCGCCAGTGACTTGCCGGCGATGATGCCCCAGACCGGCAGCGGGGTGGCCCCGAGCCGTTTGAGCGCGCCGTAGCGGCGGTCGAACGCGACCGCGATGGCTTGCCCGGTGAACGCGGTGGAGATCACCGCCAGCGCCATGATGACCGGAACGAACGTGGCAGCGCGGTTGTGGCCGAACGACCCGAACGGCAACAGCGTCAGCCCGACCAGCAGCGTGATCGGGATGAACATGGTCAGCAGCAGTTGCTCGCCGTTGCGCAGCAGCAGCTTCAATTCCAGGCCGAACTGCGCGGCCAGCATCCGGCGCACGGCACTGGGGCGCGGGTCCGGGGTGAAGGTGCCCGCCGGAAATACGTCACTCTTGCTTCTGCGTCACTGCCGCAACTTCCTGCCGGTCAGATCCAGGAACACATCCTCGAGGCTGCGTTGCTCGACCCGCAGGTCGGTCGCCAGCACGTCGATTTGCGCGCACCACGCCGTCACGGTCGCCAGCACCTGCGGGTCGACCGAGCCTTCCACCAGGTACTCGCCCGGAGTCAGCTCGGTGACCTTGTAGTCCTCCGGCAGCGCGGCGGCCAGCAGCGACAGGTCCAGCCGCGGCGGCGCGGTGAACCGCAACTGGTCTTTGGCGCCGGTGCGCATCAGCTCCGATCGGCGTGCCCGCGGCCACCGTCACGCCGTGGTCGATGATGACCAGCCGGTCGGCGAGTTCCTCGGCCTCCTTGAGTTGGTGGGTGGTCAGCACCACCGTCACGCCGTCGCGGCGCAGCGCGTCGATCAATTCCCACACCAGCAGCCGGGCGTGGGCATCCATGCCCGCGGTGGGCTCATCGAGGAACACCAGTTCGGGACGCCCGACCAGCGCGCAGGCCAGCGCAAGCCGTTGCTGCTGCCCGCCGGAGAGCCGGCGATAGGTGGTGCGGGCGGCGTCGGTGAGGCCCAGGGTGTCCAGCAGCCACTGCGGGTCCAGCGGATCGGCGGCATAGGAGGCCACCAGGTTCAGCATTTCGCCGGCGCGTGCCGCCGGATAGCCGCCCCCGCCCTGCAGCATCACCCCGATGCGTGCGCGCAGTCGCGCGTTGTCGGTGATCGGGTCCAGTCCCAGCACCTCGATGGTGCCGGCGTCCGGGCGGACGAACCCCTCGCACATCTCGACCGTCGTGGTCTTGCCGGCGCCGTTGGGGCCCAGCAGGGCCAACACCTCGGCGGCATGCACGTCGAGATCGAAATTCGAGACGGCCGTGGTGGATCCGTATTGCTTGCACACCCCGCGCAGCCGTACCGGGGGGACCTGGGGGGCGGAACTCACGAGCGCCGCTCCTCCTCATCGCTTCGCTCTGCATCGTCGTCGGCGCGGCTCACGTGGAATCAGCGTAGGCGTCGGGCGCCGCTTCGGAATGAGGGGTGGCCCCCTGGGGCACCGGCGGAACCGGCGTCTCGGGGGCCGGCACCGCGGCTAGCGACGGGGGTCTCGGTCAGGCAGCCGCCGCCACGGCAGGTGGTGGTAGGTCACCGCGATGAGCATCACCACGATGATGGTGCTGGCCACGGTGGCATCGACGATCTGGAACAGCGCGAAGCGGTCGCCGTTGGCCGTCGGGCCGAAGATGCCGACGACGAGGGTGACGATGATCGCCGCCATCCGGAAGCCCGGGCGGGTCGCCCACGCGGCCAGCGGAATGATGGCCCACAACAGATACCAGGGCTGCACGACGGGAAACAGCAGCACCGTGACGCCCAGCGCGACGCCGAGGCCGCCGATCGGGTGCAGCCGGCCGCGGAACACGGCCAGCAGCAGCCAGACGACCATCACCATGATGATCAGCACGCCGATGCCACGGGTCAGCGACAACACGGCGGTGGTGTGATCGCCCAGGCCCAGCAGGATCCCCACCTGCCCGGTGCCCAGGGCCAGCAGCGTCGGCGGCGACATCCAGCTGCGCACCACGTTGGCGGTGCCCAGCGTGTAGATCCAGCCAAATCCGAGCCCGCTGGCCCAGCCGACGATGGCCATCACCGCCAGCGACAGCGCCGTCATGCCGGTCCCGACCAGCAGCAACGCCCGCAGGGTGCCCCCGCATCGGTAGGCCAGCGCCATCGCGACGAAACCCAGCGCCAGCAGTGACGGCAGTTTCACCTGCGACGACAGGACGATCAGGATCGATCCCGCCAGCAGCATGCCCAGCGGTTCCCAGTCCGGGCCGACCTGGCGCCACGACGTCGGCCACAGCTGTGGCGAGTCGATCGCCGCGCAGCGCGAATTCGGCGCCGGCCAGCATCAGCCCGAGCATCAGCGCCTCGTTGTGGATGCCGGCGACCAGATGCATGATCAGCAGCGGATTGGCCGCGCCCAGCCACAGCGCGCTGACCTCGGCGACACCGCAGCGTCGGGCCAGCCGCGGGGTCGCCCACACGATCAGGCCGACCCCGATCAGCACCACCAGTCGGTGGCAAAGCACGGCGGCGACGATGTTTTGCCCGGTCAGCGCCGAGATCCCGCGCCCGATCCACAAGAACAGCGGGCCGTAGGGTGCCGGGGTCTCGCGCCACAGGCTGGGAACCGACAGCGTGAACACGTGGCCCAGTCCCAGTCCGGAGGCCGGCCCCACCTTGTAGGGGTCGAGTCCCTGTAGCGAGATCTGGCTCTGCGCCAGGTAGGAGTAGACGTCCTTGCTGTACATCGGCGGCGCGATCAGCAGCGGCAGGACCCACAGCAGCAGGGTGCGGTCCAGGTCGCCGCGCGACATCCGCCGCTTGCCCAGCGCGAATCGGCCCAGCATCAACCACGCCAGCGCCATCATGACCGCGCCGGTCGTCGTCATCGTCAACGACACCGTCTGGATCCGCGACGGCAGATTGAGCAGCCGGACCCCGAACGTGGGGTCCTGGACGACGGGCCTGGCCCCGGCCCCGAGTGCGCCGATCCCCATCAGGACGGTGCCGGTGGCGCCGAACAGCCGGGTGCGCTGAAGTGCGCTGAGCTCGGCGGCGTTCAGCGGCGAGCCGACCGCCTGCTCATCGCCATGCAAGCTGGCGATCGACGAGCTCAGCGTGTGGTGGCGCCTGGGCGTCACGCCATCAGAGCAGCGTAACGGCACGTCACGAATCGCCGCCGCGACGCGGTCGGTGTGACCAGCGCAACCCGCACCCAGGGTACCCTTGGTGGACCGATCGCCGGAATTGCGTCACACTGGTGTTGTGAAAATCCCTGCGGCTCCTGCGGCTGTTCTTGGCGCCGGTGTGCCCGACGGTCAGACCCGTCAGGCCATCGTGCGCTTGCTGCTGGAGTCGGGATCGATCACCGCCGGTGAGATCGGTGACCAGCTGAGCCTGACGCCCGCCGGTGTGCGGCGCCACCTCGACGCGCTGATCGAGGCGGGCGACGCCGAGTCGCTGGCCGCCGCGTCATGGCAGCAGGCCGGGCGCGGACGGCCGGCGAAGCGATTCCGGCTGACCGCGGCCGGGCGGGCCAAGCTCGACCACGCCTACGACGACCTGGCGGCCGCGGCCATGCGGCAACTGCGCGAAATCGGCGGTGAGGAAGCGGTTCAGGCGTTCGCCCGCAGGCGGATCGACTCGATCCTGGGCGGCGTCGAGGCGGCCGGTAGCGCCGAGGACGCCGATGTCGAGGCGGCCGCCGAGCGCGTCGCCAGCGCGCTGACCAAGGCCGGTTACGTCGCCACCACCACCCGGGTGGGCGGGCCGATCCACGGCGTGCAGATCTGCCAGCACCACTGCCCGGTGTCCCATGTCGCCGAGGAATTCCCGGAGTTATGCGAGGCGGAGCAGCAGGCCATGGCCGAGGTGCTCGGAACCCACGTGCAGCGGTTGGCGACCATCGTCAACGGCGACTGCGCCTGCACCACCCACGTACCCCTGACACCAACACCGGCGCCCAGCCCGCGCCCGGCCACCACCAGCACTTAAGGAGCGTCCCTATGACACTCACGCCAGAGAAGTCCGGCGAGACGTTGACCCAGGAAGAGGCGATCGCCTCCCTGGGCAAGTACGGCTACGGCTGGGCGGACTCCGACGTCGCGGGCGCCAGCGCGCAGCGCGGGCTGTCCGAGGCGGTTGTCCGCGACATCTCCGCGAAGAAGAACGAGCCCGAATGGATGCTGCAGACCCGGCTGAAGGCGCTGCGCATCTTCGACAAGAAGCCCATGCCGAGCTGGGGCTCCAACCTCGACGGCATCCACTTCGACAACATCAAGTACTTCGTGCGCTCCAGCGAGAAGCAGGCCGCGACCTGGGACGATCTGCCCGCGGACATCAAGAACACCTACGACAAGCTGGGCATCCCGGAGGCTGAAAAGCAGCGGCTGGTCTCGGGTGTCGCGGCTCAGTACGAGTCGGAGGTCGTCTACCACTCCATCCGTGAGGATCTGGAGAAGCAAGGCGTCATCTTCCTGGACACCGACACCGCGCTGCGCGAGCACCCCGAGATCTTCCAGCAGTACTTCGGCACCGTGATCCCGGCCGGGGACAACAAGTTCTCGGCGCTGAACACCGCGGTCTGGTCCGGCGGCAGTTTCATCTACGTCCCGCCGGGCGTGCGCGTCGACATCCCGCTGCAGGCCTACTTCCGGATCAACACCGAGAACATGGGCCAGTTCGAGCGAACGCTGATCATCATCGACGAGAACGCTTACGTTCACTACATCGAGGGGTGTACCGCGCCGATCTACAAGTCGGACTCGCTGCACTCGGCGGTGGTCGAGATCATCGTAAAGCCCGGTGGCCGTTGCCGTTACACGACGATCCAGAACTGGTCGAACAACGTCTACAACCTGGTCACCAAGCGCGCCCGGGCCGAGGCCGGAGCCACGATGGAATGGGTCGACGGCAACATCGGGTCCAAGGTGACCATGAAGTACCCCGCGGTCTGGATGACCGGCGAGCACGCCAAGGGCGAGGTGTTGTCGGTGGCTTTCGCCGGCGAGGACCAGCACCAGGACACCGGCGCCAAGATGCTGCACCTGGCACCGAACACGTCGAGCAACATCGTGTCCAAGTCGGTGGCGCGCGGCGGTGGCCGCACCTCCTACCGCGGCCTGGTTCAGGTGAACAAGGGTGCGCACGGCTCGCGATCGAGCGTGAAATGCGATGCGCTGCTGGTCGATACGATCAGCCGCAGCGACACCTACCCGTACGTCGACATCCGCGAGGACGACGTGACGATGGGCCACGAGGCCACCGTGTCCAAGGTCAGCGAGAACCAGTTGTTCTACCTGATGAGCCGCGGGCTGACCGAGGACGAGGCGATGGCGATGGTGGTGCGCGGCTTCGTCGAGCCGATCGCCAAGGAACTGCCCATGGAATACGCGCTGGAGCTCAACCGGCTGATCGAGCTGCAGATGGAGGGCGCGGTCGGATGACCCGCGCCGGCGACGATGCAGAGCGTAGCGATGAGGAGGAGCGGCGCAGATGACCGCTGCCGCACTGAAAGCCGCCCTGAATAAGGGCGAGCTGTTCTCCTCCTTTGATGTTGACGCGTTCGAGATTCCGCATGGCCGCGACGAGATCTGGCGATTCACCCCGCTGAAACGCTTGCGCGGCTTGCACGATGGCTCGGCGCCCGCCACCGGCAGCGCAAAGATCATCGTCAGCGAGCAGCCCGGTGTGCACACCGAAACCGTGCGACGCGGTGACGAGCGACTGGGTCAGGGTGGTGTGCCCGCCGATCGGGTAGCGGCCCAAGCATTTTCGTCGTTCAACTCCGCGACGCTGGTCACGGTCGGGCGTGACACGCAGATCGCCGAGCCAGTCAACATCACGGTTACCGGGCCCGGTGACGGTGCGGTGGCCTACGGGCATCTGCAAATCCGGGTCGCCGAGCTCGGCGAGGCCGTCGTCGTCATCGACCACCGGGGGAGCGGAACCTACGCCGACAACGTCGAATTCGTCATCGACGACGCCGCCCGGCTCACCGTCGTGTGGATCGCCGACTGGGCCGACGACGTGGTACATCTCAGCGCGCACCATGCCCGGCTGGGCAAGGACGCGGTGCTGCGGCACGTCACCGTCACGCTGGGCGGCGAGGTGGTGCGGATGTCGGCCAATGTCCGGTTCACCGGACCTGGCGGGGACGCCGAGTTGTTGGGCCTGTACTTCGCCGATGACGGCCAGCACCTCGAATCGCGGCTGCTGGTCGACCACGCCCAGCCCAACTGCAAATCCAACGCGCTGTATAAGGGTGCGCTGCAAGGAGATCCGGATTCGTCGCTGCCCGATGCGCACACCGTCTGGGTGGGCGACGTACTGATCCGCGCCGAGGCTACCGGCACCGACACGTTCGAGGTGAACCGCAACCTGGTGCTGACCGACGGCGCGCGCGCCGACTCGGTGCCCAACCTGGAGATCGAGACCGGCGAGATCGTCGGCGCCGGACACGCCAGCGCCACCGGGCGTTTCGACGACGAGCAGCTGTTCTACCTGCGCTCCCGCGGCATCCCCGAAGAACAGGCCCGCCGGCTGGTGGTCCGCGGCTTCTTCGGCGAGATCATCTCCAAGATCGCGGTGCCGGACCTACGCGACCGCCTGACCGCAGCCATTGAACACGAACTGGCCATCACCGAATCGAAAGCAACAACTTCATGACCACTCTGGAAATCAAAGACCTGCACGTCAGCGTCGAAACCCCTGAAGCCGCCGAGATCCCGATCCTCAACGGCGTCGATCTGACCGTGAAATCCGGTGAGACCCATGCGTTGATGGGGCCCAACGGCTCCGGTAAGTCCACGCTGTCCTACGCCATCGCGGGCCACCCCAAGTATCGGGTGACCTCGGGATCCATCACGCTGGACGGCAAGAACGTGCTGGAGATGAGCGTCGACGAGCGGGCGCGGGCCGGCATCTTTCTGGCCATGCAGTATCCCGTCGAGGTGCCCGGCGTCTCGGTGTCGAACTTCCTCCGCTCGGCGGCAACCGCCGTGCGTGGTGAGGCGCCTAAGCTGCGGCACTGGGTCAAAGAGGTCAAGGCCGCGATGGGCTCGCTGGAAATCGATCCGGTCTTCGCCGAGCGCAACGTCAACGAGGGTTTCTCCGGTGGCGAGAAGAAGCGCCACGAGATCCTGCAGTTGGAACTGCTGAAGCCGAAGATCGCGATCCTGGACGAGACCGACTCCGGGCTGGACGTCGACGCGTTGCGCGTGGTCAGCGAGGGCGTGAACCGGTATGCCGAAGCCGAGCACGGCGGCATCCTGTTGATCACCCACTACACCCGCATCCTGCGCTACATTCACCCGGAATACGTGCACGTGTTCGTCGGCGGCCGCATCGCCGAATCCGGTGGATCGGAGTTGGCCGACGAACTGGAGCAGAACGGCTACGTGCGCTTCACACAGCCGGCGGCCGCCGGAGCCTAAAATGACGACCTCGCTGGACCTCACGGCGATCCGGGCCGATTTCCCGATCCTCAAGCGTGTCATGCGCGGTGGAAATCAGTTGGCGTATCTGGATTCCGGCGCGACGTCGCAGCGGCCGGTGCAGGTGCTCGATGCCGAGCGCGAGTTCCTGTTGACGTCCAATGGCGGCGTGCACCGCGGCGCGCATCAGCTGATGGAAGAGGCAACCGACGCCTACGAACAGGGCCGCGCCGACATCGCGGCGTTCGTCGGTGCCGATCCCGATGAGTTGGTGTTCACCAAGAACGCCACCGAGTCGCTCAACCTGATTTCCTATGTGCTGGGGGACAACCGGTTCGACCGCGCGGTAGGCCCAGGCGACGTCATCGTCACCACCGAACTCGAACACCACGCCAACCTGATCCCGTGGCAGGAACTGGCCCGACGCACCGGCGCGACGCTCAGGTGGTACGGCGTGACCGACGACGGCCGGATCGACCTGGACTCGCTGCAACTCGACGAGCGCGTCAAAGTCGTTACGTTCAGCCATCATTCCAATGTCACGGGCGCGCTGGCGCCGGTGGCCGAACTGGTCTCCCGGGCCCGGGCAGTCGGCGCGCTGACCGTGCTGGACGCCTGCCAGTCGGTCCCGCACCAGCCCGTCGACCTGCACGCCCTCGACGTCGACTTCGCCGGCTTCTCCGGACATAAAATGCTGGGCCCCAACGGCATCGGTGTGCTGTACGGCCGCCGCGAGCTGCTCGACGGTATGCCGCCATTCCTGACCGGCGGGTCGATGATCGAGACGGTCACCATGGCGGCCACCACCTACGCGCCGGCCCCGCGGCGCTTCGAGGCCGGGACCCCGATGACCTCGCAGGTTATCGGATTAGCCGCCGCCGCAAGGTATCTCGGCGCTCTGGGCATGGAGGCGGTCGAAGTGCACGAACGCGAGCTGGTCGCTGCGGCCATTGACGGCCTGTCCGGCATCGACGGCGTCCGCATCGTCGGGCCCACCTCGATGGAGGACCGCGGATCGCCGGTGTCGTTCGTCGTCGACGGCGTGCACGCGCACGATGTCGGTCAGGTTCTCGACGACGATGGCGTCGCCGTGCGCGTCGGGCACCACTGCGCATTGCCGCTGCACCGCAGGTTCGGGCTGGCCGCCACGGCGCGGGCGTCGTTCGCGGTGTACAACACCCCCGACGAGGTCGACCGCCTAGTGACCGGCGTCAAACGGGCACTGGATTTCTTCGGGAGAGAATGACGTTGCGGCTGGAGCAGATCTATCAGGACGTGATCCTCGATCACTACAAACACCCGCAACACCGCGGACTGCGGGAGCCATTCGGCGCCCAGGTATTTCACGTCAACCCGGTGTGCGGCGATGAGGTCACGCTGCGGGTCGCGTTGTCCGATGACGGCGAGACGGTCACCGACATCTCCTATGACGGGCAAGGCTGTTCGATCAGCCAGGCATCGACGTCGGTGCTCACCCAACAGGTGATCGGTCAGAGCGTCGGCCAAGCGCTCAAGACCATCACCGCATTCACCGAGATGGTGTCCTCCCGCGGAAACGTCGAAGGCGACGAGGACGTCCTCGGCGACGGAGTCGCCTTCGCCGGAGTGGCCAAATACCCGGCGCGGGTGAAATGCGCGCTGCTGGGTTGGATGGCTTTTAAAGACGCACTGGCCCAGGCCAGCCACGCCTTCGAGGAGGTCAGGAATGAGTGAAACCAGCACACCCGACGACGAATTGCTCTTCGACCTCGAAGAGGCGATGCGCGACGTCGTCGACCCGGAACTGGGGATCAACGTCGTCGATCTGGGACTGGTTTACGGCCTGAACGTCGAAAAGGGTGACGACGGAACCGTCGCCCTGCTCGACATGACGTTGACGTCGGCGGCCTGCCCGCTGACCGATGTCATCGAGGACCAGTCACGCAGCGCGCTGGTGGGCGCCGGGCTGGTCAATGACCTGCGGATCAACTGGGTCTGGAACCCGCCGTGGGGACCGGACAAGATCACCGAAGACGGGCGCGAACAACTGCGCGCCCTGGGCTTCACCGTCTGAGACACCGCTTCCGCCCTAGTGATGGTGGAACGGAAGGTGGATGGGGGGGATGGGCAGATGGTGGTGCGGGCGGCCCATCGGCGGGCACGCCTGCAGGGCGATTGTCATCGCCTGTAGCGCTCCGCCGCTGTTCGTTCCCTGGGCGCCCATGCACTTACCGTTCGCGATCGCTGCAGAGCTCGAAGGTGTCTGCTTGTTGTAGGTGGTCGAGTCGGCCACCGTCACGTTGGTAGGTGTGGGGCCGAGCCCGTTGACGGCAATGGTGTTGCCGGAGACCGAGGTGACCGTGCCGTAGAAACCGGCCGGCGGTGGACATTTCCCGTCGACGGCCGGCGTGATCGTCACGGATTGCGCGGTGATCGCGGCAGGCGGAGGAGCACTCTGCGGGGTAGCGCGCACGTTGATGCAACTGCCCGGGGTGACGTCGGTCAGCTGAGCCGGGGTCTGCTCGACGACGCGCGTCGACGGTGCGAAATCCACCGTCGCCGACCCGGTCCGTGTCCTGAGCTGGATCGCGTTGCCCGACACCGACTCGACGAGACCCTCGACGTAGTCCTTCGCCTCGGGTGGGGGAGCCGGCGGCGGTGCCGGTGGCGGAGCTGCGCTCGGCGCTGATTTCGGCGGGATCGCCGTTACGGTGGGCTTTCCGCTGTTCGTGTCATGCGACGGGCCGCACATCGCGACACACACTGCGATGAACGCGATGACGGCCGCCAGGATCGCGAGTCGGATCAGCCGAGGCTTCACCGGGGTGCCATCGGCGACAGGCATCGAGACTTCTCCGATCGTGCGTTTCGCCTACGTGGGTACCCACCCTAGCGTCGATGTCACCCTCCGTGGCCGTGGTGCCCCGCCTCACCTGCGCATTTGCCGTCGTGGGCCGGTCGCAGATCGATCGTCGTGGCCTGCAGCGCGCCACCACCGTCCTGCGTCCCCCTGGCCGCCAGGCATTTGCCCGCCGTGATCGCCTGAGTGTCGGCGGCGGTCTGCTTGTTGTATCTGGTCTTATCATTCACCGTCACGGCCGTCTGTGTGGTGTTGCCGTTCGCGTCGGTGCTCGTGACGTTGATGGTGTTGCCCGCGACAGAAGCTACGGAACCTTGGCCCCCTGGCCGCTTCCCAGAGTCCCTGGCCTGCGGGCATTTGCCGTCCACGGCGGCGCGGACACGCACGGATGCCGCGGTGATCGGCTGGCCGCCCTGGCCCCCTTCCTGAGGCCGCACGGAGACGCAACTGCCCGCGGTGACGTCCGTCAGCGCAGCCGGACCGGTTTCGGTGACCTTGGTCGAACCGGTGAAATCGACTGTGGCGTTGCCGTTCTGCTGGGTCACCTGCGCCGCGTTGCCGGCCACGGATGCGATCAGTCCGCTGACTCGCGCCTCGCCGTTGCCCGGTGCCGGCGCCGACGACGTGGTCGTCGGGGAGGCCGCGGCAGTGCTGGGTGAGCTGGGTGATGTTGTGGGGCTTGAGGTGTTCGACGAACCGCACGCCGCGAGCGACAGCGCCGTTACTCCGGTAGCCGTGAGGATCGCGAATCGGGCAAGCCGAGATGTGGGCAGGCTGGCAGGTGTCACCGTTTCTCCAATCGTGGGTCGTCCCAACGAACCGGTGTACCCGCCGAAGCTGTGCGGAATATGTGTATTCAGAACGCGGATTCGGACAGCCGCATGATGTCGTCGTCGACGGACTCGATGACGGCGCGCACTCCGCCCAGCCGTGGAAGCATGTTCTTGGCGAAGAATGACGCGGTCGCGACCTTGCCCCGATAGAACATCGCTTCGTTTTTCGCGGCGTCTTCCGCCGCGATGCCGGCAAGCGCGGCGCGGGCGACACTGGCCTGCACCAGCAGTCGCCACCCGATCAGCAGGTCGCCGACGGCCAACAGATAGCGCACCGATCCCAGCCCGACCTTGTAAATCTCGGTGGGCTGTTGCGCGGCGGCCATCAGGTATCCGGTCAACGCGGTCGTCATCGCCGTGACGTCCTCGAGTGCGGTTTGCAGGAGCTCGGCTTCCGGTTTCAGTGACTCATCAATGTTCTCGACGGTTTTGGTGATCTGAGCCGTCACGTGTTGCAGAGACTGGCCGTGGTCGCGCACGATCTTGCGGAAGAAGAAGTCGAGCGCCTGGATGGCCGTGGTGCCTTCATAGAGCGAATCGATCTTGGCGTCGCGGATGTACTGCTCGAGGGGATAGTCCATCAGGAAGCCCGAACCGCCCAGCGTTTGCAATGATTCGGTGAGGATTTCGTAGGCTCGTTCCGAGCTCGCACCTTTGACGATAGGCAGCAGCAGATCGTCGACGCGGTGTGCCATGTCGTGGTCGGCACCCGAAACCCGTTGTGCGACATCATCATCTTGATGCGCGGCGGCATACATATACAGCGCGCGCAGGCCCTCGGCGTAGGCCTTCTGTGTCATCAGGCTGCGGCGCACATCGGGGTGGTGCATGATCGTGACCCGCGGCGCCCTCTTGTCGGTCATCTGGGTGAGATCCGCACCCTGCACGCGCTCCTTGGCGAAGGCAAGAGCATTCAGGTAGCCCGTGGACAGCGTGCCGGCGGCCTTGATGCCGATCGTCATGCGGGCGTGCTCGATGACGGTGAACATCTGCGCGATCCCGTTGTGCACGTCGCCGACCAGGTAGCCGACGGCGGGCACGTCGGTGGCGCCGAACGTCAATTCGCACGTCGGAGAGGACTTGATACCCATCTTGTGTTCCACGCCCGGTGGTGAAAACCCCGTTACGGGAACCGAGTTCAAACGTGTCGGGGTCGAATAGATAGTTGGGCACGTAGAACAGGCTCAAACCTTTGGTACCCGGGCGGGCGCCTTCGGGCCGGGCCAGCACCAGGTGGTAGACGTTCTCGGCGGTATCGCCCACGTCTCCGCCGGTGATGAACCGCTTCACCCCCTCGAGGTGCCAGGTGCCGTCGGGCTGTTGGATCGCTTTGGTGCGGGCCGCACCGACGTCCGAGCCCGCATCGGGTTCGGTGAGCACCATGGTGGCCGCCCAGCCGCGCTCCGCACCCTCTGCCGCCCATCGTCGCTGCTGTTCGGTGCCCTCGACATACAGCGCCTGCGCCATGAAAGTGCCCAGGCAAAACATGCTCGCAGACGAGTTGGCGCAGAAAATCATCTCGGTGACCGCCCACGCCAGCGGGGGTGGTGCGGGCATGCCACCGATCTCTTCGTCCAGGCCCAGTCGCCAGAACCCGGCTTCTTTGATCGCCTCCACCGTCTTGGCCAATTCCGGCGCCACGCTGATGCTGTGCGTGGCGGGGTCGAATACCGGTGGGTTGCGGTCGGCGTCGGCGAAACGTCTCGGCGAGCGGTCCTTCGGCCAGGTGGGCGGCTTCGGTCAAAATCGTTTTGGCGGTGTCGACGTCGAGATCGCTGTAGCGTCCGGTGCCCAGGACGGCCCCGATGTCGAGGACCTCGAACAGGTTGAACTCGAGATCGCGGACGTTGGCGATGTAGTGGCCCACGGCGTTCCCTTCGCTTGGCAGCTCAGACGCAGTGTCTCCGAGCGTGGAAATGTACGCAACCGTAACCTGCGGTGAGGCGCCATCGGATCCCGTCCTGAGCTGCGCGACTCCGGCGATCCGGGCCCGCTTGCCTTGTGGCTTGCCTTGTGCGAGAGGCCAATTCAATCGCATACCGAAATAAAATCGAGATATTCGCGGGCCGCTGCGTCGATAAACTTGGGCGCGTCGCACCCCCACCCCCCTTTGTGAGGCCGCCGTCGTGACCCTGACTGCCCTCGAAGAGACGGCCCACGAGGTTCCTGTCGACCGCGATGCGGTCCGGCGGCCGCTGAGCTGGCGTGCGGCGCTGTGGTCGGTGATTTCGGTGCGCTGGGCGGCCGTCGCGCTGGCGCTGTTCCTGGCCGGGCTGACCGCTCAGCTGCAACGGTGCGGTCGAGACGGTGTGGTGGACGCTGTATCTGGCCTGTTATCTCACCGGCGGCTGGGGATCGGCGTGGGCCGGTGCAAAAGCGTTGCGCAACAAGGCCCTTGACGTCGATTTGCTGATGATTGTCGCGGCAGTCGGGGCGGTCGCGATCGGGCAGATCTTCGACGGCGCCCTGTTGATCGTGATCTTCGCCACCTCCGGCGCGCTGGACGACGTCGCCACCAGACACACCGCCGATTCGGTCGAAGGTCTACTCGACCTCGCGCCGGATCAGGCCGTCGTGATCGATGGCGACGGTAGTGAGCGACTGGTGCCGGCAGCCGAGCTCGTCGTGGGAGACCGGGTGGTGGTGCGGCCGGGCGAGCGTGTTCCCGCCGCGTGTCCGGGTCGTCCGAGGTTGACCAACGCTCGATCACCGGCGAGTCGATGCCAGTGCCCAAGAGCCACGGTGACGAGGTGTTCGCGGGCACGGTAAACGGATCGGGGGTGCTGCACCTGGTGGTCACCCGCGATCCGTCGCAGACCGTCGTCGCCCGCATCGTCGAGCTGGTGGCCGAGGCGTCCGCCACCAAGGCCAGAACCCAGTTGTTCATCGAGAAGATCGAGCAGCGCTACTCGGTCGGCGTGGTGGTGGCCACCGTTGCACTCATCGCCGTTCCGTTGTTGCTGGGCGCCGCGCTGCAAGCGTGGGAAGCGATTTCGTCGAGGTCTGCAGTCCGCACGCCTACCGGGGCGTGCCGCCGCCGCAACTGGCGCCGACCCTCGCGGCCGGCGCCACCGCCGCCGTCGTCCTGGTGAACGGCGTTGCGGTCGGCGTGCTCGGACTCACCGACCAGATTGGTTCCGACGCCGCGCGATCGGTGGCTTCGCTGACCGCGTTGACCTCGGCGCCACCGGTGCTGATGACCGGTGACAACGCGCGCGCGGCCACCCGGGTGGCCCGGCAGGCCGGGATCACCGACGTGCATGCGGCGCTGCTGCCCGAGCAGAAGGTCGATGTGGTTCGCGCCCTGCAGGCCGGTGGTCACCGGGTGCTGGTCGTCGGGACGGCGTCAACGACGCCCCCGCGATGGCCGCGGCCCGCACCTCGATCGCGATGGGCGCCGGCGCCGACCTCACCCTGCAGACCGCCGACGGCGTCACCGTCCGTGACGAACTACACAGCATTCCGACCCTCCTCGGGTTGGCCCGCCAGGCCCGGCGGGTGGTGATCGCCAACCTCGCCATCGCGACCGCGTTCATCACCGTCCTGGTGTTGTGGGATCTGCTCGGACACCTGCCGCTGCCGGTGGGCGTGGCCGGTCACGAGGGATCCACCGTGATCGTGGCGCTCAACGGCCTGCGCCTGCTGACCAACCGGTCCTGGCGGACCGCTGGATCGCGGGAAGCTCACGGGAACAACGCACCGGCGTGCGACGTTAGCTGTCACGTGACCACCCGAGACCTCACTGCTGACCAGTTTGACGACACCATCAACGACAACGACATCGTGCTTGTCGACTTCTGGGCGTCCTGGTGCGGCCCGTGTCGGGCGTTTGCGCCGACGTTCCAGGCGGCGTCGGAAAAACACCCCGATGTGGTGTTCGCCAAGGTCGACACCGAAGCCGAGCAACAGCTGGCAGCGGCCGCTGAGATCCGCTCCATCCCCACGCTGATGGCCTTCAAAAAGGGCAAACTGCTGTTCAACCAGGCCGGCGCGCTGCCGCCGGCCGCCCTGGAGGACCTGCTGCAGCAGGTCAAGGCGTTTGACGTCGACGCGGCCCAGACCGCGGCCGAATCCAAAGAAGTCTGACCCGAAGAAGGCGGGCGCGGGACGCGCTACCTTCCTAAGGTGAGTTTGGTCCTCGTCGAACACCCGCGACCCGGCGTCGCGCTGATAACCCTCAATCGGCCCGAGCGGATGAATTCGATGGCGTTCGACGTCATGGTGCCGCTGAAAGAGGCCCTTGAGCAGGTCACCTACGACAATTCCGTCCGCGTGGTGGTGCTGACCGGCGCGGGCAAGGGGTTCTCGTCCGGCGCCGACCACAAGTCGGCGGGCACCGTGCCCAACGTCGACGGGCTGACCCGGCCGACCTACGCGCTGCGCTCCATGGAGTTGCTCGACGACGTCATCCTGGCGCTGCGCAAGCTGCACCAACCGGTGATCGCCGCCGTCAACGGTCCTGCCATCGGGGGCGGGCTGTGCCTGGCGCTGGCGGCCGACATCCGGGTGGCCTCCACCAGCGCCTACTTTCGGGCCGCGGGCATCAACAACGGCCTGACGGCCAGCGAACTGGGGCTCAGTTATCTGCTGCCCAGGGCCATCGGATCCTCGCGCGCGTTTGAAATCATGCTGACCGGTCGCGACGTCAGCGCCGAGGAAGCCGAGCGAATCGGCCTGGTGTCCTGCCAGGTGCCCGAGGAGCAGCTGCTGGACACCTGCTATGCCATTGCCGCGCGGATCGCTGCGTTCTCCCGGCCGGGAACCGAGTTGACCAAGCGCACACTGTGGAGTGGACTCGACGCCGGTAGTCTGGAAGCGCACATGCAAGCCGAAGGCTTGGGACAGCTTTTCGTCCGTCTACTCACCGCCAACTTCGAAGAAGCGGTTGCGGCGCGTGCCGAACGGCGGCCGGCGGTGTTCACCGACGACAAATAAGTCGCTGATCTGCCGTATCTCTAAGGAGCTCGATCGTGATTACTGCCACGGACCTAGAGGTCCGCGCTGGTGCACGCATCCTGCTCGCACCCGATGGCCCGGACCTGCGCGTGCAGCCCGGCGATCGCATCGGGCTGGTCGGCCGTAACGGCGCGGGCAAAACCACCACCCTGCGCATTCTGGCCGGCGAAACCGAACCGTATGCCGGATCGATCACCCGGGCCGGTGAAATCGGTTACCTGCCACAGGATCCCAAAGAGGGCGATCTCGACGTCCTGGCCCGCGACCGGGTGCTGTCGGCCCGCGGATTGGACGTGCTGCTCACGGATCTGGAAAAGCAGCAGGCGCTGATGGCCGAGGTCGCCGACGACGACGCCCGCGACCGCGCGATCCGCCGCTACGGCCAGCTCGAGGAGCGATTCGTCGCGCTGGGCGGCTACGGCGCCGAAAGCGAGGCCGGCCGGATCTGCGCGAGCCTCGGCCTGCCCGAACGGGTCCTGACGCAGCAACTGCGCACGCTGTCCGGGGGCCAGCGCCGCCGGGTGGAGCTGTCGCGCATCCTGTTCGCGGCGTCCGACAGCGGCGCAGGATCGTCGACCACGCTGCTGCTCGACGAGCCGACCAACCACCTCGACGCGGATTCGCTTGGCTGGCTGCGGGATTTCCTGCGGGCACACACCGGCGGTCTGGTCGTCATCAGCCACAACGTCGATTTGATCGCCGACGTCGTCAATCGGGTGTGGTTCCTGGACGCCGTGCGCGGCGAGGTCGACGTCTACAACATGGGCTGGCAGAAGTACCTCGACGCCCGGGCTACCGACGAGCAGCGTCGCCGCCGCGAACGCGCCAACGCCGAACGCAAGGCCGCCGCGTTGCGCACCCAGGCCGCCAAGCTCGGCGCCAAGGCCACCAAAGCCGTTGCGGCCCAAAACATGTTACGTCGCGCCGACCGGATGATCGCCGCGCTCGACGAAGAGCGGGTCGCCGACAAGGTGGCCCGCATCAGGTTTCCTACGCCGGCCGCGTGCGGACGCACGCCGCTGGTGGCCAAGGGGCTGAGCAAGTCGTACGGCTCACTCGAGGTGTTCACCGGCGTCGATCTGGCAATCGACCGCGGCTCGCGCGTCGTCGTGTTGGGGCTCAACGGCGCCGGCAAGACCACGCTGCTGCGATTGCTGGCCGGCGTCGAGACGCCCGACACCGGAGCGCTCGAGCCCGGACATGGCTTGCGCATCGGCTATTTTGCGCAGGAGCACGACACCCTGGACAACGACGCGACCGTCTGGCAGAACATCCGGCACGCGGCACCCGAGTCCGGCGAACAGGAGCTGCGTGGCCTGCTGGGGGCATTCATGTTCACCGGGCCACAGCTCGACCAACTGGCCGGCACCCTGTCCGGCGGTGAGAAGACCCGCCTTGCGTTGGCCGGCCTGGTGGCGTCCACGGCGAACGTGTTGCTGCTCGACGAGCCGACCAACAATCTCGACCCGGCCTCACGCGAGCAGGTGCTCGACGCGCTACGCAGCTATCAGGGCGCGGTGGTGCTGGTGACGCACGACCCCGGGGCGGCCGAGGCGCTGCATCCGCAACGGGTCGTGCTCTTGCCCGACGCCACCGAGGACTACTGGTCCGACGAGTACCGAGATCTCATCGAGCTCGCCTGATTTAGCCGCGCGTGGCCGCACGATTTGGCCAAAGTGGCCCGCCGTCGACAACCTGTTCTTACGCTAGGTGCTTGCAGATCGTGTCGAAGCGCGGAGGGGCGCCCAGTGAGAAGCCCGGTGAAGAAGTCGAAGAAGACGCGGGAACAGTTGTTGCACGAGCTGCGCAACGCCTACGAAGGCGGGGCCAGCATCCGCAACCTGGTAGCCACCACCGGTAAGTCGTACGGATCCATTCACAGCCTGCTGCGCGAATCGGGCACGACGATGCGCAGCCGCGGTGGTCCCAATCACCGCGCGGCGGGGCGAATTTAACTGCGCCGCACCGAGTTCTCCACCAGGTCGAGGACCGCGGCCAGACGTGTCGGGTCTTCGCCGGAGGCCAGCCGGGCGACCAATCCGTCCAAAACGAGTTCCAGGTAGCACTGCAACACGTCACCAGGCACGTCTTCGCGCACCCGGTGTGCCTCCATCTGCCGGCGCAGCCGATCGTGCGTCGCGGCGGCCAATTCCGCGGAGCGCTCCGACCATCCGCGGTTGAACACGGGGTCGTTGCGCAGCTTGCGGGCGATCTCCAACCTGGTGGCCAGCCAGTCGAACTCCTCGGGCGCGGCGAGCATGTCGCGCATCACCTGAATGAGGCCGTCGCGGGAGGCAACCTCGGCCATCCGCTCGGCATCCTCGTCGGCGAGGGCGAAAAACAGTGCGTCCTTGTCCCGGTAGTGGTGGAAGATCGCACCGCGCGACATCCCGATCGCCTGCTCCAGCCGTCGCACCGTCGCCTTGTCGTAGCCGTATTCGGCAAAGCAACGACGAGCACCGTCGAGGATCTGGCGGCGGCGAGCCGCCAGATGGTCCTCGCTGACTTTGGGCACGGGTGGCCGGGCTAGCCGGACTTCAGCATGTTGCGCAGCACGTACTGCAGGATGCCGCCGTTGCGGTAGTAGTCCGCTTCACCGGGGGTGTCGATGCGCACCAGCGCGTCGAACTCGATTGCATCCGAACCGGATTTGCTGGCCTTGACGTGCACCGTCTTGGGTGTCTTGCCGTTGTTGAGCTCTTCGATCCCGGTGATGTCGAACACCTCGGTGCCGTCCAGACCCAACTCCTTGGCCGACTTGCCCTCCGGGAACTGCAACGGGATCACACCCATGCCGATCAGGTTGGAGCGGTGAATCCGTTCGAACGACTCAGCGATCACAGCGCGAACGCCCAGCAGGCGCGTTCCCTTGGCGGCCCAGTCCCGCGACGAGCCGGAGCCGTACTCCTTGCCGCCCAGCACCACCAACGGAATGTCTTGTGCCGCATAGTTTTGCGCCGCGTCGTAGATGAAGGCCTGCGGCGCATCATCCTGGGTGAAGTCGCGGGTGTAGCCGCCGGACACGTCGTCCAGCAGCATGTTGCGCAGCCGGATGTTCGCGAAGGTACCGCGGATCATCACCTCGTGATTACCGCGCCGCGAACCGAAGGAGTTGTAGTCCTTGCGCTCAACGCCGTGCTCGTCGAGGTACTGCGCCGCCGGGGTGCCCGGCTTGATGCTGCTGGCGGGGGAGATGTGGTCGGTGGTCACCGAATCGCCCAGCAGCGCGAGCACCCGGGCACCGGTGATGTCGGCGACCGGCTCGGGCTCGGCGGGCATGCCCTCGAAGTACGGGGGCTTGCGGACATACGTCGAATCGTCGGCCCACTCAAAGGTGTTGCCGCTGGGCGTGGGCAGGTTGCGCCAGCGCTCGTCGCCCTTGAACACGTCGGCGTAGTTCTTGATGAACATCTCCTGGTTGATTGCCGACGCGATGGTGTCGGAGACTTCCTTCTGCGACGGCCAGATGTGCTTGAGGAAGACGTCCTTGCCGTCCTTGTCTTGACCGAGCGGCTGCGTCTCGAAGTCGAAATCCATCGTCCCGGCGAGCGCGTACGCGATCACCAGCGGCGGCGACGCCAGGTAGTTCATCTTCACGTCGGGGTTGATGCGGCCCTCGAAGTTCCGGTTGCCCGAGAGCACCGCGGTCACCGCAAGGTCGTTGTCGTTGATGGCTTTCGAGATTTCGTCGGGCAGTGGGCCGGAGTTGCCGATGCAGGTGGTGCAGCCGTAGCCGACCAGATAGAAGCCGAGCTTCTCGAGGTAGGGCCACAGGCCGGACTTGTCGTAGTAGTCGTTGACCACCTGCGAGCCCGGCGCCATCGTGGTCTTCACCCACGGCTTGGAGGTCAGCCCCTTTTCGACGGCGTTACGGGCCAACAGCGCCGCGCCCAGCATCACCTCGGGGTTGGAGGTGTTGGTGCACGACGTGATTGCGGCGATCACCACTGCGCCGTGGTCGAGCACGAACTCGCCCCGCTCGTCGGACCTCACCGTCACCGGGTTGCTCGGGCGACCGTTCGCGTGTGCGGCGGCCGAATACACGACGGGAACGTCGTCGGCATGGCCGTTCGACGGGGCTCCCGGGTCGCTGGCCGGGAACGTCTCCTCGACCACCTCGTCCAGCTTCGAGTAGCCCTGATCGCCGTTGCCGTCGACGTAGCTCGGGATGTGCTCGCGGAACGTTGCCCTTGCTTCCGACAAGATGATTCGGTCCTGCGGGCGCTTGGGCCCCGCGATCGAGGGCACCACCTCCGACAGGTCGAGTTCGAGGTACTCCGAGAAGGCCGGCTCGTGCTTGGGGTCGTGCCATAAGCCCTGCTCTTTGGCGTAGGCCTCGACCAGCGCCAGCTGCTCGTCACTGCGGCCGGTGAACGCCAGGTAGTTGATGGTCTCCTCGTCGATCGGGAAAATAGCTGCGGTGGAACCGAATTCGGGGCTCATGTTGCCCAGCGTGGCGCGGTTGGCCAGCGGCACCTCGGCCACGCCCTCGCCGTAGAACTCGACGAACTTGCCGACCACGCCGTGTTTGCGCAGCATCTCGGTGACGGTCAGCACCACGTCGGTGGCCGTGACAGCGGGCTGGATCTGGCCGCTGAGCTTGAAGCCGACGACCCGCGGGATCAGCATCGACACCGGCTGGCCCAGCATCGCGGCCTCGGCCTCGATGCCGCCGACACCCCAGCCCAGCACGCCGAGACCGTTGACCATCGTGGTGTGCGAGTCGGTGCCCACACAGGTGTCCGGGTACGCGACCCCGTCGCGGGTCATCACCACGCTCGCCAGGTATTCGATGTTGACCTGGTGCACGATGCCGGTGCCCGGGGGCACCACCTTGAAGTCGTCGAACGCGCCTTGCCCCCAGCGCAGGAACTGGTAGCGCTCGCCGTTGCGCTCGTACTCGATCTCGACGTTGCGCTCGAATGCGTCGGCGGTGCCGAACAGGTCGGCGATCACCGAGTGGTCGATCACCAGGTCGGCCGGCGCGAGCGGGTTGACCTTCTCCGGGTTGCCGCCGAGATCGCCGATCGCCTCGCGCATGGTGGCCAAGTCGACGATGCAGGGCACACCGGTGAAGTCCTGCATCACCACGCGCGCGGGCGTGTACTGGATCTCAATGCTGGGTTCTGCCTTGGGATCCCAGTTCGCGATGGCCTCGATGTGATCGTTGGTGATGTTGCTGCCGTCCTCGTTGCGCAACAGGTTCTCGGCGAGGACTTTGAGGCTGTAGGGGAGTTTCTCGGTATTGGGGACGGCGTCGAGACGATAGATCTGGTAACTCTTGTCGCCGACCTCGAGGGTGTCGCGCGCTCCGAACGAGTTCACAGAATCCTTGCTAGTCACATCAACTCCCGGGATTAAGTTCTGCCGCCGACGGGCCGTGTCGACGCCGCGTGCCGATTCTAACAGTACGCTTGTCCTGTATTAGCGGCCACCTGCACCTGTCAGTCTTGTCGTGTGAGGCGCGGGGTGGAACCCCTTGGGGGCGCGCGCCGAGATATAAACCACGCCCACTCGCGTCGGCGGGTCGTGTGCGTCGGCGTCGCGTACGGTGCCTGTATGACCGGGCAATTCGTGCCGCTCTACATCCCTCAAGACGTCGACATGACCGTCGTCAAGGCTCAGGTCGCCGCGACCGGCGTCAGTGCGCCGCCGGCGGCCATGCCAGGGTTGCTCGACGTGGTCAACCAGGCTCGCGCCGACGGCATCACCCTCAAGATCGTGCTGCTCGACCACAACCCCCCGAACGACACCCCACTGCGCGACATCTCCACCGTGGTCGGCGCCGACTATCCGGATGCCACCGTCCTGACTCTGAGCCCCAGCTACGTGGGCAGCTACAGCACGCATTTCCCGCGCGTCACCCTGGAAGCCGGTGAGGACATCGCCAAGGCGGGCAATCCGGTGGTCTCGGCCCAGCATTTTTTGCATGAGCTGAACACCCCCGAATTTCCTTGGACCGGGTTGACCATTCTGTTGTTGATCGGTGTGCTCGCGGCGGCGGTCGGCACCCGGTTACTACAGGTACGCGGCCGGCGGTCAGCAACGTCGGCACAAGCCGACGACGGCCCGACCCCGGCGCCGAATCAGGCCGTCTAGCCTGGCGCATTCACCTCGCGCGGCCATGGCGCACCGACTCCGCGTCTTCGTGCGGCAAACACGGCAGATCACCGTTCGGTCACATTAAACGCACGTCCAGAGCGCATTTTGTGACTTACGTTTCCATTGCGACTTATGTGACGTACGGTGCAAATGATGCTGCTGTTGTCTTTGGCGCTTTCCGTGGGATCGGTGGCTGGCGCCGTCTGTCGTGCTGAGCCATAGGAGACCCGAATCGAATGAGACGGATCCGTCAAGGCTTTGCTTCGCGACCGGCCACAAGGGTTGTGCGCCTGTCCATTCCCACTGTCTTGAGTG
Organism: uncultured Actinomycetota bacterium; assembly: GCA_963820985.1. Lineage (GTDB taxonomy): Bacteria > Actinomycetota > Actinomycetes > Mycobacteriales > Mycobacteriaceae > Mycobacterium. Next base: position 324,560 of record CAWGCI010000007.1, on the reverse strand, counting down.
TGGCCGCGCTGGTGTGGCTGCCCAGCCTCGCCGCCGCCGACCCCGGCACCGACGCCATGGCGACCCTAATCGCGAACGTCGCCAAGGCCAACCAGCGACTCGATGACCTGAGCGCGGCCATCCAGACCGAGCAGCAAAGCGTCGACAAGGCGATAGTCGACGTGGAAACCGCGCGGGACAACGCCGCCACGGCGCAACACGACCTCGAGGTCAGCCAGCAGGCGGTCAAGGATGCCAACGCGGCGATCGCCGGGGCGCAACACCGGTTCGACACCTTCGCGGCGGCCATGTACATGAACGGCCCGTCGGCCAGCTATCTGACCGCGAGCAGCCCCGAGGACATCATCGCGACCGAGACGGCCGCCAGGACCCTGGCCGCCAGTTCCCAAGCGGTGATGGCCAACCTGCAGCGGGCCCGAACCGAGCAGGTGAATAAGGAGTCGGCGGCGCGGGCTGCCAAGCAGAAGGCCGACAAGGCCGCCGCGGACGCCAAGGGCAGCCAGGACGCCGCGGTGGCGGCGGTCACCGAGTCCAAGCGCAAATTCGACGAACAGCGCGACGAGGTGAACCGGCTGGCCGCCGAGCGTGACGAGGCTCAGGCCGCTCTCCAGACGGCCCAACTCGCGGACGCACGCTGGTCGACCGCCGGCGGCCCGGCATCGGCTGACCGCTGGGACCCCGGAGCGCAAGGGGCCGCCGGGAACCCGGCGGGACCTGTTGCGGGCCGCAAGTGGGACGGGTGGGACCCCACGCTGCCGATGGTGCCCAGCGCCAATATCCCCGGCGACCCGATCGCGGTGATCAACCAGTTGTTGGGCATCTCGGCGACCTCGACGCAGGTCACAGCGCAGATGGGGAAGGGCTTCCTGCAGTCGCTGGGCATTCTGAAGCCCGATGACACCGGCATCACCAACGCTCCTGCCGGGTCGACGGGCGGGCGGATCCCGCGGGTTTACGGTCGGCAGGCCACCGAATACGTGATCCGCCGCGGGATGTCGCAGATCGGGGTGCCCTACTCCTGGGGTGGCGGCAACGCCGCGGGTCCGAGCCACGGAATCGACTCCGGCGCAAGCATCACCGGCTTCGACTGCTCCGGGCTGGTCTTGTACTCGTTCGCCGGGGTGGGCATCAAGCTGCCGCACTACTCGGGTTCGCAGTACAACCTGGGACGCAAGATCCCGTCCTCGCAGATGCGCCGCGGTGACGTCATTTTCTACGGCCCGGGCGGCAGCCAGCACGTGACGCTTTACCTCGGCGACGGCCAGATGCTCGAGGCCCCCGACATCGGTTTGAAGGTGCGCGTCGCGCCGGTGCGCACCAGCGGCATGACGCCCTTCGTGGTCCGGTACATCGAGTGGTGAACGAGGAGTCATGCGCCGCATAGTTTTTCTGGTTAAACGGTCGCGCCTGATCAACCTCGCCTGGATCGCCGCTGTGGTGACGGGGCTGATGTTGTCTGTCGCGGCCCCCGCTCCCCAGGCTACGGCCGACCCCGGCGAGTGGGATCCCACGCTGCCGGCGGCGATCAGCGCCGGTGCCCCGGGCGACCCGCTCTCCGTCGCCAGCGCGTCGCTGCAGGCCACCGCCCAGGCGACGCAGACCACGCTAGATTTGGGCAAGCAATTCCTGAGTGGGTTGGGGATCAACTTGGGCGGTACGCCTGGCGACAGCGCCAACACCAGCCCAAGCCGGATATCGCGGGCCAACGGCCGGCAGGCGATCGAGTACGTGATCCGCCGGGCCGGGTCTCAGATGGGCGTGCCGTATTCGTGGGGTGGCGGCACGCTCGACGGGCCCAGCAAGGGCGTCGGCGACGGCGCCAACATCAACGGGTTCGACTGCTCCGGCCTGATGCGATACGCCTTCGCGGGCGTCGGCGTGCTGATCCCGCGGTTCTCCGGCGACCAATACAACGCCGGCAAGCACATCCCTCCGGACCAGGCCCGGCGCGGCGATCTGATCTTTTACGGCCCGGGCGGCAGCCAGCACGTGACCATGTACCTGGGCAACGGCCAGATGCTGGAGGCGTCCGGAAGCGCGGGCAAAGTCACCATCAGCCCGGTGCGCAGGCCGGGGATGACGCCGTTCTTGACGCGCATCATCGACTACTAGGCCGTAGGCGCGTCGACGGAACCCGACAGGCCTGGAATAGTTGAACGCGGGCACGCCGCTGCCCGGGGCATTAGGGTGCCAGCAGTCGTCTTGATTGAGCTGTGATTTGAGCTGGGAAAGGTAATAGTCGATGACATCAGCAGGTGGGTTCCCCCCGGGGGCCGGTGGTTACTCGGGTCCGGGTGGGCAATCAGGCCCGGGGGCCCACGAGGCGCCTTCCGGCGGCCCCAATACTTCGGACGGGTTGGCCGCCGAGGTACACACCCTCGAGCGGGCAATCTTCGAGGTCAAGCGGATCATCGTCGGTCAGGACCAACTCATCGAGCGGATGCTGGTCGGTCTGCTCTCCAAGGGGCACGTGCTGCTCGAGGGTGTGCCGGGCGTGGCGAAGACGCTGGCGGTGGAGACCTTCGCGCGCGTCGTCGGCGGGACGTTCGCGCGCATCCAGTTCACCCCCGACCTGGTGCCTACCGACATCATCGGGACCCGCATCTACCGGCAGGGCAAAGAGGAGTTCGACACCGAGCTCGGCCCCGTGGTGGTCAACTTCCTGCTCGCCGACGAGATCAACCGGGCCCCGGCCAAGGTGCAGTCGGCGCTGCTGGAGGTCATGCAGGAACGCCAGGTCTCGATTGGTGGCAAGAGGTTCCCGCTGCCCAACCCGTTCTTGGTGATGGCAACGCAGAACCCGATCGAGCACGAGGGTGTCTACCCGCTGCCCGAGGCCCAGCGGGACCGGTTCCTGTTCAAGATCAACGTGGGGTACCCGTCGCCCGAAGAGGAGCGGGAGATCATCTACCGGATGGGCGTGAAACCGCCGGAGCCCAAACAGATCCTCGCCACCGGCGACCTGGTGCGGCTACAGGGCGTCGCGGCCAACAACTTCGTCCACCACGCGCTGGTCGACTACGTGGTGCGTGTCGTCATGGCCACCCGCTACCCCGAGCAGCTCGGCATGAATGACGTCAAGACGTGGATCTCGTTCGGCGCATCTCCGCGCGCATCGCTGGGCATCATCGCGGCGTCGCGGTCGCTGGCGTTGGTAAGGGGCCGCGACTACGTGATCCCGCAGGACGTGATCGACGTCATCCCCGATGTGCTGCGGCACCGGTTGGTACTCACCTATGACGCGCTGGCCGACGAGATTTCCCCGGAGATCGTCATCAACCGGGTCCTGCAGACGGTGGCCATGCCGCAGGTGAATGCCGTTCCGCAGCAAGGCCATTCGGTCGGCCCGGTGATGCAGGCCGCGGGGGCGGCTAGCGGTCGGTGACCGAAACAAGTCCGTCTGGCCCATCTGACCCCCGCGCCAAATCGGCGGCTGCCCATCCGCCGTCGATGCAGCGAGGGCAGATCGACGACCCGAAGCTATCGGCGGCGCTGAAGTCACTCGAACTCACGGTCAAACGCAAGCTCGACGGCGTGCTGCACGGTGACCATCTGGGCCTGATTCCGGGTCCTGGTTCGGAGCCGGGGGAGTCGCGCGAGTACCAGCCCGGCGACGACGTCCGCCGGATGGACTGGGCGGTGACCGCGCGCACGACCCACCCGCACGTCCGGCAGATGATCGCCGACCGCGAACTGGAGACCTGGATGGTGGTCGACTTGTCGGCCAGCCTGGACTTCGGCACGGTCGGCTGCGAGAAACGCGACCTGGCGGTGGCGGCCGCGGCCGCGATCACCTACCTCAACAGCGGCGGCGGAAACCGGATCGGCGCGCTGATCGCCAACGGCCTGATCACGACCCGGGTGCCGGCACGCTCCGGACGCCAGCATGAGCAGACGCTGCTGCGCACCATCGCCACCATGCCCAAGGCGCCGACCGGAGTGCGCGGCGATCTGGCGACGGCCATCGACGCGCTGCGCCGGCCGGAGCGCCGCCGCGGAATGGCGGTGATCATCAGCGACTTCCTCGGCCCGATCAACTGGATGCGTCCGCTGCGCGCGATCGCGGCCCGGCACGAGGTGCTGGGCATCGAGGTGCTCGATCCCCGCGACGTCGAGCTGCCCGACATCGGCGAGGTCATCCTGCAGGACGCCGAATCCGGGGTCACGCGCGAATTCACCATCGACGCGCAGCTGCGTGACGACTTCGCCAAGGCGGCCGCGGCCCACCGCGCCGAAGTGTCCCGCACCATCCGCAGCTGCGGGGCGCCGCTGATGACGCTGCGCACCGACCGGGACTGGATCGCCGACATCGTCCGTTTCGTTGAATCCCGCCGGCGCGGGGCCATGGCGGGGCGGCAGTGACCGGTCTGCAATGACGCCACCGTTGCTGGGGCCGATGTCGCTGTCCGGCTTCGCGCACGCGTGGTATTTCCTCTTCCTTGTCGTCGTCGCGGGACTGGCGGCGCTGTATGTCGTGATGCAGTTGGCGCGCCAGCGGCGGATGCTTCGCTTCGCCAACATGGAATTGCTGGAAAGCGTCGCCACGAAGCGGCCGCCTCGGTGGCGGCACGTGCCGGCGATTCTGCTGGTTTTGTCGTTGGTGCTGTTCACCATCGCGATGGCCGGGCCGACCAATGACGTGCGGATCCCCCGCAACCGCGCGGTGGTGATGCTGGTGATCGACGTGTCGCAGTCGATGCGCGCCACCGATGTCCAGCCCAACCGGATGGCCGCGGCCCAGGAGGCCGCCAAGCAGTTCGCCGGCGAGCTGACCCCGGGGATCAACCTCGGACTGATCGAATACGCGGGCACCGCGACCGTGCTGGTGTCGCCGACGACCAATCGGGACGCCACCAAAGCCGCGCTCGACAAGCTGCAGTTCGCCGACCGCACCGCCACCGGGGAGGGCATCTTCACCGCGCTGCAGGCCATCGCCACTGTCGGGGCGGTGATCGGCGGCGGCGACACCCCGCCGCCGGCGCGCATCGTGTTGTTCTCCGACGGCAAGGAGACGATGCCGACCAACCCCGACAACCCCAAGGGCGCCTTCACCGCGGCGCGCACCGCCAAGGATCAGGGCGTGCCGATCTCGACGATCTCCTTCGGCACGCCGTACGGCTTCGTCGAGATCAACGACCAGCGACAACCCGTTCCGGTCGACGACTCCACCATGAGGAAGGTCGCCGATCTTTCCGGTGGAAATTGGTACAGCGCTTCCAACCTGGAGGAGCTGAAGGGCGTCTACGCGTCGCTGCAACAGCAGATCGGCTACGAGACGATCAAGGGCGACGCGAGCGCGGGCTGGCTGCGGCTGGGTGCGCTGGTGCTCGCACTGGCCGCGCTGGCGGCCCTGCTCATCAACCGCCGGCTGCCGACCTAGCTTTTTGTCGCGAGCCCAACCTGGCTGCGATTTCGGGCCACGGTTTTCGCGGTGTGGTTGGGCTCGCGGGAGACCTCTTACGTGGCCCCTCGCGAAGCCCGCGCTTCCCGCACTCGGTGGATGACGTCCGCGGGATGGTCCCGCCCGACGACCCGGACCACGATCCAGCCGTAACGGTGCGACACTTTCTCGTGTCGGCGGATGTCCTTCCTGACGTGATAGGGATCGGTGAGATGGTGCTCGCCGTCATACTCGGCCGCGACCTTGATGTCTTCCCAGCCCATATCCAAATAGGCCTCGGCCCAACCCCATTCGTTGCGCACCGCGATCTGTGTCCGCGGCCGTGGAAAGCCGGCGTGGGTCAATAGCAGGCGCAGCCAGGTTTCCTTGGGTGACTGAGCGCCTCCGTCGACGAGGTTGAGAGCCGCGCGTGCGGCCTTCATGCCTCGCCGGCCGCGATACCGGTCAACCAACAGCTCGACGTCGACCAATTTCAACTCGGTTGCTTGTACGAGGGCGTCGACCGCCGCAACGGCGGGGTCCATCGGGTATCGACTCGTGAGGTCGAGGGCCGTCCGCTCCGGCGTCGTGACGCGCATGCCATCGACAACACAGATTTCGTCGGGCTCGATGCGGTCTTCCCAGGTTTGGACTCGCGGTGCTCGGCGGCTGTTGGTATAGATGATCGCTGCGGGAAGGTCTGCGCCTATCCACTTGGCGCCGTGCAGAGCGGCCGCCGAATAGCCGGCCAACACCCCGCGGCCCCGTGACCGCAACCACAGCGCTTTTGCACGCAATTGGGCGGTCAGCTGTAAGTCTCGCTGCACATACACGTCTTTGTGTAGTGCGACATACCGACTGCGCAGCTCGTAGGGCGTCAACGCGCCCGCAGCTAAGGCTTCACTGCCCCAAAAGGGATCTGTCATTGCCGAAGTGTGGTGCGCTACACCGACATCTTTCGCGAGCCGAACCGCACAGCGAAAATACGCGCCGGGATTCGCAGCCTGGTTCGGCTCGCGGATAGGAGCGAGCCGGTTTCGGCCTCGACGTGCCGAGACGATACGTTTACCGGGTGACTGACACAGCCACCGATGCCGCCGCCGACGGCGGCAAACCCGCATTCGTATCCCGTTCAGTCCTGGTGACGGGCGGAAACCGGGGGATCGGTCTGGCGATCGCGCGGCGGTTGGCCGCCGACGGCCACAAGGTGGCCGTCACACACCGCGGGTCCGGGGTGCCCGAGGGGCTGTTCGGCGTCGAGTGTGACGTCACCGACAACGAGACCGTCGATCGCGCCTTCAAAGAGGTCGAGGAGCACCAGGGTCCGGTCGAGGTGCTGGTGTCCAACGCAGGCATCTCCGCGGACGCGTTCCTCATCCGGATGACTGAGGAGAGGTTCGAGAAGGTCATCGACGCGAACCTCACGGGGGCGTTCCGGGTGGCCCAGCGCGCCTCGCGCAGCATGCAGAAAAGGCGGTTCGGGCGGATGATCTTCGTGGGTTCGGTCTCCGGCAGCTGGGGCATCGGCAACCAGTCCAACTACGCGGCCTCCAAGGCCGGTCTGATCGGCATGGCGCGCTCGATCTCGCGGGAATTGTCCAAGGCCGGGGTCACCGCGAACGTGGTGGCCCCCGGCTACATCGACACCGAGATGACCCGCGCGTTGGATGAGCGGATTCAGGCGGGGGCGCTGGAATTCATCCCGGCCAAGCGGGTCGGCACCGCCGAGGAGGTCGCCGGGGTGGTCAGCTTCCTGGCGTCCGAGGATGCGAGCTACATCGCCGGTGCGGTCATCCCGGTCGACGGCGGCATGGGCATGGGCCACTGAGAGGACGGATATGGGACTGCTCGAAGGCAAACGGATTCTGGTCACCGGAATCATCACCGACTCGTCGATCGCGTTTCACATCGCGCGGGTGGCTCAAGAGCAGGGGGCGTCGCTGGTGCTGACCGGGTTCGACCGGCTGCGGCTGATTCAGCGCATCGCCGACCGGCTACCGGAAAAGGCGCCCCTGATCGAGCTCGACGTGCAAGACGAGAAGCACCTGGACACCCTCGCGGAGCGGGTGACCGCCGAGATCGGCGAGGGCAACAAGCTCGACGGCGTGGTGCATTCGATCGGATTCATGCCGCAGACCGGGATGGGCATCAACCCGTTCTTCGACGCGCCCTACGAAGATGTCGCCAAGGGCATCCACATCTCCGCGTACTCGTATGCCTCGCTGGCCAAGGCGCTGCTGCCGATCATGAATTCCGGCGGCTCGATTGTGGGCATGGACTTCGACCCGAGCCGGGCGATGCCGGCCTACAACTGGATGACGGTCGCCAAGAGTGCGCTGGAGTCGGTGAACCGGTTCGTGGCGCGCGAGGCAGGCAAATACGGTGTCCGTTCGAATCTCGTTGCCGCAGGCCCGATCCGGACGCTGGCAATGAGCGCGATCGTCGGTGGTGCGCTCGGTGACGAGGCGGGTGCGCAGATCCAGCTGCTCGAGGAGGGCTGGGACCAGCGCGCGCCGATCGGATGGAACATGAAGGACGCCACACCGGTCGCCAAGACGGTGTGCGCGCTGTTGTCCGAATGGCTGCCGGCGACCACGGGGACCGTCATTTACGCCGACGGCGGCGCCAGCACCCAGTTGCTTTAGTACACAATGGACTTTGACGCCGTCCTGCTGCTGTCCTTCGGTGGGCCGGAGGGGCCCGAGCAGGTGCGGCCGTTCCTGGAGAATGTCACCCGAGGCCGCAATGTGCCGCCCGAGCGGCTCGACGCAGTCGCCGAGCACTACCTGCATTTCGGCGGGGTGTCGCCGATCAACGGGATCAACCGCGCGCTGATAGCTCAACTGCAGGCAGCGCAGGACCTGCCGGTGTATTTCGGGAACCGCAACTGGGAGCCCTACCTCGAAGACGCCGTTGCGGCCATGCGCGACAAAGGTGTTCGTCGTGCTGCGGTGTTCAACACGTCGGCGTGGAGCGGCTATTCCAGCTGCACGCAATATGTCGAGGATATTGCCCGCGCGCGCCGAGCGGCCGGGCCGGAGGCTCCCGAACTGGTCAAGCTGCGGACCTACTTCGACCACCCGCTTTTCGTCGAGATGTTCGCGGACGCCGTGACGGCCGCCGCCGGCACCGTGCCCGCTGGCGCGCGGCTGGTTTTCACCGCGCATTCGGTCCCGGTGGCCGCCGACCACCGCTGCGGCCCTAACCTCTACAGCCGCCAAGTCCGTTACGCCGCAAGGCTGGTCGCCACGGCTGCGGGCTACAGAGACTACGACGTGGTGTGGCAGTCGCGTTCGGGCCCGCCGCAGGTTCCGTGGCTCGAGCCCGATGTCGCCGACCATCTGAAGGCGCTAGGGGACGACGCCGTCGTCGTCTGTCCCATCGGGTTCGTCGCCGACCATATCGAAGTGGTGTGGGATCTCGACCATGAGTTACGCGCGCAAGCCGAGGTCGCGGGCATGGCGTTCGCACGAGCTGCCACGCCCAACGCGGATCGGCGATTCGCCCGGCTGGCAATAGATCTCATTGACGAGCTGCGCCACGACCATGCGCCCGTCCGGGCCGGCGGCCCCGATCCGGTGCCGGGCTGCCTCGCCAGCATCAACGGCGCGCCGTGCCGTCCGCCGCATTGCGCTGCGCCGCAAAGCGATTAGCGGCGATCGCGAGCGCGGCGGAGCCGGGCGAAGCGGGTCGCCGCCATTAGGATTAATCGGACCAGGCCGAGTTCAGGATCGTGCTGACCGCGGCCATCCGCGCCGAGCGCACCACCGCGCTGAGCGGCCGCAGCGCATTGCTGGCGATCCGGGCTTCCGACGATGATTGCGGGCCCGCGGGTCCGGGCAGTCGACTCAGCCCCGCGCTGACCGCGATGATCGCGTCGACGTGTGCGGCGTTCTCCAGCACCCGCACTGCGCGCGACGGCGCGTGGTCGGGAATCCGGTGCTGCCGTGCGGATTCCAGCAGTTGTTCGACGAGTCCCCGCGGATCGGCGATGTCGGATGTCGCGGATCCCAGACCGATGGTGCCGAGTGCGTCGGCCGCAGAACGCACCGCCGAGCGCAGCGTGTACTCGGCGTCACCCAGCTCGTGGTGTTCGAACGCCGGCGCGCCCGGCAGTGAGTACACGATCCAAGACAGCGCACACAATTCGGGTGGATTCGGATCGCCATCGGTGGCTGCGCCGGCTTCCTCCTCGACGTCGCTGTAGGAGACCTCGGGGACCAGCCCGACGGCGGTGCCGGGATCGTCGGGGTTGGTGATGATCACCGCCTCGCCGGCAGCCAGGGCATCGCGCTCGAACTGCGTGCCAGCGGCCAGCCCGCGCACATCGCCGGGCACCGGGAGCACGACGTTGATCGTGCCGCGCAACCGGTACTGGCCGTCGGGCGCCGGCGTAGCGGTCCGGCCAACCGCGGCGCGCAGCGTCTGGAGCAGCGAGACCGTGCCCGCGTCATGGACATCGGGCCATGGCAGTCCCGTGTGCCCAGCAGCAACGGCGTCATATGCGGTGACCGATTGCGTTGGCGCCCAGACTGATAGCGCGTCCAAGACGTCGTCGGGCGCGGCCTTGCCCGCAAGCCAGGCGTTGGCCCACAGGGACAGCGAAACACTCGGACACCACATGATCTCGCAGTGTAGTTGTTTGGCCCCCAGAAGGCCGATCACGCGTATTCTGACCGCATGCTCGTCGCGCTGAGCTGGCTGATCTTCGCAGTGGCGTTGGCCGCTGCGGAGGCGCTGACCGGCGATATGTTCTTGCTGATGCTGGGCGGTGGCGCGCTGGCGGCGTCGGCCACCGCTTGGGTCACCGATTGGCCGATCTTGGGCGACGGTGCTGTGTTCCTGATCGTCTCTGTGCTGCTGGTGGTCCTGGTTCGGCCCGCCCTGCGCCGGCGGCTGACGCCGGCCACGGAAGGGCAGGTGGGCATCAAGGCGCTGGAGGGCCGGAAGGCCGTGGTGCTGGATCGGGTTGCCAGCGACCAGGGCCAGGTGAAGCTCGACGGCCAGGTTTGGACGGCTCGCCCGCTCAACGAGGGCGATGTCTACGAACCCGGTGAATCGGTCACCGTCATGCAGATCGACGGCGCGACCGCGGTGGTTTTCCGGAACATCTGACCCTCTGGAGAAACAGGAGGAATCGCAATCATGCAAGGTGGCGCCATAGCTGGCCTGTTGCTCTTTGTCGTCTTGGTGATCTTCGCGATCATCGTGGTGGCCAAGTCGATTGCATTGATACCGCAGGCCGAAGCCGCGGTGATCGAGCGGCTGGGCCGCTACAGCCGAACCGTCAGCGGGCAGCTGACCTTGTTGGTGCCCTTCATCGATCGCGTCCGCGCCCGGGTTGACCTGCGGGAACGCGTCGTGTCGTTTCCGCCGCAGCCGGTGATCACCGAGGACAACCTGACCCTCAACATCGACACGGTGGTCTACTTCCAGGTCACCGTTCCCCAGGCAGCGGTCTACGAGATCAGCAATTACATCGTCGGCGTCGAGCAGCTGACGACCACCACGCTGCGCAACGTGGTCGGCGGCATGACGCTGGAACAGACGCTGACCTCTCGCGACAAGATCAACGCCCAGCTGCGCGGCGTGCTCGACGAGGCCACCGGCCGCTGGGGCCTGCGGGTGGCGCGGGTGGAGTTGCGCAGCATCGACCCGCCGCCGTCGATTCAGGCTTCGATGGAAAAGCAGATGAAGGCCGACCGGGAGAAGCGGGCGGTGATCCTGACCGCGGAAGGTAATCGGCAGGCCGCGATCACCCAGGCCGAGGGCGCCAAGCAGGCCCAGATCCTGGCTGCCGAGGGCGCTAAGCAGGCCGCGATCCTGACGGCCGAGGCCGACCGGCAGTCCCGGATGCTGCGCGCCCAGGGCGAGCGAGCCGCTGCCTACCTGCGGGCGCAGGGGCAGGCCAAGGCGATCGAGAAGACCTTTGCCGCGATCAAGGCCGGTCGGCCCACCCCGGAGATGCTGGCCTACCAGTACCTGCAGACGCTGCCGGAGATGGCGCGCGGCGACGCCAACAAGGTGTGGGTGGTGCCCAGTGACTTCAGCGCGGCGCTGCAGGGCTTCACCAGGCTGCTGGGTACGCCGGGCGAGGACGGGGTGTTCCGGTTCCAGCCCTCCCCGGTGGAAGACGAGCCCAAGCACGCCGCGGACGACGACGCCGAGGTCCGGGACTGGTTCTCCACCGAAACCGACCCGACGATCGCCACGGCAGTCGCCAAGGCCGACGCCATCGCCCGCCGGCCGGTCGATGGACCGCCGGGGGCGCAGCCGCAGCTGGGTCAATAGGAGTCAATAGCATCTGGGCAGGGGGGTACTCACAATAAAGGCCCTACGCAGTCAGAAGGTCGAATCCATGGCCGATCTGAATTCAGCTACAGAGCATCACGCGGTCGGTTCCGCTGGCTTCCGGGCCAACGTCGACGACGTGCAAGCCAGTTACGAAAAAGGCATCCTCACGGTCTCGCTACCGTGCCCAACGGTGTGTCAGTCCCGAAGCGCATCGAGACTGAAGCCCGAGAGTGATCCTGCGGCCAGGCGTCGGCCCGGCTCTCCGACTTGGTGCCGCCGGGGCGTGGCATCGAGTCACGCACTTCGGTGAAGGCTCCGCTGCGCTCCGCCGGGTGGCGTCGACGCCCAGCCCTGTACCGGCCCGAAACACCGAGCCAACATTCGAGGACGTGCTCGCCAAGCGGCACAGAACATTTGTCGCGGCACGAATTACTAGCGTTGCCGCAGGTCAACCCGATCCCCGCAAATACCGCAACTACGAGCTAGCTTGTGTCGCAGCCGCCGCGTAACTGCGAAACTCAAGCAACGCGAGGAATTTCCAATTTCTCCATAGGCCCGATATAGTGCTGTTCGGAAAGATGAGGTACCGAAGCTGCTGCTCGGTCACTGGGGTGTCGTCAGTCCTAGCGGCGACTGGGTCTCGATAAGCGGTATCGGTTTTCGGGTAGTCCTTTGGGCGAGGCGACTGCCACCGTAAGAGTGGAATGGAGTGTTTCCGCGGTGAAATCGGGGCATGTGGCAAGTCAATTGTTGAACGCGGTCCGAACAATGAAGCTGTGGATGCCGCCAGGACATTACTATTCGCCGATCTCGAGCGTAGCCGACGCCGCTCGCGCCCGGGCGCAGCGCGCAGGGCTGGAACTTAACGACGCGTACGATCTTCACGCAGCAGAACAGGTCGAATTAGCCGACGTCTTGGGGCCAAAATGGGCTGAATTTTCAAAGTCATGGTGCCGCTACAACCCGAAAAACTCTTGGTACGGTCTGAGCGACGGAGCGGTTTATTACTCCATGTTGACCACGCTTCGGCCGAAGCGCGTTGTGGAGGTGGGCTCCGGCTTCTCCTCGGCCATCGCCCTTGATGTGCGCGACCAAGAGTTACCCAATCTCGAACTCACTTTCATCGAGCCACATCCGAGCCGGCTCTTGAAGGTGCTCAAAGAAAGCGACAACAGGAGTGCCACAATACATCGGAATGCCATTCAGGATGTTCCTGTCGAATTATTCGATGTGCTGAACAAAGATGACATCCTCTTTATTGACAGCACGCATGTCAGTAAGTCGGGCAGCGACGTCAACTGGCTATTCTTTCGAGTTCTTCCGCGATTGAAGCCCGGTGTGATCGTACACATCCACGACATTTTCTTTCCATTTGAGTACATTGACTCGTGGCTGACCCAGCGTCGCAGTTGGAACGAGTCGTATTTGCTGCTGTCATTCCTGAGCTACAACGACGCGTTCCAAATCATGTTCTTCAATTCCTGGATCTGGCAGAAGCGACCGGAGGTGGTGCGCCGGTACCTCCCTGAGGGGACTAACGACGAACCGGGAAGCATCTGGTTACGGCGGGTCGCCTAGACGGCGCCTCTCTGTGTCAAGAGAGCGGTGGTGGTTACCGCTGTATGGTGCCTGCTGGTGGGTCCGGGAAGTGACTTGTCCGAAGAGTCAGTGTGCGGGGTTTCAGCTGGCCGCGTTGGACATTAGAGCCGCCCCCGAGTGTCCTCCCCGGCCCACCCCAAGTCTGGTCGCGTCAGCGAGCAGTTGGCGGTACACGACATCGGACAGCCGCCGTTTCAGGCATCGCATCGCTTCCTTGTGCCCCTTGCCCTCGGCTCGTTTCCTCAGGTAGTACCTGACTTTCGTTTCCTCAGGTAGTAGGTCCTGCCCGCGGTGTCCTGCCGGATCTGGGTGAGGGCCATGGCATGTAGGCATAGGTTGAGTTGGCGGTCGCCGGCGCGGGAAAGCCGGTGCCGGACGACGTCGCAGGAGGACACGTCGATCGGGGCGGTGCGGGTGTAGCTGGCAAATGCGACCGCGGAGCGGCATCGATTGATGGCCAAAGGTTACGACGACGCGTCGACCGCCGCGGCGGTCCAAGACGCTTTGTGCGCATCGATCGCGATCACCACCCGGCCCGGGGTCTTCGATATCGCTGACATGCTTCTCTCCTTGCCTGGAATCGTTGAAAGCGAGTAGGGCACAACAACTTTCGGCTTTGCAGGCCTCTTCGGCCACTCCCCGCCGGGCGCACCGACCCGAGACGCAAGCCGTCTAGGAGTCAACCCCGGTGTCATGGAGTGACAGGTATGGGGCGAGCGATCTCGAGTCGGTGCTCGGTGGTCATGGCTGCAGACCGTGATCACCTGCCACCTATTTGAAAGTTGGTGTGAGCGTGCCGCGGCCTATCTGCGGGCCCAGGGGCAGGCGAAGGCCATCGAGAAGACGTTCGCCGCGATCACGGCCGGCAGGCCCACCCCGGAGATGTTGGCCTACCAGTACCTGCAGACGCTGCCGAAGATGGCGCGCGGCGACGCCAATAAGGTGTGGGTGGTGCCCAGCGACTTCAGCGCGGCGTTGCAGGGGCTTTACCGGGCTGCTGGGAACGCCGGGCGAGGACGCGGTGTTCCGGTTCCAACCGTCGCCGGTGGAAGACGAGCCCAAGCATGCGGCCGACACCGACGACGCCGACGTCGCCGAGTGGTTCGCCACCGACCCCAGTCCGGCGATCGCGCAGCCGGCCGCCGGCAGGACCGAGGTGATAGCCCGTCAGCCGATGGACGGCTCGGTGCAGCCGCCGGAGTTGACTCCCTAGGATTGCTGCGTGAGCACTTTGACTTCACCGAAAACCTATGCGGCGCTTGCCGCTTTCCAGGTCGGCGACGCCGTCGCTTGCGCGATCCCGGTGCCTTACATCGCCGAAGCCCTGGAAACCCTGGGTGTTCCGGACAGCGTCCGCCCCGTTCTGCATGTCGTGAAGGCTGCCTCTGCGGTGGGTCTGCTGTCAGTCACCCGTTTCCGCGCCTTGGCGAGGCTGACGACGGCGATGCTGACGCTGTATTTCGTCTTGGCGGTCGGCGCGCACATCCGGGCGCGGGACAAGGTCGTCAACGCCATTCCGGCGGCGTCGTTCCTGGCGACGTTCGCGGTGCTGACGGCAAAGGGCCCACACCGCGGCTAGTCACCCCCTCCTCCCCGCCCCCGCGAGCGTGCGCGTCTGCACAGGGACACGCCGGTGTACGCGGCATTCTGGGCACGCTCGCGGTTCAGTGGGGCCCGGGCGGCAATGGCGGCAGCGGTAGTCCCCCCGACGTGGGCGCCGGCATTGAGGCCGGCGGGGAAGGCGGCGGCGAGGGGTATTCAGCCGGCGGCGTCGACGTCAGCTGAGGCGGATACGGCGGCGGGGGAAGCTCGACACGGACTTTCCACGTGATGCCGGCTATCGCGAAGACGACCAGGGCGCCCACCGCCGTGCCGGCCAGCGCGGCGCCGATCACCACTCCGGCGGAATAGCGCCCGCGCGAGGCGGGGATCTGGTCTGCGGAACGGCCACCTGCGTCGGTTTCGTTGGGGGTCATGTGGCTCTCCACCTCGTCGGTTGTAGGGACCGAAGAAACCGAAAGAAATAGCGGCTCAAGCCGCCCGCGTGGCCAACTCGGCGGCGGGTTCGCCGTGCCGCGTCTTGTGATGCTGCTGCCGGTAGTGGCGGATCTCCAGGAACAGCCCCGTCAATCCCAACGCGCCCGTGCACACCGAGACCAGGTAGAGCATCGGGCTGACATGGCCGGCGAGCGCGTCGCCGAGGATCACCACGGCGGCGGTACCGGGAAGCAGACCGGCCAGCGTGGCCAGCGTGTAGGGCATCAACCGCACGGCGGAAGCGCCCGCGGCATAGTTCAGCGCCGCGAACGGCACCACGGGAATCAGCCGCAGCGACAGGACGGCCCGCCAGCCTCGATTGCGTAGCCGTTCGTCCACCCTGTCGACCGCCCGGTGCCGGACCAGGCGGTTCAGCTGCCATCCGGCCGCGCGCACCAGCACTACGGCCAGCACCGCGCTCGCAGCGCTGGCGGCCACCGCGATCACGACGCCGAGCACCGGGCCGAACAGCAATCCGGCGGCCAGGGTGAACGCGGTGCGGGGGACCGGCACCACCGTCACGACGATGTGAGCGAGCAAAAACGCCAACGGGAACCAGGGGCCCACCGATTCGGCCCACTCCCGCAACTGCACCGCGGTGGGCACCGGAACGAACATCGCGACCGCGACCACGATTGTGATTCCGGCCACGATTGCGACGAACTTCGGTCGAGACACCTGGCGCGCGGCGGCGGCGAGCGCGCCGGCAAAACTGCGCAGCGTGCTGGTGGTTTTCGCGGTGGCGGGGCACATAACGACTCTCAAGGTTACGGGTCGTGCGTGAAGATCATCCCAATCGCCGCACCTCGACGGTTATTTGGAGTTTGTGATCAATTAGCCTTCTTAGTAAGTGACATTCTGAAAGCAATACGAAGCAACCATGCCCGTCGCTGCGGAAACAGGAGCAGTCGGTGTCCATTGACGTACCCGAGCGCGCCGACCTGGAACAGGTTCGCGGGCGCTGGCGCAGCGCGGTCGCCGGTGTGCTGGCCAAGAGCGCTGGCAAGGAACCCACCGAACTGGGGGACGAACCCGAGCATCTGCTGGATGCCTCCACCTATGACGGGTTCGCCATCAGGCCGCTGTACACGGCACTCGACGAGCTGCCCGAGCCGTCGTTGCCCGGCGAATGGCCGTACCTGCGCGGCGGTGACGCGCTGCGTGACGTCAAATCGGGCTGGAAGGTCGTCGAGGCGTTCCCGTCCGCCGGGGCCCCGGTTGGTGAGTCCAATGCGGCGGTGCTGGCCGCGCTCGGCGAGGGGGCCAGCGCACTGCTGATCCGGGTGGGGGATTCCGGCGTGGCACCGGAGCAGCTCGACCGGCTGCTGGAGGGCGTGTACCTGAGCATGGCGCCGGTGATCCTCGATGCGGGCGCCGACTACCCGGCGGCTTGTGGAGCCATGTTGGCGCTGGTCGCCGAGGTGGAACCCGACCAGCGCACCACGCTGTCGATAGATCTGGGCGCCGACCCGCTGACCGCCGCACTGAGCGATCGTCCCGCTCCCGCGATCGAGGAAGTCGTCGCCGTCGCGTCGCGGGTGGCCGCCGACCACGGCGTGCGGGCGATCACCGTCGACGGACCGGCTTTCCACAATCTGGGTGCCAATGCGACGTGGGAGCTCGCCGGCAGCGTCGCGGCCGCGGTGGCTTACCTTCGGGTGCTGACCGAATCCGGGCTCCCGGTGGGCCAGGCTTTGCGGCAAATCAGCTTCCGGCTGGCCGCCGATGACGACCAGTTCATGACGATCGCCAAGGTGCGGGCCGCGCGCCGGCTGTGGGCGCGAATCGCCGAGGTCGTCGGCGAGCCGGAGAGCGGCGGCGCCGTGGTGCACGCGGAGACGTCGCTGCCGATGATGACCCAGCGCGACCCGTGGGTGAACATGCTGCGTACCGCCCTGGCCGCCTTTGGCGCCGGGGTCGGGGGTGCCGACACGGTGCTGGTCTTCCCGTTCGACATGGCCATCCCGGGCGGCTTTCCCGGCACCGCGAGAAGCTTCGCGCGCCGGATCGCCCGCAACACGCAGCTGCTGCTTTTGGAGGAGTCGCACGTCGGACGGGTGCTGGACCCCGCCGGCGGCTCGTGGTTCGTCGAGGACCTCACCGACCAGCTGGCCGAGCAGGCGTGGCGGCATTTCCAGGCGATCGAGGCGCACGGGGGTTTCGTCGACGCCCGTGAGTTCATTGCCGGCCAAGTCGCCGAGATAGCGGCCCGCCGCACCGACGACATCGCGCATCGCAGGACCTCGATCACCGGTGTCAACGAGTTTGCTAACCTTTCCGAACCTGCACTGCCGCAAGGAGATTCGCAAATCATCGCCGGCAACCTGGCGCGCTACGCGGCCGGGTTCGAAGCGCTGCGCGATCGCTCGGACGCCTATTTGGCCCGCACCGGTTCACGTCCGCGGGCATTGTTGCTGCCGTTGGGTCCGCTGGCCGAGCACAACATCCGCACGACGTTCGCCGCGAACTTGCTGGCCTCGGGCGGCATCGAGGCGATCAACCCGGGAACCGTCGATGCCGACGGGGTGGCCCAAGCGGTTTCGGAAGTGGGGTCGCCGACGGTGGCGGTTCTCTGTGGCACCGACAAGCGTTACGGCGAGGAGGCCGCGGCTATGGTGCAGGCGGCCCGAGACGCCGGTATCGAGCGGCTGTACCTGGCCGGACCGGAGAAGGCCATCGGTGACGCCACGCACCGGCCCGACGAGTACCTGACCGCGAAAATCAATGCGGTCGAAGCGCTTTCGAACCTGCTTACCCGGTTGGGGGCCTAGGATGACGACTACCGCACCTGTGATCGGCAGCTTCTCCGATGTCCCGCTGAACGGCCAGCGTGCCGTGCAACCACCCACCGAAGCCGAGGTGGAAGAGCATGTCGCCGCCACCGCGTCGGCGCACTGGTACACGCCGGATCAGCTGGTGTGGCAGACACCGGAAGGCATCAATGTCAAACCCGTCTACATCGGCGCCGACCGGGCGGCCGTCGAGGCCGACGGCTATCCGCTGAACAGCTTCCCGGGCGAGCCGCCGTTTGTGCGTGGGCCGTATCCGACGATGTACGTCAACCAGCCGTGGACCATCCGGCAGTACGCCGGTTTCTCCACCGCCGCGGATTCCAACGCCTTTTATCGGCGTAACCTGGCCGCCGGCCAGAAGGGCCTGTCGGTGGCCTTCGACCTGGCCACCCACCGCGGCTACGACTCCGACCATCCCCGCGTTCAGGGCGACGTCGGAATGGCTGGCGTGGCAATAGATTCCATCCTCGACATGCGACAGCTATTCGACGGGATCGACCTGTCCACCGTGTCGGTATCGATGACCATGAACGGTGCCGTGCTGCCGATCCTGGCGCTGTATGTGGTGGCCGCCGAGGAACAGGGGGTGCCGCCGGAGAAGCTGGCGGGCACCATCCAGAACGACATCCTCAAAGAGTTCATGGTCCGCAACACCTACATCTACCCGCCCAAGCCGTCGATGCGGATCATCTCCGACATCTTCGCCTACACCAGCGCCAAAATGCCGAAGTTCAATTCCATCTCGATCTCCGGCTACCACATCCAAGAGGCCGGTGCCACAGCCGATTTGGAGCTGGCCTACACGCTGGCCGACGGGGTCGACTACATCAAGGCGGGCCTGGACGCCGAGTTGGACATCGACAAGTTCGCGCCCCGGCTATCGTTCTTCTGGGGCATCGGCATGAACTTCTTCATGGAGGTGGCCAAACTGCGCGCCGGTCGGCTGCTGTGGAGTGAGTTGGTTGCGCAGTTCAACCCGAAGAGCGCGAAATCGCTTTCCCTGCGCACACATTCGCAGACCTCGGGGTGGTCGCTGACCGCGCAGGACGCCTTCAACAACGTCGCCCGCACCTGCATCGAGGCGATGGCCGCGACCCAGGGCCACACCCAGTCGCTGCACACCAACGCTTTGGACGAGGCATTGGCGCTGCCCACCGACTTTTCTGCCCGGATTGCGCGAAACACCCAGCTGGTGCTGCAGCAGGAGTCGGGCACCACGCGGCCGATCGACCCCTGGGGCGGCTCGTACTACGTAGAGTGGCTGACCTATCAACTGGCCCAACGCGCCCGGGCGCACATTCAAGAGGTTGCCGAGCACGGCGGCATGGCTCAGGCCATCAGCGACGGCATCCCCAAGCTGCGCATCGAGGAGGCGGCCGCGCGTACCCAGGCCCGTATCGACTCCGGTCAGCAGCCGGTGGTGGGGGTCAACAAGTACCAGGTCGAGGAGGACCAGGAAGTCGAGGTCCTCAAGGTCGAGAACAGCCGGGTGCGCGCCGAGCAACTCGCCAAACTACGAGAGCTGCGGGCAAACCGGGACCAGTCGGCCGTGGAGGCCGCGCTAGCCGAACTGAGCCGTGCCGCTGCCGCCCACTCCGCCGCAGCCGGCAAGGGGGATCGAGATGGGCTGGGCAACAACCTGCTGGCGCTGGCCATCGATGCCGCGCGGCACAAGGCCACGGTGGGGGAGATCTCCGACGCGCTGGAGAAGGTGTATGGGCGGCACCAGGCCGAGATCCGTACTATCGCCGGCGTCTACCGTGACGAGGTGGGAAAGGCCCCCAACATCGCAGCCGCAACCGAACTAGTCGAGAAGTTCGCCGAGGCCGACGGCCGTCGGCCGCGCATCCTGGTGGCCAAGATGGGCCAGGACGGCCACGACCGGGGGCAGAAGGTGATCGCCACGGCGTTCGCCGACATCGGGTTCGACGTGGACGTCGGATCGCTGTTCTCCACGCCCGACGAGGTGGCCCGCCAAGCGGCCGACAACGACGTGCACGTGGTCGGGGTGTCCTCGCTGGCCGCCGGGCACTTGACGCTGGTGCCGGCACTGCGCGACGCGCTGGCCGAGGTGGGCCGGCCCGACATCATGATCGTGGTCGGCGGCGTCATCCCACCCGGTGACTTCGACGAGCTCTACGCTGCCGGGGCCGCCGCCATCTACCCGCCCGGGACGGTGATCGCCGACGCCGCTGTCGGCTTGCTGCACAAGCTTGCCGAGCGGCTGGGGTATACGCTGGACTAGCGGTCACAATTGTCACATCCGCCACATGGGTCCCTGCGCCAGGAGACACCCTTTTTGCCCGCCTCTGAGCGACAACTTCGCTTGCGGCGCGGCGGCTTCCGGAGTTGTCGCTGCAAGGCGGGCAAATGACGATATCCCAAGACTTGGCTGCGGCCATCCGAAGCGGTGATAGAGCGGCTCTCCCACGCGCCATCACGCTGCTGGAATCCACTCGCGCCGACCATCGCGAGCAGGCACAGCAGCTGCTGCTCGAGTTGCTGCCGGACTCGGGCAACGCTCATCGCGTGGGCATCACCGGAGTTCCCGGGGTGGGCAAGTCGACCACCATCGAATCGCTCGGCATGTACCTGATCGAACAGGACCACCGGGTGGCGGTGCTGGCCGTCGACCCGTCCTCGACCCGGACGGGTGGATCGATCCTTGGCGACAAGACCCGGATGGCGCGGCTGGCGCAGCACCCGGACGCCTACATCCGACCCTCCCCGACGTCGGGAACGTTGGGCGGGGTGGCAAAGGCCACCCGGGAAACAGTTGTCCTGTTGGAGGCAGCCGGTTTTGACGTGATCCTGATCGAAACCGTCGGTGTCGGCCAGTCCGAGGTGGCGGTGGCCAACATGGTCGACACCTTCCTTTTGTTGACCTTGGCGCGCACCGGCGATCTGCTGCAGGGCATCAAGAAGGGTGTGCTGGAGCTGGCCGACATCGTGGTGGTGAACAAGGCCGACGGAGATCACCTGCCGGAGGCGCGAAAAGCGGCCCGGGAGCTCAAGTCGGCGCTGCGACTGATCTACCCGCGCGGAACACTGTGGCTGCCACCGGTTCTCACCATGAGCGCGCTGGAGGGGACGGGCCTGACGGAGATGTGGGACACCGTCGAGCAGCATCGCCAGGTGCTCACCGACGCCGGCGAGTTCGAGGAGCGCCGACGGGCCCAGCAGGTGGACTGGACCTGGCAGATGGTCCGTGACACGGTGCTGGACCGGGTGCTGTCCAACCCCGAGGTGCGCAAGGTCCGCGCCGACGTGGAGCGGCAAGTCAAGGCGGGGGAGCTGACCCCCGCTCTGGCGGCTCAGCAAATTTTGAGGGCAGCGTCAATTTAACGGAAAGGTAACTTGTTCGTTGTTTGCCCGTGGGATACGTCCGTTGGACGTAAATTCAATGGCGTGAAGGCAGAAACCCGGGTCGATCTCCGCGCGGTCCCTTCTCGCGATGCCCTTGACGCAGGTCATCGCGTGTCCGGCGCGGCGGACCCACACTTTGCTTGCGTCGTTCGTGGGTTTTCAACGATGTTCCCCGCGCGCCGATTCGGCGGCGGGGCGCTGGCGGTGTATCTCGACGGCCAACCCGTGGTCGACGTGTGGACGGGCTGGTCGGATCGACGTGGCACATTGCCGTGGTCGGCTGATACTGCGCCGATGGTGTTCTCAGCAACCAAAGGCATGGCTGCCACCGTGATCCACCGGCTCGCCGACCGGGGGCTGATCGACTACGACGCTCCGGTTGCCGAGTACTGGCCGGCGTTCGGCGCCAACGGCAAGTCGGACCTCACCGTGCGTGAGGTGATGAGACACCACGCCGGACTGTCGGGTCTGCGCGGCGCGACACAAGAAGACTTGCTCGATCACGTCGTGATGGAAGAACGGCTCGCCGCGGCGCGTCCGGGACGCTTGCTGGGCAAACCTGCCTACCATGCGCTGACCTTCGGCTGGCTGATGTCCGGGCTGGCCCGGGCGGTGACCGGAAAGGGTATGCGTGCGCTGATCCGCGAGGAGCTCGCCGAGCCGCTGGGCACCGACGGCATGCATCTGGGCCGGCCACCCGCCGAAGCACCGACGCGGGTCGCCGAGATCATCATGCCGCAGAACATCGTGGCCAATCCGGTCGTCAACTTTGTGACGTGCAAGGCCGCCCATCAGCTGTCTGGTGGATTCCGTTCCATGTACTTCCCGGGCGTGATTGGTGCCGTGCAAGGCGATATGCCGATGCTGGATGCCGAGATGCCGGCGGCCAATGGGGTAGTGACGGCCCGCGCGTTGGCGCGGATGTACGGAGCGATCGCCAACGGCGGGGAGATCGACGGCATCCGCTTTTTGTCACGCGGGCTGGTCGCCGCGCTGACCGGTGAGCGGAACCTACAACGGGATCGGAACCTCTTCGTGCCGTTGGCCTTCCACCTGGGTTATCACAGCCTGCCCATCGGGAATGTCATGCCCGGTTTCGGTCATGTCGGGCTGGGTGGTTCGCTCGGGTGGACCGATCCGGCAGACGGAGTGGCTTTTGCGTTGGTACACAACAGGTTGCTGACACCGTTTGTGGCGACCGATCATGCCGCTTTCGTCGGAATCTATGCGCTTATCCGGCAGGCGGCCCAGCGGGCCCGCGAACGCGGTTTCCAGCCGGTGACCGAGTTCGGGGCACCGTTCTCCGAGCCGGGAGCCGTCGCCGGCTGACGACAGACTACGAATCTTCCAGGCGGAAACGGCTCGGTGGAGATGGCTCCGTCCGCCAGGCGGCCGCGCACCAACTGCACTTCGAACCAGTCCAGGGTGCGCACGGTCTCCGCTGTACGTGCTGGACCGCCTGCAACTAGCCGCATCAATGCCGTCGGGTTAGCCTCCGACAATCTCGATCACGCGGCGCCCGGTCGCCGCACGCTGGTTTTGTTCGCGCACTTCGATCTGTAAGGCGTCGTCGGCCAGGTGGCTTCAGACCGATTTTTCTTCGGACCGGTCCGGGCCGCGCATGGTCTGCGCGGCTCGTGCCGGACCGTAGCGGTCGCTCTGCGCCCATTGGGATGACGCCAGTAGCTTGTGCTTCTGCCAACTTTCGCAGGCGGCGAGCAGCTGTCAATTGCGTTTAGTGATAGACAGTAACGGGCACATCTCGACGGTCCTTCGCGCGGTGGATTACCGCAATCGAGTCGTAGAATTCGACCTTCTCGACGAGCGTTGTGGCAAGGGGTACCCGAAATTCTGTCAATCGGCGCGACCCACCCATGCGGAAGGCCGGCTCCGTGCCTTCCGCTGATTGGTAGTGTGCATGCATCGCGTCGATGAGCCACTTCGTGAAGTCGACGAACGACATCGGGCTGTCGCGGAAAGGCTTCCAATAGTTCGCTTGAATGTCCTCCACGATGTAGACGCCAGCTGACGCCAATCCATTCGGAAACAGGTGCCGGAACGTCTGCACCATGTGCGATGTCATGTGGCTGCCGTCGTCCAATATCACATCGAAGGGGCCCAGCTCGCTGACCACGTCTTGCAAAAAGGCGATGTTTTGCTGGCCTCCAACGCGTACGTGGACACGCCGCGAAGGGTCGTCGAACTGGCGAGTGGCGGGGTCGATGTCGATGCCAACGATCTCCGACTCGGGGTGGAGATAACGCCGCCACATCTGCAGCGAGCCGCCGCGAGCCACGCCGATTTCCAGCATCCGTATAGGGCGTGAACGGAATGCGGAGAGCGCTGACTCATACACAGGCAGATAGTGCATCCATTTATGGATGTTTGGTGTTGCGGCAAAAATCGAGGCCAGCTCACCATTTGGGGCTCGTACTTCCTCTGACGCCGCCCAGGTCACCTCGGTGCTCAGCTCTGGGCCCAGAGCCTTAAGCATCCGACGGCGGCCCCGATAGCGGTAGCGCACATTCAACTTGTGAAACACACCAAACCTTTGTGGTCGCCTGGGCAACCTGCTGGACACCCACGTAGACGCCGCGAGGTTGCCATGTTGCGATGCACAAACTACCCGACCGTCGGACGAACTGTCCTATATATCGTGTTTCACAACGCGTCTGGGTGTGCCGGCTTAGTTTTGACAGCAGCTTTGGTGCCGGAGTTGCGGGCGACTGGGTCGGTTGCGTCAGCTGGCCGAACGCGATAGAACTGCCGGGAGCCAGCCCGGCCGCGTTGGGCCCAAAATGCGCGTTGACCAGCATGAGGAGGTCGACGTGGGTAACCGAGAGATACTCTGGCGACGCTGGAATCCTCTGAATCGCACTGGCGGCACCAGTGGAGGCCTAGGCTTATCGCTGCGAGCGCTCGAACGCGAGACTGAAAAATGCGAGATGGGGGAAATTTTGAACTTGATCTATCACGGCATCCGACCTGCGTACCTTGACTGGACTCGGCGCGACCTCACCAGGTATCGGGTCGACGAGGTCGTGCCGACGCAGTGGCTACTGTGGAGCTCATATCAAAACGCGCTGATCGGGGCCCGGATTGGTTCACGTTGAGAACGATGTGAAATTGTTGGCTGGCGTGATCCCGGAAGAGTACTGAGCGTTGAGAATGAGACGTGAGAATGTATCTGAATGCGTCCAGAAGTACTGGCGCCAGCGGAATTCGATCGTTGGAGCATTTTGGGACATCGACTTTTTGTTGTTCGACTGCATTCTGCGGATGCAATCTGAATGCGGAGTTCACGGCGATCTGCTTGAAATCGGAGCCCTATACGGCAAGAGCGCTATTGTATTGGGGTGTCACGCTGGAGCAGAAGAAAAAGTGATCGTTTGCGATATTTTCAATGACGTCGAGGGAGACGATGAGAACGTCAGCGAAAACTCGCAGTCCTATAATGGTCTCAACCGCCAGAAATTCGAGGAGAATTACTCGCGATGGGTGGACCGACCCCCCGTCGTGATTGCCGAACTATCTGAGCAACTTGTCGACAGAGTCGAGACTCGGTCGCTGCGTTTTGCTCATGTCGACGGTGGTCATTTGTATAACATCGTTCAGATGGATATTACCAACACTCGGGGTCTCATGAATGAGAATGGCGTGATCGTGATGGATGATTTTCGTGCGTTCCACACCCCGGGTGTCGCGGCTGCCGTGTGGGAGGCTGTGTCCAATGACGGCTTGATGCCCATATGCGTTTCTGAGCAGAAGTTCTACGCGGCTTGGAATCCTGGAACGGTGCGAGCGACAAGTGAGTGTTTGACACACTGGGTTGCTTCGCAAGGAGACGCTATCAACTACGGCTTCCAGGACATAGCCGGCACGAGTGTCCTGCTCATTGAGAATCCAATCCCTGGGACATTCAAGAGACGCGTCACGCGCTTCGTCCCACCCATGCTAAGAGACATCGGGGGCGGGGCTTCGGCACGGCCCTATTTGGGCCATCGTGCGACGATTGAAGCGCGGTGAGATATCGTGCAGTCGATACCTGTTCGGGTGCTTTGATCGCTGTTTGAGTAGAAAAGATAAAAATGCGACAACCGATCAAGGAATTCGCGCCGAAATCGGCGGCCGATCTTTTCTTTATCCTCAAGTACGCCCGCTGGAGATTGCCTCTTCGTCAGAAATATCAGTCGGTTGTTGAGAACAAATATGGGATCGAGGTCGGTGGTCCGAGTACGCTCTTCAAGACCGTGCTGCCGCTTTATCGACTCGCCGGAGGATTGGACGGAGTCAACTTCTCCACAGATACCGTTTGGGAGGGCCGTATTAAAGCTGGCGAAAATTTTAGCTATTACGGCAACAAATCCGGTCGGCAATACATTGCCGAAGCCACCGATTTGAGCGAAATCGCCACTGCGCGCTATGATTTCCTCCTGTCTTCGAATTGCCTGGAGCACGTCGCCAACCCCATCAAGGCGCTTGTGGAGTGGAAAAGGGTTATCAAGGTTCATGGAGGAGTCGTCCTTGTCCTTCCGAATAAAGAGAGTAACTTCGACCATCGACGTCCGAACACGAAATTCGAGCATTTGTTGGATGATTTTACTAGCGATGTGGGGGAGGATGACCTCACTCACCTAGACGAAATCCTGGCGTTTCACGACTTGACGATGGACCCGCCCGCCGGCGACATGGACCATTTTAGGGCGCGAAGTCTGAAAAATTTTCAGAACCGAACGCTTCATCATCATGTCTTTGACATCCAGCTGATCGAAGAAATGTTGGACAACGTCGGATTTGAGATTTTGGATATGACGACCACCCGAACCGATTTCTTCGCGCTGGCGACGAAAAATTCTGAGGATGGCCCCACCGCCGGATAAGCATGGACTCGACGCGATGAGGGCATCTTGAAACTTCCTGGCATATTGCGCAATGAATCCGAACGCCCCTCATACCTGGCTGCCGTGCGCTATCGCTTGGGCGGCGATGCGCTCCGCTTCGTGTGTGAAACCCACGAAGAGCTTCCGCCGCAGCCTCCTCCAGGTCTGCGCACCCTCGTTCTGTTCGCACACTTCGATCCGCAGGGCATCGTCGATCCATACGTCGTTTATTACCTGAAGGCGCTGCACGGCCTCGGAGCAACTATCCTTTTCGTCTCCGGCTCGCCCACCCTCACAGCTGAGTCAGTCGCTCCCATCCGCTCCCTTTGTGCCGGCATCTACACTCGGCGCACTCTTTCACTCGACTTCGGTTCCTGGCATCTCGCGTGGTGCATCCTCACGCAGCGCGGGTGGTCGCTCGATCAGTTCGACCGCTTCGTTATCACCAATGACAGCGTGTTCGGTCCGCTCTTCCCGATTGAAGAGATGTGGAGCTCTTTCCGCGATGCCGAGATGTACGGCGCCATCGAAAGTGCCGAGCAGATCCCCCACCTCCAGTCGTTTTTCCTGGCCTGGGATCTCAACGCGCGTACCCGCCCCTTCCTCAACGACTTCTGGGGTGGGTTTCAGTACATTGTCGACAAGTACGCCCTTATCCGGCGATACGAGATCGGCTTATCCAAGCGCGCTCGTAGAGCAGGACTCAGCATCAAACCGTTCGTCTCCGCCGCCACCATCAAAGCGACTTACGGCAGTTCACCGGTACATCAGTGGGCCAGCAGGTTCTCGGGACTGCCCATCAACAACACCCTGTACTTCTGGGACGGCCTTATCGAGCACCTCCGGTTCCCGTTCCTAAAGACGATACTTCCCCGTTACAACGAGCCGTGGCACGACTCGATGGTGCACCTGCAGGACTTCATCGAGCAGCACACCTCTTATCCTTATGAACTGATCCAGTCGAACGTGGACAGGCTCGGCTGCGGAGCGTCTTCCTGGGGCAGGCCGCCCGCTGCACCGTCCTAGCGGCCAGCTCAGCGGCTACCCAGGCGGTGTCGGTGTGCCTGAGCAGTGGGTTACGTGCTCGCCCGTCGGCGAACCTTCGAAATCTCGCCGGCTGTGGCGGGGTTCGCGCTCTTGGCCACGGGTATGGGATAGTCTCTGAACAGTCCTACGATGGCCTAATTCTCATTGATGAACCTCAACGATGCTGACGGATTGCCGCTGAACCCGCCTATCTCGGTGTGCATACCGATGTACAACAACAGCGCGACGATCGAGCGTTGTCTCCGCAGCATCCTGGATCAGGCAGGCGTCGACTTCGAAATAGTTGTCGTTGACGACGATTCGTCGGATGAGAGTGCCGCCATCGCCGCCACGATGCTCAGGCCGGGAGACCGGCTCATACGCAATGCGTCTCGCGTCGGCCTCAGCCAAAACCACAACAAATGTCTGGAATACGCACGCGGCGGGTGCATCCAGTTCGTTCACGGCGACGACTGGTTGCTCCCGGGCGCCCTGCAGTCACTTGCCCGATGTTTCGACGATCCGACTGTCGGAATGGCCTTCGCGCCCCGCCGTGTGATGACTGACGACCTTGCGTGGGAGCGACGATACGGCAGGGTTCATACCCACTTTCGGAAGCTTCAGGAACACAACGATGGACCGTCACTAGTCACGCAGATCGCGTTGCGGGGCGCGGACGGCAATTGGATAGGTGAACCGACCTGTGTGATGTTTCGGCGCCGACTAGCGTTGGACGCCGGAGGCTTCCGCGACGATATTTATCAACTCACCGACTTGGACCTCTGGTTGCGCTTGATGCTGCGATCCGCGGTCTGTTTTGTTCCGCGAGAACTGTCGGTGCGCAGTCATACCGCGGCGACCGAGACGACGCGTGTCATGAAATCTCGGCGGTACTGGCTCGACCAGTTGCACATTCTCACGTGGCTGATTGTGGATCCGGCGTCACCCGCCGCCATTCGGATCATCGCAGGGGCGTGGTGGTTACCCGCATGGTTGGCGCTGCCCCTGCAAGCCGCGGTGTTTGGACCGCAGCGGTGGTCGCGGCTCAAGACCTTAGCCTTAGCGCCCTTTCGCGAGTTCGCCCACGCACGGCGATTACGTGATGAGAGGTTGAGAGCCGCGGCGGGGACGTCAACGCGCGGATCGAGCTGATCGCCTCAGCTTTGAAGGACCCTCGAGGTGACCATGACCGGGTCGATGTTGGTGAGCAATGTCACAAAACCGGTGCCGTCGCTGAGGTCTTGCCTTGCCCTGGCCGGGCCGTTCTTGGCACGCGACTTGGTGGGTCCCGTCATCCGCGTCGTGACAAGCACCGCTACAAGCCCGGTTGTTCCGCCGACCCAGATCGCCTTTGGTGTGCTCGCGCTTTCGATCGCTGCGACGTTCGTTGTGTTCGTCGGTGCCTCAAGCAGCACCCGCCCCGGTGCAGGTGCCGGTCGGCGGTCCCTACGTCCAGGACTCCTCAACATCGAGTTGGAGCGATCGCTATCAATTTTTCGGTAAGACAACGGTATCGGATCCAGTCCGGTAATGTGCCTCGTCATGTGGGGAACGGTTCTCTTTTTCGCGCTTGTCACCGCGACAGAGCCGCAGCGGATGGGGATCGCAGCAATTCTGGTTGGGCTCCGGCGGCCTGTGCATAACTTGTTCGCGTTCTGGATCGGTCTTATGACATCGAGTTTCGCGTTTGCAATGCTTGGGATGTTCGTGTTACCCGGCTTCTTGATTCCTTTCACTCAATTCCTGAAAAATGCCGCCAAAAGTCCGCTCGTTCCGCCGGCGCAAATCGCCATTGGTGTGCTCGCGCTCTCGATAGCTGTGGCGATGGTCGTGCGGTCCGCGCGGCGTCAGCCGGTGCCGGCACCGGTGCCGGTGTTGGTGCCGGTCGGCGCAACCTCTGGTGTGGGAAGTGATCCCTCTCACTTGGAAGACGGGCCCTACGACGGGGAGGCGTCAGAAGAGCCGGAGGTGCCGTCAAAAAAGCCGAACCTGATTTTGCGGTTGTTGGCGTTCGGGCTTGGGCGGACCTCGTGGAGCACCGTGCTTGACAGCGGATCGGTGAAGCTCTCCTTTGCCGCGGGCCTTGGTACATCGACGTCGCCGGTCGAGTTCTGGGGGGCCGTTCTGGCCATTATCGCCTCTGGGGCTGCTGTCGGCACACAAGTGAGCGCAGTCCTCATGTTCATGCTCGTGGGGTTTTCGATTGTCGAGATTCCTCTTGTCTGTTACCTCGTGGCGCCAGCCAAGACGCAAGCCGTCTTACTGCGCCTGCATTGTTGGCTGCGTGCTTACCACCGGCAGATCTTCATCTTCATCCTCTGCGTGGCCGCCGCAATGATGATTAAGGCCGGTGTAAGCGCTGCCTAAACGGAGCGCTCGAGCCGGCAACTTCCAATGTGCACGGATGCTGGGGTCGGCTGCATCGTCCCGTGATGAATGACCCCCGCGGAGGCGGTCTCCGGTGTACGGTCAGCTTGTGTCCCTTCTGATTACAGTCCCTGTTTACGGGCAGCATGAGTACAGCCATGCCGTCGTCGGCGACTTAGAGCGTGAGGGCGCAGAGTACTTGATCGTCGATAATCGCGGGGACTATCCGAAGATCGGCAGCGAGCGCGTCATCACACCACGGGAAAACCTCGGGTGGGCTGGGGGCAGCGAACTCGGGTTCCGAGTTGCATTCTCGGAAGGCTACTCCCATGCGATGACGCTCAACAACGACACTCGTCTCTCCAAAGGATTTGTCGGAGCGATGCTCGACTCGCGACTGCCCGATGATGCGGGAATCGTTGGCCCGTCGATCGATCACGGATTCCCTTGCGCCGAAGCTGAACAGAAATTATCCGCCGCCGACTACGTTCCCCGGCCGTTTTATCGAGCTGTGCCGGCCGTAGAAGGAACGGCTCTCATGCTCTCTCGCGAATGCTGGCTGACCATCGGCGGACTCAACCTGTACACCTTTGAACGCTATGGATGGGGAATCGACCTCGACCTCGCTGTGCGCGCGCGGGAAGCAGGATACGGGCTGTACATCACCGAGATGGCTTACATCAACCACTTTGGGCACAAGACCGCCAAAGCCACATTCGGCAGGCAGCGGTATCAGCTGATGGCCAACATCGCCAAGGTGCGCGGGATGCGGAAGTTGCACGGCCGTAAGTGGCGTAGGTACGTTCCGCCTGGAACTTTACCTCCACCTCCGTGGCGGAAAATCATTGCGAGCGAGACATATACGAGTATTCGGCTGGGCGACGAGCCTGCCGAGCAGGTGACGCTTGACGAACATGCGCGGACTTGGGCCACCGGATCCCGATAGCGCGCTGCAGCAGTCGGCCTCAGCGACAATGGATTTGCTGGCGTAGCCTCGATCGGTGTCACCCAAGCCGAAGCCACCACACGAGGTGCGCCGCGATCGCCTCCCGAGCAGTCCTGACGTGCCGCTGAGCTGGCACGTCAAACAACCAAGGTTCCTGGCGACGTTGAGACCTGACTTTTATCACCGCAGCGGATCCGCCGATCGGGCAAGCCTGTGACCTGCGTGTTTATGCGCATCCGACTCCGATTTTGCGCACTAGCGGCTGGGCCAAATGCGCACCGGGGCGACTCGAATCGGCCAGATCCGCCGTCTTGATGGGCGACCCCACCACCAATCCGACAGTTACCGATCTCCCAAATATGTTGCTGTGCAATGTATTTCGCTTCAACACACGTCCAGTGTAGAGCGCCTTCTCGGGACATATGGGGAGATACTCGCGAGCCGTCATTGCGACCTGCGGAAACTACCCACGAGGTGCGCACCAGTTTGATAAAAGTCAGGACCGCCAAAGCCACATCCGGCAGGCAGCGGTATCAGCTGATGGCCAACATCGCCAAGGTGCGCGGGATGCGGAAGTTGCACGGCCGTAAGTGGCGTAGGTACGTTCCGCCTGGAACTTTACCTCCACCTCCGTGGCGGAAAATCATTGCGAGCGAGACATATACGAGTATTCGGCTGGGCGACGAGCCTGCCGAGCAGGTGACGCTTGACGAACATGCGCGGACTTGGGCCACCGGATCCCGATAGCGCGCTGCAGCAGTCGGCCTCAGCGACAATGGATTTGCTGGCGTAGCCTCGATCGGTGTCACCCAAGCCGAAGCCACCACACGAGGTGCGCCGCGATCGCCTCCCGAGCAGTCCTGACGTGCCGCTGAGCTGGCACGTCAAACAACCAAGGTTCCTGGCGACGTTGAGATGGAGCATGTCGTACCGCTCTGGCCTGGACTTTTCGGGTACTCCAACAGATAGTGGGCAGCATGGCTAAAGACTTACCGGTTGTTGCGGCCATTCCGAACTTCAATATGGGGGATAGTCTTCGGAACCTCATCCCACAAGTATTGGCGCAGGGCTACGATCGCGTTTTTGTGCTCGACGACGCCTCTACCGATCACACCGTCGACGTAGTCAGCGACTTCGGCGATGAGGTGCATCTGGTGCGCAGCCCGGAAAACGGGGGCGCGGGTGCCAATCGGAACCAGATAATCGACCAGGTCGAGGACGGGGCAATCATTCATTTCATCGACGCCGACATGGACTTGGAAACAGCGGAAATCCCATTGGTCGCCAGAGACCTGTTCGAACGCTATGCCGACCGCGGGGTCGGTTTGATCGGCGGGCTGGTCAGCCGAAACGATGGTAGCCAAGAGCCGCTCAATTACGGTGCCGTGTTCTCCGTCTGGGGCACTTTGTCGGGTGCGTACGTGGTGGTCGATCGCTTTAGGGACAGGCCACGCCTCGCGGCCACTATGGCGCGACTGGCAAAGCCAATTGCCAAAGATTGGCCCAACATACTTGCTCCCCCTACCGCAGCCCCCGCCTATTGGGTTCATGAGGGGAATATGCTCGTTTACTCCACTGTTTTCAGGTCGCTGGGCGGCTATGATCCGAAGCTGCGGTCACACGAAGCGCAGGATCTAGCAATCCGTTTGGAAAAGATGGGCGTCAAGCGGCAATTCGATCCGAGTATCAGCGTCATTCATCACCACATTGACGTCCGGGGCAAGAACCGCAGTAAGTGGGAGAACCAGGCGGTGGTATATCTTATCCGCAAGCACGGCCTCATCCGTTTTCTGACAGAGCACTAACCAAGGCCGCCGGCGAGGTGCTCGTTTCGGAGGTGGTGGGGTGCGACGTGCGGGTATGCAGGTTTTTGGACGGATACCCCGAGGACCCAAGGTAATGTGACCTCCGTGGTGACGTTTTCGCTTCCCGCTGTGCTGCGCGAGCGGGCTGGTCTGCAGCCCAACGATGCGGCCTTCAGTTATGTTGATTACGAACACGATTGGGAAGGCGTAACAGAAACCCTGACGTGGTCGCAGTTGTACCGGCGAACCCTGAACCTTGCCGAGCAGATTCGGCTGTGCGGCTCGACCGGTGACTGCGCGGTCATTTTGGCACCGCAAGGGCTTGACTACGTCGTTTCTTTTCTCGGCGCCGTCCAGGCCGGACTTACCGCAGTTCCGCTTTCAGTTCCGTTGGGCGGTGCCAGCGATGAGCGGGTTAGTTCGGTCATGCGTGACGCAGCACCGACTGTCGTTCTCACAACATCTGCTGTAGCAGGCTATCTCGCCGAGTACGTCAAGCCGGAGCCCGGCAAGCCCGCTCCATCGGTAATTGAGGTTGATTTGCTGGACCTCGATGCCGGGAAGGCACGCCCGCCAAAGGGCGGTTGTTCAGCAGAAACGGTATACCTGCAATACACGTCCGGATCTACCCGCACGCCAGCCGGGGTGATGATTACGGGCACGAACATCCTGACCAACTTCAAGCAGATCAACGCGGACTTCTTCTCGGATCATGGCGGCGTTGCCCCGCCCGGCACCGGTATAGTCTCCTGGCTGCCGCTGTACCACGACATGGGCCTGTACATGGGAATTATTTTCCCGGTGGTGAACGGGTTCAGCACAACGCTCACCAACCCGGCGTCATTTTTGCAGCGGCCGGCCCGGTGGCTGCAATTGATGGCAAACACCGGTCGCGCCTTTTCAGCGGCACCGAATTTCGCTTTCGAAGTGGCGGCACGCAAGGCGACGGACGAGGATATGGCCGGGGTTGATCTCGGCAACGTGGTGTGCATCCTCAACGGCAGCGAGCGGGTGCAACCTGCGACGCTGCAGCGTTTCACCGAGCGGTTCTCCCGCTTCAATCTTCAGGACAAAGTGATCCGGCCCGCGTACGGAATGGCAGAAGCGTCGGTGTACATCGCGACCCGGGAAGCGGGCCATCCACCGGAAATCGTGCATTTCGAATCCGACAAACTGACCGCCGGACACGCGAAGCGGTGCGCCAGCGGAGCCGGCACGCCGCTGGTCAGCTACGGCGTTCCACGCTCACCGATCGTGCGCATCGTCGACCCCGAGACCAGGACGGAATGCCCCGCGGGAACGGTCGGTGAGATTTGGGCGCAGGGCGACAACGTAGGCACGGGCTATTGGGGGAGACCCGCAGACTGCGAAGAAACGTTCGGCGCAACGATTGTCGCCGCGTCGGACAGCACGCCCGAGGCGCCCTGGCTGAGAACCGGAGATCTGGGCTTTTTCTCCGACGGTGAGCTGTTCATCATCGGCCGCATCAAGGACCTCCTGATCGTGTATGGGCGCAACCACTCTCCCGACGACATCGAGGGGACGATCCACGAGATCACCCGAGGTCGCTGCGTGGCGATAGGCGTTCCGGATGAAGGCATCGAGAAGCTGGTCACCATCGTCGAACTCAAGAAAACGGGCAACTCGGACGAGGATGCTCTGGATAGGCTGGGCCGCATCAAGCGTGAGATCACATCGGCAATATCGAATGCGCACGGTCTGGGCACGGCGGATGTCGTCCTGGTCGCCCCTGGCTCCATTCCGGTCACCACGAGCGGCAAGGTCAGACGGGCGGAGTCTGAACGGCTCTACCTCGAGGGTAAGTTCAGCCGCTTAGACGGTTGATGCGGCGCTAATTGATCGCGGGCCCGGCAGGGCCAAACAGCGGCAGCGCGTGCCCGGAGACGTCGTTGCTGATCGCAGGGCAGTCCAGCGTGATTTCTTGCTGGACGCTGGTCAGCTGAGCAACCAGGATGAGTCCTTTGCCGCTGCCGTTGGTGTGACCATTGGTCTGACCGTTGCCGTTGACGGCCTTCGGGGCATCTGACGTCGCTTCTCGCTGCGCGTTCGGCCCGAACAGCGGTAGCGCGCGGGTCGGCAGGTCTCCGATCGCCGTCGCTAACGTCGCTTCTTGCTGAGCGTCCGTCAGGCGGTACGGCCGGCCATTAACACCGGCACTGAGGCTGAACAGCGGGAGCGCGTGGTCGCCGAGGGGCTCGTCGCTTCCGTGCCCATTGAGCCCACTGTGAGGGGTCGGCGTAGTGGTCGGTGGCGGGGGAACGGCGACACTGGTCTTGCGGCCAAAACCGTCCTTCAGCCGGAGTATCCGTGCTGGTAGACCGGCTTTTAGTGCGGGTTTTTGCGGTTTGCGTGAGCCCAAGCGTGAGGGCCACCAGTTCGCCTGACCGATCAGCGCGGCCAGGGCCGGCACCGTGATGGTGCGCACCAGGAACGTGTCGAGCACGATTCCGATGCCGATGATGAACCCGGCCTCGGACATCATGCTGATGCTGGCGGGCACCAGGCCGAACATTGAAGCAGCGAAGATCAGGCCCGCCGACGTGATCACACCGCCGGTCGAACCCACCGTCCGGATAACGCCCACCCGCACGCCGTGCGGTGACTCGTCACGGATCCGGGAGATGAGCAACATGTTGTAATCGGCACCGATCGCGACCAACAGAATGAAAGTCAGTCCGGGGAGACTCCAATGCAATTGTTCACCGAGGATGAATTGGAACACGATGACGCCAATCCCCAGGGCCGACAAGAACGACACCAGCACCGAACCGATGAGGTATAGCGGCGCAACGATCGCTCGCAACAGGGCGACCAAAATCAAAAACACAATGATGATGGTCGCGAAAACAATGAACAGGATGTCGCCGTTGTAAAGATCGCGGTTGTCCCGAAGCCCCGTCGGAAGTCCCACCAGCGATATCGTGGCGTCCGATAGCTCGGTATTCGGTTGGGCCGACCGCGCAGCCGCGACGATTTGATTCACCTGATCCATGGCGGCGGTGCTGAACGGCTTGAATGCGCTTTGCACGAAGTACCGCGCCGCATGTCCGTCGGGCGATATGAAAATCTGGGCGGCTTTCTTGAACTCGTCCGCAGTCAGCACCTGGGGGGGAATATTAAAGCCCGCCATCGACGGCTTCTCCGCGTCACGCTTCATCCCCAGCAGGAAGGACGACGCCTCGTTGAGGCCTAATCCCATCTTCTTGGTCTGATCGACGAGTGCCTGCACACCGTCGGCAACCGCCCGGCTGCCGTCGGCGAGGGCGTTGGCGCCTTGTTGCATTTGGGCTATCCGGGACTGCAGTCCGTTGGTAGACCGCACGGCGGCGACGGCTTGGTTCAGTGATTGCTGCAGCCGACTCAGCGTGAAGTCAACAGTCTGCATCTCTTGGGTCGACTGCAGGTTACGCGCCAGATCAGCGAGGCTGCTAAGGGTTCCGTTGGACTGTGCGGCGACCAGGGCCTGTAACTGGGCCCGCGAGCTCGCGCAGGCGGGGTCGGCTGAGCAGACCGGGCTGGCGTTCAGCGCGTTGAGCATCGGGTTGGCCCAGGCGGCGGTGTTCGCGACATCGGTCATGTTCGCGTTGAGCGCGTCGCCGAGCGCCCGCATGCGCCCGACCAGCTTGGCGGTTTGGTCAATCTGGTTGAGGGTCTTGTCCCCGCCCATCGCGGCTTCCATAGCCGAGAGAGCTGTAACCAGCGTGCTGACGCTGCCGACGGCCCCGTTGACCTGCCCCCGCACCATGGCGAGCGCGTCCGCCAACTGTTTGGCGCCGTTGGCCAGCTTGTCCAGGTCGGCGCCGTGGTCGTGGATCAGGGAGGAGGCTTCATCGAGTTTGCCGCCGACCTCGCCGGCCTGATAGGACACCTTGGTCTGCTCCAGCGGTCCGCCGTTGGGACGGGTCAAGCCTCGCACCATGGTGATGCCGGGCACTTGGGTTACCCGCTGGACCATCTGCTCGAGGTCGGCAAGGGCGGTGGGTGTCCGCAGGTCGCGCGGTGACGTGATTAGCAGCACCTCGGGAGTCATCGCATTCGGCGGGAAATGCCGATCCATCGCGGCAAATCCGTCAGCGCTAGGTGCGGAATCAGGGATCGATTTGGACTCGTCATAGTTGAAGCGAACCAAGCCCACGCAGCTGGCCAGGGTGATGAGCACAATCGCACTCGCGACCAGATGGATCCGGGGCCGGCGCACCACGCGGGTGCCGGTCTTCCGCCAGAAACGAGTAGTCAGGTCGCGTCGCGGCTTGATCCAACCACGTCGTCCGGCCAGGATCAGGATCGCGGGAAGCAGCGTCACCGCAGCTAGGAACGCCACTATGACCGAGATTGAAACCGCCGGACCGACCGTCGAAAACACGCCTAACTTGGCGAAAATCATGGCGAGGAAGGTGACCGCCACGGTGGCCGCGGACGCGGCGATGACCTTGCCGATGGACAGCAGGGCATTCTTTACCGCTTGATCCGAATCCAGACCGAGCCGCACATAGTCGTGATAGCGGCTGATCAAAAATACCGCGTAGTCGGTTCCCGCCCCGACCAAGACCGCAGTCATCAACATGACGGTCTGAATGCCGATGGGTAGACCAACTTCGGTTAGCCCGGCCAAAACACCCTGCGCGGTCACCACGGACAATCCGATCGTGGCCAGCGGCACCAACATGGTGACGACGTTTCGGTAGATCACCAACAAGATGAGCAGCACCAAAACGCCGGTGCCGATCTCGACCACATGCGCGTCGCGCTCGCCGAGGACGATCATGTCGGCGTTTGTCGCCACGGCCCCGGCAAAGTGGGCGGTCAGCGTGGATCCTGCCAGGGTCTTTTTGGCGATTTCAGAGATATGTTGGTACGCCGCTACAGTCTCGGGCGCGGTCACGTCCCCAGGTAGGTTGATTGGTAGATTCCAGGCCTTGTTGTCCTTGCTGGCCAGAATTTCGCGCATGGGCGGTGCGCTAATGAAATCCTGTACCGACATTTTGTCCTGCGTATCCTGGTGCAGGTTGTCGATCAATTTGCGATAGGTCGCCTCGTCGGCGGGACTCAGGCCATTCTCATCGGTCAATATGACCATCAGTTGAGAGCCCGATCCCGTTTCATGAAATGCGCTGATCATCGCCTTGGCGGTGACCATTGTTGGGGCATCGCTGGGTAACGGCGGCATCTGTTTTTGTGCGGCGAGCTCCGGCAAGGGCGGCAATGCCAGCATTAAGACCGCCGCGAGCGCTATCCAGAACGCAATGACAAAATATGGCCAGCGCGCAACAAAATCGCCTAACCGCTGGAAGATCCCCCCCGCGGCTACGTCAGTTGTGTCCATCTGGCGTGACACCCGTCGACTCTACAATTAACCCAAGATGCGCGTGGCCTAATCGCGCATGACCTCAGGAAATACTTATATGGCGCCGTCCGCAGATCAGGAGATGCGGATCTGGGACGACCGTGCCATGATAGCGGCTGGATGGACAGCCGGTCGGGTTCCGGGGGGAGCCGCCGGTGGCGGGGCCGAATTCCAGGACAAACGTGCCAGATCGTAGGCCGTTGAGCAGCAGCGGGGGTGACTGATGTGACCCGGCATGCCGAATCGGGTGGGACGACTGTTCAGCTTCAGTCACATCGAGCGCACCGGCCCGCAGGCCCCATTCGGCACCGCCTCATTACTCATAGGTGCTGGTCATGGCCATCGCGGCGCAATCTGACGGTTGTCCGAAAAAGTCAGCCGCAGCAGGGTAGCGTTGCTGTCATGTCGGGTAGGGCGGGACGCTGGACGGCGCCGGATCCTTCGGGTGACGAACTCCACGTTCCCCTAGTCTGGTGGCGGCTCAGGGTTAATCCGCTCATGCTGGATGACTCCGCGGCTGCGGTTGGTCACGTCCGGTCCGCCAAGGCGGTACCAGTGGGCAGCGGTGCCCGGTCGACCCCGGTATCGCAGCCGAGAACGACGGCGTTTTCGCGGCGGCGCACCCTCGCTAAGTGTTTGCTGAGGGGTAGGTATCGAGCGGCCAGCTGCGGCGAGACGTTCCGTAGGGGTTTGCTGTCTCAAACTTTCGATGCTGAGCGTCTGATGTCTCCCGAAAAAGTCATTTTGGAAAAATCGTCGAGCGAGCCAGGTAAACTTCCAATCCGCACACGCGTAATTGGCTGCTGGGAAGCAGGGGAGGGTAGATGTTCGCGATAAATGGAATCCACGACTGGGGGAGTCCGCCGCCCGGTGAACTCATCACGTGGAACCCATCGCCTGTGACTCTCGCCAAGGTCCGAGAAGCCCCGGAAAGCGCCGTACCCATCAGCTATCAGCAAGCCCAACATCTTCGTGGCTATAGCGAATACGCGGCCCGCGGTAGCCAAATGGCGCGGCTGTTCATTTTGTCCTGGGACATACCCGGCCGGTGTGATGTTCGTGCCATGACTCACGTCATCAACTCGTATCTTCGTCGCCACGACACCTACCACAGTTGGTTCGAATTCAAGGGGATGGGGCGCATCGTTCGGCGGACGATCAGCGACCCCAAGGATATTAAGTTAGTCCCGACCAAACATGGTGAGATAACCCCGGAAGACTGGCGGACACACGTATTAGCGACACCTGATCCGTTCCGGTGGGATTGCTTCCATTTTGGCGCTATTCAGCGCGAGGACCACTTCACGTTCTATGCGAGCGTGGATCACGTCCACACCGACGCCGTGCTCGTGGGTCAGTTGCTGGTCGAGATCCACATGATGTACGACGCACTGGCGAAAGGCGCGGCACCCATCCAGTTGCCCGAAACCGGAAGCTATAACGATTACTGCGTCTGGCAGCACGAGTATTTGTCCGCGCTGACCCCGGAATCTCCGGGAGTGCGCGCCTGGATCGACTTCGCGCAGGACAACGGCGGAAGCTTGCCGCATTTCCCGCTGCCGCTGGGCGCGCCATCGGTGCCTGCTACCGGCGACCTGATCACGGTCCGCCTGCTGGACGGAGAGCAAACAGAGCGGTTCGAATCCGCGTGCGTAGAGGCGGGCGTTCGTTTCAGTGGTGGCGTATTTGCCTGCGCTGCCATCGCGGAGCACGAGTTGACCGGTGCTGACACCTACTATGTAGTTACTCCCGTTACTACCCGTCGCAACCCAGCCGAATTCGTGACCACGGGCTGGTACACCGGTTTGGTTCCGATTACGGTTCCTATTGACGCAGATTTCGGCGAAATTGCGCGGGCGGCCCAGAAATCTCTTGATTCAGGCGCTGACCTGGCGAATGTGCCGTTCGATCACGTATTGGACATGGCGCCGGCGAGCCTCGGGCTCAAGCGGCCCAAACCGGGTGTTCCGATGATTTCCTACATCGACACCGGCGTTCCGCCCCTTTCGCCCGAAATCATCGCGCAATGGGACGCAATGAACGGCAAACTACACATGGATGCCAGGGCTGCGAACCAAATCGGGATGTGGGTGAATCGCAGCGAGGCCGAAACCTCGGTCACTGTCATGTTCCCGGATAACCCGGTCGCCCGCGAGTCAATTATCCGGTATATGGATGCGATGAAGTCAGCCTATGTGCGCGTCGCCGAGGGTCGCGAGGCACTGGTGCCGTATGTCGACGTCGCTGGTCTTGACCTAAAATTGGCCTGATCAACTGAACTTCATGGCATCCGGGTCAACCGGCGGGCTAGGCATGACTAAGAAGGACGATCGATGACTGAACGTGCGGCGGCACGGCCGGACAATCGCCTTTCGTTCACGGATCAAGCCATGTTTTTGTGGCTGCGCGCTTCCGGTGAAGAGCCGGCCATGCAGATCGTGTGGATTTACGAGCACCCGGTCGACATCGATGGGCTGAGGCGTTTTCACGACCGGGGAAGACAAGCGCCGTTGGGTCGGCTGCGGATCGAACGTTCGCCGTTGCCATTCGGCCGGCATCGGTGGGTCTTGTCGGACGCGCCGTCGACGCTTGATATCGCCCAGTCCGCCCGTCCTCGTGCCGAACTCACCGACTGGGCGGATGAACGCGTCCAACTGCCGATCGATCCGGAGTGGGGCCCCGGTTGGCGCATGGGAGTCGCTTCGTTCACCGACGGTTCGACTGCGATCAGTATCGTGATTTCGCACTGCCTGGCCGACGGCATGGGGGGGTTGTCGGCGCTCGCTGATGTTGTCAAGGGCGTCAGCGCCGAGTTCGACTACCCAGCCGCAGGTTCGCGCACCAGAAGGCGTGCGATTGCTTCCGACGCCCGGGAAACCTTGCAGGGCTCGCGTGAGATTGGCCGTGCGCTTGGCGCGGCGGTCAAATTGGCGTTCCGTCATCGGCATGACATTCGCCGATCGGGGGCATCACGACCCGCCCCGACCCTTACACACGGGGCCGATTGCAACGTTGTGGTGCCGGCCATCGCGGTCTACGTCGATCTCGATGATTGGGATGCCCGCGCGAAAGCCCTTGGCGGAATCAGTCATTCGCTGGTTGCCGCGTTCGCTGCCAAACTCGGCGAACGAATGGGGCGCCAGCGGGCGGACGGCACCGTCACCCTGCTCGTCCCCACCAGTGACCGCACTCAGGACGATTCGCGTCAGAACGCGGCAGCACTTGCGAACATCAGCGTGGACCCAACGCACTTAACGACAGATTTGTCTGCTGCCCAGACCACCATCCGGCATGGATTGAAATCGGCGCGGGAGGTGCCCGATCAGCCACTGGAGCTCCTTCCGCTGGTCCCGTTCATACCGAGAAGGGCCGTGAAAGCCGGCGGCGATTTGATTTTCGGCTTCGCCGCCGACCTGCCCGTGTCCTGTTCCAATCTCGGCGAACTCGACCCCGCGTTAGCGCGTCCTGACGGCACTGAGGCCGAGTACGTGATGTTACGAGGGGTAGACCGACACATAACGCGACAGGCCCTCGAGGAAAAGCGCGGCCAACTCACCCTGGTGGCTGGACGCATCGGCGGCAAGATGTCCATCAGCATCATCGGCTATCAGCTCGGCGGACAGAACTCGAAGGCCCATCTGCGTGAGCTCGCGGCGAAGACACTGGCAGAGTTCGATCTGACCGGCGTGATCGACTAGGCGCAGAATTGCTTGGCAGTGGTCGTGTGCGGGCGCCGTCTAAGCGCGGTACGTCCAAAGACGTTAAGCGCCCGGATAATCGCCTTGCGTTCTTTGATCAAGCTACGTTTCTCTCGTTGCGCGCCAGCGGTCGCGGGCAACTCATGCAGATCATGTGGATCTATGAGCACGCTGTCGACCTCGATACGCTAAGGCGCACATACCGCAACGCCGGTTACGGGTTGCTGGGACGGAGGATCGAGCGTTCGCCGCTGCCGTTCGGCCGGCATCGGTGGGTCTCAGCTGTGGGGCAGCCGTCGGACATCGACATCGCTGAGTCTCCGCGTCCCCGCGCTGAGCTGAGCGACTGGGTGGATGAAAGGGCGGAACTGCCTATCGATCCCGAATTTGGACCTGGCTGGCATATGGGAGTCCTTCCGCTAACGGACGGTTCGACTGCCGTCACCGCGGTGCTTTCGCACTGTCTGGCCGACGGCATCGCGGGTATGGTCTTGGTCTTTGACGCTGTCACGGGCAACATTCGCGATCTTGGCTACCCGCCGCCACATTCACGCACTCGACTGCGCGCAGCGGCTTCCGACTTCCGTGAAACCGTGCGGGACTTGCCTCAGTCTGCCCGGGCGCTCGGTGCGGCGTTAAAACTGGTGTACCGCCGCCGGCGCGAAATGACCCGACCGGCTGCACCGCGAACCACTCCGGCCCTTGTGGACGGCGCCGATTGCCACGTTATCGTGCCGACGATCACCATTTACGTCGATCTCGACGACTGGGATGCCCGAGCGAACGCCCTTGGCGGGAGCGGCAATTCGTTGTTCGCCGGGGTCGCTGCCAAACTTGGCGAACACCTGGGCCGCTGCCGTTCGGACGACGGCACCGTCATCCTGCTTATCCCGTTCAGCGACCGCACCCTGGACGATACGCGTGCGATCGCAATGTCATACGCGAAGGTCACTGTCCACCCAACGCGCGTAACCACAGACTTGTCCGGCGCCCGGGTCGCCATCAAGCAAGCGCTGACAACGGCGCGCGAGACGCCCGATCCGGCGCTGCAGATCCTTCCGCTGACCCCGTTCATACCGAAGCGGGGGGTGCAACGATTGGCCGATATGATTTTCGGCTTCGGGGATTCCGCCGTCTTGTGTTCCAATCTCGGCGATCTTCCCCCTGAGATTGCCTCCTTTGACGGCACTGCCGCAGAGTACGTCATGCTACGCGGCGTCGACCAAAACGTCACGCGGCGGTACATCGAGAGCGTGGGCGGTCAACTTGTCGTGGTGGGAGGGCGCCTCGTCGGCAAGATGTCTATGAGTGTTGTCGCGTACCAGCCGGGCGGAAAGAACTCGAAGCAGGACCTGCGTGAGCTTGCGGCGCAAACGCTGGCAGAGTTCGAGCTGACCGGCGTGATCGACTAGCAGCGAAATTGATTCGTGTCGTTGGAGGTTGATTAATGCCGCTCCGCACTAGCCGCGTGCGTGCACGCTTCGGGCGCTCCGCGTCCAAAGAATCTGCGCGCCCGGACAACCGGCTTGCGTTCTTTGATCAAGCCACCTTTCTCTCGTTGCGTGCCACCGGTCGGGAGCAACTCATGCAGATCGTGTGGATCTATGAGCACCCAATAGACATGGACAAGATGATGCAGACGTTCCGTAACGCCGGTTACGGGCTGATGGGACGGCGGATCGAGCGTTCGCCCCTGCCGTTCGGCCGGCATCGGTGGGTCTCGGCTATAGGACAGCCGTTGGAGATTGATATCGCCGAGACCCCGCGTCCCCGCGCCGAACTCAGCGACTGGCTTGATGAACGTGCGCAACTGCCTGTCGATCCGGAATCGGGACCTGGTTGGCATGCGGGACTCCTTCCGCTCACGGACGGTTCGACTGCCGGCACCGTGGTGATGTCGCACTGCCTGGCCGACGGGGTCGCCGGTCTGTTCTTGGTCTTCGACGCGATTACGGGCACCATCCGCGATCTCGGCTACCCGCCGCCACATTCGCGGACTCGACTGCGCGCCGCGGTTTCCGACTTCCGAGAGACCATGCAGGGCCTGCTTGAGTCCGCCCGGGCTTTCCGTGAGATGGCAAAACTGGTGTCTCGCGCCCGGCGCGACATTGCCCGGCCGGCCGCATCGCCGACCGCTTCGACGCTTGAGGACGGCGCCGACAGCATTGTGATCGTGCCGACGATCTCAATCTACGTCGATCTCGACGACTGGGATGCCCGAGCGAAAGCCCTTAACGGAAACAGTAATTCGCTGTTAGCGGGGTTCGCGGCCAAACTCGGCGAACACCTGGGCCGCCGCCAGCCGGACGACGGCACCGTTACCCTGCTTATCCCTTACAGCGACCGCACCCTGGACGATACGCGTGCGATAGCAATGTCGTATGCGACGGCCAGCG
The DNA here is from genome assembly GCA_963820985.1 of uncultured Actinomycetota bacterium. Taxonomy (GTDB): domain Bacteria; phylum Actinomycetota; class Actinomycetes; order Mycobacteriales; family Mycobacteriaceae; genus Mycobacterium. The sequence continues at coordinate 280,609 of CAWGCI010000007.1, read as the reverse complement.
TCGACCCGACGCAGCTGACCACAGACTTGTCCGGCCCCCAGGTCACTATCACGCAGGCGCTGAAAACAGCGCGGGAGACACCCGATCCGGCGCTGCAGATCCTTCCGTTGACCCCGTTCATACCGAAGCGAGCGGTACAGCGATTAGCCGACTGCTGTTCGGCTTCGGCGATGGCGCCGTGTTGTGTTCCGATCTCGGCCACCTTCCCGTCGCGCTGGCCCGCCCCGACGGCACTGCCGCCGAGTATGTCAATTTACGAGGAGTCGACCAAAACGTCACGCGCCGGTACATCGAGAGCGCAGGCGGTCAACTTGTCGTGGTGGGCGGGCGCCTCAACGGCAAGATGTCCATGAGCGTTGTCGCCTACCGGCCAGGCGGAAAGAACACGAAGCAGGACCTGCGTGAACTCGTGACGCGCACGCTGGCGGAGTTCGGCCTGACCGGAATCGTCGAATAAGTCTCAGGCAGCTTGGCGCGCAGCGACTTCCAGTTCCAGCAGATCCGCGGTGCGGGTGACGCTGGTCTCGGTTTTGGTCATTTGGGTGGCGATTTCGCGTGCCCGGGCAGCGTACTGCGGCGCGAGGACGTTGCGCAGGTCGGCGACCAGCGATTCCAGGGTCACGTTCGAGAAGCGCCGGGCCAAGCCGACTTTGAGCCGTTTGACCTGAGCCGCCCAGAGCGGCTGTTCGGCCCCGATCGGGAGGACCAGCATGGGCATTCCGGCCCGCATCGCGGCGGCCGTGGTGCCCGCGCCCCCATGGTGCACCACTGCGCGGCAAGCGGGGAAGGCCGCGGCGTGATTGACCGCGCGGACAACCTTTACATGCTGATGGTGCGGAATGTCGTCGGATTCGTTGGCGCCTGCGCAAATCAAGGCCCGCTCGCCTAGTCGGGCGCAGGCCTCGCCGATCATTTTGATTGTGTAGGTGGGGGATTCGACCGGCATGCTGCCGAAACCGAAGTAGATCGGCGGTGTTCCCGCGGCGATCCACGACATCACCTCGTCGTCGGTGGGCGTCGGCAACTCCAGCGAGAGCGCGCCCACGAAGGGGCGTCGGTCGTTCCACTCGGCTGCCAGTCCCGGAAAGAAGAGCTCTTCGTAAGTCTGGATCTCCAGCGAGTTGCGCTCCACGATCCGTTGCACGGAGGAGACCGTCGTGCGCGGCAGGCCCAACTCGCGGCGTTGCGCGTCTTCGGCCCGCTTCGTCATGCGCCAGTAGCCCCAATCGCCCACCGCCATTCCGAACCGGACCAGCGGTGCTGGCAGCAGCGGGATCAGCTGGCCGTTGACCCGGTGCGGAAAGTGATGCATCGCGGCTAACGGAATGTCGTAGTACTCCACGACGTTGGCGGCGACGCCCTGGTAGGTCTGGTCGTGCAGGATCAGATCGGCCCCGTCGGCCAGTGACGTCAGCGTCGCGCTCATCTCCGCCCAGCCCCGGGTCATGTACTCCATGCCCTCGTGCAGCGCGTTGATCGGATTGCGGATCTTCACCGAGGCATGGAAAGTGTCCTCCTCCAGCTGTGCGGCCGAATCCGGGCCGTAGGCAACGGCGTCCAAACCCACCGACTTGACGAAGTTGAGCATGTTCGGTGGGGCGGCCATGCGCACTTCGTGTCCTCGGCGCAACAGCTCCAAACCCACCGCGGCGCAGGGTTCCACATCGCCGCGGGTCCCATGAACCGCCACAACGAATTTCATGTGAGCTTTTCGCACAGCAACCCCGCCAAACCCTGAATGGTGGTGATGTCTGTGGAGGTGATTCGCACTCCCGTTTCGGCCTTGAGGTGGGTACGCAGCTCGAGGTTACCCAGCGAGTCGAGGCCGTACTCAGACAGTGGGCGGTCCGGGTCGATGGTGCGGCGCAGGATCCTGGTGACCTGATCGGAGACCAGACGGCGGAGCCGGGTGGGCCATTCCTCCGCCGGCAACCCCTGCAATTCGTCGAGGAGTCTACTTGTGTCCGCTGAACTTTGGCCCTTGCGCTGGAAAAGTTCAGCGAACTTGGTGCGTTGCGCGAGCGCATCGAACCAGGGCGTTCCGGTGACCGGTGCGTACCCGGTGTAGGCGCGGTCGTGGCGTAGCAGTGCCTCGAACGCATAAGCGCCCTCGTTGGGAGTGATCGCGGTGTCGGCGGCTTCTGCCACACCCGTCGCGCGGCCGATGTTGGCCCAGACTCCCCATGCGATCGCCGTCGCCGGCAGGCCTTGAGCCCGCCGCCAATGCGTGAACGCGTCGAGCCAGCTGTTGGCCGCGGCATACGCACCCTGGCCGGGCGAGCCTACCAGCGCCGCGGCGGAGGAGAACGAGCAGAACCAGTCGAGTGCCTGCCCTTCGGTGGCCATGTGCAGGTTCCATGCGCCGTAAACCTTTGGCGCCCAGTCACGGTCGATCAACTCGTCGGTGATGTTTTCCAGCGTGGCGTCCTCGACCACCCCGGCCGCATGCAGCACCCCACGCAAAGGGAGTCCGGTGGCCGTCGCTGCCGCCACCAACCGGTCGGCGGTGCCGGGTGCGGCGATGTCGCCGCACTCCACGACGATGTCGCCGCCTATTGCCCGGATGAGCTCGATCGTGTCGAGCGCCTTTGTGGTGGGCTCAGATCGGGAGGAGAGCACGATGCGACCGCACCCGCCCGCGGTCATCTTCTCGGCCAGGAAGAGGCCGAGGCCGCCCAAACCACCGGTGACGATGTACGAGCCGTCGGGCCGGAAAACCTTGGCCTGCTCGGGCGGAACGACGACGTTGCTTTGTCCGGTGTGGGGCACCTCGAGCACTAGCTTGCCCGTGTGCTGTGCCGCTCCCATTACCCGGATGGCCTCGGCGGCGTCGGACAGGGAGTAAAGGGTTCGGTGGCGGTAGCGGCAGCTTGGCGGCCGCGACCAGCCGGTACACCTTGCCCAGCAGCTCGCCGAACCGCTTTGGCTGGCTCTTTGCCATCAGCCCCAGATCGACGTAGTGGAACGTGAGGTTGCGGCGGAATGGGAACAGCCCCATCCGGGTGTTGGCGTAGACGTCACGTTTGCCGATCTCCACGAATCGCCCGCCGACGGCAAGCAGTTCCAGTCCTGCCTCCTGTGCGGCGCCAGTCAGGGAGTTGAGCACGATGTCGACGCCGTACCCATCGGTGTCACGGCGAATCAGCTCGGCAAACTCGGTGCTTCGGGAGTCGTAGACGTGCGTAATTCCCATGTCTTGCAAGAGTTGACGACGCTGCGGGCTGCCGGCGGTCGCGAAAATCTCGGCTCCCGCCGCACGGGCGATCGCGATCGCGGCTTGGCCCACGCCGCCGGTGGCGGAGTGGATCAACACCCGGTCGCCGGCGGCAATCCTGGCCTGGTCGTGCAACGCATACCAGGCGGTGGCGTGCGCGGTGGTGACCGCAGCCGCCTGCTGGTCGGTCAGCCCGGGCGGCAGCGTGACGGCGACGCGGGCATCACAGGTGACAAAGTTTGCCCAGCAACCGTTTTCAGAGAGACCGCCGACGTGGTCACCGACTCGGTGGCTAGTGACGTCGGGCGCGACCGCGGTCACCACGCCGGCGAAATCGGTGCCCAGCCGCGGCATCTGTCCCTCGACGGTGGAGTATCGGCCGAACGCGACCAAGACATCGGCGAAGTTGATGCTGGACGCGGTGACCGCGACCTCGATCTGTCCCGGACCCGGCCGAACCCGGTCGACCGCAACAAATTCCATCGTTTCCAGATCACCGAGCGTGCGTATCTCGAGACGCAGACCGCCGCGCGCTTGGTCCACTACTGCCGTCTGCCGCTCCTCATGGCGGAGCGGAGCGGGGCTCAGGCGCGCCGTGTACCAGTGGCCGTTCCGCCAGGCGGTCTCGTCTTCGTCGGACCGTTCGAGCAGTTGCCTTGCCAGCCGCTCGATGTCGGTGTCCTCATCGAGGTCGACTTGGGTGGGGCGCAACTGGGGATGTTCGACGGCGATCACCCGCATCAGGCCACGCAGCCCGGCCTGTTCCAGATTTTCCGGGTCGCCGCTCAGCACCGTCTGGGCGCCCCTGGTCACGACGTACAACCGCGGAGGGTCGACCGGGCACTCCGGCAGCTCGCGGACGATCCGAACCAGATGACGCACGTACTCCCCGGCGAGCATCGCGCACTCGTCCGCAGTGCCGGCCTTGGGTCCGGTGAGGACGACCACGCCGTCCAACACGTTGGTAGCGAGATAATCCCGCAGTCGCGGCCGCGTTGAGCAGGTGTTCTGCCTGCTGGTGCCACGACATCGACGTGCATTGCGCGCCGGTGAGTTTCAAGGTGTCGGTCAGTTCGCTCGCCACCACATCCGCGGTGGTTGACGTGCTGATCAGCAGCCAAGCCCCAGCTTCGGCGTGACTCGCCTCGGGCAGTTCGCGCTGCTGCCATTCGATCGTCAGCAGTCGCTCGCCCAGCACGCGATCGTGTTCGCTCGTTCCCGAGAATCCCTTGCCCATCTCAAGTCCGCGCACCGAGAGTAGAAGCGTCCCGAACTCGTCCAGCACGTCGAGGTCGGCCTCGACTCCTGCGGTGTCGGCTTTGGTCAGCTTCGTGAAGCAGTAGTGCGCACCACGAGTAGGTCCGTAGGTGCGCAGCTGACGCACGCCCAGGGGCAGCAGCAAGCTGCCGTTGGCGATCTCCGCCACGCTGGGATGAGCCGCCACCGACTGGAAGCAGGCATCCAGCAACGCGGGATGGACTCCATAGCCGGCGTGCTGGGAACGGAGCGAGACGGGCAGCCCGACCTCGGCCAGGACCGTGTCCCCGGTCCCCCCTTCGGGAGTGTGCACCTTCACCAGGCCGGCGAAGGCGGGACCATACTGAATTCCCCGCTTGAGCATCCATTGCCGGAGGTCGGCGCCGTCCACCTGGCACGGGTGCGCAGCGAGCAGATCGGCCACGTCCCGCGCGAGCGGCTGGTCCTCCTCGGCCTCTTCGTCGATGGTCCGCAGAACCGCGGTGGCGCGCCGCACGCGTTCCCCGTCGTCGTAGGTCTCCACTTCGAACGTGACGACGCCGGGGGACTTCACCGTCGCGACGGCGCCGACCGCGGTCTCATCGTCAAGCAGCAGCATCTGCTCGAAACGGACGTCGCAGATTTCGGACGCCGCGCCGAGGACCGTGCCGGCCGCGGCCGACGCCATCTCGCAGAAGGCGGCCCCCGGCAGAGCGGGCGCGTCGTGCAACTGGTGGTCGTTCAGCCAGGGGTGCGCCACCCTGCCGACCTCGCCCTGCCAAACGTGGCGTTCCGGGTCCTCCTGCAACCGGACATGTGCGCCCATCAGCGGATGCACCGCGACCGTGAAACCGCCGCGTGCCCGCGAATCCTGACCACCCCGGGTCAACAGCAGGGGACGGTTACTCCACGCCGGCAGCGGCGTGTCCACCAGCCGACCAGCGGGGTAGAGCACCGAGAAGTCGATCGCTGCGCCGGCGCTGTACAGGTCCGCCAGGAAGCCGCGCAGACCGTGTGGCAGCTCCTGCTCGCGGCGCATGGCGGGCAGAGCGGCCAGCGGCATGCCGAGGCTTTGCGCTGTTTGCTCGACCGCATGGATCAGCAACGGGTGCGGGGCCAACTCGGCGAAGACCCGGTAGCCGTCCTCCAACGCCGCCTGCACGGCCGCGGCGAACCGCACGGTGTGCCGCAGGTTGTCCGCCCAGTACCAGGCGTCGCAATCCGGCTCCTCGCGCGGGTCGAACATCGTCGAGGAGTAGAAGGGAACCTCCGGTGTCATGGGGTTCGAGCTCGGCCAGCGCGTCGGTGAGTTCGTCGAGGATCGAGTCGACCTGCGGGGAGTGTGATGCAACGTCGACAGCCACCTCGCGGGCCATCACCTCGCGCTGCTCCCACGACGCGACCAGGTCGCGCACCGTCTCGGTGGCACCACCGATCACCGTGGACTGCGGTGACGCCACCACGGCAACCACCACGTCGTCATTGACGCCACGTGCCATCAGTTCCGAAAGTACTTGCTGCGCAGGCAATTCGACCGACGCCATCGCCCCCGAACCGGCGATCGTGGACATCAACCGGGAGCGGCGGCAGATCACCCGCACCCCGTCTTCCAGCGATAGCGCTCCCGCCACGACGGCTGCCGCGGTCTCGCCCATCGAGTGGCCGATTACCGCGCCCGGCCGCACCCCGTAGGAGCGCATCGTGGCGGCCAGCGCGACCTGCATGGTGAACAGGGCGGGTTGGATCCGATCGATGCCGCTCACGGTGTCCGGCGACGAGATCGCCTCGGTCACCGAGAACCCGGACTCGCGGGCGATCAGCGGCTCAATTTCCGCGACCGTCGCGGCGAACACCGGTTCGGTCACCAGCAGCCCAGCGCCCATCGCGGCCCACTGCGAGCCCTGCCCGGAGAAGAGCCATACCGGTCCGCGGTCATCCTGACCCACCGCGCTCTCGTACGGAAAGTCGCCGTCGGCGACCTCGCGCAGCCGCTCGGCCGCCATTTCGAGACTGTCGGCGATGATTGCCGTGCGCACCGGCCGGTGCCCACGCCGGCGGGTAAGCGTGTAGGCCAGATCCGCTGCTGCAAGGCCCGGCGCCCGGGTTTCGACCCAGTCCGCAACCCGGCGGGCGGTTTGCCGCAATCCGTCGGCCGAGGTGGCAGACAGCGGGAGAAGCAGCGGGCCGTCCGAGGCGTCTGAGCCGGAAGTGGATTGGGTGTCGTCGGGTGCAACCGGTTCCGGAGCCTGCTCGACGATCGCGTGGACGTTGGTGCCCGAGAATCCGTAGGACGACACCGCCGCCCGCCTGGGTTCTTGGTGGTCGTTAGCGGGCCACGGCGTGGTCACCTCGGGCACAAACAGGTTGGTTTGGATCTGGGCGAACTCGTCGGGCAGCCGGGTGAAGTGCAGATTGCGCGGAACCACGCCATGCTGCACGGCTAGGACCGTCTTCATCAGCCCCAACGCTCCGGCGGCCGACTGGGTGTGTCCGAAGTTGGTCTTCACCGATGCCAGCGCGCACGGACCGTCGACGCCGTACACCTCGGCGAGGCTGGCGTATTCGATGGGATCACCGACGGGGGTACCGGGGCCGTGCGCCTCCACCATGCCGACGCTGCGCGGGTCCACATCCGCCGCGGCCAATGCCGCGCGACACGCCTCGACCTGCGCGGGGCCCGACGGCGTGACGATATTGACCGTGCGGCCGTCCTGGTTGGCGGCTGTGCCGCGGATCACAGCCAGGATCCGGTCGCCGTCGGCCAACGCGTCCGGCAGCCGCTTGAGCAGCACGACCACGCATCCCTCGCCGGCCACGAAGCCGTCCGCGGCGACGTCGAAGGCACGGCAGCGTCCGGTCGGGGACAACATGCCGATGGCCGACCCCGAGGCGACTTTGCGGGGTTCGAACATCACCGAGGCACCGCCGGCCAGCGCGAAGTCGCTTTCGCCGTCGTGCAGGCTACGGCAGGCCAGGTGGATCGCCGTCAAACCGGACGAGCACGCGGTATCTACCGTCATCGCGGGACCGCGCAGGCCCATGGCGTGGGCGATGCGCCCGGACCCCATGGCGAAACTGTTGCCCATGTAGCCGTACGGCCCGTCCAGGGCCTGGGCGTCGGCGTGCACGAACTGGTAGTCGTCGTGCATCAATCCCACGAACACACCGGTCCGGACGGCGGCCAGGGCCTCGCGGGTCAGGCCGCCGTGCTCCATGGCCTCCCACGCGGCCTGCAGAAGCAGGCGGTGCTGCGGGTCCATCGCGGTCGCTTCTTTGTCATTGATCCCGAAGAATTCGGGATCAAAGTCAGCAACGTCGTTGAGGAAGCTTCCCCACTTGCACACCGATCGTCCCGGCACGCCCGGCTCGGGGTCGTAGTACTCGTCGGCGTCCCAGCGGTCCGCCGGTACCTCGGTGATCAGGTCGTCGCCGCGCAGCAACGCCTCCCACAACTGTTCCGGGGACTCGATGCCTCCCGGGAGTCGGCAACCCATGCCGACGACGGCAACCGGCGTAACGCGTGTGTGTTCCAAGACCTTTACCTCTTCTTAGCAACCTTAAAGTTCATATCACTGTTGCGGGCTTATCTCAGTGGCTTTATGAACATCGCTCAATTTCGTGACAGGCAGGGAACCTGCAAAAACATCTGCCGCAGCCTGCATCGACCCACCCGACCCCCGTCTCCCCGACATTGTTGTGGCGCGCTATGTACCTTAGCGGTTTATTTGGACGGATGTGCCAAAACCGTGTGAACCCACCCAAAAATCTGCAAGGTGTTTGCTGGATGCGGCGGCGGGGCGCGTCAGGCGGTGACTGACCCATTAATCAGCACCGCTTTGGGCCCGTTCAGGGGGGCGTTGGCGCGGCGCTGAGTGCCGCAAGCGCCCTCATAGGAAGCTTGCTGTCGCACGGGCGTTGGGCATCGACGCTGGCCGACGCCGACGCCGACGCGTTGGTTGCGTGGTGGCGTGCGGGCGAGGCGAGGCCGATCCGGGCGTGTAGCTGACATAACGCCAGCGTAGTGACAACGGGCGTTACCTTGCGGGCTTGCGACGGGGCGTGCCGGCGGACGCTCGATGGGCGCCTCGGGCCCGCGAGTCGGTCTCTGCCTGGTAGCCAGAGCACGCCGCAGGGGAAGTGCTCGATGCCACGATGCTGAGCTTCGTGGGTCGCGACCTACCTGGCCGGAGTGACGGCTCGGAACTTTGCTGAGGGGCGACCGCGGGCGGCGTTGGCGACGGGAATCCCGAGCGCGCGCGGGGCGTGGGAGCGCCAAACCTGAGGGCGAGCGATCCCGACGATTTGCATCCCGAAAGTACTTTGTCGGGCTGCCGAAAAACAAAAAAGCTCTCTCAGCGAGTTTATTTCCGACTAATCAGAATGGTTGTCGGTGAAGCCGAGTGCCGTTGCGCATGTTCCATCTCATCCGATCTCAGCGCCTCGAGGTAGCCACCACCGAGTCATGGGCGATCGGATTGTCCGGAAACGACGCCGCCCGGTCTCGTCATGGAATTTGTTGACCCACATGCACACTCGGGCGGCGATGGGGAAGCTCCCCCGCAGGGCGGTGCCTTCGAGCCACGACGCCGGCTCCAACTGACGATTGGCCGTCGCGTCAATAGCTCCTACTGTGCTGGTATGTCGGACGGCGGAGTGCGCACACCATGACAACATCAGGAATACCCCGACTGCCGCTGGACGAGGCCAAGGCCGCCGCCGACCAGGCGGGCGTGCCCGATTACATGGCCGAGCTCAGCATCTTCCAGGTGTTGCTGCACCATCCAGTACTGGCGCGGACCCTCAACGATCTGCTCGCCTCGATGCTGTGGCACGGCGCCCTCGACTCGCGGCTGCGTGAGCTGGTGATCATGCGCATCGGCTGGCTGACCACGTGCGATTACGAATGGACCCAGCACTGGCGCGTCGCTTCGGGACTCGGGGTGCCGGCGAACGACCTGCTCGGGGTGCGCGATTGGCGGGCTTACCAGGGCTTCGGACCCACCGAGCGGGCCGTTCTGGCGGCCACCGACGACGTGGTGCGCGACGGCGCGGTCACTGCCGAGAGCTGGGCGGCCTGTGAGCGCGAATTGGGTGGCGACAAAACGGTTCTCATCGAACTCGTCACCGCCATCGGCGCATGGCGCATGGTCGCCTCGATCCTGCGTAGCCTCAACGTCCCGCTGGAGGACGGCGTGGCCAGCTGGCCGCCCGACGGCCGATCTCCCTGACGGCGCCGAGCCACCTTGACTGAGTCGTCGCGGCAGGGATCAAAATGTGGCCTCTGTCATACTTTTGGGCATGTCACCTTCGATCATGGACCGCGTCTGGCAACACCCGCTCACCTGGAAGCTCAATCAGAGGTTCGCGAAGTATGCCTACATGATCTTGACGCGCCGGGTCAGCCGTGACGACGTCCAGTTCCTCAACTTCGCCTATGAAGAGGATCCGCCGATGGGGGTGAAGTTGGAGGACGCCGACGAGCCCAACAGGGGCTGCATCCAGCTCTACCACGCCACGGCGAGCCAGGTGGATCTCACCGGCAAGAAGGTGCTGGAGGTCGGGTGCGGGCACGGCGGCGGTGCCTCGTACATCAAGCGCTACCTGGGTCCGGCGTCCTACACGGGACTGGACCTGAACCCGTCCGGCATCGCATTCTGCAAGAAGCGGCACGTCCTGCCGGGCCTGGATTTCGTGCAGGGCGACGCCCAGAACCTGCCCTTCCCCGATGAGTCCTTCGACGCGGTGGTTAACGTCGAATCCGCGAATTACTACCCCGACCAGGCCAGCTTCTTCGCTGGAGTGGCCCGAGTGCTGCGCCCGGGAGGCCATTTCCTGTATGCCGACTGCCAGCCGCCCGCCGGTGTTGAGGTCTGGGAGGCCACACTCGCGAACGCCCCGCTGCGGAAGCTGTCGCAGCGCGATATCAACGCCGAGACCATGCGCGGGATGGAGATGTATTCCGACCACTGGTTAGACGTCATCGAACGGCGTGCGCCGTCATTTTTGCGGAACGCGATTCGCGAAAGCGCCCCCGTGGCCGGCAGCAAGCACTACCAGGGTCTGAAAGAGGGCACAACCACGTACCGGATCTACCTTTTCGTCAAGGACTGAGGCGGCATCCGTCACGGTGTGACGGCTGCGAAATGCATTACCTACGCACATATTCGGCGACCCCCATGGCGCCGTGACGTAGTCGATTGACATATAAATCAATAACTTTTAGCGTCGTGCCAATGCGAACCAGAGTCGCCGAACTGCTCGGCGTTGAATTCCCGATCTGCGCTTTCAGCCACTGCCGCGATGTGGTCGCCGCGGTGACCAACGCGGGTGGCTTCGGGATCCTCGGCGCCGTCGCGCACAGCCCGACGCGGCTGGAGAACGAGCTGACCTGGATCGAGGAGCAGACCGGCGGCAAGCCGTACGGGGTTGACCTGCTGCTGCCCGCCAAGTATGTCGGCTCCGATACGGGCGGGGTCGATCCTAAGCAGGCCCGTGACCTGTTTCCCGAGGAGCACCGCGCGTTCCTCGACGACCTGCTGGCGCGCTACGGCATCACCGTGACCGAGGAGGAGCGGGCCAAGCCGCGGGGGACCGGGGGCGGTCTCAACATCTCGCCCAAGGGCTACGAGCCGCTGCTCGACGTGGCGTTCGCCCACGACATCCGGATGATCGCCAGCGCGCTCGGAGCCCCGCCGGCGGACCTCGTTGACCGCGCCCACAGCCACGACGTGCTGGTGGCCGCTCTGGCCGGCACGACGGCACATGCGCGGCGGCACGCGGCCGCGGGCGTCGATCTGATCGTGGCCCAGGGCACCGAGGCCGGCGGACACACCGGCGAGGTGGCGACCATGGTCCTGGTCCCCGAAGTCGTGGATGCGGTGGCGCCGACACCCGTGCTGGCGGCGGGAGGCATCGCCCGCGGCCGTCAGATCGCCGCGGCCCTGGCGCTGGGCGCCGAGGGCGTGTGGTGCGGATCGGTCTGGCTGACCACCGAAGAGGCTGAGACGCCGCCGGTGGTCAAGGACAAGTTCCTGGCCGCCAGCTCCTCGGACACGGTGCGGTCGCGGTCGATGACCGGTAAGCCGGCGCGGATGCTGCGCACCGCCTGGACCGACGAATGGGAGCGCCCCGACAGTCCCGCCCCCCTCGGCATGCCGCTGCAGACGGCGCTGATCAATGAAACCCAGGTGCGCATCAACCAAGCGGCCGGTCACCCGGGCGCCAAGGCCCGCGAGCTGGCGACGTATTTCGTTGGCCAGGTGGTCGGTTCGCTCGACCGGGTGCGGCCGACCCGCGCGGTAGTTCTCGACATGGTCGAAGAGTTCATCGACACCATTGGGCGGCTCGAGGGCCTAGTGGACTAGGCGCATGTAGAGGTGAGCACGAGCACGCGCGGCCAGTGACGAGGAGAAGTCGCAGCGGCGCGACAAAGTCGTCACGACGCTAAGAAGTGCTCGTGTGCAACGATTTTCACGCGACGATGATCCCTGACATCGCCAGGCGGGCCGGCCTCGCCGCGCTGATGGCGGGCGAAGAGGGTGTCCTGGGTGCGTATGTTGGGGCCGCGCTGGGTCGTTCCGACGTAAACGCTTTGTGCGAGAGGCTATTTCGAGCTGCCGTGCAGGCCACGGTTGAGTTCTTCGAAGCCGACCGAGCCAGCGTGAAGTTGCTGTTCAGCGACGCCTATGCGCTCGGGGGCCGGTTCGACTGCCAACGTCGCGGTGGCGTACGGGCTGGCCGCGCTGGTCGGCCAGTTAGCGCCTCGGGCGCCGGCGACCCGCCCTGGCCAGATGTCGCCGCGGCCGACGTGGCCGACTTCGTCGTTTCGCTGGTGCTCGACGGGATGCGCCCGCGGGACAGCATTTGCTCAGGTCGTGGGGTCCCTCAACCTTGTCGAAACCTGTGCGCACTCGTAATGAATGCATAAAGTTTGGGAAACAAGACACCGATGAAGTTGACCGGTGCACCCTGGTCGTGGATTATCGGTCGGGTATGCACCTCGTTAGGTGAGGCGTCTACACGAATACAGGCCACTGACCCCGAACGTCGAAAGACGCCCCGGGTCAGGACAGCTCCTCCCGGCTTAAGGGTTGAGCCCAGGTGGCTTCCGGATTACCGGACACGTCGTGTGGTGCCAAAGCTCTGACGAGTGGGGTGCGGATCTCCGGCGTTCGCCGGGTTTCTGTACTCCTTCGCTGCGCGTAGATCGTGCGGGCACCCGCCCGTGCGCGTCGTGACTGTGAGGAGGTGAGGGGCGAATGAGTTCCAGCGATAGTCCCGGTCGAAGTCCGGGCGATGTTTCGTCCCGATCGGTTCTCCGGCACGGCGTTTTCCGCTGAAACGTCAATTGGCTTTCCTGCCAAGCATTCTCGGATCGGAACCAGTACGGGACGGGGCACGTCAGTTCATGTAGTGCTCGTTTGGAATTTCCGTCTAGGAGGCGATCATGACCGCAGCTCTGTACGACGAAGGGGTAACCGTAGCGTCCGCTCGCAAGCTGACGGTGGTGCGCGATGCAACCCCGACGCAGGCCCCCGCTCCCGCGAAGGTGACGCGCCGACGTGACCTCCCGATTTTCGGCGTCGGCGGCGACCCACTGGTGCACGGTGCCGCTCGCTTGCTGACCATTCCGGTGCGTCACGTCTACGCAGCGCTGTGGCGTGTCGGGGTCCTCGAAGTCCAGGCTTAGTCCGATGGAAGGTGAGCAATCGGACCGCAGCACGGGTGCGCGTCTAACGCGCTGTGGCTTGCCGGGCTACGAGGAAGATAGGCTCAAAACGAGCGGAACCATCTGAAACTGCGGTCATCTTCCGCCACCTTCTGCAGCGCCACTACGGATGGATACTTCACAATGCGGTAGACGTAGTCGTAAAGCCAGTGGGGAAAGATCGTCTCGGCGATGGGTTTGAGGATCGTGCCAAGCAGGTTGAGGGCCCGCACCCAAAGCATTGCGTAACCGTCGACTATCCGGTAGCAGGGGTAGTTGGCGAAGTTGGAAACGGCCTTCGACACGCTGGGCCAGGATACGTCGTCGATGAGCATGTACCCGCCGACCTTGATGAGCTTGTTCGTGAAATACATGTCTACAAGTGTTTGGTCGAAGGTGTGCCAGCCGTCGATGAATACCAAGTCGAATTGCGCGCCCTCCCGCACCAGTTGGGGGAGTGCTAGCTCAGACGGTTCTTCGCGGAGTTCGTAGAAGTCGACGCCGGCCCGGTCGAGGTTGGTCACACCGATGCTTTTCCAGTCAGTGCTCTGAAACGGGTCGACAATGATGTGATGCGCGGACGGGCGTCCGGCAAGCGCACTGGCGATGTGCAGAGACGAGAACCCGTAGGCACAGCCAACTCGAGCGTTCGGGTGATGTCGGGACGGCTGGCGATGAACTCCGATAGGAAATGGCCTTCTGCAGCGTCGATGCCGTGCTTCCCGATGGGATATGTTTGGCCGTCTGCGCTCGTGACGGCACCTTTGCGGCGAATATCCTCGATTACCTCTTGAGCCTGCATCATCTCGCTGTCTACTCTGGCTACCTTTCAGCGCAGCACGGTGGGCAGTGTGGAGCGTTCCGGCTCGGCTCGCCCGAGAGATCCGAGCGGCATGCTGCCGAACCGAAAATATGTCAGCGGCACCCCGGCGCGCCAGCTCATCCGCAAAGCCTGATGGCCGTCATCCCTGCTGCCTGAACAATGACGAACGCCACAGCGGAGGAATGCCGGCATCGAGGTACTCACTCCGTCGGCACGCCGGCCGGGTCCCGACCCGAGTCAAAGAAGATTTGCTCGCTTTGGCAATGCCCGGTGGCAGCGTCTCGAACGGCGCAAACAAGTAGAATCAACCCACGGCATCGATCCGGCTATCACCGGGGAGCCTTCGGAAGAACAGCCGGTCCGGCCCAGTAGAACCGAACGGGTAGGCCCGTCACAGCCTGCAATGAGCGGCCGCGCGTCCGCGCGGCAAGCGGGGTGGTACCGCGGCGCTCGCGCACTGTGCGCGTCGTCGTCCCCGTGCCGAGACGTAGCTGGCACAGGAGACCGATGACTGACAGCGCCTACCCGCGCACCGATTTCGGCGCCGACCCACGCCGCGGCTCCCCGGATTTCCCCGCGTTGGAAGCCCAGGTCCTCGATTACTGGTTCCACGACGACACCTTCCGCGCCACCATCGCCCGCCGCGACGACGCCCCGGAATACGTGTTTTACGACGGGCCGCCGTTCGCCAACGGACTGCCGCACTATGGTCATCTGCTCACCGGCTATGTCAAGGACATCGTCCCGCGGTTCCGCACGATGCGCGGCTACAAGGTGGAGCGCCGCTTCGGCTGGGACACCCACGGACTGCCCGCCGAACTCGAGGTCGAGCGCCAGCTGGGCATCACCGACAAATCCCAGATCGACGCCATGGGGATCGCCGCGTTCAACGACGCCTGCCGGGCGTCCGTGTTGCGCTACACCGACGAATGGCAGGCTTATGTGACCCGCCAGGCCCGCTGGGTCGACTTCGACCACGACTACAAGACGCTCGACCCCGACTACATGGAGTCGGTGATCTGGGCGTTCAAGCAGTTGTGGGACAAGGGCCTGGCCTACGAGGGCTACCGGGTGTTGCCCTACTGCTGGCGTGACGAGACCCCGCTGTCCAATCACGAACTGCGGATGGACGACGACGTCTATCAGAGCCGCCAAGACCCGGCGCTGACGGTGGGCTTCAAGGTCACGGGCGGCGAGCTGGACGGGGCCTACCTGCTGGTGTGGACGACCACACCCTGGACCCTGCCGTCGAACCTGGCGGTGGCGGTCAACCCGGACGTGACGTATGTGCAGGTGCAGGTCGGGGAGCGGCGCTACGTGCTGGCCCAGCCGCGGTTGGGGGCCTATGCCCGCGAGCTGGGCGAGGAACCCGAGGTGCTGGCCACCTACAGCGGGGCTCAGCTGCTGGGCGCGCGCTACTTGCCGCCGTTTCCGTACTTCATGGACACCGCGAAGGCATTCCAGGTGCTGCCTGCCGACTTCGTCACGACCGAGGACGGCACCGGCATCGTGCACATGGCGCCGGCCTACGGCGAGGACGACATGGCGGTCTCGGAGGCGGCCGGCATCGCGCCGGTCACCCCGGTCGATTCCAAGGGCCGTTTCGACGCCACCGTTCCGGATTACCAGGGGCAGCACGTCTTTGACGCCAACGCGCAAATCATCCGCGACCTCAAGAACCAGACCGGCCCGGCGGCGGCCAACGGCGCGGTGCTGCTCCGCCACGAGACCTACGAGCACCCCTACCCGCACTGCTGGCGCTGCCGACAACCCGCTGATCTACCGCGCGGTGTCGTCGTGGTTCGTGGCCGTCACCGCATTCCGGGACCGCATGGTGGAGCTGAACCAGCAGATCACCTGGTATCCCGAACATGTCAAAGACGGCCAGTTCGGTAAGTGGCTGCAGGGCGCCCGCGACTGGTCGATCTCGCGAAACCGCTACTGGGGCAGCCCGATTCCGGTGTGGAAATCGGACGACCCGGCCTACCCGCGCATCGACGTCTACGGCAGCCTCGACGAACTGGAGCGCGACTTCGGCGTGCGGCCCCCCAATCTGCACCGGCCCTACATCGACGAGCTGACCCGGCCCAACCCCGACGACCCCACCGGCCGCAGCACGATGTGGCGCATCCCCGACGTGCTGGACGTGTGGTTCGACTCGGGTTCCATGCCCTACGCGCAGGTGCACTACCCGTTCGAGAACCAGGAGTGGTTCGACAGCCATTACCCGGGCGATTTCATCGTCGAGTACATCGGCCAGACCCGCGGCTGGTTCTATACGCTGCACGTGCTGGCCACCGCGCTGTTCGACCGGCCGGCATTCAAAACCTGTGTGGCGCACGGGATCGTGCTGGGTTCCGACGGCCAGAAGATGAGCAAGTCGCTGCGGAACTACCCGGACGTCACCGAGGTGTTCGACCGCGACGGCTCCGATGCGATGCGGTGGTTTTTGATGGCCTCGCCGATCCTGCGCGGCGGCAACCTGATCGTCACCGAAGCAGGCATCCGCGAAGGCGTGCGGCAAGTGCTGCTGCCGTTCTGGAACGCCTACAGCTTCCTGGCCCTGTACGCCCCGAAAGTCGGTACCTGGCGCGCCGATTCGACGCATGTGCTGGATCGCTACGTCCTGGCCAAGCTGGCGGTGCTGCGCGACGACCTCACCCACGCGCTGGAGGTCTGCGATATCTCCGGGGCGTGCGAGCAGCTGCGCCAGTTCACCGAGGCGCTGACGAATTGGTATGTGCGACGGTCGCGTTCGCGCTTCTGGGAAGAAGACGTCGACGCCATCGACACGCTGCACACCGTGCTGGAGGTGACCGCGAGGCTGGCCGCGCCCCTGCTGCCGCTGACGACCGAGGTGATCTGGCGCGGTCTCACCGGTGAGCGCTCGGTACACCTGACGGACTGGCCGCACGGCGACGAGCTACCCGCGGACCCCGACCTGGTCGCCGCCATGGATCAGGTCCGCGAGGTGTGTTCGGCGGCGTCGTCGCTGCGCAAGGCCAAGAAGCTGCGGGTGCGTCTGCCGTTGCCGAAACTGACTGTGGCGGTGGATGATCCGCAGCGACTGAAGCCGTTCACGGACCTGATCGCCGATGAGCTCAACGTCAAGCAGGTCGAACTGACCGACGCGATCGACACCTACGGACGGTTCGAGCTCACGGTCAACGCCAAGGTGGCCGGGCCGCGGCTGGGCAAGGACGTGCAGGCGGCCATCAAGGCGGTCAAGGCCGGCGAAGGCGTCGTCAACTCCGACGGCACCCTGACCGCGGGTCCCGCGGTGCTGCAACCCGACGAGTACAGCTCGCGGCTGGTGGCCGCGGACCCGGAATACACGGCGGCGCTGCCCGATGGGGCGGGGCTTGTCGTGCTGGACGGCACCGTGACCCCCGAGCTGGAGGCCGAGGGCTGGGCCAAGGACCGGATCCGCGAACTGCAGGAGCTGCGCAAGTCGATGGGGCTGGATGTGTCCGACCGGATCCACGTAGTGATGTCGGTGCCCGCCGAACGGGCCGACTGGGCGCGCACCCACCACGACCTCATCGCTAAAGAGATCTTGGCGACCACCTTCGAGTTCGGTGAGCCGGCCTATCCGGTGGAGATGGGCGATGGCGTGCGGGTATCCATCCGTAAGACCGGCGACGACGCGGGCCGCGGGTAAGGGCCGATGGTGCCTTATGTCTTGGCGAAGCAGTAGATGCGGTACGACATTTTTCCTTCGCGCAGCTTGCGGGCGTTGCTCAAGGACAGCGCGCCGACGACAGCGCGAACGGGGCGGCGAAGGAGCGCCGGCGTGCGGACATCGACTACCTTGCGCCAGTAGTGTTCCCACGTTTTCTCCAACCCGAGCGCGACCTCGGTATTGATGATCCGCATCGACACCATCCGCAGCGGGGCGTCGGCCAGCGCGGCCTCCCAGGCGGCAACATCCGGGGTGTTTCGGACATCGGTGTAAAGGAAATGCCCTTCTGGGCGTAGCACGCGGGCCACCTCAGCCAGGAAACCGGAAAAGTGAGGATAGGTGTGCGAGGACTCGATGTTGATCACCGCATCGAAGGACTCATCGGGGAAGGGCAGGTCCTCGGAGTTGCCCTGCATGAAATCCAACCCGGGCACATGGTGTGCTTTTCGGCACAAGGCGACCGCGGCCGGATTCAAATCGAGTCCCGTATAGGAGGCCGGGCCCAAGGTGCGCGTGAGATAGGAGGCCCCGCCGCCGTGGCCGCTACCGACCTCCAGCACTCGTTTGCCGCTGAGATCCACCTGGGTTGCCGTTTGATGGTAGAGCTGGATGCAGAACCGGCTCGGCTCGTCTGACGGTTCTAACGGCACGGCCAACGGCGGATCTTCTTCGTAGCCGTTATTAATTAACAACAGCTCATCGCCGGAAAGTCTCGTTAAAAGGGGGTAGACGCGGCTCTGAAGCCTCTCGCTGATTCGATGGACAATCGTGAGCGAATCGTCCGATACGCGGTTTTTGAGTGTCCTCGGAAGTGCCATGCGCGAAGTATCCCATAGCGCAATGGTTGCGTGGAAAAGGCTTCCGCTGGGGCGCGATTCAGCCGGTTAGTTGCGGGAACGCAGCGCGCGGTGGGCATGTGGCCAGAAGGGTATGCCCGCGACGACCGTGGCGCCGGTGGCGATGAGGCCGACCGCGACGTCGACGCTCTCGCGCCCGTCGGCGGCCCAGTAGACGTCCTTGAGGTCCAGCAGTAGGGCCAGCTCGTCGACGATCAATGCGTTCGCCGAACCGAACGCGACCGCCGCCGCGGGATGGCGTCGTTGCTTCTCGGTTCCGCGCAGGCCGACGGCAGCCACCGTCGCCAGCAGCGCGATGCCGATGTTGTAGTGGTGAAAATGCCTGCCGCCCATATTGATACCGCCACCGGCCGGACCGTGCCCGGCGCGGATCCAGTGGGTGAGCGTGCGCACCCCGGCGAAGGTGAGGGTGAACGACACCCAGGCCAGGACGGTCGCCTGCTGACCGGGTTGCAGCCGCTTGTCCCACTGGTGGCGCAGCCTTGCCCATCGTCCCGGGTGGTCGGCGGCCCCACCAGCCTGGGCGGGTGCCGGCGCGTCGGGATTCATGGCCATACCCTCCGACGTTAGCCGCGAGCCTAACGTCACGGCGAAATCCGGCTGGATTTTTCGCCGTGGCGTTAGGCTCGCGGCCGCCCAATAGCATTAGCGGCTGTGGAGTCCCGTTGGGTGCTGCACCTGGACATGGACGCGTTCTTCGCCTCCGTCGAACAACTCACCCGGCCCACCCTGCGCGGCCGGCCGGTGCTGGTCGGCGGTTTGGGCGGCCGCGGCGTGGTGGCCGGCGCGAGCTACGAAGCGCGGGTGTTCGGTGCGCGCTCGGCCATGCCGATGCACCAGGCCCGCCGGCTGATCGGCGTAACCGCGGTGGTGTTGCCGCCGCGGGGCGTGGTCTACGGGGTGGCCAGCCGACGGGTATTCGACACCATCCGCGGCGTGGTGCCGGTGATCGAGCAGCTGTCCTTCGACGAGGGCTTCGGCGAGCCGCCCCAGCTTGCCGGGGCGCCGGCGCGCGACGTCGAGGCGTTCTGCGAGGACCTGCGGCAGCGGGTGCGCGAGGAGACCGGCCTGATCGCCTCGGTGGGCGCGGGCTCGGGCAAACAGATCGCCAAAATCGCGTCCGGGCTGGCCAAACCCGACGGCGTTCTCGTGGTCCGGCGCGCCGAGGAACGGTCGCTGCTGGGCGGGTTGCCGGTGCGCCGGCTGTGGGGCATCGGCCCGGTCGCCGAAGAGAAGTTGCACCGCCTCGGCATCGAGACGATCGGACAACTAGCGGCGCTGGCCGACGCCGAGGTGGCCAACATCCTGGGCGCGACGGTCGGGCCCGCGCTGCACCGGCTGGCCCGCGGCATCGACGACCGCCCAGTCGCCGAGCGTGCCGAAGCCAAGCAGATCAGCTCCGAGTCCACCTTCGCGGCGGATCTGACCAGCCTCGAGCAGCTGCGTGAGGCGATCGACCCGATCGCCGAGCACGCTCATCAGCGCCTGCTGCGCGACGGCCGGGGTGCGCGCACGGTCACGGTGAAGCTGAAGAAGTCCGACATGAGCACGCTGACCCGCTCGGCGACGCTGCCCTACGCGACGACCGAGGCCGGGGCACTGGTGGCGATGGCGCGGCGGCTGCTGCTGGACCCACGCCAGATCGGGCCCATTCGCCTTCTCGGCGTTGGGTTCTCGGGATTGAGCGAGGTGCGCCAAGAGTCGTTGTTCCCGGACCTGGAACTCTCGACGCTGGAGCCGGAGGCGCACCATCCGGTGGAGACGGCCACCGAGGCGATGTTTGCACCGGGTCAGGAGGCCTCACCCTGGCGGGTCGGCGACGATGTCGTCCATCGCGATTTCGGGCACGGCTGGGTGCAGGGCGCGGGGCACGGCGTGGTCACCGTGCGCTTCGAGACCCGTGCGTCGGGCGCGGGGCAGGCCCGGACGTTCGCCGCCGACAGCGGTGACCTCACCAGCGCCAACCCGGTCGACAGCCTGGACTGGCCGGACTACGTCGGCGTGCTGCAGACCGCGGATCCTGCTGATGCATCAGCCCCAGCGGGCGATGACCCCGGTGATCTCGGCGACCGGTAGCTGCGCGGCCAGCGCGGCCATCAGCAGCACCCGGGTCTGCGGCGGCGGCAGCCGGGGCACCATCACCGCGCCGGCTTCCGCCATGGCGTGGCCGGGACCATAGCCGGCGCTGACCCGGCCGCCGGGGACGCGCGTGCACACCGCGACGACGATGCCGTTGCGGCAATGCCGGCGCACCGCGTCGACCACCGCGGGTCCGGCGTTGCCCGACCCCAGCGCCTGCAGCACCACGGCCCGGGCGCCGGCGGCCACGCAGGCGTCCAGCGCCACCCCGTCGCTGCCCAGGTATGCCGCGACGATGTCGACTCTGGGCGCCGCGGCGGCGCGCAGGTCGCCGAGATAAGGCCGTGTCTTGGGGTGTGTCAGGGCTGTCAGGGTCACCCTGCCGTCGGTGGTGCCCAGCTGAGTGCCGGTGAAGCCGCTCAAGTCCTCGGTGGCCACCTTGCGAAAGCCCAACGGCTGCCATACCCGGCCGGCGAAACAGACCAGCACCCCGAGGTCATGGGCGGCCGGGCTGGCGGCCACCGCCAGCGCGTCGCGCAGGTTGGCCGGACCGTCGGCGTCGGGGGCATCGGCGCTGCGCATGGCGCCGGTCAGCACGACGGGAACGGCGCCGTCATAGGTCAGGTCCAGCCACAGAGCGGTCTCTTCCATGGTGTCGGTGCCGTGCAGGACGACCACCCCCTGCGCGCCGGCATCGATCGCGGCCCGCACCGCGGCGCCGATCCGGTCCCAATCGGCCGTCGTCAGCTCGGAGCTGTCGACCGCCATCAGGTCCACGACATCGAGGTCTTGGGAGACGTCCAGACCGGACGTCAGGTCCGCGCCGCTGCGGGCCGGTCGGCGCACCCCGTCGGCGCCGGTGCTGGTCGAGATGGTTCCTCCGGTGGTGATGACGGCAAGTCGGCCCATGGCGCGATCATCCCGCACGGGCAGTGGGGGATGATGGGGACGTGCCCGAGGAACCAACAGGATCGGCGGAGCCGGTGACTTCAGCCGGCGAGCCCGCGGCGGGCGGGATGGTCGGCGAACCCAGCAAACCTCAGGCGCCTGCGCCGCAGCCTCGACGTTTGCGTCTGCTGCTGTCGGTGGCGACAGTGGTGCTCGCGCTTGACGTCGTGACGAAGGTGCTCGCCGTCAAACTCCTCCCGCCCGGTCAGCCGGTGTCCATCATCGGCGACACGGTGACCTGGACCCTGGTGCGCAATTCGGGGGCGGCGTTCTCGATGGCGACCGGATACACCTGGGTGTTGACGCTGATCGCGACCGGTGTGGTGGTAGGCATCTTCTGGATGGGTCGGCGGCTGGTGTCGTCCTGGTGGGCGGTGGGGCTCGGGATGATCCTCGGTGGCGCCATGGGCAACCTCGTCGATCGATTCTTCCGGTCGCCGGGGCCGCTTCGGGGTCATGTCGTCGACTTTTTGTCGGTCGGCTGGTGGCCCGTGTTCAATGTCGCTGATCCGTCGGTGGTGGGTGGCGCCATCCTGCTGGTGGTGCTGTCGGTTTTCGGCTTCGATTTCGACACCGTCGGCCGGCGCAGGGCTGATCAAACCCGATGAGCGACCGCTCGATGCCCGTCCCCGAGGGATTGGCGGGCATGCGCGTCGACGCCGGACTGGCGCGGCTGCTGGGGCTGTCCCGCAGCGCGGTGGCGGCCATCGCCGAAGAAGGCGGCGTCGAACTGGACGGCGTGCAGGCCGGCAAGTCCGACCGTCTCACCTCTGGCGCCTGGTTGCAGGTGCGCCTGCCCGAGGCGCCGCCGCCGCTGGAGAACGCCCCGATCGAGATCGAGGGCATGACCATTCTTTATTCCGACGACGACATCGTCGCGGTCGACAAACCCGCCGCCGTGGCCGCGCATGCGTCGGTGGGCTGGACGGGTCCCACTGTGCTCGGCGGCCTGGCCGCCGCCGGTTACCGGATCACCACCTCCGGTGTGCACGAGCGCCAAGGCATCGTGCATCGCCTCGACGTCGGCACCTCGGGTGTCATGGTGGTTGCGCTCTCCGAACGCGCCTACACCGTGCTCAAGCGGGCGTTCAAACAGCGCACGGTCGACAAGCGCTACCACGCACTGGTCCAGGGCCATCCGGATCCGTCCAGCGGGACGATCGACGCGCCGATCGGCAGGCACCGCGGCGGGGAGTGGAAGTTCGCGGTCACCACGAACGGCCGGCATAGCCTCACCCACTACGACACGCTGGAAGCGTTCGTCGCCGCCAGCCTGCTCGATGTGCACCTGGAAACCGGCCGCACCCATCAGATCCGCGTGCATTTCGCCGCGCTGCATCACCCGTGCTGCGGCGATCTGGTCTACGGAGCCGACCCGAAACTGGCCAAAAGGCTTGGGCTGGAACGGCAATGGCTGCACGCACGGTCGCTGGCATTCGCTCATCCCGCCGACGGCCGGCGGATCGAGATCGTCAGCCCCTACCCACCCGATCTGCAGCACGCACTGGACGTACTGCGCGGCGAAGGCTGAATCAGCCGGGTTTGCGTGCGTCGACGAGGACCCGCGTCGCGTGCGCGACAAAAAGCCCCTCGGTCTGGATGCGCTCATGCAGTTCGCGCAGCCGGTCGCGATAGCGCGGCACGGTGAAGTCGGGCACCGTCCAGATCACCTTGCGCAGGAAGTAGATAACGGCGCCGATGTCGAAGAACTCGGCCCGCAGCCGCTCCATGCGCAAATCCACCAGCTGCAGGCCCGCGGCCTGTACCTGCGCCCGCACGGCGTCGGGATGAAACTCGGCCCATTTCTCCGGCTGCGGCCCGATGAAGTACTCGACCAGTTCGCCCATCGTGGCGGGCCCGATGTGCTGTGCGAAGTAGGTGCCGCCCGGCCGCAGCACCCGAAGGATCTCGGTCCACCACACCGAGATCGGATGTCGGGTGGTCACCAGGTCGAACGCCTCGTCGGCGAACGGCAACGGCGGCTCATCCCGGGTTGCGATCACCACTACGCCGAGCGGATGCAAGCGCTTGGTCGCCAGGGCCGCGTTCGGCGGCCACGTCTCGATGGCGGCCATGGTGGGTGGGAACGGCCCCGCGCCGCCCAGCACCTCGCCGCCGCCGGTGTGGATGTCCAGCGCGGCCGACACGGTGGCCAAGCGCCGGCTCAGCATCCGCTGATAGCCCCACGACGGCCGTTCCTCGGTTGCGCGGCCGTCGAGCCAGGAGAAATCCCAACCCTCAACCGACACCGAATCAGCCTCTGCCACCAGATCTTCGAATGTGCGACCCACACTGGGCATGGTAGGCACTGATCACGTCGTGCAGACGAACTTGGTGCCGCTGGGGCCGCTGAGACTCGCTTAGACGTTGGCTTTCAGACGTTGGCTGTGGTTTCGCCCGACACCACGTCGGGTGCCAGGGGAGCGATGGCGCACAGGATTTCCGTCACCGTCTCGCCGGGAACCCCGGCCGCGGCCAGCGCGTCACGCAGATGCCCGGCCACCAGATTGAAGTGGTGCAAGGAGATGCCGCGGCCCTGATGCACTTGCTTCATCGGCGCACCGGTGTAGGGCTCGGGCCCGCCGAGCGCGGCCGCAAAGAATTCCGCCCGTCTGCCTTTGAGGCGGTTCATGTTCGTTCCGGCGAAGAAGCCGGCAAGTTGATCGTCGGCCAGCACCCGGACGTAGAAATCCTCGACGACGACCTCGATTGCCTCGTGGCCGCCGATTCTGTCGTAGATGCTGATCGACTTCGGCTTGCGGAAACTTGCCACAAATCGCATCGCATCAGGGGAACATCCGGGCATTGCCTGCCAGTTAGTGTGCGGTCGCACGCGGATTACCTGTCGTAACAACGTGATCACCGGCAGGCGTCCACGGCTGTGAGGCCGGGCTCGGTGTCACATGACGGTAATCCGCAGCTATTGGCCGGTTGATGTCTTAAGTTGGCAAGTATGACCCGCGTCACATCTCCCGTACCGCCGAACTTCGCTAGGAGTGACAGCCGATGAATCTTGGTGACCTGACGAATCTCGTCGAAAAGCCATTCGCGGCGGTGTCCAACATCATCAACACCCCCAACTCGGCGGGGCGATATCGACCGTTCTATCTGAGGAACCTGCTCGACGCGGTGCAGGGCCGCACACTCAAGGATGCGGTCGAGGGCAGGACGATCCTCATCACCGGGGGATCGTCGGGCATCGGTGCGGCGGCCGCGGCGAAAGTAGCGGAGGCCGGCGGCGCGGTGGTGCTGGTCGCGCGCACCCAGGACAAGCTCGAAGAGGTCGCCGATGAAATACGAGGCAATGGCGGGACGGCGCATGTGTACCCGTGCGACCTGTCGGACATGGATGCCATCGCCGCGATGGCCGACAAGGTGCTCGCCGACCTCGGCGGCGTCGACATCCTGGTCAACAACGCGGGCCGGTCGATTCGCCGTTCACTGGCACTGTCCTACGACCGGATCCACGACTACCAGCGAACGATGCAGCTGAACTACCTCGGCGCCGTCCAGCTCATCCTCAAGTTCATCCCCGGAATGCGGGAACGCCGCTACGGGCACATCGTCAACGTGTCCTCGGTCGGAGTCCAGACCAGGGCGCCGCGCTTCGGTGCCTACATCGCCAGCAAAGCCGCGCTGGACAGCCTGTGCGACGCGCTGCAAGCCGAAGTCGTGACCGACGACGTCAAATTCACCACCGTGCACATGCCGCTGGTGCGCACTCCGATGATCGGCCCGACCACGATGTACGACAAGTTCCCGGCGCTGACGCCGGATCAGGCGGCCGGCGTGATCGCCGACGCGATCGTGCACCGGCCCCGGCGGGCCAGCTCACCGTTCGGTCAGTTCGCCGCGGTCGCCGACTCCGTCAATCCGGCGGTGATGGACCGGGTGCGCAGCCGCGCCTTCGGCATGTTCGAGGACTCCAGTGCGGCAAAGGGAGCCGTCAAGGGTGCCGAATCCGAAACCGATGCAACGCAATTCGACAAACGAAGCGAGACATTCGTCCGCGCGACCCGAGGGATTCACTGGTGATGTCATGAGCCTTCCGAAACCGAACAATCAGACCGCCGTCGTCATCACCGGCGCCTCCTCGGGCATCGGTAGCGAACTGGCCCGCGGCTTGGCGCGGCGCGGTTTCCCGCTGCTGCTGGTGGCGCGACGCCGCGAGCGCCTCGACGACCTTGCCAACGAGGTGGGCAAGGAATACTCCGTCGGGGTCGAAGTCATGCCGCTGGACCTCAGCGTCGCCGCGTCCCGCCGAAAACTGGCGGACCGGCTCCAAAAGGAACCGATCGCCGGCCTGTGCAACAGCGCCGGATTCGGCACCAGCGGCGTTTTCCACGAGTTGCCGGTCGAGCGCGAGAGTGAAGAGGTCACGCTCAATGCGCTCGTGCTGATGGAACTGACCCACGCGGCGTTGCCCGGCATGGTGGAGCGCGGCGCGGGCGCGGTGATGAACATCGCGTCGATCGCCGGGTTCCAGCCGATTCCCTACATGGCGGTGTACTCGGCCACCAAGGCGTTTGTGCAGACATTCTCCGAGGCCATCCACGAGGAGCTGCACGGGACGGGAGTCTCGGTGACGGTCCTGTGTCCGGGCCCGGTGCCCACCGAGTGGGCCGAGATCGCCAACGCCGAGCGGTTCAGCGTGCCGATGGCGCAGGTCTCGCCACAAGACGTCGCCGAAGCCGCGATCGGCGGCATGCTCGCCGGTAAACGCAGTGTGGTGCCCGGCGTCGTGCCCAAGGTCGTCAGCACCGGCGGCCGATACGTGCCGCGCACCCTGCTGCTGCCCGCGATTCGGATCGGCAACCGGTTCCGCGGCGGGCCCAGCCGCTGATGACTCTGCGCTAGCGGCGAGGGTTACTCGAACTTCGTCACCATAGGCGCAGAGTGAACGTCGTGTCGGTCGGGGCTGGTAGTCATGCCGGCATGGGGCCGGGTCGTCAACCTTTCATTGGCAGCGAGGCGCTGGCCGCCGGGGACATCAGTCGGTATGAGCTGCGCACGCATTACCGCGCGATCATGCCGAACGTCTACCTGGAAAAGCGGGTCGAGCTGACGTTGCGACAACGCACCATCGCCGCCTGGCTCTGGTCGCGCCGGGAGGCGGTGATAGCCGGCATCGCGGCGTCGGCGATACATGGCGCCAAGTGGGTCGACGACAACGTCCCGGTCGAATTGATCTGGCGCAACGCACGGGCGCCCGAGCGCGTCGTGACGCGCCATCAGTTGCTGACTGCGCACGAATTCGAGCTCCTCGATGGCCTCCCGGTGACGACGCCGGAGCGCACCGCGTTCGACCTCGGCAGGCGCGGAGGCCTTAACCGTGCTGTTGCTCAACTCGATGCGCTGGCCGCCGCGACCGACTTCAAGGTGAACGATGTCTTCGAATTGGCTGGCGCCCATCGTCATACGCGGGGCTTGCGTCAACTAGAGACCGCGCTGGATCTTGTCGATGGGGGAGCTCAATCGCCGAAGGAAACGTGGCTGAGGTTGCTCTTGATCAACGCGGGCTTCCCCAAACCGCGGACCCAGATCCCCGTGCTAAGTGCGGATGGCTTTCCCCGGTACTTCCTCGATATGGGCTGGGAGGACATCATGTTGGCGGTCGAATACGACGGCGAGCAACATTGGACTGATTCGTACCAGTTCGCCAAAGACGTCGATCGGCAGGAGTACGTAGCCAACGTCGGCTGGACCCTGATCAGGGTGGTCTCGCAGCACCGTCCCCGGGATGTGATTCGCCGCGTCCAGCAGGCTTGGGACGTTCTGGCAAAGCGCTGACTCTGCGCTAGCGGCGGGCCCTACTCGAACTTTGTCGCCATAGCCGCAGAGTCAACGCTTCAAGCGAAGCTACGCTCAACCGATGGCCGCGGTCGACATGACGGCCGACGTGCCGATGAGCCCACAAGACATGTGGAACCGCGTCGCGGACCTGTCGGATCTGGGCGACTGGCTGGTGATGCACGAGGGGTGGCGCAGCGAGCTGCCCGACGAGATCACCGAGGGCACCGAGATCATCGGCGTGGCACGCTCCAAAGGCCTGCGCAACCGGGTGACCTGGACGGTGACGACATGGGACCCGCCGCGCGAGGTCGCCATGTCGGGATCCGGCAAAGGCGGAACGAGATACGGCGTGCGGCTCACCGTGCAGCCCGCCAGCGACGGGTCCACCCTCGGTCTGCGCCTTGAGCTGGGCGGGCGCGCGTTGTTCGGTCCGGTCGGTTCGGCCGCGGCCCGCGCCGTCAGGGGAGACGTGGAGAAGTCGCTGCAGCAGTTCGTCGAGCTGTACGGATAAACACTTCGAGACACACTCCGCGACACGCCCGGAAGCCGTCGGTGCTCAGTCATAGACTGGCGTCCCTATGAACCAGTCCTTCGTGCACCTGCATAACCACACCGAGTACTCGATGCTGGACGGTGCCGCGAAGATCACGCCCATGTTTGCCGAGGTGGAGCGGCTGGGAATGCCCGCGATCGGGATGACCGATCACGGAAACATGTTCGGCGCCAGCGAGTTCTACAACGGCGCGACTCAGGCCGGGATCAAGCCGATCATCGGGGTCGAGGCGTATGTCGCACCCGCTTCCCGCTTCGATACCCGGCGCATCCTGTGGGGTGACCCGGGCCAGAAGTCCGACGACGTCTCTGGCGGCGGCTCCTACACGCACCTGACGATGGTGGCCCAGAACGCCACCGGCCTGCGCAACCTGTTCAAGCTGTCCTCGCTGGCCTCCTTCGAGGGTCAGCTGGGCAAGTGGTCGCGGATGGACGCCGAGCTGATCGCCGAAAACGCCGCCGGCATCATCGCCACGACGGGGTGCCCGTCGGGTGAGGTGCAGACCCGGCTTCGGCTGGGACACGACCGCGAGGCCCTGGAGTCGGCCGCCAAGTGGCGGGAGATTTTCGGCGCCGACAATTACTTCCTGGAGTTGATGGACCACGGTTTGTCGATCGAACAGCGGGTCCGCGAGGGATTGCTAGAGATCGGCCGCAAGCTCGCTATTCCGCCACTGGCCACCAACGACTGCCACTACGTCACCCGCGACGCCGCCCACAACCACGAGGCGCTGCTGTGCGTGCAGACCGGCAAGACGCTGTCGGATCCGACCCGGTTCAAGTTCGACGGCGACGGCTACTACCTCAAGTCGGCCGCCGAGATGCGCCAGATCTGGGACGCCGAGGTTCCCGGCGCCTGCGACTCCACCTTGCTGATCGCCGAGCGGGTGCAGCCCTACGACGAGGTGTGGGAACCGCGCGACCGGATGCCGGTCTTCCCGGTGCCCGAGGGGCACGACCAGGCGTCCTGGCTGCGCCGCGAGGTGGATGCCGGGCTGCGTCGGCGCTTTCCAGGTGGCCCGTCCGACGGCCCGCCGGAGGGTTACGGCGCACGCGCGGCCTACGAGATCGACGTCATCTGCTCGAAGGGCTTCCCGTCCTACTTCCTGATCGTCGCCGACCTGATCAACTACGCGCGCTCGGTCGGCATCCGGGTCGGGCCGGGCCGGGGCTCGGCCGCGGGCTCGCTGGTGGCCTACGCCCTGGGGATCACCGACATCGACCCGATCCCGCACGGTCTGCTGTTCGAGCGGTTCCTCAACCCCGAGCGCACGTCGATGCCCGACATCGACATCGACTTCGACGACCGTCGCCGCGGCGAGATGGTGCGCTACGCCGCCGACAAGTGGGGCCAGGACCGGGTCGCCCAGGTCATCACCTTCGGCACCATCAAAACCAAAGCGGCGCTGAAGGATTCGGCGCGCATCCACTACGGCCAGCCCGGGTTCGCCATCGCCGACCGCATCACCAAGGCGCTGCCGCCGGCGATCATGGCCAAGGACATTCCGCTGTCGGGGATCACCGACCCGAACCATGAGCGGTACAAGGAAGCCGCCGAAGTCCGCGGCCTGATCGAAACCGACCCCGACGTGCGCACCATCTATCAGACCGCGCGCGGCCTGGAGGGCCTGATCCGCAACGCCGGCGTGCACGCCTGCGCGGTCATCATGAGCAGCGAGCCGCTGACCGAGGCGATCCCGCTGTGGAAGCGACCGCAGGACGGGGCCATCATCACCGGCTGGGATTACCCGTCGTGTGAGGCCATCGGCCTGCTGAAGATGGACTTCCTGGGCCTGCGCAACCTGACGATCATCGGCGACGCGATCGAGAACATCAAAGCCAACAGGGGGATTGACCTCGACCTGGAATCGGTGGCGCTGGACGACAAGCCCACCTACGAGCTGCTGGGGCGCGGCGAGACCCTGGGCGTGTTCCAGCTCGACGGCGGGCCGATGCGCGACCTGCTGCGCCGCATGCAACCCACCGGCTTCGAGGACATCGTCGCCGTGCTCGCGCTGTACCGGCCGGGCCCGATGGGCATGAACGCCCACAACGACTACGCCGACCGCAAGAACAACCGGCAGGCCATCAAACCCATTCACCCCGAACTCGCCGAGCCGCTGCGCGAGATCCTCGCCGAGACCTACGGCCTGATCGTCTATCAAGAGCAGATCATGCGCATCGCGCAGAAGGTGGCCAGCTACTCGCTGGCCCGAGCCGACATTCTGCGCAAAGCCATGGGCAAGAAGAAGCGCGAGGTGCTGGAAAAGGAGTTCGAGGGCTTCTCCGACGGCATGACGGCCAACGGCTTCTCGGCGGCTGCGATCAAAGCGCTGTGGGACACCATCCTGCCGTTCGCCGACTACGCGTTCAACAAGTCCCACGCGGCGGGCTACGGCCTGGTGTCCTACTGGACCGCCTACCTGAAGGCCAACTATCCCGGCGAGTACATGGCCGGCCTGCTCACCTCGGTCGGCGACGACAAGGACAAGGCCGCGGTCTATCTCGCCGACTGCCGCAAGCTCGGCATCACGGTGCTGCCGCCGGACGTCAACGAGTCCGGTCTGAACTTCGCGTCAGTGGGTGCCGACATCCGCTACGGGC
Source organism: uncultured Actinomycetota bacterium (assembly GCA_963820985.1). Taxonomy (GTDB): domain Bacteria; phylum Actinomycetota; class Actinomycetes; order Mycobacteriales; family Mycobacteriaceae; genus Mycobacterium. Next base: position 250,114 of record CAWGCI010000007.1, on the reverse strand, counting down.
TGGGTGCGGTGCGCAACGTCGGCGCCAACGTGGTGGGTTCGTTGATCGCGACCCGCGGCGACCAGGGCAAATTCACCGACTTCTCGGACTACCTGAACAAGATCGACATCTCGGCGTGCAACAAGAAGGTCACCGAGTCGCTGATCAAGGCCGGCGCGTTCGATTCGCTGGGGCATTCGCGCAAGGGCCTTTTCCTGGTGCACACCGACGCGGTGGACTCGGTGCTGGGCACTAAGAAGGCCGAGGCGATGGGGCAGTTCGACCTGTTCGGCGGCGACGACGGTTGCACCGAGGCGGTGTTCACCATCAAGGTGCCCGACGACGAGTGGGAGGACAAACACAAACTCGCTCTCGAGCGCGAGATGCTGGGCCTCTACGTGTCCGGGCATCCGCTCAACGGCGTCTCGCACCTGCTGGGCGCCCAGGTCGACACCGCCATTCCGGCGATCCTCGACGGTGATGTGGCCAACGACACCCAGGTGCGGGTGGGCGGCATCCTGGCTTCGGTGAACCGGCGGGTCAACAAGAACGGAATGCCTTGGGCGTCGGCTCAATTGGAAGACCTCACCGGCGGCATCGAGGTGATGTTCTTCCCGCACGCCTACTCCGCCTACGGCGCCGACATCGTCGACGACGCGGTGGTGCTGGTCAATGCCAAGGTCGCGGTCCGCGACGACCGGATCGCCCTGATCGCCAACGAGCTTGTGGTGCCGGACTTTTCCAGTGCGCGCGTGGATCGGCCGTTGGCGGTGAGCCTGCCGACCCGGCAGTGCACCTTGGACAAGGTGAGTGCGCTCAAGCAGGTGCTGGCGCGCCACCCCGGCACCTCGCAGGTGCATCTGCGGCTGATCAGCGGGGACCGGATCACCACACTCGAACTGGACTCCTCGCTGCGGGTGACGCTCTCGCCGGCGCTGATGGGTGATCTGAAGGCGCTGCTCGGGCCGGGGTGCCTGGGCGGCTAGCGCTTCATCGGTGCCGGTGCGGGGGGATGGCGAATCGCTGCGTCATCTGTGCCAGAACCGAACCAGCTCCGAACCGGCGACCTCGTGCAGCTGGGAGGCCCACGGGACGTCGGCCGTGTCGAAATCGAGGAAAGTTTTGCGCCAGCGGGTCTGTGCCTCACGTGACGCTGTCGCGTATAGCTTCGTTTCCGTTATGCCGAACGGGTAGAGGAAGCCACCGAGAGTGGCTTCCCAAACTGCCGCCGCAGCTCCTGGGGTGTGCGGCGAACGGTAATCGTCCAGCACAATAACGGCGTCCTCGGCAGCGTGGTCAATCGCTATCCGAATGTCGGTCTGTACGCACTCGTAGGCGTGCCCGCCGTCGATGTGGATGAAGCGAAAGCGTCGTCCCCCAATGCGTTCCCCGAGCTGCCAGGAAGGGCAGACCTCCAAATGGGGTCGCCGAGGATGGAATCGGTCGTAATTCTGATAGAAGCGATCGAGGGTTAACCCGGTGTAATCCTGCATACCCTCCGTCGGGACCTCGAAGTCGGTCGGATCCAAGCCGAACAGGTCGCACACCACTAGAGCCTCGTCGTCTCGTAGCCCGTAGCCGAGGAGGATGGCACTCTTGCCCTCATAGGCCCCGATCTCGAGAACGTCGCCCCGGATGCCGTCTCGTAATTGACAGCCGAGGATGAACTCGAACAGCAGGATGTCCATTGGGTAGAACCATCCCGCGATCGTGTCCAGGGCGTCTCTGTAGGTGACGGCGCCGGGCAATCTCCAGGACGGCGGGGGGCTCGCTGTGGCAGCTGAAGGTTTCCCAATGCAGAGCACTTCGTCCAGGGTGGCGGTGCGCAGTCCGGCGGCGCGAGCCCGGCGCCCGAGTCCGGCGATCGGGTCGGGTTCGGCGTCCTGAATGCCGCCGGCGCGATCCATCCGTGCGGTGTCGAACATCGCCGGGCCGCGTGCCGGCGCATGGGTGAGTACGTAGCGGCCAGCATCGGGGGCGCGGCGTACCGCGTCCTCGGCCGCGCTGGCGCCGGTCAACTCGGCCGCGTCGGTTAAGTTGATTCCCACCTGGAACACTTCGTGTTCGGCCTCGAGCACTGCCATGAGGCGGGTGATGAGATTGTCGGGGGCAAAAAACTGCCAGCCCTGGTCCAGGTGGAGCCAGTAACGTTCGTGGATCTGAGCGCGGATCTTGCCGAGTTGGGTGTCCAGCTGGGAAAACTCGAGGAATCCGTAGCGGTCGCGCAGCAGTGCCCGGTCCTGGGTTGATAGTCCGGTGTCGATCACCAAGAAGCGCCCGAGCCGCGAGACATCGGTGCAGCAGCGCAGGAACGAGTTCAGCGTGAGCTCGGTGCTGGCGCGATCCGGCCCGGCGATGAGGCTGACGACCACCTCGCGGTCGCGCGCGTGCGGGCGTTGCAGGGACTGCAGCAGGCTGGTGTCGGGGTAGGAGGACGCGGCCTTGATCATCGTCGGTGCACAAACGTCGCGGTTGCGCGCGATCCTCTGCCGATCTTCGTCGGGCAGGTCGGGTCGGGCCAGCAGGCGCCGCCACAATGTGAACGCCTCGGCATGCTTGTCGATCCAGGACGCGCACACCGCCTGCTCGTCGGCCATGCGCCAGGCATAGATGTCCGGGCGGACAAACAATGACTCCTGTTCGGGGAATGGGATTTCGGCGGCGTTCTTGGCGAACAGATAGCCGAGCTGGTAGCGCTGGTCGGCGCGGTGCCGACAGGCGATGGCATGCAGTGGCTCGGCGCGCGCAGGCCGGAATTCCCAGGCCCGCAGGTAGGCGTCCTGAACATCCGGCCACGGCTCACCGGATTGCTCCATCGACAGCGCGAGCTTGTACATCGAGTAGCCGACCTCTTCCTTCCAGCCGCCCATCTCGATTCGCCGCGCATACCACTTGCGAGCGTTGACCAAATCGCCCAGACAGAAGTAGCTCTGGGCCAGGTAGAAAGCCGACCGGGTATCTGCGGGATTGCGTTCGAGCTCGGCCAGCAACAGATCGCGGTCGCGCACATACTTCTCCCCGGACAGGTTGCGGGTGCTCAGGTGACGGTCTCCGATGTTGTAGTCGCCCTCGAGGCGCACAGCGACGCAGGAGTCATCCCACGTGGCGTATTCGTGGGTGACGCCCTGCCAGCGCACGTGCACCCCGTCGCGGAACAACTGGGGGACCCAAAAGACGTCGTTGTGTCCGAAGTAGCGCATCAAGTAGATGTCGGCGTCCAGCCGGGTGAAGTCAGGTGTGCCCACGAACGTGTCGTCGGCATCCATGATCAAGATGTAGTCGGCATGGCCCTGGGCGAGGCTCAGCGCCTCGGTTCGGTTATGGCCGAAGTTGCGCCAGGGGCGTTCGTGAAGCTCACCGGGGATGCCAAGGCGGGCCATGTGGTTGCGGATCAGATCCTGGGTGCCGTCATCGGAGCCGGTGTCGACGATTACCCAGGAGCTGATGTATGGCGCGACCACGTCGAGCACCTCAGCAACGATGTGCACCTCGTTCTTCACGATCATGTTCAGGCAGATGGACGGACGCGTAGTCACCGAGTCGGGCACGGCCCAGATGGTACCCGGCGCATCCGTGGCTCATCGGCGGACGGGATCCCCGCCCTGTGAACTAGATCAGTCGTTGCCCACGAAGCCCTCGTGTGCTGGTGGGAGATCGGGGGAGCTGTCGGGCTCAGGGTGTTTTGGTGACCGGTGGAACCCTATCCTTGGGGGCGTACTCGAGATCGGCCGCCGCGATCGAGCAACTGGGCGCGGTGCCCACCGAGCCGGATTTCGTGCTGTTCGACGTTGCGCTGCTGCGCCTGCGCGCATTGCTTGCCCGCGCCCGCGGCGACGAGTCTTCCTACCGCGACTTCGCCCAGCGCTATAGGGAGACGGCTGCGCCACACGGCTTCGAAGGACACATGGCGCTGGCCGAGCTGCTGTAGGGATCCTGCGGTCGCGGTCAGAACCGGTAGCGCAGAATACGCGCCTTGCGTGCCCCCGCCTTGAATCTCCCGGATACCTTGGTGGCCAACCGAATCCAGCCCGGGAACAGATCGACCTCAGGCTCGTGCGCCAGGCTGGTCTCCTCGACCAGCGTCAGCCGCGGATTCCAGGTTTCGGGCACCCGTGCGTCCTTGAACCCCGCATAACCCCATTGGATGCCGACTTGGGAGAACATCGGCTGCGGCGCCAGTTTCACCGCAACCCGACTAAACCAGCCGACATGTCCGTAGTCGTTGAAGGCCAGCTCCCCGGAGCTGAAGTGTTCGGTGATGCGCCTGCAGACGCCGACAATCACTGCCTCGGACAGAAACGCGAAGAGGCCGTCGGCGATCACCATCGCGGGCCGATCGGCGGGGATGCTCTCGGGCCAGTTGTCATCGGCCACCGATGCGGCGACCGAGTGGGCTTGCTCGCTGGCGGGCATCACCTGGTCGCGCAACGCGATGACGCCCGGCAGGTCGACGCTGTACCAGCCGACTGTGGCAGGTGGCCTGACCCGGAAAAAGCCGTTGTCGACCCCGGCGCCGACGTCTACGACTACGGCGTCGGGATGCTCCACCGTGAACGTCCGCACCCGGTCGTCGAGCATCTTGGCGCGCAGCGCCGACTGGCACACCACGCTCGCCGGCACGCCGAGCGCCGCGAAGTCGTAGTCGATCATTTCGACGATGTTTTCGGCGAGGGTGTCGCCCAGGATCGGCCGGGGCCACCGGCTGTCCAACGCCCGGGCGTACTGGGTCAGCAACGCCGTCCGTTCGAGCGGGGAGAGGTCGCTTACGTCAATGCCTGGATTCCGGCCCATAACCGAGAAGTTACTCGCGCGGGCTGAGGTGTTCTGAGGTGTTCCGTGGCCCCGATCACGGACGTAGGCTCAGCGCAGCCGGTGAGCAGCCTGAGGGAGAACAGAAATGACCACAACCGAGCGTCCGGCCACCATGTGCGAGGCATTCCAGCGCACCGCGGCGGTCGATCCCGACGCCGTCGCCCTCCGGACGCCCGGCGGCGCTCAGACGTTGACGTGGCGAGAGTATGCGGCGCAGGTGCGCCGGGTGGCCGCCGGTCTGGCGGGTTTGGGCGTTCGGCGGGGCGACACGGTCTCGCTGATGATGGCCAACCGGATCGAGTTCTACCCGCTCGAGGTCGGCGCCCAACACGTCGGCGCCACTTCGTTTTCGGTGTACAACACGCTGCCCGCCGAGCAACTGACCTACCTGTTCGACAACGCCGGCACCAAGGTCGCGATCTGCGAGGAGCAGTACGTCGATCGCATCCGCGCCAGCGGTGCGCCCATCGAGCACATCGTCTGCATCGACGGTTCGCCCCCCGGAACACTGTCGGTGGACGACCTCTACGCAGCCGCCGCAGCGGATTTCGACTTCGAGGCGGCGTGGCGGGCGGTGCAACCCGACGACATCGTCACGCTCATCTACACCTCCGGCACCACCGGAAACCCCAAGGGCGTGGAGATGACCCACACCAACCTGCTGTTCGAGGGTTACGGCCTGGACGCCGTGCTGGGGATCCAGTTCGGCGACCGCATTACCTCGTTCCTGCCGTCGGCGCACATCGCCGACCGGATGACCGCCCTGTACGGCCAGGAGATGTTCGGCACCCAGATCACCGTGGTGTCCGACGGTCGCGCGATCGCGGCGGCGCTGCCCGACGTGCGGCCCACCGTGTGGGGCGCGGTGCCGCGGGTATGGGAAAAGCTCAAGTCGGCAATCGAATTCACCGTCAGCCACGAGCACGGACGACGCGAAGCGGCAGGCGATGGAGTGGGCGATGGCGGTGGCCGCAAAACGCAGTGACGCGGCTGCTTGCCGGCCAGCCGATGTCCGACGAAGTCGCGGCCGAATGGGCCGATGCCGACGCATTGGTGTTATCGAAGATGCGGGAGCGGCTCGGCTTTTCAGAACTGCGGTGGGCGCTCTCGGGCGCGGCGCCGATCCCCAGGGAAACGCTGGCCTTCTTCGCCGGCATCGGCATCCCGATCGCCGAGGTGTGGGGAATGTCCGAGCTGAGCTGCGCCGCCACCGTCGATCCATCCCCGCGAGGCGCGCCTGGGCACCGTCGGCAAGCTGCTTCCCGGGCTGGAGGGCAAGATCGCCGACGACGGCGAGTACCTGGTCCGCGGCCCGCTGGTGATGAAGGGCTACCGCAAGGAACCGGCCAAGACCGCCGAGGCGATCGACGCCGACGGCTGGCTGCACACCGGCGACATCTTCGACGTCGACGCGCAGGGCTATCTGCGGGTGGTCGACCGCAAGAAGGAGTTGATCATCAACGCGGCCGGAAAGAACATGTCTCCGGCCAACATTGAGAACACCATCCTGGCCGCGTGCGACATGGTCGGCGTGATGATCGCGATCGGCGACGGACGGCCGTACAACACCGCGCTCATGGTTTTCGACGCCGACTCCGTCGGCCCGATTGCTGCCCGGCACGGCCTGTCCGACGCCTCACCCGCAGCCCTGGCGGCCGACCCGCAGGTGATCGCCCGCATTGCCGCCGGTGTCGCCGCGGGCAACGCGAAACTGTCTCGGGTGGAACAGATCAAACGTTTCCGCATACTGCCGACGTTGTGGGAGCCCGGCGGTGACGAGATCACGCTGACGATGAAGCTCAAGCGCAAGCCGATCTTCGCGAAGTACGCCGCCGAGATCGAGGATCTCTACCAACGTGACCTGCATCCGGAGGTCCACGAGCCCGCCTCGGCTGAAACGGTGCAACCGGCGTGAACGGGCGACGGGTAACGGTCGCGCGGGAGCTGGGCCGCGCCGGGGTGCGAAAGGTGCTGCAGCGCACCGGAATTATCGAGGAATCGGTGACGCCGTTGTCGACGGATCCGTCTGAGGTGGTCCAGCTGCTGGACGCGTCGTGGTATGAGGAGCGACTGCAGAAGCTGGCGGCCGAGCTCGGGCGCGACCCCGAAAGCGTGCGCGCCGAGGCCGCGGGTTACCTACGCGAGATGGCGGCCTCGTTTGACGACCGGGCGGTGGAGGCCTGGCGCGGATTCAGCCGCTGGCTCATGCGGGCCTACGACGTGCTCATCGACGAGGACCAGATCGCCGCGCTGCGCAAGCTGGACCGCAAGGCGACGTTGGCGTTCGCGTTTTCCCATCGTTCCTACCTGGACGGCACGCTGCTGCCCGAGGTGATCGCGGCCAACCGGCTCACGCCCGGGCGCACATTCGGCGGCTCGAACCTGAACTTCTTCCCGATGGGGGCGTGGGCCAAGCACACCGGGACGATCTTCATCCGTCGGGCGACCAAAGACATTCCCGTCTACCGCTTCGTGTTGCGCGCCTACACCGCGCAGCTGGTGCAGAACCACGCCAACCTGACCTGGTCGATCGAGGGCGGCCGGACCAGGACCGGCAAGCTGCGGCCCCCGGTGTACGGGATCCTGCGCTACATCGCCGACGCCGTCGACGAAATCGACGGTCCGGAAGTGTATTTGGTGCCGACCTCCATCGTCTACGACCAGCTGCACGAGGTCGAGGCGATGACCACCGAGGCCTACGGTGCCGTGAAACGGCCCGAAGACTTCCGCTTTCTGGTCCAGCTCGCGCGGCAGCAAGGCGAGCGGCTCGGCCGCGCCTACCTAGATTTCGGCGAACCGCTGCCGCTGCGCAAGCGCCTGGAAGAGTTGCGCGCCTTGCATACCTCGGCCTCGGGCGCCGGGACCGAAATCGAGCGCATCGCCTTAGACGTGGAGCACCGGATCAACCGCGCCACGCCCGTCACCCCTACCGCGGTGGTGAACCTCGCGCTGCTGGGTGCCGACCGCTCGTTGTCGATCGGCGAGGTGCTGGCCACGGTGCGACCGCTGGCCAGTTACATCGCGGCCCGGAACTGGGCGGTGGCCGGCGCCGCCGATCTGACGAATCGCTCGACGATCCGGTGGACCCTGCACCAGCTGGTGGACTCCGGGGTGGTGAACGTCTATGACGCCGGCACCGAAGCGGTCTGGGGCATCTGCGAGGACCAGCATCTCGTTGCGGCGTTCTACCGCAACACCGCGATCCACATCCTGGTCGACCGCGCGATCGCCGAGACGGCGTTGTTGGCGGCTGCCGAGACGGCTGAAACGTCCGGGGACGGTTCGGTTTTGCCGACGACCGTGCGCGACGAGGCGCTGCGGCTTCGCGAAGTTGCTGAAGTTCGAATTTCTGTTCTCGGCACGCGCGCAGTTCGAGAAAGACCTCGCCGACGAGGTACGCCTGATCGGCCACGTCGAAGACATCACCAAGTCCGTCGCCGCCGCCGATGTGCGGGGGCTGCTGGAATCGGCCGATGTGCTGCTGGCGCATCTGGTTTTGCGCCCGTTCCTGGACGCCTACCACATCGTCGCCGACCGGCTGGCCGCCTACGAGGACGAGTCGTTCGACGAGGACGCCTTCCTGCAGGAGTGTCTGCAGGTGGGCAAGCAGTGGGAGCTGCAACGCCGGATCGCCAGTGCGGAGTCGAGGTCGATGGAACTGTTCAAGACCGCATTGCGGTTGGCCCGGCACCGTGAGCTGGTCGACGGCTTTGATGATCCGGATATCGCGCAGCGACGACGGGAATTCGCCGACGAGATCGCCACGGCGATCCGGCGCGTGAACGCAATCGCCGAGCTGGCCAGAGGTCGTGCATCGCTCGCCCACGCATAGAGTGGTTGGCATGCCGCTTACCGGCGAGTACGAACCATCCTCCGTCGATTGGGCTCGCGAACAAGCCGACAAGTACGCGGAATCCGGCGGAACCGACGGCACCGAGCTGAATGGCATGCCCGTCGTCCTGCTGACCACCGTCGGGGCCAAGACCGGCAAACTTCGCAAGACGCCGCTGATGCGGGTCGAGCACGACGGCGAGTACGCGATCGTCGCGTCGCTGGGCGGGGCCCCGAAGAACCCGGTCTGGTACCACAACGTCGTAAAGAACCCGCGGGTCGAACTGCAGGACGGTCCGGTCACCCGCGATTACGACGCCCGTGAGGTTTCCGGTGACGAGAAGGCCCTTTGGTGGGAGCGCGCGGTGGCGGCCTTTCCTCCCTACGCCGACTACCAGAAAAAGACCGACCGCCAGATTCCGCTGTTCGTGCTGACCCCGGTGAGCTGAATTGCCTGTTGGGTGGCATGGCACCATTGATCGGTGTCCGCTTCACTGAGCCAGAGTAGGTCGCCGCTGCCTCCGTTGAGCGCGGCGGACATTGACAGCGCGGCGAAGCGGATCGCTCCGGTGGTCACGCCGACCCCGTTGCAGCTCAGCGATCGGCTGTCGGCGATCACTGGCGCGCAGGTCTACCTCAAACGCGAAGACCTGCAGGTGGTGCGCTCGTACAAGCTGCGCGGCGCCTACAACCTGTTGGTGCAGCTGACCGACGAGGAGACGGCAGCCGGCGTGGTCTGCTCCTCGGCAGGCAACCACGCGCAGGGCTTCGCGTTTGCCTGCCGGACGCTCGGTGTGCACGGCCGGGTCTATGTGCCCGCCAAAACTCCCAAGCAGAAGCGGGACCGGATCCGCTACCACGGCGGGGAGTTCATCGAGCTGATCGTGGGCGGATCGACCTACGATCTGGCCGCCGAGGCTGCACTGGAGGACGTCGCGCGCACCGGCGCCACACTGGTGCCGCCGTATGACGACCCGCGCACGATGGCCGGCCAGGGCACCATCGCCGTCGAAGTGCTGGAGCAACTCGATAACGAGCCTGATCTGGTGGTGGTCCCGGTCGGCGGTGGCGGCTGCATCGCCGGCATCACGACCTACCTGGCCGAACGGACCGCCAACACCGCGGTGCTGGGTATCGAGCCGGCCGGAGCCGCCGCGATGATGGCCGCGCTGGCCGCCGGCGAGCCGGTGACGCTGGAGCATGTCGACCAGTTCGTGGACGGCGCGGCGGTGCGGCGGGCGGGGACGCTGACCTTCGCGGCGTTGGCCGCCGCCGGTGACATGGCGTCGATCAGCACCGTCGACGAGGGTGCGGTGTGCACCGCGATGCTGGACCTCTACCAGCACGAGGGCATCATCGCCGAGCCGGCGGGTGCGCTCTCGGTGGCCGGACTGCTGGAAACCGACGTCGAACCCGGGTCGACCGTGGTGTGCCTCATCTCGGGCGGCAACAACGACGTGTCTCGCTACGGCGAAGTGTTGGAGCGCTCGCTGATCCATCTCGGCCTCAAGCACTACTTCCTGGTGGACTTCCCGCAGGAGCCGGGCGCGTTGCGACGCTTCCTCGACGACGTGCTGGGCCCCAACGACGACATCACCCTGTTCGAGTACGTCAAGCGCAACAACCGCGAGACCGGCGAGGCGTTGGTGGGTGTCGAGTTGGGCTCGGCCGCAGAGCTCGATGGGTTGCTGGCCCGGATGCGGGCGACGGACCTTCACGTCGAAACCCTCGAGCCGGGTTCCCCCGCCTACCGCTACCTGCTCTAGCGAGCTGGCCGCTCGGCCTGGCGCGAGCGTCCCCAGTTGTACGGGTTTTACGGCGTGTCGCCGTACAAACAAGCACGCTCGCGATTCAGGGTCAGGTACGGCGGGACCGGGGTGGCGGGGTCGAGGTCGTCGGCCGGAACCGGTGTTCCGACCGTCAGGCTCAGCGGCACCACGCCCGCCCAGTGCGGCAGCGCGCGGTCTTCCGGGTCGTCAACCGGGCCGCCGCTGCGCACCTTGGCCGACACCTCGACGAGGTCCAGGGCGAGCACCGCGGTCGCGGCTAGCTCGCGCGCGTTCGGGGGCCTGCAATCGGCCGCGCGCCCCGGCGCGATGTGATCGAGAAGCGACTTCAGCGCCCGCAGCTTCTCGGCGGGGTCTTCGACCAGGCGGGCGTCGCCGATCACCACCACCGAGCGATAGACCAGCGAATGATGCAGCGCCGAGCGGGCCAGCACCAACCCGTCGACCAGGGTGGCGGTGACACAAACGGGCAGGCCGGAGCCAGCCTTGGCGGCGAGCATCGGGCCGCTGCCGGTGGAGCCGTGCAGGTACAGGGTTTCGCCGCGGCGGGCGTGCGTCGTCGGCAACACCACCGGCCTACCAGCGTTGACATAGCCGAGGTGACAGATCAGCGATTCGTCGAGGATGCGATGGACGACCTCGCGGTCGTAGCTGGCGCGTTCCCGGTAGCGGGTGGGCGTGGTCCGCGCGGTGGCTTGGTATGTCGTTGCCATGGATTGCCTTCAATATTGTTCTAGTACATAATAGTCTGCGTGCCAGTACAATATACGATAACGGGTGCGGGTGCGGAATCGATAGCGGCCAACGTCGAAGAGGCGATCTCCGGGGGCGCGCTGGCGCCCGGAGACGCCCTGCCGCCGATCCGCGAACTGGCCGGCCGGCTCGGGGTGAACGCCAACACCGTCGCCGCGGCCTACCGCCTGCTGCGCGATCGCGGCGCCGTCGAAACCGCCGGGCGCCGCGGCACCCGGGTGCGGCACCGGCCGGCAACCACACCCCGGTCGCTGCTCGGGCTCGACGTGCCCGCGGGCGCGCGCGATCTGTCGACCGGCAACCCGGACCCGGCCTTGCTGCCCATCGGGTTCGCCCGGGCACCGCAGGGCAGGCCGCTGCTGTACGGGGAACCGGCGATGTCAGCAGAACTGGTCGAACACACTCGCGCCGAACTGACCGCCGACGGTGTCCCGGCTGACCACCTCGCGGTGAGCAGCGGGGCGCTGGACGGCATCGAGCGGGCGCTCAGCGCGCACCTGCGACCCGGCGACCGGGTGATCGTCGAGGATCCCGGCTGGGCAAACCTCCTGGATCTTCTTGCCGCACTCGGCCTTTCGACCGAGCCGGTCCGGGTCGACGACGACGGGCCGCTGGTTGACGATATGGCGCGGGCGCTGGGTCGCGGGGCGCGAGGGCTCATCGTCACCACCCGCGCGCAAAACCCCACCGGCGCAGCGCTTTCCGCGGATCGCGCCGGCGCGTTGCGCGGCCTGCTGGCCGGCCGGCCCGACGATCTGCTGCTTGTCGAGGACGACCACTGCGCGGGCATCTCCGGGGCGGCGCTGCACACGCTGGCCGGGTCGACTCGCCACTGGGCTTTTGTGCGGTCGGCGTCGAAGGCGTACGGGCCCGACCTGCGCCTGGCCGTCATGGCCGGCGACCGTCGCACCGTCGAGCGGGTGCACGGGCGGCTGCGGCTGGGGCCGGGCTGGGTGAGTCACCTGCTGCAAGATCTCGCTGTCAGTTTGTGGTCCGACGACGCCGCCAATCGCATGATCCGTCAAGCGGAGGAGCAATACACCCGCAACCGCACCCGGTTGCTCGCCGCCTTGGCCGAGCGTGGTGTCACCGCGCACGGACGTTCCGGCCTCAACGTCTGGATCCCGGTGCCCGACGAGACCGTCGCCATCACCCGGTTGCTCAGCGCGGGCTGGGCCGCGGCGCCGGGAACGCGGTACCGGATTCGCACCGAGCCCGGGATCCGCATCACCGTCGCGGACCTGACCGGAACTGAGATCGATCCGCTCGCCGACGCGGTCGCCGAGGCGGTGCTCAGCACCGGCCGTCGTCACGTGTGAGCACCATCGATGTGTATCATTGGTGTATGTCGCGCACCAACATCGACATCGACGACGAGCTTGCCGCCGAAGTAATGCGCAGGTTCGGCCTCACCACCAAGAAGGCGGCCGTTGACCTGGCGTTGCGACGTTTGGTCGGCCCGCCGCTGACCCGTGAGTTCCTGCTCGGGCTCGAAGGGGTCGGCTGGGAGGGCGACCTTGACGACTTGCGAAGCGAACAGCCCGACGAAATTCGATGATCCTCGTCGACACGTCCGCCTGGATCGAATACTTCCGCGCCACCGGATCAGCCGCTGCAATCGAGGTACGCCAGCTGCTCTCCGACGGAACTGATCAGATCGCTATGTGCGAGCCCATCGCGATGGAGATCTTGTGCGGAGCGACCAACGAGACCCACACGACACTCGAACGGCTGGTAAACGGCTTGCCTTCGTTGGGCGTTGACAATGCGGTCGACTTTCGAACCGCCGCAGATATCTATCGCGCGGCCCGGCGTGCCGGCAAAACAGTTCGAAGCGTCAACGACTGTCTCATTGCCGCGGTCGCGATCCGCCACGGTGCCCGTGTCGTCCACTGCGACGCAGACTTCGATGTCATCGCGCAAATAACTACTCTGGAGACGACCTCGTTTCGGTGACGTGTGCCTCGCGTCGGGCCGGTTCGACCTGTAGGAGCGATTCGTCGTTGGCCCGAAAGATCGGCTCAAGGGGTACCGCGAATCGTTCGGCCATGTCGTTCAACGATTTTGACCACAGCCGGTCGGCCGGGCAGATCGGGCCGAGCCCAGGTCCGGCCAGCAGCACTGCCACCGTGGTGCCGGACGCCATGTCGTCGAGCAGCGTGCGCAGTGCCGACATGAGATTTTTCAGCATCCGGGCGCGTGGGCGGGGACCGACAGCGAGGTGGCTGAGCGTCTTAGTCAGGCGACGATCCGGCCCGAGAAAGCCGAACCACAGCAGCCTTTCACCAAATCCCAGCGGTCCCATCAGCGCGCGCCATCGCTGACGCAGATCGGAGGCTGAATACACCGGATCGGTGGCGGTGTCCATGGGCGGGATCGGCAACAGCTCGGAATGACTCATCAGCGAAGCATCGGCCGCTGGCCACGCTCGCGCTAATCAGCCATCCACAGCGCGCGGATACGCGGCCGACCAATAGGCGACTGTGAAGTGTGGTATCACATGCGATAGCGCATTTCAGGATTGCCTAATGGGTGGCGGACGGGTACTCATGTGGCCCACGTGATCACTGTGATCACGCTATTGCCGTGCGCCGGTCAGCAGGAGGCTTAATGCGTCGTAGGTCCACAAGTGGCAGGTTGCTCGCTCATGGCGCCTATCAACCGTCCACACGAATGCCGGCCGCGCGGGCGGCTTCGCCGTAGGCGACGGCCAGGCGATCCAACGACGCGTGGGCGTTCCGCCCGCTCGGATTGGGGACCACCCACAGCTCAGAGGCGGGGTAGGGGGAGCGCTGCTTGCCGAGCTTGGCCGCAGGGTCGTTGAAGGCGGCTCGATAGGCGGTGATCCCCAAGACGGCCACAACTTTCGGCGAGAACTCCGCAACCACCTTGCTGAGTTTCTGTGTGCCTTTGACGAGTTCGCCAACCGTAAGCTCGGCCGCGCTCGCGGTCGCTCGCTCAACGAGGCTGGTGATGCCGATTCCGCGGTGCAACAGGTAATCCCGGTCGGCGTCCGAGAAGCCCGCCGAGGCGTCGATGACACGGTCGCTGATGCCGGCGCGAAACAGAGCCGGATAGAAGCGGTTGCCGCGGGGAGCGAAGTGGGCCTGCACCGCGACGCTTCGTAGGCCCGGGTTGATCCCCACAAAAAGCAGCCGCACCTGGTGAGAAATCAAGTCCGGCAGGGTCTTGCCGTTGAACTGCTTCAGCTCGTCGCGGCTGAACCTAACCTTGTCCACACCGCAGTATCGCAAACGAATGTGCGGGCAACTCAGTGGCTTCGCCACCAACGCCCGGCGTATCCCAGGCCAGCACCAGCTCGCCGGTGACCGGCACCGCCGTCGTCTCGGTGCCGAGGTTGCAGGCAATCACCAGCCGGTTGCGGCGCATCATGAACCAGTGTTGGTCTTCGTCGTAGTCGATCACGAGATGGTCCAGCCATGGGTCGGCCAGGTCAGGCTCGTTGTGCCGCAGGGCGATCAGATCGCGATAGAGCCGGTGCAGCCGGGCGTGTTCGCCGGTGCCGACCTCCGCCCAGTTCAGCTTGGAGCGCTGGAAGGTTTGCGGATCCTGCGGGTCGGGGATGTCGACTTCAGCCGTCCCAGCCGTGCTCGGCGAATTCGGCCTTGCGTCCCTCGGCGGTGGCGCGGGCCAGTTCCGGCTCGGGGTGCGAGCTGAAGAATTGGAACGGAGTCGACGCCCCCCATTCCTCGCCCATGAAAAGCATTGCGGTGTAGGGCGATCCGAGCGCAAGCGCGGCTTTGATCGCCTGTTGGCCCGCGGTGAGATTCTGCGATGGTCGATCCCCGAGGGCACGATTGCCGACCTGGTCGTGGGTGCAGGTGTAGGCAAGCAGCCTGGTGGCCGGGATCCGCGCGGTGTCCAACGGCCTGCCGTGGCGGCGCCGCCGGAACGAGGAGTAGGTGGCGGCGTGGAAAAAGCCGTGCCGCAGCGTCTTCGCCAGCGTGGGCAGCGAGCCGAAGTCCGCGTAGTAGCCTTGCCGCTCACCGGACACGGCGGTGTGGATGGCGTGATGGATGTCGTCGTCCCACTGCGCGGTGAGCCCATAGCCGCCTTGATCGCGCGGGGTGATCAGCCGCGCGTCGTTGAGGTCGCTCTCGGCGATCAGCGACAGCGGGCGGCCCAACTGTTCTGACAGCCAGTCGGTCTCGGTGGCCAGCTCCTCGAGGATATGGATGGCGGTGGTGTCCACCAGCGCATGCACGGCGTCCAAGCGCAGGCCGTCGGCGTGGAAGTCGCGCATCCAGCGCAGCGCGCACCCGATGATGTAGCGCCGCACCTCGTCGGAGTCGGCGTCGGCGATGTTGATGCCCTCACCCCAGGGGTTGCTCGCCGAGGACAGATACGGGCCGAACCGCGGCAGGTAATTGCCGGACGGTCCCAGGTGGTTGAATACCGCGTCGATCAGCACACCCAGGCCACGGGCGTGGCAGGCGTCGACGAGCCGCACCAGCCCGTCGGGGCCGCCGTAGGGTTCGTGCACGCTGTACCACAGCACTCCGTCATAGCCCCAGCCGTGCGTGCCGGAGAAGGAGTTGACCGGCATCAGTTCGACGAAGTCGATCCCGAGATCGACCAGATAGTCCAGCTTTTCGATCGCGGAGTCGAACGTGCCCGACGGGGTGAACGTGCCGATGTGTAACTCGTAGATCACCGTGCCCTCGACCCGACGCCCGGTCCAACCAGCGTCGGTCCAGGTGGCGCTGCGGGCATCCCAGAGTTGCGAGCGTTCGTGCACGCCGTCGGGCTGGCGGGCCGAGCGTGGGTCGGGCAGCACCCTGGGGTCGTCGTCGAGCAGGTAGCCGTACCGCGCGTCGGGTGGCGTGTCGACGGTCGCGTGCCACCAGCCGTCATCCGAACGCCTCATGGCGTGCACCGCACCGTCTGTGCCGTCTAGGTACAGCCGTACCAGCTCGGGTTTTGGCGCCCACACCCGGAATTCACTCATGGCCGCGCACCAGGAGCACGACCGGCAGTTCGGCGAACAGTTCGGCGGCCGACGTCGGCCCGCTGGCCATGGCGCCGGTAAGCGTGTCGGTCCAGGAGCCGTCGGGTAGCGGCAGCACCGTGTTACCCCAACCGGTTTCGGCCAGCCGGACCGTCCATCTGGTCGCCGCGACCAGGACGTCCTCGCCGCGGCGGAACGCCACTACGTGATCTGCCGCCGACCCGCTGGCGAGCACCGGCAGATACTCGCCGTGCAGAAAGGTCTCGGGACGGGAGCGCCGCAGCCGAAGCGCTGTGGTGACGACCCGGATCTTCGGATGCTGCAGCCGTTCCAGGGCGGCTCTGCGGGCGGCATAATCCACCGGGCGTCGGTTGTCCGGGTCGACGAGGCTGTCGTCCCACAGCTCGGTGCCCTGGTAGACGTCGGGTATGCCGGGCGCGGTCAGCGCGAGGAGCTTCTGGCCCAGCGCGTCGCTTGCGGCATGCGGATTCAGTTGGGCGACAAGTTCGGTCAGCCCGCGCGCCACCGGACCGTCGAGTACGGTGTCCAGCCAGCGGTGCACCGCATCTTCGAACGCGGCGTCCGGGTCGTTCCATGAGGTGTGCCAGGCCGCCTCCCGAATGGCTTTCTCGGCGTACGCGTGCAGCCGCTTACGCAGGTCGGCGGTGACCTCTCCGCTGACCGGCCACACTCCGAAGATGTTCTGCCACAAGAATTGTCCGGTCGCGACATCGGGAGAGGGGGCTTCGATCTCCCAGCGGGCGACGAATTCGGTCCAGAGCGACGGCACCTGCGACAGCACGCCGATGCGGGCGCGCACGTCCTCGCCGCGTTTGGTGTCGTGAGTGGTCAGCGTCGTCATCGCCTGCGGCCACCGCCGGGCGCGAGTGACTGCGCGCTGATGAAATTCCGCGACACCGACGCCGAAGCGGTGTGGTTCCCCGCCGACCTCGTTGAGTGACACCAGTCGGGCGTCGCGGTAAAACAGGCAGTCCTCGACCGACTTGGCGGTCACCGCACCGCACAGTTGCTGCAGCCGCGTGGCGGGTTCGCCACCGCGGGCCAGCGCCGCGGCGATCACCTGCAGCGCAGGCCCCAATTCTGGTGCCGCCGTCTGGGTTTCGGCCAGCGCGCCGGGCAGGATCGCGGACAGGCCCGGGTAATCGGTGCGGTATACCCCGATATGGCTGAGCAATGCGGCCACCGCCTCGGGCAGCAGCGGATGGTCGGTGCCCGCGGCCGCCACGATCGTACGTCGCAGCCGGCGCAGTTCGCTGGCCAGCGTGTCGGTGGCCGCGCGGATCTTGAGCTCTGCCAGCATCGCCGACATGGCGTGGTAGTCGTCACCACCGGCGGATTCCACGAGCGCCGTGAGCGCCGGCTCTCCGTTCGGATCGACGAAAACCCCGCCCACTTCCCGCAGCACGTCGTAGCCGGTGGTTCCGGCCACCGGCAGGGTGGGCTCCAGCGCCTCGTCGACGGCCAGGATCTTCTCGATCACGATCCAGGCGTCCGGGCCGACCAATTCGCGTAGCCACGCCAAATAGCCGCCGGGATCGGATAATCCGTCGGGGTGGTCGATGCGCACGCCGTCGACGAGACCCTCGGTGAACCAGCGGGCAACTTCGGCGTGGCTGGGGTCGAACACGGCGCGGTCCTCCTGGCGGAGCCCGGCCAGCGAGGTGATCGAGAAGAAGCGGCGATACCCGCACACCCCGTTGCGCCAGCCCACCAACCGGTAGTGCTGGCGGTCGTGCACCTGCGCGCCGGTGCCGCCCGAAGTGCCGGGGGCGATCGGCAGTGCCAAATCTCCCAGCCGCAGCAGGTCGCCATCGACTTTCAGGTCGGCGACATCGTCGTCGGAACCCAAAATCGGCAACACGATTCGGCCGTCAGCCAAGTCCCAGTCGATGTCGAAGTATGACGCGTAGTCCGACGACCGGCCGTGTCGCAACACGTCCCACCACCATGGGTTCTGCTCAGGCTGGTCGATCCCCACGTGGTTGGGCACGATATCGACGATCAGCCCCAACCCGCGTGCGCGCGCCGCGGCCGACAGTCGCGCCAGGCCATCGGGGCCGCCCAGTTCCGCCGACACCGTCGTCGGGTCGGTGACGTCATACCCGTGCGTCGACCCGGCGGCCGCGGTGATGATGGGCGACAGGTAGAGATGGGAGACCCCGAGTTCGTCGAGGTAGTCCAGCAGGTTCTCGGCGTCGGCGAAGGTGAACCCGAACCCGCTGGAGGCGCCACGCAGCTGTAACCGATAGGTGGAGAGCACCGGAAAAGGCATGTGTCAGGCGGTCTTCCGCAGCACGAGCAGCGAGCGCCCGGCTAGTGAGATCTTCTCATCCGCAGTCATCACCCGGTCGGTGTCGCAGTCGGGGTCGTTGGTGTCCAGCTCGACGATCCACTGCCGGGCATAGTCGCTGGACGGCACGACGAATTCCACCGCGCCTTGATGCGAGTTGAAACACAACAGGAATGAGTCGTCGACCACCCGCTCGCCCCGGGCATTCGGTGCGTCGATGGCGCCGCCGTTGAGGAACACCCCGACACACTTGTGAAACCTCGTGGTCCATTCTTCGGGAGTCATCTCGGTGCCGAGGGGGGTGAACCAGGCGATGTCGCGGACTTCGTCGCCGGATCGAATCGGTTTGCCCTCGAAAAACCGGCGACGCCGAAACACCGGGTGTTTCCTGCGCAAGGTGGTCACCTTGCGGGCGAATGCCAGCAGGTCGGCGTTCTTGTCGACCAAAGACCAGTCCATCCAAGACAATTCGGAGTCCTGGCAATAGACGTTGTTGTTGCCGTTTTGACTGCGCCCGATCTCGTCGCCATGGGTGATCATCGGCGTGCCCTGGCTGACCATCAGAGTGGCCCAGAAGTTGCGCATCTGGCGGCACCGCAGCTCCTCGATGTCGGGGTCGTCGGTCGGACCCTCGACGCCGCAGTTCCAGCGACCGATTGTGGCTTTCGCCGTCGCGGTTGTCCTCGCCGTTGGCTTCGTTGTGTTTCTCGTTGTAGGACACCAAGTCGTTGAGCGTGAATCCGTCGTGGGCGGTGACGAAGTTGATGCTGGCGCTGGGACGCCGGCTGCTCACCTCGTAGAGGTCCGACGACCCGGTCAGCCGGGAAGCGAACTCGCCAAGGGTAGCGGGCTCGCCCCGCCAGTAGTCGCGCACAGTGTCGCGGTATTTCCCGTTCCACTCGGTCCATAAACCAGGAAAGTTGCCGACCTGGTAGCCGCCTTCGCCGACGTCCCACGGCTCGGCGATGAGCTTGACCTGGCTGACCACCGGATCCTGTTGCACCAGATCGAAGAACGCGCTCAGCCGGTCGACGTCGTAGAATTCGCGGGCCAGGGTGGAAGCCAGATCGAAGCGGAACCCGTCGACGTGCATCTCAAGCACCCAGTAGCGCAGCGAGTCCATGATCAGCTGCAGGACGTGCGGGTGACGGGCGTTGAGGCTATTGCCGGTGCCGGTGAAGTCCTTGTAGAGCCGCAGGTCCTCGTCGACAAGCCGGTAGTAGGCCTGGTTGTCGATGCCGCGGAAGTTGATCGTTGGGCCCAGGTGGTTGCCTTCGGCGGTGTGGTTGTAGACCACGTCGAGGATGACCTCGATGCCCGCCTCGTGCAGGCTGCGCACCATCATCTTGAACTCGGCCACCGCGCCGCCGGCCTGCCGGTTTGACGCGTACTGGTACTGCGGGGCGAAGAAGCCGAATGTGTTGTAGCCCCAATAGTTTCGCAATCCGAGCTCCAGCAGCCGCTGGTCGTGCAGGAACTGGTGCACCGGCATCAGCTCGAGCGCGGTGACGTTGAGCGACTTGAGGTGGTCGATGATCGCCGGGTGGGCCAGGCCGGCGTAGGTGCCCCGAAGTCCTTCGGGGATGCCGGGATGGGTCTGTGTCAGGCCCTTGACATGAGCTTCATAGATGACCGTCTCGTAGTACGGGGTGAGTGGTGCGCGGTCGAACGCCCAGTCGAAGAAGGGATTGATCACCACGCTGGTCATGGTGTGGCCGAGCGAGTCGACCATGGGGGGAGTGCCGGTGTTCGCCGTGTCGCCCTCGGGTTCGACGGCTTTCAAGTCGTAGGAGAACAGCGCCTGGTCGAAGGTGAAATCGCCGTCGAATGATTTGCCGTACGGGTCGAGCAGCAGCTTGCTCGGGTCACAACGGTGGCCGGCCGCAGGGTCGAACGGCCCGTGTACCCGAAACCCGTAGCGCTGACCCGGGGTGATGTTCGGCAGATAAGCGTGCCAGACATATCCGTCCACCTCGTCGAGGGGGATACGGGACTCGTCGCCGTGCTCGTCGATCAGGCACAGATCGACGTTCTCGGCGATCTCGGAGAACAACGAAAAGTTCGTGCCCGCACCGTCATAGGTCGCCCCGAGTGGGTAAGCGTTGCCAGGCCAGACCGTGGGCAAGACGGGCAAAGTGGGCACTGTGGGCTTCGTCACGTCGGCGCCGGCTGCCCTGGCGCCTCCCGAAGGCGCTTTTGGGTTGTTCGTCGGCATCATTCGACCTTAACGGTGCTTCTAGTGCCCGGCTGCCCCCGGCGGGGCTTACCACCAACCGGTGCTCGCCGCGATCTGGACTCCGAGCTCGGGAGCCATGGTGCGCGCATAGGTGGGGGACAGGTGATGAGCGCCGTGGTAAATCAGCACATTTCCTTCTACCGGACGGCAGAAGTCGGCGCGGCAGATCGCGTCGGACATATCCAGCGGCTTGAGCAGCGGGAACTGCCCGACGAAATCCAGGGTTTGATTGTGATGGGCCAGCACGTCGGAGCGCTTGATTTCGCACGACTGCGCGGTGCCGCCCTTGGCCAGGCAATCCGCGGGATCGAACGGTTTGTTGTTCTTGACCAGCCACGGGGTGTCGCGCATGGCGAGGATGGGAATGTTGTTGTCCGACAACGTTTGCCAGATCCCGATGTAGGTTGCCGGCATCACGTCGCCGGTTTTGATATTCCACGGCCGAGTCGACGTGGTGAACACGTAGTCGGGGCGGTCGGCGACCAACTTGGCCATTGTCCGCTGCACCCATTCGCGGCACTGCGGGTACGGGGCGTTGTTGCCCATGATCAGCGGGACTTGTTCGGTGGACAACGGGCAACCCATTTTGAGGTAGGTCACCACTTTGAAGTGGTGCAGCTGCCCGAGCACCTGCAGCGCGGGCAGCCAGTGCTCGGCGTGCGACCCGCCGGCCAATGCGATCGTCCGGGTGGCCGTCACGTCGCCGTAGGTGCAATTGACCACCGCCGGGTTGACGAAGTCACTGATGCAGCCGTCCCTGGTGGAGTCCGGGATGTCGTCCTTGACCTCCAGCACGGTCGGCCGCATCGGCAGCGTGGGCACCCGCATGTGTGCGGTCAGGGCGCGGGCCCCGGGATAGTCCTGGACACTGAGTCCGCTGAGCTCCTTACCCGCCGCACGCAAGACGATGACGTGCTGACGCCAGGTGAACGAGGTAGCGGTCAGCGCGACGCCGAGCAGCACCACCGTCGAACCGAGGACGATCGTCGGCCGGCGCAGCCGCGACTGCCAGGGAACCGAGGGCACCGGCGATGACGCCGCTGCCGCCGTCCGGGACCGCAGCGGGTCCTCGACCAGCCGCACGGTCAGGTGCGCCAGCACCCCGGACACCAGCAGGATTGCCGCGCCCTCGACGAAGCTGGCGTGCGTGTGTCCGGTGTAGGAGAGCCAGAAGATGAGCAGCGGCCAATGCCACAGGTACAGCGAGTAGGCCATCGCACCCAGCGCCACCAGCGGCGCCGTCGCCAACAGCCGATTCGGCAGCGGCAATTCGTCGGTGCTACCCGCACGCGCCGGCAGGTTGGCCCCGGCCAGGATCATCAGCATGGTGGCGCCCACCGGTACCAGCGCCCACGGGCCGGGGAATTCCTGGACACCGTCGATGAAGACCCCGCACAACAGGATTGCGGCCAGCGCGACGGTGGCCCCGACCGTGCGCAGCCACCTCGGCCAGCGCACGTAGGGCACCAGCGCACCGACGAGCGCTCCCAGCAGCAGCTCCCACGCGCGCGCGAAGCTGTTGTAGTAGGCGGTCGTCTGGTCGGCCTGATGAGCGACGATCGCGTAGATGAACGACGCGAGCGTCAAAACGCTCAGCAGCACGACGAACGCGCTGCGCAGGTTGGCGCGGAGCCGTCTCCGTAGCGCGTAGGCGAACCCGGCTACCAGCAGCAGGAAGGCGATGTAGAACTGGCCCTGCACCGACATGGACCAGATGTGCTGCAACGGGGTGACGGCTTCGCCCGCGCGCAGGTAGTTGGACGCGGTGCTGGCCAGCTCCCAGTTCTGGTAATAGCCCAGGCTGGCCAGGCTTTGGTCGGCGAACGTCTCCCAGCGGGTCTGCGGCTGCACCAGGAAGGTGAGCAGCGCGCACGCGGCGAGAACGACGACCAGAGCGGGGACCAGGCGCCGGACCAGCCGGATCACTTCGGCGACCAGTGACAGCGTCGCGGCCGGGTCGAGGGCGGCGCGAAGGATCTTGCCGCCGAAGAAGAATCCGGACAGCGCCAGGAACACGTCCACGCCGCCGGAAACCCGGCCGAACCAGACGTGAAACACGGCCACCAGCGCGATCGCGATACCGCGCAGGCCGTCGAGATCGTAGCGATAGAACCGCGAAAACCCCCCGCCACGCGCCCCCATAGTCACCGGTGTCGCCGTGGCGACCGGTGGGCAAGGCGGTGCGGGGTTTCCCATGATCAACCGCCAATTTACCGAAAACCGCCACCTGCTCCTTGCCGCGTGCGTTGCGGCGGGGGAACAGGTGGCGGCTGTTCGGGACGAGAAGGCCGAGAGGGTTACCGCGTGGTGCCGAGAGGTGCCGGCTGCGCGGGGATCTGCTGCACCGGCGCCTGGGTGGGCAACTGCAACGGCATCTGCTGCAACGGCGCCTGCTGGGCAGGTGCCTGCTGCACCGGCGCTTGCTGGACCGGTGCCTGCTGCGACGGCGGTTGCTGCAATGGCGCTTGCTGCACCGGTGCCTGCTGTGCAGGTGCCTGCTGCAACGGTGCCTGCTGCAGCAGGCGCCTGCTGCACCGGAGCCTGCTGTGTAGGTGCCTGCTGCACCGGCGCCTGCTGCACCGGGGCCTGCTGCAGAGGCGTCTGCTGGGTCCCGAGCACCCGGACCAGGTAGGGGGTCATGCCGTTGGCGCGCACCGGCGACACCTGGACGACGTCGCCCACCTCCAGCATCTGGTTGTTCCCGAGGTACATCGCGACGCTTTGCGTGCCGTCAGGACCGTAGAAGATCAGGTCGCCGCGGCGGGCTTGCTGCGGCAGGATCTTCTGACCGACCCGGTACAACTCGCCGGAGGAACGCGGCAGCTTGATCCCGGCGCCGGCGTAGGCGTACTGCATCAGGCCCGAGGCGTCGAACCCGACGGTGGTCGTACCCGTGCCCTTGCCGAGAGTCGGGCCGTTGATACCGCCGCCGGCCCAGGAGAACGGCACGCCGCGCTGCGAAAGACCACGCATGATGACGACGTCGGTGGCCTGCTGATAGTCCATCGATCGAGCGCCGGGGTCAGCGGTCGCCAGCGCCGGATTGACCAGCACCGGTGCCATCACTAGTAGGGCCAGACCGATCACGAAGCTGCAGATGCGCTTCATTTCGATTCCTCTTCTCTTGGTTCTCTTTGGTTCCGGGAGCCTCAGCCGCGGTCACTCCGCGCATCCGCCCCGTTCTATGACTCCGCGATGGCCTCTGCATCGAGGCGCCAATTCACATCAGTCACTACAGCAACTTTCGCAACACCAGTTGCCGGCGGCAAGGGACCTAAGGCCCTACGAGGGATTCTTTGTCTTAACGTGACCCGATGGTGACTGCTGTGCTCAAACTTGGGTGCGCAGTTGTGATTTGGGTCTCACCGCGCCTCCTAAGGCCGAGTGCCGTCAGAGCCAATAACGTGCGCTGAACGTGGTCAATATGGAGCCGGCCACCGAGCTGACCATCAGGATGGCGAGGGACACGACCGGCCAGAAGGACATGTACCAGCCCTTCAAGAGGGATACGAACGGCCCGATTCCGGCCGCGGCCAACGCCGCACCGATGCCGCCCCAGGCCACGGGGTAGATGTACATATCGAC
Source organism: uncultured Actinomycetota bacterium (assembly GCA_963820985.1). Classification (GTDB taxonomy): domain Bacteria; phylum Actinomycetota; class Actinomycetes; order Mycobacteriales; family Mycobacteriaceae; genus Mycobacterium. The sequence continues at coordinate 225,851 of CAWGCI010000007.1, read as the reverse complement.
GCCGAAAGGCACCGGCCCGCAGGTTTCCCCCACGCAGACGTCCTTGAGAAACCCGTAGAGCCTGGTCGGCCACGCTGTGGCCGTGGCCAGGTAGAGAAGCAGCGCTGTGAGCACGATGGTGCAGATCAGGTCCCAGGCGGCCACCCGCAACCGCAGTGTCGGCGGTGGCCCGTCGTCGGAGTCGCCGGAGACGTCCGGGCCTGCGGCATCGCCGAAGTGAGCGTCTCGTCGGCGTCCGGCGGGTAGTCGATCTCCTCGCCCGCGAGGGGATGTGGGGACTGCTGCTCGGGGGCCACGTCGTCCAATGCTGCCCGATGGCCGCGGTTTCTGCGACCCACGGCTAATGTCGAACCCCGTGGCTGCGTTGACGCCCGAGCAGATCAGCGCGATCGACGCCGCCCACGTATGGCATCCCTACAGCACCATCGGCTCTGAAGCGGTGGCGCCCGTCGTCGCGGTCGCCGCCCACGGCGCGCGGCTGACGCTGGTCCGCGACGGCAAGCCGATCGAGGTGCTCGACGCGATGAGCTCCTGGTGGACCGCGATCCACGGCCACGGCCACCCGGTGCTGGACGCGGCGCTGACGGCCCAGCTGGGCGTGATGAATCACGTCATGTTCGGCGGGCTGACCCACGAGCCCGCCGCCCGGCTGGCGCGGCTGCTGGTGGACATCACCCCGGAGGGTTTGGAGACGGTTTTCTTCAGCGACTCCGGCTCGGTGTCGGTGGAGGTCGCGGTGAAGATGGCGCTGCAGTACTGGCGCAGCCGCGACCGGCCCGCAAAGCGGCGGCTGATGACCTGGCGCGGCGGCTACCACGGGGACACCTTCACGCCGATGAGCATCTGCGACCCCGAGGGCGGCATGCACTCGCTGTGGACCGACATCTTGGCGCACCAGGAGTTCGCGCCGCAGGTGCCCCGCGACTATGACCCCGCCTACAGCTCCGCGTTCGAGGCGCAGCTGGCCGCGCATGCCGTCGAGTTGGCGGCCGTGGTGGTCGAGCCCGTCGTGCAGGGCGCGGGCGGGATGCGCTTCCACGACCCGCGCTACCTGACTGACCTGCGCGACGCCTGCCGGCGCCACGACGTGTTGCTGATATTCGACGAGATCGCCACCGGCTTCGGCCGCACGGGCGAGCTGTTCGCCGCCGACCATGCCGGGGTGAGTCCGGACATCATGTGTGTCGGCAAGGCGCTGACCGGCGGATACCTGAGTCTGGCCGCCACCTTGTGCACGACCGACATCGCGCACACCATCAGCGCCGGCGAGGCCGGTGCGCTGATGCACGGACCCACGTTCATGGCCAATCCACTGGCATGCGCGGTGTCGGTGGCCAGCGTCGAGCTGCTGCTCGGGCAGGACTGGCGGTCGCGCGTCGCCGACATAGCCGCCGGGCTGTCGGCCGGACTCGAGCCCGCCCGGGCGCTGCCCGGCGTGACCGATGTCCGGGTGTGCGGGGCCATCGGCGTCATTGAATGCGACCGGCCGGTCGACCTGGCCGTCGCCACCCCGGCGGCGCTCGATCGTGGCGTCTGGCTGCGCCCTTTCCGCAACCTGATCTATGCGATGCCGCCGTACATCTGCCCGCCCGGCGAGATCGCCCAGATCACGTCGGCGATGGTCGAAGTCGCGCGCCTCACCGCTCGTAGTCGATAGACGTGGATGCCAAGTCCGCGTTTTGGCGTCAGTCCTCTCAGGAACTTCTCAACAGATCCTTTGGTCCCGGCTAGCTCGGCTCATAGGGTCCACAAAGGCGCTGGCCTCAGTATTACCCCATGACAACTGAGACGCTCTGCGCGAACCTGGTCGAACGCTATCTGTCCACTCGCGCGCTGCGGTTCTTGCGGGGCGATCACGACGGCGAATACTTCTGTGTCGTCAATCCTCATCACGGGCGGCTGCATGTCCACCTCAAGATGTCCCCGTCGTTCGGCGACGTGTTGATGATCAGTGTCACTCCCTCGCGGTTTTTCCCGGTCACCGACCGCCCGTGGCTAACGCATTACGCCGACACATGGAACCGGCAGAACCGCGGAGTCACTGCGATCGTTCACGGGTCCTCTGATTCAGAGCGCATCGGTGTTTCGGCTCGCAGGTCCCAGTGGATCCGAGAAGACATCTCCTTTGAGGATTTCGCTTCCTTCGTCGACCGCACGATTGCTGCGGCAATCGACCTCTTCGGCGGATTGAACCCGGTCGTCGAGTTGCCAACCGGAGTGCAGTCGTTGCTGCGCGAAGTCGGCTGAGACTCTAATCGGGTCGAATCATCCCTGCTCAGAGCACCCTGCTTAGTTTAAGGCACGCACTCAAGACCAACCGGCATGAAAGCGCGGGCTAGACGGACATAGTCGGGAACTCGACCGTGGCTGCGTCTTCGTCGCGGGGGCGCTCCTCTTTCAGCAGCAAGGACCGCACCACCGCACGCGGCGCCTCGGACCGAAGCATGTAACTGGCAGGGCGCGGACGAACTGTCTGCGGCCACCAGAACCAACGGCCGAGCAGCGCGGCGATGGACGGTGTCATGACCTGACTTGGGCCACTTCTCGTTGATCTGAATGCCTCCGGGCTGCTGAGCTGGTGTTTCTGGTGGTGGCAGGCCGGAATGTATGCACTAATTGTGGGTCTTTAGTGTGCGGTGGTGGCGTATGTGCGCACCGTGAAGACCGCTTCGGGAGCAACAGCGGTGCAGATCGTGTGGTCCTCGCGGAAGGGATCACGCCAGATCGAGCACCTCGGTTCGGCGCGCAACGAGCCCCAGCTGGAGGCACTGAAGGCGGCCGCGGACCAGCGCCTGGTTGCCGGTCAGCAGAGCCTGGACCTGGGGCTCGAGCAGTCCGCGGGCGGCGGCGGCCGGCCGCTGGAGATCGTGGCCTCGTGCTCGCAGCACCTGTGCGAGGCGTTGTGCCACGCCTATTGTGTGCTGGGTTTTGATGCCGCCACCGAGGGTGATGAGGTGTTCCGCGATCTGGTGGCCGCCCGCATCATCGAACCGACGAGCAAGGCCGACGCGCTACGCGTGCTCGACGAGACCGGCGTGGACTCGCCGGCCTATCGGACCCTGAAGCGGCGGCTGCCGATGTTTGCCAAACCCGAATTCCGGCAGGCGCTTTCGTCAGCATGCGCAGCACATGCTCAGCTGGGGCCAGCGAGCCTAGTGCTCTATGACGTCTCCACACTGCACTTCGAAACCGACGCCGGCGACGGCTTCCGTGAGCCCGGGTTCTCAAAGGAGCGCCGGCTGGATCCGCAGATCACCCTCGGGTTGCTCACCGATGCGACCGGGTTCCCTTTGACGGTGGCCGCCTTCGAGGGCAACAAAGCCGAGACCGCCACCATGGTGCCGGTGATCAACGCCTTCAAGACCGCGCACCGGCTCACCGACGTGACGGTGGTTGCTGATGCCGGGATGATCTCCGAAGCCAACCAGATCGACATCGCCGCCGCCGGATTGACGTTCATCCTCGGTGCCCGCATTCCCTTCCTGCCCGATGTGGTGCGCGAATGGCGTGACAAACACCCCGACGAGGTGATCCCGGATGATCTGATCCTGACCCAGCCGTGGCCGGCCACAAGCCGCGAGAAGGCCCGCGGCATACCGGACCGGGTGATCCACTACCAGTACCGCCACGACCGGGCCCGAAAGACCCTGCGCGGCATCGACGAACAAGTCGCCAAAGCGCAGCGTGCCGTCGACGGACACGCACCGGTCAAACGCAACCGCTACATCCAGCTCACCGGCGCCACCAAGAGCGTCAACCGCACGTTGGAAGCCAAGACCAGAGCGCTGGCCGGCTGGAAGGGTTATGCCGACGGTGGGGTTATGCCGACCGGCGGCGGGTCGTGCCTGGTGGGGGTCGTGCCGGGGCTGGATTGCTCGGCATAATCACAGACTCTTCAGCCATGTGAGCAAGGGGTCGGCGGGCTGGTATTCGCCGGCGCGGGTATCGGGCTGGCGGGTGCGTTCGAGAGCTTTGCGTTTGATGGCGATGTCGGCGTGGAGGTAAATGCTTGTCGTTGCTTGTGATTCGTGGCCGAGCCACAAAGCGATGACGGCGGCGTCGATGCCGGCCTCGAAACTGGTTTGGGTCGCGAACGTGTGGCGAAAGTCGTGCAGACGCGGGCGGGCACCGGCCCGAGCCGGCAGACCAGCGTGTTGCACCAACAGGTGAAATGCACCTCGAGCGGTGTGCTCGTTGAGCGCGGTGCCTTTCTGCGTGACCAACAAGGCACTCTCGGGTCCGGTGCCGAACCGGCACCGGACCGGGCTGCTGAGATAACCAGCCAGCGCATCACACGAACTCGGATCGAGCCGGACCATGCGTTGACGCCCGAACTTCGCGTGAGCGATCAGGACGACTCCCTGGTCCAGATCGACATCGCCGACCGTGAGCCGCACGGTTTCGCCGATGCGCATTCCCGTGACCGCGAGCAGCCCGATCAGCGTCGTCATCGTCGCCGCACGCAGTGGGGTGAACAACTGCTGAGCTATCGTCATCAGAGCCCGGATGTCGTTGAACGAGTACAGATATGGCGTCGCCCGGCGGGATCCGCTGACTCCTAGACGGACGGCGGGCACGCCCACGGGCAGGCCGGAGCCGGCGAGGTAGATCGCGAATCCTCTGACGGTAGACAACCGGGAGGACAACCATGCCGGATGTCCTCCGACGGGTGCGTGTGCCCACGCCAGCGCTTCGCCCTGGGAAAACAGCAGGCCATCGTCACGTTCGGCAGGAAGAGTGTTGGCGAACTGGGTGAGTAGGTGTTCGGTCTTGCGGTTTGGCTGGAACCCGCGAGCGGCCCGGAAGTCCATGTAGTCGCTGATCAACGTGGATAGCTCACACATGATCAACCTCCGCCGGCCAGGGGCGGGCAAGGACTGCCAGCGACTGCAGCTCGAAGGAGGCATAAGCCATCGTCACCTGGCCATTGGCGTGTCCGAGCAGTTCGCCAACCTCGGTCAGGCTGCCGCCGGCGGAAAGAACGGCGCGGGCAGCCGAGTGCCGGAGCCGGTGCGCCCGCACTGTCCCCAACCCCGCCCGGGCGGCATGCCTGGCCACCACCTGGCTCACGGCTCGGCTGGTCATCGGCGTTGGTCCACCTCGGACCTGCAGGAATACCTCCCGAAACGCAACGCCGGCCGGGCGCCGGTTCAAGTAGGCCACCACTGCCCGCCCCACATCGTGAGGTATCGGAAGGCATAACCTGCGCCCGCCCTTGACTTTCGGAGTCACCGTCGCCGCGCGCCAGTTGAAGTCGTCGAGGCGCAACCCGGCGACCTCGCCAGCGCGCAGACCCAGCCGGGACAGCACCACCAGTAGGGCGTAGTCCCGAGACCCCATCGTCGTTCGGCGGTCCGGAACCGCCAACAGCCGTCGGAGATCCTCACCGGGCAACGCCTTGGGAAGGCGGCCGAACCGGTGGGTCACCACCGCACCAACCGCCGGCCTCAGATCGCGGACCGTCCAACCCGAGATCCATGCGAACCCCAGAAACGACCTGATCGCCGTCGCAATCAGCTTCAACGACTGTGGCGAGTATCGGCCACCAAGATCGGTCACGTAAGAACGCACGCGCTGAGCTGACACGCCGCCGAGGTTGACCACACCGACCCTGTCACCACCCACCTCGGTCAGGAACGGCAGGACATGACGGACATAGCACTCCCTCGTAATCGCCGACAGACCCTTATCAGCCGACAGGAAATGCTCAAAATCGTTGAGCGCCAACTCTATCCGGAGTTCGCACCCTCCGGAACCATCACTGCTGCTCATGCTGGTGTCTCCTTCCTTCACAGATACAAGGAAGACCAGCATCGCGCTCAAACCACCAGCCCGTGATTATGCCGAGCAATCCAGCCCCGGCACGACCCCCACCAGGCACGACCCGCCGCCGGTCGGCATAACCCCACCGTCGGCATAACCCTCCTTATCCCGAGGTCGAGATAAGAAGGGATACACCACCAACCTCACCACCGAGCCGGCCGACTTCGTCATCGGCTCCTATCACCAACTGTGGCGCATCGAGAAGGCCTTCCGCATGTCCAACGACGACTCGTCTTACTACCGGTATCGAGGAACTTCCTGCGGCGGTGACGATTACGCGGCCGCATCATCGGCTGCAGGGTCGGTCGTTGCCGGTGGTGGGCGGGATGTGGCGGCACGGGGTGGTGGAGCTGCTGCTGGCGCTGCCCGATGGGACCAAGTCGCTGGTCCCGGCGGCGTGGACGGACGCCCAGCCGCCGATCAATGACGGCGCTGTCGGGGTTGCGACCCTTGGATCGCTGGCAGATCTATTGCGTGTCTGTGCGCTGATCGCCGAGTTGCGGGGACAGGCTGCAGGGATGTCACCGTGCAAGGAGGACTCCCATGCAGCCTGTCCAGCTCAGTTTGATACCAGACCCAGTCCCGGCCGCGATCACCGGTTGGGCCCAGGTGGTGGAGTTGACGCCGATGGTCGAGCAGCTACCCGTCGAGGAAGTCGCGGCGGCGATCGCGGTGCTGGCCGAAGTGATTGCCAAAGCCGTGGCGGCGATGGGCAGCGGGGCGGTCGGCGATGAGTGAATCGAAGGTCACGCATGGGCATCTGCATCGCGCAGCGGTGGTGTATGTGCGCCAGTCCACCATGGTCCAGATCACCCGCAACCGCGAGTCCACCACCCGCCAGTACGAGTTGGTCGCCCGTGCGGTCGAGTTGGGCTGGCCGCGCGCGGGGGTGCGGGTGATCGACGAGGACCTGGGAGTCTCGGGGGCCAGCGTCACGGGTCGGTCCGGGTTCGCCGAGCTGGCCGCGCAGGTCGGGCTGGGCGCAGTAGGAATTGTTTTGGCGCTGGAGGTTTCACGGTTGGCGCGCAACAACGCCGACTGGTATCGGCTGCTGGACCTGGCCGGCATGACCGACACGCTGATCGCCGACACCGACGGCATTTACCATCCGGGGTTGTTCAATGACCGCATGCTGCTAGGTATGAAGGGCACCATGTCGGAGGCCGAACTGCATATCCTGCGTGCCCGTCTCGACGGTGGCATCCGCAGCAAGGCCGCTCGCGGCGAGCTGCGCCGAGGGCTGCCGGTCGGTCTGGTGTGGGGCCAGGCCGACGGTGAGGTCCGCTGGCACCCTGATGAGGCGGTCACCGGCGTGATCGCCGCGGTCTTCGAGCGGTTCGCGCTGTGCGGGTCGGTGCGCGGGGTATGGCTGTGGCTGCGCGAACAGGGGCTCAAATTCCCGCTGCAACCCCACGGGGGGTGCGTTAGCGGCGATCCGCAGATCACTTGGGCGGCGCCGAGCTACTACGCGGTGCATGCCGTGCTCACTCACCCCGCCTACGCGGGCGCCTATGTATTCGGCCGCACCCGCGTGCAGCGCAGCCTTGATGCTGATGGGCGGCTGCGGGTGTCTCGCCGGGCGCTGCCCCAAGACCAGTGGGAGGTACTCATCACCGAGCATCACCGCGGTTTCATCGACTGGGATACCTTCCAGGACAACCAGTCTCGTATCCGAGGCAATATCCGCCCGAAGGCCCATGAGCCGGGCACCGGCGCGGTGCGCGAGGGCTGCGCGCTGCTGCAGGGCCTGGCCACCTGCGGGACCTGTGGGCGCAAGCTGAGCGTCTACTACGACGGGCGGGCCAACAAGCCGCCGGGCTACTACTGCGTGGGCACCGGGCAGCTGGCCGGTCACAGCGGCTATCACCTGCGTGTCGGGGGCGCCGGGATCGACGCCGCGGTCACCGCGGCGTTTTTGGCCGCGCTGCAACCGGTGGCGCTGCAGGCCTGCCTGGCCGCCGCCCAGCAGCTCGAGGACGGCCACGACGCCGCGCTGGCCCAATGGCGCCGCCAGGTCGAGCAGGCCCGCTATCAAGCTGGTCAGGCCGAGCGCCGCTACCGGGTCGTCGACCCGGATAACCGCCTGGTCGCTCGGGGCCTAGAGACCGAATGGAACACCGCGCTGCAAGCCCTGGCCGATGCCCAGGCCGAGCTCGCTCGCCGCCAAGCTGCACGCCCGAAAACCCTGACCCCACAAGAGAAGGCGATGATACTCACACTCAGCGACGACCTCGCCGATGTGTGGGCGATGCCGAGCACCACCGATAAAGACCGAAAACACTTGCTGCGCAGCCTGCTCGATGAGGTCAATGTCAGCGTGTGCCGCGACCACACCGACGCCCACGCCGACTTGGTGCTGCGCTGGAAAGGCGGCGCCATCACCGACCTAAGAGTGCCCATCAAACGCAAACGGGCCAACCATCTACGCACCGACGAACACACCGTTGACCTGGTGCGCCGCCTGGCCACACACTATCCCGACGCGATGATCGCCCAAATCCTCACCCAGCAAGGCCGCCGCACCGCCCGCGGCCTACCGTTCAATGCCGGTCGGGTGCAGTCGCTGCGCCACCATTACGAAATCCCTTGCCACACACCCACCGACGACCCGCAGGAAGCCGAGCTGCTCAGCGTGACTGAGGCCGCCAAGGAACTGGGCCTGGCACCCTCGACCCTGCACCGCTGGCTGGCCGACGGGTTCGTCGCCGGCGAGCAGCTCACCCTTGGTGCGCCCTGGCGCATCCGGCTCACCGACGAGATCCGCAGCCTGTTCGTCGATGACGCCCCCGACGGCTGGCTGGCCATGCCGCAGGCCACCCTGGCCTACGGCGTGTCCCGCCAAACCATCATGCAACGTGTCAAGCGCGGCGAACTCCAAGCCGTCCACATCCGCACCGGACGCGGAAAAGGCCTGCGTATCCAGCCCCCAGCCCCCCAAGAAGGACTGTTCTGATCATGACAATCAACAAAAACCGCAGTGTGACGACACATCAAAAGACAACTCACACAAGCGATCCAGGTTGACGTCGAGCGCGTCGAAGACCTCGACGATCTCCTCGCGGCTGCTGCAACCCATGCCCAAAGTTTACGAAGGGCCACTGACACAAATGCCCCCGTTGTGACTAGTGAAGCCAAAGTTACACAAGGGATTACGGTGACGTGTCAGTGGACCCAATCGCCGCGGACCATGACGGCGGTCACCTGAAGTTCACGATCCAGCACAACTAGATTTGCGTCATAGCCGGGTCGCAGATCACCCACGCCTTCGAGCCCGAGGGTCCGGGCAGGCGTCGTCGAGGTCATCTTGACTGCGGCGGCCAGCGCCGCATCCGAGCCGGGCTCGGCCACTGTCCGGAAAAGCCGATCCATGGTGGCGGTGCTGCCGGCGATCGTCGACGTTCCGTGCACGCGCGCCACGCCGGACGCGACGTCGATCGGTACCGTGCCGAGCCGAAAAGCTCCATCGTCACAGCCGGCCGCGGCGATCGCGTCGGTGACCAAGGCGACCCGGTCCGGTCCCGCGGCCTCGATCACCGCGCGCACCACAGCGGGGTGCACATGCACGCCGTCGGCGATCAGTTCAGCGGTCACCCGCGGGTCCTGTAGCAACGCCAGCGCGGGTCCGGGCTCGCGATGATGCAGCGGCGGCATGGCATTGAACACATGGGTGCCGACGGTCGCGCCTAGATCGACGGCGTGGGTCACCTGCTCGTACGTCGCGTCGGTATGTCCCACGGCGACAACAACTCCCGCCTCGAGAAAGCGCCGGATCGCCCACTCGCTTCCCGGCCGCTCGGGCGCCAGCGTGACCATCCGGATCGCGTCGCCGCCGGCGACGAGCACGGCGTCGATCTCGGCGGGGTCTGGATCCCGCATGAGCGTGTGGTCGTGTGCTCCGCAGCGGGCCGCGCTCAGCCACGGCCCCTCCAGATGGATGCCCGCCACCACGCCGTCGCGGGTGGCATCGGCCAGCGCCCGCACGCCGGAAATCAGCTCCGCGGGCCCGGCGGTGACCAGGCTGGCAAGCGTGCTGGTTGTGCCGTGGCTCAGATGGAACTCCGCGGCCGCAGCGATGCCGTGTGCATCGGTGTACGACGCGCCGCCACCGCCGTGCACATGCATATCGATAAACCCGGACACCGCAACGGAATCCGGGAATTCGACATCGGCGGGCGCGGGTGCTGGGCCGGCCCCGCAGCTAGCGATCTGCCGACCGGAAGTCTCCAGCCACCCCGGTCGGCAGAGCTGTCCGTCCAGAACCACGGTCCCCGCGGCGATCAGGGCCACCGACCACCGCTCTCCCAGAAATACTGGATCTCCTCGAGTTGGCGGCCCTTCGTCTCGGGCGCGAACCGATGCACAACACCGAACGCGACCACCGCGAAGACCCCGAACACCGCGAAAGCTCCTGCGCCGCCGAGTGAATGCAGCATCGTCAGGAAGCCCGCCGCGACGATCGCGTTGGCGGTCAGGGTGAAGGTCAGCGTCGTGCTCGACCCGATCGACCGCAGCCGGGTGGGGAAGGCCTCGCCGGCGTAAACCCATAGCAGCGAGCCGAATCCGAAGTTGAAGCCGATGATGAACATCAACACGCCCACCACGCCGAATATCAGGGCGACTGCATGGGAGAAGACGGCGATCAGCAAGGCGTCTGCGGTGATCACCATGGCGATGCCGGACAACAGGATTGGACGCCGGCCCAGCCGGTCGACCAGAACCAGCGAGGCGCACACCGCCACCAAAGCGGCTAGCTGCACCAGTGCCGGCACCCCCAGCCTCGCGAAGTTGCCCTTGAAGCCCATGTTTTCGAACAGCAGGGGGCTGTAGTAGATGATCGCGTTGATACCCGAGATTTGAGCGAGAACGCCGAGCGAGATCACGAAAACAGTGGCCCGCAGATAGGGCCGCCGCAGCATCTGGGACACCGCGCCTTTGACGGGGCCCCTAACTTCGCTGAGGGCGTTGGCGATCTCGGCCAGCTCCTGTTCGACGCGGGCGTCGGGCTCCACTCGCAGCAGGGCCCGGCGGGCGTCGGCAACCCGGCCCTTGAGCACGTACCAGCGAGCGGTTTCCGGCATGCGAATCAACAACGGCAACAGCAGTACGGCGAGTATGGCGGCCAGCCCGAAGATCCATCGCCAGCTGTGCGTGTCGGCAAGCAAGTAACCGGCCAGGTAGCCCAAGATGATGCCGGTGACTATTGCTAGTTGATAGGCAGCCCCCAACGATCCGCGCATCGCGGCCGGTGCCAATTCCGCGACGTATACCGGGACGACGACCACCGACACGCCGATAGTCACACCGATCAACAGCCGGGCTGTCAGCAGCATCGGCATCGACACCGAAACCGCGTCCAGCAGCGCAAAAATGGCGTAGCCCAGCACGATCAGGATCATCGACTTCTTGCGCCCGATCGTATCGGCGAGCACGCCGGCACCGAGCGCCCCGACGATCTGGCCGATCACCACCATCGTCGTCAGCAGTTCTTGCTGCGATGTGGTCAACCCGAATTGGTCGGTGATGAACAGCAGCGCCCCGGCTATGCAGGAGAGGTCGTAGCCGTAGATGACGCCAACGCTGGCCGCGGTGAGCCCGACCAGCAGCCCGCGCCGCGCCGCGCCGGTCAGTTGGGCCGTACCCGGTCGCGCAGCAACGCGATGACGCGTGCGGGGTCCTCGGGCGTGATGCACGGTTTTATCCAGCGGCCCAGCTCGAGTATCAGCAGGGTCTGTTTGCTTGCGCGGTGCACGTCCCGGGGCAGCCGGTAGCGCGGATTGACCGCCCCCAAGAAGCGGCCCTTGCCCGACAGCCAACCCATCGGCTTGGCCCTGATGCCCCGAATCTTGTTGTAGGCGACTCGTTTTGGCACAGAAAGCAGATAATAGTAGCGCCGGATCGTGATTCCGTCCTCATCGAGCACCAGGCCGGCATCCTCGTACAGGGCTTCGGTCACGTCGATACGGTGTCACAGGCAGCGCAAAGCGGTCAATGATCTTCAGTTTTGCGGCCGGCGGTTCATCGAGCGCGCGGCCATGATCAACGCGAACACGACGATCGTGCCGACCACCGCCACCCCCACCCGCACCGGCAGCGCCTCGGCCGAGGACATCAGCCCCCCGGCGTCGGCCACGTTGACTTGCCGGGCGGCCGGATCGTTCGGCTTGGCGACCAGCGAGGGATCGGGTTCGATCAGCGTCCCGACCTGAGTGCCCTGGGGGGTGCCGAAGCCGTAGTCCAGCAGGTGTGCCGCCTGTTCCCAGGGCGCGATCGGCTGCCGAGTGCCATGCAGCAGCACCGCCATCAGCCGCCGCCCGTTGTGGTTGGCGGCGCCCACGAAGGTCTGGCCGGCGTCGTCGGTGTACCCGGTCTTGCCGCCCAGGGCGCCCGGATAGTTGTAGAGCAGTTTGTTGTCGTTTTCCAGCTGGTAGCCGGGGTGGTCGGCATGTCCGGGGAAGTCGAAGTCGCGGGTCGCGACGATGTCGGCGAAGGTGGCGTTCTGCCAGGCGTACCGGTAGAACAGGCCGAGGTCATAGGCCGAGGTGCTCATGCCGGGCCCGTCCAGCCCCGACGGCGTCGCCACCCGGGTGTCCTTGCCGCCGAGCTTGGCGGCCAGCACGTTGATCTTCTCCAGCGCCTGCTCCACGCCGCCGAGTTGCATGGCCAACGCGTGCGCGGCGTCGTTGCCGGAGTGCATCAGCAACCCGTGCAGCAGCTGATTGACGGTGTAGGTGCCGCCGTCGTCGACGCCCACCTTGGTGCCTTCGGCGGCCGCGTCATCGGCGGTCCCGACGACGGACTTGTTGAGGGGCAGCGCGTTGAGGGAGGCCATCGCGACCAGCACCTTGATGACGCTGGCGGGGCGGTGACGGCCGTGCGGGTCACGGGCGGCGATGACCGCGCCGCTATCGAGATCCGCCACCAGCCATGCCTCGGCGGAGACGTCGCCGGGCGGCGGTGGCGTGTTGGGTGCGGTGACGATGTCGCAGGTGCTCAGCGCCTCGCCGCCGACCGGCTTCGGCGGCACCGGCAGCGGCAGCGGCGGGTCACCGGCCGTCGGGACCTCCGAGGAGTCCACCGCCTTCGGCGTGGACACCTTGTACGGGCAAGTCGGCGGGCCGGCATTGGGTCCAGGACCTGGCTCGGCCCGTGCGGTGGCCAGACCGGGCCCAGCGACCAAGAAAACCGCAGCGACCAGGCATGATGCTGAACGTATGAAGCTCATTGTCTGTGCAGATTATGCGATCGGGGGTCCGATTGCAGGGTGGCGCGCTGTGACTGATGGGGCGGATGTTGTGACAAAGTCGGTACGGCAAGCCCAGCGCGGGAAAGTCGGGCAGAGTACAACCGTGCGATCAGTGCAGGCCCTGCTCAAGCAGGTGGAGAAGGCAACGCAGGTTCGGCGCCCGGGACTCGACGGGGTGCTGGCCGAGCTGGCGCAGCACCGCGACGCGGCGTCTGACCCGGACCTGCGCGCAGCCCTCGACCGCCTGTGCGAGGTTGTGGCGCGCTTCCTGCGCAACCCGGGTCCGGGGCACAACGGCGACCTGCTGGTGGCAAGCGACGCGGTGAAACGGCGGCTCGCGGCGGCCCAGCCAGGCCGGCGCGCGGGCAAGTGGCGCTTCTGGGCTTAGCCGTTTACAGCTTGGTGGCCGCCAGCTCGACGTGCGCGACGGCCGGGAAGCTGATCGTGCCCATCCACAGCTTGCCGGCCGCCTCGACCAGACCGGTAACGGAGCCGAAGTCCGGATGTGCGGTGCGCACGCCGGCGACGGCCGCGCCGCTGTCGGGATCGAACGCGACGGCCCAGATCTCCGGCTTGATCTGTGGTTGCAGCCGTTCCGGCAGTCGCCACACCAACTTCCGGAGGATCGGGGCCCTCGGCAGCATCCATTCCAATGCGGCGTTCGCCTCGCTGACGAGGGCGGCCCAGATTCGACCGTCGGCACCGGTGGACAGGTTGTCGGGCATTCCGGGCAGGTGCACTGCCAACGGTGTCACCGATCCGGCTTGCGGCCCGGTCAGCCAGTACTTCGACAGCCGCCGCGCCTGGGTCTCGGCGAATACCAACGCCGACCCATCGGCCGTCAGTGTCACCCCGTTGGCGAAGTAGAGTCCGTCGACCAGCGTAGTGACGGTGCCGTCCGTGTCGAGCCGGAACAAGCTGCCCCGCCCGCGCGCCTCCACGATCGGGGCGGTGAAGTGTTCGAAATGAAAGTCGCTCGTTGACTCGGTGAAATAGATTGTGCCGTCGGCTGTTTCGGTGACGTTCGAGCAGAACTTAAGGCGCCTGCCGCCGACCGATTCGACAAGTACGTTCAGCGTGCCGCTGGCCGGGTCGAGGGCGAGCAATCCACGATGGCTGTCGCAGATCAGGATCCGGCCATCGTGAGCGATGTGCAGCCCCAGAGGTCGGCCGCCGGTGTCGGCGATGGTGGTGGGTTCGCCGCCGTCGGCCGGAATCCGCACGATGCGCCCGTCTTCCAGGCCCGTCCACAGTTGGCCGGCCGCGTCGACGACGACATCTTCGGGCCCGTTCCCGGGCAGCGGGACGACGGCGACGCTCGGTGTCGGCAGGTCCGGCAACGGGTCGACCGGCGGCGGCTGCCACCGCACCGGATTGATACGCGGCTTGCGGGCCACGGCTAGACCCTTTCCTTACTAAGCACGCCGCGCACGATCGATTCGATGGTGTCGAACTCGGCCTGACCGCTGATCAGTGGCGGGGCCAGCTGGATGACGGAATCGCCGCGATCGTCGGTGCGGCAGTACAGCCCGGCCTCGAAGAGGCCCGCCGACACCCGGCCCAGCAGCGCGCGGCGTTCCTCGTCGGTGAAGGTCTGCTTGGTCGCCTGGTCCTTGACCAGTTCGATGCCGAAGAAATATCCCTCGCCGCGGACGTCGCCGACGATGGGCAGGTCATACAGCTTCTGCAGGGTGGCGCGCAGCGCGGGCGACTGCTGTCGGACGCGGTCGTTGAGGCCCTCGCGCTCGAAGATGTCCAGGTTGGCCAGCGCGACGGCCGCGGACACCGGGTGACCGCCGAAGGTGTAGCCGTGCGGGAACATCGTGTCGCTGTCGTAGAACGCCTCGAACAACCGGTCGCTGGCGATCATCGCGCCCAACGGCGAATACCCCGACGTCAGCCCCTTGGCGCAGGTGATCATGTCGGGCACATAGCCGAAGTCGTCACACGCGAACATCGATCCGATCCGGCCGAACGCGCAGATCACCTCGTCGGAAACCAGCAGCACGTCGTACTCGTCGCAGATCTCGCGGACCCGTTCGAAGTACCCCGGCGGCGGCGGGATGGAGCCGCCGGCGTTCTGCACCGGTTCCAGGAATACCGCGGCGACGGTGTCGGGGCCCTCGAACTCGATCGCCTCGGCGATGCGGTCGGCGGCCCACTGCCCGAACGCCTTGAGGTCGGCCTGAAACGGTTCGGGCGCGCGGTAGAAGTTCGTGTTGGGCACCCGGAAGCCGCCGGGTGTCACCGGTTCGAACGGCGCCTTGTACTTCGGCAGACCGGTGATCGCCAGCGCGCCCTGGGTGGTGCCGTGGTAGGCGACCGAACGCGAAATCACTTTGTGCTTACCGGGTTTGCCGGTGAGCTTGAAATACTGCTTGGCCACCTTCCACGCCGTTTCGACGGCCTCGGTGCCGCCGCTGGTGAAGAACACCCGGTTCAGCTCGCCGGGCGCGTAGCGGGCGAGGCGCTCGGACAGTTCGATCGCGGTCGGGGTGGCGTAACCCCAGAGCGGGAAGAACGCCAGCGTTTCGGCTTGCCGCGCGGCGGCTGCGGCGAGTTCGGCGCGGCCGTGACCGACCTGCACCGTGAACAGCCCCGACAGCCCGTCCAGGTAGCTCTTGCCCCGGTCGTCGTAGATGGTGACGCCCTCGCCGCGAACGATGACGGGTGCTGTGAACCCCGGGCCTTGCCGGGCGAAATGCAGCCAGAGATTTCTAGTCATTGTGTCCGCGAGCGTAACGCTAGGTTCGCTGGCCCGGCTCCTCACTCGCGCCGTTCCGGCGCTCGCCGTCGCCGGGCTAGGGTGGTCCTATGACCTCAACGCAGGTCACCGAATTCGAAGCGCTGCGGCCGCATCTCATGGCGGTCGCGTATCGGGTGACCGGGACCGTGGCCGACGCGGAGGACATCGTCCAGGAAGCGTGGCTGCGCTGGGACGCGCAGGAGCGCTCAACGATCGCAGACTTGCGGGCCTGGCTGACCACCGTCGTCAGCCGCCTCGGCCTGGACCGGCTGCGGTCGGCGGCGCACCGCCGCGAGACCTACACGGGCAACTGGCTGCCCGAACCGGTCGTCACCAGGTTCGACGAAGCCGATCCGTTGTCCGCCGTGGTGGCCGCCGAAGACGCCCGGTTCGCGGCGATGGTGGTGCTCGAGCGGCTCAGCCCGGATCAGCGGGTCGCTTTCGTGCTGCACGACGGGTTCGCGGTGCCGTTCGCCGAAGTGGCCGACGTGCTGGGCACCAACGAGGCCGCCGCCCGTCAGCTGGCGTCGCGGGCCCGCAAGGCCGTCTCCGCCGAGCCCGCACCGGAACAGGATCCCAGCCACAACGAGGTGGTCGGCAAGCTGATGGCCGCCATGGCCGAAGGCGACCTGGAGACCGTCGTGGCGCTGCTGCACCCCGATGTGACCCTGACCGGCGATGCAAATGGCAAGGCGTCCACGGCAATTCACGTCATCCGCGGGGCGGACAAGGTCGCCCGGTTCATGTTCGGCCTGGCCCGCCGATACGGCCCGGCGTTCTTCACGGCAAATCAGCTGGCATTTATCAACGGCGAACTGGGTGCCTACACGGCGGGCGGCCCGGGCAGCGATGGGCACTGGGACATGTCGCCGCGGATCACCGCCATGACGGTGCGCGACGGAAAGGTCTGCGCCATCTGGGATATTGCCAACCCGGACAAGTTCACCGGGTCTCCGCTGCGAGCTTCTCCTTAACCCAAGGAACCCGGCACACATCACCCGAATTGAAGCCCTGCTCGGTAATGCCCAGCGTCGCGTTCACCCGGGCCCGCATGTTTTCCAACCCGATCTGGTAGGTCAGCTCGATCACTCCGGCGTCGCCGAACCGGGCCCGCAGATCGGCGACCTGCTCGTCGGTGACGGTGTGCGGGTCGGTGGTCATCGCGTCGGCGTAGGCGATGGCGGCGCGCTCGTCGTCGGTATAGGCCGGCGAGGTGGCGTAGCTGTCGATCTCTTTGAGGCGCTCCACGTCCAGGCCGTCCAGGCGCTGCAGCATAGATCCGAAGTCGACGCACCACGAACAGCCGATCTTGCGCGCGGTCCACAGCACCGCCAGCTCACGCACGCTGGCCGGCAGTGTGCACGACGCGCGCTGAACCATGGTTTCGTGCACGGCGCTGGCGATCAGGAGACGCCGGTGATGCGCGACGACGGCGAACGGTTCGGGGACTTCGCCGTAGCGCCGCTTGGCGACCCGGTACATGGCGCGCGTCATCAGGCCGGCACGCTTCGGAGGTAAAGGCTCGATACGGGTTTTCGGTGTCATACCCCTCAGACGAGACGGCCCGCCAAAGTGTGACGCCGGATTCTTGAGCGCATGGGTTCTGGTCTGCAGCCCACGCGCGAAACTTAAACCAGGGCGACGTTCTGCGGCGTAGTAAGAGAGTTATGGCTGATACGCGTGTTGATGGGAGTGAAAAAGACGTCCTCCTGATGTCGTTAACGGGCTTGGTGTCCCAATACAGTCAGGAGGACGTCGTGGTCCAGGGTAGCGCTTTGTCGCGTGGTGATAAGCGCCGTAATGCGCGGTTGGCCCGATTGCGGGAGTTGGTGGCGGTTGATAACGCAATCTTGGGGATTGATCTAGCCGACGAGAAGCAGGCCATCGTGCTTACCGATCATGATTCGCAGGTGCTGGCGCGTAGCCGGGTGAAGGCCAAGGCATGGCGGCTGGGCTCGGTATTGGATTGGGCGCGCACCAAGGCGCGGGAGTTGGGTTTCGCCGACGTGACGGTGGGTTGCGAGCCGACCGGGCATCGCTGGCGGGTTCTCGACCAGCTTGCTGCGCAACGGGATATGACGTTGGTGTGCGTGCAGCCGCTGCTGACCGGACGAGCCCGTGAATCAGAGGACTACACCCGAGACAAGACCGATGACAAGGATGCGGTGCTGATCGCGCGGCTGGTGGCTCAGTTGCGTTGCTATGCGCCCGAGCGTGCCGATGAGACCTGGGCTCGATTGCGGCATCTGGGGGCGCGGCAAGAACGTCTGATCAGCGAGGCAACTGCGTGCGTGCAGCAGTTGCGGGATCTGCTGGAGTGCGCCTGGCCGGCGGTACTGGCCGCAGCGGTGCGACAGTTTGATTCGGTCACCTGGTGCGCTGCCCTGGCGGTGGTGTTGCAGCGCTGCAACGGCCATCCTGAGCAGTTGAAACGGCTTGGCCCGGCTCGGTTTGAGGCCGCGGTGCGTCGGGAGCTGCCGCGCTGGGGTGGCAAGCGGCCCCGGCAACGGATCATCGGCGCGGTCTTTGCCGCCCTGACCGATCCGGCCGGGGTGAGCGTGCAGCGTCGGGGCGCCCTGGAGCGCGCCGGCTGGGTCCTCGAGGATTGGCGCGCAGCCAAGGCCCGCCGCGCTGAGGTGCAGACCTGCATGCTGGAGATTCTCGACGAGCTTGAGCTCGCCGATGTGGCCGACAGCATCCCCGGGGTCAGCGCGATCGGGGTGGCGGCGATTTTGGCTGAGACCGGCGATCCCACCCGTTTCGATAGCCCTCGTGCGCTGGTCAAGCATGCCGGGCTATGCCCGCGTGAGAACAACAGCGGCACCAGTACTGGGCGCTCACGGATCTCCGGGCGTGGCCGGCCTCGGCTGCGGCTGGCCGCCTGGCGTGCAGTATGGGGTGCTCAACGCCACAATCCGGTGATGGCAGCCCGCTACCGGCATCTGACCACCCGAGACAACAATCCGCTCTCCGATGGTCAGGCCAAAGCAGCGCTGGCGGCCGCCCTGCTGCGCTGGGTTCACGTCATCACTACCGAACGTGTGGCCTGGAGCGCCGCGCGAGCCGGTGCCGTCCCCTTGCCCGCAGCGGCGTAACTAACGATCCCTCCACATGAAATAGGTTGGGGCCAAGCTCCATTCGGCGTAGAGGGACAGACCTCGAACGACACCCTGAGCAGGCCCCCCCGCCCGTCCTCACCGAACTCGATTGAACGAAGTCGGGAAACAAACCCGCTTGATGCACTACGTAGAGACGAGGACAGGGCAGGCCGCCCCAACCCCCTTGACAAACCGTTCTTACGAAGGTGTCGTGTGCGTGGTTTAAGTTTCGCGGCGCGACAAGGGCGCCCCAAGCTAACGCGAGAACAACAGCGCGCGCTTGACCTCCTGGATCGCCTTGGTAACTTCGATCCCGCGCGGACAGGATTCGGTGCAGTTGAACGTGGTTCGGCACCGCCATACCCCGTCGACCTCGTTGAGGATGTCGAGGCGCTCGGCGGCGGCCTCGTCGCGGCTGTCGAAGATGAAGCGGTGAGCGTTGACGATCGCCGCCGGACCGTAATACTGGCCCTCGTGCCAGAACACCGGGCAGCTGGTGGTGCAGCACGCGCACAGGATGCATTTGGTGGTGTCGTCGTAGCGGGCACGGTCGGTCGGGCTCTGAATCCGTTCGCGGGTCGGCGGATTGCCGCTGGTGATCAGGTACGGCTTGATCGCGCGGTAGGCATCGAAGAACGGCTCCATGTCGACCACCAGGTCCTTCTCCACCGGCAGCCCGCGGATCGGTTCGACCGTGATGGTCAGCGACTTGCCGGGCTTATCCGGCAACAGGTCGTGCATGAGCACCTTGCAGGCCAGCCGGTTGACGCCGTTGATCCGCATGGCGTCCGATCCGCACACCCCGTGCGCGCAGGACCGCCGGAACGTCAACGTGCCGTCGAGGTAGCCCTTGATGTAGATCAGCAGATTCAGCAGCCGGTCGCTGGGCAGACACGGCACCCGAAAGCTCTGCCACCCACCGGTTTCCGCGTAAGCGTCGGGTTGGTCCGGGTTGAACCGGGCGATCTTGACGGTCACCATCACCGCGCCGTCGGGAATCGGCGGCAGGGGCGGTTCCAGGCTGGTCTCGACCTCTGGTTCGGCAGACTCAGAACTCATTAGTACTTCCGTTCCTTGGGTTCGTAGCGAGTCTGCACGACGGGCTTGAAGTCCAGCGCGATATCGCTGAGCAGGTCGGCGCCCTGTTTGTAGGCCATGGTGTGACGCATGAAGTTGACGTCGTCGCGGTTCGGATAGTCCTCGCGCGCATGCCCGCCGCGGGATTCCTTGCGATTCAACGCGCCGACCACCGTGACTTCGGCGAGCTCCAACAAGAAGCCCAGCTCGATCGCTTCCAGCAAGTCGCTATTGTAGCGTTTCCCCTTGTCGTGCAACGCAATTTGGGAGTAGCGCTCCTTAAGGGCGTGGATGTCGGTGAGCGCCTGCTTCAGCGTCTCCTCGGTGCGGAACACCGCGGCGTTGTTATCCATCGACTGCTGCAGGGCGCCACGGATATCGGCGACGCGTTCGTTGCCCTGCTCCGAGAGGATGTCGGCGACCCAACCGACGACCATCGCCTCCGGGTCCGGCGGCATGTCGACGAAGTCATGGCCCCGCGCATACGAAGCCGCCGCGATGCCGGCCCGGCGGCCGAAGACGTTGATGTCCAGCAGCGAATTGGTGCCCAGCCGGTTGGCGCCGTGCACCGACACGCACGCGCACTCGCCAGCGGCGTACAGGCCCGGGACGGTGGAAGTGTTGTCCCGCAACACTTGTCCGGTGACGGTGGTCGGGATGCCGCCCATCACGTAGTGACACGTCGGGTAGACCGGGACGAGCTCGTGCACCGGGTCCACGCCCAAATAGGTGCGGGCGAACTCGGTGATGTCGGGCAGCTTGGCCTCCAGCACGTCCTCGCCGAGGTGGCGCACATCGATGTAGACGTAGTCCTTGTACGGGCCGGCGCCGCGGCCCTCCAGCACCTCCAGCACCATTGAGCGGGCGACGATGTCGCGCGGCGCCAGGTCGACGATCGTCGGGGCGTAGCGCTCCATGAAACGCTCGCCCTCCCCGTTGAGCAGCCGGCCCCCCTCGCCGCGCACCGCCTCGGAGATCAGGATGCCCAGGCCGGCCAGGCCGGTCGGGTGGAACTGGTGAAACTCCATGTCCTCCAACGGCAGTCCCTTGCGGAACACAATGCCGATGCCGTCGCCGGTCAGCGTGTGCGCGTTGGACGTCGTCTTGTACATCCGGCCCGAACCGCCGGTGGCGATCACGACCGCCTTGGCGTGGAACACATGGATTTCGCCGGTGGCCAGCTCGTAGGCGACCACGCCGGTGGCCACCGGACCCGTCGGAGTCTGGGTCAGCACCAGGTCCAGCGCGTAGAACTCGTTGAAGAACTGCACGTCGTGCCTGACGCAGTTCTGATACAGCGTCTGCAGGATCATGTGGCCGGTGCGGTCGGCCGCGTAGCACGCCCGGCGCACCGGGGCCTTGCCGTGGTCGCGGGTGTGCCCGCCGAAGCGGCGCTGGTCGATGCGGCCCTCGGGGGTGCGGTTGAACGGCATCCCCATGTTTTCCAGATCCAGCACCGCGTCGATGGCTTCCTTGCACATGATCTCCACCGCGTCCTGGTCGGCGAGGTAGTCGCCGCCCTTGACGGTGTCGAAGGTGTGCCATTCCCAGTTGTCGTCTTCGACGTTGGCCAGCGCCGCGCACATCCCGCCCTGGGCCGCACCGGTGTGGCTGCGGGTGGGGTAGAGCTTGGTCAGCACCGCGGTGCGAACGCGCGGACCCGCCTCCACCGCGGCTCGCATCCCGGCGCCGCCCGCGCCGACAATGACCACGTCGTATCGGTGTTGCTGGATCACCGGTCAGCCTCCGATATTCGCGTCAAAAGTCAGCAGCACATAGGTGCCCAGCACCAACGTGAACCCCATCGACAACAGCAGCAGACTGTTGAGCCAGAAGCGGGTGCTGTCCTTGCGGCTGTAGTCGTCGATGATGGTGCGCAGCCCGTTGCCGCCGTGCAGCTGCGCCAGCCAGAGCAGCGCCAGATCCCAGAATTGCCAGAATGGCGAGGCCCAACGTTGTGCTACGTAGTTGAAGTCGATGCGGTACACGCCGTTGTCCCACATCAGCATGATGAACAGGTGCCCGATCGCCAGGACCACCAGCGCGACCCCGGAGAACCGCATGAACAGCCAGGCGAATTTCTCGAAGTTGGGGATGCCGGCGCGCCGGCGCGGCGAGCGGGGATTGTCCAAGCTGGCGGGGCGATCGTGGAAGCGTTGGCGCACCGGTGCCGTCTGGCCGCGCCCGAGTTGCAAATCGGGGCTGCTCATCGCAGGTGCTCCCAGATGTGGATGCCGGTCACCACGCCGGCCGGAACCATGAGCAGCAAAAAGACGATGCCGACGATCAAGAACATCAGCCGCTGGTAGCGCGGGCCCTGCGACCAGAAGTCGATCAGGATGATCCGGGTCCCGTTCAGCGCGTGGAAAAGCACGGCGGCGATCAGGCCGTACTCCATCAGGCCGACGAGCGGGGTCTTGTAGTCGCCGACCACCGCGTTGTAGGTCTGCGGGCTCACCCGCAGCATCGCGGCGTCGAGGACATGGACGAACAGAAAGAAGAAGATCGTCGCGCCGCTGATGCGGTGCAGTACCCACGACCACATGCCGGGGTCTCCGCGATACAGGGTGCGAGGTGGTCGTCGCTTGCGTGCCGGTGCTTCAGGTACTGGAGAAGCCGGATCCACGGTTGTCGCCGTTGTCCTCACCGCCTTCTAGGAGATTTCAAGACGCTAAAGCTGGGCAATCGAGCTTAACTTGGCAAGATTGCGCGCGGTACCAACCGACGGAGTTCCTCAGCTGGTGTGTTGTCACCGGGTTAAAGTTGCGAGATGCCTGCTGAAACGTCTCCGGGGTAGCCGACATGCCGCCTGATATCGATTGGGATATGTTGCGGGACAAGGCGATTGAGGCCAGCACCAGAGCCTATGCGCGGTACTCACGGTTCCGGGTAGGGGCGGCAGCCCTCGTCGACGACGGCCGGGTGGTCACCGGGTGCAATGTGGAGAATGTCTCATATGGCCTTGGTCTCTGTGCCGAATGCGGTGTGGTGTGCGCACTTTATGCGAGCGGCGGCGGCCGGCTGGTGGCGCTGGCATGCGTTGGCCCGGACGGCTCTCCGCTGATGCCCTGTGGGCGGTGCCGTCAGGTGCTGTTGGAGCACGGCGGACCCGAGCTGCTGATCGACCATCCGGCCGGGGCGCGCCGGCTCAAAGACCTGCTGCCCGACGCCTTCGGTCCCGATGACTTAGCCCGGAAACCGTCTTGACCGACTTCGGTTTCGACGCGCCGACGGTGATCAGGACCAAGCGGGACGGCGGCCGGCTGTCCGATGCCGCCATCGACTGGGTCATCGACGCTTACACCGACGGCCGGGTCGCCGACGAACAGATGGCGGCGCTGTTGATGGCGATCTTTTGGCGCGGCATGGACCGCGGCGAGATCGCCAGGTGGACAACGGCGATGCTGAAGTCGGGCGAGCAGATGGATTTCACTGATCTGCCGTTCGTGACCGTGGACAAGCATTCCACCGGTGGGGTCGGCGACAAGACCACGTTGGCGTTGATACCCATCGTCGCTGCCTGCGGCGCGGCGGTGCCCAAGGCGTCCGGCCGCGGGCTGGGCCATACCGGTGGGACGCTGGACAAGTTGGAGTCCATCGCGGGCTTCGGCGTCGAGCTGTCCAATCAGCGAGTGCGCGAGCAACTGCTCGACATCGGTGCGGCGATCTTCGCCGCGGGGCAACTCGCGCCCGCGGACAAGAAGCTGTACGCGCTGCGCGACATCACCGCGACGGTCGAGTCGCTGCCGCTGATTGCCAGTTCGGTGATGAGCAAGAAGTTGGCGGAGGGCATCGGCGCCTTGGTGCTCGACGTCAAGGTCGGCGCGGGCGCCCTGCTGGAGTCCGAGGCGGCCAGTCGTGAACTTGCGCACACCATGGTGGAGCTGGGCGCCGCGCACGGGGTGCCCACCCACGCGTTCCTGACTGACATGAACAGCCCGCTGGGCGCGACCGTCGGCAATGCCCTCGAAGTCGCCGAGGCGATCGAAGTGTTGGCCGGTGGCGGGCCGCCGGACGTGGTGGAACTGACATTGCGGCTGGCCGAAGGGATGCTGGAACTGGCCGGCGTCGAGGGCCGCGATCCCGCTCAGACGCTGCGTGACGGCACCGCGATGGACCGATTCCGCCGACTGGTCAGCGCGCAGGGCGGTGACCTGTCGGTCCCGTTGCCACTCGGTGCGTGTTCGGAGAACGTGATCGCCTACCGTAACGGGACGATGGCCGATATCGATGCGATGGCCGTGGGCCTGGCAGCGTGGCGGCTCGGCGCGGGCCGATCCCGCCCGGGCGAACAGGTGCAACCCGGCGCGGGCGTCAGGATCCACCGGCGTGCCGGGGAGCCGGTCGTTGTCGGAGAGCCGGTGTTCACCCTGTATACCGACACCCCGGAGCGCTTCGACGCCGCGATGGCCGAACTGGACGGCGCGTGGAGCGTCGGCGATCGCGCGCCGGAGGCCAGGCCGCTCATCATCGATCGGATAACCCAGTGACATCGGGGTCATCGGGGCCACTGGACCTGGAACAGATCAGGCAGGCGCCCAAGGCACTGCTGCACGATCACCTCGACGGCGGGCTGCGCCCGGCCACCGTGCTGGACATCGCGGGCCAGCTTGGCTACGACGGGCTGCCCGCGACCGAGGCCGACAAGCTGGCGACCTGGTTTCGCACCCAATCGCACAGCGGTTCGCTGGAGCGCTACCTGGAACCGTTCTCGCACACCGTGGCGGTGATGCAGACGCCCGAGTCGCTGTACCGCGTCGCCTACGAATGCGTGGAAGACCTGGCCGCCGACTCGGTGGTGTACGCCGAGGTGCGGTTTGCCCCCGAGCTGCACATCAACCGCGGGATGTCCTTCGACGAGATCGTCGATGCCGTGCTGTTGGGTTTCGCCGCCGGCGAGCAGGCCTGCGCCGCCACTGGCCGTCCCATCACGGTGCGCCTTTTGGTGACGGCGATGCGCCATGCCGCGGTATCTCGCGAGATCGCAGAGCTGGCAATCCGATTCAGAGACAAGGGCGTGGTCGGATTCGACATCGCCGGCGCCGAGGCCGGCAACCCGCCGACCCGGCACCTAGACGCTTTCGAATATATGCGAGACCACAACGCGCGCTTCACAATTCACGCGGGCGAGGCTTTCGGGCTGCCCTCCATCCACGAAGCGATCGCGTTCTGTGGTGCCGATCGACTCGGCCATGGGGTGCGCATCGTCGACGACATTGATGTGGTTCAGGGCGGCGGTTTCCGGTTGGGCAGGCAGGCATCAATCCTGCGGGACAAGCGAATTCCGCTGGAGTTGTGTCCCAGCTCGAACGTGCAGACCGGCGCGGTCAAAAGCATCGCCGAGCATCCGTTCGACCTGCTGGCCCGGGCGCGCTTCCGGGTGACGGTCAACACCGACAACCGGTTGATGAGCGACACCACCATGAGCCTGGAGATGCATCGTCTGGTGGAGGCGTTCGGCTACGGCTGGAGTGATCTCGAGCGATTCACCATCAATGCGATGAAGTCGGCGTTCATTCCCTTCGACCAGCGGTTGGCGATCATCGACAACGTGATCAAGCCGCGGTACGCGGTGCTGATCGGCTAAGTCGAGCCCTCGCTCAGGTCGATGGCCTCAGCGACGCGCGACATCTCCGGCGCGGTGCCTTCATTCCAGGCCGTCTGAAATTTCTCCGCGCCCGGCGGGGATTGGAGCGTGGTTGATCAATCCTTGAGCGGGTGGTGACGCATGCGAAAGTCATTGGGAAAGCCGCCCATTCCGAAATGCCAATGCTCCACTACCTTCGGTGTGCGGGTGTGGGCCCGCCTGGACGAGTACGGCGCTGCCCGCCGAGGTGGCGTGGGTGCGACCTGCGATACAGGTCAGAACACCGCGCTATCGGGTCGATAAAGTGTGTCGACGCAGCGCAGTCTGTACGACAATGTCGGCCATGTCGAACACCAACACCACCTATTCCACCCCGGCAGGTTTAGTACCGGCGTATTACGCGGCGCCGACTGGGACGGGCCCGTGGCCGGGTGTGGTCATCCTGCACGAGGGGTTCGGCATGACTCGGGATATCGTGCGGATCACGGACCGCTTTGCCGCTAACGGTTACCTGTCGATAGCGCCGTGGCTGTTCCACCGGGGCAACAAGGTCGCATGCATGGTGCGCACATTTGTGGCGCTCAGAAATGGTGCAGGGGCAGCGCTCGAAGACATAGCGGCTGCTCGTCACCACCTGGTTGCTGACTCGCGGTGCACAGGAAAAGTGGGCGTCGTCGGGTTTTGCATGGGCGGCGGATTTTGCCTGGTGCTTGCCCCACGGGGGCTGTTTGACGCCTCTGCGCCGAATTACGGTGACTGGCCGAAAGATGTTTCCGCTCTAGCGAACTCGTGCCCGACAGTGGCCAGTTACGGCGCGAAGGACCGAATGATCAAAGGTGCGGCTGCCAGACTTGAGACGCTGCTCGCCGAGGGCGATGTGCCGCGAGACATCAAGGAGTACGCCAATGTCGGGCATTGCTTCATGAACGACTTGGAGACCCGGGGACCTTTGAAAGTGATTCAATCCATCGCCAGAATGTCGTACTCGGCACCCGAGGCTGAAGACGCATGGCAGCGCATCTATGCGTTCTTCGGCGAACACCTGAACTGAACTCGACACGTGCCGGTGTTTTGCCGATGCCCCTTGCCTTATGTAATGGCGTGGCTGGTGCCGCCGCGCTGTTGCTCCGATGCCAAGTACTCCACCATCCTGCAAAGGTTGACGACAGCCGCGCTCAACTTGTAAATGGTGGCGTCGCGATCTTCCAGGCATGACTGCCAGTCCGGGAACTCGTGCGGCGATTTCCGGTTGTCTGCGTTGGCGTGGATTTTCTGCTCGATTTGCTCGCATACGTCCGCGAGGGTCAACTGTCCCGGCGCTCCAATGTCAGAGAACCATTTATCAGTCATGTCAGATCGTCTTCTCTCCAAAGAAACAAAGCCCTCGTATCTCGCGGGCTATCTGGTCGAGTGAGCAGGTGCATGTGGGTCCGGGATACGCAGGGTGCGCTCAGTCATCCTCTGGGTCCCTATGCTTCGCGGCGCGATCCATGTCGCGGCCAATCAACCAATAGACGCCCACCACCACCGCCGCCAAGCCTAGGAAAAACGCAACGACCATCATGGCATTTCCTCCTCTGGGTGTTGGCCTTGGGGCAGACTCGTCGGCCCTGCAGGTGCTGCTTAAGCAGGTCGACATCGCTTCGGCGCGCGCGGCCCGTCTCACGTCAATCTGAACACCGACGCCTGGGCGGTGCGCTAGAGCACTTAGTCCCAAAACCTCGATCCCGCGCGTAGCGGGATCGGGACCGAAGGAGCAATAGCGCCGCAAACAAGGAACCGATTAGAAAGGTATTGGTCGCGCTCGGTGCTCGGCAGGTCACTTTTACCAAAAACTAGCGGACCCGCTAATAATCCGAGATTATTTATCGACCAATATCGCGGTCTTTCGGGAGCCTGACGATGGTTAACATGCGGCGACGCCGCGGAGTGATTCGCCGGTTCGGGCGGGCTTGTGCGGTTGATTGTTGCAGACGGGTATGACAAGGTGCCCGGTGTCGCCTCGGGTGTGCGGGCTTTCCAGGGCCGGTGGGTCTTTCGTCTCGTTGGGGCGGGGGTGTCGGGTTTAGGTGAACGCGGCGCGGATGCGTGTCCAGGCGGTGGCGATCGCTTTGCCCCACCGCCAAGTGGTGTCGATCGCGAGTCGGGTTCGTCGGGCGCTGCGGGTGATGCGGGCGGCGACGTGCAGGATCCGGTAGCGGAAGGTGTCGATTTCGCAGCGGGCCAGGTCAGGGTGATCGGTGAAGCCGATCAGTTTGGCCCATGCGACCAGATCTGTTGCGGTCATGACGATTTCCAGCCATGCCGTGTTCGCGTCGAAGGAGTTGAACGGGAGATTACGCAGCCCAGTGGCCTTGGCTTCACGGATGCGGTCCTCCACCCGGGCGTGTTGGCGGTGGCGCAATTCCAGGCCGGCGAGTTGCCCGGGCACGATCCCGTCGGGGGTGTCGGTGATGAACCCGGTGACCCGGTGCCCGTCGGAGTCGGTGAACCGCAGCTGCGCACCTGGATGGGGACGTTCCTTACGCAGGATCAACCGGGTCCCGTCTGGCCATGCCGACAGGTCCACCAGATCGGTGGCTTCGGCGACCCACGCGCCGTCGCGGATCCCGCCGTCGGCGTCCATCGCCGGATACCACGCCGCAGCGGTGTTGAGCACCTCGGTGGCGTCGCGGATGCGGGCATCGATCGCGGTGCCGAAGGAGAACCCGACCTTGTCTTCCCGGCAGGCGGTGGCGAAGGCGTGGGTGGCGCCGGCGGAGTCGGAGCGGATCAGAAGCCTGGGTGTGTTCGGGTTTTCCGGATCAGGTCGATACTGTGGCGGCAGTTGGTCCAGCGCCTGCCGCAGTACGCTGATGTGATCGGCGCTGGTGTTGCTGCCGGCATTTCCGGGGCGCAACAGCCCGGCCAGAGCTTCCCCGGCGGCGATGTCTCGCCGGTCCAAAAACACCAGCAGCGGGTGCATTCCGAAGGTGTGCTTCCAGGTCGCGGCGGCGTTCTCCTTGTTGTCGGAGTGATCGATGGTGATGGTGGCGTCGACGTCCAGATGCAGCCAGCCATCACGGTCGGGAGCCGCTCCCGCGGCCCAGGCCCGCTCGCGGGCATACGCTCGCGCCCCGCGGATCCGCGACAGATGCGTCGCGTCGATCCGCTCGTCGAGCAGCCGCCACAACGTGGTTGTCGAGGCAACCTGCCCAAACACATGGGATCGGTCACCCAACAGATTCCCGACCCCGTCGACGCAGTCCGCGCCGTCGGCCACCGCCGCCGCGAGATCGGCGAACACCTCCCCGGGCGCGTGGGTCCACGGCCCGCGGTAGGTATCGGCCAACGCCCCGGTGACCTGCGACGACAGCCCAGTCAGGTCGGCGAGTTCCCGCAACATGCCGACCCCGGCGTGCGACACCACGCCACGCCCGTCCGCGCTGATGGCCAACCTGGATCGCGCTGCGCTACTCTTCACCCGGAAAGTGCCTTCCCGTTCGGAATCATGGACCTTAGAGAAGTCCCATTATTCCTTGCAGGACAGGCACTTTCGCCAACCCAAAGCCCGTGTCACACCGAGTTTCACGAAAAATCGGTTCGCACATCGCGGAGCCTGATGCGGGCCATAACCTCGTCGCAGATTTGGCCGCGGCCGGGTTTGCCAATGGGCACGAGATCGGCCGGGGCGGTTTTGGGGTGGTATATCGCTGTTTGCAGGTTCGGCTGGACCGGGTCGTGGCGGTCAAGCTGCTCACCGAAGAGCTCGATGACAACCGGGCCCGGTTTGTGCGTGAGCAGCATGCGATGGGCCGGTTGACGGGGCATCCGAACATCGTGGCGGTGTTGCAGGTGGGTGAGACCGAGGGTGGTCATCCGTTCTTGGTGATGCCCTATTACCAGAACGGGTGCATTCAGGATCGGATCCGTCAAGACGGATTCTTGCCCGCAGAAGAGGTGTTGCGGCTGGGCGTGAAGGTGGCCGGCGCATTGCATTCGGCCCACGAGGTAGGGATTCTGCACCGTGACATCAAGCCGGCCAACATTTTGGTGACCGATTACGGTGAGCCAGCGTTGGGTGATTTCGGAATTGCCCGTGTGACTCACGGATTCAACACGGCGACCGGCACGTTCACCGGCTCGCTCGCGTTCACCGCCCCCGAGGTGCTGAGCGGTGCGGCGCCGACGATGGCCGCGGATGTGTACGGCTTGGGTGCGACCCTATTCGCCGCGTTGACCGGGCATGCGGCCTTTGAGCGGCGAGACGGTGAGCAAGTGGTTGCCCACTTTTTGCGGATCACCACCGAACCGATGCCCGACCTGCGGGCACCCGGAATCGACGATGATATCGCCGGCGTGGTGGGTGCCGCGATGGCGCGCGACCCGGCCGAGCGACCCTCGGCACTGGATTTGGGGGCACAGCTGCAGGGGCTGCAGAGCCGTCGTCGGCTGGTAATCGACGACATGGTGGGACAGGAAAGCCAGCGCCGGGATGGCCTCGTGAAAAAGGCGGTCACGGCAGGGTCTGCGCGCCGCTCCGCTGTGAAGGTGCCAGCGCCGCTGGCCAGCTTCGTGGGGCGGGCGGAAGAAATAGGCAAGCTGCAAACGCTGCTCTCGGACTCGCGGCTGGTGACCCTCACGGGGATCGGCGGCGTGGGCAAAACCACCCTGGCGATCCACGCTGCGCGCGAATTGCCCGCCGAATTCCCGGACGGCGTCTGGTTTGTCGGATTGGCCGACCTGCGAGATGGTGCGCTGATAACCGACGTTGTGGCCGCCGCGCTAGGGGTGCGCGATCAACCCGGCCGAGTGCTGACCGACGTACTGGCCGACTTTTTGGGTTCGCGGCGCACGTTGATGGTCCTCGATAACTGCGAACAGCTGATCAACGACGCGGCCAAACTGGCCGACAGGCTGCTGCGGGCCTGCCCGCGGTTGCACATCCTGGCCACCAGCCGCGAAGTGCTCGACATCGGCGGCGAATCGGTGCTGCCGCTGCCCCCGTTGGCCGCGCCCGGGCCCGAGGAGGAACCCACTCTGCGCACGCTGGCTGACTATGCGGCGGTGGCGTTGTTTGTCGAGCGCGCCCGCGCCGCCATGCCCGGGTTCACACTGACCCCGGACAACGGTCCGGTCGTGGCGCGTATCTGCTCGCAACTGGACGGGTTGCCGCTGGCCATCGAGATGGCTGCCGCACGCATACGCTTGATGTCAGCCGAGGAAATTGTGGACGGCTTGTCCGACCGCTACTGCGCTCAGCGAAGCGGCTGACAAACACCGGTCAACGCATGGCGCGGACGCCGAGTGACAGTTGGCCGGCCAACCTGGCGCTGGTGCCTGGCTTTCAGCGGTGCCAAGGGCACAGGTCGTTGATGGCGATCGTGACGACCTGCGTCGCCCTGGCTGGACCCAACGCCGGATTGTCCCCCAAGAACTGGTTGGCCATCTCCTGGGGACTGAGGCCTCCGTCCATCAGGCCACACATATCCAAGCCCTGATCCACCGCCACCGTGTTGCCCCTGGCGTCCGTGAGCCCGGCCGCATTGATATCTGCCACGAACGCACGGATAGCGCAGCCGGGAGTCGGTTGTGGTCCAAGCCCTTTGAAGCATCCCGGCGGCGGATCGGCGTTCGCGGCAGGGACGGCGGTCAAAGCGGCGACCGCCAGGACGGCGGCACCAACTCTCGCAACCTTTCGCGGCGCGCCGACGGCGCTGAAACAACGGCTTTTGGCCGCCCAGATGATGCCAACACCCATTGCCATATTTATGGCCCCTTAGCGAGGAACGATGTGGTCAACTTTTCGGCCGGCTATCCTCCGGCCCGCCGCAAACAGTAGACGTAGTCCGGTGAAATCGCTTGGCGTTTTCGAAAATGTGGCCGCGAAGACCCCGAGCATTTACCGACGAAATGTCGCACGCAGCGATTCGAAACCCTGCAGCGTGTTGTTCAACAGCGGGACTGGGCTGGCGACGCCGATGCGGGCGACTTCGGGGATCATCGCGTGCAGCAGCGCGTGCATCTCCATCTTGGACAGGTGCATGCCGACGCAGGCGTGTGCGCCGAAACCCCACCCGAGGTGGGTTCCCTTGCGGTGCAGCGAGAAGACCTCGGGTTGGCCGAACTGGGTTTCGTCCATGTTGGCCGACGCGTAGAGCAACGCCACGCGCTGGCCCTTGTGCAGGATGATGCCGTCGATCTCGGTGTCCTGTTTGACCATTCGCGTGAAACCGCGCACCGGCGAGCCGAGGCGAACCGCTTCGAGCGCAGCCGCCGGCACCAGATCGGGATGACCGCGAAGCTCTTCCCACACGTCGGGGTTGGTGCCAAGGCTCCACAACAGCTGCGCTGAGGCCAGGATCGTGGTGTCCAGGCTGGGGCCGATGAAGTCGACCACCATGGCCTTGGCTTCGGCCTGGCTCACTGCGCCGTCGCGCCCGGCCGCCAGAAGCGATTCCGCCCACCCGCCGGGCTTGACGTTGCCCGGACGGATGGACCGCGCGTAGTACCAAAAACTCAGCCCGGCCGGCATCGCCAGCAAGGTTCGCAGGTTGGCCGGGCCCAACACGTCGAACCCGGAACGGCCATATTTCAGCATGCGGTTGTGGTCGATATCGACCCCGACCAGATCGGCGACGACCCGGATCGGCAGGTGCGCGGCGAATTCGGAAACCCCGTCGAAGTCATCGCGTTGGCACAGCTTGTCGATGAGCGCGGACGCCTCGGTACGCAGAGTCGCATCGACGGCGGCGAGCGCTTTAGACGAAAGGGATTGCCACAGTTGGCGCCGACGTTTGACATGGGCTACGCCGTCGCTGGCGAGGGTAGTGCCAGCCGTCAGCGCATTGGTCAACGGGTTGGCGGCGACGCCGTCGCCGCTGGCGTAGGTCTGGTCATCGCCAAGCGCCTGGCGGACATCGCGATAGCGGCCCATGACCCAGAGTCGGTTCTTCGGCAGCCAGACGACGGCTCCCGCCTCGCGAATACGACGGTAGGTCTGCGCCGGCTTGGCCAGCGCTTCTCTGCCGTAGAGATCGAGCGGCAGCGTAGGCACCCCGGTCGTGGCACTGCCGCGCAACATGTCGACTAGTGAACAACACGACCGTGCCGGTCTGTGGCCGTTTGACGCACTCAGCGACCTTTAGCGCCAAATAGGCTTGCTCTCAGATGCTTTCGCCAAAATCCGCATGCGGCCTGCGTTTGTAACCATCGCCTGGTTTATCAATCGGCTTATTTGGGTTAAATTCGACGACGTGTCCACCATGAAATTGCACACGCGCCGGTTCGGCTGGTGCATCCGCGCTATCACGGCAATCGCCGTGGTTGGACTGGGCGCGTGGTGCGGTTCCGGTATCGCTCAAGCCGACCCCAACCATGAGCGGCGGGCGTGCGCGCTGTTGGACGACTACGCGAACGCTATGCGAATGGGCTACCGAGAGGGGACTTACGCGTATGCGTTCGCGGTGCTTTCCAGGGAGATGTCGCCGGAGGATGCGGCGCACGCCATGGCGGCCGCCGTCCGTACCGAGTGCCCCAATCACGCCGGCGATCTGCCACCTGGCTGGCAATAGGTAAACACCACCCCAACTTGACGCCGGGCCGCCCGGCCATAGGTTGGTGAGGTGAAGTTGCCCCTGCTGGGACCCGTGTCGCTCACGGGCTTCCAGAACGCCTGGTTCTTCGTGTTCCTGCTGGCCGTGCTGCTGGTCACGGGAATCTACGTCGCGCTGCAGTTCGCCCGCCGGCGTCGGGTGCTGCGGTTCGCCAACATGGAGGTGCTGCAGCGCGTCGCGCCGGCCGCGCTCCGGCCGGTGGCGGCACGTGCCGACGATCCTGCTGGTCACGTCGTTGGTGCTGCTGACGACGGCAATGGCCGGGCCGACGTCGGACATCCGGATTCCGCTCAACCGCGCCGTCGTGATGCTGGTCATCGACGTCTCGGAGTCGATGGCGTCCAATGACGTGCCGCCCAGCCGGCTGGCCGCCGCGCAGGAGGCCGGAAAGCAATTCGCCGACGAGCTGACGCCGGCGATCAACCTCGGCCTGGTGGAATTCGCCGCCAACGCCACGCTGCTGGTGCCACCGACGACCAACCGGGGCGCCGTGAAGTCAGCGATCGACGGCCTGCAGCCGCTGCCGAAGACCGCGACGGGGGAGGGCATCTTCACCGCGCTGCAGGCGATCGCCACCGTCGGCGCGGTGATGGGCGGCGGCGAAGGTCCGCCACCCGCGCGGATCGTGCTGGAATCCGACGGCGCCGAGAACGTGCCGCTGGACCCCAACGCGCCGCAGGGGGCGTTCACCGCGGCCCGGGCCGCCAAATCCGAGGGAGTGCAGATATCGACGATCTCCTTCGGGACGCCCTACGGCACCGTCGTTTACAACGGCGCCACCATTCCGGTTCCGGTCGACGATCAAACCCTGCAGAAGATCTGCGAGATCACCGACGGTCAGTCATTCCACGCCGACAGCCTGGAATCCCTCAAGAACGTCTATTCGACCCTGCAGAAGCAGATCGGCTACGAAACCGTGCGGGGCGACGCCAGCGCCGCCTGGATGCTGCTCGGTGCGGTCATCCTGGCCGGTGCCGTATTGGCCGGTCTGGTCCTCAACCGCAGGCTGCCCGCCTGAGGCCCAGATCCGTCAAGTCGGCAGCCGTCGATTGATCAACAGCCCCAACGCCGCGGCGATTATCGCCGTGATGACGCCGAGGCGCAGCCACCCCGCACTTCCGGGGCCCGGCACAATGCGATACCCGATCTCGTTCTCGATGGCGTTGTAGCTCTTGTTGAGTTCGTCGATGTTGCTCGCGGAGTAGGACTTCCCGCCCGACAGCTTGGCGACGGTCTTCATCTGGTCCGCCGAAACGGGGACGGCGACGCGTTGTCCGTCCATGACGATGTCGCCGTTCTGGTGTTCCGAAGGCGATCGTC
Source organism: uncultured Actinomycetota bacterium (assembly GCA_963820985.1). Taxonomy (GTDB): domain Bacteria; phylum Actinomycetota; class Actinomycetes; order Mycobacteriales; family Mycobacteriaceae; genus Mycobacterium. The sequence goes on along the minus strand of CAWGCI010000007.1, from coordinate 191,362 downwards.
GAGATCGGCACTCCGTGATCCTTGGCCAGGCGCGAGGCGGTGAAGACACCGTCATGCGGATCGTTGGGATCGGTCGGCCGGTTCTCCCCGCCGTCGGACAGCAGCACGATGCGGGCCGGCGGCGGGGTGTCCCCACCGGCCACGGCGGTGGCTTCGATCGCATGCAGGGCGGTGAAGATGGCCTCACCGGTCGCGGTGCCGTCGCCGAACTGGAGGTTCTTCAACGCCTCGAGGGTCGCCTGGTGCTGCGGGGTCGGGGGAACCAGCAGGTACGGCGTGCCCGCGAAACCGACCAGGCCGAGATTGATGCCCGGCGTCAGCTGCTTGGCGAACTGGCCGGCCGCCTCCTCGGCGGCCTTGAGTCGGGTGGGCTCGACATCGGTGGACCGCATGGAATTCGACATGTCGATCACCAGCATGATGACGGCGCGGTTGCGCGGTATGCGCATGTCATGGGTGGGGGTGGCCAGCGCCACGGTCAGCAGGACCAGGGCGAGCAGCGACACCGCGATCGGAAGGTGCCGCCACAGCGACTGCGGCACCTCGGCCTCGGTGAACCGGTGCAGGCGTCGTCGGCGCCGAGCCTGGACGACGACGTAGACGGCGAGCAGCGCCAGCGGCACCAAACCGAACAGCAACATGCCCGGGCGTTGGAACCCATACAGCGGTAAGGCGCCGATTCCGGGAAGCGACACTCGGCTCACCTTCCCGTTTGGCAGCCCCTCGTGTAGGCCGGCGGACGCTGCCGCCAGTAAAGAGGAGTCTCGGTGGTCCGTCAAACGCGGCCGGTCGGGCGCTATTCACGCCGCAGCCGCGACTCCACGAACCGTTCCAGCTGCTCCCACTCCCGTACCGCCGCGGAATACGGCGCCGAGGGCTTGCTGACGGAGTCGGGCTCCAGCACGGAGGCCACCAATTTGCCCAGCGGCCGGCCGGTTTCGAGCGCCTTGTCGACGGTGCTCTCCTCGGAGTAGTCGCCGATATCGCGAAGCAGCTCGACGGCCAGCTCGAGCTGGTCTTTGTCCACGGCGTCGGGCCCGTCGGCGAAATCGTCGCCCAGCCCGCTCAGCACGTAGATGTTGTCGTCGGTGATGTCGACGGCCAGTGAGCCGTCGGTGGCGGCGGTGCGGATGTCGTCGTAGGTGCTCAGATCGGACAAGTCGTGGTCGTGTTCGTCGGCGAGGTAGCGCGCCAGCGCCCGTTCGGAGCTGAACACGCTGATCCGGCCATTGCGGCCCAGGAAGATCGGGCTGTCGTCCAGGTAGCAGCGCAGCGTGTAGAAGGTGCCGGAGTCGGTCATGATCCGGATCGGGTCGATACCCACCTGCGCCCAGAAGTCCTGCTTCGCTGCCCAGCACGACGGTGTCGCCCTCGGCGCGGGCCTCGGCTTCGTCGTCCTCGGCGTCGTCTCTCTTCGTCTTCGTCGTCTTCGCGCGTCTTCGTCAGTCGCCTCATCCTCGGGCTCGTCGGCGTCTTCCTCGTCTTCAGCGGCGTCTACTTCGGGCTCTTCGGGCTCTTCGCGCTCCTCGGCCAGCTCGTCGGCGGCCTTCGCCGAAGCCTGCGGCGTCGACGTCGGGCGTGCTGATGATCTCCTCGATCGCGCTGAGCACGTCGTCCCAGCTTCGCCCGATGATCGTGGCGATCGAATTCCAGCGTTTGTGGCCGGCCTTACCGGCGAAATGGTCGATGCCGCCGGACACCGTGCCCAGGTCGGGGTTGCCGTTGAAGAACTTCGACACCGCCGCCAGTTCGCACACCGATCCGATGGACGACACGATCGCCAGCGCGCCCGCCAGCGTGTTCACCGACTCCTCGGTCGGCTTTTCGGCCACCAGCTCCTCGACCGCGACGAGGTCGAACTGCTTGTCTTCCGCGGGTTCGAACGTGTGCGCGTGGGCCGAGGTCAGGTCGTCCCACGCCGGGTGGTCGACGAGATCGTTGTCGGAATCGGTGCGGACGAATGCGACCAGGTCAGCGACGGTCTCAAAGCCGTACAGGTCCTCGTCCTTGCCCAGAAACGCCTCCCACTCGTCGCCGGCGTCGCGCCAGCGAGGCGCCCACACGGTGTAGCGGTCACCATCGGACAAGGCTCAGGCGGATGGGTACGAGGTCGGCCATGCGGCACAGAATAGCGACGGCGGGCGAAGGCTGCCCGGCTCCGGTAGCGGTTAGGCGCTCCAAATGCTGGCGATTGGGGCAGCGCTCGCCGCGTTGCCCGTCTTGGGTAGCCCGTACATCTGCTCCAGCGTGGACAGCACGTTGTAATGGCTGATCTGTTCGCTGTAGGTGCCGGGCTGCACGTGTGCGCCGTAGATCACCGTGGGGATCTGGTTGCGGGGGCCCCCGTCGTCCTCGTCCCACGTCACGATCAGCAGGCTGTTGTTGGCGCTGGCCCAGTTGGCATAGCCGACGAGCTGGCGGTTCAGCCACGCGTCGCCCGCGGCGATCGAGCCGTCGTGCATGTTGTTGTCGTTGTTGGGGATGACGAACGACACCGTCGGCAGGTTCGCGTAATTCCGTCGGGAAGGCGGAGAACGGCACCGAGTTCGCCGGCGGCACATTGGTGAAGTTCGCCCACGGCACGTGCTTGCGCGCGTACTTGCCCGCGCTGCAGACGGGCGATCCGACGGCCGGCAGGTCTTCGGCATAGCCGTCGAATGTGTAACCGGCAGCAAGCAATTCAGAAGCCAGGTTAGGTGCGGCGCCGGCGTTCACCGGGCAGACGTCCTTGGTCACGCCGAATGTGTCGCCCGCGAACAGCGCCAGGTAGTTCGGCTCACTGGGATGCGTCTCGGCGAACGATTGCGTCATCAGTGCGCCGCCGGCGGCCAGCGCGTTGATGAAGGGCGCCGACTTGTTGCCGATGATGTTGGCCTGCGCGCGGTTCTCCTCGATCACGATCACCACGTGCGACGGCGTCGGCAGCACCCCCGCCGCCAGCACCCGAGGGGCGACCGGACAGAGCAGCAGTGCCACCGCCGGCAGCACGCGCTCCTAACAGTCGCAGGCCTCGCACCGGGGGAGTATACGAACGGATTTCGGCAACCGGCGGGATGGACGCACGCGTGTCAGCGTGGCGACGTCGGATTGTTATATAGGGTCAGAACCCGTGGATGTGAGCGTGATCGACCACCCGTTGGCCGCCGCGCGGCTGACCGTGCTGCGCGACGAACGCACCGACAACGCGACGTTCCGGGCGGCGCTGCGGGAACTGACGTCGATGCTGGTGTACGAGGCCACCCGGGACGCGCCCAGTGAGGTCGTCCCGATCCGCACTCCGCTGGCGCAGACGACGGGATCGCGGCTGGCCAAACCGCCGCTGTTGGTTCCGGTGCTGCGCGCCGGACTGGGCATGGTCTACGAGGCGCATGCCGCGATACCGGAGTCGCGCGTCGGATTCGTCGGCGTGGCCCGCGACGAGGAAACCGCGCAACCGATGCCGTATCTGGAATCGCTGCCCGATGATCTGAGCGATACGCCGGTGATGGTTCTGGACCCCATGGTGGCCACCGGCGGGTCGATCACGTACACCATCGGGCTGTTGCTGCGCCGCGGCGCGACCGACATCACCGTGCTCTGTGTGGTGGCTGCGCCGGAAGGCCTTGCGGCGGTTGAGAAAGTCGCTCCGCAGGTACGTCTGTTCACCGCGGCCGTCGACGACGGCCTCAACGAGATCTCTTACATAGTGCCGGGTCTCGGCGACGCGGGCGACCGCCAGTTCGGCCCCCGCTAGCTCACCAGCGCCGTACCTCGGACGCCAGCTCGTCGCGCAGCATCTCGGCCCGTTCCCGGGCGTGCTTCAGATCGCCCGTCGCCGCTCGGCGAACCTCCAGGTAGCACTTCAGCTTTGGCTCGGTCCCCGACGGCCGCACCACCACCCTGACCGACGTGTCGTCGTCGCCGCCGGTGAAGATCAGCGCGTCGGTGATATCCGTTGTGGTGGCGGAGAATCCGGCCAGCTCGATCCGGCGGTGCGGCCCGCAGCCGCCGCATCAAATCGGCGGCCTCGTCGGCGTCGGCGACCCGGCGCGACACCGCCGCGACTTCGTGCACGCCGTGGCGGCGGGCGAGCTCGTCCAGCATCTCGGGCACCGAACGGCCCTGCTCCTTGAGTGCGGCCACCAGATCGCACACCAGTACCGCAGCGCTGATGCCGTCCTTGTCGCGTACGGCGGCGGGGTCCACGCAGTGCCCGATCGCTTCCTCGTAGGCGTACACCAGCGTGCCGGGCAGGTCCTCGTCGGCGCGCGCCAGCCACTTGAAGCCGGTGAGCGTCTCGACGTGCACCGCGCCGTAGTGCGCGGCGATCGCCGCCAGCATCCGTGAGGACACCACCGTGCTGGCCACAATCCTGGTCGTCGGGGAGACCTCCGGACTGCGATGCGACAAGATGTAATCGCCGAACAGCCAACCGGTTTCGTCACCCGACAGCATCCGCCATCCCGATGCGGCCGGTATTCCGACCGCGCAACGGTCGGCGTCGGGATCCAGCGCGATCGCGACGTCGGCCCCGACGTCCGCGGCCAGCGTGAGCAGCGCGTCGGTGGCCCCCGGCTCCTCGGGGTTCGGGAACGCGACGGTGGGGAAGTCGGGGTCCGGCGCGAACTGGGCCCCGACGGTGTGCACCTGATCGAAGCCGGCGCGGCGCAGCGTCTCGACGGCCACCGCGCCGCCCACGCCGTGCAGCGGTGTCAGGGCTATCCTCACCGGGCGCACCGAACCCGCGGAGCGGCGCACCCCGGCCGCGCGCTCGATGTAGCGCTCGATCAGGCCAGGGTCGGCGGGCTGAACGGGCCTGCGGGCGATCTGGTCAGCGAAAGGCGCAGCGGCCATTGCGGTTTCGATCGCGAGGTCGGTGGGGGAGACGATCTGAAAGCCGCCGTCGAGATACACCTTGTACCCGTTGTCGGCCGGCGGATTGTGTGAGGCCGTGATCTGTATCCCGGCGGCGGCGCCGATGTGGCGCACCGCGAAGGCGACCACCGGCGTGGGCACCGGGCCGGGCAGCAACAGAACCGAAAAACCCTCGGCAGCAAGCACTTCAGCCGTCGCAGTGGCAAAGACCGCCGAGCCGTGCCGAGCGTCGCGCCCGACGATCACCAGCGCGCCCGCGCGATATCCGAGCACCTGTGCCACCGCCCAGGTCGCCCGCAGCACCACCGCGAGGTTCATCGCGTCCGGTCCGCCGCGCACCGGTCCGCGCAATCCCGCAGTGCCGAACGCGAGTGGTCGGGCGAATCGCGTCGCGAGTTCTTCCGCGTCACATGCGGCGAGCTCGGCGGCCGTCTGCGGGTCGGGATCGTGCGCGATCCACTCCTCGGGTGTCACACCGGCACTCCTGGCTACGACATCGGCCAGCAGAGAGCCGATCCGCGCCGCCGACGCGGCCCCGACGGCCAGCACATCGGCGTGGCTCAGCGGTTCACCGGTGATGCCCGCGGCCAGGTTCGTCACCAGGGACACGGCCAGCACCTCGGCGCCGGCCGCCCGGGCCGCGATGGTCTCGTGCACCGTCGACATGCCCACCAGATCGGCGCCCAGCATCCGCAGCATCCGGATTTCCGCCGGCGTCTCGTAATGCGGGCCCGGCAGCCCCGCGTAGACGCCTTCGGCCAGCCCCGGGTCGAGGTCGCGGGCGAGCTTTCGCAGCCGCGGCGCGTACGCGTCGGTCATGTCGACGAACTGCGCGCCGATCAGCGGCGAACGCGCCGTCAGGTTCAGGTGGTCGCTGATCAGCACCGGCTGGCCGACGGCCATGTCCGGGCGCAGCCCGCCGGCCGCGTTGGTGAGCACGATGACGCGCGCCCCCGCCGCGCAGGCCGCCCGGACCGGGTGCACGACATGCGTGAGGTCATGTCCCTCGTAGGCGTGCACGCGACCGACCAACACCAGGACGCGATGCTCGCCGATGCGCACCGACAACAGCTCGCCGGCGTGCCCGACCGCGGTTGGCGGCCGGAACCCCGGCAGGTCGGCCTGGGGCAGCACGGCGGTCGGAGCGCCGAACGCCGCGACCGCCGGCGACCATCCCGACCCGAGGACGATCGCGACGTCGTGCTCGCCGACGCCGGTGCGCTCAGCGATGGCGTGCGCTGCCCGCCGCGCGAGTTCGCCGGGGTCGGGCAGGGTTTCGGCCACAGTGGGCGAGCTTAGCCCCGCATGTGTCAAGATCTGCCGCATGGGTTTTGCTAGGTGGCCGGCGGTTGTCTCGGCTGTCACCGCTGCCGTGTCGGTGGCCACGATCATGTGCGGTCCGGCGCCAAGGGCACGAGCCGAGGGTTGTCCCGACGTCCAACTCGTCTTCGCCCGCGGTACCGCCGAGCCGCCCGGCCTGGGGGCGATTGGGGATGCGCTGTTCGCCGCGCTGCAGCCCGCCCTCGGCTCGCGCACCGTCGAGGCCTACGCGGTGAACTATCCGGCCAGCTATAACTTTCTGACCACCGGCGACGCCGCCAACGACGCACGCGATCACATCGCGCAGATGGCCGACCAGTGCCCGGCCACGCGGCTGGTGCTCGGTGGCTTCTCGCAGGGCGCCGCCGCGGTCTCGATGCTGGCGGGGGTGCCGCCGCTGGGCAACACCATCGGCAACTTCGGATCGGCTCCCGCGCTGGATCCCGGTCTGGCCGGCAAGGTCGCGGCGGTTGCGGTGTTCGGCAATCCCGGCAACCGCTTCAACACGCCCCTGTCGTCGGCGGGTCTGTTCGCCGGCCGTGCCATCGACCTGTGCAGCCCCGGTGATCCGATCTGCGTCGTCGGCGGTCGCGACCGCGATGCGCACCACGACTACGACGCACCGCCCTACCCCGGCCAGGCGGCGGGATTCATCGCGGGACTGGCGTGACCTCACTGATCCCGCCGCGCGCCTCGGTGAGATACTGCGAACATGCCTGTAGCCAGTCCACTGGACGTCGTCGAGGATGTGGTGCGGCGTCGTGGCAGCGACCTGGTCGAGCTGTCCCACGCCATCCACGCCGAGCCGGAGCTGGCGTTTGACGAACACCGCAGCTGCGCCAAGGCGCAGGCGCTGGTGGCCGAACGGGGTTTCGAGATCACCGCGCGCGCCGCCGGCCTGGACACCGCCTTCCGCGCCGACTTCGGCAGCGGACCCCTGGTCGTCGGGATATGTGCCGAATATGACGCGCTGCCCGAGATCGGGCACGCGTGCGGCCACAACATCATCGCCGCGTCGGCGGTGGGCACCGCCCTGGCGCTGTCCGAGGTCGCCGACGACCTCGGCCTGAGGGTTTCGTTGCTGGGAACTCCCGCCGAGGAAGCCGGCGGCGGCAAGGCGCTGATGCTGCAGGCCGGTACGTTCGACGACGTCGCCGTGGCGGTGATGGTGCATCCCGGCCCGACGCGACATCGCCGCGGCCCGCTCGCTGGCGCTGTCCGAGGCGATCGTGCACTACCTCGGCAAGGAATCGCACGCCGCCGTCGCGCCCTTTATGGGACTCAACGCCGCCGACGCCGTGACCGTCGCGCAGGTGGCCATCGGGCTGCTGCGGCAGCAACTGGCGCCGGGGCAGATGATGCACGGCATCGTCACCGACGGCGGGCAGGCGGTCAACGTCATCCCCGGGCACGCGACGCTTGCAATACGCGATGCGGGCGATCGAATCGGACTCGCTGCGCGAGCTGGAGGGCAGGATGTTCGCCTGCTTTGCCGCGGGCGCGCTGGCCGCCGGCTGCGAATACGAAATCGACAACCCGGCGCCCGCCATACGACGAACTCAAGCCCGACCACTGGCTCGCTGACATCTGCCGCGACGAGATGCGCCGACTCGGCCGCGAGCCGGTGACGCCCGAGGTCGAGGCCGCGCTGCCGATGGGCAGCACCGACATGGGCAACGTGACCCAGGTGCTGCCGGGGATTCATCCGGTGATCGGTGTCGACGCCGGCGGCGCCACGGTGCACCAGCGCGCCTTCGCCGCCGCGGCCGCGGGTCCCAGCGCCGACCGCGCGGTGCGTCGACGGCGCGATCATGCTGGCGCGCACGGTCGTGCACCTCGCGCAGGACCCCGCCGAGCGCGACCGGGTGCTGGCGGCGCAGCAACTCAGGGCCAGGAGCGATCGCAAGCGCGGCGAAGCCGGGCGCAGCGGGTCGCGACCATCGGCTAGCGGGGCGACCGGATGAGCCTGACCGACACCGCCGAATCCTGGCTTGCCGCACACTACGACGACCTGGTCGGCTGGCGGCGCCACATCCACCGCTACCCGGAGTTGGGCCGTCAGGAGTACGCCACCACGCAGTTCGTCGCCGAGCGGCTGGCCGACGCCGGGCTCAACCCGAAGGTGCTGCCCGGCGGAACCGGTCTGATCTGTGATTTCGGTCCCGAGCACGAGCCGAGGGTCGCGCTGCGCGCCGACATGGACGCCCTGCCGATGGCCGAGCGGACCGGCGCGCCGTACGAATCGACGATGCCCAACGTCGCGCACGCCTGCGGTCACGACGCGCACACCGCGATCCTGCTCGGAACGGCGCTGGCCCTGGCGTCGGTGCCCGAGCTGCCCGTCGGGGTGCGGCTGATCTTCCAGGCCGCCGAGGAGCTGATGCCCGGCGGCGCGATCGACGCCATCGCGGCCGGTGCGATCACCGGGGTGTCGCGGATCTTCGCCCTGCACTGCGATCCGCGGCTCGAGGTCGGCAAGGTCGCGGTGCGGCAGGGCCCCATCACCTCGGCGGCCGACCAGATCGAGATCACGCTGTATTCGCCGGGCGGGCACACGTCGCGTCCACATCTGACCGCCGACCTGGTCTACGGGCTGGGCACGCTGATCACCGGGCTGCCCGGGGTGCTGTCGCGCCGCATCGACCCGCGCAACAACACCGTGTTGGTGTGGGGCGCGGTCAATGCGGGTGTGGCGCCCAACGCCATTCCCGCAAACCGGTGTGCTGGCCGGCACCGTGCGCACCGCCAGCCGGCACACCTGGGTCGACCTGGAAGGCATGATCCGCGAGGTCGTCACGGGCCTGCTGTCGCCGCTGGCGATCGAACACACGCTGCAATATCGTCGCGGCGTGCCGCCGGTGGTCAACGAGGAGGTCTCGACGCACATCCTCACCCACGCGATCGAAGCCGTCGGCCCCGATGCACTCGCCGACACCCGCCAGTCCGGCGGCGGTGAGGATTTCTCCTGGTACCTCGAGGAAATTCCGGGCGCGATGGCGCGCTTGGGCGTGTGGTCCGGCGAGGGACCGCAGTTGGACCTGCACCAGCCGACGTTCGACCTCGACGAGCGCGCCCTGGGCATCGGTGTGCGCGTGCTGGTCAACGTCATCGAGCAGTCGGCGCGGTCTCTGAACCGACTTAAGCCGCGAGCGTGCGTGTTTGTGCGCGACACGCCGTTTCCGGCTGGCAATCTGCGCACGCTCGACAGGGGTGAATTGTGGGTACGGCGCGGTGCGCCGACGATACCCGGCGTGAATACCGAGCTCGACCGGTTGCTCGATGCGCAAGGCGGCGTGGTGACCTCCGCCCAGGCGTTGGCCTATCTCACCCGACGCGGCCTCGAAGTCGGACTGTGAAATACGGTGTGCTGCAGCAGGTTTGGTACGGCGTCTACGGCCGCGGCGAAATTGACCGACGCGCTGCGACTGCGCGGCCTGGATCTGGCGACAGGGACCAAGGTCGCGGTGTGCCTGAGCACCGCCGCAGCCAGCTACGGCTTCGACACCGAACTGGATAGGTACCTGCACGTGCTGAATCCCGTCGGGCAACAGCTGCGACCGACCCGCGGCCTGGTCGTACACCGCCGCGAGGGCGCGCCGCTGACGGTCAGTCGCCGGACGGCCGACCACCACGCCCGCGTGGACGGCGATCGAGGTGGCGCGTGGCCTTCGCCGGCGGCCTCGCGCCCTGGCGACGCTGGACGCCGCCTTGCGCAGCGGCGCGTGCGGCCGCAGCGAGACTGCAGCGCGATGCTCAATGCGGCAGTCCGGGCGGCCGTGGCGTCGTCGACGGCCGCGAACTGCTTGCGCTGGCCTCTCCGCTGGCCGAGTCGCCGATGGAGAGCGAGGCCCGCCTCGTCATGATCGACGGCGGGTTGCCGCCGCCGGTCCTGCAGTATGAGATCGTCGACCTCAACGGCGAGACCTGGCGGTTCGATTTCGCGTGGCCCGAGTACCGCGTCGCAGCAGAGTACGACGGTAGTCGACTGGCACAGCGGCCCCGCGGCTTTCTACCGCGACCGCAAACGAGGTGCGGCGGTGCAGGACCTGGGCTGGATCGTCGTCCCGATCGTCGCCGAGGACGTCAGATACCGCCCCGTCGAGCTCGTCGCGCGGATCGAACGGCGCCTGCAGCGGGCCGCGTGAGCGTGCGCAGAATGCCGGCCCGGACGCGGCGTGTCGTGCACAAACACGCACGCTCGCGAAATTGAAGGGGATTAGGTGCTAGTCCCCGGGCCGATGTTGCGGGCGGGGCGCGTGCGGATGTCGTGGACGTAATCGCTTGGCGCGCCGGCGATCTCGGCCGCGTCGGCCATCACCCCGAGATAACGCGCCGACGGCAGCCCGCCCTCCCAGGCGTCCAGCACGTACAGCCACGCCAGCACGGGATCGGTGGTGGTGTCCGACGACAACCGCTCCACCCGGCAGCGGATCTTCTGGTGCACGCCGAACTCGGAGCCCTCCCAGCGGTCGAGGTTCATTTCGTCGGCCGGCGTCATGTCGTAGAGCACGACGAACACCCGCGAATCCGGATCCTCGACGACGGTGGCCAGCGCCCCTTCCCACCCGAAGTCCTCGCCGCCGAACGTCAGCCGCCACCCCGGTAACCAGCCGGTTCCCGCCATCGGTGAGTGGGGTGCGCGCTGCTGCATCTGCTCGGGATGCATGTTCGACCCGTAGGCGGCGTAGAGCGGCACGGGGAAAGCTTAAACGGCGCCTGGGCATGCGGCGCACCTGCATGTTGGGCGTTCCGCGGCTAGGTTATGGGCTGTGGTGACCCGCATCGTGATCATCGGTGGAGGACCGGCCGGTTACGAAGCCGCGCTGGTGGCCGCCACCTCGCACCCCGAGTCAACCGATGTCACCGTCATCGACTCCGACGGCATCGGTGGGGCGGCCGTGCTGGACGACTGCGTGCCGTCCAAGACGTTCATCGCCTCCACCTGGCTGCGCACCGAGCTGCGCCGGGCGCCGCGGCTGGGCTTCGACATCGACATCGACGACGCCAAGATCTCGCTGCCGCAAATCCATGCCCGGGTCAAGCGGCTGGCCGCCGAGCAGTCCGCCGACATCGCCGCCCAACTGCGCAGCGTGGGTGTGAATCTGGTCGCGGCACGCGGCGAGTTGGTCGACCCCACCCCCGGGCTGGCGCGGCACCGCATCAAGGCGACCGCCGCCGACGGCACCGTCAGCGAGCACGACGCCGACGTGGTGTTGATCGCCACCGGCGCCAGCCCGCGGATCATGCCGACGGCCCAGCCCGACGGCGAACGCATCCTGACCTGGCGCCAGCTCTACGACCTGGAGGCGCTGCCCGAGCACCTGATCGTGGTGGGCTCCGGGGTGACCGGTGCCGAGTTCGTGCACGCCTACACCGAACTCGGCGTGCCAGGTGTCGGTGGCGGCCAGCCGGGACCGGGTGCTGCCGTACGAGGACCTCGACGCGGCGCTGGTGCTGGAAGAGTCGTTCGCCGAACGGGGCGTGCAGCTGTTCAAGAACGCCCGCGCCGAATCGGTCACCCGCACCGACACCGGCGTGCTGGTGACCATGACCGACGGCCGCACCGTCGCGGGCAGCCATGCCCTGATCACCATCGGGTCGGTTCCCAACACCACCGGCCTGGGCCTGGAACGGGTCGGCATCGAGCTGGGCCAGGGCGACTACCTGAAAGTGGACCGGGTGTCGCGCACCTCGGTGCCCGGGATCTATGCCGCCGGCGACTGCACCGGCCTGCTGCTGCTGGCCTCGGTCGCGGCGATGCAGGGCCGGATCGCGATGTATCACGCGCTGGGCGAGGGCGTCAGCCCGATTCGGTTGCGCACGGTCGCGGCGACGGTGTTCACCAGGCCCGAGATCGCCGCCGTCGGAGTTCCGCAATCGATGATCGACGACGGTTCGGTGCTGGCCCGGACCATCATGCTGCCGTTGCGGACCAACGCCCGGGCCAAGATGTCGGGGCTGCGGCAGGGTTTCGTCAAGATCTTCTGCCGGAAGTCCACCGGCGTGGTGATCGGCGGCGTGGTGGTGGCGCCGATCGCGTCCGAGCTGATCCTGCCGATCGCCGTGGCGGTGCAGAACCGCATCACCGTCAACGCGCTGGCCGAGACGCTGGCCGTTTACCCGTCGTTGTCCGGCTCGATCACCGAGGCCGCCCGCCGGCTGATGGCGCACGACGATCTGGACTGAAAGCCACTAGCCTGGGTTGAGCAACGCTACCGACGAGTAACCGATAGGAGTCTTTCCTCGTGACCGATTCGTCGCCGGCTTCTTCGCTGGGACCCGCGCAACGCGCGGTGGCCTGGGAGCGGCTCGGCTCTGAGCAATTCGACGTGGTGGTCATCGGCGGCGGCGTGGTGGGTTCCGGGTGCGCGCTGGACGCGGCCACGCGTGGACTCAAGGTGGCGCTGGTCGAGGCGCGGGACTTCGCCTCCGGCACGTCGAGCCGGTCGTCGAAGATGTTCCACGGCGGGTTGCGCTACCTCGAGCAGCTGGAATTCGGGCTGGTGCGCGAGGCGCTGCACGAGCGCGAGTTGTCGCTGACCCGGCTGGCGCCACATCTGGTCAAGCCGTTGCCGTTCTTGTTTCCGCTGACCAAGCGCGGGTGGGAACGACCGTATGTCGCGGCGGGCATTTTTCTCTACGACAGTCTCGGCGGCGCGAAATCCGTTCCGCCGCAAAAGCATTTGACCCGCGCCGGGGCACTGCGATTAAGTCCGGGGTTAAAGCGGACGTCCTTGATCGGCGGCATCCGCTACTACGACACCGTCGTCGACGACGCCCGGCACACCATGACGGTCGCCCGCACCGCGGCGCATTACGGCGCGGTCGTGCGGTGCTCCAGCCAGGTGGTGGCGTTGCTGCGCGAGGGCGACCGGGTGGTCGGCGTGCGGGTTCGCGACTCCGAGGACGGCGCGATCACCGAGGTCCGCGGCCACGTCGTGGTCAACGCGACCGGGGTCTGGACCGACGAGATCCAGGCGCTGTCCAAGCAGCGCGGGCGGTTCCAGGTGCGCGCGTCCAAGGGCGTGCACATCGTGGTGCCGCGGGACCGGATCGTCAGCGATGTCGCGATCATCCTGCGCACCGAGAAGTCGGTGATGTTCGTCATCCCGTGGGGCAACCACTGGATCATCGGCACCACCGACACCGACTGGAACCTCGACCTGGCGCACCCCGCGGCCACCAAGGCCGACATCGACTACATCCTGGGCACCGTCAACACCGTGCTGGCCACCCCGCTGACGCACGCCGACATCGACGGGGTGTACGCCGGGCTGCGCCCGCTGCTGGCGGGCGAGAGCGAGGAAACCTCCAAGCTGTCGCGCGAGCACGCGGTCGCGGTGCCCGCGCCCGGGCTGGTCGCCATCGCCGGCGGCAAGTACACCACCTACCGGGTGATGGCCGCCGACGCGATCGACGCCGCGGTGCAGTTCATCCCGGCCCGGGTCGCGCCGTCGATCACCGAGAAGGTGAGCCTGCTGGGCGCCGACGGTTACTTCGCGCTGATCAACCAGGCCGAACACGTCGGCGAGCTGGTCGGGCCTGCATCCCTACCGGGTGCGCCACCTGCTGGACCGCTACGGCTCGCTGATGGACGAGGTGCTGGCCCTGGCCGCCGGCCGACCCGAGCTGCTGAGCCCGATCAAGGAGGCGCCGGGCTACCTCAAGGTGGAGGCGCTGTACGCCGTCACCGACGAGGGGGCCCTGCATCTCGAGGACATCCTGGCGCGGCGGATGCGGATCTCCATCGAATACTCACACCGCGGCGTCGACTGCGCCCGGGAGGTGGCCGAGGTGGTCGCGCCGGTGCTGGGGTGGAGCGCCGCGGACATCGAACGCGAGGTCGGCAACTACACCGCGCGGGTGGAGGCCGAGATCCTGTCGCAGGCCCAGCCCGACGACGTGTCGGCGGACGAGTTGCGGGCCAGTGCGCCGGAGGCGCGCGCCGAGATCCTCGAGCCGGTGCCGCTCAATTGAGCCTGTGATGAGACCCGCCCCGCTGCCGGTGCGCGACGGATTGGGGCCCGCCCGGGTGCGGCTGCGGGGCGGGCCGGTGCTGGCCGAGCTGACCGCCCGGTTCGGCGCGGCCGGCCCGCGCCAAAGTCCTGGCCGGAGAGGTCGTCGACGCCGACGGCGCGGTGGTCGATGCGGCCACCGTGCTGCCCGCCGGGGCCAGTGTCTATCTGTATCGCGACCTGCCCGACGAGGTGCCGGTGCCCTTCGACATCCCCGTGCTTTACCGGGACGCGGACATCGTGGTCGTCGACAAGCCGCACTTTTTGGCCACCATGCCACGCGGACGCCATGTCGCGCAGACCGCGCTGGTGCGGCTGCGCCGCGAGCTCGCGAATGCCGGAGCTGAGCCCGGCCCACCGACTGGACCGGCTGACCGCCGGGGTGCTGCTGTTCACCACCCGCCGCGAGTTGCGCGGCGCCTATCAGACGCTGTTCGCCCGCGGTCTGGTGCGCAAGACCTACCTGGCGCGGGCGGCGATCGATCCGGACCTGGTGCTGCCGCGGGTGGTGCGCAGCCGCATCATCAAGCGCCGCGGTCACCTGCAGGCGGTCAGCGAGCCCGGCGTGCCCAACGCCGAGACGCTGGTCGAGCTGCAAGACCCGGACGGCCTGTACCGGCTGACGCCGCGCACCGGGCGCACCCACCAACTGCGGGTGCACATGGCGTCGCTGGGCGTGCCGATCACGGGAGACCCGTTGTACCCCAACGTCATTGATGTTGCGGCTGACGACTTCAGCACGCCGCTGCAGTTGCTGGCGCAGCGCATCGAGTTCGACGATCCGCTCACCGGTCGGCACCGGGAGTTCGTCAGCCGCCGAGAGGCGATCGTCTAGGACGCATGCCGTCAGGTGGGGGGTCTCCCCAGGGCCCTCCTCAGGCGTGTACTGCGGGCAATACACCTTGATGGCCGCGCCGACGAAGTAGCCGCACTGATAGGCGGGCATGGTGCTGCTATTCAGCACGTCAGTCGCCACCGCGCTAGGCGTCGCCCCCTCGTCAAGTTTCTGGCAGACGCTGTGAGCGGCATCGATCGCGTGTTGGGGAGATACGTGGTCGGTGATGCCCTCGGACTTCAGCAATGCCAGGAATTTGTCGTCGTTAGTGTCGGCATGAGCCGTCGATACCGCTCCCGGCAAGCCCGGCAACGCGACCACCACCGCCAGCGCGCTGCGCGCGATCCAGGAACCCAGTCGCGCGCGCAACTCCCGCGTGGCGCCTCTCATGCTTCCCCTCGGCCAAATACGTCAACGTCAGCTTGACCTCGACTTCCCCACGTACACTAGGGCCGAATGTCGCATCTGGACTGGCGAATTGAGGACTGAGGTCTCTAGAACGAGCCGGCACGTTCGCGCGAACATGACGCCATGACTGGCATGAATTCCGCGGGCGTGACCCCGATCTCCACCATTACCGGCGACCCGGTGGCGCGCGTACCCGCGGACGCCACGGTTGCCGACGTCGCCAAGGCCATGGTCGCTTACGACGTCGGAGCCATCGTGGTCGGTTACGAAGAGCGGCCTGCCGCGCTGTGCAGCGAGCGCGACATCGTCCGGCTGGTGGCCGCTCAAAAGGACCCGGCCACGGTGCCTGCCCTCCAAATAGCCAGCACCAAATTGGTGTGGTGCGGCGCCGATGCGACGGTTAACCAGGTGGCGGCGCGGATGATGGACCGCTACATCCGCCATGTGCTGGTGGAACACGATGGTGCGCTGGTGGGCATCGTCTCGGCCCGAGACCTGCTGGGCGTTTTAGGCGGCGACCCCGACCTGGATTCCGATTCCGTATGAGGCGGCGCTCGGTGGCCGCCCTACTCGGCGGCGGCCTGGCCGGGTTGACGGGCTGGGATCTGCTGCAGCGCCGGCACACCATCCTGCGCAACTATCCGATCGTCGGGCACCTGCGGTTCCTGCTCGAAGCGGTCGGCCCGGAGCTGCGCCAGTACATCGTCACCGACAACGACGCGGAGCGGCCCTTCAGTCGCGACCAGCGGCGCTGGGTGTACACGTCCTCGAAGCTGACCAACCGCTATTTCGGTTTCGGCACCGACAACGACCTGGAACGGGTGCACAACTACCCGATCATCAAGCACGCGGCGTTTCCGGTGCCGGCTCCAGACGGCGAGCCCAGCCACCCTGACCCGGCCGTGCCGTTGCCGGCGGCGAAGGTGCTGGGCGGCGCGCGCGGCCGGGCCAAGGCTTTCCGGCCGTCGTCGCTGGTCAACGTTTCGGGGATGAGCTTCGGGTCGCTCTCCGGCGCAGCGATCACCGCGCTCAACAAGGGTGTCGCCATGGCCGGCGCCCTGCAGACCACGGGCGAGGGCGGGATCTCGCCCTACCACCTCAACGGCGGCGACCTGGTCTGGCAGATCGGCACCGGCTACTTCGGCTGCCGCAACGACGACGGCACCTTCAGCCTGTCCCGCCTGGTCGATCAAGTTGCGGCCACTCCTTCGATCCGGGGCATCGAGATCAAGCTGAGCCAGGGAGCCAAACCGGGCCTCGGCGGCATGCTGCCCGGCGCCAAGGTGACCCCGGAGATCGGCGCGATCCGCGGTATTCCGGTCGGGGTCGACTGCAAGAGCCCCGCCGGGCACTCCGCATTCCACGACGTCGACGGGCTGCTCGATCTGGTGGAGACCATTGCCGCCGAGACGGGTCTCCCGGTGGGCATCAAGTCCGCGGTCGGGGAAGAGCGGTTCTGGCTCGAGCTGGCAACGCGGATGGCACGCACCGACAGGGGCGTCGACTTCGTGACCATCGACGGCGGCGAGGGTGGCACGGGCGCGGCCCCGCTCGTCTTCAGCGACCACGTCGCCCTGCCCTTCAAGTGGGCCTTCCCCCGTGTCTACCGGGCCTTCGCCGACCAGGATCTGCACCACGACGTGGTGTTCATCGGCTCGGGGAAGCTCGGCATCCCCGAGAACGCCCTGCTGGCGCTGGCCATGGGCTGCGACATGGTCAACGTTGCCCGAACCGCCATGTTCTCCATCGGCTGTATCCAGGCTCAGCGCTGCCATACCGGCCGCTGTCCCTCCGGCGTCGCCACCCAGTCGGCTTGGCTTCAGCACGGGCTCGATCCGGCGCTGAAGTCGGTGCGCTGCGCCAACTATCTGGCCACCTTGCGCTTCGAATTGCTCTGCCTGGCCCGGGCGTGTGGCTACGTCCACCCCGCCCTCGTGCCGCTCGGTGCCGTTGAGCTTCTCGACGTCGACCTGCGCACCGTGCAGGCCGATGAGCTGTTCGACTACAAGCCGGACTGGGGCTTACCGGGGCCGGCCGACATCGACGCGATCACGGAACTCTTGGCACGTCGCTTATCGACGTAACGCCAGATGAGCTTGCGCAACTCGCTGACCCACAAGACGGTGCTGGACAGCGCTATGCACACCAGCCATTGGCCCAGGGAGAGGGGAGTGGTGGTGAAGGCGGTGTTCAGGAAGGGCAGCTGAACGACGGCCACCTGCAGCAGCGCCGACAGCGCGATCGCCGCCCATAACCAGCCGTTGGCGAAGAATGCTCGGAAGGCGGTCTGGGTGTCGGAGCGGGCGTTGACGGTGTTGAACAGCTGGGTGATCACCAGCACGGTGAAGCCCGCCGTCCGGGCAGTGTCGAGGGACGACGGCATCGGCCCACTGGGCGCGTACAAGTGGATGGTGATGAGTGTCGCGGCCGCCACGGCCGCGCCGATCACGACGATGTTGTTCCACATCCGGCCATCGATGACCCGATCCGACTTCGAGCGCGGCGGCCGGCGCATGACCTCTTCGGTCTGGGGGTCCACGCCCATTGCGAGGGCCGGCGCGCCATCGGTGAGCAGATTGACCCACAGAATCTGGGTGGCCAGCAGCGGCAGCGCGACGGTGTCCCCCTGCGACAGGCCGATCACGCCGGCCAGCACGACGCCGAAGAAGACGGTGAAAACTTCGCCCATGTTGGAGGACAGCAGGTAGCGCAGGGACTTCTTGATGTTCGAAAAGATTCCCCGGCCTTCCCGGATGGCCGCGACGATGGTCGCGAAGTTGTCGTCGGCGAGGATCATGTTCGCCGCTTCCCGGGCGACTTCGGTGCCGGTGCGTCCCATCGCGATGCCGATGTCGGCCGATTTCAGCGCGGGCGCGTCGTTGATCCCCTCGCCGGTGACGGCGACGATCTGGTGATCGGCCTGCAGCGCGCCGATGATGCGCAGCTTGTCCGCTGGATTGACCTGGGTGTACTGCGAGTGCCGGCGCACGGTTTCGCGGAGCTGATCGTCATCCAGGGCGGCAAGCTCGGCGCCGGACACCGCCGACTCCCTGTCTTCGATGCCGAGCTCGCGGGCGATGCGCGCCGCGGCGCGCGGATGGTCGCCGGTAATCATCACGACCCTGACCCCGGCGCGGTGAGCGTCGGCGATGGCCGCCGCCGCCTCGGGGCGCGGTGGATCGGTGATGCCCACCATGCCGAGGTAGACCAGGTCGTCGGAGGCGCCGGGCCGGCGGCACGCGACGGCGACGGCGTGCAGGGCGTCGTGGGCCAGCCGTTCGGCGTCGCCGCGGATCGTCGCCCTCATCGAGTCGTCGAGCGGTGCCAGCCGATCACCGTTCTGCAGCCATGTGCAGTGGTCGAGCACCACCCCGGGATCACCCGTCATGACGGCCCGTGGAGCCCGCTGGCCGTCGCCGAGGCCGCCGAAATGCTCGGTTCGGCCGATCTTCATCTGGGCCACCTGGAAGGCCGCCGCGATGGGATCGCCCTGGCTGGTCCAGCGACCTTCGCTCTCCCGCAGGTTCGCATCACCGGCAACGCTGCCCGCGTCGAGCACCAGCGCGGCCTGGCGCCACAGCTCGCCTGCTGAGGGGCTTTCCCGCACCGGGACCCCGTCGTGCTCCAGCCGGCCCTCGGGCCGGTACCCGGCGCCCGTGACCGTCGCCTCGCCCAGCGGTGTGACGACCCGGACGATCGTCATCTCGCCCATCGTGAGGGTGCCGGTCTTGCCGGAGCAGACCACCGACGCCGACCCCAGGGTCTCCGCCGACGAAAGCTGCTTGACGATGGCGTGGTGGCCGGCCATCCGCCGCATCCCCAGAGCGAGCACGACCGACATGATGGCGGGCAGCCCCTCCGGTACGGCGGCCACGGCCAGCGAGACGCCCAGCAGCACGGCCGTGACCACGTCGTGGGCGCTGTGGATGCCGAAGACGAAGACAATGGTCGCGATCACCACCACTGCGATCACCAGCACGGCGATCCCCAGCAGGCGGCTGGCCCGCGCCACCTCGCGCTGCAAAGGTGTCGGCTCGCGGTCGACCGTGCGTACCAGGCCGGCGATTTGACCCGTCTCCGTTGCCATCGCCGTGGCGGTCACCACCGCCCGCCCGGCACCCTTGGTGACCGCGGTGCCCTTGAACACCATGTCGACCTTGTCGGCCAGCTCCGCCGCCTCCGCCGGTACCCCGGCGTCCTTGAGAACCGGCTCGCTGCGACCGGTCAGCGCGGCCTCCGACACCTGAAGCCCCGCCGTCGACAACAGCCTGGCATCGGCGGGGACGGCGTCGCCCTCCGCCAGTAGCAGCACGTCGCCGGGCACCACTTCGCCGGCCGGAACCTTGCGTTCCGCTCCGTCTCGCAGCACCGTCGCGGTGGCCGCGCTCATCCGCGCCAGAGCATCAACCGACCGTTCGGCGCGGGTCTCCTGCACGTAACCGAGCAGCGCGTTGAGGACGAGGATGACACCGATCACCGCCGCGTCGACCGGCCAGCCGGTGGCTCCCTCGACCCCCCAGACCGCCAGCGAGGCGAGCAGCGCGGCGAACAGCAGGTAGATCAACGGACTGCGGAACTGCGCGACGAGCTTCTTCCAGGTCGGCGCCGGCGGGACGCTCTCGATGTCATTGGCGCCCACCACGGCGAGTCGCCGGGTGGCCTCCTGCGCGGTCAGCCCGCGCTCGGGGTCGGTCTGGAGCCGTTCGACGACGACCGGCACGGCGAGAAACGCCGCGTCGGGGTCGGTCAGTGCGCTTACCACCGCAGGGCCGGTCTCCGGACGGTCCCGCGACCGGACGCTCATCGCGTGGTTACCTCACGATGCGGTCAAGGCTCAGTGTCCGCTCGCCGCCGCGGCCGACGGGATTTCCCGGCGGGACTCAATCATGCGGTTGCGAACGATGTGTTCGACGAGGACGGGGACGAAAGCTTGGATCGGTGCATTGACGAATTGTTCCGCGGCCTCCTCAGACCAGCGCTTGATCTGAGCGGTCCGCTGCTTGTCGTCAAGGCCCTCGTGTTTGACCAACTTGTCCGCAACGTCGGCCACGGATCGCGCGACGGTTGCGGGGCCGGCCGGCGTAGCGTCGGCGGGCACCCGTGCCGCCGCGAGCGTTTGCCGGGCGACCCCTTCGCTGGCGTCCGGCCGGATCACATGCAGGGTGACGTGGCGGCCGTCCTCCCCGATCAGGATGACACTGGCCGGCTCGTCGCTGGTGAAGCCGAGCAATTCGATCGTGTGGCCGGCGATGTCGGTCAGCGGCGGCGTCTCTTCCCAGCCGTTGCGGCGGTAGCCCACCATCACCACCTGCCCGAGCCGGTCGGACAACGACGTCACCAAGTCCGGTAACTCTGCGACCAAGTCGCTCGACTGCGGCCACCAGGCGCCGTCGATGTGCTCGGAAGCAGACCGATAAGGCTTGAGCTGCAACCGGTTTCCGTGCTCCATTTCAACTCCCTGTCTGCTGACTCTGCAGATAGCCGTCCAACCCGCTAGCAACGGTACGGTCAATATGACCAACCCGCGACCGGAGCGAACAGGCCCGGCTGCTCACCACCAGCGTTTCGCAGCTGACCGCTCTGACGGATCCGCCCCATGGCGTTGCAGGGTTGAGCGCTTCTTCGACACTCCTCAATGCTGGACCGCGTGATTGGGGGCGGCCAGGGTCTCCGGTCACGAGTAGGTGTGACGTTGTGCACAGTCAGCCGGATTGGCGTCAGTCGGCGGGCTCGCCGCCGCCGCGGAAATGTCGCTGCACGTTTTGTGAGGCACGGTAGAGCAGCTCGGGGGCCATCGCCGACACCCCACTCGCGACCGCAGCGGCCAGCAGGCCCTGACTCCAGGCGAGCGGGTCCACGGGGGTGCAGCCGAACACCTGGCTGAGTCCTGGGGTGCTGACCACCACCACGAGTGCGCCGACGGAGCCGACCGACGTCAACACCACCAGGGGAGCGCGCGAGTCGACCAATGTCTGGGCCAGTTGCGTGCTGACCAACGCGATCAGCGAGACCGTCGCCGCGCGGCGCGGCGTGCCGGTCACGCTAGCCATCGCCCAGCCTGCGTGGCACCGATCGTGGTAGCCGCGCCCCGAATCCCGATCGCGCGCCACATCGCCGCCTCGCCGCGGTCGACGCCTTCGGTGCCCGTCTGCGGGCTGACCGCCAGTGCCGCGGCGGGCAGCGCGTCGGTCAGCATGTTGACCAACAGCATTTGGCGGGCGTTGAGCACCGAACGTCCGGTCAGGATGGTGGTGATCATGCGCAAAGCACACCTCTCCGAGGTTGCCGCCCAGCAGCATTGACACCGCCGACTGCACTCGCCGCCACAGCTGCTGGCCCTCGTCGAGGGCGTCCAGCAGCGCCTCGATCCGCTCATCGAGCAGCACCACGTCGGCCGCGGTGCGCGCGGCATCACTGCCGCGCGCGGCGAGCCCGATGCCCACGCTGGCCGACCGGATCGCGGCGGCGTCGTTGACGCCGTCGCCGACCATCGCCGTCACGAGCCCGGACCGCTCGAGGGTCTGTACCACGTCGATCTTGTGTTCCGGCGTCATCCGCGCGAAGACAACGTGCGACGCGACCGCCGCGGCCCGCTCGTCGGCGGACAGTGCCTCCCAATCGCTGCCGATGATCACCTGTTCGGCGGTGACGTCGATGCCCAGCTCCTGGGCGATCACGGCCGCGGTCACCGGATGATCGCCGG
The DNA here is from genome assembly GCA_963820985.1 of uncultured Actinomycetota bacterium. Lineage (GTDB taxonomy): Bacteria > Actinomycetota > Actinomycetes > Mycobacteriales > Mycobacteriaceae > Mycobacterium. The sequence goes on along the minus strand of CAWGCI010000007.1, from coordinate 169,227 downwards.
TGATCAGCCGGACGCCGATGTCACGCTCGGCGAGCGCCTTCAGCACCGACCGGGCCATGGGTCGCGGGGTGTCGGCCAATCCGAGCAGACCGATCGGAGTGAGCTCGGACGTGCACAAGGCCTCGAGCAGATCGGGATCGGCCGCGGCGGCCGCGGCCTGATCCGGGCTGAGCCGGCGCTCGGCGACCGCCAGTACCCGCAATCCGTTGGCCGCCATCTGGTCGATCCGCTGCGTCAACGGTTCGTCATCATGGAGCAGCGCCGACGAGAGCACCTCGGGTGAACCCTTGATGGTCAGCCGGGTGCCCTCGAGCGCGGCCGCGAACGGGCGACCGGACTGGAACGGCAGGAAGGCGTCACGGGTCTTCCGCGGTCGCGGCGGCGAACCATCGCCCCGCAGCAAAGGGTCGTCGGCAGCCTGGTGTATCGCGTCGTCGGTGGCGTGCTCGACGCGGTGGGTGTGCCTGGCGTAGCTCGTGCTCAGCGCCGCGTCCAGCACCTCTCCGGAGGTGAAGCCCGTCATCGGGCGCACCGCTTTGACCTTCAGCCGGTTTTCGCTCAGCGTGCCGGTCTTGTCGAAGCACACCACGTTCAACCGGGCCAGCGCCTCGACCGCGTGGGCGTTGCGGATCAGCACCGATTCGCCGGTGAGCCGGCGCGCGGCGGCCTGCTGTGCCAAGGTCGCCACGAGAGGCAACCCTTCCGGTATGGCCGCGACGATCAGCGTGACCGCACTGGAAACCGCCGCCCGCAGCGGGGTGCCCCGCGACACGCTGAGCAACCCGACCAGGGCCCCGCTGGCCACGCTGAACGGCAACGCCCGGCGGGTGATATGCCGCAACTGTCGCTGCAGGCCGATCTCCTGCAACTTTCTCGGAGCCATCGCCAGCGCCCGGCGCATCTCCGAGCGTGAACCGACCGCGGTCACCACTGCCACCGCCGTGCCCGCGACCACCGTGGTGCCGGCGTAGAGCATGCATGTCCGTTCGGCCAGCGGGGCGCCCGGTGTGGGTTCGATCTCCTTGGCCACCGGCAGCGACTCGCCGGTCAGCGTCGATTCGTCGACTTCCAGATTCAAGGCGTGCAGCAGCCGGGCGTCCGCTGGGACCACCTCGTCGGCACGGACTTCAATGATGTCGCCCAGCCGCAGCAGCGCGGCGGGCACTTTCTCGCGGCGCTGCTCATCGAGTGAGCCCAGGCGCCGTCGCGCCGGCGGCTCCTGGACGGCCAGCAGCCGATTCAGGATGCGTTCGGCGTGCAGCTGTTGTTCGGCCGACAAGGCGGCGTTGACCAACAGGACACTGCCCACCAGGACCGCATCCAGCGCCGAGCCGAGCAGCGCGCTGGCCAACGCACCGGTGGCCAATAGCGGTGTGATCGGGTCCGCTAGGTCGCCGCGCATCTCGTTGGCGAAATCGCGGACGGTTCCCCACGACGTCACCGTCGCGCCGTGCAGCGCGCGAACCGGTGGCAACTTCTGCCACCATTCGGGTGGCTCCTCGTGATGTTCGTCGGGGGGACGGGGCAGCAGCCGCTGCACCTCCGCAACAGGCAGGGCATGCCACTCGTGGGCGGTTTCGGGCTCCGGCAGCGGGTCCCGAAGGACCTTGATGGCCGCCCGGTATCCGAACCACAGGCTGGCGACCATGCCGACATTGACCGACGCCGAACTGCGCCCGGGCACACCGGGAATCAACATCAGTGCGCCGATCGCCGAAGCCGAGGCTGACAACCGGACGGCACCGGCGGTGGCGGCGCGCGCGGCGGGCAGCGCGTGCAGCACCCGCCAGGGACCGGTCAGGTCTTTGGCGATCACGTCGGCACCCCACGGCGGCGCATGCCCGTCCCGGAGCACGCCGATCGTGACGTCGGACCGGTGCGCGGCCCGCATCCCCGACGTGGTCAACAGCGCCACGGTGGCACCGCCGGCCTTCAGTTCCGCGACGGCCGCCGCCACCGCGTGGTCGATGGAACCTTCTGCGGGATACAGTTGGTCGAAACCTCGTGCTAGAGAACGTAATCCGTCGTCATCGAGGGAATAGATGCGCGGCTGCGACTGCCGCGCTTCGGTAAGGACCGCCGCCGCGAACGGATCGCGAACCGGGCTGATCAATGCCTCGCCGGAGTTGCCGGCGCCGGGGATATCGGCCAGCTTGTGCCATCCCGGCCCCAGGCCGTCGTCGTCGAGTGCGGCCTGAACCGCTTCCCAGGCATGGGTCCGTACCGAATTCTCCACCCCCAAAACGCGACTGACCATCAATGCGTCGGTGTACAGCGCTCGCGGATCGATCATGATCGCGTCGACCCGGTCGAGTGAACGCAGCGCACTCGGGCGCAGCACCAGCGCGTCGTGACGGGCGGTCAGGCCGCGACTCATCGTGCAGCCGAATCCCTCCCGCACGGTGCGCAACGGCTTGGGGACGGCGGCCAGCGCGGCGGCGCCGGCCGCGTCGGGGTTGCGGGACAGCAGACCGACCACAGCGGAGGCGCCAAGGCCGGCCACACCGACCCGGTTGGCATAGCGTTCCGCGGGCCCGTCGGGCGGAATAGACACGCTTCGCGGCGTGGGAGGCGCGTCGTCAGGCATCGGTTGACTGCCCAGCCCGGGTTCATGCCGCGACCACGTCAGCCGACCGTTCCAAGCCTCGGCAGCCAGCATCGTGCGGGTTGCGGCCTCCGCGGCCGCCGCCGTCGGCGACAGCGTCAACGCGGCCGTCGCGGCGTTCACGAAACCGAACAAAACATCGGTGCCCTCCGGCCCGAGGCGACGCTCGAGCTCTCGGCGCAGCCGCGGGAGGTGATCCGCCAGCGTCGGTGGCACGGCCACCAAGTCGGGCAGCCTGGGCAGCCGCAGCAGGCTGCCGGTCAGTGAAAGGCCAAGGCCCGCGGTGGCGGCCGCGGCTGCCACCATCCGGCCCATCAGCAGCGCGTCGTCGCCCGGCAGGCTGGCCGGGTGCTGTCGTGCGCCGCGCGTTCGGTCGCGCCGTTCGGCGTCGGCGACGATCCGGCCGAGCTCTGCCGCCGAGGGCCCGTCGATCTCCACGGTGACCACTAGCCGCGCAAGGGTGCGGTTCAGGAAAGCGGCGCGCACACCCGGCGTTGCGCGGATGGCCGCCAGTACGTCGGTGGCGATCGCCGAGGCGTGCTTACCGCCGAGGCCCCGTACCTCGATCCAGCGCCGCGGACCGTGGGTGCTGTTACGCCGCGCCGGTGGGCCACCTATCGCCTCGATCGCAATCCCAGCCGTCGCGCGCGCCAACGCTGAAACGTCCGGCGCGGCACGGGTTAACGACTTGCCCATTCTCGCCGCCACGCTGCCGCCCAACAGGGCTGTGCCTGTGGCGGCGCCCGCGATCCCAAGGCTTGCAGTAAGCGCCAGTTGGGTAGCCGCCGCGGCGGTCCGCAACGGGGCTGCCACTAGGCCGAAACCTGGCAGACCGCATCGCGTAATCACCGTGTCCTCCGCGCTTTCGGCGAACTCCGTGATTCGATGCCGGCGCATGCCGCTGATCGATGTCGCCTTGCCTGGGTGAACAATGTAAGGCCCCTGATCAGTACACCGTTTCTCGGTTGAAATCGTATGAGTGCCCTCGGCGCCGCTGCCGTGATACAACACGCAGACTAACCGGCAGCGGCATCAAGCGCAGGAGCCGTTCAGAACTCCCTTCTGGGGCTTTCGTCACTTGCCAAAAGTCGTCGAATCGGGCGAACATCTCTTGCGTGCGACTTGCGCCTTGGCGCGTTCAGAGAGGCTTAACCGATGCGAACCGCCTATCACAAGCAGCTAATCGATTTGACCACGCAACTCGGAGAGATGTGTGGCGTGGCCGGGGTGGCAATGAAGCGCGCAACGCAGGCGCTGTCAGAGGCCGACACTGTTGCCGCTGAAGAGGTGATCCGCGACCATCAGCGAATCGTGGCGATGCGAGCCCAAGTCGAAAAAGAGGCGTTCGCGCTGCTGGCGTTACAGCAACCGGTAGCCGGCGAGCTGCGGGAAATCTTCAGCGCTATACAGCTTATCGCCGACACCGAACGAATGGGCGCGTTGGCTGTACATGTAGCCAAGATCGCCAAGCGTGAGTATCCGAAGCACGTACTTCCCGAGGAAGTTCGCGAGTGCTTCGCCGAAATGGGCCAGGTGGCAATCGCGTTGGCCGACAGCGCCAAACAGGTGCTGGTGACCCGCGACCCGCACAAGGCTGCTCAACTTCACGAACAAGACGACGCCATGGATGATCTACATAGGCATTTGTTCAGTGTGCTGGTAGATCGAGAATGGAAGCACAGCATCTCCGTCGGTGTGGAAACGGCGTTGCTGGGCCGATTTTACGAGCGCTTCGCGGATCACGCCGTGGAGGTCGGCCGTCGCGTCATCTTCATGGTCACCGGCGACCTACCGACCGAGGATGAGGTATCCACCTATTGATCCCGACCGACTTGTGACCACCAAGTTGAACGTAGTGAAACAACTGGTTTTCCGGGTGCGAACGGACGGGAGCACATGACATTGTTGATAACCGTGCGTCGAACTTAGGAGAGCCCCGCGATGTCGTTAGCGCCGAAAGTGACTGCGCCGGACGCTCAGGTGCTGACCACGACGCTGGTCGCCGCGTCCCCCATTGACGAGGTGCTGCGGCGGTTGGACAGCTCGGCCGCTGGATTGTCCAGCGCGGAGGCATCTGCCAGGCTGGTGCGCTTCGGGCCCAATGCCGTGCGGACGCATCACGTCAACGCCCTGGCGGTGTTGGGTCGTCAACTACGCAGCGCGGTGCTCATCTTGCTGGCCGGCACCGCGGTCGTCTCATACTTTTTGGGCGACAGTATCCAGGCGGTCATCATCGGCGTGATCCTGGCGGCCAGCATCGGCCTGGGCTTCATCAACGAGTATCGCGCCGAGCGCGCCGCCGCTGAGTTGCATGCAGGGGTGCACCACAACACAGTGGTGCGCCGCGACGGGGAATTCGTCACGATCGCTGTCACCACGCTGGTCCCAGGCGATGTGGTTCGGCTGTCGCTGGGCGAGGCCGTGCCGGCCGATGTCCGGCTGATCGATGTCAGCGGTCTGGAATGCAACGAAAGCATCCTCACCGGGGAGTCGACCGGATCAGAGAAATCGCCGCAGCCGGTGCCCGCCGCAACCGAACTTGCCGAATCGACCGACCTGGCTTTCATGGGCACCATCGTCAGCGCCGGCGAGGGCACCGGAGTCGTGTACGCCACGGGCAGAAATGCCGAATTCGGCCGCATCGCAGCGGGTTTGGACGAGCGGTCACCCGAAACCGGCTTCCAGGTGGGGCTGCGCCGGTTCTCGTATCTGCTGCTGCAGGTCGCGATCGCGTTGATGGTGATCATCTTGATCAGCAACCTGCTGTTGGCCAAGCCGGTTATCGATTCCGTGCTGTTCTCACTGGCGATCGCGGTCGGTATTACGCCGCAGCTGCTGCCCGCCGTGGTCAGCACCAGCCTGGCAACCGGGGCGCGGCAGCTGGCCAAGGCGAAGGTGCTCGTCAAACGGCTGGTGTGCATCGAGGATCTCGGCGACATCGACATCCTCATCACCGACAAGACCGGGACGCTGACCGAAGGCCGGATCCGCTTGGTCGACACGACTGACCCTGCCGGTGTGCACAGCGAGTCGGTTCGGCGCCTCGGGCTGCTGGCCACCGATGTGGACCCGGAATCCGGTGGCGTCAGCGCCAACGCGCTCGACGCCGCGCTCTGGGAGTCCCCACTGCCGCAGCGACTTGTGGGCGATGCCGTGCACCGGGTCGCGATGCTGCCGTTCGAACACGAGCGCCGGGCGACATCGGTTTTGCTCGACGATGACGGGAAACGTGTGCTCGTGGTCAAGGGCGCGCCCGAACAGATACTGGCCCAATGCCAGACGACGGCGGCGGTCGCGCAGGAAACGCTTGCGGCCTTGTTCGCCGCCGGGCGCCGCGTGGTGGCCGTGGCGGCCAAGCCCGCGGCCGAGCTGACGACCATCACCTCACAGGACGAATCCGATCTGCTGTTGGCCGGGTTTTTGGTTTTCGCCGACGAACCCAAACCCGCTGCACGCCAGTCCTTGTCGGAACTGGCCAACCTCGGTATCGAGCTCAAGATCGCCACCGGCGATAATCCGCAGGTCGCCGAAAAGGTTTGCGCCGATCTCGATTTGGCGTCCAAGGGCACTATGACCGGAGCACAGCTCGAGGCGCTCGACGACGACGAGTTCGCTGACGCCGCGCAGAACCACACCATTTTTGCCCGCATTTCACCCGAGCAGAAGGCGCGTTTGATCACCTCGTTGCGGGGCCACGGGCGCGCGGTTGGTTTCCTGGGCGATGGTGTCAACGACGCGCTGGCCCTGCACTCGGCCGACGTGGGCATCTCGGTCGACAGTGCGACCGATGTCGCCAAGGATGCAGCCGATGTGGTGCTGCTGGAAAAAGACCTGGGCGTGCTGGCCACCGGTGTCGCCGAGGGCCGGCGGATTTTCGCCAACACCATCAAGTACGTGCTCATGGGCACCTCGAGCAACTTCGGCAATATGTTCAGCGCCGCGGCCGCCTCGGCCCTGTTGCCGTTTCTGCCGATGCTGCCCAGCCAGATCCTGCTGAACAATCTGCTCTACGACTCGTCGCAGCTGGCGATCCCGACCGACCGGGTCGACGAGCAGCAGCTGCAGGCGCCGGCGCACTGGAATGTCGCCTTCATCCGCCGGTTCATGCTGATTTTCGGCCCGATCAGTTCGCTGTTCGACTTCTTGACCTTCGGGTTGATGTTGGGCGTGCTGCATGCCAGCGCCATCGAATTCCGCACCGGCTGGTTCGTCGAATCGCTTGCCACCCAGACGCTGATCATTTTCGCAATCCGTACGCGCAAGGTGCCGTTCTTCCGCAGTCGACCGAGCGCGTTGCTGACAATCACCACGATCACCGTCGTCGCCGTCGGCGTTGTTGTCACGATTTCGCCGCTGGCCCATACGCTCGGGTTCACGCCGCTGCCGTGGCAGTTCTTTGCCGTGCTGGCCGGTTTCGTCGTCAGCTACCTGGTCCTGGTTGAACTTGCCAAGGTGATGTTCTACGCCGAGCCGATACATCTCGCCGGAGCGCCACGCCGCACCCGCGGACGCGCCCACCACATCGGGCGACGCGCCGCGCGCTTCCACTACATCAACGGCGTCGCGCCTCGCGGGCGGCGCATGCGAACGTAATCTCCCTTAGCGCGGGACCCTCGGGTCGGTCAGGCCCTGCTGGATTCCCAGCTTTACGTGGTCCGAGAAAATTGCGCTGTCCCCCGGAGCCTGCTCTTGACAGCCGCAGCTGAGAACGCCGAACAAGGTAGGGTCCGCGCCGGCTGGAGCCGCTGCCCCCACCGCGGCGGCGAGTGCGATAGCGCCGCTTACCAAAACTTTCGTGATCAACAGGTCAGCTCTCCAAACATCGTCACTGCCTGGATGTTAGGTGCTGGAAGGCGCCGGATGCCCGCCTGTAACCCGATGGGATCAGAATTTAACGAGACGTATACACGCCCGGATCTATGAGCCGTGCTGCGGACAGTACGTGCGTACGGCTAGACCGACAAAGTAGCCGGCATGATAGCCGTCGAGGTTGCTGTTCTTCGTCACGTCGGTCGCCACCTGCACCGGCGTCCTGCCGAGATCCAGTTCGTCGCAGGCCTCATGACCGGCGATTATCGCGGCTTGCGGTGACGCGAAGTTGATGCCCTTGGAGCTCAGTGCCGCGGTGAACGTGTTGTCGGCAGCAGCGTCGGCATGAGCGATCGGTGCCGCCGCCCCCAGGGTGCCAAGCAGCGCGATCACCGGTGCGAGCCCGGCAGCCAAGATACGGGTGGGCGTCATTACTGAACCTCCCGTTGAAGTAGAAGCGCCGTTGCTTCCTCACAGCACTGAACCGCTTACAGCGATCATCGCAGGCCGGCGAGGCGCTGGTGGTTCTTTTGGCCCAACCGGAGGGCAGAGAGACGCGACGATTGAGAAACTAACCGCCACTAGCCGTTGGCGGGGGACTCCTCAGGTGTGAACTGCGGGCAGTACACCTTGATGGCCGCGCCGACGAAGTAGCCGCTGTGGTAGGCGGGCATGCTGCTGTTGTTCAGCACGTCAGTCGCCACCTGGTTGGGAGTCTCGCCGCCTTCAAGTTTTGAGCAGACGGTGTGAGCCGCCTCGATCGCGTGGGACGGGGATATGTGGTCGGTGATTCCCTCGGAGTTCAGCAGTGCGATGAACTTGTTGTCGTTGGTGTCGGCATGAGCGGTCTGGACTGCCCCCAGAGGGCCGATCACCGCGATCGCCGCAGCCACAAGAAGACGGGTAACCATTTGGGTGCTCCCTGAAGTCAGATGACTCGCTGACGCCATGTTGGGCCGCCAGCGAGCATTGAAGGTTTCGGCATTTCTACGCTCTGACATTTTCCGCCGGGCATCGCGATTGGTGCAACCAAGGTTCGACAACGGCGGGTACTTGTACATCGTCTGTTCATCCGCCCGTTAGGTCGCGGAGCCAGGCGCCACAACGGGCGGTGGGCCCGCGAGGGTGCTGCGGGTTGAGCGGGCGGCGATCGGTAATTTGACGGCATGCCGTGGGCGCGACTGCTATCGATCAGCGTCCTCGCGGTGTGTCTGGTCGGCTGCGCCGGGCGGCCGGTCTCGGCCGCCAGCGCCCGGGATGAGCCTGGGACATTGCAGTTCGGCGGCCTCAACCGGACCTACCGGGTGCATGTGCCGCCCGGTTCCGCCGCTGGTCTGGTGCTCAATCTGCACGGTGCCGGCGGTACCGGCGTCGGGCAGGAAGGTCTCAGCGACTTCGACCCCGTTGCCGACGTCAACAACCTGCTGGTGGCCTATCCCGACGGCTATGACAAGAGCTGGGCCGACGGGCGCGGGGCGTCGCCGGCGGACCGCCATCACGTCGACGACGTCGGCTTCCTGGTGGCCTTGACCAGCAAGCTGGTCAAGGAGTTCGGGGTCGCTTCGGGCCACGTCTTCGTCACCGGCATGTCCAACGGCGGATTCATGTCCAACAAATTGGGTTGTGATCGTGCTGATATTTTTGCCGCGATCGCGCCGGTTGCGGGCACTCTTGGCGTCGGTGTGGCGTGCAATCCGTCGCGGCCGGTGTCGGTTCTGGCGGCGCATGGAACCGCGGATCGACTGGTGCCCTTCAACGGCGGGGATGTGCACGGCCGCGGCGGGCTCAGCCACTCGGTCTCGGCTTCGAGCATGGTCGACAAGTGGCGTTCGGTCGACGGGTGTCAGGGCGAGCCGTCCAAACAGGACCTGCCCGACGTCGGAGACGGAACCTACGTCCGCCGCTTCGATTCCTCGGCCTGCGCGGCGTCCAGTGAAGTGATCTTCTACCGCATTGACGACGGCGGGCACACCTGGCCGGGTGGCAAGCAAAATTTGCCCCAGGCGATCATTGGGCCCACCACGCGTGCGTTCGACGCATCGGAAGTGATTGCGCAGTTTTTTCTGGCACATGCCCGGGATTAGTCGGCCCGGGATTAGTCTGGTTGCGAATAGATGTCCAATGTTTCGGGGGTTTTCGTCGGCCTGGTCAACGCAATGTTCCAAAAGTTTTCCCACGGTAGTCAATGTGAGGTGTCATGGAGTTCACGGCATTGCCGCCCGAGGTCACCTCTGCCCTCATCCACTCGGGACCGGGTTCGGAATCGCTCATTGAAGCGTCCGGGGCTTGGCAGCGGCTCGGCACGAGTCTGGAGGAATCGGCGGGCATCAATGCCGCGGCATTGACCTCACTGGACGGCGCCTGGCACGGTCCCTCCGCCGCGGCGATGACCCAGGCTGTCGAGCCCTACCTCGCGTGGTTGCGCACCACCGCTGCGCAATGCCAGCAAATGGCCGTCGCGGCGCAGGACGCCGTCGCGGCATTCAACTCCGCTCGTTCGGCGGTGGTACCGGTGGCATCGGTGAGTGCCAATCGGACGCGGCTGGCACAATTGCTGGCCACCAATCGGTTCGGGATCAATCTTCCGGCCATCGCCGAAACCGAAGACGAATACCAGGGCATGTGGGCGAACAACTCGGCGGCGATGAGTCGATACGAGGCGGCGTCGGCACAAGCCACCACGCTGCCTAAGTTCTCCTCGCCGCTGTCGATCACCAATCCGGCGGGGACGGCGGCTCAGGCCGGTGCGACGTCCGCCGCGGCCACGTCTACGACCACCAATTCGGCCGCGCCTTCGATATCTTCGATAATCTCGGCGATCCAAGGCTTCGACCCGCAAGCCGGCTGGTTTGGACTGGCGAACACCTACGCCAACCAGTTCATATCGTCCGGTTTTCCCGTCAACCTGCTCAGCTATGCGGCGCAGAACACCTCGGCCCAGGCATTGCAGACCGTGGGCGGCGACATCGGCACGGGATTGTCGGAGGGTCAGGCGGCCCTGGGAGCGGGGGCGGGCGCGTTCGGCGCCGCCGGCCTGTCGGCGGCGCCCACGGCGGCGATCGGCGTCGGAGTGTCGGTGGGCAAGCTGACCGCGCCGCCCGCGGTGGTGGGGCTGTTGCCCGCATCGCAAGTGCCGGTCCAACTCACGTCGGCGGCCACCCCGATAACCGCGGCAGACTCCGGATTCCCGATGCCGCCGCTGATGCCGCCGCCGATCTCGTCGGCGGGCACTGGTTGGCGCAAACGCAAGCAGCAAAAGTACGAAGACATTTCGATCGGCGCGGAGCTCAAGGGGACCGTGATGCCCCGACCACCATCAGCCGGATGAGCCGAACGAGCGGCTACTGGGCGTGCCGCGGGCAGAACGCGGCGATGCTGACCCCGACGAAGAACCCGGCGTGGTAGCCGTCCAGATTGCTGTTTTTCGTCACGTCGTTTGCGACGTCGGACGACTGTCTGCCGAGATCGAGTTCGTCGCAGACCTCATGGCCCGCCACGATCGCCGCTTGCGGTGACGCAAAGTTGATGCCCTTGGCCTTCAGCGCTGACAGGAAGGTGTCATCGACCGCGTCGGCATGCGCGGTCGGGGCTGCCACCCCCGCGAGGCTGGGCAGCGCGACCAGCAGGACAAGGCCGGCCAGTGATCGCACAGTGCTGGGCGAACGCACTTGGATGGTCGTCCTTTCTGAACCATTCCGCTGACGGGCAAGCCAAGCGGCTGACACTGCGATCATTGCATGCGACATCTTGGTCTGGCGAAGCCTTGGGTCGCGTGTGCGATCGGTAACTTGAGGGACATCCCGCAGGCGTTCAGCGTTGGCACACCGGACACCAGTACGCCACCCGCTCGGCGGTGTCGTCGAACTGGATACTGGTGCCGCAGCGGCGGCAAGGCTCATGGGCTCGTCCATAGACCCACAGCTGCCGGCCGGCTCGGGTGTCGCCGGTGGTGCAGCGGTTCCAGCGGAAGCGATTAATCCACAGCATGTTCCGGGCACGAGCGAGCAGGCGCATCGGGTCGGTGACCGCGCTGACCGGTGCGGTGGGCAGATGTCCGCTGACGAAACACAATTCGTTGCAGTAGACGTTGCCCACCCCGGCCAGCACCCGCTGGTCCAGCAGCGCCTCGGCCAGCGTGCGGTCCGGGCGCGCCGTCAAATTGGCGGCGGCGACCTGGGGGTCCCAGTCCGCGCCCAGCAGATCGGGTCCCAGGTGTGCGACCACGTCGCCGTCGTGCGCGCGGTCGAGAACGTCGAGCACGCCCAGGTCGACGCCGACCGCTCGAACCTCGTTGGCTTCCAAGATAATTCGCGCCCGATGATCCACTCTGACCGCACGGTTTCCGACCCGCCAACTGCCGTCCATCTTCAGATGCGAATGGATGCTGGCCGGCCCGACCCTGATGAACAGGTGCTTACCCCGGCTGAGCACCTCGTCCACCACGTGCCCGGTGAGATCGACGGTCGCGAACCGTGGCACCCGGATATCGCAGCGGGTGAGGGTGCGGCCGGCCAGGTGCTGTCGCAGTGTGGCCGCCGTGTGCCAGACGGTGTCACCCTCGGGCATGGCTCACCGCAGCCGCAAGCCGCGCGGTGTGCGGGCGAAGCCGGCATCCGAGAGCGCATCTGCCACCGAGCCCGGCCCGTTCTGGGGCTGCAGCGCCGGGGCCCCGTCGACACGCTCGATCAGGATCGATGCGACGCGCCGGGCGGCGACCAGGTCGGCCAGTGCCACGGCTGCCGCGTGGTGGGCGGCGGGATCGCTGGTGAACGTCAGCAGTGAGCGCCCGCCGCGCTCCAGGAACCAGGCCAGTGCGCCGTCTACCAGCACGACCAGTGCCCCGGCCTTGCGGCCCGGCCGGGCCGCGCCCTCGGTGGCCGGCTCGGGCCAGGGCAGTGCCGCGCCGTAGGGATTGGCCGGGTCGGCGGCGGCCAGCACGACCGCCCGGTATTCGGGCCGTTCCGGGTCGACACCGTCGAGATAGCTGCGCAGGCGGTCGACGGTGGACGCGACGGCGAACTGGGCGCCACCCAGCGACTCGACGAAATAGCCGCGTTGGCACCTGCCCGCTTCCTCGAATGTGCTGAGCACCTTGTAGAGGGTGGCGAACCCGCCGGGCACACCCTCGGCCGCGACCGCGCCCTTGGTCAGCACGCCGTGGCGGTTCAACAGCAGCTCGGCTTGGTAGTGGGCCCTCAACGTGGAATCCGGCTCGGGAGCGGGCAGGGCCGACCACCGCCCGGCCACCGTCGGGTCGGTGCTGCGGTGCTGGGGGTTGGCGATGCGGTATCGGCTCAGCCGCGGCGGACGGTGCGCCCGGTGTGCGGGAGCGGAACGTTTGCGGCTCCCGGTGCCGCCGAGCAGTGCGCGCACCGGAGCGAACGTATCGCCGGTGACCCGACCGGCCCAGATCAGGTCCCACAGCGCGGCTTTGAGGTCGGACTCGCCGTGTCCGTCCTGGGTGAGCTGGCGGAAGAAGTACGCGCCGCCTCCCGCCAGGATGTCCAGTACCGCCCGGTGGGTGTCGGTCAGGTCGATTTCGGCGGCCTCGGGCAGCGTCAAGGACGCCGAATCGGCGACGTGCAAGGCGATCCAGCCGTCGCTGCCCGAGATCGACCCCGCGCCCGACCAGGTGACCTCCCCGGAGGCCAGGAGCTCGTCGAGCATAGCCGGGGAGTAGTCGCGGACCCGGGGGGCGAGCACCAGCGGTTCGATCGCCGATGCCGGAATGCGGACGCCGGCTAGCTGGTCGATCACGGACACCAGCCCGTCGAGACCCGAGTTGGTGGCGCCCACTCGATGCCAAGCCGGCAGGAATCGCGCGTAGGCGGCGGTGCTGACCGGCTCCACCTGGGCTCGCAACGCGGCCAACGAGCGCCGCCGCAGGATGCGCAAGACCTCGGCGTCGCACCACTGCTCGCCGCCGCTGCCGCTGGATAGCTCCCCGGCGGCGACGAAGTCGCCGCGCACCAACCGCCCGTCATCGGCCAGCCGGCTAAGGACGTCGGCCGTCACCCGCAGCCCAAGGCCGAACCGGGCCGCGACCTCGGCGGTGGTGAACGGGGTGTGGGTGCGGGCGTAGCGGCCCAGCAGCTCGCCCAGCGGGTCGGCCACCGCCTCGGTGAAGGTGGCCGGCACGCCGAGCGGCACGGCGGCCCCGACCCCGTCGCGCAGCCGGCCGATGTCCTCGACGGCCACCCACCAACTGCGGCCGGCGAATGACACCGTGAGCGCGCGCCTGGCGGCGCGCAGGCCCTCCAGCCAGCCGCCCACGTCGGAAGCGGCGGCCCGGGCGGCGATCTCATCTTCGGTGAGCGGTCCCAGCAGTCGCAGCAGGTCGGCGATCGCCTCGGCGTCGCGGGCCAGCCGGTCGTCGGACAGGTGCTGCAGCTGGCGGCCGGTCGCGGCGATGACAGCGGGATCGAGCAGCTCGCGCAGCTCGACGCGGCCGAGTAGCTGGGCGAGCAGTGTGCTGTCCAGCGAGAGCGCCGCGGCGCGGCGCTCGGCAAGCGGGCTATCGCCCTCGTACATGAACGCGCCGACATAGCCGAACAACAGCGACGCCGCGAACGGTGAAGGCTGCGTGGTCTCGGCCTCCAGCACCCGCACCCGGCGCTGGGCGATGCCGGCCATCAGCTCGACGACCGCGGGCACGTCATAGACGTCTTGCAAGCATTCCCGGACCGTCTCCAGCACAACCGGGAAGTCGGGGTATTTGCGCGCCACCTCCAGCAGCTGGGCCGCGCGCTGGCGCTGTTGCCACAGCGGTGAGCGGCGCCCGGGGTGCCGGCGGGGCAGCAGCAGAGCCCGGGCCGCGCATTCCCGGAAGCGCGACGCGAAGAGCGCCGAGCCGCCCACCTCGGCCGTGACGATCGGGTCGATCTCGTCGGCGTCGAACACGAAAAGGTCTGCGCCCGAAGGTGTTTCATCTAAAGTGTCGGGCAGGCGCACCACGATGCCGTCGTCGGAGGCGGTCGGCTTCTCGTCGATGCCGTAGCGTTCGCGCAGCCGCCGGCCCACGGCCAGCGCGAGCGGCCCGTGCACCCGCAGCCCGTACGGCGAATGCAGTATCACCCGCCAGTCGCCCAGTTCGTCGCGGAACCGCTCGACCAGAAGCGTGGTGTCGGTGGGGACCACCGCAGTGGCGGTGCGCTGGTCGTCCAGCAACACCCACAGGTTGTCGGTCGCGTAATCGTCGAAACCCAAAGCGGCACAACGCTTACCGAACGCTTCGCGGTCCAGGCCGGCCAGCTCACCGGTGAATGCACCGAGCGCGGCTCCGAGCTCGGCCGGGCGGCCGACGCCGTCGCCGTGCCAGAACGGCAGCCGGGCCGGCTGGCCGGGCGCCGGGATCACCAGCACCCGGTCGTGGGTGATCTCGGTGATCCGCCAGCTGGTGGCCCCCAGCGAGATCACGTCACCGGGGCGCGACTCGTACACCATCTCCTCTTCGAGTTCACCTACCCGCGAAGGCTTTTCGGATTCGGAAGCCAGGTATACCGTGAACAGCCCGCGGTCCGGGATGGCGCCGCCGGAGGTGACGGCCAGCCGCTGCGCACCGGGCCGCGCCGTCAGGGTGCCGGTGTCGCGGTCGTAGATCAGTCGCGGTCGCAGCTCCGCGAACTCGGTGGACGGGTACTTGCCGGACAGCAGGTCCAGGGTGGCCTCGTAGACGCTGCGCGGCAGCGTCGCGAACGGGGCGGCCCGCCGCACCGTGTCGAACCACCGGTCGGCGTCCAGCGGCTCCAGCGCCGCCGCGGCCACGGTGTGCTGCGCCAGGATGTCCAGCGGGTTGGCGGGTACCCGCATCGTCTCGATCTGCCCGGTGAGCATCCGCTGCACGCTGACGGCGCAGCCGATCAGGTCGGTGCGGTGCTTGGGGAACAGCACGCCCCGGGAGACCTCACCGACCTGGTGTCCGGCCCGCCCGATGCGTTGCAGTCCGCTGGCCACCGACGGCGGCGCCTCGACCTGGATCACCAGGTCGACCGCGCCCATGTCGATGCCCAATTCCAGGCTCGACGTCGCCACCACCGCCTTGAGCTGCCCGCGCTTGAGGGCCTCTTCGACCAGAGCGCGCTGCTCCTTGCTGACCGAACCGTGGTGGGCGCGCGCCAGGTCCGGAGGCGCGCCGAAGGTTTGGCCGCTACCCATGATGTGCGCCGGCGCCCCGCCGGCCACCTTCGGGTTGGTATCAGCCGCAAGCTCGACGCCGCTGCGTTCGGCGTGAATTTCGTTCAGCCGCGCGGTAAGCCGTTCCGCCAGCCGCCGCGAATTGGCGAACACGATGGTCGAATTGTGCGATTCGATCAGGTCGACCAGCCGCGCTTCGACGTCGGGCCAGATGGTGTTGTTCGCCAGGTTGGCCATGTCGGGCACCGGCACCTGCACGGTGAGCTCGACGGTCTTGGTCGACGGGGGAGCCACTACGGTTGTCCGAGTCGTCGGGACTCCGCCGGACAAAAACCGCGCCAGCTCCTCGGGCGGACGCACGGTCGCCGACAACCCGATGCGCTGCGCGGGACGCCCCGTCCGCAACTCGTCCAGGCGTTCCAGCGAAAGCGCCAGATGCGCGCCGCGTTTGCCGCCGGCGATGGCGTGAATTTCGTCGACGATGACGGTCTGCACGCCGGCCAGGGTTTCGCGGGCGGCCGAGGTCAGCATCAGAAACAGCGACTCGGGGGTGGTGATCAGCACGTCGGGCGGGGAGGCTGATGAGCTGGCGGCGCCGCGCGGGCGGGGTGTCTCCCGAGCGGACGCCCACGCTGATGTCGGGTGGTCGCTGGCCGCTCCGCTCGGCGATCCGGGTCAGCCCCGCGAGCGGCGTGCGCAGGTTGCGCTCGACGTCGACGGCCAGCGCCTTGAGCGGTGATACGTAGAGCACCCGGGTGCCCACCGGCCGCTCGGGCGCGCCGGCGAGGCTGGCGAGGGTGTCTAAGGCCCATAGGAACGCGGCCAGCGTCTTGCCGGAGCCGGTCGGCGCGACGACGAGGGTGTTCTTGCCGTCGGCGATGGCCGCCCAGGCGTCGGCCTGCGCGCTGGTGGGTGCGGCGAAGGTGCTGGTGAACCATTCGCGGGTGATCGCGCTGAATCGATCTAACGGATCAGGCGGGCCAGTGCTCACCTACCCATGGTGCCAACAGACACCGACAAGCTACCGCGGTTCGATGGCGGCGGTCTCCATCGCGTGGGACAGTTCCGCGGGAATCTCGGGCACCCGCGCGATCGCGTCGAAGAGCGAGTGCGCGCAAGAGTCGGCCAGGCGCTCGGCGTCGGTGGTCGGATCCATGATTCGCTGTCGGCACACCTCGAAGGTGAACGCCAGCCAGCCATTGCAGATCACCCGCAGATCCCGTTCGATGTCGGCTTCCAGCTTGGCCCCCGGGACCTTGGATACCACCTCGTCGATGCGCGACATCATGTGTTCCAGTTGCTTGTTCTTGGCTTCGTCGGACGTACCCAGCAGAACCGGGTCCGACCGGCCCAGCCCGACATACGCCGCCCACGCGGCCTCCGGATTCTGCTCGTGCCAAGCGAAGTAGGCCATCACCCCCAGCCGCACCTCGTCGAACATCGTCAGCCCGGTGGCTTGGTCCTTGTTGGTGGACGCGTACAGCCGATCGGCCTCGTCCTTGACAACCGCGGCGAAGAACGCCCGCTTGTCAGGGAAGTAGTGATACATCAGTGCCCGTGAAACCCCAGCCCGCTCGGCGATCTCGTCGATGCGGACCTCGTCATAAGGCCGCTTCCCGAAGACCTCCGCCCCCAGAGCGAGCAGCTCAGCGCGGCGGTCCTCGGGGGATAACCGCCTCCTGGCTACCATGTGTCAGATAGTACTCATGACTACTAAGCTACTAAGGGATCGGCCCACCGCGCGCTAGCCGAACTCGACTCCTTGGGCCAGCGGCAACTCGCTGGAATAGTTGATGGTGTTGGTCGCGCGCCGCATGTAGGCCTTCCAGGCGTCCGAACCGGACTCCCGACCGCCCCCGGTCTGCTTCTCGCCGCCGAACGCGCCGCCGATCTCCGCACCCGACGTGCCGATATTGACGTTGGCGATACCGCAGTCGGAGCCGTCCAGAAAGCGCTCGGCTTCCCGCAGGTCGGTGGTGAAAATCGCCGACGAAAGTCCCTGTGGCACAGCGTTGTTGAGTGCTATCGCCTCGTCCAGGTCGTCGTAGGTCAGCACGTAGAGGACCGGCGCGAACGTCTCGGTCGCCACGATGGCGGTTTGCGACGGCATCCGGACCACGGCCGGCGCGACGTAGTAGCCGTTGGGCGTCCCGCACTCCTGGCGCGCTCCGCCGGTGACCTCGCCGCCGTCGACGACGGCCTGCTCCAGCGCGCCCACCATGTCGCGGTAGGCGGTCTCGTGGATGAGCGGGCCGACGAGCGTGCCCGGGGCCGACGGATCGCCGATCGGCAGCTGCCGGTACGCGGAGACGACGCGCGCCACCACCTCATCGGCCACCGAGCGGTGCACGATCAGCCGGCGCAGGCTGGTGCAGCGCTGGCCGGCGGTGCCCGCCGCGGCGAACACGATGCCGCGCACGGCCAGGTCCAGGTCGGCCGACGGCGTCACGATGGCCGCGTTGTTGCCGCCCAATTCCAGTAGCGCCCGCCCGAAGCGCGCGGCGACGCGCGGACCGACCTGCTGACCCATCCGCACCGAACCGGTCGCCGACAGCAGCGCGATCCGGGGGTCGTCGACCAGCCGTTCGCCCAGCTCGCGACCGCCCAGGATCAGGCGGCTCACCGCCTGCGGCGCCCCGACATCGGCGGCGGCCCGGCTGATCAGCGCCTGGCAGGCCAGGGCCGTCAACGGCGTCAGCTCCGAGGGCTTCCACACCACCGTGTCCCCGCACACCAGCGCTATCGCTGCGTTCCATGCCCAGACCGCGACCGGGAAATTGAACGCCGTGATCACGCCCGCCACACCGAGCGGATGCCAGGTCTCGACCAGCCGATGCCCGGCGCGCTCGGACGCGATCGTGCGTCCGTAAAGCTGCCGGGACAGACCGACCGCGAAACCGCAGACGTCGATCATCTCCTGCACTTCACCGAGCGCCTCGGAGGTGATCTTGCCGACCTCGACCGTCACCAGCGTGGCCAGGTCGTTCTTGTGTTCGGTGAGCAGCTCGCCCAGCCGGGCCACCAGCGCGCCGCGCACCGGGGCCGGTGTGCCCCGCCACGCCGAAAACGCCTCGACGGCTGCGGCGATCGTCTGTTCGGCCTGCTCGGGGGTGGTTTCCGCGACGGTGAATAGCGTCTCGCCGGTGATTGGGGTGCTGGCCGGCAGGCCGTGCCCACCCGGTTCGTCGAGGGTGGCCTTCACGCCGATCGCTTCGAACGCCCCGAGCACCTGGGAGCGCAATTGGTCTGTGGTCATGAGGCTGCCTCCTCGTCATACAGCGCGTAGGGATCGTGAATGTCGCGGCCGATGGCCCCGGCGAGCCACCCCATGCCATAAAAGTCATAACCAGAATCGTCTGCCAGGTCGGCGGCCTTCGTGTCGCGGTCCAGGTTCGAGCGGAAAATGCCCGCCGCCGACGCCGGCAGGAAGTCTTCGTAGACGATGGGCGCCGTCGGATCGCCACCGCGGTAGTAGGCCAGCTTTTCCGCGGCCATCTGGGCATCGGTCGACGGGAAGTAGTCGCTCCACGCCTGCGCGGGATCAGTAGCAGCCATGGCGGCGTCGTAGCGTTGGCGGCCCAACGGGGTCAGCGCGACACCGCGCGCCTCGACCTCGCCGAACCGCACCCGAAGGCTGCCGGGGCCGACGTTGCCGTCCCGGCCGCGAAACAGCCGCGGCTCGTCCAGCGCGCGAAACGAGGTCTGCCGCAACAGCACGGCGGGTCCGTCGGTGCGCGGCGGGCCCTGGATGGCATCGATCATGGTGATGCCGCGGCGAGTCATGCGCCCGTACAGGTCGTCGATGTCCAAAACCCGCGGCGTCAGGTGGTTGATGTGGGTGGAGTCGACCCCGGCGATGTCGGCGGCCACCGCCGACACCCCCGATAACTCGTCGTACCAGGCCTTGTCGATCGGTGCGGAGGACAGCGCGAAGGCTGCCACCGCCGCGGCGACGAAATCGAGCGCCGCGTCGGCATCGCAGCCTCCGTCGGCCGCGATCGTCCGCGCCTTCGCAAGCAGGGCGGGGTCGAACAGTTGGCGGTGCGCGAGGAACGCCTCCACGCGGGTCCGCAGCCCCGCGTCGAAGTACCGGGGGTCGCGCGTGGCCAGCATCGACGTGAAGACCCGGAATGGGTTGCGTGCCAGCTCGTCGGTGTCGACGGGACGAAAAGCGGTGGACACCACCGGAATTGGTGACTGAGCGCTGCGAAGATCGTAACGGCCCACCGGCAGCATGCCGAACGCGGCGAACAGGTCGGCGAGGGCGGCCAGCTCGGCCGGGCTGCCGACCCGGATGGCGCCGTGCCGCTCGGCGGTGACCCGCCGCAGCGAGCCGAGGCGCTCGGCGTCCGGGTGGCGCGTCACGTAATCCCGGTTTACCTCTTCGCTGACCTGCACCAGCGCGCCGTATGCGGGCACCTCGGCGGCGTACATGGCCGACAGCCTGGCGGCGAACAGCGCACGCAGCTGCCAGGTCACCAGCTTGCGCGGATGGCTCATCGCGAGCCTTTTAAGAAGGCTCTGTTGCGATAGTCTCCGGCCATGGGTGAGCCGCTCGACGACGTCGACCGAATCCTGGTGCGCGAGCTGGTCGCCAACGGGCGCGCCACGTTGTCGGAGTTGGCCGCCAGCGCCCGCCTGTCCGTCTCGGCCGTGCAGTCGCGGGTACGCCGGCTGGAGTCGCGCGGGGTGGTGTCGGGGTATTCCGCGCGGATCAACCCGGAGGCGCTCGGGCACCTGCTGTCGGCGTTCGTGGCCATCACTCCTCTTGATCCGTCTCAACCCGATGATGCGCCGGCCCGCCTGGAACACATCGCGGAGATCGAGTCCTGTCATTCGGTGGCCGGCGAGGAAAGCTACATTCTGCTGGTGCGCGTCGAGTCTCCTCGTGCGCTCGAGAACCTGCTGCAACGGATCCGGACGACCGCGAACGTGAAGACCCGAAGCACCATCATATTGAATACTTTTTACAGCGATCGCCAGCATGTACCATAAAATTTACATCATAAGCATCAATATTTCGTAAATATCTCGCTAGGATGGACGGCATGACCGCCGTCCTCAACACCTTCCCGTCTGGCCTATCCGGGGCTCACACCGAACCCGACCAGGTTCATGAGGTGCTGGCGCGCAGCATCCTGGCCGACGGCTTCGACCTGGTGCTCGACCTGGACCGCTCCGGGGGGTCCTATCTGGTCGATGCCCGAGACGGCCGGCGTTACCTCGACATGTTCACGTTCTTCGCCTCGTCGGCGCTGGGCATGAATCACCCGGCGTTGGCCGACGACGACGACTTCCGCGCCGAGCTGGTGCAGGCGGCGCTGAACAAGCCCAGCAACTCCGACGTCTACACGGTGGCGATGGCTCGCTTCGTCGAGACCTTCGCGCGCGTGCTCGGCGATCCGGCGCTGCCGCATCTGTTCTTCGTCGACGGCGGCGCGCTGGCGGTGGAGAACGCGCTGAAGGTGGCGTTCGACTGGAAGAGCCGGCACAACGAGCGACGCGGCCTCGATCCCGCCCTCGGCACCCGGGTGCTGCACCTGCGCGGCGCCTTCCATGGCCGCAGCGGCTACGCCCTATCGCTGACCAACACCAAGCCGGTCACTGTGGCCCGTTTCCCCAAGTTCGACTGGCCGTGCATCGACGCCCCGTTCCTCCGGCCCGGGCTGGACGAGGCGGCCATGGATGCGCTGGAAGCCGAATCGCTGCGGCAGGCCCGGGCGGCCTTCCAAGCGCACCCGCACGACATCGCCTGCTTTGTGGCCGAACCCATCCAGGGCGAAGGCGGCGACCGCCACTTCCGCCCGGGCTTCTTCGCGGCGATGCGTCAGCTGTGCGACGAATACGACGCGCTGCTGATCTTCGATGAGGTGCAGACCGGCTGCGGCTTGACCGGAACCGCTTGGGCTTACCAGCAATTGGGCGTGCAGCCCGATGTCGTGGCGTTCGGCAAGAAGACGCAGGTGTGCGGAATCATGGCGGGCCGCCGGGTCGACGAGATCGCCGACAACGTCTTCACGGTTGGCTCACGGATCAACTCGACGTGGGGCGGCAACCTCGCCGACATGGTGCGCGCACGCCGCATCCTCGAGGTGATCGAGGCCGACGGGCTGTTCGAGCGCGCGGCCGACGGGGGCCGTCATCTGCGCGCCCGGCTCGACGAGCTTGCCGATGACTTCCCCGCCCTGGTACTTGACCCGCGCGGGCGCGGGTTGATGTGCGCGTTCAGCCTGCCGACCACGGCGGACCGCGACGACCTGGTCCGCCTGTTGTGGCGGCGGGGCGTGATCCTGTTGGCCTCCGGCACCCACGGCGTGCGGTTCCGTCCGGCCCTGACCGTGTCCCGCGACGACATCGACAAGGCGGTAGCCGGGGTACGTCATGCGCTGACGACCTTGACTTAGCCGGCAAGCGTTTTACCGTGCTCAGGGTGGGTATTCCGACCAGGCGGCTCTCAGATGTAATCACGACGGTAACCAAACCGAATTAGCTAGCGACTGAATCAACAGCAGCCGAACGCGGGATACGAGGGACACCATGCCAGAGGTGCATCAGCGGTCAGGCGGTGATCGCCTGGGGCAGGAGGACGGCGAGGTCCGCGCCGCCATCCGGTTCGCGGTCATAGCGGCGGTCACCGGCGTCGGTTTCGTCGTCATGGCTGCGGCGTGGGTCAGCACCTGCGGCGGAATGAGCGTCGACACGGTGGCCTGTGGTCCGCCGGAGCGGACGCTGCTGGCGTTCGCCGGGCCCGCGATCTTGTTTGCCGCCGGGTTGTGGGCGTTTTTGCGGACCTACCGCGTGTGGCGCGACGAGGGCACCTGGTGGGCATGGCACGGTGCAGGCTGGTTTTTGCTGACCCTGATGGTGGTGACGCTCGGCATGGCTGTTGCGCCGATCGCCGGGCCGGTGATGGCCCTCTAAGCCACGCCCTCGGCCGGACCTCCGCCGGAAATGTGTTGGCGCGAAGCGCTTTTGGCGTCTGCGTTGTCGTCGGCTAGATTCCACTGCTCGTCGATGCGGGTCACTCGCCGGCACTCAACCACAAACCACAGCGCCCCGGCGACCGTTCCGAGCACGGCGACGAGCACCGTCGTGGCGAGCCACTCGTAGTGTCTGTAGGCGGCGGCCGCCAAGGCGCCGATCACCCCGGACAATGCGACGGCCAGCAGGATGAACCCGGGCCAAAAGAGGTTGTCCTTCATCGTGATACCGGCGTGCGGTTGGGTGGTCCGAAAATGGTCCGTCGGGTCGTGATGTCTGTCGCCCATCACCCCTCCCTTCTAGGTCCTTGCTGTGCTGCGAACGAACGTGTCCGGCAGCGAGATCGCGCCCACCGTCGTCACGAGCCACACCACGATCGCCGCGGCAATCCAGGACGCGACGCCGCGGATGGTGATCCCGTGCGTCAGTACCGCCGCGAGGCCCAACGCAACGAATGTCAACACCAGGCCGGTGCCGCCGAGCAGCAGCGACGCGTACCCGTGGGGCAACCGCAAAATCAACAGGGACAGGATCGCCTGCGCCACCGAGAACAATGCCACCGCGACGATGAACCCAGACGTTGACACCGAAACATGGGGGACAACCCAGGCCGCCACCAGCAGTCCGATCGCCCACGATCCCAGAAGCACAACTGCCCGCGGCAGAATTTGCCTCATCTCGACAAGTGTAGTTCCGGGCGGTTGCGCTGTTAAGAACTTCACTCAAGCAGTTATTGCCTGCTGCTGGGTTATTCGCCACCCCGAGCGGGTATGAGGTCTAGACCATGATTGAGTGCCGTTAATGCTTATCGCCACCACGATCAATATGATCAGCGTGATCCCGGCGGTCACCGCGCCGCGGTTGTCGTCCATATCCGACGGCGATCATGACTGACCGGCTCGAACGCAGCGTCCAAGGCGGGGTCTCCGAGGGGCTCCAGGAGGAGCATAGTGTCAGTGAAGTGTTGCCGGGAGACCACATGATCGATGCCGAATCGCGCGCTAACAAGCGCCAACAAGGCCAGCGCGCCGTGGAGGTGCACGTTGCTGCCCGCCTGGAGAATCTGGCGATGCTGCGTACGCTGGTCGGTGCGATCGGCACCTTCGAGGACCTGGATTTCGACGCCGTGGCGGACCTGAGGCTCGCGGTGGACGAAGTCTGCACCCGGCTGATCCGCTCGGCCACTCCGGACGCAACGCTCGTCGTGATCGTCGATCCGCGTGACGACGAATTGGTGGTGGAGGCTTCCGCGGCGTGCGACACCCACGATGTGGTGGCGCCGGGCAGCTTCAGCTGGCACGTCCTGACTTCGCTCGCCGACGACGTGCAGACTTTCCACGACGGGCGCGACCCCGATGAGTCCGGCAGTGTCTTCGGCATCACCCTGACGGCGCGACGGGCGGCCTCCAGCCGGTGACTTCGCGAGAAGCCGGCGATTCATCTTCCCGACCGAACGAATACGCCGATGTCCCGGACATGTTCCGTGAGCTGGCCAGCTTCGCCGCGGAGTCGACGGAATTCCAGCGCCACCGGGACAAGATCGTGGAGCGGTGCCTGCCACTGGCCGATCACATCGCCCGGCGGTTCGAGGGCCGGGGTGAACCGCGCGACGACCTCGTTCAGGTCGCTCGGGTCGGGTTGGTCAACGCGGTGGTGCGCTTCGACGTCGAGACCGGATCGGATTTCGTCTCGTTCGCGGTGCCCACGATCATGGGTGAGGTCCGGCGTCACTTCCGTGACAACAGCTGGTCGGTCAAGGTCCCCCGGCGTCTGAAGGAACTACACCTGCGGCTGGGCGCGGCCACCGCCGACCTGTCGCAACGGCTGGGCCGGGCGCCCACCGCAACCGAACTCGCCGCAGAACTCGGCATGGACCGCGACGAGGTGGTCGAGGGCCTGGTCGCGGGCAGCTCCTACAACACCCTGTCCATTGACAGTGCCGGCAGCGGCAGCGATGACGACGACGCCCGCGCGATCGCCGACACGCTGGGCGACGTCGACACCAGCCTGGACCGGATCGAAAATCGGGAGGCCCTGCGTCCATTGCTGGAGGCGTTGCCGGAGCGTGAGCGAATGGTATTGGTGCTCAGGTTTTTCGAGAGCATGACCCAAACGCAGATCGCCGAGCGGGTCGGCATCTCACAAATGCACGTGTCCCGCCTTCTGGCTAAATCGCTAACGCGGCTGCGGGACCAACTGGAGTAAGGGGCGCTGCTCGCCGAAAACGGGCGTCCTCCGATACGCAATTCCGGTAGCGCACTGGTGGTCGGAAGTGTGTCGTCGGGATCGCAGATCCGCAACACCCGGTCCGTCGCGCGACCCGATACCAGGACCCAGGGCACGCCCGCGGCCGAACACACGACATTGATCCGATGCAGAGCCGAAAAGCCCGCAGTACCAAAGAAATTCAGGCCGCGCAGATCCACGATCACCTGATTTGAATCGCGGACAGAGTGCTCGACGAACACGGTGAGTTGATTGGCATTGGCGGCGTCGAGTTCACCGTGTGCGGTGATCACAGCGGCCGAAGCGCCTGGGTGAAGGCTGAATTCGGCGCTGCCGCTACGTTGCCAGGATTGGGTCACAGTCATTGCTGACTCCCCTCAGTAGGTGGGGTTCTTGCTGTGGATAACGCCAGCCACAGCGAGGAATCGGGGCAGGGAATTCGCCTCCCCGGCGCTGCTGACGATTTTCCGGGCGGCTGTGAACTCAACCTGTTTCGAACACTACCCAAGGTAGGCCGGACCTACAACGCGAGCCAACCGATTCACAGGCTCGCTGGGCAAAAGGGCTTGATTGCCCGGCTACTTGATCTCGGCGAGCACCGTGCCCTGGGTGATGGCGGCACCGGCTTCGACCGAGAGCCCGGTGATGGTGCCCTCCTTGTGCGCGGTGACCGGGTTCTCCATCTTCATCGCCTCGAGGACCACCACCAGTTCGCCGACGGCGACCTGCTGGCCTTCTTCGACAGCGACCTTGACCACGGTGCCCTGCATGGGGGCGGTGACCGCGTCGCCGGAGGCCGTCGCGCCACCGTGCGAACCTCGCTTGCGGGGCTTGGGCTTCTTGCGGACGACACCGACCGCGTCGGGTGCGCCGTTGCCCAGCGCCAAGTCACCGGGCAGCGACACCTCGAGCCGGCGGCCGTCCACCTCGACGACCACCTTCTGCCGCGGCCGCGCGTCCTCGTCGTCGAGGGGTGCGCCGCCCGTGAAGGGCTCGATCGTGTTGTCCCACTCGGTCTCGATCCAGCGGGTGTGCACCGTGAAGCCGTCATCGTCGCCGATGAACGCCGGGTCGGACACGACGGCGCGGTGGAACGGGATGACCGTCGCCAACCCTTCCACCTGGAACTCGTCCAGGGCGCGACGGGAGCGCGCCAACGCCTCCTGGCGGGTGGCGCCGTGGACGATCAGCTTGGCCAGCATCGAGTCAAACTGACCGCCGATCACCGAGCCGGTCTCGACACCGGAGTCCAGCCGCACACCCGGGCCGCTCGGCGGATCGAACTTGGTCACCGGGCCGGGCGCGGGCAGGAAGCCACGGCCGGCGTCCTCGCCGTTGATCCGGAACTCGATGGCGTGCCCGCGCGGCGTCGGGTCCTCGGTGATGTCGAGCTTTTCGCCGTTGGCGATCTTGAACTGCTGCAACACCAGGTCGATGCCGGCGGTCTCCTCGGTGACCGGGTGTTCGACCTGCAGGCGGGTGTTGACCTCCAGGAACGAGACCAGGCCGTCCTGGCCGACCAGGTATTCGACGGTGCCGGCGCCGTAGTAGTGCGCTTCCTTGCAGATCCGCTTCGCCGATTCGTGGATCTCTTTGCGCTGCGCGTCGGTCAAAAACGGCGCCGGCGCCTCCTCGACCAGCTTCTGGAAGCGACGCTGCAGCGAGCAGTCGCGAGTTCCGGCCACGACGACGTTGCCGTGCTGGTCGGCGATCACCTGAGCCTCGACGTGGCGGGGCTTGTCGAGGTAGCGCTCGACGAAGCACTCGCCGCGGCCGAACGCCGCGACGGCCTCGCGGGTGGCCGACTCGAACAACTCGGGAATCTCCTCGATGCTGCGGGCCACCTTCATGCCGCGGCCGCCGCCGCCGAAGGCCGCCTTGATCGCGACCGGCACGCCGTACTCCTTGGCGAAGGCCACCACCTCGTCGGCGTCCTTGACCGGGTCGGGGGTGCCCGGTACCAGCGGCGCCTGCGCGCGGGCGGCGATGTGGCGGGC
Source organism: uncultured Actinomycetota bacterium (assembly GCA_963820985.1). Classification (GTDB taxonomy): domain Bacteria; phylum Actinomycetota; class Actinomycetes; order Mycobacteriales; family Mycobacteriaceae; genus Mycobacterium. The sequence goes on along the minus strand of CAWGCI010000007.1, from coordinate 142,476 downwards.
GGTGACCTTGTCACCGAGGTCGCGGATCGACTGCGGGCTGGGCCCGATCCAGATCAGGCCGGCGTCGATGACCGCCTGAGCGAAATCGGCGTTCTCCGCGAGGAATCCGTAGCCGGGGTGGATGGCGTTGGCGCCCGACTTGGCCGCGGCGTCCAGGAGCTTGCCGAAGTCCAGATAGGACTCCGCCGAGGTTTGACCGCCCAGCGCGAACGCTTCGTCGGCCAGGCGCACGTGCGGCGCGTCGGCGTCGGGCTCGGCGTAGACCGCCACGCTGGGCAGGCCCGCATCGCGGGCCGCGCGGATCACCCGGACAGCGATCTCGCCGCGGTTGGCGACGAGCACCTTGGAGATCCTCGAGCTGGCGTGACTGGCCACTGCGCCTCCTGTACGGCTAAGCGTTTTTCGTCTCTAAGAGATTTTCTTACAAGTCTTGTCCCGGGAAGTTTAGGCGGCGCGCCGTGGCCGCCGGTACCCGGCTCCGGTCAACCGCTCTCACGCACCCGGCGTTTGATCCGGGCCAGCATCGCGGACATGCCGCGCAGCCGAAGGGGACTGATCAGAGCGGCCAGACCCAGCTCGGTGTAGAAGTCCTCGGGCACGGCCAGGATGTCGGCGGCGGGCTGTTCGTCGAGCCCGGCGGCCAGGATCGAGGCGAATCCGCGGGTGGTCGGGGCTTCGGGCGGTGCGCTGAAATGCAGGCGCACCCGGTTCGGGTCGTGCGCGTCGACGTGCAGAAACAGCGGGGACTGGCATTCGGGCACCGGCTCCATCGCCGCTTCTTCCAGGTCGGCGGGCAGGGCCGGCAGCTCGTTCGCGAATTCCAGCAGCAGGTTCAGCTTGTCCTGGCCCTGAACTTCGGCGAAGTCGGACACCACCTCGGCTAAAGGTGCAGGGAGACTCATGGGAGGGGCCATCAGGCCGGTACGGCTCCCGGCGCTTGTCCTGGTTCGGAGCCCGCCACGATCGGTACTCGCACGGCGTTGCCCCACTCGGTCCACGACCCGTCGTAATTGCGCACTCCCGGCTTGCCCAGCAGGTGGGTGAGCACGAACCAGGTGTGGCTGGACCGCTCGCCGATGCGGCAATACACGACGGCTTGGTCGTCCGGGTTGATAAAGCCGTACAGCTCGTCCAGCTCGTCGCGGCTGCGGAATCGGCCGCTCTCGTCGGCGGCCTTGCCCCACGGGATCGACCTTGCGGTGGGGATGTGGCCGGCGCGCAGCGCGCCCTCCTCCGGGTAGTCGGGCATGTGGGTTCGCTTGCCGGTGTACTCGTCGGGTGAGCGCACGTCGATCAGCGGTTGGGTGCCCAGGATGGCCAGCACGTCGTCTTTGAACGCGCGGATCGGCTCGTCGTTGCGCTGCACGACGGGATAGCCGGTTGACGTGTTGGTCGGGACGGCCAGCGTGGTGTCGCGGCGTTCGGCCAGCCAGAGGTCGCGCCCGCCGTTGAGCAGCCGTACGTCGGGGTGACCGAACAACGTGAAGACCCACAGCGCGTAGGCCGCCCACCAGTTGCTCTTGTCGCCGTAGATCACCACGGTGTCGTCGCGGCAGATGCCCTTGCGGTTCATCAAATCGGCGAACTGTTCGCCGGTGATGTAGTCGCGGACCCTCGGGTCGTTGAGGTCGGTGTGCCAGTCGATCTTCACCGCTCCGGGAATGTGGCCGACGTCGTAGAGCAAGACGTCCTCGTCGGATTCGACGATCGCCAGACCGGGGGTGCCCATGTTGGACGAGAGCCAGTCAGCGGTGACGAGCCGTTCGGGGTGGGCGTAGTCCGACAGCGTGGGGCTTGGATCTGCGGGAAGTGGCACGTAACCGAGCCTACCGTCGGCCGAGTTTGCCTCGACACTGCAACCACGGACCCCTGATGGGTGGCGCCAACTCGGGGGCAAGTCACATCAGTCTCACGCGCCACTGAAAAGCTCGGCATGACACCTTTTGAAAGGTGATATCGCCGGCGCTACCACGTTTCGAAGGGCATTGTGCCCCGCGTTTCCGGTACGCAAGTGACGGCAGTGAACCACGCACACGCCCCTTAGTTCTAGGGGCGGGCAGTGCGCAGATTCAATCTCGGGGAACCCCCGTGGGTTCGGCGGCCCACAGCGCGGCGACCGAGAGGCCGACCCGCTGCAGCAGTCTCCGCAGCAGCGGCAGGCTCAGACCGACCACGTTCCACGGGTCGCCGTCGACACCGTCGATGAACCACCCGCCCAGGCCGTCCAGCGTGAATCCTCCGGCGACCCGCAATGATTCGCCCGATGCCAGATAGGCTTCCAGGTCGTCGGGTGCGGGTGTTCCGAAATGCACTGTGGTGATTGATGTTTCGGTGCCGCTGTGGACGATCTCGTGGTCGCGCAGCCGGATGAGGCAGTGGCCGGTGTAGAGCCGGCCGGCGCGGCCCGCCATCGACTGCCATTGCCGGCGCGCGTCGGCCACCGATTCCGGCTTGCCGCAGAGCCGGCCGTCGATACGCAGCATCGAATCACAGCCGATCACAACGCAATCCGCCGCGACGGCGCTCTCCAGTTGGCCGGCCACCTGCTCGGCCTTGGCCCGCGCGAGGGCGGATACCACCTCGTCCGGCGGGGCGTCCGGGCCCAGTCGCGCCGCGATTCGATCCTCGTCGACGCCGGAGACCACGACCAGCGGTTCGACGCCGGCCTGGCGCAGCACCTTGAGCCGGCCGGGCGAGGCCGACCCCAGCACGAGGCGGGTCATCGCCGCATGTGTAGGCGTTCCTGCAGGGTGACTCGCTGGTAGTTGCTGATCGCGTAACGCAGCCTGTCGACCGGAAGCCCCCAGCGGGTGCTCTCCGGCTGCTCGGGTGGCGGCGCGCTGCCGGCGCTGCCCAGCACGGCGATCAGCGCGGCCAGTTCCGCGTCGGTGGGTTTCCCCTTGAGTATCTGGATGTGCGGCTCGTGCGGCTGCTGCTCGTTCACAGTGGAATGTTCCCGTGCTTCTTGGGCGGCAGGTGGGAGATCTTTCGCTCCAGCAGGCGTAGTGCCGTGCCGATGTAGCCGCGGGTGTGTGACGGCGGGATCACCGCGTCGACGTAGCCTCGCTCGGCGGCGACGTAGGGGTTGACCAGCGTGTCCTCGTACTCCTGCTGCAGCTGCAGCCGCAGCTCGTCGACGTCGCGGCCCTCCTTGGCCGCTTCGTTCAGCTGCTTGCGGTAGACGAAGCCGACGGCGCCGGAGGCGCCCATCACCGCGATCTGTGCGGTGGGCCAGGCGATGTTGACGTCGCAGCCCATGTCCTTGGAGCCCATCACGCAGTAGGCGCCGCCGTAGGCCTTGCGGGTGATGACGGTGATCTTCGGGACGGTGGCCTCGCCATAGGCGTACAGCAGCTTGGCGCCGCGCCGAATGATGCCGTTGTATTCCTGCCCGGTGCCCGGCAGGAAGCCCGGGACGTCCACGAGCATCACGATCGGGATGTTGAAGCAGTCGCAGGTCCGCACGAACCGGGCCGCCTTCTCCGAGGCGTTGATGTCCAGGCAGCCGGCGAACTGGGTGGGCTGGTTGGCCACGATCCCGACCGGGCGGCCGTCGATGCGCCCGAACCCGACGACGATGTTCTGCGCGTAACCCGCCTGAATCTCCAGGAATTCGTCGTCGTCGAGGATGCGGGTGATCACCTCGTGCATGTCGTAGGGCTGGTTGGGTGAGTCCGGGATCAACGTGTCCAGCTCGATGTCCTCGGCGGTGAGGTTGTCCTCGATGGAGCCGTCGGGGTGCGGTTCGGCGTAGCGGGGAGCGTCGGTGAAGTTGTTCGGCGGCAGGTAGCTCAGCAGGTCGCGGACCCAGTCGAAGGCGTCCTGCTCGCCGGAGGCGACATAGTGCAACGTGCCCGACTTGGCCATGTGGGTGTGGGCGCCGCCCAGCTCCTCCATGGTGACGTCCTCACCTGTGACGGTCTTGATGACGTCGGGCCCGGTGATGAACATCTGGCTGGTCTGGTCGACCATGATCACGAAGTCGGTCAGGGCGGGGGAGTACACGTGTCCGCCGGCCGCGGCCCCCATGATCAGCGAGATCTGCGGGACGACGCCCGACGCCAGGATGTTGTTGCGGAAGATCCGGCTGTACAGGCCCAGCGAGACGACGCCCTCCTGGATGCGCGCGCCCGCGCCGTCGTTGATGCCGATGAGCGGACGGCCGGTCTTGATCGCCAATTCCTGGACCTTGACGATCTTCTCGCCGTACACCTCGCCGAGGCTGCCGCCGAACACCGTGGCGTCCTGGCTGAAGATGCACACATCGCGGCCGTCGATGGTGCCGTACCCGGTGACCACCCCATCACCGAGCGGGCGGTTTTCGGCGAGGCCGAAGTTGGTGCTGCGGTGTTTGGCCAGCGCGTCGAGTTCGACGAACGAGTCGTCGTCCAGCAGGGCGTAGATCCGCTCGCGCGCGGTCAGCTTGCCCTTGGCGTGCACCTTCTCGACGGCGGTCTCGCCGACCGGATGCAGCGACTCTTCCCTGCGCTTGTGCAGCTCGGCCAGCTTGCCGGCGGTGGTGTGGATGTCGATGGTGTGCTCGCTCGCAGGCTCTGCGGAATGAGCCGAGCGGTCGGTAACGCTTGTCATGGGACTCGATGTTACGGGCGGGGATACTCTCAGCTGACTATGGGCACGGTCGACTGGAGCGAGGAACACGACGTACTGGTCGCCGGGTCCGGCGGCGGCGGGGTCACCGGCGCGTACACCGCCGCGCGCGAAGGCCTCGACGTCCTGCTGATCGAGGCGACCGACAAGTTCGGCGGCACCACCGCCTATTCGGGCGGGGGCGGGGTGTGGTTCCCGTGCAACCCGGTGCTGGTGCGCGCCGGCACCGACGACACCATCGAGGACGCGCTGACCTACTACCACGCCGTGGTCGGCGACCGCACTCCGCGCGAGCTGCAGGACACCTACGTCCGTGGCGGCGCGCCGCTGATCGAGTACCTGGAGCAAGATCCCAAGCTGAAATTCGTGCCGTTGCCCTGGCCCGATTACTACGGCAAGGCACCCAAGGCCCGGTTGGACGGTCAGCGGCACATCGCCGCCAAGCCGCTGAAGGTGGCCGCCGCGCCCGAACTGCGTGAGGTGATCCGCGGTCCGCTCGACAACGACCGGCTCGGGGTGGAACCCCCCGCCGACTACTACCTCGGGGGCCGCGCGCTGATCGCGCGCTTCCTCACGGCCATCGGGCAGTACCCGGGGGCCTCGGTGCGGCGCGACACCGCCCTGGTCGAGCTGGTGCTGTCGCAAGGCGGGGTGACCGGCGCGATCGTCGAGAGCGCGGGGGAGCGCCGCGCGATCCGCACCCGCCGGGGTGTGCTGCTGGCCGCCGGCGGCTTCGAAAGCAACCAGGAACTGCGCCGCCAATACGGCGTGCCCGGGCAGGCGCGGGACACGATGGGATCGCCCGGGAGCCGCGGCCTGGCGCTGCAAGCCGGCATCGCGGCGGGCGCGGACATCGACTTGATGGATCAGGCGTGGTGGTCGCCGGGCATGACCCATCCGGATGGTCGCTCCGCGTTCGCGCTGTGGTTCACCGGCGGCGTCTTCGTCAACCAAAACGGCGACCGGTTCGTCAACGAGTCCCGCGCCTACGACCGGGCCGGCCGGGAGATCATCGCCCGGCTGCGCGACGGCTCAATCACATTGCCGTACTGGATGATCTACGACGACAAGGAAGGCGAGGTGCCGCCGGTCAAGGCCGCCAACGTCACCATCGTCGAGACCGAGAAGTACGTCGCGGCCGGGTTGTGGCACACCGCCGACACCCTGGACGAGTTAGCCGACAAGATCGGCGTGCCGGCCGGCCGGCTGCGCGCAACCGTCGCGCGGTTCAACGAGTTTGCCGCCGCCGGCGTCGACGAGGACTTCGGGCGCGGCGACGAGGCGTTCGATCGCGCGTTCTCCGGTGGCGCTTCGCCGTTGGTGTCCATCGACCAGCCGCCGTTTCACGCGGCCGCGTTCGGCATCTCCGACCTGGGTACCAAGGGCGGCCTGCGCACCGATGCCGCGGCGCGGGTGCTCGACACGTCCGGCAATCCAATACCCGGCCTGTACGCGGCCGGCAACACGATGGCCGCGCCCAGCGGTACGGCGTATCCCGGTGGTGGCAACCCGATCGGGACCAGCATGCTGTTCAGCCACCTGGCGGTAATGGACATGCTCAAAGGGCCGGCTGGTGATGGACCCGCTTGACGAGGCCGCGCTGCGCGCCGCGGCGATCGACGCGGGCTGGCGGCAACTGGACGTCGTGGCGCAGACCGGTTCCACGAATGCCGACCTGCTGGCGCGGGCAGCATCGGGAATCGACGTCGGCGGGGCGGTGCTGATCGCCGAGCATCAGACCGCCGGCCGTGGGCGTCACGGCCGGGCCTGGTCGGCCACCCCGCGCGCGCAGATCACGATGTCGGTCGGCGTGCGCACTGTAGACGTCCCGACCTCCTCGTGGGGTTGGTTGTCGCTGGCCACCGGGGTGGCGGTCGTCGACGCCGTGTCCCCGCTGATCGAAGGGGCGAAAGCCGGCCTCAAGTGGCCCAACGATGTCTTGGTCGATAGCGGCAAGCTGGCGGGCATCCTGGCCGAGGTCGCCCGACCGGCAGTAGTGATCGGTCTCGGCCTCAACGTCACGCAGGCCCCCGAAGAGATCGCCGGGGCGACCTCGCTGCTGCAGCTGGGGGTGGCCCCCGACCGGCAGCGGCTCGTCGGCAGCCTGTTGCGCGAGCTCGCCAAGCGGATCGCCCAGTGGCGAAGCGCCGACCCAGTGCTCGCCGCCGACTACCGAGCGCGCAGCCTGACGATCGGATCTCGCGTGCGCGCACAGCTCCCCGGCGGCACAGAAGTCGTCGGGACCGCGCGCGACGTGGATGAGCGGGGCCAATTGTGCCTAGACACCGACGGGGGACACGTCGTGGTTTCGGCCGGTGACGTGGTGCATCTACGTTAGGGAGCGCTACTGTCTCCGATCGTGGGCTATCCGGAGAACGTTCTGGCCAAGGGTGAGCAGGTTGTCCTGCATCACCATCCGCACTGGAAGCGGCTGATCTGGCCCGTCGTGGTGCTCATCCTGGCGACCGGGCTGGCGGCGTTCGGCTCGGGGTACGTCAACTCGACGCACTGGGGCCAGCCCGCCAAAAACGTGGTCTACGGGGTCATCTGGGCGATCTGGCTGGTGATCGTCGGCTGGCTCACGCTGTGGCCGTTCCTGACCTGGCTGACCACCAATTTCGTCGTCACCAACCGGCGGGTGATGTATCGGCACGGGGTGGCGACCCGCAGCGGGATCGACATCCCGCTTGGCGCGGATCAACAGCGTCGAATTCCGGGACCGGTTGTCGGAGCGAATGTTTCGCACCGGGACGCTGATCATCGAATCCGCGTCACAGGATCCGTTGGAATTCCACGACATTCCGCAGCTGCGCAACGTGCACGCGCTGCTGTATCACGAGGTTTTCGACACCGGGTCCGACGAGTCCGGAGATTCAGGGCCCAGCTGATCCAACCGGTTGGCCCTGCGGTTGCGCCAGGCGCGCAGGAAGGTGACGTTCCCGCCCTCGATCTCGTCCTCGAGGACCTCGGCGATGCCGCCTGCGGTGAGGGATTCCAGCGCCTTTTCGGGGTTGCGCGCGAACTGGTCGGGAAACACCCAGCGCCGGAACGCCCAGAACCGGAACGCCATCTGCAGCAGGTTGCCGATGATGTAGGCCGAGATGAAGTCCGCGATGTTCTCCACGGTCAGCGACACCATCGGGACCCGCAGCTGCAAGACGTAGCTGGAGACCCACAGCGGTGCCATGCTGAGCAGCACTCCCACGCCGCTGAACGCGAAAAACAGCAGTGCCTCGTGATGGCGTTCGCGACCGCCGCGGTCGCGGAAACTCCATTCCCGGTTCAAGATGTAGGACGCGATGACCGCGACGATGCCCGCGATGACCTTGGCGGTTACCGGTTTGGACTCGAGAACCGTCAACTTCAGCGTGTAGAAAATCACCGAGTCGATAATGAATGTGGTGCCGCCGACGATGGCGAATTTGATCAGCTCGTGATGCCGCAGCGCAAAAGGCTGGATGGACTGGGGCAGGCGCGCGATGGTGGCGTCGGCGAAGGACACAGCACGCCAGTTTACGGATGGACGCGAAATCGACGCAAAGTGCTCTATAACAATTTCGCTTCACGGCCGGTCAATGCGTCATCTGAAGCCATGACACCATGATGGCCGTGCCGAGTAAATCCACGCCGGTCGTAGCCATGGTCGGCGGCGGCCAGCTGGCGCGGATGACGCATCAGGCCGCGATCGCCCTGGGGCAGACGCTGCGGGTGCTGGCCACCGCGCCCGACGAGCCCGCGGCGCAGGTCACCCCCGATGTGGTGATCGGCTCGCACACCGACCTTGAAGACCTGCGCCGTGTCGCGGCCGGCGCCGATGCGCTGACTTTCGACCACGAGCACGTCCCGACCGAATTGCTGGACAAGCTGGTCGCCGAGGGCATCAACGTGCAACCGCCGCCGCAGGCCCTGATGCACGCCCAGGACAAGCTGGTGATGCGGCGGCGGTTGGAGGCGCTGGGCGCCGCGGTGCCGCGTTACGCAGGTGTCGCAACCCTCGACGAGCTGGACGACTTCGCGCAGCGCATAGCCGGCCCGGTGGTCGTAAAAGCGGTCCGCGGGGGTTACGACGGGCGGGGGGTGCGAATGGCCCGCGACCCTTCGCACGCCCGCGAGATCGCGACCACCTTTCTGGCCGATGGGGTGCCGGTGATGGCCGAGGAGCAGGTGAACTTGCGTCGTGAATTGTCGGCGCTGGTGGCCCGCTCGCCGTTCGGCCAGGGTGCGGCGTGGCCGGTCGTGGAGACGGTGCAGGCCGACGGGATCTGCGTGCTGGTGATCGCGCCCGCGCCGGAGCTGCCCGAGGACCTGGCCGCCGAGGCGCAGGGGCTGGCGCTGCGCTTGGCCGCCGAGCTCGGTGTCGTCGGCGTGCTTGCGGTCGAGTTGTTCGAGACCACCGAGGGAGCGCTGCTGGTCAACGAGCTGGCGATGCGTCCACACAACTCCGGCCACTGGACCATGGACGGGGCGCGAACCAGCCAGTTCGAGCAGCACCTGCGCGCGGTGCTGGACTACCCGCTCGGCGGCACCGACGCCATCGCCCCGGTGACGGTGATGGCCAACGTGCTGGGCGCCCCGCGCCCGCCGGCGATCACCCTCGACGAGAGGTTGCACCACCTGTTCGCCCGGATGCCCGACGCCCGGGTTCACCTCTACGGCAAGAAGGAACGACCCGGTCGCAAGGTCGGCCACATCAACTTCGTCGGCTCGGACATGGCGGATCTGGCGACGCTGCGTGAACGCGCCGAGCGGGCGGCACACTGGTTGTCACACGGGCGGTGGACGGACGGATGGGATCCGCATGACTAACAGACCCCGAGTCGGGGTGATCATGGGCAGCGACAGCGACTGGTCGGTCATGCAGGAGGCCGCGCAGGCGCTGGCCGAGTTCGACGTCCCCACCGAGGTCCGGGTGGTTTCGGCGCACCGCACGCCGGGGGTGATGTTCGACTACGCCCGCGGTGCGGCCGATCGCGGCATCGAGGTGATCATCGCCGGTGCGGGCGGCGCGGCCCATCTGCCCGGCATGGTCGCCGCCGCCACACCGCTGCCGGTGATCGGGGTGCCGGTGCCGCTGGCCAGGCTCGACGGCCTGGACTCGCTGCTGTCGATCGTGCAGATGCCCGCGGGAGTGCCGGTGGCCACGGTGTCGATCGGCGGCGCCCGCAACGCCGGTTTGCTGGCCGTACGCATCCTCGGCGCCTCCGATGCGGCGCTGCGGGCGCGCATCGTCGCGTTCCAGCACCAGCTTGCCGAGACGGTACGGGCCAAGGATGCGGCCCTGCAGGAGCTTCACGGTAAAGTTACCGGCGAGTAGCACAAGGAGGCCACCATGGCTGGATGGGCCGGAGACCCGTCATTCGATCTTTTCCAATTGCCGGAGGAACACCAGGAATTCCGGGCGGCGATCCGCGCCTTGGCGGAGAAGGAGATCGCTCCGCACGCCGCCGACGTCGACGAAAAGTCGCGGTTCCCCGACGAGGCGCTGGCCGCGCTCAACGCGTCGGGCTTCAACGCCGTCCACGTGCCCGAAGAGTACGGCGGTCAGGGCGCGGACTCGGTGGCCGCCTGCATCGTGATCGAAGAAGTGGCGCGCGTCGACGCATCGGCTTCGTTGATTCCCGCAGTGAACAAGCTCGGCACCATGGGCCTGATCCTGCGCGGCTCCGACGAGCTGAAGAAGCAGGTGTTGCCGACGCTGGCCGACGGGGCGATGGCGTCCTACGCATTGAGCGAACGCGAAGCCGGCAGCGACGCGGCGTCGATGCGAACCCGGGCCAAGGCCGACGGGGATGACTGGATCCTCAACGGCGCCAAGTGCTGGATCACCAACGGCGGCAAGTCGACCTGGTACACGGTGATGGCGGTGACCGATCCGGACAAGGGCGCCAACGGCATCTCGGCGTTCGTCGTGCACAAGGACGACGAGGGGTTCACCGTCGGTCCGAAAGAGAAGAAGCTCGGGATCAAGGGCTCACCGACCACCGAGTTGTATTTCGAGAACTGCCGCATCCCGGGCGACCGAATCATCGGCGAGCCCGGTACCGGCTTCAAGACCGCACTGGCCACGCTGGACCACACCCGTCCCACGATCGGCGCCCAGGCGGTTGGCATCGCCCAGGGCGCGGTGGACGCCGCGATCGCCTACACCAAGGACCGCAAGCAGTTCGGCGAGTCGATCAGCACCTTCCAGGCCGTTCAATTCATGCTGGCCGACATGGCGATGAAGGTGGAGGCCGCGCGGCTGATGGTCTACACCGCGGCCGCCCGCGCCGAACGCGGGGAGCCGGATCTGGGCTTCATCTCGGCGGCCTCGAAATGCTTCGCCTCCGACGTGGCGATGGAGGTCACCACCGACGCCGTGCAACTGTTCGGCGGCGCCGGCTATACCGTCGACTTCCCCGTCGAACGGATGATGCGCGACGCCAAGATCACCCAAATCTACGAGGGCACCAACCAAATTCAGCGGGTGGTGATGTCACGGGCATTGCTGCGCTGATTGTTTGGGCAAACCCGCGCCGCACCGAATAGGATCGCCCTTTACGTCTGGGGAGCAAAGGCGGGCATGGTTAAAGGGGTATACCGCGGCCAGGGGGTTGTGACGTGACGCACGTCGAAAAGGGCTTAGTGCTCCGTGCCTGCGCCAGATAGTTGGCAGTCGATGTCGCTGCTGCTGGTCGAGGACGACCGGGGCGACGCGGCGGTGCTGGTGGAAGAGCTGATCTCGGAGGCGGTCGCCGATATCGATGTGGTGTGGGCACAGTCGATGGCGCACGCGGAGCGCGTGTTGGTATCCGCGCGCCCCGATTGCGTCCTGCTGGACCTGAACCTGCCCGACGCCAGCGGAATCGATGCCCTCGACCGCATCGCCAAGCACGACGCGACCGTCCCGATCGTCGTGTTGACCGGGCTGAACGACGAGTACTTCGGGGCTTCCGCGGTCGCCGCTGGCGCGCAGGACTACCTGGTCAAAGGGCGCGTGGAACCCGAGATGCTGCGTCGAGCACTCCTTTACGGACCTCGACCAATTCATCAACGCGGTCCGCCAGATCGACGAGTTCTTTTTGCAGGTGGTCCGTCTCCCGCAAGGCTGACGTTCTACAGTGCGCCGGCGGGCTCGGTGGGGCACACGATGCCGTGCTGGTTCACCTCGTAGACGTGCGACGTCGACGTGTCGAAGAACATGCCCACGACCTGTAGCGCACCAGACGCAATGGCGGGAGCCAAGATCGGATGGCGGGCAAGCCTTTTCACCTGCACGGCCACATTAACGACGCTCAGCTGATCGGCCTCGCTGAAGCCGCCTTCCTGTGCGCTCACCCGTGCTGAATGCCGGTCGCGGTATGCGACGAGACTGTCGCGCGCATAATCGAGCCAGCGGCTCATCGCCGTGGCCGGTCGATCCGCAGCGTCCTGAGCGTCCTGCAGCAGCTGGGCCATCGCGCCGCATGACGAATGTCCGCACACGACAACCGAACTCACCTGAAGCTGGTTGACCGCGAACTCGAGTGCGGCGTCGACCGAGCGATCGGCGGGATCGGTCGGGACCAGGTTGCCGACGTTGCGCACGGTGTAGAGGTCACCAGACCCACTGGCGGTGATGACGTCGGGCATGATCCGCGCGTCGGCGCACGTGAGGAACACCGCATTCGGTGTGGGGCCATCCTCAGCGTTGTGCGGCCACGGCACCTGGTCGATCGAGCGAGGCGCGTAATGACGCTTGGGCCGACTGGTATGCGTGTGCTGCAGCGTCGCCGGCGTCGTCTCGACGATGACCACCGTTCCGCCGCTCGCCTCATGGGCGTGTCTCCAGTCGGCAATCGCCTCGGACACCGCCTCATCGATGTAGTCCGCGTTGAGCGTCAATCGCACGTCCGAACCGGGCGGCAACTCGGACAGCACCTTGGTCAGTCGGGGCAACAGCAGGAAGCTGAGCGTGCCGTCGATGTCGACCCGCCAGTGCTTGGACTCGTCATGGGCATCGGGGCCGTACGGTTTGGCCTCGATCGGCGCGCGCACCAGCCGGGTAAGCAGGATGCCGATCGCGACGGCAAGGCCAAGGGCGACACCCTCGAGCAGGTTGAGGAACACCACGCACACAATCGTGATGACGTAGACCGCGAAATTGCCGGTGCGCCAGGCAAATTTGATGTGGGCCAGCTTGATGAGCTGGAATCCGATCACGATCAGCAGGCCGGCCAGCGCCGACTTGGGAATGAGTTCCACCAGTTCGGTGAACAACGACGCGAACAGCAGGATCCACACGCCATGCAGAATCGCCGACATCCGGGAGCGCGCGCCGGCCGCCACGTTGGTGGAGCTGCGCACGATGACGCCGGTGACGGGCAACCCCCCGAGCAATCCCGATACCACATTCGCGCTGCCCTGCCCGATCATTTCTCTGTTGAAGTTCGTGCGAGGCCCGTTGTGCATCTTGTCGATTCCGACCGCCGACAGCAGCGATTCGACGCTGGCGATGAGGGCGACGGTGAGGACTCCTAAAGCGATCTCGGCGATCTCGCCGGCAAACGGCTCCCCGGCGGGGTTCGTCGCCGGAAGGTGCGGCAGGCTGATGGCCTTGAAGAAGTTGGCCGACAGCTCGATTCGGTCGACACCTTCCAGGTGCGCAGCCTCCGCGACGATGGTCGCCACCACGATGGCCACCAGCGCGCCCGGGACGAGGCGCGCGATGGCGGGCAGCTTGGTCCATAGCAATAAGATTGCGATGACGATCCCGCCGACGATCACCTCGCGCAGTTCGTGATGCAGGATCCCGCTGGGCAACGCCTTGATGTTCTCCCACGCCGAGCTGCGCGACTTCCCACCGAGCAGAACGTGAATCTGCTGCAACACGATGGTGACCCCGATGCCCGCCAGCATGGCGTGCACCACGACCGGAGCAACGCCCAGCGCGGCGCGCGCCACCTTGATCACCCCGAACAGGATCTGCAGCACGCCCGCACAAATGGTGATCACACACGTCATCTGCCAGCCGAAGTCATCGATCAGCCCGGCGACCACCACGGTCAGGCCCGCGGCCGGGCCGCTGACCTGAAGCAGCGACCCGCCGATGGAGCCGGCGACGATGCCGCCGACGACCGCGGCGATCAAACCGGCCATCAGCGGAGCCCCGGACGCGATGGCAATTCCTAGCGACAGCGGCAACGCAACCAGAAACACAACGAGCGATGCGGGAAGGTCGTAGCGCAGATTGCGCACGGTTGACCCATCGACTGCTCGAAACCGATCAGCAACGCGCACCAGCTCATTGTGAACGGCCGCTGCGACGACTGCTGCAGATTGTCAGGGGACGGTCTGTCGGTCATTGAGAATTCATACGAGTGGATGTTTCGCGGGCATCCCAGCCCCAGGGAGCACATCGCGGATCGGACACGGTCGTTTCCAAGGTTTATCGATCCTCCAAGAGTTATGGGAAAACCCATGCGTTGTCCTTAGGGGAGGCATCTAATGGGATTGCTCGTCTTCTGATACGGAATCGAAAGGCCTCAATGACAGCGGTCGATAGCATTACCAGCCTTCGCGAGCGCCGCGAGGCAATCGTGCGTCAGCACGCCGAAGCGGAAAACCAGCACGACGTCGAGGCGACCATCGCTACCTTCCACCATCCGCGTTACGAGTTCAACGGCGACCCGAGCGACGGTGCGGAGGCCGTTCGAGAGTTGCTGCAAGGCTTTATGCACGGCTTTCCCGATTTCCACGCCGACATCGGCAAGATGCGCCATGCCGACGATGCCGTATTCGGTGAAACGATCATCACGGGAACCCACGACGGCGAATGGGCGGGTATCCCAGCCACCGGACGCCGCATCGAGGTTCCGGTTGCCGCAATTTTCGAGTTCGACGAGGACCGACTCCTATGCGAGAAGGTCTATATGGACTTCGCGGCCGTGCTGACTCAAATTGGCGTGCTACCCGCTATCGGCTAGCCAGGGGCCTGGCGAAAAGGCTCAACAGGTGGCGGTAGCGAATTGGCGGAGTCCCTTCTACCTTCGATGACAGGCCGCAGGTGAACGACGGTCGGGTCCGCTACGCGCGCAATGGGACTGTTCGCCTTGCCTATCGAGTGTTCGGCGAGGCGGAGAACACGGTGGTGTGGACGCCGGGCGCGGCACGAAACGTCGAGTCATTCGACGACCAGGCAAGCGCTTTCGCGATGTTGGCCAAGCAGCTCAGCCAGGTCACGCGCTTGGTTGTCTGGGACATGCGGGGCGGCGGACTGTCCGACGCGGCGACTCAGGTGCCGCCGCTGACAGAACGCGTCGATGACCTTCGGACCGTGATGGACGCCGCCGGCGTCGAGTCGGCCACACTGTTTGGCTTTAGCGAGGGCGGTGCAACGAGTGTGTTGTTCGCCGCCACCTACCCTCAACGAGTCCGTTCGCTCGTCGTGTACGGCACAGCTGCACGATTTTCTCAAGAGCTTCCCGATTTTCCGTGGGGCCTAACCTCTGCCCAAGTAGCGGAGCGGACGGCTGAAATCGACAACGACTGGGGAAGTGGCGCGCTTTCCGACATCCTCTTCGGGGAAGCCGCGGGTACGCCAGGGATGCGCGAATGGCTCGGAAAGATTCAGCGGTCGATGCATACGCCCACCATGGCTCGGCTGACGTGGCAAGCCTTGATGAACGTCGACATCCGCGGCGTGCTCCACGACATTCGTACTCCGACCCTCGTGCTGGCTCGGGCCGACGATCAACTTGCCCCGCCGGACGCCGCGGCGGCTTTGGCCGCCGGTATCTGTGGCGCGCAATTTCATATGCTTCCACCAGGTGCTCACAACACGCTTGACATCTTCGACCTGGTGGGCGCCCGCGTACTCGAATTCGCGTGTGACAGAGGAAGCGCTGCGCCGAGCGAGCGAGTGCTCACCACGGTCGTGTTCACCGACATCGTCGGGTCCACGGAGCAACTCACTGTGGCCGGTGACGCGCACTGGCGCGCCCAGCTGGACGCGCACGATCTACTCGTCGATGAGATGCTCCCGAAATATGGTGGCCGCCGCGCAAAACATACCGGTGATGGCGTCTTCGCAATATTCGACGCACCAACAAGTGCGGCCCGGTGCGCGCTGGACCTCGTGCCAGCCCTCGCAACGCGCGGAATTCGAATCCGGGTGGGCATTCATGTCGGCGAGTGCGAGAAGCGTGGGGAAGAATGGAGCGGCATGGCCGTTCACGTCGGAGCGCGAATCGGTTCGTTGGCCGGACCCGGAGAGATACTGACAAGCCGCACTGTTCGCGACCTGTCGGCCGGCTCGGACGTGGTCTTCGAACACCTCGGAGCTCGCCGACTCAAGGGCCTGCCCGAGGACACTGACATCTACCGCGTGAGCAAACCGTAATTAGCGGGAGCCCACAGATCCGAGATTCGTTCGGCCGAAGCCCGAGTCACCTGGATAGCCCAGCTGAATCGATAGTCAGTTGTTTGTCGCGCCGGTCCGCAACGGTCTTGATCGAATGCTGGCAGCGACTGGGCGAAGAACAGTTTGAGTCGACTTATGAGTCATTGATGAATCGCAAAGCAAGGCTACCCAGGCATCTCGTAGGTGCTCTAGAGTGACGCCCACTTTAAACGAGTCTCGAGGCTTAGAAGATGCCACAATGACCCCGACAAAAGATGCCCAATCGGTCGAACTGCTGACTGCCGGGCCACATATTTCGAGGTGACCATGAACCATGCGGTCGAAAATGCGATCGACCTTACCGGCACTTTCGCAGCTGACCTGCACGGTTTGCTTCGTGACGCTGTAGAGCAGGGGCCGTTGGCATCGGATGTATCGACCGCCGCCACCGTCGTGCTGCGGCAACGCGACGTCGAGGCCCTGGCGCACGATCAGCGACTTGAGGGAACCGGGCTGGCGCTGTTCGACATGATGGGCATCACCGACGGACGCCTGCGTGACTGGTACGGCCGACTAATGTTCACCACCGAGGGGGATTATCACCGCCGCATCCGATCGCTCGTTTCGCGGGCGTTCACGCCCCGGTCCGTCGGGGCGCTACGCGCCCCGGCCGCCGACATGGCTGCCAAGGCCGTCGCTTCGACTGTCCAGGGCGGCGATCTTGTCGATGCATGCTCCACTTTGGCCACCCGGCTTATGTGCCGCCTGCTCGGCGTTCCCGACAGCGACGTCCCGGTGTTCTCCCATTGGCTCGATGCCTTGAGCCCGGTGTTCCTTATGATGACGCCCGAACAGATCGCGGCCGCGACGACCGCAATCACAGAGCTGCAAAGCTATGTCGATGAGTTGACCACGCGTCGTAGCACAGCGCCGGGACCGGATCTCATTACTGCACTGCTTGCAGCCGAGGCCGACGGCGAGCGCCTGACCCACGACGAAACCGTCGCTATGATCGCCAATCTGCTTGTAGCGGGCCATGATACGGCCGGGAGTCAAATACCCTGCAGCATTCTGGTGGCCCTGCAGCACCGTGACGAGCTCACCGGCGTACATGAAGACCAGGCCCGGCTGGCCAGCGCGGTCGCAGAAACCATGCGCCTTGAGCCAAGTATCCCGTTCGTTCCTCGCACGGCCGTGGAGCCGATTGAGTTGCACGGCAAGACGATTCCGGCTGGCTCGGTCTTCCTCTGCTTCGCCTCCGCGTGCCGCGATGCTTCGGCGTGGCGCGAACCCGATCATTTCGACCCCGACCGCTTTTCGCGGCCCGACACGCCCAGACTGCTCAACTTCGGTGCTGGCACGCACTACTGCGTGGGCCACGCGTTGGCCAAGATTGCAGTCGAAGAGAGCGTGCGCGCTGTACTCGCAGCGGATCATGCCCCAATGCGTCTGACTGAGGACCCCGCGGACATTCCGTGGCGCCAGGTGCTTGGCCGCAGCCCCGCTCGACTGCTGGTCAGTCCTGGGGTGGCTTGAGCAAGATCGTGCTTCGGCACAGGCACTTGAGCGCGCGGCGTCCTCCGCGGCCCGTCATTACACTGACTCCGAATGCCGCTGCGCGAACCGGCTGATCAGCCGCCCGAAGATGTTCAGCAGCAGCAGGAACACGATCAGCAAGAAGGCCGCGTCATAGGACAGGTCCTGCGCCGAGGGCGAGGGCAGGTTGTAAAACGTCCAGATCGGATAGGTCAGGTAGGCGACCGGCGAGTGGGTGAGTTGTCCCGTCGGCGGCGTATCCGACCAGCCAGCCGTGTACAACATGGGCGCCGTCTCGCTGATCGCCAGCGCGAGCGCGACCAGCATGCCCGTGACGATCCCGGGCACCGCCGGCTTCAGCACGATCTTGCGCAGGGTCCAGCCGAACGGCAGCCCTAGAGCCTGTGCCCCTTCCCGGTACGAGGTCGGCACCTGGGACAGGGCGGACTCGGTGGCCTTGGTGATGTAGGGAATGCTCATCACCGACAGCACAACCACGCCGGCCGCTAGGGAAAAACCCCAATCGAACTCGACCACGAGTGCGATGTAGCCGACATAGCCGAGCACGATGGACGGGACACCGGCCAGCACCTCGTACGCGCCACGCAGAACCGATCGTGCTCTGCCAGTGGCGAATTCGGACAGATAGATCGCGGCCAGCACGCTCACGGTGCCGGCCACCAGCGTGACCCCGAGACCGAGGACCACGGTGCCGACGATGGCGTTGCGCAGCCCGCCGCCATTCCCTTGGGTGTCGCGTAGCAGCACGCTGAAGTGGAACACCGGCCAGGCACGCCCGACGACCCCGAACAGCATCCACAACGTCGGGCCGATCACCACCGCAAGACAGCAGAAGCAGGCCAACCAGAACCCCGAGTTGATGACCCTGCGCCGAGCCTCGACCGACCGCATTTCAAGCACCCCGTCCCACCGGTAGCGCCGTACTCGACGCCCGGCGCACCAATGCCCGGGCCGCCATGTTGGTCAGCAAGGTGATCAGCATCAGCACCAGAGAGACCTCGGCGAGCGTCTTGATCGCGAAGTCGGTGGAGTCGGTCAACGCCGAATCCAGCTGCGACACCACGGTGGCGGCGATCGTGGTCATCGTCGAATAGATGTTGGACGGCAACGCACCCAACTCCGCCCCGGACACCATGGCGATGGCCATCGTCTCGCCCAGCGCACGCCCCAGTCCCAGCACCACAGCGCCGACGATGCCGCTGGACACCCACGGCAGGGTGACCCGGCGCACCGACTCCCAATCGGACATGCCCAGCGCGGTCGCGCCCTCGCGGGGCAGCATCGGCACCTGCCGCAGCAGGTCCCGGGTGGTGCTTGCGATGATCGGAACGATCATCACCGCCAGCACCAGACCGGACACCAACATGCCCTCCCCGTTGCCGGTGTTGCCCCGGAAGTAGTCGAGCACCGGCACATCGGGCGCGTTGCGGGCGATCACCGGCGCGATGTGATGCGCGATGAACGGCCCGAACGTCATCGCCCCCCACAGGCCGACGACGACGCTGGGAATGCCGGCCAGCATTTCGAGCACCATGCCGACGGCCGACGCCAGCCGCTTGGGCAACCGGTCTACGATCGCCAGCGCCGCCCCGATGGACACCGGCACCGCCACGACCAGGGCGATCGCGGAGCTCGCCAGGGTTCCCACGATCAGCGGCAACGCGCCATAGACGGCGCCGGCCGGATGTGCGACGCCGTGGCTCGTCTCGACGCTGCCGTAGGTGTTGCCCGGGTTCCATTCGGTGCCGGTGAAAAAATGCCACCCGTTCACCCTGATCGCTGGCAGTGCCTCGATGATCAGCGTCGCCAGCACAAACACCAGCGCGAGCAGCGGCACTATCGCACTCAACCGGCCCGCCCACCGGACGGCGCGGCCCTCATGGCGGGGGCGCGCGAGCGTGGGCTTCCCCAGCCCAGAAGGCCTGGAAAGGCCAGCGATGCTCACCGGAGGCTCTTTAGCCGGTGATCTTGGCGATCTGGGCGTCGGACAACTTCGCGACGGCGGCCGGCAGCGGCTGCATGTGCTCCTGGTCGAGGAACGAGGGCGCGCTTCCATCGGTCACCACCCAGTTCAGGAACGCCTGCATGGTCTGGGCGACGGCGGGGTCCTTCTGGCCGCTGTAGACGACGGCGTACTCGTAGTTGACCATCGGGTAGCCGTCCGCGGCCGGGCCGTTGATCAGCGAGACGACCTGGTTCGCCGGGGTCTGCGAGGCGAAGCTGGCGGCCTCGGCGCCGATGCTTTGGGCGTCGGGTAGCAGGTAATTACCCGAGGCGTTCGCCAATTGAGCCTCGCCCAGGCCCTTCTGGTTGGCCTGGTCCAGGTAGCTGACGCCGATGTAGGCGACGCAGCCGGGGGTCGCGGCGCAGCCGGTCACCATGCCGCCGGCGCCGTTCTCACCGAGCGCGCCCGGCACCGCGGGGAAGTTGACGGTGGTGCCGAAGCCGGGTGACTTACCCCAGCCGCCGGGGTCTTGCTTCGACAGGTATTGGCTGAACACGAAGGTGTCGCCGGACCCGTCGGAGCGGTGCAGCGGAACCACCGGCGTGGCAGGCAAATTGACGCCGGGGTTCAGCGCGGCGATCTGTGGGTCGTTCCAGGTTTTGACGGTGCCCTGATACATGGCCGCCAGCACCTTGCCATTCAGCTTGAGGTGCTGGTTGAGGCCGGGCACGTTGTAGTTGACCTGCTCCGCGGACACGGCCAACGCGATGTTCATCAGGCCCTTGTGCGCCGACATGTCACCGTCGGACAGGTAGGCGCCGGAGGCGCCGATGTTGACCGTCCCGGCGGCGGCCTGGGAGATCCCGGCACCCGATCCGGTGGCCCCGGTGCTGATGCTGATGTTCGGGTATTTCGAGTGGTAGGCCGGAACCCATTGATTCATCAGGGGATAGAGCTCGGTAGCACCGGTCTCCGACAACGCCACGTTCGACGTCGCGGGGGCGGCGGCCGGGGCGCCAGAGTTACCGGCGGGGGCGCCCGAAGCGGTCGTCGAATGTACGCCGCAGCCTGCCGCGACCAGCGCCAGCGGCACAGCGACCACCAGGGTTCGCAATCGAATTCTCATGGAATACAACCTTTCTCACTGATTTCTCGATCCCCGTTGGCCCCCACCACAAAACCGAGCAACCCGCGGTCGCCGAACAGGCCGGAGACGTACCGGACGGTTTCCGCATGTTTCGGCGCTAGGAACAACTGCTCGGTGGGCCCTTCCTCGATGAGCCTGCCGTCGAAAAACAGGGCGGTTCGGTCGCCGATGCGGGCGGCCTGGGCCAAGTCGTGGGTCACCATGACCACGGTGAGCCGGTTGGCCAGCGATCGAATGAGCTGTTCGATCTTCTCGGTGGTGGTCGGGTCCAGCGAGGAGGTGGGCTCGTCGAGCAGCAGCACCTCGGGGTTCACCGCGAGCGCACGGGCCAGGCACAACAACTGCTGCTGACCACCGGAGAGCCGAAACGGCGAATCACCGAGGCGATCCTTGACCGCGCCCCAGAGGCCGACCTCGCGCAGGCGAGCCTCGGCGACGTGTTTGAATTCCTTGCGCGGCACCATCTTGTGGGCGCGCACGCCGGCCACCACGTTGTCGATGATTGACATCGGGAATGGATTGGGCCGCTGGAACAGCATGCCGATTCTGCGGCGAAACTCCATCAACTCTTGGTTTTTGAAGATGCTCTGCCCGTCCAGCAGTACATCCCCGCTGCGGCGGTATCCGGGGACCTTGTCGTTCATCCGGTTCAGGGTCCGCAGGAAGGTGCTCTTGCCGGAGCCGGTCGGCCCCAGCAGGGACGTGACCGCGTGCGCGGGAAAGTTCAGATTCACTTGGTCCAGAACGATTGTGGCGCCGAAACCGAGGGTGAGGTTCACCGCCGCCATGGCCGGAGGAGCGGCATCGGCATCATCGGCATGGAGGCCACCGGCGGGGGAGTCGAGTTTTTCGGGGCTAATCAACACGGCTCAAAGTTACGTCGCCGAACCGCGTTGGGAACCACGCACAGCCATGCTCTGCTAATCTTCAAAGTCGGCGCTAATCGGGTGCTTATTTTCAAAGCATTTCCCGATCTGCCACCCAGTCTCCGCTTATCTGGAATCGCCTCTGCTGGTCTACTGGATATTTTCCAAGGCGCGGCTCATCGTCCACCCATATTCGGGGGATTTTATGTTCAGTGTGTTTCGGGGGGCTCCCCGGTGGCGAAGCGAGCGTGTTCGTCGCCCTGAGCAATTGGAGGAGTTCCTATGCGACTCAACCGATCTGGCACCATCCTGAGGCTTCTGGCCGCCAGCGCGCTGGTGCTATCGGGATGCGGCAGCACGACCCACGCGTCGTCGTCAGCGACCGGCCCGGCGCCCGCGCCGGTGCAATGTGGCGGCAAGAAGCAACTCAAGGCGAGCGGCGCGACCGCGCAAGAGAACGCGATGGAGCAGTTCGTCTACGCCTACGTGCATGCCTGCCCGGGTTACACGCTGGACTACAACGCCAACGGCTCCGGCGCCGGCGTGACCGATTTCCTCAGTAACGTTACCGATTTGGCGGGTTCCGGTGATCCGTTGAGCCCGTCGAAGGGTCAGGTCGACCACGCGGCGCAGCGGTGTGGTTCGCCCGCGTGGGATCTTCCGGCGGTGTTCGGACCGATCGCGGTCACCTACAACATCAACGGCGTGAACTCGCTGAAACTCGACGGGCCCACGCTGGCAAAGATTTTCAACGGCAGCATCGTCCGCTGGGACGACCCATCGATCAAGGCGCTCAATCCGGGCACCAACCTGCCGTCGGAACCCATTCACGTATTCTTCCGCAGCGACCAATCGGCCGACACCTCGAATTTCGAGCAGTACCTCGATGCCGCCTCCAACGGCGCGTGGGGCAAGGGCGTCGGTCAGACGTTCGGCGGGGGTGTCGGTGACGGCGCGGCCGGCGACAACGGCACGTCGGCGGCCGTGCAAAACACCGAAGGGGCGATCACCTACAACGAGTGGTCATTCGGGGTGGGCAGGCAACTGAGCATGGCTCAGATCATCACCTCGGCGGGTCCCGACGCGGTGGCGATCACGACCGACTCGGTCGCTAAAACGATTGCCGGAGCAAGGATCACGGGGCAGGGCAACGACCTGGTAGTGGACACGTCGTCGTTCTACAAGCCGACGCAGCCCGGCGCGTATCCGATCGTGGAGGCGACTTACGAGATCGTGTGCTCGAAGTACCCGGATTCCGCGACCGGGGCGGCCGTAAAGGCGTTCATGCAGGCCGCAATTGGCGCGGGCCAAGTCGGTTTGGACCAGTACGGGTCCATCCCGCTGCCGAGCTCGTTTCAGTCGAGGGTCGCGGCAGCCGTGAACGCTATCTCGTGAGTACCGGGTGAAGGAGCGTCGAAAAGTGAACGATTGTGAGCTGGCTTCGCGAGCAGGAACACGTTTCGGGCCCTATCAGCTGGTGCAGTTGCTGGGCCGGGGCGGAATGGGCGAGGTCTATCAGGCCGAGGACACGCGCAAGCATCGGGTGGTGGCGTTGAAGCTGATCTCGCCGCAATTCTCCAACAACTCGGTCTTTCGCGCGCGGATGCAGCGCGAGGCCGACACGGCGGGCCGGCTCACCGAACCGCACATCGTGCCGATCCACGACTACGGCGAGATCGACGGGCAGTTCTTCGTGGAGATGCGCCTCATCGACGGCGCCTCACTGCGCAGCCTGTTGAAGCACTACGGTCCGCTGAACCCGGCCCGGACGGTGGCGATCGTGCGCCAGATCGCCGCCGCGCTGGACGCCGCGCACTCCAACGGCGTGACGCACCGCGACGTCAAACCGGAAAACATTCTGATCGGCGGCAACGACTTCGCGTATCTGGTGGATTTCGGTATCGCCCGTGCCGCCACCGACCCGGGGCTCACCCAGAGCGGGACCGCGGTGGGCACCTACAACTACATGGCCCCAGAGCGGTTCACCGGGTACGAGGTCACCTACCGCGCCGATATCTACGCGCTGACCTGTGTGTTGGGCGAGTGCTTGACCGGGGCGCCGCCGTACCAATCCGACAGCGTCGAACGGTTGGTCGCCGCGCATCTGCTCGACCCCGTCCCGCGGCCCAGCCAGCAGCTGCGTCCCGGGATGATTCCGGTCGCTCTGGACCAGGTGATCGCCATGGGGATGGCCAAAAATCCTGACGAGCGTTTTCGCACCGCCGGTGAGCTGGCCGCCGCCGCGCATGACGCGCTGACCGGACCCGAGCGGCGTCTGGAAACCACGATTCTGCGGCAAAGCCAGTCGCGGGCCTATTACGGTGCGATTCCCAACCTCGGGCCCAGCGACGAAACGATGGTGCGTCCCGTGCCTCTTCCCCTGCCCGAGCGGGGGAGCGGCGCCAGCTGGCCCCCGGTGATGCAGGACTTCACGCACGGCACCCGGAATCCCGGCCGGAAACGCAAGCGGTGGATGATCGCCGGCGTTGCCGCGCTGGCGCTCGTCTGCGCCATCGGTGTCACCGGCTACCTGGGAACGCGCCCCTCATCGGCGTCCTCCAAGCCGGCGTACGGGCAAACCGTGCTGCCGTTCAACGGGATTGGCTTCCGCCTCTCCCCGGGCGGCGTGGCGCTGGATAAGGCCGGCGATGTGTTCGTCACCAGTGAAGGCATGTACGGGCGGGTGGTGGAGTTGCCGACCGGGTCGAGCACCCCGACGGTGCTGCCGTTCGGCGGCCTGTATCAGCCGCAGGGCCTGGCGGTGGACAGCGCCGGCGCGGTGTACGTCGCCGATTTCAACAACAGGGTGATCAAACTGGCGGCCGGGTCGAACAATCAGACCGTGTTGCCGTTCGCCGGCCTGAATTACCCCGAAGGTGTGGCGGTGGACGGCCAGGGCGATGTGTATGTCGCCGACCGCGGCAACAGCAGGGTGTTGAAGTTGGCGCCCGGGTCGAACACGCAGACGGTGCTGCCGTTCACCGGTCTGAAGAATCCCGATGGCGTGGCGGTCGATCCCGCCGGCAACGTGTATGTCACCGACACCGACAACAACAGGGTGCTGGAGTTAGCCGCCGGGGCGGCCAGCCCGACCGTGCTGCCGTTCACCGGAGTCAGCGCGCCGTGGGGTATCGCGGTGGACAACGCCGGCACCGTCTACGTCACGGAACACGACGCCAACCAGGTGATGAAGTTGGTGTCCGGGTCGAACACGCCGACCGTGCTGCCGCTGACGGGGCTCAACACCCCCTTGGGGGTGACGTTGGACAACGCGGGCAATCTGTACGTGGCCGACCGCGGCAACGACAGGGCGGTCAAGCTGGTTCCGTGACGCCCAGAAACTCGTCGTTGTGTTGGCCGGCGGCCGGCGGGGGATCGGTGGCCACGGCGTCGAAGCTCGAGTAGCGGGCGGGCAACCGGACCACCGTGATCGCGTTGTCGCCGCTGCCGACCGTTAACGCGAGGTCGTTCTCGGCGAATAGGTCGGTGCTCACGACCTGCTTCCAGGTGTAGGCCAGGCAGGCCATCAGACCGCCTTCCTGGAGCGCCTCCACCCATTCGGCGGCGGTCTTGGCGGCCAGCGCCGACTCCAATTCCTCGGTCAATTCGGGGTAATTGATCGCCCGCGAGCGCTGGTCGGCGAACCGCTCGTCGTCGATGAGATCCGGCCGGCCGATGATCTGGCACAGCTTGGCCCAGTGCTTGGGCACGTAGGCGCTGATGACCAGGTAGCCGTCGGCGGCTTTGAAGGCGTCCGACGGTTGGGTGGCAAAGCCAACTCCCTTGCGCTTCTTAGTATTTGGTGCTGATTCCGGCTTTGGGGCTTCGCTCGGCTTATTCAGGTGGATGGTCAATTGACTGGCCTGCAGGCTGACCGCGACGTCATACATCGCAACTCGCACGACATCTCCCACCCCGTGGCGTTCACGGTTGAGCAGCGCAGCCAGCACCGCCTGGGCCAGCACGTGACCGCTGGCGGCATCGACGAGCTGAAACGGAATGATCTGTGGTTTGCCGCTGGGTGTGGGCATCCCGGTGGACATGCCCGACTCGGCCGCGACCATCAGGTCGACACCCGGTCGGCTGCCGTGCGGGCCGTTGCCGCCGTAGGCCGACAGGCGCGCGTAGATGAGTTTCGGGTTGCGGGAACGCATTTCGTCCGGGCCCAGGCCCATGCGTTCCATCACCCCGGGGCGAAACCCTTCCAGCACAACGTCCGCGGTATCAACCAGCCGCAGGATCTGCTGCTTGGTTTCCGCATCGGTGAGGTCTGCTATCACCGACTTCTTGCCCCGGTTGTGGGGTAGAAACAACGTGGCCAGCGGCGGGCGTCCGGGCAGGACGGCGGTGATGTGCCGGGCCGCCTCACCGACGGGCGCCTCGATCTTGATGACCTCGGCGCCGAGGTCGGCCAGCACCTGCCCGGCCATGGGTCCGGCTATGTTTTGGGTGAAGTCGAGTACCCGGAAGCCGTCAAGTGGCTTGGCGGGCTTGCTGTTTGGCATCAACCGGCCTTTCGTTCGTGCAACACCGCGGTGCAGTAGTAGTTCCTCCCGAACGGGGCTTCGGGGTCACTTGACTGCAGCGGTAGATCGTTGTCGGCCAACAATTGATTCAGCGGTGTGGGATCCACGCGCCAGCCACGCTCACCCAGGTAGGTCGCGACGTCGTTGCGGTCGCCGGGGAAGCCGAGGTTTTCCAGCTCCACGTCGAGACCCCGCTGCCGCCAGCGCAGGGTGGCGCCGTTCAAGGCCTGTAGGTTGGCCGCCGAATTCAGGAATACTTCGGCCACCAGCCGGCTGCCGTCCGCACTGAGCGCGGTGATGCTGTCCAGCAACCGATCCTGGGCGTCGGCGGGCAGGAACCCGAGCAGGCCCTCGGCGGCCCATGCGGCGGGCTGCCCGGAATCGAACCCCGCCTCTTTCAGCGCCGACGGCCAATCGTGGCGCAGGTCGATGGCGACGGCGCGGACATCGGCCGTGGGCTGTGCGCCGAGCGCACCGATCGTGCTGGTCTTGAACTCGATGACTTGCGGCTGGTCGATCTCGAACACCGTCGTTCCCGGCGCCCAGGAAAGTCGGTATCCCCGTGCGTCGAGGCCGGCGGCCAAGATGACCACTTGGCGGATGCCCGCCGTGGCAGCCTCGGCGAAGAACGCGTCGATATAGCGGGTGCGTGCGGCCAGGAGGTGGGTCATGCGTTGCATGCCCCACGCCGCACCGGGGTCGTCGACATCGGCGGAGTCGAGTTCCCCGGCGGCCCACCGGGTGAAGAAGTCGACGCCCACGGCGCGGACCAGCGGCTCGGCGAACGGATCGTCGATCAGCGCGGCCCTGGTGGCTCTGGCCCGTCCCGAGGCCACCATGGTGGCGGTGGCTCCCACGCTGGTCGCCAGATCCCAGGTGTCATTCTCGCTGCGTCCCACCCTGGTGGTCCCTTCTCCCTTATAACACCCTTGTGCGCTACTGATTAGACAGATTAACGAACCGCGATTGGCCACTGCCGCCGCCGCCGTCGTAACACGACTGACACCCGACAGCGACGGTTTCGAGCCGGTTCGGAGACCATCGCATACCTACCATCACCGGATGACCATCACCCATCCAGTCGGCGACGGTGTCGTAGGCGAAGTGCCCTGCCACGGATCCATACCCGCTTGGCCGGTACCGGTCGGGTGGGACGCCGGGTGGCAGCAGGACGCCCGGTGGGCACGGTGGCTGGCCTGGGTCAGCCTGGCCGTGGTGCTCATCGAGGGCGTCATCGGCCTCTGGCAGGGCCTGGCGGTCGGATCGGTCGCCTTGACCGGGTGGGCGCTCGGCGGCGGTGCCGAGGCGCTGGCCAGCGCGATGGTGGTGTGGCGCTTCAGCGGCGCCCGCGCGATGTCTCAGACCGCGGAGCGCCGTGCCCAACGCGGTGTGGCGCTGTCGTTTTGGCTGACCGCACCGTATATCGCCGCCGAATCCATTCGCGACCTCACGGGCGGACACCACGCCGAAACGTCGGTGATCGGCATCGGCTTGACGGCGCTGGCCCTGGTGCTGATGCCGATTCTCGGCTGGGCCAACCACAAAGTAGGTGCGCGGTTGGGCTCGCAGGCCACCGAGGGTGAGGGAACGCAGAACTATCTGTGCGCGGCTCAGGCCGGCGGTGTGCTGGTCGGCCTTGCGATCACGGCCTTCTGGGCGGGCGGCTGGTGGGTTGACCCGGCAATCGGCCTCGCCATCGCCGGCGTCGCGCTCTGGCAGGGCATCCGCGCCTGGCAGGGCCGCGACTGCGGGTGCCTGACGGGTCAGTCCAGGCGGTAGCGGATCAGCCGAGAACTGTTGGTTACCACAGCAACCGAGGATGCGTTGTGCAGGATCGCGGCCAGCACGGGCGACAGCGCGCCGCCCGCCCCGATGAGTAACCCGGCCGCGTTGACGGCGATGGACATGCCGTAGTTCTCCCGGATTACGTCGACCGCCCGCGCGCCCAGATCGCGCACGTCGAGGAGGCGATGGAGGTCGTCGTTGGCCAGTGCCACGTCGGCGGTCTCGACCGCGACGTCGGTTCCCGCCAGCCCCATGGCAATTCCGATGTCGGCGGCCGCGAGCGCGGGGGCGTCGTTGATGCCGTCGCCGACCATCCCGACGACATAGCCCTCGCTCTGCAGATTGCGCACCACCTCGAGCTTGTCCTCGGGCATCACCTCGGCTCGCCACTCGTCGATCCCCAGCTCGCCGGCGACGACCTCGGCGATGTCCGGATGATCCCCGGTGAGCATGACGATCCGGCGAATGCCGTTGGCCCGCAACTTCTTCAGCACCGCGGCGGCCTCGGGCCGCACTTCGTCGCGCAGGCTGATCAGCCCCACCAGTGTGCCGTCCACGGCGAGCAGCAGCGGGGTCTCGGCCTGGCTGCGCAACTTGGCAACCCAGTCTGACGCCTTCTTCGGCACCTTCACCTTTTCGGCGCGCAGCAGCGACGGGCTGCCCAGCAGCAGGGTCCGCCCGTCGGCCCAGGTGCGCATGCCCAGGCCCACCAGCACCTCACACTCCTCGTGCGGCGGGATGCTGATGTGGCGTTCTTCGGTCGAGCGGATCACCGCTTCGGCGAGCGGGTGGCGGGAGTGGATCTCCGAGCTGGCCGCATAGGCCAGCACCTGCTCGGGCTGCCAATCCTTATGCATGGCAACGATATTGGTGACCACTGGGCGTCCGACCGTCAACGTCCCGGTCTTATCGAACACGATCGCGTCGACCCGGCCCGCCTGTTCCAGGTGGGATCCACCCTTGATCAGGATGCCGCGGCGGGCACCGTTGCCGATGGCCGCGCTGATCGCGGTCGGCGTGGCCAGTCCCACTGCGCAGGGGCACGCGATCAGCAGCATGGTCATCGCGCGGCGGACGTCGCCGGTGATCGCCATGGTGATCGCCGACACGATGAACGAGGTTGGCACGAAGCGGCGGGAGAAGTTCTCGCCGACCGTTTGGATGGGCGCTCGATCGTGCTGCGCCTCTTCGACTCTGGCGATGATCCGGCCGATGGTGGTCTGGTTCCCGACGGCCTCGGCGCGCACTACCAGGCGTCCGCGCACCACGACCGAACCGGCGTGCACGTGCGATTCGACGCCGACGCTGACCGGCAAGTTTTCACCGGTTATCGCGGATTGGTTGACGATGGCCTCGCCGACGACCACCTCGCCGTCGACCGGGATCGCGACGTGGTCGTGCACCACCACCTCGTCGCCGATCTCCAGGGTGTCGATCGGCACCTGCACTTCGGTGCCGGCGTCCGGACCGTCGGTCAGGCGGACCCAGGCCGTGTCCTGGCTGCCGCGCAGCAGCTCCGAGATTGCCCGTCGGGTGCGCCGCAGGGTCAGATCCTGCAGGTACTCACCGATGTTGAGCAGCCACAGCACGGTCAGCGCGACCACGTTCTCGCGCAGGATGAGGCTGGCCACGGTGGCCGCCGAGACCAGCGCATCGGTGCCGGCCCGGCCGGAGCGCAGTGAGCGCAGCGCGCCGCGCAGGAACGGATACCCGGTGAAGATGGTCACGCCGCTGGCCACCACCCGGCCGCTGGGGCCGAGCAGCGGTGGCCGCGCGAACACGTATCGGCGCACACCGAGCAGAGCCAGGGCGGCCCCGCCGATGACCATGCGCAGGACGTCGGTGTTGCGGATCTCGGCGGAATGGGGCGCGCGGGCGGGTATCAGGTCCGCATCGACGTGTCCGGCGCCATCGATCGCCGCCAGCACCGCGGCGCGCTCGCAACGCTTGGGCGAGTACCAGACGACGACGGATCCGGTGCGCGGGTAGGCGTGCACCACCCGCACGCCGTTGCACTTGGCGACGGCCTCTTCGACCGCGACGGCGCGCCGGGAGTTGCATCGGACCCATGCGACCTGAACCCGCATGCGCCCGGCAGCATCCGAAACTACCTGTAGGGCAGGGTCTTTGGTGATCGCGAGGGTCACGTCAGGGTCAGTGGTCGTGCTCGTGCACTTGGGAATGATCCGAGCCGCCGGCCGGCGTGGGCGCCTCCTCGCCGATACGCTCGCGGGCTTCGGCCATCACGTCGGCGATCTTGAGCCTCGCCGACTCCGCCGCCTCCTCGGCCTTGCGGGTTCCGCGCAGGCCTAGCTCGGCCGCTGATACGGCGGTCTCGTGCAGCGGCGCCTTGGCCACGGCTTTGCGTGCCAGCTCGTAGGCGGTCACTCCGACCAATCCCGTGACCACCGTTCCTGCAGCTTTAGCCAACAGCCCGTACACCGCCATTGCCCCTAACCTTCCGTGCTGGTCTGTCTGCGTTGTCCCGACGTTAACATCGCAATATTGCGATATCAATATGGATTGCGGGGGCCGCCACTGTCGACAGAGGTTGTCGGACGGGTTTGATACACTCGAACGTATGTTCGATAAATCGGGACCTCGATCGCGGCGGGAGGTGATCGCGCGCTTCGATGCGCTGGCCGAGCAGATGTTGGAGCGCTGGCGGCAGCGGACCCCGACTTCCGAGTCGGCGGACTGGCTCGACCAGATGGCCACGGCGGTGCGCATCGAGAACCAGGTGGTGGCCGCGCAGTTCGCCGCGATCGGGGGGTTGTTTCGTTACCGGCTTTCCCAGTGCTCGCGAGACCGAGGACTGGGCCGTGGACACGACGGCCGCCGTGGCCGCCGAAGTGGCCGCGCGGTTGCGGATCAGCCAGGGGCTGGCCACCGACAAAGTGCACGATGCGCGCGCGATGCGCGAACGGCTACCCAAGACCGGCCGAGGTCTTCATGGCCGGCGACATCGATTACCGCGCGTTTAGCACGATCGTGTCGCGCACCGAGCTGATCGTCGAGCCCGACGCGTTGGCCCGCGTCGATGAGTTGGTGGCGGTCAATGTGGCGCGTTGGCCCTCGCTAACACGGGGCCGGCTGGCCGCGAAAGTCGATGCGATCGTGGCCCGCGTGGACGCCGATGCGGTGCGCCGCCGCAAAGAACGCCAGCTCGATCGCGAGATCTGGATCGGCGCCGACACCGACGGGCTCTCCCAAATCACCGGCAGCCTGTATACCGTCGACGCGCACGCCCTGGACACCCGGTTGAACGCGTTGGCGGCCACGGTGTGTGAGCACGACCCCCGCACCAAACAAGCGCGCCGCGCCGATGCGATGGGGGCGCTGGCCGCCGGCGCGGACCGGCTGGGGTGTCGCTGCGGGCGCACCGATTGCGCCGCCGGGAAGCGACCCGCAGCGTCGCCGGTCACCATCCACGTCATCGCCTCCCAGGACACCCTCAACGGCGGGCAGGCGCCGGGCTCCGAGCTTAGTGCCGACGGGCTGATCACCCCCGAACTAATCGCCGAACTCGCGAAATCGGCCAAACTGGTCCCGCTGGTCCACCCGGGCTACGCCCCACCCGAGCCCGGTTACACCCCGTCCAAGGCATTGGCCGATTTCGTGCGCGCCCGCGACCTGACGTGTCGCTTCCCCGGCTGCGACGTGCCCGCGATCAATTGCCAGCTCGACCATACGATCCCGCTACGCCGACGGTGGGCCCACCCACGCGGGCAACCTGAAGTGTTACTGCCCGACTCATCACCTTTTGAAGACTTTTTGGGGCTGGCGTGAACAGCAACTCCCCGACGGCACCCTGATCCTGACCTCCCCGGCCGCACAGACCCATGTCAGCACCCCGGGCAGCGCGCTGCTCTTCCCCAGCCTGTGCCACGCCGTGGGCGGCATGCCCGCCCCCGAAGCCGACCCGCCACCGGAGAACTCTTGCGGCGATCGCAGCGCCATGATGCCCAAACGCCGCCGCACCCGCACCCAACAACGCGCCTACCGCGTGGCCACCGAACGCCGGCACAATCGCGACGCCCGCATGGCCCGGACCGGACCCGCCCCACCCGACGACGACCCACCGCCCTTCTGACGGCCGCTCAACGATTTACGCGGATGCGACGGCGAACAGGCGCCATGCGCCGGGCACGCCCTTGAGCTGGTGAGCGCCGCGGTCTTCGAATTCGAGTCCTGACCCGATCACGAGGTCGCGCAGCGTGCTGGACACGAGCACGTCGTTCGGCCCTGCCAGTGCGCTCACGCGCGCCCCGATGTGCACCGCGATCCCACCGATGTCGTCGCCGCGGACTTCGCACTCGCCCGTGTGCAACCCGGCGCGCACCTGGATGCCCAGCGCCTGCACTGCGTCACGGATCGCCATCGCGCAGCGGATCGCTCGCTGTGGGCCGTCGAACATCGCGAGGAAGCCGTCACCGGACGTGTTCACCTCACGGCCGCGGAACCGCGCAAGCTGCGACCGCACTACAGCGTCGTGCGCGTCAAGCAAGGCATGCCAGTCACGGTCGCCCATCTGTGCTGCCCGGCGCGTCGAGTCCACGATGTCGGTGAACAGCACGGTGGCGAGAACCCGATCATCGGCCACGTCGGCCTGATGCCCGGTGAGGAACTCGGCGACCTCCTGGAAGGACTCACGCCACGGTTCGACGAAGTGATACATGTTGCGCCCGGGCAGCTCAACGTACTTCGCGCCCGAGATGTGATCAGCGACGTACTTGCCCCACTCGGCCCGGTTGAGTTGGTCGTCGGCGTGGTGGAGGACCAGGGTGGGTACGCGGATTGTCGGGAGGATCGCCCGCACGTCCAATTCGGTCACGAGAGCCATCATGAGCGCTACAGTGCCGGGGCTGGCCGCAAGGCGTTCTTGCCGGGCGCACGTTGCGCGGATCTCCTCGTTCCACGGCATGTCCGGATTGATCACATGTTGAAACTCGCCAGTTCCCCACATGGCGACCCAGGCGGAAATGACTTCCCCGAGGTCCACTCCTTCGGTGCGTTCGGCAGGCGGATCCGCGTAGCCCTCGAGCACGACCAGCGCGGTTGTGCGGGACGGATGGGTTGCGGCGAATAGCGCCGCCGGTGCGAACGCCCCGTCGGGGGCGAGGAGGACCGCTTCGCGACTCCCGAGGTCGTCGAGCACCGTGGTGATGCTGTCGGCCCATTGCTCCAAGGTCGGCAACGCGCCCGACGTGACCGGATCGGATGCTCCCGTGCCGGGCTGGTCGAAGAAGATCATCCGGCCCAGCGATGTCATCGCCTCGACCCAGCCCTGAATCGACGGTAGCTCCGGAAAGACCTCACAATTTGTGAACCAGTTAGAGACGAACACGATGTCGCGGGGGCCTTCAGGCGACGCGCGATAGGCGACGCGCAAGGCCCCGTTCATCGCATAGCGCGTCTCGGAGAACATTGCGGAAGTGTATGCCGCGGAGCGGGTTCGATTGGTGAAGACTTTTTGGGGCCGGCGCGAGCAACTCCCCGACGGCCCACTGATCCTGGGCTCCCCGGCCGGACAGACCTACGTCACCGCCCGGGCAGCGTGCTGCTATTCCCCAGCCTGTGCCACGCCGTGGGCGGCATGCCCGCCCCCAAGACCGCACCTACCGTGTGGCCACCGAACGCCAGGCCAACCACCAAGCCCGCCTGGCCCGCCTGGCTGAGCACGCCCTACCCGCGCCCCACCCGGCAGCGACGACGACCCACCACCCTTTTAGAGGACCCGGGTGACCTTCTCGGTCTCGATCCGGCGCTGCAAGGCGGCCGGATCGGGATTGGCCACCTGCACCAGCGACGCGCCGACGGCCAGGACTGACAGGAAGACGTCCACGAGTTCGTCGGGCCCGGTCCACGAGGCAGTCGAAAGTACCCGATCTTTCGGCGTCAAACCCCTTGTCGCCGCAGATGTTTCGCATGCGGCCAGGACCTCGTCGACCGATCGCCCCGCCAGCGCCGGGCCGGGAGCCCGTTCGGGAACGATCTGATCGCCGTGCACCCGCACCGCGGTCGCGTAGTCGGTGACGCCGATCGGCAGGTCGGGTGCCGGCCGGCCGAACGGGTCCAGCGACAGCACCGCCACCTCCCCTCCCATTGCCGCCGTGCTCACGGCGGCGTCAGCCTCGTCCAGCCGTTCGGCGGTGCACAACGCCATATCGGCGGTACCGTCCAGCACCGCCTCGGCGCCGATCCACCACACCCCGAACAGCACCGCGGCCGTCTGCCAATGCGCCGGAAGCAGAATCGCGATCCGGCTGGCCGGGCCGGCGCCGAGCTCGTCGCGCAACAGGTTGCCGGTCTTGGCGGCCCAGTTGGCCAGGGTTACCGCGGACAACTCGATGCGCTCGCCGGAGGCGTCGTCGTAGTAGGTGATGCGCGGGCCGACCGGGTCGGCGCGCAGCATCGGGTCCAAAATCGCCCCGCTGAGCGTGGTCAGTTGATGCACTCCGGCTTGTCGGAGCCGGCGGTGAGGACCGGTGAGGGCGGGGGCGCGTTGGGAGAACCGGGGTTGGACGCAAGCGCCGGCGTCACCTGACCGGTCGGACCGCCGCCCGAAAGCCCGGAGCCTGGACCGGTGTAGTCGTTGGCCAGCACCACCCGCACCGATCCCTGCGGTATCGACGCATCGGTGACGACCGGCAATCCACCGAGTTCCTTTGATATTTGCTGCGCGCCCAGGTCGTCGGACTTCGCGGCCCGCACCTGGCTGCTCTTGACGTGGCCGCCGTCGTTGTTGCCGACGGTTCCCGCGCTGAATCCCTTGGAGGTCAACACATTTGACACCGCCGCGGCCAGCCCGTTGATGTCGGTGTCGTTGACCACGTCGGCGCTGGTCTTGGCGGGCGTGTAGGCCAACTCCTCCGTCTTGCCCTGAGACTGGTCGTTGAGCAGGCCGGCGACCCAGTCCTGCACCTGGTGCGGGTCCACCCGGACCACACTTTGCATGCCGTCGTCGCTCCAGCCGGCCCCATCGAGCACGGGAATGGTGGCGAAGGCAACCTTTCCGCCGGCGAGCTTCTGCAGCTGCTGCAGGAAGTCCATCACGTCCCACCCGGCGGAGATCACCATTGAGCGTTGTACGGCCTGCTCCAACCGACCCAGCGTGGAAGGACTCGACAGTGTCCGGCCCGAGATGACCCGGTGGGCCAACGAGGCCATCACTGCCTGCTGGCGCACCACCCGGTCCAGGTCACCGCGCGGCAGATCGTGGCGCTGGCGGACGAAGCTGAGCGCCTGCGGACCATTGAGCTTTTGCCGGCCGGCCGGAAAGTCGGCGCCCGAAAGGGGTTCGAACACAGGCTCTTTGAGGCAGACCTCGACGCCGCCGAGCGCGTCGGTGATCAACGCGAAGCCGAGCAGCCCGATCTCGGCGTAGTGGTCGACGGTGACCCCGGTCAGGTCGGCGACCGTCTTGATCAGCGCTTCGCGACCGGCCTCGGTGCCGGACGCCTCGGCCTCGGCGGCCGACGCCCCGGCTCGCACGAGGCTGGCGCGCTTCGCCTCCCTGGTTTGGCCATAGACGCCGTTGATCTTGGTCTTGCCCAGACCCGGGGCCTGCACATACGAGTCACGCGGGATCGAGATCGCGGTGGCTGACCTACCGTTGTTCGGTATTCGGATCAGGATGATGGTGTCGGTGTTGGTGGCCTCCTCGTCACCGGCCCGCAGGGTGGCCAGCTCCTCGGCCGACAACGCGTTGCCGTGCGCGTCGGTGCGGCTGTCGAGGCCGACCAGCAAAATGTCGATCGCGCCGTCGTCGCCGCCCTTGCCCAGCGAGGGCGCGAACATGTGGAAGATGCCGTCCTCGAATGACCGGACGTTGCTCCACGCCACCCCGGTGCCGAGAACGATCGCAACGGCCAGCGTGGTGACGAGCGCACGAACCACACGGTGCACAGGCATCACACTAGGTTACTTGCGACACACCGGCTTGCCGGTTAGCCAACCCCGGCGTGCCCAGGGCGCTCGGGGGGCATGCCAGACTCAAACCATGTCGGGCAGGATCGTGATCTCTGGCGCAGGTGGACAGCTGGGCAGCGTGTTGGCGGAGCAGGCCGCCCGCCGTGACCACGACGTGCTGGCGCTGACCTCGGCGCAATGGGACATCACCGACCCCGAAGCGGCCGAGAGGATCGTGCAAAAAGGCGACATCGTGGTCAATTGCGCCGCCTACACCAACGTCGACGCCGCCGAAAGCGATGAGACAACCGCCCATGCGGTCAACGCCACCGGCCCGGGACACATCGCGCGGGCCTGCGCGCGCGCCGGAGCGCAGCTGATCCACGTCTCGACCGACTACGTGTTCGGCGGCTTGCTTGACGGAGGGGCTGGCACCCGCTTGCGGGCCTACGAGCCCAGCGACGCGACCGCACCCCTGGGCGTGTACGGCCATACCAAGCTCGCCGGGGAAGTGGCCGTGCTAGAGGCGCTGCCACTGGCCATCGTGGTGCGGACCGCTTGGGTGTACACCGGCGGGACCGGCAAGGACTTCGTTGCCATCATGCGCCGGCTGGCCGCCGGCGACGGCCCCGTGGACGTCGTCGACGATCAGGCCGGTTCGCCCACCTACGTCGCCGACTTGGCCGCCGCCCTGCTGCAGGTGGCCGGCGGGGGAGTATCGGGGCCGATCCTGCACGCCGCCAACGAGGGCGGGGTATCCCGGTTCGAGCAGGCGCGCGCGGTGTTCGAAGAATGCGGCGCCGACCCGCAGCGGGTTCGGCCGGTCAGCAGTTCGGAGAACCCGCGGCCGGCGCCGCGTCCGGCATACTCGGCGCTGGGCAGCCGGGAGTCGGCAGAACACGGCCTTACACCCCTACGGCCGTGGCGCAGTGCGCTTGTCGCGGCGCTGGCTGCGGCTAGCCTCGACGCGTGACAGACGTGCTGCCGGTCGTGGCGGTGACCTATTCTCCGGGCCCGCATCTCGAACGCTTCCTGGCCTCGTTGTCGCATGCCACTGAGCGTCCGGTGAGCGTGGTGTTGGCCGATAACGGCTCCACCGACGGAACGCCGCAGGCCGCGGTCGAGCGCTACCCCAATGTGCGGCTGTTCGAAACCGGCGCCAACCTCGGGTACGGAACCGCCGTGAATCGCGCAATCGCGTCGCTCTCGGCAGAAGAGGGCGCGGACGCTGACTGGGTGATCGTGGCCAACCCCGACGTGCAGTGGGGACCCGGCAGCATCGACGCCCTGTTCGACGCCGCCGCCCGCTGGCCCCGCGCGGGCGCCCTGGGCCCGTTGATCCGGGACCCCGAAGGGGCGGTGTATCCGTCGGCGCGCCACCTGCCGAGCCTGATCCGCGGCGGCATGCATGCGGTGCTCGGACCCTTCTGGCGGCGCAACCCGTGGACGGCGGCCTACCGGCAGGAGCGGCTGGAGCCCAGTGAACGACCGGTGGGCTGGTTGTCGGGGTCGTGTCTGCTGGTGCGCCGGTGCGCGTTCAGCCAAGTCGGCGGGTTCGACGAGCGCTACTTCATGTATATGGAGGACGTCGACCTCGGAGACCGGCTCGGCAGCGCCGGCTGGCTCAGCGTCTATGTGCCGTTGTCGGAAGTGCTGCACCACTTGGGCCATTCCACCGGGCGCGATCCGGCAGGCCATTTGGCCGCCCATCACAAGAGCACCTACCTGTTCCTCGCCGACCGGCATCCGGGCTGGTGGCGGGCCCCGTTGCGCTGGACGCTGCGCGGTTCGTTGGCGGTGCGTTCCTGCCTAATGGTGCACAGCTCGCGCCGGAAGTTGCTCAAGTTCGAAGGGCGGCGCTGAAATGGTGGCGATGACAACCTCTGACGTCGACGCGGTGGTGCTGGTCGGCGGCAAGGGCACCCGGCTGCGGCCGCTGACGCTCTCGGCGCCCAAGCCCATGCTGCCCACCGCCGGCCTGCCTTTTCTCACCCACCTGCTGTCCCGGATCGCCGCGGCCGGCATCGAGCACGTCGTGCTGAGCACGTCCTATGAGGCCGCGGTGTTCGAGGCGGAGTTCGGCGACGGGTCCAAGCTGGGCCTGCAGATCGACTACGTGACCGAGGCCAGCCCGCTGGGCACCGGCGGCGGCATCGCCAACGTCGCCGACCAACTGCGGCACGACACCGTGATGGTGTTCAACGGCGATGTGCTCTCCGGAGTCGACCTGGGCGAGCTGCTGGAATTCCACCAAACCAACCACGCCGACGTGACGCTGCACCTGGTGCGAGTGGGCGACCCGCGGGCGTTCGGCTGTGTGCCTACCGACGAAACGGGCCGCGTCGTCGCCTTTCTCGAGAAGACGCAGGATCCGCCGACCGACCAGATCAACGCCGGCTGCTATGTCTTCAAGCGCGCCATCCTGGACCGGATTCCCCGGGATCGCCAGGTTTCGGTGGAACGCGAGGTGTTCCCGGCGCTGCTCTCCGACCCCGACGTGAAGGTCTGCGGTTACGTCGACGCCACCTACTGGCGCGACATGGGCACACCCGAAGATTTTGTGCGGGGATCGGCCGATCTGGTGCGCGGGATCGCCCCCTCGCCGGCCCTGCAGGGCCACCGCGGCGAGCAGTGGGTGCACGACGGCGCGGCCGTGTCTCCCGGCGCGGTGCTGATCGGCGGCACGGCCGTCGGGCGGGGCGCCGAGATCGGCCCGGGCGTGCGGCTCGACGGCGCGGTGATCTTCGACGGCGTCAAGGTCGAAGCCGGCAGCGTGATCGAGCGCTCGATCCTCGGCTTCGGCGTCCGCATCGGCCCGCGGGCGCTGATCCGCGACGGTGTGATCGGCGACGGGGCGGACATCGGTGCGCGCTGCGAGCTACTGCGCGGCGCCCGGGTGTGGCCGGGTGTCGCTATTCCCGACGGCGGGATCCGCTACTCGTCCGACGTGTAGCTCGGGCGACCAGATACGCCAGCGCGTGGTCGGTTCCCAACGGCAACGCGTCGGCCGGCCACCACCGCAAGTCGTCCGACTCGGCGCTGACCACGATCTGCGCGCCGGCCGGCGCGTGCGCAACGAACTGCATGTCGAGATGGCGAGTCGGCACGCCCAGCGAGCACGTCACCGGGTGAACGTGGATCGCCGCCAACTCTGGTGCGATGCGCAGGTCGGCGACGCCGGATTCCTCGACGGCCTCGCGCAGTGCCGCGGCCACGATGTCGTCGTCGTCGTCCTCGCAGTGCCCGCCCAGCTGTACCCAGCGACCCAGCCGCGGGTGCAAAGTGAGCAGCACCCGAGTGCCGCTGTCGTCGAGCACCAGCGCCGAAGCCGTGACGTGGCCCGGTACGCACTCGCGCAGGCAGGCGTCGTCGCGACCCTGCACGAAAGCCAGCACCGCATGCCGCAACGAGTCCTGGGCCGCGTCGGGCGCTTGCCATTCGGTGAGGACCGCGATCGCCGACTCTCGAACGCTCACGGAACTCTCACCGGGATCCCCGCTTCGTCCGGCGTTCGCGCAGCGCGACCCACGCCGATCGGCACTGTGCCACCACGTCCGGCGACCAGCCGAGCCCGTCGACCAGAACGTGGCGGTCCACCGCATCGAGCGCCTTGTCGATCTCGTTGGCCTTCAGTAGCAAATCGACGTCGGCGGCGAGGTCGCTGTTCGCGTAAGCCGGTGGGGGAATGGGCAACTGCTCGGCTTCGCCCGGCTCCAGTTCGAGGATGCCCCCGCCATAGCTGCGGCCCATGATCTCGGCGAAGGCGAATGTCGCGCTGTTGTGGAACACCGCGGCCAGCGCGCCCGGGGCCACCCGGGGCTTGAAGTCGGGGTTGACCCTGACCCGATGGACGGTGTCGGTGCTCGTCGCCGCCGCAGCGTTGACGGTCAGGCGCGGGGCCCGGTGGATTTGGCGCAGCATGAACAGATCGGGAAACCACAACGACGGTGTGCTCCACCAGGGCGTGCGGATCGAGCACTTGTAGCCGGTGTGGACGCCCGCGGCCTCACCCGCATCGATGTGCGCGAGCAGGGCCGGGTCGGTTGGGTTCTGCGCTGCGTCGAGCAGCCACGTCCGGTGCTGTGCGGCGAGATCGGTTGCGCGGCAGTCGTTGTCGTAGACCAGGCCGGACAACTGCGTGCTGCGGGAGACGAGCGGGACGCAGTGCCGAGTCAGTCCCAGCGCCTGGGCTTGGGCGTCGGTGAAGGTGAAGAAGCTGTTGCGGCCGGTCACGATGCCCACGTCCACATCGGCCAGCCGCCCGAGTGAGGTCATGGTGTCGGAGCGCTTGAGCGTTCGCAGCAGCTGGATCTGATCCGGCTGCAGGAAGTACTTGGTCCACTTCTCGGATTCGTGTAAGAGGGCCGGGGCGAACCGCACATTCAGATCCGCATGGGCGAGCGCGTCGGCATCGGCCAGATTGACCGTGCGAAGCCGCGCCGGCCCCGCTCCGCGGACGCCGCAGAACAACACGACTTCCTGCAGGATGCCGTCGAACACCAACCGCTCGAACGTCACCAGCGTGATCTCGGCGAACCGGCTCAGCAGAAACTCGCGCAACTGGGCCGCGTAGGTGACTTGCAGCAACTCGGCGGGCAGTACCAGGCCCACCCGTCCGCCGTCGCGCGTCAGCATGGTGCTCGCGACGACGAAAGGGACCCAGGCGTTGGTCAACCGGCTGGGCCGAAGGCCGCTGCGCCGCATCAACTCCAGGGCCGGCTCGCGCTGCTCGGGCCCCCAGTTGCCGAAGCGGACGTAGGGCGGGTTGCCGGCCACCGCGTCCCAGCCGCCTGCCTCGCCGTCGCACAGCCAGGTGAACAGGTTCTCGGTGTCGACGGGCGCGTGGGCGCGCGCCTTGGCCGCCTCGGGTGCGACGAGCTCGACACCGCGGGCCCGGTCGGTCAGCGCGGCCAGCTCGCGCAGGATCGCGCCGTCCCCGCAGGACGGCTCCAGGATCTTCGGCCCCGCCACGCGGACCCAGCGGGCCAAGAACCGGGCCACCGGGGCGGGGGTGTAGTAGCCGCCGCGGACCTTGTCGGGCGACGCGGCGGTCTTACCCGCGAACGTCGTCATTTGCGGATCAGCAGGTCGGTGGCCGTGACCGGGTCGCGCAACCCAGCTGCTTCGGCGGCGTAGCCAATCGCGATGGCGCCCAACGGTTCCCAGTCGGCGGGCAGCTCCAGCTCGGTGCGGACCAAGTCGGCGGCGAAGATCGTGGAGCCGATCCAGCAGCTGCCCACCCCGCGCACGGCCAATGCGACCAGCAGCGCCTGCACCGCCGCCCCGACCGCGACCGTGAACATGGTGTGCTCGGCGTCGGTGCGGGCGGCGTCGGGGTAGTCGTGCGCCCCGTCGGGTACCAGGAACGGGATGACGACTTCGGGTGCGTCGTAGAGGATCTGGCCACGGCCCACGCGCCGCTCCACCGAGTCCGCGGGCCTGCCGTCACCGGACAGGTCGTGGCGCCACTTGTCTTTCATGCGGTCCAGCAGTCGGGTGCGGGCGGCCGGGGTCTGCAGCCAGACGAACCGCACCGGCCGGGTGTGATGCGGGGCCGGCGCCGTGAGCGCCTCGGCCACGGCGGCCTCGACCAGGTCCGGCGGCACCGGCTGGTCGGCGAAGCGGCGCACCGACCTGCGCAACAGCTGGGCCTGCCGGCGGCCGGCTTCGAGGGCTTCGGCGGTGCCGAGCCAGAACAGGTCTTCTTCGCCGGGGCGCAGCAGTTGTCGCGCCGTCGAGCCGTCGTCGGTGACCGATAGCCCGCGCACGACGGCCACCGGCATCGCGGTCAATTTGCCCTTGACCAGATCGGCCGCCGCGGCCACCTCGTCGGCCACCGCGATCTCGGTGACGATCAGCTCGTTGCCGTGTTGGTCGACGGTGCCCGCGTAGCCGTGCAGGACGGCCAGCCCGGCGGAGCCTACGGCGGCGTCGGTCTGGCCGTTGCGCCAGGCGCGGCCCATCGTGTCGGTGATGACCACGGCGACGGTGACGCCCAGCCGGTCGCGCAGCCCGGTCCGCAGTGCGGCGGCACTGGCGTCGGGATCGACTGGCAGCAGCGCAAGTTCACCCCGGCCGACATTGGACCCGTCCACGCCGGCGGCCGCCTGAATCAGACCGATCCGGTTCTCGGTGATCAAGGTTCGGCCCTTGCGGGCCAGCACGCGCACCGCCTCGTCGTCGACCAGCTTGCGCCGTAGCTCGTCCCGCGCCTCGGGGTCTTCGGGCGCCGGCACCAGCCGGCCCTCGCATTTGGACACCACCTTGCTGGTGACGACCACGACGTCGCCGTCGCGCAACCACGGCGCGGCGCCGGCGACGGCGGCGCTCAGGTCGTCGCCGGGCCGGAATTCGGGAAGCCCCGCCACGGGCAGGATTTCGATCGCCGCGGCGGTGCCATGCTCGCCGGCGCGAGTCACGCCGCCACGCCCGCAAGCTCCAGTCCCGCGGCGACCATCTCGGCGGTCGCCTTGGGGTCGCGCATCAACAGCGGTATCGACCGCACCGCGACCCCGTCGATGTCCGCGTGGTCGCCCTCGTTCACCAGCCAGCAGTCGAGTATCCCGGTGCCGCGCCGCGACCCGTAGTGGCGGCCCACTGCCTCGGCGGTGGACTCCACCCCGATCACCGAGAGGCATTTATCGGCCATGCCGCGCAACGGCTTTCCGCCGATGATCGGCGAGTACCCGACGACCGGGCCGGTGGCCGCGCGCAGCGCAGCGCGAATACCCGGCACGGCCAGCACCGCGCCGACGCTCACCACCGGATTGGACGGTGCCAGCATGATGATGTCCGCGTCGGTGATGGCGTCCACTGCTTCGGTTGTGGCGCTCGCCTTTTCGGCCCCGACAAAAGCGAAGCTGTGGGTCTCCAATTGAGCGCGGTAGCGCACCCACCACTCCTGGAAATGGATCGCCCGCCGGCTATCGTCGGCCGGATCGGTGATCACCGCGTGGGTCTCGCAGCGGTCGTCACTGGCGGGCAGCAACCGTGCGCCGGGCTGCCAGCGGTCGCACAGCGCGGCGGTGATCTGCGACAGCGGATAACCGGCGTTCAGCATCTGGGTGCGCACCAGATGCGTGGCCAAATCGCGGTCGCCGAGCTCGAACCAGTCGGGCTGCAAGCCGTAGCGCGCGAGTTCGGCCATGGCGTGCCAGGTTTCGTCGCGGTGGCCCCAGCCCCGTTGCGGATCGACGCCGCCGCCCA
Source organism: uncultured Actinomycetota bacterium (assembly GCA_963820985.1). Lineage (GTDB taxonomy): Bacteria > Actinomycetota > Actinomycetes > Mycobacteriales > Mycobacteriaceae > Mycobacterium. The sequence continues at coordinate 99,566 of CAWGCI010000007.1, read as the reverse complement.
GCGTGTACATGCAGGTGTCCAGGTCCGGGCAGACCCGCAGTCCGTGGATCCACGCGTCGTCGCCGATGTTGACGACGGCGGTCAGCTCGTGTTCGGTCGACTGTTGCGCCGCAAACTGACCCAGACCCAGCAGCTGCTGCACCCCCAACAGGAAGCGGGCGCCGCCGACTCCGCCGACCAGAACGGTGACCTTCACATCGGACGACCCTACCCGCGGCGGGTTTGTGAGCAGTCGTACTCCGACACGCCGAAGTGGCCAAACAACAGAAACGCCGAAATTTGATCACGAGATGGTATGGAAATGCGCCATTGTGCTTGACCAGGCAGGTCAACCCGTGTCTAATCACATCAGTGTCATTTCCCGGTTGGCCGGCCGGTTCCGGTGTCGCAGACCGAGATTCGATCACTTGTTCGAATCTGTACATCAGAACAGCGGGAACCACAGTCACTTCCAATCATAGGTGAGGAGGCGGGCACGCATGTCCTACGAGCACCTTCGCGGCGTAATGGGCGGCACACCGCACACCACTATCGGCGCGGCCCCGGCGGCTCAAGCCTTAACTGCCCGACCGTATTTGAGCTTGGTGACCGAGGCGCCGGTCGCATTCGAGCCGGCTCCGATGGCCTTCGAAGCCGAAGAGTTGCCGGCTGCCGACCAATGGCAGGACCGTGCGCTGTGCGCGCAAACGGACCCCGAGGCCTTCTTCCCCGAGAAGGGTGGTTCCACCCGCGAGGCCAAGAAGATCTGCCTGGGGTGCGAGGTACGCAGCGAGTGCCTCGAGTACGCGCTGGCGCATGACGAGCGCTTCGGCATCTGGGGCGGTCTTTCCGAGCGCGAGCGCCGCCGCCTCAAACGCGGCATCATCTGATCCTGGCTGGTCCAGGCCTGACTCAGTCGTCGTCGATCGTCGGATCGATGACCGTGGGTTCGACGTCCAGATAGATCGCCACCTGAGCCACCAGGATCTCGTGTAGCAACTCGCCGAGTTCGATGGTGTCTTTCGCCCGACGCTCGATTGGCTTGCGGAACAAGACAACTCGCGCCCGCGTGGCATTGCCGCGGACGTCGACGCCGGCGGGAATCAAGCGGGCAAGCGCGATCGGGCCGTCCGCGACGACCTCGGGGGGCCACTGCACCGAATCGGGATCTTTCGCGGCGATGCGGGGGATTTCGTCGACCGCGACGTCGAGTTCGGCCACCCGCTCCCGCCAGCGCCGCTCGATGGGTTCGTAGGCCTCCAGCACCGCCATGTCGAACCGCTCGGCCCGGCTGCGCCAGCCCGGCACTGTGGGCGGCAGCAGCGGACCGCGCATATCGCGGCCCCGTCGGGCGGCTCGGGCCGAAGCCGACCGGCCGGCCGATCTTCCGTTGCGGGGGGAGCTGCGCGAATCGCCCACGCGCCGATGGTAACGGTTGAACATCGTGCGTCGCACCGATGCGCGTGTCCGGCGCTTGCGCGGCGTTTGTGCACGATAGCCTTTCGTTCGTGAACGTTCCCCGTCGCTGCTGCCGGCCCGGGTGTCCGCACTATGCCGTAGCGACGTTGACGTTCGTCTACTCGGACTCCACGGCAGTGGTAGGACCGCTGGCCACCGCACGCGAACCCCACTCGTGGGATCTGTGCGTCGGCCATGCCGGCCGCATCACCGCACCGCGCGGGTGGGAGCTCGTGCGCCACGCCGGGCCGCTGCCCACCCACCCCGACGAGGACGACGAATTGGTCGCCCTGGCGGACGCGGTGCGCGAGGGCGCAGATTGGGTCTCGCATGCGGGCGCGCCCGGGCCCAGCGTGCACGGCTTTTCCGATCCTTATTCCCCGGTTTCCAACGGCCACGTCCACCATGCGGGAGCACATGCCACCGCGCCGAGCAGCGGTGTTCTTGCGCCGCCCGAGCAGCGTTCGGGGCGCCGACGTGGGCATCTGCGGGTTTTGCCCGATCCCGCCGACTAGTGGTGATCGCGAGCGCGGCGTAGCCGGGTGAAGCGGGTCGCCACCATCGGGGCTAGTGGTGATCGCGAGCGCGGCGTAGCCGGGTGAAGCGGGTCGCCATCATCGGGACTAGCGCAAACCGCAGCCTCCTCGGGCCGATAGGCTGACGGCGAAGAGTCGAAGAAGTCCATGTCGTCAGGAGGCCTCGGATGGGTCGGCCCGCCGCGGCTGTCAACCGTGTAATCAAGGCTTACGACGTTCGGGGGCTGGTCGGCGACGAGATCGACGAGTCGCTGACTGCCGAGATCGGCGCCGCATTCGCGCGGTTGATGCGCGCCGAGAAGGCGCGGCAGGTGGTGATCGGCCACGACATGCGCGACAGTTCGCCGAAGCTCGCGGCCGCTTTTGCGGACGGGGTGACCAGCCAGGGCCTGGATGTGGTGCGCATCGGCCTGTCGTCCACCGATCAGCTTTATTTCGCCTCGGGACTACTTGATTGCCCCGGCGCGGTGTTCACCGCGAGCCACAACCCGGCGGCCTACAACGGCATCAAGTTGTGCCGGGCCGCGGCCTTGCCGGTCGGCGCGGACACCGGGCTGAGGATCATCCGCGACGACCTGATCGCCGGGGTCCCGGCCCACGACGGCCGGCCTGGGACGGTCACCGATCGCGATGTGCTGCGCGACTACGGCGAGTTCCTGCGTTCGCTGGTGGACACCTCCGGGTTGCGCCGGTTGCGGGTGGCCGTGGACGCCGGCAACGGCATGGCCGGTCACACGGCTCCGGCCGTGCTCGGCGCGATCGACTCGATTACCTTGCTGCCGTTGTACTTCGAGCTCGATGGATCCTTTCCCAATCACGAGGCCAACCCGCTCGACCCGGCGAATCTGGTGGACCTGCAGGCCTATGTGCGCGACACCGGCGCCGATATCGGGCTGGCCTTCGACGGGGACGCCGACCGATGCTTCGTGGTCGACGAACGCGGCCGGCCCATTTCGCCGTCGACGGTGACCGGCCTGGTGGCCGCCCGCGAGCTCGGCCGGGAGATCGGCGCGACCGTCATCTACAACGTGATCACGTCGCGCGCGGTGCCCGAACTGGTCTCCGAACGCGGCGGCACACCGCTGCGCTCGCGGGTCGGGCACTCCTATATCAAGGCGCTGATGGCCGAGACCGGCGCGATCTTCGGCGGCGAGCATTCGGCGCACTACTACTTCCGTGACTTCTGGGGCGCCGATTCCGGGATGCTGGCCGCGCTGCACGTGCTGGCCGCTCTCGGCGAGCAGCACAGGCCGCTGTCGGAGTTGACCGCCGACTACCAGCGCTATGAATCTTCGGGGGAGATCAACTTTAAAGTCGCCGACGCCGCGTACTGTGTCGATGCCGTGTTGAAGTCTTTTGGTACTCGGATTCAGTCCATCGATCACCTGGACGGGGTGACCGCGGATCTGGGCGACGACAGCTGGTTCAACCTGCGCAGCTCCAACACCGAGCCGTTGCTGCGCCTCAATGTGGAGGGTCGCACCACCGACGACGTCGACGCGGTGGTTGCACAGGTCAGCGCGCAAATCTGCGCCCAGGCAGCAGCCGGAGAAGCCGGGCCGTGAACACCACCCGGGCGATCGATCTGGAAGACGCCGAGGGCCTCGTCGCCGCCGACCGGGAGGGTTTGCTGCGGGCCGCGTCGATGGCCGGCGCCGCGGTGCGTTCGGTGGCCGCCGCGGCTGAGGAAGGCGCACTGGACTCGCTGCGCATTGACACCCGCCCGCGCTCGGTGATCTGGGTGGCCGGCCGCGGTACTGCCGAGACTGCCGGGGCCATGCTGGCTGCGACCTTGGCTGGGGTGGCCGACGAGCCGATCGTGCTCGCCGCCGAGGCCCCGCCGTGGATGGGGCCGCTCGACGTGCTGATCGTCGCGGGCGACGACCCCGCCGATCCCACCCTGGTCGAGGCCGCTGCGACCGGGGTGCGCCGGGGCGTGCGGGTTGTCGTGGTGACGCCGTATGAAGGTCCGCTGCGCGACAGCACGGCAGGGCGCGTCGCGGTGCTGGCCCCGCGGCTGGCGGTTCCCGATGAGTTCGGGCTGTGCCGCTACCTGGCCGCGGGCCTGGCCACGCTACAGACCGTGGACTCCCGGCTGCGCATCGATCTGGCGTCGCTCGCCGACGAACTGGACGCCGAGGCGCTGCGCAACAGCGCCGGGCGGGAGTTGTTCACCAACCCGGCCAAGACCCTTGCCGCGCGGCTTTCCGGTCGGGTGGCGCTGGCCGGCGACGGTGCGGCCACGATCGCGCTCGCCCGGCACGGGAGTACGGCGTTGCTGCGGATCTCCCACCAGGTCGTCGCGGCCACCGGGCTGGGCGATGCGGTCGTGGCACTGCGCGCGAACTCGGGGCAAGGTGATGCCCCTCCGCCGGTGGATGCGCTGTTTCACGACGAGGAGATCGACGGGCCGCTGCCCGAGCGACTGCAGGTGTTGGCGTTGACGTTGGGCGGCGAGAAGACCGTGGTGGCCGCCCGGGTCGCCGGGCTGCACGACGTTCACCTGATCGCCGCCGAGGACGTGCCCGAGGTGCCCGGCGGCTCGGGTGGATCTGCGCCTTTAACGGCGACGACGGGGGCAGGTCGTGCCGAGCAGCAACTGGCGATATTGGCCGTCCGGCTGGAGATGGCCGCGGTTTACTTGCGATTGGTGCGGGGATAGATAAGACAGTGGAACTACTACGCGGAGCGTTACGGACATACGCGTGGGGATCGCGTACCGCACTGGCCGAATTCACCGGGCGGCCCGTGCCGGCCGCTCATCCCGAGGCTGAGCTCTGGTTTGGCGCGCACCCGGGCGACCCGGCATTTCTGGAGACGGAGCAGGGCGAAACCTCGTTGCTGAAGGCGCTGGTCGCCGACCCGGAAGGACAGCTCGGCTCCGCCTCGCGAGCCCGGTTCGGCGACGTGCTGCCGTTCCTGGTCAAGGTGCTGGCGGCCGACGAGCCGCTATCGCTGCAGGCCCACCCCAGCGCCGAGCAGGCGGTCGAAGGCTACCTGCGGGAGGAGCGACTGGGCATTCCGGTGAACTCGCCGGTCCGCAACTACCGCGACACGTCGCACAAGCCGGAGCTGTTGGTGGCGCTGCAGCCGTTCGAGGCGCTGGCCGGATTTCGTCAGGCGTCTCGGACCGCCGAGCTGCTGCGCGCATTGGCGGTCTCCGACCTCGACCCGTTCATCGATCTGCTCGATGACCAGTCCGACGCCGATGGCCTGCGGGCGCTGTTCACCACCTGGATCACCGCACCCCAGCCCGATATCGACGTATTGGTGCCCGCCGTGCTCGAGGGTGCCATCCAGTACGTCAGCTCCGGCTCAGGCGAATTTGCGGCCGAGGCCAAGACGGTACTGGAACTCGGCGAACGTTATCCCGGCGACGCCGGCGTGCTGGCGGCGTTGTTGCTCAACCGCATCAGCCTGGCCCCCGGCGAGACCATCTTCCTGACCGCCGGCAACTTGCACGCATATCTGCGCGGTGTCGGTGTGGAGGTAATGGCCAACTCCGACAACGTGTTACGCGGCGGCCTCACCCCCAAGCACGTCGACGTGCCCGAGCTGCTGCGGGTGCTGGACTTCACCCCGACCACCGAAAAGCGGCTGCGGGCACCGACCCGCCGCGAGGGGCTGGAGCTGATCTACGAGACCCCGACCGACGAGTTCGCGGCCGCGCTGCTCACGCTGGACGGCGATCACCTCGGCCACGAGGTCGACGCGCCACCGCACCACGATGGCCCGCAGATCTTGTTGTCCATCGAGGGCGCGACGACCGTGCACGGCAAGTCCAAGTCGCTCACCTTGGAACGCGGTATGGCCGCCTGGGTGGCGGCCGACGACGGTCCGATCCGGCTGGTTGCGGCCGAGCCCGCCAAGTTGTTCAGGGCGACCGTAGGGTTGTGAGCGTTCGGGCTTTGCCGGCTCGGCGTTCCTTCGTCCACAACCGCAAGTTGTGCGCGATGGCGCGGCCGATGATCCGCGGCGGCGGCACCATGTACAGGCTGTCGAGCAACGAGAACCGACGCAGAAACCATTCGGCAAGAACGGGTTCGGTCTCGGCGGCCCCGAGGAATTGGTCGAACAGCGCACCGGAGGGCCGCCACCACCAGGGAACGGACTCCACGCCCGCGTGGTGGAAGGTGATGTCGCCGATGGCGTTCATCATCCACACCGGGTAGGTGGTCTTGGCGGTGGCCCGGTTGAGTAGGCGGGCAACATTGCCGTCCGAGCCGTCCGGGGACTGCAACGCGCGTCGCAGATGGGCCGCCTGCAGTGACGTTGCGCAGCTGCCATTCCAGATGCGGCCGGCTGGGTACGTACGCGGTGAATTCCTCGCGCAAGGTATGTCCGGTGCCCAGGACGTGGCCTGCGGCGCCGAGGTGGATGCAGTCGGGCCGGTTCTCCAGCAAGGGCACGCCCGCGGCCACCATGTCCTTCAGCAGGCCCGGAAACAAATTGTCGAACTCGATCGCCCCGCGGGCCATCAGCATGGGCAGATGCCGGTCCTGGGGCACCGTCGCGCGGTTCGCCGGCGCGCCGGGCAGCTCGTCGCGCTCGAAGACCGTCACCCGGCCGAAAAAGTCCGAAAGCACCCGCGCAGCGCTCAATCCGGCGATGCTCGCCCCGATGACCACCGCGTGGTCCCTCGTGTTTGCTCCGCTGACCGGCATTGCCGCAGAGTACCCAGTACTGTCCGGTCTCAGCGGCTACCGAAAGGGGCGGGCGGATGGCCGGTCGATGGCGCACCAAGTCGGTCGAACAGTCGATCGCCGACACCGACGAGCCGAGCACCAGGCTGCGCAAGGAGCTGACCTGGCTGGACCTGGCGGTGTTTGGTGTCGCGGTGGTGATCGGAGCGGGCATCTTCACGGTCACCGCGTCGACAACCGGCGACATCACCGGCCCGGCGATCTGGATCTCGTTCGTGATCGCGGCCGCGACCTGCGCGCTGGCGGCGCTGTGCTACGCGGAGTTCGCCTCGACGCTGCCGGTTGCGGGCAGCGCATACACCTTCTCCTATGCCACCTTTGGTGAATTCATCGCCTGGATCATCGGCTGGAACCTGCTGCTGGAACTCGCGGTCGGCGCCGCCGTCGTGTCCAAAGGCTGGTCCAGCTACTTGGGCACGGTGTTCGGATTCGCCGGCGGCACAGTCAAACTCGGAGCGATGCAGCTCGACTGGGGCGCGCTGCTGATCGTCGCGGCGGTCTCGACTGTGATCGCGCTGGGCACCAAGTTGTCGTCGAGGTTCTCCCAGGTGGTCACGGCGATCAAGGTGTCGGTGGTCCTGCTGGTCGTGGTGGTCGGCGCCTTCTACATCAAATCCGCCAACTACTCGCCGTTCATTCCGAAGCCGGAAGCCGGGCGCGACTCGGAAGGCATCAACCAGTCGGTGTTGTCGCTGCTGACCGGTGCGCAAAGCAGTCATTACGGCTGGTACGGCGTCTTGGCGGGGGCATCGATCGTGTTCTTCGCGTTCATCGGCTTCGACATCGTGGCCACCATGGCCGAGGAGACCAAGAACGCGCAGAGCGACGTCCCGCGGGGGATCCTGGCTTCGCTGGCGATCGTGACCGTCCTCTACATCGCGGTCTCGGTGGTGCTGTCCGGCATGGTCTCCTACACCCAGCTCAAGACGGTCGGAGGTCAAGGTTCGGCGAACCTGGCCACCGCGTTCACCGCAAACGGGATCACCTGGGCAAGCAAAATCATCGCCGTCGGGGCGCTGGCGGGGCTGACCACCGTGGTGATGGTGCTGATGCTCGGGCAGTGCCGGGTGCTGTTCGCGATGGCGCGCGACGGGCTGTTGCCCCGGTCATTGGCCAAGACCGGCGCGCGGGGGACCCCCGTGCGGATCACCTTCCTGGTCGCGGTGGTGGTGGCGGTGACGGCGGCGGTGTTCCCGATCAGCAAGCTCGAGGAGATGGTCAACGTCGGGACGCTGTTCGCGTTCGTCCTGGTGTCCGCCGGGGTCATCGTGCTGCGCCGGACCAGGCCCGATCTGGAGCGGGGATTCCAGGCCCCGGGCGTGCCGTGGCTTCCGATCGCGTCGATCTGCGCGTGCGCGTGGCTGATGCTGAACCTCACCGCGCTGACCTGGGTCCGTTTCGGTGTCTGGCTGGTGGTGGGCACCGCGATCTACCTGGGCTACGGGCTGCGGCACTCCGTGCAGGGCCGTCGGCAGGACGCCCAGCCGCGACGCTGACACGGCAGTCGTGTAGCGGGCCGACTTTGCTTGTGCGATCTGGGCGGGAATTCGGCCCGGATCGGCGCCCTCACCGCACACCCAAAACCCTCTACGCACACTCGGACGCCGACTGCCGACCGTCGTTTTACAAAATTACATTATTTGTCTAGACAGAAGACGCAAAGGCATATATTGTCAAACCCCGAACGTCGTGTGACTCACAAGGAGGTTTGGCATATGACCACACACATCAGCCCCGAAGCGCCCGCTACCGAATGGCGCGACAAGAAGCGCTACCTGTGGCTCATGGGACTGATCGCCCCGACGGCGCTGTTTGTGATGCTGCCGATCGTCTGGGGCATGAATCAACTCGGCTGGCATGGTGCCGCGCAGGCGCCGCTGTGGATCGGGCCGATCCTGCTCTACATCCTGTTGCCCGCGCTCGATGTGTACTTCGGGCCCGACGGGCAGAACGCCCCCGACGAGGTGATGGAGCGGTTGGAAAACGACAAGTACTACCGCTACTGCACCTACATCTACATCCCGTTCCAGTACCTGAGCGTGGTCTTGGGCGCGTACCTGTTCACCGCCTCGAGCCTGGGTTGGCTGGGCTTTGACGGTCCGCTGGGGTGGGTCGGCAAGATCGGGGTCGCGCTGTCGGTCGGGATGCTCGGCGGCGTGGGCATCAACACCGCGCACGAGATGGGACACAAGAAGGACGCGCTGGAACGATGGCTGGCCAAGATCACCCTGGCGCAGACCTGCTACGGCCACTTCTACATCGAGCACAACCGCGGCCACCACGTCCGGGTGTCCACACCCGAGGACCCGGCGTCGGCGCGCTTCGGCGAGACCTTCTGGGAGTTCTTGCCCCGCAGCGTTTTCGGCAGCCTGCGCTCGGCCATTCGGCTCGAGGCACAACGCATCCGCCGGCTCGGCCACAACCCGTGGAACCCCAAGACCTACCCGTCCAACGACGTGCTCAACGCCTGGGCGATGTCAGTGGTGTTGTTCGGCGCGCTGATCGCGGTGTTCGGCCCGGCGGTGATCCCGTTCCTGATCATCCAGGCGGTCTTCGGCTTCAGCCTCCTGGAGAACGTCAACTACCTCGAGCACTACGGGCTGCTGCGGCAGAAGAACGACACCGCTTCCGGAAAAGGACGCTACGAGCGCTGCGCGCCGGTACACAGCTGGAACTCCGACCACATCGTCACCAACCTGTTCCTGTATCACCTGCAACGGCACAGTGACCACCACGCCAACCCCACCCGCCGCTACCAGACGCTGCGCAGCATGGTGGGCTCGCCCAACCTGCCCAGCGGATACGCGTCGATGATCTCGCTGACCTACATCCCCCCGCTGTGGCGCAAGGTGATGGACCACCGGGTGCTCGAGCACTACGACGGCGACATCACCAGAGTCAACCTGCAACCACGCCTGGCCGCCAAGCTGCTGGCGCGTCACGGGGTGCCGGCATGAGCGCCGCTTACCGGTGCCCGGTCTGCGACTACGTCTACGACGAGTGCAAAGGCGAAGCGCGGGAAGGCTTTCCGCCCGGCACGCCGTGGGAGCAGGTTCCCGACGACTGGTGCTGTCCCGACTGCGCGGTGCGCGAGAAACCGGATTTCGAACCGATAGGAGCAAGCAAGTGAACGACTACAAACTGTTCCAGTGCGTGCAGTGCGGCTTCGAGTACGACGAGGCGCTGGGCTGGCCCGAGGACGGCATCGCGCCCGGCACTCGCTGGGACGACATTCCCGACGACTGGAGCTGCCCGGACTGCGGGGCGGCCAAATCGGACTTCGTCATGGTGGAGATCGCTCGATCGTGAGCGTGCCAAACACTATCGTCGCGCCTGTGAAGCGGATCCCTTACGCCGAGGCTTCGCGGACGCTGTTGCGCGACTCCGTGTTGGACGCGATGCGCGAACTGCTGCTGACGCGGGATTGGTCGGCGATCACGCTCTCGGATGTTGCCCGCGTCGCGGGCATCAGCCGGCAGACCATCTACAACGAGTTCGGCTCGCGGCAGGGCCTGGCGCAGGGGTACGCCCTGCGCCTGGCCGATCGCCTGGTCGCCACCGTCCATGCCGCGGTGGACGCCAACGTCGGCGACATCTATGAAGCGCTGCTGCAGGGTTTTCGACGGTTCTTCGCCGAGTCGGCGGCCGACCCGCTGGTGATCTCGCTGCTGACCGGCGTCGCGAAACCCGACCTGCTGCAGCTGATCACCACCGACAGCGCGCCCATCATCACCCGGGCGTCGCAGCGACTGGTGTCGGCATTCACGCAGACCTGGGTGGGCACCAGCGACGAGGACGCCGGCGTGATTTCGCGCGCCATCGTGCGGCTGTGCCTGAGCTACGTGTCGATGCCGCCCGAGTCCGATTACGACGTCGCCGCGGACCTGGCCCGGTTGATGGCGCCGTTTGTGGAGCGTTACGGGGTAGTCGGGTCGTAAATGTCACCGGCTAGAGTGGCGGCGGAAGAATATACCCAAGCTAACTAAGAGGATGAGCTCCCCCATGACGACGACCGAAAAGGCCCTGACCCCCGACGTGCGTAACGGCATCGATTTCAAGGTCGCCGACCTGTCGCTGGCGGATTTCGGCCGCAAGGAACTCGATCTGGCCGAGTACGAAATGCCCGGGCTGATGTCGCTGCGCCGCGAATATGCCGAGGTCCAGCCGCTCAAGGGCGCCCGCATCTCGGGCTCGCTGCACATGACCGTGCAGACCGCCGTCCTGATCGAGACCCTCACCTCGCTGGGCGCCGAGGTCCGCTGGGCCTCGTGCAACATCTTCTCGACCCAGGACCACGCGGCCGCGGCCGTCGTCGTCGGCAAGCACGGCACCCCCGAGGAGCCCACGGGTGTCCCGGTGTTCGCGTGGAAGGGCGAGACGCTCGAGGAGTACTGGTGGGCCGCCGAGCAGATGCTGACCTGGCCCGACGCCGACAAGCCGGCCAACATGATCCTGGACGACGGTGGTGACGCCACCATGCTGGTGCTGCGCGGTGCGCAGTACGAGAAGGCCGGCGTGGTCCCGCCCGCGGAGGAGGACGACTCCGCGGAGTGGAAGGTCTTCCTGAACCTGGTGCGCAACCGCTTGGAGACGGACAAGACCAAGTGGACCAAGATCGCCGAGTCGGTCAAGGGTGTCACCGAGGAGACCACCACCGGCGTGCTGCGCCTCTACCAGTTCGCGGCGGCCGGTGACCTGGCCTTCCCGGCGATCAACGTCAACGACTCGGTGACCAAGTCCAAGTTCGACAACAAGTACGGCACCCGGCACTCGCTGCTCGACGGCATCAACCGCGGCACCGACGCGCTGATCGGCGGCAAGAACGTGCTGATCTGCGGCTACGGCGATGTCGGCAAGGGCTGTGCGGAGGCGGCGAAGGGTCAAGGCGGCCGGGTCAGCGTCACCGAGATCGACCCGATCAACGCGCTGCAGGCGCTGATGGAGGGCTTCGACGTGGTAACCGTCGAGGACGGCATCGCCGCGGCCGACATCGTCGTCACCGCGACCGGCAATAAGGACATCATCTCGCTGGCGCACATGAAGGCGATGAAGGACCACGCCATCCTGGGCAACATCGGCCACTTCGATAACGAGATCGACATGGCCGCCCTCGAGCGCTCCGGGGCGACGAAACTGAACATCAAGCCGCAGGTCGACCTGTGGACCTTCGGTGAGTCCGGCAAGTCGATCATCGTGCTCTCCGAGGGCCGGCTGCTGAATCTGGGTAACGCCACCGGTCACCCGTCGTTCGTGATGAGCAACAGCTTCGCCAACCAGACGATCGCCCAGATCGAGCTGTGGACCAAGAACGACGAGTACGACAACGAGGTGTACCGGCTGCCCAAGCACCTCGACGAGAAGGTGGCCCGCATCCACGTCGAGGCCCTCGGTGGGCATTTGACCAAGCTGACCAAGGACCAGGCCGAGTACCTCGGCGTCGACGTCGAAGGCCCCTACAAGCCGGACCACTACCGTTACTGAGCCCGTTTTTTCGGGGCGCATGCGCTGGTCGCCATGCTGATCGCGATCGAAGGGGTCGACGGCGCCGGCAAGCGGACGTTAACCGAAGGGTTAGAGGCCGCGTTTCAAGCCGCTGGGAAGTCGGTGGCCACACTCGCTTTTCCGCGCTATCAGCGGTCGATCACCGCCGACATCGCCGCCGAAGCACTGCACGGCGAGCACGGCGACCTCGCGTCGTCGGTGTATGCGATGGCCATGTTGTTCGCGCTCGACCGCGCCGGGGCGGTCGGGGAAATCGAGGCGCTGGGCCGCGACCATGACGTGGTGATCCTGGATCGCTATGTCGCCTCCAACGCGGCCTACAGCGCGGCGCGCCTGCATCAGGACTCGGGCGGGGAGGTGGTGAGCTGGGTGGGCGAGCTCGAATACCGGCGGTTCGCGCTGCCCCCGCCCGACTGGCAACTGCTGCTCGACGTTCCCCCCGAGCTCGCCGGGCAGCGGGCACGCAGCCGCGCCGACACCGAGCCGGGCCGGGCGCGCGACGCTTACGAACGAGACGACGACCTTCAACAGCGAACCGGCGCGGTGTATGCCGGGCTGGCCGCCGCGGGGTGGGGTGGGCGATGGTTAGTGGTCGACGCGGACGTCGACCCGGGCCGGTTGGCGGCCGCTTTCACGGCCGAATAGCACAGAATTGTCACGATTTGGCGTTATCGGGCACGAAACGCCCGTGTGGTGCGCCGAATTTGTCCCGATCTGGTGACACCATGGACTCCATGAGGCAAAGGATTCTGGTCGTTGACGACGACGCTTCGCTGGCCGAGATGCTGACCATCGTGCTGCGCGGTGAGGGTTTCGACACCGCGGTGATCGGCGACGGTACTCAAGCCCTGACGGCGGTGCGCGAGCTGCGCCCCGATCTGGTGCTGCTGGACCTGATGCTGCCCGGCATGAACGGCATCGACGTGTGTCGGGTGCTCCGCGCCGACTCCGGCGTTCCGATCGTGATGCTCACGGCCAAGACCGACACCGTGGACGTGGTGCTGGGCCTGGAGTCGGGCGCAGACGACTACATCATGAAGCCGTTCAAGCCCAAGGAGCTGGTGGCGCGGGTGCGGGCGCGGCTGCGCCGCAACGACGACGAGCCCGCCGAGATGCTGTCCATCGCCGACGTCGAGATCGACGTGCCGGCGCACAAGGTCACCCGCAACGGCGAGCAGATCTCGCTGACACCGCTGGAATTCGACCTGCTGGTCGCGTTGGCGCGCAAACCGCGCCAGGTGTTTACTCGTGATGTACTGCTCGAACAGGTGTGGGGCTACCGGCACCCGGCGGACACCCGCCTGGTGAATGTGCACGTCCAGCGTCTGCGGGCCAAGGTTGAGAAAGACCCTGAGAACCCGACCGTGGTTCTGACCGTTCGAGGAGTGGGTTACAAGGCCGGACCTCCGTGATCCGCGGCACCGGCGCCGCTTACGGGGGACGTCGCGATGCTGAGGAGTGCCGAGGTTGATCCGCGCCAGCGACGATGCATCGCACGGCGATGCTAGTGATGCTGAGGAGTGGCGCCATTGATATGGGGCTCTCGCCAACGCACTCGGAGTCGTTGGGGGCGCACCGGCCCCATGGCCCGCGGTGTGGGGGCGCTGAGCCGAGCCGTGGCCATTGTCTGGCGCCGATCGCTGCAGCTGCGAGTCGTGGCGTTGACCCTGGGGCTGTCGCTGGTCGTGATCTTGGCGCTCGGCTTCGTGCTGACCAGCCAGCTCACCAACCGTGTCCTCGACGTCAAGGTCAGGGCCGCCACCGAACAGATCGAGCGCGCGCGCACCACCGTTAGCGGAATCGTCAACGGCGAGGAGACGCGCTCGCTGGACAGCAGCCTGCAGCTGGCCCGCAACACGTTGACCTCGAAGACCGACCCGGCCTCGGGCGCCGGCCTGGCCGGTGCGTTCGATGCGGTGCTGATGGTGCCGGGTGACGGCCCGCGCGCCGCCAGCTCGGCCGGGCCCGTCGATCAGGTGCCCAATGCGTTGCGTGGCTTCGTCAGGGCCGGGCAGGCGGCCTACCAGTACGCCACCGTGCACACCGAAGGGTTCTCCGGACCGGCGCTGATCATCGGTACGCCCACGTCATCGCAGGTGGCCAATCTGGAGCTCTACCTCATTTTTCCGCTGAAGAACGAGCAGGCCACCGTCACGCTGGTGCGGGGCACGATGGCCACCGGCGGCCTGGTGCTGCTGGTGCTGCTCTCCGGCATCGCGGTGGTGGTGTCCCGCCAGGTGGTGGGACCGGTGCGGTCGGCGTCGCGGATCGCCGAACGATTCGCCGAGGGGCATCTGTCCGAACGGATGCCGGTGCGCGGCGAGGACGACATGGCCCGGTTGGCGGTGTCGTTCAACGACATGGCCGAAAGCCTGTCCCGGCAGATCGCCCAGCTCGAGGAGTTCGGCAACCTGCAGCGCCGGTTCACCTCCGACGTCAGCCACGAACTGCGCACGCCGCTGACCACCGTGCGGATGGCCGCCGACCTGATCTACGACCACAGCGACGACCTCGACCCGGCGCTGCGGCGCTCCACCGAGCTGATGGTCAACGAGCTGGACCGGTTCGAGACGCTGCTCAATGACCTGCTGGAGATCTCCCGGCACGACGCCGGTGTGGCCGAGTTGTCGGTCGAGGCGGTCGATCTGCGCACCACGGTGAACAGCGCCCTGGGCAACGTGGGCCACCTGGCCGAAGACGCCGGCATCGAGCTGCTGGTGGACCTGCCCGCTGAAGAGGTGATCGCCGAGGTCGACCCGCGGCGGGTCGAGCGGATCCTGCGCAACCTGATCGCCAACGCCATCGACCACGCCGAGCACAAGCCGGTGCGGATCCGGATGGCCGCCGACGAGGACACGGTCGCGGTCACGGTGCGCGATTTCGGGGTCGGGCTGCGGCCGGGCGAGGAGAAGCTGGTGTTCAGCCGGTTTTGGCGCTCGGACCCGTCCCGGGTGCGGCGTTCCGGGGGAACCGGGCTGGGCCTGGCGATCAGCGTCGAGGACGCGCGATTGCACCAGGGCCGGCTGGAGGCATGGGGCGAGCCGGGCGAGGGCGCCTGCTTCCGGCTGACGCTTCCCCTGGTTCGCGGCCACAAGGTCACCACCAGTCCGCTGCCCATGAAACCGATCCCGCAGCCTGCACAACCGGCCGCCGACGCAGCCGGCCAGGAGCGTCAGCGCCAACCCGAGCCCGCCGAGTGGAGCGGGTAGTGCGCCGGCTCCTCGCACTGTTCTTCCTGGCCGTGTTGCTCGCCGGGTGTGCGGGCATACCCAGCTCGTCGGCCCCGCAAGCCATCGGCACCGTCGAACGACCGGCGCCGTCGAACCTGCCCAAACCGACGCCGGGCATGGATCCCGACGTGCTGCTGCGCGAATTCCTCAAGGCCACAGCCGATCCGGCCAACCGGCATCTGGCGGCACGCCAATTTCTCACCCAGTCGGCGTCCAACGCGTGGGACGACGCCGGCAGCGCCCTGCTGATCGACCACGTCGTGTTCGTCGAAACCCGTGGCGCCGACCGGGTTTCGGCGACGATGCGGGCAGACATCCTGGGCTCGTTGTCGGACATCGGGGTGTTCGTGACGGCCGAAAGGGTGCTGCCGGACCCGGGGCAGATCGAGTTGGTCAAGACGTCCGGTGGCTGGCGAATCGACCGGCTGCCCAACGGCGTCTTCCTGGACTGGCAGCAGTTCCAGTCGACCTACAAACGCAACACGCTGTACTTCGCCGACCCGACCGGCAAGACCGTGGTTCCCGATCCGCGCTACGTCGCGGTTGCCGACCACGATCAGCTGGCCACCGAGCTCGTCTCCAAGTTGCTGGCCGGGCCGCGACCGGAAATGGCGCACACGGTCCGCAACCTGCTCGCCCCGCCGCTGCGGCTGCGTGGGCCGGTGACCCGCGCCGACGGCGGCAAGAGCGGGATCGGGCGGGGTTACGGCGGCGCGCGCGTCGACCTGGAGAAACTGTCCACCACCGATCCGCATAGCAGGCAATTGCTTGCCGCGCAGATTATTTGGACGCTGGCGCGCGCGGACATCAGGGGGCCGTATGTGATCAACGCCGACGGCGCACCGCTGGACGACAGGTTCGCCGACGGCTGGACCACCTCCGATGTCGCCGCCACGGACCCGGGCGTGGCCGACGGCGCGGGCGCGGGCTTGCATGCGTTGGTCAACGGATCACTGGTCGGGCTGGACGGGCAGCGCGCCGCCAACGTGCCTGGAGCCTTCGGGCGCATGGGCGACCAGACGGGTGCCGCGCTGTCACGCAGCGGGCGCCAGGTGGCGTCCGTGGTGACCCTGCGACGCGGCGAACCGGACATGGCGGCGTCGCTATGGATCGGCGATCTCGGTGCCGAGGCGGTCCAGTCCGCCGACGGGCACAGCCTGTCGCGGCCGAGCTGGTCGCTGGACGACGCGGTCTGGGTGGTGGTCGATACCAACAATGTGCTCCGGGCGATTCAGGAACCGGCGTCGGGCCAGCCCGCGCGCATCCCGGTGGATTCGGCGGCGGTGGCCAGCAGCTTCCCCGGGCCGATCACCGACCTGCAGCTGTCCCGGGATGGCACGCGCGCCGCCATGGTGATCGGCGGCCAGGTGATCCTGGCCAGCGTTGAGCAGACGCAGGCCGGACAGTTCGCGCTGACCTACCCGCGGCGACTCGGTTTCGGGCTGGGCAACTCGGTGGTGTCGTTGTCCTGGCGAACTGGCGACGACATCGTCGTCACCCGCACCGACGTCGCGCATCCGGTGTCGTATGTGAACCTCGACGGGGTGAATTCCGACGCGCCGGCCCGCGGTCTGCAAGTTCCGCTGCTGGGCATCGCGGCCAACCCATCGACGGTGTACGTCGCGGGTCCCCAAGGGGTGCTTCAGTATTCGGCGTCGGTCGCCGAAAACGAGCAGGGTTGGTCGGAGGTAACGGGGTTGATGGTGGCCGGGGCGGTGCCGGTATTGCCCGGATGAGTGGCTGACGGCAGCGCTGGGCGGCGCTAACCTCAGAATCACCCTCGCGCTCGCAGTCAGGAGTCGTGGCCAATGCCGTCCATACCGCCCATAGTTCCCCGCTTGCGATGGGACGATCCCCTCCGCGCGCTGGATGCGCTGGGCTCGTTGTGGTCGTCCACCGGGCTGCCGTCCGTCACCGCGGGAGCCGCGCAAGCCGTGGCGGTGCCGTACCGGACCCTATTCACCACGCTGCAGCAGCTGCTCGTCGGCAAGCGGGTCACCATCCGCATGGGTGACCACGACGTGACGCTGACCGTCACCGAGTTGGACTCCGAGCTCGAGCCGGGCGGCTTGACCGTCGGTCAGCTTGGCGAGATCCGGGTCGCCGCAAGCGACATCGAGTGGAGTGACCAGCACCTGCAGCGCGCCGAGGCCGTCCTGCGCAACGTGCACATCCGTCCGGGCGTACCGCCGCTGGTGATCGCCGCCCCGGTCGAGCTGTCAACGGAGCTGCCGGCCAAGGTCTTCGACGACATGCTGCGCCAGGCGGCGCCGCGGCTGCATGCGCAGCTGAACGCGGACAGCACCGCCCAGCTGCATTGGGCAAGCCGACCCGGCTGGGGAAGCCTCGAGGTCGACGTTGACGTGGTCGGGACGACGTTGTGGGTGCGACCGCGCGCGCTGTTCACCGGACTCACCCGACACAGGCGATGGAAGCTGCCGAGCCGGACCCCTGGCCACCCGGTGCCGTTGCCCGACTTGCCGCACGGGCTGCTGGTCACCGACGTGACGCTGGGAGCGGATTCGTTGCAGGTCTCGGGCCTGCTGCCGGAATGGCGGATGGACTTGCCACTGAGGCATCTGGAAGACCTCATCAGTCAATTGAGCCAAGGTGCACTCAGTTTCGCCTGGCCGTCGTTGCTGCGAAGTTCCGACTGAGCTGCACCTGTCACCCCCGCCCGGCACACTGCGGAGGTGCTCGACCTCATCCTGCCGCGGGAATGCGGTGGTTGTGGGGCACCGGCCACCCGCTGGTGTGGCGCCTGCGCCACCGAGCTGTCGGCGGCCGCCCGGCAGCCGGTTGTGGTGAACCCGCGCATCGACCCGCAGGTTCCGGTGTTCGCGCTCGGCCGCTACGCCGGTGCCCGCCGCCAGGCGATCCTCGCGATGAAGGAGCGTGGCCGTGGTGACCTCGTCGCGCCGTTGGCTTGCGCCCTGGCCGTCGGTGTGCACCGGCTGCTGGTGTGGGGCATGTTCGAAACGCCGCTGACGATCGTGCCCGCGCCGACGCGGCGTTGGGCGGCGCGCCGGCGCGGAGGCGACCCCGTCACCAAAGTCGCTGAGTTGTCTGCGGCCGCCTTGGGCGGCCGGCATCCGGAGATCAACGTCGTCCGGGCGTTGCGCATGCGGGCGCTGACGCGCGACTCGGTGGGCCTGACCACGTCCGCCCGCGAGCGCAATGTCACGGGCCACGTGCTGCTGCGCGGCAACGTGCCGCGTACCGAAGTCGTGGTCGTCGACGACGTGGTAACAACCGGGGCGACGGCGCGCGAATCCGTCCGGGTGTTGCAGGCCGGCGGGGCGCGGGTGGCCGCGGTGTTGACGATCGCGTTCGCGTGAATCCGTTAGAACGCTTAGAACATGTGAAGAACTCGCAACAGACCGGACAAAGAGGTGGCACGCCGGGGCGAACACGAGCTAACGTCGAAAACAACCTTCAGGGACTAATAGTGACTAACGGTGACCAATGGTCGCGATTTCCGAGGTTGAGGCGCCACCCGGTAGGAGGTGAGTATTCGACCCCTTGCATCGGCGGGCTGCCTTGGCGGTGATCTTGAAGTGAACCGCTCCAACCCCCGTCGGCGCGTTCCTAGTCAAAGCCGACGCGCACGGCGCGCGTGACGTGAAAAGAGAAACGAGTTGTCGAGTATGTCAAGGCTAACCGTGGAATCCGGTCAGGCTCTGGACCAAGCACCGGTGGGAATCGACGAGCCGGTCGAACCGGCTGCGACCGCTGAGGCGACCGCCGAGATCGTGTACAAAGGCCGCAACGTCGAGATCCCCGATCACTTCCGCATCTATGTCTCGCAGAAACTCGCCCGATTGGAACGGTTCGACCGAACCATCTACCTGTTCGATGTCGAGCTCAATCATGAACGCAACCGTCGCCAGCGTAAGTCCTGTCAGCGCGTGGAGATCACCGCGCGGGGGCGCGGGCCGGTAGTCCGCGGCGAGGCGTGTGCCGACAGCTTCTACGCCGCGCTCGAGTCGGCGGTCGTCAAACTGGAAAGCCGGCTGCGCCGAGTTAAGGATCGGCGCAAGGTGCACTACGGCGACAAGACTCCGGTTTCGTTGGCCGAGGCCACCGCGGTGTTCCCGCCGCCGGAGAAGGCCTTCAATGACCAGCCGGCCGAGCCGCACGATCACGGCGCAGCCGCCGTCACCGATCACGCGCCGGGGCGGGTCGTACGCACCAAGGAGCACGAGGCCAAGCCGATGTCGGTCGACGACGCGCTCTATGAGATGGAGCTCGTCGGACACAATTTCTTCTTGTTCTACGACAAGCAGACCGAACGGCCCTCGGTGGTCTACCGTCGGCACGCCTACGACTATGGATTGATCAGGCTGGCCTGATCGCTGGTCTGGTCGCTGGCCTGATCAGGCGGCGCCGACGATCGGCGGTCATCGCGGGGTTGTCACCTACGATGGGAGTCGCCTCGTAGAAGAAGACTCCTACCAACAGGGGACATAGCTGTGCCTGTGCTGTCGAAGTTGCTGCGCCTCGGTGAAGGTCGCATGGTCAAGCGCCTCAAGAAGGTGGCCGACTATGTCAACACGTTGTCCGACGACGTTGAGAAGCTCAGCGACGCCGAGCTGAGGGCCAAGACCGACGAGTTCAAGAAGCGGCTGGCCGACGGCGAGACCCTCGACGACCTGCTGCCCGAGGCGTTCGCGGTGGCCCGCGAGGCGGCATGGCGGGTGCTCGACCAGCGCCCGTTCGACGTGCAGGTGATGGGCGCGGCCGCGCTGCACCTGGGCAACGTCGCCGAGATGAAGACCGGCGAAGGCAAGACCCTGACCTGTGTGTTGCCGGCCTACCTCAACTCGCTGGCCGGCGAGGGCGTGCACATCGTCACCGTCAACGACTACCTGGCCAAACGCGACAGCGAGTGGATGGGTCGCGTGCACCGCTTCCTCGGTCTGCAGGTCGGGGTGATCCTGGCCCAGATGACCCCGGAACAACGCCGGGTGGCCTACGGCGCCGACATCACCTACGGCACCAACAACGAGTTCGGCTTCGACTACCTGCGCGACAATATGGCCCATTCGCTCGACGATCTGGTGCAGCGCGGGCACAGCTTCGCCATCGTCGACGAGGTGGACTCCATCCTGATCGACGAGGCCCGCACGCCGCTGATCATCTCGGGTCCGGCCGACAGCGCCTCCAGCTGGTACACCGAGTTCGCCCGGTTGGCGCCGCTGATGGAAAAGGACGTTCATTACGAGGTCGACCTGCGCAAACGCACTGTCGGCGTGCATGAACTCGGCGTGGAGTTCGTCGAGGACCAGCTCGGCATCGACAACCTCTACGAGGCCGCTAACTCTCCGCTGGTCAGCTACCTCAACAACGCGCTGAAGGCCAAGGAGCTGTTCAACCGCGACAAGGACTACATCGTCCGCGACGGTGAGGTGCTCATCGTTGACGAGTTCACCGGCCGCGTGCTGATCGGCCGCCGCTACAACGAGGGTATGCACCAGGCCATCGAGGCCAAGGAGCACGTCGAGATCAAGGCCGAGAACCAGACGCTGGCCACCATCACGCTGCAGAACTACTTCCGGCTCTACGACAAGCTCGCCGGCATGACCGGCACCGCCCAGACCGAGGCGGCCGAGCTGCACGAGATCTACAAGCTCGGCGTCGTCAGCATCCCGACCAACAAGGAGATGATCCGCGAAGACCAATCGGACCTCATCTACAAGACCGAAGAGGCCAAATACATCGCGGTCGTCGACGACGTCGCCGAGCGCTACGAGAAGGGCCAGCCGGTGCTGATCGGCACCACCAGCGTGGAGCGCTCGGAATACCTCTCGCGCCAATTCCAGAAAAGGCGCATTCCGCACAACGTGCTCAACGCCAAGTACCACGAGCAGGAGGCGGCGATCATCGCCGAGGCGGGCCGCCGCGGCGGTATCACCGTGGCCACCAACATGGCCGGCCGCGGCACCGACATCGTGCTGGGCGGCAACGTCGACTTCCTGACCGACCTGCGGCTGCGGGCCCGCGGCCTGGATCCGGTGGAGACCGCCGAGGAGTACGAGCAGGCCTGGCACGAGGAATTGCCCCTGGTCAAGGAGGAGGCCGCCGCGGAGGCCAAGGAAGTGATCGATGCCGGCGGCCTGTACGTGTTGGGCACCGAACGCCACGAGTCGCGGCGTATCGACAACCAGCTGCGTGGCCGCTCCGGACGGCAGGGGGACCCCGGCGAGTCGCGGTTCTACCTGTCGCTGGGCGACGAGCTCATGCGCAGGTTCAACGGCGCCATGCTCGAGACGATGCTCACCCGGATCAACCTGCCCGACGACGTGCCGATCGAATCCCCGATGGTGACCCGCGCGATCAAGAGCGCACAGACCCAGGTCGAGCAGCAGAACTTCGAGGTGCGCAAGAACGTCCTCAAGTACGACGAGGTGATGAACCAGCAGCGCAAGGTGATCTACGCCGAGCGTCGCCGCATTCTGGAAGGCGAAAACCTGCAGCAGCAGGCCACCGACATGCTGGTCGACGTCATCACCGCCTACGTCGACGGCGCCACCAGCGAGGGCTACGCCGAGGATTGGGATCTCGACGCATTGTGGACGGCGCTGAAAACGCTATATCCGGTCGGGATCACCCCTGATAGCCTGACCCGGCGGGACACGGACTCCGAGCAAGACGAGCTCACCCGTGACGAGTTGCTGGACGCGCTGCTCAAAGATGCCGAACGCGCTTATGCCACAAGGGAAACCGAGCTCGAGGAGCTAGCGGGCGAGGGGGCGATGCGCCAGCTGGAACGCAACGTGTTGCTCAACGTCATCGACCGCAAGTGGCGCGAGCACCTCTACGAGATGGACTACCTCAAGGAGGGCATCGGGCTGCGCGCGATGGCGCAGCGCGATCCGCTGGTGGAGTACCAGCGCGAGGGCTACGACATGTTCATGGCCATGCTCGACGGCATGAAAGAGGAGTCGGTCGGGTTCCTGTTCAACGTCACCGTGGAGGCGGTGCCCGCCCCGCAGGTGGAGGTTGCGCCCGTCGAAGCCCCTGAGGGCCTAGCGGAATTGGCGGCCGAGGCACCGGCCGCCGTCGAGCATCACGAGCCGCCAAGCACGTTGCGCGCCAAGGGTATTGACAACGAGGCGCCCGCGCTGACCTATTCCGGACCGTCGGAGGACGGCTCGGCTCAGGTGCAGCGCAACGGCGGTGGCTCCGACACGACGCCGGCCGGGGTACCAGCCGGGGCCAGCCGACGCGAACGGCGTGCGGCCGCGCGGCAACAGGGCCGCGGGGTCAAGCCGCCGAAATCGGTGAAGAGGCGCTAGCCGGCCAACTAGTCAATATTGACTAGCGCCCCGCCGGGCGAAAATGAGGCAAACGACCTATATGCGGAGTTGCCTGCGCGGCACACAATCGAAGTCATGAAGCGTTACTTGACAATCGTTTACGGCGGCGCCGCCTACGTGCTGTTCCTACTGGTCTTTTTGTATTTGGTCGGGTTCGTCGGCGCCATCGTGGTGCCGCGCACTGTCGATCACGGGATCACCGCGCCGCTCTGGCAGGCGATCGCGGTTAACGTGGCGCTGCTTGCCGTGTTCGGCGTCCAGCACAGCGTCATGGCGCGACCGGGGTTCAAACGGTGGTGGTCGCGATTCGTCCCGGCTTCGATTGAGCGCAGCACCTACGTGTGGCTGTCCAACGCTGTGCTGCTGGTGCTCTACTGGCAATGGCGAACGATGCCGGCGGTGATATGGCATGTGGAACTGCCGGCCGGCCGTCTGGCGGTGTGGGTGCTGTTCTGGCTCGGCTGGGCGACGGCGTTGACGTCGACGTTCCTCATCAATCACTTCGACCTGTTCGGGCTGCGGCAGGTGTATCTGGCTTGGCGCGAAAAGCCTTACACCAACCTCACTTTCCGCACCCGGTTGCTGTATCGGCTGGTGCGTCACCCGCTCATGCTCGGTTTCCTGATCGCGTTCTGGTCGGCACCCACGATGACGGCAGGCCACCTGCTCTTCGCGGTCGGCATGACCGGTTACATCCTGGCCGCGGTGCAGCTGGAAGAGCGCGACCTGGTGGCGGAGCTGGGTGACCAATACCGTAATTACCGCCGCGATGTGCCGATGCTGCTACCGGTAGGGCGTCGGTCGCGCTGGCACGCCACGAAACCGGCCAAAACGGCTGGCCAGCACTAGCTTTCGAGGAGCGTGGCGATCCGATCCAGCGTGGCGCGCATGCCGTCCGCGGTCTGTTGGGGAATCGAGCCGCTGGTGATCATCCACTTCTGCTTGTCCTGCGACACGTCCCACGTTTCGCGCACCAGGGTGCCTTCGGGGGCGGCCTCAAGTTCGTAGCGCCAGATCCGGCCGCCGACGCGGCCGCCGAGGAACGTGGTCTTCCACGCGATGCGGCGGTCTGGTTCGTACTCGATGACGGTGTTGTTCGTGCGGTAGGGGATGAACAGTGTCTCCTTGCGGCCACGCATCGCCATCCCGAATTTCGAGCCCATCGACAGCGGAACCGACGCTTCCGATGCGTGATTCACCGAGCCCGTACCGTCGATGCGGGCGTGTTTGCCCGCGTCCGCCAGGAGCGCGAAGATCTTGTCGGGCGGCGCTTTGATGACGCGCTCGACGCTGACTGTGTTGCCGTCCATCCGTCAACTAAAGCGTCATCCGATGTGTAGGGCAACCACCAGCCATCGCGTGCCGCTAGCTGCGGACATCTGTTCCACCCGGCAGGCGATGGCGTGGATCCGGTTCCCGCGGCTGTACGTGCCGAAAATCTCGGCGGCGTCGAATTCCTGGGTGTCCGGGTCGTGTCGCCCGGCGGGTTGCACGCGCATCCGGCGCAGCACCGCGGCGGCTTCCGATGCGGCGCCCGACCCAGTGAGCCCCCGGCTGGCCGACAGCACCGAGTCGACGAGGCTGGGTGCCAGCAGCGGCCGCAGCTGGGCCGCCGGACGACGGCGGTCGATGACTTCCAGCACCCGGCGCAGCGCGGCGTCGGCGAAGACCACCGCCTGGCGCATGGGCGCTGACATGACTTCGGAAGCCGTCGCGGCCTGCGGGTGCGGGTGGCCGCGCTGGCCGGGCACACGAGGCGTATGGCGCCGCAACGTCGCGTGCGATGATTGCCGGCACTGCGCAACGTTCTGGACGTCGCGGGTCGGCGGCTCGTACTCGGAGACGGGCATGACTGCGAAAGTGTCGCGGCTGGTCAAGGGGCACTCTCCAACGCATCGCTCGAACGGGGAGCCTGCTGGAGAGTGGCAGACGAGTGTTGTGCAGGTCATCATCGCACAATCGGGCCCGGCGCGTACCCGCGCTGCGAAGGGCCCGAGCGGGCGGTTACGGTGGGCTCGCGCTCGACGACGAATCGATAAGGAGGACAGGGCCGCATGGTGACCCGGTTGTCCCCTGCGGACGCGTCGTCCTACCGGCTGGAGAACACGGCCACCCCGATGTACGTCGGATCGCTGTCCATCCTGCGCCGCCCGCGCGCCGGATTGAGCTACGAGACGCTGCTGGCCACTGTGGAGCAGCGGTTACCCCAGATACCGCGGTACCGGCAAAAGGTCCGGGGAGTCATGATCGCCCCGATGGCCCGGCCGGTGTGGGTCGACGACCCCGACTTCGACATCACCTATCACGTCAGGCGCTCGGCGCTGCCGTCGCCGGGCAGCGACGAACAGCTGCACGAGCTGATCGCGCGGTTGGCCGCGCGGCCGCTCGACAAGACGCGGCCGTTGTGGGAGATGTATCTGGTAGAAGGCCTGAACAAAAACCGCCTCGCGCTCTTCACAAAATCGCACCAAGCGCTGATCAACGGCATGACCGCGCTGGAGATCGGTCATGTCATCGCCGATCGCACGCGGCGTCCGGCGCCGTTTCCCGAAGACATCTGGGTACCGGAGCGCGACCCCGGCACCACCCGGTTGCTGGTGGGCGCACTCGGCGACTGGGTGATGGGCCCGGGCTCACAAATGCAGGCGGTCGGTTCCGCGATCGCCGGAATGGCAACGAATTCCGGGCAACTCATCGACGCCGGTCGTCGGGTCTTCGATGTCGCGCGCTTGCTGGCGCGCGGCACCGCACCCAGCAGTCCGCTGAACGCCACCGTTTCGCGCCACCGGCGATTTACGGTTGCCAGTGGCAAGCTCGATGACTACCGGGCCGTGCGAGCGCGGTACGACTGCGATGTCAACGACGTGGTGCTCGCGGTGGTGGCCGGCGCGCTGCGCAACTGGCTGATGTCGCGCGGTGAAGGGGTGCCGCTGACCGCGACGATCCGTGCGATGGCGCCGCTCTCGGTGTACGCCGACGACGCGCTCGACTCAACAGGTCCCGGGCAGGCGATCAGTCAGGTGACTCCCTTCCTGGTTGATCTTCCGGTGGGGGAGGGCAACGCCGTGGTGCGGCTGTCGCAGATCGCCCACGCCACCGAATCGAATCCGACGGCGGCAAGCCTGGTCGACGCCAGGACCATCATCACGCTGTCGGGCTTTGCGCCACCCACCCTGCACGCCATGGGTATTCGGGTGGCCACCAGCTTTCCCACCTTCTCGCGGCGCACGTTCAACCTGTTGATCACCAACGCTCCCGGAGCTCAGTCCCAGATGTACATCGCCGGCACCAAGTTGCTCGAGACCTATGCCGTACCGCCGCTGCTGCACAACCAGGCGCTCGCGATCAGTGTGACGTCCTACAACGGGATGCTGTATTTCGGAATCAATGCCGACCGGGATGCGATGAGCGATGTCGAGCTGCTGCCGGCACTGCTGAACCAATCGCTTGACGAGCTTTTGGAAGCTTCTCGGTAGTTGTTTGGCGCGTCAACATTGCTTCCGCCGTATAACATCCCAAGTTGTGAGCACCCCGCGCAGCAACGGCGAGTCGGCGAAGCCGAAGAAAAAGAAATCGACGCCGCCTTTACGCAAGATCTCCGACGCTGTCTACGCAGCCGAATTATTCCGGTTGCAAACAGAATTCGTGAGGCTGCAGGAGTGGGTGCGGCATTCCGGCGCGCGTCTCGTGGTCATCTTCGAAGGCCGCGACGGAGCGGGCAAGGGCGGCGCCATCAAACGGATCACCGAATACCTCAACCCGCGGGTCGCCCGCATCGCGGCGCTGCCCGCGCCGAGCGATCGGGAACGCGGTCAGTGGTACTACCAGCGCTATATCGCCCACCTGCCCGCGAGGGGAGAGATCGTGCTCTTCGACCGGTCGTGGTACAACCGCGCCGGCGTCGAGAAGGTCATGGGATTCTGTACGCCGCAAGAATATACGCTGTTCTTGCGGCAGACGCCGATCTTCGAACACATGCTCATCGACGACGGGATTCTGCTCCGCAAATATTGGTTTTCGGTCTCCGAGGAGGAGCAGTTGCGCCGGTTCAGGGCGCGGCGCAGCGACCCCGTCCGGCAATGGAAACTCAGCACGACGGATCTGGAATCGGTGTTTCGGTGGGAGGACTATTCGCGCGCCAAGGACGAGATGATGGTGCATACCGACATACCGGCCAGCCCGTGGTATGTGGTGGAATCCGAAATCAAGAAGCACGCACGGCTGAACATGATGGCCCACCTGCTGTCCACGATTGAGTACCAGAAAGTGGAACAGCCCAAGGTCAGACTGCCGAAACGCCCGATCGTGAGTGATAACTACATACGGCCGCCGCGTGAGCTGTCGACCTACGTCGACGACTACGTGGCCACGTTGATCGGATGATGCGGGTCTACATCCCGGCCACCGTGGCCACGTTGCAGCAACTCGTCGCCGACGGCTCGCTGTGGCCGGTCAACGGCACCGCATTCGCGGTGACACCGACCCTGCGTGAGGCCTACGCCGAGGGCGACGACGACGAGCTCGCCGAGGTGGCGCTCCGCGAGGCGGCGCTGGCATCACTGCGCCTGCTTGTGGCCGACGCCGCGACGCTGCGGCGTCGCGCGGTGCTGGCCGCCGACGTCGACGGGGCCAAATGCCGTCCCGATCTAGACGAGGCCGTCGTCAGGCTCGCCGCGCCCGTCGCAATCGACCACGTCATCGCGGCGTTCGTCGACAACTCCGACGCCGAGCCGGCAGTCGCCGCGGCGGTCGCGGTCATCGACGCCGCCGACCTAGGGGATGAGGACGCGGACCTGGTAGTCGGCGACGCGCAGGATCACGATTTGGCCTGGTACGCCACCCAGGAGCTGCCGTTTTTGCTCGACCTGCTCTGAAGCGGTCTAGATACGGTACCGTAGGTTACGGTACCGTAGGGATCTATTGGACAGTCATCTACAGCCCTGAGAACCGGCCCAAATGCGAAGCGGAAACGATATCCCTAATGAGTAAGAAATACGCGCCGGTCACCGCCAACGTCGTCGAGACCACCCGTCCTATCGTCGCCGGAGCCGACCGGCATCCGGGCTGGCACGCGCTGCGCAAGCTAGCCGCGCGCATCACGACGCCGCTGTTGCCCGATGACTACCTGCATCTGGCCAATCCGCTTTGGTCCGCACGCGAGTTGCGGGGCCGCATCCTGCAGGTCCGCCGGGAGACGGAGGATTCGGCGACCCTGGTGATCAAGCCGGGCTGGGGCTTCGGCTTCGACTATCAGCCGGGCCAGTACATCGGGATCGGCCTGTTGGTGGACGGGCGCTGGCGCTGGCGGTCGTATTCGCTGACGTCGAGCCCGGCCGGTGCATCCGGGTCGGCCACCGACCGGACGGTGACGATCACCGTCAAGGCGATGCCCGAAGGTTTCCTGTCCAGCCACCTGGTGGCCGGCGTCGAGCCGGGGACCATTGTGCGGCTGGCCGCCCCCCAGGGCAACTTCGTTTTGCCCGACCCGGCGCCGCCGTCGATTCTGTTCCTGACCGCCGGATCCGGGATCACGCCGGTGATGTCGATGCTGCGGACGTTGGTGCGCCGCAACCAAATTGGCGACATCATCCACTTGCACTCGGCGCCCACCGCGGGTGACGTGATGTTTGCCTCCGAGCTGGCCGCGCTGGCGGCCGATCAACCCGGCTACCGATTACGGGTGCGCGAGACCCGCACCGAGGGGCGGTTCGATCTTGCCCGGCTGAGCCAGGAGGTGCCGGACTGGCGCGACCGCCAGACCTGGGCCTGCGGGCCGGAGGGCATGCTCAACCAGGCCGACAAGGTCTGGTCAGGAGCGGGCATCGGTGACCGGCTGCACCTGGAGCGGTTCGCAGTCTCCAAGGCCGCTCCCGCCGGAGCGGGCGGCACGGTGACATTCGCCCGAAGTGCCCGCAGCGTCGCGGCGGATGCGGCGACCTCGCTGATGGATGCGGGCGAGGGCGCCGGTGTGCAGATGCCGTTCGGCTGCCGGATGGGTATCTGCCAGTCGTGCGTGGTCAGCCTGGTGGCCGGCCATGTCCGTGACCTGCGCACCGGTCGGGAACACGAACCGGGTTCGCGGATCCAGACCTGCATCTCGTCCGCCTCGGGCGATTGCGTGATCGACATCTAAAAGCTACTCACTGGTAACTTACGGGATCGTAGGTTACGGTAGCGTAGGTGAAGGCCCTACAACCGCAGAGGAGAACACGATGGCGATCACTGACGTCGACGTATTCGCGCATCTGACGGACGCCGACATTGAGAACCTGGCCGTTGAGCTGGACGCTATCCGCCAGGACATTGAAGACTCACGCGGCGCACGGGACGCGCGCTACATCCGCCGCACCATCGCGGGGCAGCGAGCCCTCGAGGTGGCCGGCCGGGTGCTGCTGGCCGCCAGTTCACGGCGCTCGGCCTGGTGGGCGGGCACCGTCACCCTGGGCGTGGCCAAGATCATCGAGAACATGGAGATCGGCCACAACGTCATGCACGGCCAGTGGGACTGGATGAACGACCCGGAGATTCACTCCTCGACGTGGGAGTGGGACATGAGCGGGTCGTCCAAGCACTGGCGTTACACCCACAACTTCGTGCACCACAAGTACACCAACATCCTCGGGATGGACGACGACGTCGGCTACGGACTGCTGCGCGTCACCCGCGATCAGCGCTGGAAGCGCTTCAACATCTTCAACCTGCTGTACAACACCCTGCTCGCGCTCCTCTTTGAATGGGGCGTCGGCCTGCAGCACGTGGAGATCGGCAAGATCGTCAAGAAGCGGATGGAACACGACGAAGCCCGGCAAAGGACCGACGAGTTCCTTGCCAAGGCCGGTCGCCAGGTGCTCAAGGACTATGTTGCGTTCCCGGCGCTGACCGCACTGTCACCCGGCGCGACATACCGGTCCACGTTGACGGCCAACGCGCTCGCCAACGTGATCCGCAACGTGTGGGCCAACGCCGTCATCTTCTGCGGCCATTTCCCCGATGGCGCGGAGAAATTCACCAAAACCGACATGATCGGCGAGACCAAAGGCCAGTGGTACCTGCGGCAGATGCTGGGCAGCGCCAACTTCGAGGGCGGGCCGGTGCTGCGGTTCATGAGCGGCAACCTGTGCCACCAGATCGAGCACCACCTGTACCCGGATCTGCCCAGCAACCGGCTGCACGAGATCTCGGTGCGGGTGCGCGCGGTGTGCGACAAATACGACTTGCCTTACACCACAGGCTCGTTCCTGGTGCAGTACGGCAAGACGTGGCGCACGATCGCCAAGCTGTCGCTGCCGAACAAGTACCTCAGCGACGACGCCGACAATGCCCCGGAGACCCGCAGCGAGCGGATGTTCGCCGAACTGGAGCCCGGTTTCGCGGGCGTCGATCCCAGGACCGGACGCCGCCGCGGGCTGAAGACCGCCATCGCCACGGTGCGGTCGTGGCGGCGCCAAAAGCGCGCCGCGGCAACGGGAGTCGGCGAAGCCGAAGACGGCCTGGCCGCCTAGGCTGGCTGATACATCTCTTCGGCTGCTGCAGAGGCGACACCGAGTTCGGCGGCGACGGCGTCGATCGACTGCTGGGCCGCGGTGAGGTCTACCTGGCGGCCGGGGATGAAGTACGGCCCGACGTAGCGGTCGTAGTATCGCTGCGCTTCGTCGCGCGTGAGTCGGTCGAGGAACCAGTTGACGTAATCGACGGCCCGGTTTGGTTGTTCGACGAGGAACTGCAGCGCCCGCTGGTTGGCCCGGACCAGGGCCTGCAGGGCGGGGCTGTCGAGCGGGATATGGGCGGGGTCCACCACGACGCCCACGGTGGGGATCTGGAAGTGATCGCCGACCCAGGCCAGCACGTGAAAACCCTCTTCCTCGGCGACCTGTTCGGGTGAGAGCGTGCTGCCTACGTAGGCGGCGTCGATTGAGCCGTCCCGGAGCCGTCGCAGGTCCATCTGGTAGTCACCCGGATGCCGCACCACGCATTCCAGATCGCGATCGGGGTCCAGGCCGTGCTTGCGCAGGACGATCCGTGCGAACGTACCGGGAGGATCGGCGGGGCCGTGGACCGCCAGGCGCCGCCCGCGAAGATCCGCCATGGACTTCACCTCGGCGTTGCCGAGAAACCAGAACAGCGGATGGTCGGTGCTGAAACTGACCGCTATCCAACCGATCCCGTCGGTGAGCCGCGACACCAGCGTTCGGCCCAGGCCGATCACCGCGCCGCGGCGCAACCGTTCCGCCGGCCAGCTCACCCCGTCGCGGATGGCGACGTGGACACCCTCATCCTCGAAGTAGCCCTCTTGGTCGGCGATATGGACGACCAGCTCCTCGTGGAGGCCACGCCCGACGTAGGCCAGATCGATCGTCTCCACAGCCGCAGCCCCTTTCAGTCCATGGCAAGGCCGCCATTGATCTCCATGCAATGGCCGGTGATGAAGCCGGAATCTTCACTCGCCAAGAACGCCACCGTCTTGGCGATCTCGTCGGGACGGACGAGGCGCCCCATGGGATTGGTCGCGCCGAGTTGACTCACCTCCTCCGCGTTCAACAACGCGTTCGCCGTTGTGTCGGCCACCGTGGCGGGCGAAACGAGGTTAGCGGTAATCCCCTCCGGCGCCAGCTCAAGTGCGACGTACCGGACGAACTGATCCATTGCCGCCTTGGCGGTGCCCACAGTGATCATGCCTTGCCGGGGCCGGCGGGACAACACCGTCGTGAGAAAGATCAGCCGGCCATAGTTGCGGGAAATCATCCCCGGTACAACGGCTTTGGTCACCAAATAGGCGGCGTGCAACTCTCGGTCCAGCTTGCCGCCGAGCTGCTGCCAGCTCAGGTCGGCGAACGAGGTGACATCGTAAGGGATTAACGCGTTGTGCACGAGCACGTCGACGCGGCCCCACCGTCGTTCGGTTTGCTCGAACATCGCGGCGACATCGTCGGGCGCGGTGACGTCGGCCCGAATCGCCACGGCCTCGCCGCCGGCCGCGGTCGCGGACCGGACCACTTCGTCTGCTTCCTCGGCGCTGGACCGGTAGTTGACGACCACCCGAAACCCGTTCTCCGCGAGGACTAGTGCGGTCGCCGCGCCGATTCCTCGGCTGGCTCCAGTGACGACCGCAACACGATCCATCAGGGTTGCCTCCGTGGCGCATCCTTGCCCAAGCGTGCTGGCAAGCCCGAACCCTACGCCTGCTATAGCTGGCACGACAAGACGCTTCTGCGAGGGTTATGGTGCAGCATGGGTGATGACGACGTGCGGGCCGCGCTACGGCGCCACTGGGAAGCCTCCGACGCCAACGATTTCGCGGCGGAGCACCAAATCTACCGGGCTGACGCGGTTCTCGAATATCCGCAATCGGGTGAGCGCATCCGGGGTCGAGCAAACATCGAGGCGTCGCGCGAGGCCCAGCCGAACGCGAAACGCTTCACCGTGCGACGCATGCTTGGCGGCGGCGATCTTTGGATCAGCGAACTCGTCCTGACGTATGACGGGCAACCGTTTTACACGGTCAGCATCATGGAATTCGAGGCTGGCGAGGTGGTCCGGGAAACGCAGTACTTCAGCGACCCGTTCGAGCCGGGACCATCTCGGGCTCAATGGGTCGAACGCATGGCATAAGGGTCCGCTGATTCGGGTTCAGCGACAGCAATTTGGGTCCAGCACTGCACACAGCGCGACCAGCGATTCCCGACGGGCACGGTGGTAGACGTTCATTCCTCGCCGCTCAGACTCCACGATCCCGGCCCGACGCAACTGTGTCAGATGATGACTCACCGTCGACTCGCTGAGTTCGACCGCCGCTAGCGAGGTCACTACTGCACACCTCACCGGCCTCCGAACTGAACAGCAGCGAGACGAGCTTGACCCGAGCCGGATCGGCCAGGGCTTTAAGCCGTAGCGCAATGTCCAACGCCGCTTGGTCATCGACGGGGCCGGCCGCCACCGGCGAACAGCACACCGGCGCTGACATGTCGACGATAGGCAAGGTCTTCGGCATGCCAATCATTCTGCCACAGATTGTTGACATATGTCGAAAAGGTGGCAAGATCGTTTCTACTACGAGTTCGACATAAGCCACAGAGGTAGGGAGGCCCATCATGCCCCGCGCTCAACTCGCTCTCAACGTCGACGATCTCGACGAGGCAATCGCCTTCTATTCGAAGCTGTTCGACACGGCGCCGGCCAAGGTCAAACCGGGCTACGCGAACTTCGCGGTGACCCAGCCGCCGCTGAAGCTGGTCCTCATCGAAAACCCCGGCCACGGCGGAACGCTCAATCATCTGGGCGTCGAAGTGGAGTCCAGCGAGGCCGTGCACGCCGAAATCGCCCGCCTGGCCGATCAGGGCATGTTCACCGAGGCAGAGATGGGAACCACGTGCTGCTTTGCCGCCCAGGACAAGGTATGGGTGACCGGGCCCGCCGGGGAACGGTGGGAGGTGTACACCGTGTTGGCCGACTCGGAATCCGCGAGCGGTGACACGGCCGGCGCGCGTTCGTGACGCACGCGACGCAGGAGCACACAGACACGGCCGTTGTCGAAAAGCTCTCCGCTTCTGGACCGGCTGCTGCCGGTCTGGATCGGCGTCGCGATGGCCACCGGACTGCTCATTGGTCGGTTCGTACCGGTATTGAATTCGGGCCTGAATCATGTACAGGTAGACGGTATTTCGTTGCCCATCGCGCTGGGTCTGCTGGTCATGATGTATCCGGTCTTGGCCAAGGTCCGCTATGACCGGCTCGACACCGTGACCGGTGATCGAAGGTTGCTGCTCAGCTCGCTGCTGTTGAACTGGGTGATCGGTCCGGCGCTGATGTTTGCCTTGGCGTGGCTGTTGGTGCCCGATCTGCCCGAGTACCGTACCGGACTGATCATCGTCGGCCTGGCTCGGTGCATCGCGATGGTGATCATTTGGAACGATCTCGCCTGCGGGGATCGCGAGGCGGCGGCCGTGCTGGTCGCCTTGAACTCCATCTTCCAGGTCGCCATGTTCGCTGTGCTCGGCTGGTTCTACCTGTCGGTGCTGCCCGGCTGGCTCGGCTTGCAGCAGACCACCATCAGCACATCGCCGTGGCGGATCGCCAAGTCCGTACTGATTTTCTTGGGCATCCCACTGATTGCCGGATATCTCTCGCGACGCTTCGGTGAGAAGGTCAAGGGGCGGGGGTGGTACGAATCCCGTTTCCTGCCCAGGATCGGCCCGTGGGCGCTTTACGGGCTGCTGTTCACCATTGTCATCCTGTTCGCACTGCAGGGCGACCAGATCCTCAGCCGCCCAATCGATGTCGTCCGCATCGCCATGCCTCTGCTGGCCTACTTCGCCATCATGTGGAGCGGCGGTTACATCCTAGGGGCGGTGCTCGGGTTGGGCTACTCGCGCACGACCACGCTGGCATTCACGGCCGCTGGCAACAATTTCGAACTGGCTATCGCAGTGGCCATCGCCACCTTCGGCGCTACCTCCGGTCAAGCTCTTGCCGGCGTCGTCGGCCCCCTTATTGAAGTGCCGGTGCTTGTCGCGTTGGTGTACGTGTCGCTGGCTCTGCGACCCAGATTCGACCGGAGCGCCCGATGACTGACCGTCAGGGCACGCCCAGCGTGTTGTTCTTGTGCACCCACAACGCAGGTCGATCCCAAATGGCAATGGGTTTCTTCAAGCACCTTGCCGGCGACCAAGCGTCCGTCTACTCGGGTGGATCCGAGCCAGCCGACGAGATCAATCCGGCTGCCGTCGCTGCCATGGCCGAAGTTGGCATCGACATTGCCCACGAGCATCCCAAGCGATGGACCGATGACATCGT
The DNA here is from genome assembly GCA_963820985.1 of uncultured Actinomycetota bacterium. Taxonomy (GTDB): domain Bacteria; phylum Actinomycetota; class Actinomycetes; order Mycobacteriales; family Mycobacteriaceae; genus Mycobacterium. Next base: position 65,049 of record CAWGCI010000007.1, on the reverse strand, counting down.
CCAGGGCGCCGACGTGATAGTGACTATGGGCTGTGGCGACGGGTGTCCGTACTTCCCCGGCAAGCGATACGAAAACTGGGTGCTGGCCGACCCAGCCGGTCTCGGGGCGGATCAGGTGCGTCCAATTCGGGACGCCATTGAGTCGCGCGTTCGTCACCTCATCGACCAACTCGGAGTCAAGCCACCACCACCTGGGTAGCCACGGGGCCGCATTCATATGATCGAAGGCACCTCCCCAACAGGAACGAGGCACCCAAGTGGCCGCAGCAGATTTGCCCGACAATGCACTGGAACTGCGTTCATTGGTGACGTCGCAAGGCACGCTCGAGCTCTCGCTGCACGACGTCGCGGTTGCGTCCCCGACCGCTAATGAGGTCTTGGTCCGCGTGGAAGCCTCGCCGATCAACCCGTCAGACTTGGGCGTTCTCATTGCCGGCGCCGACATGTCCACCGCCACGGTGTCGGGCACACCGGAGCGCCCGAGCGTCACCGCGCCGTTGGGAGCGGAGGCACTGAAAGGGCTGTCCGCGCGACTGGACACACCGCTTCCGGTGGGCAATGAGGGCGCGGGCACCGTCGTGGCCGCCGGGTCGTCCTCAGCGGCCCGGGAACTTCTCGGCAAAACCGTGGGGATCGCCGGCGGCGGAATGTACGCGCAGTATCGGGTCGTCGATGCCGCCGCGTGTCTCGTCTTGCCCGAGGGGACAACGGCAAAGGATGGCGCGTCGTCCTTCGTCAATCCGTTGACGGCTCTCGGAATGCTGGAAACCATGCGCCGCGAAGGTCATTCAGCCCTGGTGCACACGGCTGCGGCGTCCAACCTCGGCCAGATGCTCGTCAAGCTCTGCATCAAGGACGGGGTGCCGCTTGTCAACATCGTCCGCAAGCCCGACCAAGAGGAGCTGCTGAAGTCGCTCGGCGCGGTTCATGTCTGCAACTCGGAATCGCCGTCCTTCTCGACCGACCTAGTCGAGGCTCTCAAAGCGACGTCAGCGACGCTTGCGTTCGATGCCACGGGTGGGGGCACGCTCGCGAGTCAGATCCTCAGTGGCATGGAGGAAGCGGCCAGCGCGACCGCGGTGGGGTACTCGCGCTATGGGTCGAGCGTTCACAAGCAGGTCTATATCTACGGCGCACTCGATACCCGCCCTACGACGCTCACCAGGGACTTCGGGATGGCGTGGGCTGTTGGCGGGTGGCTGCTGACCCCGTTTCTTGCCAGCATCGGGGGCGAGGGCTTCGGCAGGCTCCGGGCCCGAGTAGCCGCCGAACTCACCACGACGTTCGCGAGCACCTACAACCGCGAGGTTTCACTCGCCGGCATGCTCAGACCGGATGCGTTCCATGCCTACGTCAAGCGAGCGACGGGGGAGAAGTTCCTGGTGACCCCGCAGGCAAACCCCTAACAGAGAGTTAGCGATTCGCGCCCAAGAACGCGGCGATTTCGGGCCATGCGGCCGGATCCTGCAACAGGAAAAGGTGGCCGCTCTCGTAGACATGCAGCGTGGCATTGGGGATCCTGTCGACGATGGCCTGGCCGTTGGCCACCGATGCGATGTCGTCGTAGCGGCCGCTTCCCACGAAAGTCGGGCAGGTCACCCGGTGCAGCCGATCAAGTACATCGTGACCCTTGCGGGCTTGCAGCTGAAGAAGGCGCCCTTGAGCCTGCTCCGTGGTCTCCTCGGCGGGCAGGTCGGTGGCGAGGGTGGCCACCGGTGCGGCATCTTCGGGGTGCGCGGCGAACCACTCCGCCGTCCAGCGTCGGTCCGCCAAATTCAGGGACCGGAGTCCGCGCTCAAGGGCCGGCAGATCCGCCAACGTCTCGAGCGGGTAGGACGCGAAGGCGCCGCCGGGTGAGGTGGCCATGAGCGCCAGCCGGTCGAGCCGGTCCGGGAAGGTCACCGCGAATTCCTGCGCGACCATGCCGCCGTAGCTCAACCCGGCCAATGCCGTTGTCTCCCAACCGACGACGTCGAGCAGCTCGGCCACGTCGGCGGCCATGTCGGCCATCGCATATGGCTCGGTTATCGGCGCGCTGCGTCCGATGCCGCGGTAGTCGAAGGCCAGCAGCTCGAATTGCGCCGACAACATGCCAAGCAGCGGGCGGCTCGAATCCAGTGTGGTGCCAGATCCGTTGCAGTACAGCAGTCGTGGGCCCGCACCGACGAGTTCGTAGTAGAGTGCGCACCCATTACCGTCAGGCAAATGCGCCCACTAAGTAGGTTTGGGTGAGAAGCGCGCTCCATGCCTGGTCGCTGAACGGCTCCTGGGGCAGCGTGAAATCGATACCGCGCTCGGTGAGGTCGTTGCGGAACCTGGATATCGCTGTTTCGACGTCGAGGTCGTCTTCATGCTCGTCGTAAGCGAGCGCTTCGCGTTCGTCTCGGAAGGTAATTGCCCGCCACAGCAGTGAGATTCGCACTTGGTCATTTGGCAGCGTTCCGATGACCGAGGTGCCGTCCGTTATCTCCCAGCCGCCGTTGCCGGGCCGGATCTCGGATTGTGCGGTGAGCTTGATCTGATCTTTGAAGTGCTGGGCGTCTCCAACCGCGCCGACTTGATGGAACATCAGATCGTTGTCACCGAAGAGCGCGACATTCCCGAATGGTCCGCGTTCGGACTCGGAGGGCTGGTCGATGCCCCGCGGCCAGTATTCGTACTCGCCATCGGTTCCGTCGTAGAACCAGGTAAGCGCGCCTGCGACTCGAACGGCCCATCGTTCGAAGAGGCCGGATACCCCCATCACCATGGGAAACCAGAGCGGAGTCTTCGTGGAGATGCCTCGATAGGTGGGGAGGTCGACGTGACGGTATCCTGCCGCCATCGGACCCATCACGTTCACAACAAGTGCCTGCGGTCGAACTACCTTGGCTCCGAAGAGGTTTCCAGCTCCTTCGATGAACATCGGATCATCTGTGAGTGCTTGGATTGAGGCGTCAACAGCATTGACGCCTGCTGCCCAACTAGTCCGGAACCACGGGTCCAGCGGCGCTAATCGCATCATCTCGCCGTATCCCGCGCCGGCGCTCATCATGGGGTACGGGGCGTGATCGAGAATCGTGCGCAAAACCGCTTCGCGATCGGCGTAGGCGGGCTCGACGCGTAGCGGTGCAACAGTCACCGGCCCTAGTTTTGCTGTCGCCATGATGTACTTCCTAAGCGAAGACCACCGGAAACGCCAGGAAAGCTCTCACCGCGACAGAGGATCACCAGATGAACCCCGTCATCATTGAATGCGCCATCAACGGCGTCACATCGAAGGCGACCAATCCCCATGTGCCTGTCGAGCCGCTGGAGATCGTGGCAGATGCCCTCGGCTGCATAGAGGCAGGCGCGGCGATCATCCACAATCACATCGACCGTTACGGCGTCAGCGTGGAGCAGGCCGTCGAGCGCTACCTGGAGGGGTGGCGCCCCGTGCTCGCCGCTCGTCCGGATGCCCTGCTCTATCCAACGGTGCACTTCGAGCAGGGATCTTCAATTTCTTACGAACATCTGATCCCCCTCGCCGGGGCCGGTATGCGCGTCGGGCTCACCGACCCCGGGTCGGTCAACCTCGGCGGCACCGACGCCGACGGCATACCGGCGGGACCGTTGGTCTACAGCAACTCCTTCGATTCGATCCGTCGGGCGTTCGACATCTGCCGCGACGCGAAACTGGGCCCCAGTCTGGCCATTTACGAACCCGGGTTTCTTCGGGCGACCCTGGCGTGGTGGCGCGCGGGCCGACTGCCCCAAGGGGCGATGATCAAGCTCTACTTCTCAACCGAACGCGGTTACTTGGGAGCGCCTTTCGGGTTACCCCCAACGGAGCGAGCGCTTGACGCCTACCTGGAATTGCTTGACGGATGCGACATTCCGTGGGCTGCCTCGATCGTCGGCGGCGACCTGTGCGCGAATCCCATCGCCAAACTGGCGCTCGAACGCGGCGGCCACCTGCACGTGGGCCTCGAGTTTTACGGCGGCGACCGTACTCCGACCAATCTCGAGCTCGTGACCGAAGCCGCAAACCTTTGCCGCCAGCTCGGTCGCTCCGTGGCAACGCCCGACCAGGCAGCGCGAATCCTCGGACTACCCCAATGTCCTCGGTGAGCCGCTTGTACCGAGGGACCCTCGCGGCAGCGTCCTCTTTTAGCCCGAAGTAACGAGAATGACGCCGGTCACCAGCACGATGGCACCGATTGCGCGGTGCGGGGTGATTGAGTGCGGAGTGATCCCGAACCACCCAAAGTGGTCGATAAGTATCGACATAAGGGGGTTGGCACTCACGGTCAGTGCTGCGTTAGTCTTCTGGGTCGTCTGGAGGTGCAAGCCGAGAAACGGGCATCGCATTACAGTGGATGTCAGTCGAGCAACTGTGCTGGTGGCGTACGCTCACGTGTGAGCTGTTTCGTTGTCAGCGATGGTTAACCGCGATTCGCCACGGATGACCCCTACGGGCAATGTGATTCCTCCGCCTGTCCCGCGCCCGCGAGACGGACGCTGTCGACTGCGAAGGAACCCCCGTGTGAATTGTGCGGCCCTTACCGTGGCGCGACGACGAAACTTCCCTAGACCAGCGTTCGTTGACAACAGGCGTGCAACCGTTATCGATGGCTGCGGCAGGCGAGGGTTGCGGTTCTTCCGATGATTTATCCGATCGTGGGCAGATGGCAAGCCAATCCCATCCGGCTATCGGTGGCGGTCGAACTCGGCCACGAGATCGACGGCGCGTGGTGGCCGCACGCAGATCGCATCACCAAGGAATTACCGAACCTCGTTGCGGTCCTGACGCCCTTGCTTGGTGACATTAACTCCATCAATGTCAACTGGTCACCGCTTCAACGACCACCTGACCTCAACTGGCGGGGATGGGAAAGCAAGCGCCAGCATGTAATGACCCTCAGCGGTACGGATGGTTCCGCTAACTTGCTGATCATCTCCTACGCGACCCACAGCGCACTGGCCATAATGCTGATGCGCTGTGCGGCCAACCTGCCCATTGACGTTGCTGACCGCGACAAACGCGCATTTCTGACCGCTGGCTCGATCCTGCGGGCCGCCCAACAACAACGTGCCGTTCCCGCGCCGCAAGCCGAGTGCTCTCCGCCGAGCCAGGCGTGATCGTGAGGAATCGTTCGGAAGCGATGGTAGACAACGTGATCGAGCCGCCAAAGGACTATCGCGTCAATGAACGAGCCTGTCCTACGTACCGCACAGGAACGTGAGAGCGTCGCGACTGAGGCGCTTAGCACCAGCCAAAGAGGCTTGTCAGTTGACGGCGGCGCCGAAAAGATGCCCGATGCCGTAGGTAAACGCGAGTCCTGCTGCTCCGCCGACTAACACGCGCAGCACCGCGCGCCATACTTTTGCTCCGCCGATCCGGGCGCTGAGCGCCCCGGTGAGCGCCAAGGCGGCGAGCACCGCTACGAAGGTCACCGGGACCCGCCACGCGTTGGGAGGCAACAGGATAGCCACGAGCGGCAGGAGCGCCCCAATGATGAACGAGGTCGCCGACGCCGCCGCGGCCTGCCAGGGGTTGGCCAAGTCCTCGGGATCGATATTGAGTTCGGCGTGGGCGTGGGCGGTCAGCGCGTCGTGAGCGGTGAGCTCTTTGGCTACTTGCGCGGCGGTTTGAGCTGAAAGACCTCGCCTTTGGTAAATGGCGGTGAGTTCGGCCAATTCGGCATCGGGTATGTGCCGCAACTCGTTCCGCTCGATCGCCAGTTGGGCCGTTTCGCTGTCGCGTTGGCTTGAGACCGAAACGAATTCACCCAGGGCCATGGACACCGCACCGCCTACCACGGCCGCCAGCCCGGCGGTGAAGATCGGACCGCGCTGCGGGGTGGCCCCGGCCACGCCGACCACGATGCCGGCCACCGAGACGATGCCGTCGTTGGCGCCGAGCACCGCCGCGCGCAGACGATTCAGCCGGCTAGTGCTGTGGCCGGCGTGTGGCTCGGCGGTATGCGTCGTTTCCTCGTTTGCCGCGGCATCTGCTCGTCGTTGATCGTCGCCCATGTCGCCCAGCCAAGCGCATATTGGTAGGTGGCGCCAGCAAGCCCAGCCTCATCAAACTTGCCGATCAACGACGTTGTTAGCCTTGCCTTGGCCACCAGCAGAGGCGTTATGATCGCGCCCGCCCGAACACGCGGCCCGCCGATCCGGCCCGCAGAACAAGCAACGCCGCACTTTGGCGCTTGAGGACCTCTATGACCGTCATTCATGGCCTGCCTGCCCACGTGCTGTTTGTACATTTCCTCGTCGTTCTTGCACCGCTGACGGCACTGCTCGAGATCACTTGTGCCCTGTGGCCCGCGGCCCGCCGTGGACACCTTGTCTGGCTCACCGCCGTCCTGGCCGCCGTGACAACCGTGCTCACGCCGATCACGGCGAATGCCGGTGGATGGCTGTATGACCTGCGGCGCAACCCCGACTCGATCCTGCGCAAGCACGCCGAGCTCGGCGATACCATGATCTACTTCGCCATCGCGCTACTGATCGTCGCGGTCGCGCTTGTGGTGCTGGGTGTGGTTGAACGCCGATCCGGCGCGCGTCACGCGTCGCTCCGCGTCGCAGCCGCAATCGTGGCCGTCGTCGTCGGTATTGCAGCGATGATCCAGACCTACCGCATCGGGGACGCGGGCGCACAATCAGTGTGGGGCAACGAGATCGCGCACCTCAACCAAACCAAGCCCAAGTAGGACTCTGCGCTGTGACTTCATCCTGGGCATTGGGGCCGCCACTAGCAAGCGAACTGGAACGCGCGCGTAGCGATTTTCACAAGTTGCTCACCATGGTCGGAGACGACGAATGGACCGACGGACGGGACTCGGTGGACCAACGAGCAACTGCTGTTCCACATGGTGTTCGGCTACCTGGTCGTGCAGCGGCTGCTGATCCTTGTGCGCGTGCTTTCGCATCTGCCCGACTGGGTCAGCCTGTGGTTCGCACGGATGCTCAACGCGGCCTCACTGCCCTTCCATGCGGTCAACTTTTACGGGACAAACGTGGCCCCTGTCGTGTACAACCGCAACCGTATGGGCGCAAAGATGGACCGAGTGATCGACGCCTTGCAGCGATCACTCATTCGCCGGGACGACATTAACGACGCGTATTGCGTAGACGTCATGAAGCAGATTTCTGCGACGCAATCGGCGCTGGAACGCACCAACAGGGTCATGCTGCACAACCACCTAGGACCTGCTTCTCGGAAGCCGTCGTAGATGGGCGGGCAGCAGCGGCCATTGACGAACTTGTCGATGCCCTCAAGTTCAGTCCCGCCTTGACCGGCCCGGACTCGTGTTTGAACGGCACCGTCGCGGACGAGGCGGTGGAGGTCTCAGTGGATTGAGTCACCCGATCGGGTCCGCCTACCCTCGGCGTCATGGGTGATGTGTGCGCGCAGCATTGCGACTGCGGCGTGGCAACCATTCAGCACCGTGAACGCGACGCCGAGTGGATGAAGGCGGCGGGCTGGGCACGCTGGCTGGCCCGTCTGTCAAGTTCACGAGGATTTCCCGGTTCGGATCTGCACGATCGGCAGCATGGTCGCGGTCGCAGGCGTGCCGAGCTCACGCGGGGTGGGTCCAGCGGGAGTGGGTACGTCGGCGAGCCGGTCGAGCAGTGCGGCGACGGCGGTGTGCCCGTCGTCGACGGCGGCGCGTTCGTCGTCGGTGAGCGGGATGCTGGCGAGCATGCGCTGCAGGTTGCCGCTTGGCCTCGAGCAGCTGGGCTTTGGTGGAGTCCTTCGGGGTGTAGAAATCGCAACGGGCGCAAGCCATCCGGTGCGGGCACTGCTCGAAGAAGCTGTAGGTGCACCAGCCGTGGCCGAGGTCGTAGTGCTGCCACGGTTCGCCGGCGGCGGCCGCTCCGGAGGTGACGGCGTCGCGGTCGACGAGGACCTCGATGGCGCGGACGTTGCGGGCGAAGTATCCGGCCTCGGAGTAGGCCTTGGACAGCGTGTTCGGGGTGATCTTGGCGTAGTGCTGGGTGGTGTTCGGCGTGCGGTGCCCCAGCCAGGCCTGCAGCTCGAACAGCGTCATCGGTTCCTTGGCGTTGTAGAGCTGGCTGGCGATGGTGGATCGGGCGCGGTGGCTGGTGATGTTGCCGCGGACGTCGGCGGTGGGGACGCCGGCCTTGCCGCATAGCGCCGGGATGATGGTGTGGTTGATGTACTCCTTGGCGACGGGCTGGGCGCGCACCGAGAACAGCATGTCGACGCGTTCGGCGGTCTTGCGGTCCAACCGTTTCGGCTGGTCGGGCCGCAGCGCCTGCCAGGCCTCGATGGCTTGGCCGACGATCGGGTCGACCGGCTTGGTGAACGCGGTGCCGGTCTTGTGCACGGGCACGTCGAGCAGGCAGACCGCGTCCTCGGCGAGGATCTCGCGCGAGTCGCCCGGGATGGGCAGGCCGTCGTGCTGCCAGCGGATGCATCCGACGCGCAGCCGGGAGATCTCGTCGCTGCGCAGCCCGGAGAACAGCCAGGTCAGCGTGACCGCACGGATCAGCTCCATCGGATAGAAGGTGTCGGCGGAGTTGCCGGGCAGGTCGGCGGGGTCCAGGTTGAGCCCGGCCCACAGCAGCTTGGCCCACACGTCGTCGGCGATGACGCGGGGGTTGGTGCCGATCAGCGCGGCGATGCTGCGCGGCAGTGCGAATGCCCGGTTCGGGTCGAACCGGCGGGGGATCCACTCCCATTCCTGGCAGTCGCGGAAGAAGGTGCGGGTGGCCGTGAGGTTGTGCGCCTTGGTGCGCGGCGAGATCGGCTCGCCGGCGCGGTCACCGAGCGCGTCACGACGTTGGACCCAGTCGCCGACGGTCATCCGGTCGACCGCGGCGACCCAGGCCGCGCAGGTCGCTCTGGTCCACTGGCCGGGTTCGGTGATCTCCGGGTGCTCGACGGCCAGCCAGCGGCCGGTCTTGGCCACGATGGTGCGGATGACTCTGCGAACCTTCGGCGTCAGCGTCGAGGTGGCGTACCAGCGTTCGATCCACTCGGCCCACGCCGGGTCGGCGCCTTCGATGTCGGGGGCGTGGTTGTAACCGGTGCGCACCGGCGGATCGCAGTGACCCAGCGCGGCGACCACCCGCTGCAGCGCATACAGCATCGACCCCTGATGCCCGTCGGTCGCCGGATGCGCTCGCAGCACGTCGAACGCCGTCGTGGTCAGTTCCTCGAGCCGGGGACTGCGGTTGAGCAGCAGAGCCTGGCTGAACACGCCCCGCATCCGGCTTCTCGTGCCCTTGCTGATGCGGTATCCCCACCGGTCGAGCACCTCCTCGGCCGCACATCGCCTCATCCACCGCGGGCTCACCGAATATCAAGCAGGCCAAGTGAAGTCGGTTGAACATGCCCAGGTGGTGGAAGTCGGTGAACCCGCCGAGCAGATACGCCAGAGCCACCACGTACGGTCGCACCGTCGAGTCGGTCGGCAACGTCTGCGCGGCGACGAACTCCCGCGCGCTGCCGCCGCACAGCCGCGCCCACTCCCACGGCGTCCAGCCCCACCAGCTGCGGCCGGTGTCCGCGCAGTGCTGCAACACGATCGCCCGCCGCTTGCCTCCCGCGCGTCGGTAACCGGACGTGCTCGCCGTGATGCAGCCCGGCCAGGGTCGCATCGAGCGGTTCGGTCAGCCGGGTCAGCGCACGCCATTGCGGCGCCGTCCGTCGCGGGATGCCCCGCCCGGTTGCGCCGCAGCCCGGCCGGACCCGAGCGCGAGCAGCGCCGCGGCCTCGCCGTCGAGCAGCGCGATCCGGCGGTCCCAGCGCCGGCCGTCACCGAGAAGACGCCCGAGACAGGACGACCGCGGTCCGTGCCGGCCCGCCGGCCGCGTCGTGACCGCGGCGGTCATCCCGGGGCGTCCTGCTGGCCGCCTACCGGTCCGGTGAGCATGCCGATCCGCCACGCGTGGATCTGCACCATGGAGGAGTTCAGCTTCGCCGACAAGTCCCGCCCGGACAGGTGGATGTACTGCAGTGTGGAGTCGGTGCTGCGATGCCCGGCGAACGTGGCGATCGCGTGCAGCTCCCAGCCCATCCGGGCCAGGTCTGTCAAGCACAGGTGCCGCGTGGTATGGGTGGAGAACCGAGGAAGGTTGGCCGCCAACGCAACTCGCCGCACCACCTTCGACCAGGTCCACAACGTGAGGGGCTCGGCGTGGTTGCGGCGCGACTCCGACAGGAACAAACCACCCCGGGCCCGGCTCAGCGTCGCCCGGTGCTGCAGATACTCCGACAGCAGCACCCCCGTGGGCGCCGAGTACGGCACCACCCGCTCACGGCGGGTCTTGGTCGTCTCCGCACGCACCCGCAGGGTGCGGTGCGCCGGGTCGAGATCGTCGCTGCGCAGCGAGCACAACTCCTCCCGCCGCAGCGCCGCGTCATAGGCCAGCGCGAGCATCACCCGATTCCGGATCGGCTCATCGGCGAACACCGCCAACAATCGCAGCCAGTCGGCCTCGCTCGGGATCCACGGCAGCTTCACCATCCGCGGCACCAGCGCGCTCGCCCGACCGCCAGACGCCCGACCCGGTGTATAACGGCCCCGGCCAACAGGATTCGACTCACGCACGCCTTCTTCGACCAGGAAGTCGTAGAACAGTCGAACCGGCACCAGACGCTGCTGCAGAGTCGCGTTCGCCAGCCCCGACCCCGAGTCCAACGCCACCACGTTGGTGCCGCGCCGACTCGGCCGCGACGTCAACTCCCGCACGAACACCGCCACTTGGGCGCGGGTCGCGGTCAGCGGGTCGATCCCCTCCCGCTCACAGACCTGCAGATACTCCGCCAGCCCCCGCGCATACGCATCGATCGTTCGCGGTGCACGTCCCAGATCGGTCCAGATCTGCAGCCACTCCATTGCCCGCTCGTGCCGAGCGAGCACCGGCCACTTCGTCTCCACCGCCTCAGGCATGCCGCAGACCCATCGTCACCCGACCAAGCTGATCCGTGACGCTACGGGGCCGAGCCGTGGTCCCCGCCGACCGACACGCCGTCTGATTCCACGTAACTTATAAGGCTGGTCGTTGCGCTTCTGTAGTCGTGGGTCATCGTTGCGGCTCGTCCCTTGACCATCGGCAGCGACGGCTGGGTTCGATCGAGAGCCTGGACTTGGCTCTTCTCGTCCATGCACAGCACCACCGCCTTGTGCGGCGGGTCCAAGTCGAGACCGACCACGTCGGTGAGCTTCTCCTCGAAGTGGGGGTCATTGGAGATCTTGAAGGTGTCGACGCGATGCGGCTTGAGATCCAACGCGCGCCAGATCCGGTGCACCGATGCCGGACTCACGTCGAACTGGGCCGCCATCGTCCGCACGCTCCAATGCGTGTGCCCCTTGGGCTTGGAGTGCAAGGTGGCATGCACGATCGCTTCCACCGTCTCGGCGGGGATCGACGCCTTGGGTCCACGGCCAGACCGGACCTCGCCGAACCTGGCCAACCCCTCCGCTGCGAACCGCTCACGCCAGGCACGAACGGTCACTGCGGTGACACCCGCCTGTGCCGCGATTTGGGTGTTCGCAACGCCGTCTGCGGCCAACAGCAGCGCACGGGCCCGCTGCACTTGTCGATGCGGAGCAGACCTCGCCCGGGCCAGCACCTCCAACGCCTCGCGTTGACCTTCAGACATCGCCAGCGGTGGGGCGGGAGTTCTCATATACCCAGTCTACGAGACAAACGGATAGTCATTCGTAAGACACACCACTAGCGTGGGTCAGCTTCGCTTGGATGTGCGCTGAGGCTGCGCTCGGTCTATGGCAAGGATTCGTCGCCGGATCAATATCCCTGCTCGGCTGGGCGCTCGGAAGCGCGGTCGAAGGCTTGGCGAGTGTGATCGTCGTGTGGCGATTTACGGGTTCGCGCACGCTGTCGGAACATGCGGAGCGGCGGGCGCAACGCGGTGTCGCCATTTCCTTCTGGCTAATCGCTCCCTACATAGCGTTCGAATCAGTCCGCAACTTGTCACTGCCACGCGGCCCGCGCCAACGATCATCGGGATCGTCCTGACCGCTGTGGCGCTGCTGCTGATGCCGATATTGGGTCGGGCCAAGAAGAGCCTGGGTGGGCGCCTCGGCTCAACGGCCACCAAAAGTGAAGGCGCACAAAATTATTTGTGCGCCGCGCAGTCGGGCGCTGTGCTCGTCACGTTGGCTGTTGTCGCCGTCTGGCCGGGCGGTTGGTGGCTGGACCCGGCAGTCGGACTCGCGATTGCGGGCGTAGCGGTCTGGGAAGGGTTTAGAGCCTGGCGCGGCCAGGAATGTGGTTGCTAAATCAGGTATCCCGAGGCCCAGCCGCGTCGAGCGTGTCTACCGAACAGGTTGGGATAGGACCGCGACTACTTCTTGCAAAGCGTCCGAACTTGTCGACACCGCTCCGACGTAGGGGTGCGCTAGTTGGACGACGAGGAAAAGGTTGGTGGCGATGATGACCGCGACGATGGCCACCATCGGGTAGTGCAGGACGGGTTTTTCGACCCCGTAGATGATAGCGGTACCGAGAACCATAATGCTCGTCACGAAGATGACTGCCCAGAATGGCCAGGGCAGCCCCGCGTCTTCGCGGGCGGTGAGCAGTCGCACGGTGCGTGCCTGGCTGATCTTGTCGAGGTTGGAAAAGGACGTCGCGAGCAGAGTCTTCTGGGTGTCGGTCTTTGCAGCTATCCCGTCGTAGGCCTGGTAAAGACGGGCCAGGGCGGCGTCGGTCGCCGGTGATCGGCTATTGCCGGTGTGGGGCCATTCAACGATGGCGGCTTGTTCATACGCCAACAGACTGTTTCGGATGCGGTCTCGATCCGCCGTGTCAAAAACGACCGAATCGCTAGCCATTTGTGCCGCTGCTGCACCTTCGCCGCGTGCGTTGCCGTCTGCGGTGTTGGTCTGACCCCACATGGACGAGACGACGAATCCGACGAAGAAGGCATAGACGAACCCGATAAAGCCATAGGTGAACTTGGTGGCGTCGTTGTGCGCGTCCTCTTTGAGGACTGGAAACCGACGACGCACGTATCTCTGGATCAACGCCGCTCCGCCTGCGATCAGCACGATCAAGCCGATGAGTAGCACCCACGGCGGGATGTAGTTCACAATCCACCAACTCATCAGCAGCTCTCCCAAACGGTTCGACGGCGTAGCGGATGCGCTGTTCGACTTTAGGTCTTGAATGCGCTCGTCAAAGCGCGAACCGACGAAGTCCGTATGCGACGTCGGGCGTCATGGTGTTCTAACCCGTCCGAGTAGACGGTCGCTCGGTCGACCGCGAGGTGCTTGAACAGATCCCCTGGGACTTTGGGAAGTGTTGAGCGACAGGCTCGATGTCTCAGCGGCTGTTGATTCAGCGGGTTTCCACGACGTGAGCACTGACTGACGGTGCGATCCAGTTCTGCAAGAAGCGCCGCAGTTCTGTCCCGGTGCGAGGGGGGCGGCCGGGGTCCACGATCAACGATTGCAGTGTCCGCAGCATGACTTCGACTAGCTCATCGAATCTTTCGCGCGTGAATCCCGCACCCGGCCAATCAACGTCGAAACGCTGCAAGATCGACCGGCCCAGCGAGATAGATACATCCGAGGTCACGCCCGCAGTGAACGCGCTGGCCTTGCCGGGTTGAAATACGAGGCTGAGGTACTTGTCGTGAGAGAGCTGTTCAAACGTGTAGGCAATCCCCTCCACGACAGCCTCAGTGGGGTCGCTGATCGAACCAAGGTGTACTGCAAGTCGATCCAGGAAACCGTCCAGCGCCGACAAAGCCGTATCGGCCAGCAGAGCCTCGTGGGTGGGGAAGTAGCGGTAGATCGTCTGACGGGTGACGCCGAGCCGCTGCGCGACTTCGGACACGCTGACGGTGCCCCGCTCGTCGATGAGGCAGCGCGAAGCGGCGATGATGCGGCTGACTGCCTCATCGTCGTCACTGGGCATGTCGCCGGCCCAGCCGTGCCTACGCATGGCGCGATCGTCCCATATCCGCGCCCAGGAGGCCTTGACAGTACAGTCACTACTGATTGTATGGTCTGGTTGGGCGCGCGACGACAGAGGGAGATCCGCGATGACGCTGACGAGTGGCTGTCCCGTGAAAGGCACCGATGACGCGCTGACGGCGAGGGCATTACGACACGCGGTCGAAGGTACGACGGACTTCGCCGAGCGCGAGTTGAGGGTGCCGCTGCACTACTACCGCGACCCCAAAATCACCGAAATTGAAGAATCCCAGATACTGCGCCGAGTTCCGCTGGCGATCGTGCCCTGGGCGCAGATTCCCGAGAAGAACGACTACGTGGTCCGCTCGGTGTTGGGCGATTCGTTGTTGGTGACTCGCGACCGCTCCGGCATGAGCCATGTCCTGCTCAATTACTGTCGTCACCGGGGCGCGATGCCCGCATGTGGGTCCGGAAACTCGTCACGGTTCGTGTGCCCCTACCACGCATGGACATACAAAAACACCGGGGAACTGTTCATGGTTCCCGGTAAGGCCGGCTTCGATTCGATAGATACCAAGCAATACGGGTTGGTGGAACTTCCCTCAGTGGAGCGGCACGGCTTCATCTGGGCGGTGTTGACCGCTGACGCCACCATGGACCTCGACGCTCACCTCGGCAGCCTCAGTGAGGAACTGGCGCTGTGGAACTACGCATCCTACGGCTACCACACGGATCGTGAGTTCACCTCCGACGTGTCATGGAAGGGCGCTCTGGAAGCGTTCGCCGAGGGCTACCACTTCCCGTATGTGCACGGTGAAAGCCTCATCGGCCAGAACACATTGGCCAACACAATGGTCTACGACGAATTCGCCAAACACCACCGAATCTGCTTCCCCTTCAACTGGATTACCAACATCGAGACGGACTCGACCGCCTCGCGGGAACCGTCGGCGAACATGGGAGTGATCTACTGGGTGTATCCCAACCTCATCCTCGCCAACAGCCCCGTCGGGGTGGAAATCATCGACATACTCCCCGACGGAGAGCCCACCCGCTGCACCGTCCGTCACAGTTGGATGGGCCGAATACCGGCAACGACGGATGAGATGAGCGCAGCCTACGACGCGGTCTACGAAGGAGTGCACGCCGCCGTGCGCGACGAAGACTTCGCCATGCTGCCCCAATGTGGTGAGGGCGTCAGGCGCGGACAACACGACCATATGATTATCGGACGCAACGAGATTGGCGTCCAGCACATGATCAGCGTTTTCGCCCATGAACTCGGTGTGGCGTTGCAGTGAGTAATCGACATATGAATTCAAAACCGGTCGAGCGACCCGACGGGCTGGACTCCCCGCTGCTGCCGATCATCTTCCGGTACGTCAGCCGGGTGCAGGCGTGGATCTATCGCGCGACGAGTGGGCGCATCGGGGGCAATTGGCGAATCGGTGCTGGTTTTCGAAAGCCGGTGCCTACGTTGCTGCTTGAACATCGTGGCCGCAAATCCGGCAAGTTGTTTACGGTTCCGCTGCTGTATCTGCTCGACGGTGACGACGCCGTCGTCGTTGCCTCCCAGGGTGGCCTTCCCAATCACCCGCAGTGGTACCGCAACCTGGTCAGCTCCCCCGACACGGTTGCCCAGATCGGGCAAGAGCGACGCCCGGTTCGCGCGATAATCGCCGATGCGCAAGAGCGCGAGCGGCTTTGGCCGCGACTCGTCGAGATGTACGCCGACTTCAGCACCTACCAGAGTTGGACTGAACGCGAGATTCCAGTCGTGATCCTGCGGCCACGCTGAGGTGCGGTCCCAACCGGTAACGGTCTAGCGCAGACGCTCGATGATGGTCGCGTTGGCCATGCCGCCGCCCTCGCACATGGTCTGCAACCCGTAGCGTCCGCCGCGCTGCTCCAGCGTTGACGAGTCTGGTCTTGAGTCGACACCGCTGGCGCCCAGCGGGTGACCGGTGGCGATGGCGCCGCCGTTGACGTTGGTCTTGGCCAGATCGGCACCGGTGTCGGTGAACGGATATACCACTAGTTTGCCGTCTGATGTGCTATGAAGTAGACATGTACGTGGCGCGGGTGCCGAATCGAGGGTCACCGCCGGCGATCCTGTTGCGGGAAAGCTACCGCGAGGGCGACAAGGTGAAAAACCGCACCCTGGCCGACCTGTCACGCTGGCCGGCACCCAAAGTCGACGCGCTCTCACGGGTACTGAAGGGACAGCCACCTCAGGTGGAGTTGGCCGAGGCGTTCGCGATCACCCGCAGCCTGCCGCACGGGCACGTGGCCGCGGTGCTGGGCAGCGCCCGAGCTCTCGGTGTTGAGCAGATGATCGACCCGACGCCCTCGCTCGGCTGGCGTGACCTGGTCACCGCGATGCTGAGTGGCCCAGGTGATCGCTCGCCGGGCTCGAAACTGGCGTTCGCACGCGGGCGTGCGCACCGAAACCGCGCACCAGCTCGCTAGGCGATGTGCTGGGCGTGGCCGGCTGCGATGAAAAAAAAAAAAAAAAAAAAAAAAAAATTTTAAAAAGAGCTGCGTGACCTGGTCACCGCGACGCTGGTGGCCCTAGGTGATCGCCCGGGTCGAAACCGGCGTTCGCACGCGGCTGCGACGAACTGCTCGACCAGCTCGTGAGGCGACGCGCCGTGCGTGCCGTGACTGCGATGAAGACGACCTGTATGCGGCGATGGACCGGCTGGCCGGCAACACTGACATCGAAACCACGACGGCCGTAAGGCATTCTTAAAAAAAAAAAAAAAAAAAAAAAAAAAAAAAAATTTAAGACGACCTGTATGCGGCGATGGACTGGGTGCTGGCCCGCAAACACGACATCGAAACCACGATGGCCGCAAGGCATTTGGCCAACGGAACCTTGGTGCTCTACGACGTGTCCTCAGCGGCCTTTGAGGGCCGCACCTGCCCGCTGGGCAAGCGCGGGCACGCCCGCGACGGGGTCAAAGGCCGGCTGCAGATCGTCTACGGGCTGCTGTGTTCGACCGCCGGGATACCGATAGCGATCGAGGTGTTCGACGGCAACACCGCCGACCCCGAAAAACCCTGACCGCCCAGATCACCAAGCTGAAGAATCGCTTCGGGCTGTCCCTGTGCGATCCGTTCGGGTCGGACTGTTTGGTCGGGGATCGGGGCATGCTCACCAGCGCGCGCATCACCGCACTGAGTTGCGCCCGAGCCGAGCCTGGACTGGATCACCGCGCTGCGCGCCCCACAGATCAAAGCCCTCGTCGAAACCGACGCACTGCGAGCTGAGCTTGTTCGACGAACACGACCTCGCCGAGATCGACTCCCCGGACTATCCCGGTGAGCGACTGGTGTGCTGCCGCAACCCCGCCCTGGCCGAGCAACGCACCCGCAAACGCCAAGACCTGTTGGCAGCCACCGAAAAACTGCTGGCGCCCATCGCCGAGGCCACCCGCCGAGCGCGCCGCCCGCTGCGCGGCCAAGACAAGATCCGCGAGGTGGTCAACGGGCTGATCGACCGGGTCGTGGACGCCGGTCGGTGCGACGTCGTGACCGACATCGCGTGATCAGTACCCGACCCCGATCATCTGCGCGCTGCTCGGTGCGCCTCGCGAGGATTGGCAGTCGCTTCGCGGACTGGACCGACGAAGTCTTCAAGGCCCTCAACTTCAGCCCGACGTCACCTTCGACGAGGCCGCGATCATGCGCGCCGTGGAGCGAACTCGACGCCTACGTCGACGACATGGTCGCCGCCCGCCGAGACAACCTCACCGATGACCTGCTGTCGGAACTCATACGCGCCGAAAGCGACGCCGAGCGGCTGAACCTCGACGAACTCCGCATGCTGGTGGCCGGCTTCCTGATGGCCGGAACGGACACGACGCGAAACCAATTGTCGGCGTCAGTGCAGGTGCTCTGCGAGCATCCGGACCAATGGACGAAGTTGCGCGACCAACCAGAGCTTGCGATGCAGGCGGTCGAGGAAAGCATGCGCCACTCACCGGCGGCCTGCATCGCGCCGCGAGCCGCCACCGACGATGTCGAGTTCGCTGGCTACACTGTTTCCGACAGGAGACCTTCGTAGTCGTGAACACCTTCGCCGCCAACCGAGATCCAGCGATCTATGACGATGCTGACCGCTTCGACATCGCGCGCAATGACCTTCCCGCAATTCTGACGTTCGGCGGCGGCGCGCACTACTGCCTCGGGGCGAACCTCGCACGCCGTGAACTGGCGGAAGCACTCACAGTCCTCACCCGCCGCCTCACCGCACGCCCATCGCGTCGCTCCGGCCCCGTGGAAATCGCTGCTGGGAATGACCGGTCCCGCGACACTTTCGATCGAGTTCACCAGCGAGAGGCTCGTGACGAACGGATGCGTAGTCGCGGCTGGGCGGGTTCGACGCCCTCATCGGACGAGGAAGCCATTTCGCGCATCCTGAGTGCGGTAGACGACGAGGTCGCCGAAAATGGAGCGGCGATACGCCTCGCCGACATCGCCCGCAGGCTCGGGGTCACTCGCCAACGGTGTACCGCTACTTTCCGAATGCCGACGCACTGCTCATGGCCAGCGGGATGCGTGCCGTCAACGGATTCATCGACCAGGTTGCACAACACGTCAGCGGCCTCAAAGACCCGGTCGCTGTGGTGGTCGAATGTGTTGCCTTCGGAGTCGAGAACCTCTCCGGCGATCCGCAGCTAGAAAGCCTACTGACCGCGCGGAATGACGGCGAAGCCGTCACCTCGCTATCCTCCGACACGGCAATCTCGGTCTGCTTAACCGCTTTTCACCAATTCGATGTCGATTGGAAGTCTTCATGGCTTCGATGCCCTCGCCACTCCGTGAACTTGCCGAGATGACGTTGCGCACGGTGCAATCCCTCCTGACCGATCCTGGCCAAGAGCCGCGCGACGGACTCGCGTTTCGCCGATTCGTTGCTCGATGGCTCGGTCCAGCGATCCTCTATCCACGGATGACGTCGCTGTCGACCGACCTGGCCACCATCTGCACCAACCACATTCAGCCTGCCGACGACATGCCAGCATTCACCACCATCACCACCCCCACCCCACTACAACGACGAGCCCTCCAACTCCTCGACGTCTTCCACCGCCTCGGCTACTGTAGCGTCAGGGAACAACGCAAACTGTCCCCAGGTTCAACACATCATCCACACCAGTCACCCCATCCACGTTCTGAATACCCGTTGTCTGCAATCAGTGTCGCAGCCCTCGTGTTGCGTTCCTCCATCAGTGCGCAGAACTTGCGACACATCAACATGTGCATACATATCCAAACCTCCACGTCAGCATTTAAAACTACTGAATATCACCTACAACTGTATGTTACATTCTACTGTAGTACCTGCAGCCTGTATGCAATAACTTGCGCGTGCACCTGATGATGATCTCTATACACCAAGCGCGCCGTCGCGCAGTGAACCACCGTGCCTATCTCCTGCTGCTCGCCTGTTCGTCGCAAAGCTATCACGCACGGCACCGAAGAGTCGTTTCAGACTGTGTCGTCACGCGTGAGCGCTCTATCACCACTTCGCTGATAATCAGGCGTTTTCGATGCTCCACCTGTCAACCAACCGGGGGAACTACGGTCAGCGCAGACGCTCGATGATGGTCGCGTTGGCCATGCCGCCGCCCTCGCACATGGTCTGCAACCCGTAGCGTCCGCCGCGCTGCTCCAGAGCGTTGACGAGTGTGGTCATGAGGCGAGCACCGCTGGCGCCCAGCGGGTGACCGATGGCGATGGCGCCGCCGTTGACGTTGGTCTTGCGCCAGATCGGCACCGGATCCGTCGTCCGCCCAGGCCAGTACGACCCGGTCAATGACCCACGGGATAGGAAAGCCACCAGCCCGCTTGAATCGAATGTGCTTCTGACGCAACCTGGCACCGTCACGGATGTGTGACTAGATAGGTCTCGTTGCTCAGCCCGGCGGTCAATTCCTCAACGTCGAAGGGGCGGTCGAGGCGGGCGCGGAGCTTTGTGGGGTCGATGAGGAGGCCGATCTCAGCGGTTTGGCGTGCAAACAGCCTTCCGATGCGCGGGTAGAGCCAACGCATCACTGCCCGCTCTGCGTTAGTGCATCGCGATGCGCAGTAGCCGACGTGGCCAACCTCGTCGGTGAGGATTTCGCTGTAGAGCAGTGCGATTCGTTCGGAGACGCCGGGTTCGTCGGCGAACAGTTCAATTCCGACGCGGCGCAGTTCGTCGAACATCACGCAGCCTGCCATCTCTGCTGCTCCTACAAACACGAATCCAAGTCGCTCCGGGATGAATACCCCAGTCTTGACGAACTGGCGCATGACGAACGGTGGGGGCACCACTTGGAATGTGAGGTCGAATATGTCCAGCACGTATGCCAGCAGCCGGGTGTGGTAGTGCTCTTCAAGTTCGAGGTACACCCGCTCTGGTGGCAGGTTCTCGTCGCTGTTGACGCCGTAGGTTTCCCCGAGCCCGACCCCGAATCGTTCTGCCTGATTGAGCTTGGCCGTGGCCAACAGAAACAGCATCTTCCCGTCCAACCCCGCCTCTGGTCGTCTGCGCCGCAGGTTCCGCAGGAAGGTCGGGCGGTCGGCCGGGCGGGCTGATCGGACAGCGTTGGTCTCAATGCTATTGAAGAAGTCTTCGCGATTCGCCAAGCGTCGATTCAACAGATCGGCCTCCCCGTCGCGCCTCTTCAAGAAGTCTCGGTAGCCGTCGATCCCTGTGTTGCTCATCGTGTTTCCATTCCCTTGACAATCGTCACTACATACCGATCCATGACGGCGTCCGCTGTCGTGGAATCTTGAGTGCCAGTAGCTAGCAGCGCGAAGAGTCCGGTCATAAAGAACACTCCGAGTTCACTGGCGTCTGCCTCTGACGGGACTCGGCCCGTGTTCTGAGCATCGGTGATGGCGGCAATTACGAACTCGGCAAGGGGATGCTCTGACAGTTCGTCCTCAGCCGGTCGAGTTGCGGAGAAGTGCAGTCCCAACATGTCTCGAAAGACCACCGGCCCCAACCGACGTTCGGCGGCGACCACATGTCGAACCAACTGAGATAACACCGACGCCAAGTCATCGGTCTCGGTCTGCGCGAGGTTGAGTTCGGTGACGATCCTGGCCTCTTCGTTCCTTTCCAACTCGACCAAGACATGTTCCTTGGTCGAGAAGTGAAAGTAGAACGTGCCTCGCACCACCCCTGCTGCGCTGGCGATTGAACTCACGTCGGCACCGGCCAGTCCGCAGCGGCCAATCTCAGCCAGTGCGGCGTCGAATAGCCGCGCCCGCGTTTCCAACCGTCGGACCTCGCGAACGCCTCCGACTGGCGATCCAGCTTCCGTGATGGCGTTTGGTGGCCCCATGGAGGCACAGTATCTAGTTCATTGGCGACCGTCAATGACGGCCGTCAATGACTTTGCTGGTCGTCTTCACACGCCGATGTAGAGGGTGGAATCCTGCTCGTCCGAAGCAGCGGGCGCGACGGCTACAGCCCCAGACCTAACCAGGCCGAGGGCTGCTATGTGCCCGGGTGATCTTGGGCGGCTGGGCCGCCTAGCCGAGTCGCTCGATGATGGTGGCGTTGGCCATGCCGCCGCCCTCACACATCGTCTGCAGGCCGTACCGGCCTCCGCGCTGTTCGAGAGCGTTGACCAGTGTGGTCATGATTCGGGCACCGCTCGCGCCGAGCGGGTGGCCGATCGCGATAGCGCCGCCGTTGACGTTCGTCCGCTCAGACGCGTTCTGCTCCACCTACGTCTTTTGCCCAGGCCAGCACGACGGGCGCGAAGGCCTCGTTCACCTCGAACAAGTCGATGTCGGCCAGCGTCAGCCCGGCGCGCTCCAGCACCTTCTGGGTCGCCGGGATAACCCCGGTCAGCATGTAGAGCGGGTCGGAGCCCACCACAGTCGTGGTGTGAATCCGGGCCAGGGGGCGCAGCCCGAGTTTGTGGGCGATCTCACTGGTGGTGATCAAGACCGCGGCACTGCCGTCGGACAACGGCGACGAGTTACCCGGCGTGATCTCCCAATTGATCTGCGGGAAGCGGGCTTTCATCGCCTCGCTGTAGAAAGCCGGCTGCAAAGTAGCCAGCGTCTCCACCGTGGTGGCGGGGCGGATGATCTCGTCGGTGTACAGCCCGGCGATCGGGATCAGCTCGTTCTCGAACAGCCCGTCTTTGGTGGCGCGGGCGGCCTTGTCATGGCTGCCGGCGGAGAACTCGTCGAGCTGGGTACGCGAGAAGCCCCACTTCGCGGCGATCAATTCGGCGCTAATGCCCTGCGGCACCAGGCCTTCGGGGTAGCGCGCGTCCATGCCCTCACCGAACGGGTTGCTGCCCGGCAATACCTGGGTGCCCATCGGGACGCGGCTCATCGATTCCACGCCCGCGGCAACGACTAAGTCGTAGGCGCCGGCGATCACACCGTGGGCGGCGAAGCTGATGGCCTGCTGGCTGCTGCCGCACTGGCGGTCGATGGTGACGCCGGGAACGGTCTCGGGGAATGCGGCGCCCAGCAGCGCATTGCGCGCGATGTTGACGGCCTGGTCGCCGACCTGGGTGACGGCACCGGCAATGACATCGTCGATCTGCGCGGGGTCCACTCCGGTGCGGGCCACCAGTTCACGCAGGCTGTGCGCCAGCAGGTCGGCGGGCAGCACGTCGTGCAACGCGCCGCTAGCCTTGCCCTTGCCGATCGGGGTGCGAACGGCGCCGACGATGACGGCGTCGCGGCCTTGGTGGCTGGACATAACTCCTCCTTGAGTCCGGGAGCTAGATATTGCTAGCTATAGCCAGGTAAACGCCTAGGTACACTAAATGCAACCCAGGATGGAGGTGATTTAGGTGACACTAGATTCGTCGAGCGCAACCCCCGGACTTCAGGTCGAAACCCGGGCAGGTGTTGAACGCTTACTCGCTATGTCGGGCGCGGTGATCGGTCCGGGTTGTCGGTCGTCAGTCTTACGGTGGTCGTGTGCAGATGCGTTACAGGTACCGGATCGAACCGACGCCTGCTCAGCAGGGAATGCTGGTGCGGGTGTTCGGGTGCGCCCGGGTGGTGTTCAACGACGCATTGCGAGTCCGCAACGAGGCTTACCGCGCCGGTGTGAAGCTGTCGGACAGTCAGATCCAATCCCTGGTGATAACTCAAGCGAAGACCACCAGCGAGGGGGCGTGGTTGGCCGAGGTCCCCAGCGTGGCGTTGGTGCAGTCAGTGAACGACTCGCGGCGAGCGTGGCGCAACTTTTTCGACTCTCGATCGGGCAAGCGACGAGGTCGCAAGTTAGACCGTCCGCGCATGAAATCGCGAAAGGACCCTCGACAGTCATTTCGGCTGACTCGCAACGGATTCAGAGTCCGTCTCAGCGGACAGTTGTTTGTGGCGAAAATTGGCGAAATTCGAGTGCGCTGGTCTCGCGCGCTGCCGAGCGAACCGTCGAGTGTCACGATCATCCGCGAACCGGACGGCCACTATTACGCGAGTTTTGTCGTCGATGTTCCCGTCACGCCACTGCCGGTGGTGGTTCGGGAGGCCGGTATGGATGTCGGCCTCATTCGGTTGGCGACGATCGCCACTACCGGTGGGATGCGGACGGACATTGCAAATCCGAAGCACTTGGGTCGCAAGTTACGCAAACTGCGGCGGTTGGAGCGGGAGAAGTCCCGCCGGCAGAAAGGATCAGTCAACAGACAACGGACGCGGCGCAAAGTCGCCACCACGCACAATCAGGTAGCGCGCAGTCGGCGCGACTATCACCACAAGCAGGCTTTGGCGTTGGTTCGCGAGAACCAAGTGATCCACGTCGAGGACCTCAACATCGTGGGAATGGTTGCCAACCGCTGCCTCTCTCGGGCAATAAGCGATGCGGGGTGGGGTCACTTTTTGCGGATCATCGCCGAAAAAGCCGACCGCTACGGGCGTACTGTCTACCGCGTGTCGCGCTGGCTCGCGTCGAGCAAGACGTGCTCACAATGTGGCCATCGACTCGACGAACTGGGCTTACAGGTCCGGGAGTGGACGTGCCTGACATGCGGTGCTTTCCACGACCGCGACTACAACGCCGCGATGGTCATTCTCGCCGCCGGGCGGGCGGAGAGACAAAATGCCTGCCACGAAAGTGGGCGGGACCGCGCCAGCGGTCCCAGTGGAGCCCCGGTAAGCCCTCCTTTCACTCAGGGGGCGCAGGGCGATGAAGCAGGAAGCAACCCGACAGCGGCGTGAGCTGCCAAGGGAATCCTCGGATCCTCAGTCCGGGGAGCGCGTCAAATTTCTCCAAGGTGTGCTGGCCGATCGTGAGAAATGGTCGGCGGTCGGCGAGTGCGCGATAGAAAAGACCATGGCGGTGCTCGGCACCAAATCCGCCATGCTCATCCTGCGCGAGGCGTACTACGGCACCACTCGCTTCGACGACTTCGCCCGCCGAGTGGGCATCACCAAGGCCGCCACCTCCGCGCGGCTGGGCGAACTGGTAGAGCTCGGGTTATTGGCCCGGCAGCCCTACCGCGAACCCGGGCAGCGCAGCCGGGACGAGTACGTGCTCACCGAAGCCGGCGTCGATTTCATGCCGGTTGTGTGGGCGATGTTCGAGTGGGGGCGGCAGCACCTGCCGGGCCACAACCGGCTGCGGCTCACACATCTGGGGTGCGGCGCGGATGCGTCCGTCGAAATTCGCTGCACAGAAGGGCATCTGGTGCCGCCCGACGAGCTCGGCATGCGACTCAAGCGTTGATCGCTTCGGCGGCACCCTTTATTCGCGCGAGTGTTTCGTGGATGCCTTGGTTCACTTGACGTCCGCGCGGGAGGAATAGTTCGACCGCCCGATTTGGTATGGAGCACCAGACAAACTCGAACGACTCAGTGAGTAGTGTGCCGGTGGGGGATGGCTCCATCGTGTATTGCCAACGGGTTTCCGAGCGGTCGGCGCGGTCGTTCATCGTGGTGAAGGCAAACTCGCGGCCGCGATCAGCTTGATCAATGACAACGGTGCGTTGCCATCGAAGGGCGCCGCGCCGGTTGTAGCCGCGAAAACGCGCTCCGGCCGCGGCTTGCGTTGCACCGTCTAGCCATTCGCACCGATAACATTCGGGGCTCCATTCGCCCATGCGATTGATGTCGGTGATGAGGTCGTATATCACCTCCGGTGTGGCGGCGATATCGATACTCTCCCGGCCTCGCTTTGCTGTCGGCATTCGATTGAGCCTTTCAGTTAAACGCGAGCGTGCGTAGTTGTACGCCTGACACGGCGTGTCGGCGTGCAGACACGCACGCTCGGCCATGGCGGCCCGTCACTGCTCACGGAGCGCGGCGAGCAGTCGTCGGGCCGCGGCGACGCGGCGCACGGCGGGCCCGGACAGCGCGTCCAGCGCGCATTCGGGATCGGCCGGCGGCCCCATGTGTCCGCAGCCGCGCGGGCAGTCCTGGATCGCGTCGGCCAAGTCGGAGAAAGATGACAGCACGTCGTCGGGTTCGATGTGGGCCAATCCGAACGAGCGGATGCCCGGGGTATCGATGACCCAACCCGAACCCGGTAGCGAGTCGCCCAGCGGCAGCGCGACCGACTGCGTAGAGGTATGCCGGCCCCGGCCGATATCGGTCACCACGCCGACAGCCCGATCAGCCTCGGGCACAAGACGATTCACCAAGGTCGACTTGCCGACCCCGGAATGTCCGAGCAGCACCGTGATCTTGCCGGGAAGCAACTCGGCCACCGCGAGCAGGGGATCGTCGACGCCTGCGGCAACAACCGTCAGGTCCAGGTCCACGAACTGTTCGGCGAACGGTTCGGGTGGGGCGAGGTCGGTCTTGGTCAGGCACAGAATCGGTGTCAGTCCGCCGGCATAGGCGGCGATCAGCGCCCGGTCCACCAGGCCGGTGCGCGGCGGCGGATCGGCCAGCGCCACCACCATCAGGAGTTGGTCCGCGTTGGCCACCACCACGCGTTCGGTGGGGTCGGTGTCATCGGCGGTGCGCCGCAACACCGTTCGCCGTGGACCGCGCCGAACGATGCGGGCCAGGGTGTCGGTCCGACCGGACAGGTCACCGACGATGTCGACGTCGTCGCCGACGACGATCGGGGTGCGGCCCAACTCGCGCGCTCGCATGGCCGTAACCCGGCGATCGGGACGGCCGCCCAGCACGCACCCCCAGCGGCCACGGTCGACACTGACCACCATGGCGGACTCGGCATCGGCGTGCTCGGGACGAGTCTTGGTACGCGGTCGCGAACCCCTGCCGGAGCGGACCTTGACGTCGGACTCGTCGTAGTCGCCGGTTCTCAACCGCTGGAACCCTCCAGCATGCGAGTCCACAGCCGCGGGAACTCCGGCAGCGTTTTGGTGGTCGCGCCGATGTCGTCCACCGTGACCCCGGCGACCCGCAACCCGACGATCGCGCCGGCCATCGCCATCCGATGATCGGCATAGGCGCGCCAGGTGCCCGGCTTCAGCGGGGCCGCGGTGATCAGCAGGCCGTCCGGTGTTTCTTGGCAGTTGCCGCCGAGGCGGTTGATCTCGGCGCTCAGTGCGGCCAGCCGGTCCGTCTCGTGGCCGCGCAGATGGGCGATGCCGCTCAGCCGTGACACCGATCCCGGGTTGGCCAGCGCCGCCAGTGCCGCCACCGACGGGGTCAGCTCGCCGACGGCGCGCAGGTCGACATCAAAACCCCGGTAGCCGCCGAAGCCTGTGGAGCTTGCCGGTCCGCGCACCTCGAGAATGGAATCAGTGTGGGTGACAACGGCATTGAGCTTGCTCAAGACGTCGAGGATGTCGTCGGCGGGTTGCACGCTGGTCGCGGGCCAGCCGGTGATGCGCACCATGCCGCCGGTGACCACGGCCGCCGCCAGAAATGCGACCGCGTTGGTGAGATCGGGTTCGACGTCCCAGTGCCGGGCGGCGACCGCGCCGGGCCGCACCCGCCAACGGTTGGCGAGCGAGTCGTCGACATCGACGCCGGCCTGCCGCAGCATCGCCACCGTCATCGCGATGTGCGGCGCCGACGGCAGCGTGGAGCCGGTGTGTTGCACGGTCAGGCCTTCGGTGAACGACGCCCCGCTCAGCAACAGCCCGGACACGAACTGCGAGGACGCCGACGCGTCGATGGCCACCGTGCCGCCGGCGACCGATCCGCCGCCGTGCACCTGAAACGGCAGACCGGTGCCGTCGACGGGGACGCCCAGGCCGCGAAGGGCATCCAGCAGCGGTGCGATGGGCCGGGCCCGGGCTTGCTCGTCGCCGTCGAAGGTCACCGGCACATCGGCCAGCGCCGCCAGCGGCGGAACGAAACGCAACACCGTGCCGGCCAGGCCGCAGTCCACCCGGGCGCCCGCGCCAGGCGCAATCCGGCCGCTGACCGTCAGCTCGGTTCCCTTCCCGTCGATGCGCAAGCCCAGGCTGCGCAGCGCCCCGATCATCAGGTCGGTATCCCGGCTGCGCAGCGCTCCGCCGATCGTCGAGCTGCCCTGGTCCTGCGCGGCCGCCAGCGCCGCGAGCACCAGCGCGCGGTTGGTCTGCGATTTCGAGCCGGGAACGGTCACGGTCGCGTGCACAGGGGACGGCGCGACGGGTGCCGGCCAGGTGCTCACCGCTCCATCATCTCTTGTCGGGGCTTGTCGGCGACATCTGCCACCATGGAGTCATGTGTGGGCGTTTCGCAGTCACGACGGATCCAGCCCTGCTGGCCGAGAAAATCAAGGCGATCGACGAGGCCACCGATCCTTCCAACGCGCCGAATTACAACGTCGCACCCACCACTACGGTCGCGACCGTCGTGACCCGGCACAGCGAGCCCGATGACGACCCCACTCGGCGGGTGCGGCTCATGCGCTGGGGACTGATTCCACCGTGGGTCAAACCCGATCTCGACGGCGCACCGGATAACAAAGGTCCGCTGCTCATCAACGCCCGGGCCGACAAGGTGGCCAGCTCGCCGGCGTTCCGCGGTTCGGCCAAGAGCAAGCGCTGTCTGGTCCCGATGGACGGCTACTACGAATGGCGCGTCAATCCCGACACCGACGGCAAGAAGTCGCGCAAGACGCCGTTCTTCATGTACCGCAGCGACGGCGAGCCGCTCTTCGCCGCAGGGCTGTGGTCCGTGTGGAAGCCGGCCAAGGATGCTGAACCGCTGCTGAGCTGCACGATCATCACCACCGGCGCGGTGGGGGAGCTGGCCGAAATTCACGACCGGATGCCGTTGATGCTGGCCGAACCCGACTGGGACGCCTGGCTGAACCCCGACGCCCCGCTGGATCCCGAGCTGCTGGCCCGCACACCGGACGTCCGCGGCATCGAGCTGCGCGAGATTTCGACACTGGTCAACAGCATCCGCAATAACGGGCCTGAGCTGCTGGAGCCGGTCGAACCGCAGCCCCAGCAGATGAAGTTGCTCTAGCGCGTTGCGAATCGCCCCCCGCCTCGCGGCCGACAATGATAGTTTCGCCGGTTGAGGGGTGACCACCCGTAATAAGTGACGTAGTGGACTACGCATGTCCGCATACGGCATCGCCGAAATGATTGGATAATGCTCGCTACCCGCAGCACGCTTCCTGAAGAGCTGGACAACGACACCACTGATCCAGCCACCTATCAGCGCGTGATCAGCGAATTGGCCGTGTGCAACCGAATGACCCTCACCCACCGGCCCACCTTGCGATGGCTGCGACGGGCAACCAAGGGGATGACTGAATTTTCCGTCCTCGATGTCGGTCATGGGGACGGTGATCTCCTGCGGACGATTGCACGGTGGGCTGATCAACGGGGAATGAAAGCGAAGCTGTCGGGCATTGATCTCAATCCCCGGAGTTCGGTCGCCGCTCGTAATGCCACGCCATCATGGATGCAGATCGACTATCAAACAGCTTGTGTGTTTTCCTACACCCCAGCCGAGTCGGTGGATTTCATCGTCAGCTCACAGGTGACCCATCACTTCACTGACGAGCAGGTCGTCAATCTTGTGGCCTGGCTTGAGGAACACTCCACCCACGGCTGGCATATTGCCGATCTGCATCGGCATGCCATGCCGTACTACGCCTTCCCCGTTCTATGTCGCCTGATGGGTTGGCACCGGATCATACGTAAGGACGGGACGATTTCCATTGCCAGGAGCTTCCGTCGAAAGGATTGGGAGTCTTATTTGGAGATGGCGGCGGTACGGGCAGACGTGTCCTGGCACCTGTTCCGCTATTGCGTGAGCCGCAGGAACCCAGCCATCGCGTGACACAGGCTTAGCATGCTTGTGTGTCCTACACCTACACATTCGAAGACATCCGGAACCGCCCGGTCGCGGTGATCGGAGCTGGAACGCTGGGCCGCCGCATCGCGTTGATGCTCGCCAGCCGCGGCGGAACCGTGCGGATCTACGCCAGGCGTGACGAACAGCGCGCCGACGCCACTCACTACGTGACTGAAAACCTACCGAAGTTGGTGCAGGACAGAGGGTTTGGCGAAGTGGGCGTCGCGGTAGGGGAGGGCGCCCTCGAAGAAGCGTTGGACGGTGCCTGGCTCGCCGTCGAGTCGGTTCCGGAGAAGCTCGAGATCAAGATCCCGCTCTGGGGCGAGATCGACCGGGCGGCACCGCCGGACACCATTTTCGCGACCAACTCGTCATCGTTCCCGTCACGGCTGATGGCCGAAAACGTTCGCGACAAAACGCGTTTGTGCAACACACACTTCTACATGCCGCCGCAGTTCAACGCGCTCGATCTGATGTCGGATGGGGAGACGGACCGCGGGCTGCTGGATACTCTGCTGACCGTCCTGCCCGAGTTCGGCGTGCATCCCTTCGAAGCGCGCAAGGAGTGCACCGGCTTCATCTTCAATCGCGTCTGGGCCGCCATCAAGCGTGAGTCGCTGGCCGTGGTTGCCGAAGGCGTGGCGCGCCCCGAGGACGTCGACGGCATGTTCAAGGTCAATTGGCGGGTGCCGGCGGGACCGTTTCAGATGATGGATCTGGTCGGCCTGGACGTCGCGCTCGACATCGAGAAGCACTACTGCGAAGAGTTTCCGCACCTGCCGAAGAAATCGCGGGACTTGTTGCAGTCCTACGTCGATGCGGGCAAGCTCGGCGTCAAATCCGGCGAGGGCTTCTACGCGTATCCGACGCGTTGACCGTTCAGTTGCTCAGGACCAAACGCCAGCTGCCGAGCGCCACACGGTCCGGAACACACCAGAAGTTGTTCCAGTTCCCGGGCGTGGAGGCCTTTACGCCGGGGCCGGCGTCCTGACAAGCCTGCCGAGTCGGGTAGTTGCCCTCGGTCTGAATCGTGTCGGCGTGGCTGATGCCCACGCCGGTCGTCATCAGGCCTGCGAAAGCCAGCACAGCAAAAATTGATCGCTTCATATCTGTAACGTTGGGCCTGGTCAGAGACCTATATAGGGCTTTTCGACACCGCGGTGGCGACGGCCTCAAGAAGCCGGCTGAGTTGCTCAGCGTCGCGGATTGCGCGGTCTCCGGAGACGAGTCGGGTGAACACGCCCGCGATGAAGGTGGTGACGGCGGTGGTTTGCGCGGCGAGCAGCCCGGGGTCGTCGGTGCCGGGCTGCAGATGGGCGATGGCGTCCTGGGTCATGGAGTTGATCCGCGCGACGAAAGCCTGTGAGGTCTCGGCGATGTCGGGATCGCGCGCCGCCCCCAGCAGCAGTTCGTGTCGGGCCCTGTTCAGCATGAGCCCGGGCCCGTCGGCCTGGATCAGGGTGAGCCTGGCCAGGTGCGCGAACGGCGAGAGCGGGTCGACGGGTTCGTCGATCACCGATTGCAGGTTGGCGACATCGATTTCGGCGACGCGCTTGCCGACGCCGCGCAACAGGGCCGTGCGGGTGCGGTAGTAGTACGACGTGGTGCCGTCGGGCAGCCCCGCATACCGGTCGACCTGTCCGTGGGTCAGGCCGCGCGATCCGTGCTCGGCCAGCACCTGGATCGCCGCGTCGCACAGTTTGCGACGGCGTTCGTCGCCGTCTCGTTTGCGTGCTGGTGTTGCCATAGTCAGCGCAGGACCGTCCCGCCGTCGATGTTGACGACCTGACCATTGATCCACGCGCCTTCCTCGGAGAGCAGGAAGGCGACCAGTGCCGCGATGTCGTCGGGATCGCCGACGCGAGTTCCGCGAATACGTTTCAACGCGCCGGCCTGCAGCTCCGGCCATTGCGGCACGGAGCGAATGGCCTCGGTGGCGGTGAATCCCGGCGCCACCGCGTTGCAGCGGATGCCTTCCTTGCCCCACCGCGACGCGACGTGCCGGGTGAGCGCGCCGATGCCGGCCTTGGCGGTTGCATAGGCCGGTCGCGCGGGCTCGCCCTGAAACGCCGCGGCCGAGGACATGTTGACGATGGCCCCACCGCCGCGATCGAGCATTCTCGGGATGGCGTATTTCATGGCGGCCACATACCCGCGCAGGTTCACCGTCATCACGCGGTCCCACACGTCGAAATCGATCTCGACCACGTCGGTGTCGGCACGGATCGTGCTCATGTCGGCGCCGACGTTGAACAACAGGTCGACTCCGTCGTAAGTCGTTGCAGCGGTGTGGATCAGCTCGGCCACCGAGTCAGGATCGGCGAGGTCGAAGGTGACGTGGATCGCCGTGCCGCCCGCGGCGGCGATGCGTTCGGCGGTCTGCCGCGCGGCGTCTTCGGCGATGTCGCCGATGACCACCCGGCAGCCTTCGCCGCCCAGTCGCGCGGCTGTCGCCGCGCCGATGCCGGTTGCGCCGCCGACCACCACCACGACCTTGTCGGTCAGACCCTGCAGTCCCATGGATATTGACTTTACCTCTAGAACTGTAGAGGATCGCCAGTCATGGCTGGGATTCATCGCGAGCGTCCGGGAGCTGCCGACCTTGCCGCGGCGACCGACACTCCCGCGATAGCCCTGGGCAACCACATCTGGATGTCGCCTGGCGTCTCCAACGCCTACGGGGTAACCACCGACGAGGGACGCGTCATCGTCAACGCCGGGCTGGTCTTCGAAGGACCGTTGCACCGCAAGGCTTTTGCGGACCTGGCGGGCCCAACACGGGCCATCATCGTCACCCAGGGGCACGCCGACCACTGGGGCGGGATGAATACGCTGCGCGACGGCGACACCGACATCGTGATGCACCGCAACTACCACTACTGGCGCGATGACAACCAGCGCCTGATGGGTTACCGCGTACCGAAGACGTCGTTTGCCTTCCAGAAGTTCTCCGACGCCGTGCTCGAACATTTCAAGGCCATCGATCCCGCCACGATCGACTTCTCCTTTCCCGAGCCGACCACGACCTTCGACCGCCACCACGCACTGACGATCGGCGGGCGCACCTTCGAGCTGACCTGGACACCGGGTGGTGAGACCACCGACGCGCTGGTGGTGTGGCTGCCCGAGGACCGAATCTTGTTCACCGGCAACCTATTCGGGCCGCTGTTCGGACACGTGCCGAACTTGATGACCATCCGCGGCGACCGCTACCGCGACCCAATTCTCTACATCGAGGCACTGAACACAGTGCTGGCATACCGACCGGAGCGGCTGATCACGGGCCACTTCGCACCGATCGAAGGCGCCGAACTGATCGCGCAGGAAGTCACCGCGATGCGCGACGCGATGCAAGCGGTGCACGACCGCACGGTCGAGCTGATGAACGCCGGTGTCGACGTCTACACCGCGATGCGTGAGGTGCGGGTGCCCGAGCATCTCGACGTCGGCGAAGGGTACGGGCAGACCTCGTGGAATGTGCGCGCCATCTGGGAGATGTATGCCGGTTGGTTCCAGCACCGTTCCACCACCGAGCTCTACGGTGTGGCAGCCGGGTCCGTCTCCGCCGACGTGGTGGGCGCCGCCGGAGCCGACGTGCTTGTCGAGGCGGCCCGCACCCACGTGGCGAGCGGGCGCCCGGTGCAGGCGCTGCACCTCACCGACCTCGTCCTGGCCGCCGAGCCCGTCAACGCGGCAGCGCGCGCGGCGGCCGCCGACGCCCACGAGGCGCTGCTGGCCGACACCGACAACTTCTGGAAGAGGGCCTGGCTCACCAAACAGATCAACGAATTGAGGACCACCGAATGAACTCCCTCACCTTCGATTTCACCGGCGCCAACGTGCTCGTCACCGGCGGCACAAGCGGCATCGGGAACGCGATCGCCGCCGAATTCGCCAAGGCCGGCGCGTCGGTCACGGTGACCGGCACCCGCGCATCGGTCGACGACTATCCCGAGACAGAGCTGGGCGCGTTCACCTATCGCCAATGCCAGATCCAAGAACCCGACGCCGTCGATGCGCTCGCGGGCTCACTCGGCGAACTCGACATCCTGGTCAACAACGCGGGCGGGCCCTACCCCGCGGGCGATGAATACGATCCGGACGGCTATGTCGCGTCGGTGGCGCAAAACATGTTTGGCCCCATGCGGCTGACCATGCGCTGCTACGAGCGCCTCAAGGCGAGCCAGGCTCCCGGTGGCGCGAGCGTCGTCAGCGTCGTCTCGATGTCCGCGTTCCGCTCGGCGATCTTCGTTCCGGGGTACGCGTCGTCGAAGATGGGCCTGATCGCGTTGACGATGAACCTGTCCCGCCGGTGGGCCAACGACGGAATCCGCGTGAACGCCATCGCACCCGGGCTCATCGACACCCGGATGACCCACCCGGCGATGGGCATCCCCGCGGTCATGGACGTCGAGATCGGCTTCCACACACCGCTGGGCAGACCTGGGACACCGCAGGATTGCGCCGGTGCGGCGCTGTTCTTGTGTACCGATGCCGCGTCCTACATCACCGGCAGCACCATCGCCGTCGACGGCGGATACCTGACGGTATAGCCATGAACGACCCGAATGAATTAGCCAACATCGCGACAGCTGACGACGTCTTCAAGCTGGCCGCCAAACGCACCGGTGTCACCGAGATCGACTCCGACTCTTGGCGAGGCGGGCTGACGCTCATCGTCGACGAGGTCAACAACTCGCCGGCCTTTACTCCTTTCGGCCGGGAACGCGTGCTCAACGACGCCACCGACGCCTTGGGGCGGCGCATGCAGGTGCACGACTACGTTCAGGCCCACCCCGAAGTGCTCGACGAGCCCGTCGAACGGCCGCTGATCGTGCTCGGCATGCCGCGCACCGGAACCACCGTCATCAGCTACCTGCTCGACCAGGACCCGGCACGCCGATCGCTGCTGCACTGGCAGTGCGTGCACCCGATACCGCCGGCCACCACCGAGACACTGCGCACCGATCCGCGGTGCCTGGCCCTGCTGGAGGAACAGCGCAACATCTTAGAGATCGTCAAGCAGGCGAAAATGCCGCTGCCGCACTGGGAAGACGCCGACGGGCCCACCGAGGACATGTTCATCCACAACCAGGACTTCAAGGGCCTGTCGTGGGATTCCTTCCTCCCGACGGACCGGTACGCGCGGTGGCTCTTCGAGGAGACCGACATGACTAGCACCTACGAGTACCAGAAGCGTTATCTGCAGGTGCTGCAATCGAAAGCGCCCGGCACCTGGAGCCTGAAGATGCCGTCGCACTCGGTGCACATCGAGGCGCTGCTGAAGGTGTTTCCCGATGCGCGGTTGATCTGGGCGCACCGCGACCCCTATAAGGCGACAGGATCACTGTGCAACCTATGGCGGCTGCCGCAGAGCCTGGTGATGAACACCGAGCTGGTGGATCAGACGGAGATGGGTCGCGCCGCGATGTGGCAGATGCGCTACCACGTCGACCGGCCACTGCGCGCTCGGGATCGCATCGGCGACGAACGTTTCTTCCACATGTACTACCACGAGATGATGCGCGACCCGATGGACGTCATGCGACGCATCTACGAATGGGCGGACGAGCCGCTTACCGCCGAAACCGAAGCGCGCATGTGCAATTGGCTCGCCGGACACCCCCAGGATATGTTCGCGCTGAACACCTACAGCCTCGACCAGTACGGCCTGACGGTCGAACAGCTCAAGCCGGTCTTCGCCGAATATCTCGATACCTTCGACATCGAATTGGAGGGCACGCCATGAAGGCGGCCATGGTCACCGGCCCCGGCAAGGCCGAAGTCGTCAATGCCGAAAACCCGCAAGCCGGGCCGGACGACGTGCTGGTCCGAATGCGCGCCTGCGGCATCTGCGGCTCCGATGCGTTCTACATCACCATCGGCGGTGTCCCGCCGCGCCAAGGGCACACGCCGCTCGGCCACGAACCGGCGGGCGAAGTCGTCGAGGTCGGCGCGAACGTGTCCGGCGTCGCTGTGGGCGATCACGTCGTCATCAATCCCATGGCCGCCCCCGGCGGCATCATCGGCAACGGCGGACCCGCCGGTGCCCTCGCGAACTATCTGTTGCTCGAAAATGCCGTTCGTGGAACCAGTTTCGAAGTCATTCCAGAGCACATCCCGTGGGAAGTCGCCGCCCTCAACGAACCGATGGCCGTCGCGCGCCACGGCGCAAACCAGTGCAAACCCAAACCATCGGACAAGGTCGCCATCTTCGGTGCGGGCCCGATCGGCCTGGGCGCGACGCTGGCGTTCAAATCCCTTGGCGTAAGCCATGTCGTGGTCATCGATCTCATCGCCTCCCGCCTGCAAAAGGCGCTGCGGATCGGCGCCGACGCCGTCATCAACTCCGCCGACGAGGACGTTGTCAAGCGCTTGGTCGAACTGCACGGCGAAGGTGAAGTCGATGTTCCCGGGCAAAGCCGGCACCGACATCTACCTCGACGCCGCGGGTGTGCCCGCGGTCGTTAACACCGCGCTGGCCGCCGCGCAGAAGGGCGCCACGCTCGGAATCGTTGGGGTGCACAAAGAGCCGGTTCCGGTCGAGTTCGTCAACGTGATGAGCAACGAGATCACCATCGTCGGCAGCATGGGATATCCCGACGAGATTTTCCAGGTGACCAACGATCTCGTCGCGCACTGGGAGAAGTACGCGCTGATCGTCAGCCACACCATCCCCTTCGACAGCGTCGGGGAGGCGCTCGAACTGGCCAGCACACCCGGTGCCGCCGACAAGGTGGTGGTCACGTTCTAAGCTCGCGCTACCGGGCCAAGTAAGCGAACGCAAGTTTGGCGGCGTTGGCGCAGCACATGCCGTGCGCGCCGGATGCTGTACGGCGACGGCGTGATTCGCGGCCCGAACCCCAGCTGGCGAATGTCCTTGGCGCCCGTCGTGACGTCGTGTATGGGACTTGTTGCAGACCTGTGTCGACGCGGGCAAGCTCGGCGTCAAGACCGGCGAGGGCTTCTACAAGTACACCTAACGCGTTCGCAGCATGGCGATCGAGGTACCCAGGTACCAGAGCAGGCCCGAGATGGCCGGCGCCCAAGCGGAGAACCCGCCCTCCAGGCAGAACGGCCCCGTGCGGAAGAACACCCCCGCTGTCGCAATCAGATTCACCGCGAATGCGAGGACCGCCAGGTACGCGGTCCATCGCGGAAGCGCGCCGTAGGCGAACACGCAAAATGCATAGGCGAACGCCGTGGCCGCCACAATGAAGCCCCACAAACCGATGAGGACGCCGACGAAGTGAACCCCGACGGTGTAGGTCACTTCGGCCGCCAGGCCCTCGGCTCGCTGCGTGACGACGGCCTGCATCGCCATCGCGACCACGAGAAGTCCCGCGGTTGCCGCACTGCCAACCAGGAACAGCTCGCTGAGATACTCGCCATCCCCTGACTTGCGCAGGACCCGACGCACAGCAACGGCGAACATCAGCGCCAGTGCCGCGGCCAATGAGTACAGCCACGCTTGCGCGACGAGTGACTGATGCTCGATGAGGTAATTCTGGTAGGTGGTGGCTTTGCCGTCCGGCTGCGGCGGAGCGCCGGGAAGCAATGCGGCGATGATCGCGACGAGCACGTAAGCGATTCCGGCAACGCCACCCAACCGAATCCATCGACTATCTGCCATAGCGCGAAGTTACGCTCGGCGAGCCAGGTAGGCGAGTGCGAGCTTGGCGGCGTTGGCGCCGCACATGCCGTGCGCGCCCGGCCCGGGCGGGGTGGCCGCCGAGCAGATGTACATGCCCGGCACCCCAATGGTATAGGGCGACAGTGTGATTCGCGGTCCGAACGTTAGCTGACGAATGTCCTTGGCGCCGGTCATGATGTCGCCGCCGACGAAGTTGGGGTTGTAGGTGTCCATCTGCGTCGTCGTGCGAACCGTGAAGCCGACTATGCGATCGCGGAAGCCGGGAGCGAACCGCTCGATCTGGGCAATGATCGCCTCGGTCGCGTCGCCCGTGTAGCCGTTCGGGACGTGCGCGTAGCTCCACACCGGATGGATATTGCCCACCGAGCGTTGCGGATCGGCAAGATACTGCTGACCAACCAGTACGAACGGCCGGTCGGGCATGCGTCCGGCGTGGATGTCCCGCTCGGTCGCGGCGAGTTCGGAATAGGTTCCGGCCAGGTGCACGGTGCCGGCCCGGCGGGCGTCCGGGTTTGTCCAGGGCACACCGCCCTCCACGGCGAAGTCGACCTTGAACGCACCGGGACCGCGCCGGAACTTGGTGAAGGCACGCGAAATTCGGCGCGGAAGACCCTCACCCAGGATCCCGGCCACCGCACTGGGCGCCAGGTCGAACATGGTGACGTCGGTCGGCGGCAGCTGCGCCGCCTTCTCGACCCGCACACCCGGTCTCGATCTTGCCGCCCAGGTCGGCTCAACAGCGCGACCATCGCGTTGGTGATCGACTGCGATCCACCCGCGGCCACCGCCCAGCCGTGCCGGTGGCCGGCCGCGATGATGCCCATCCCGATGGCTGACGTCATCGGGTAGTGCAGTGGCCGGAAGGCATGGGCCGCAACACCTCCGAACAAGGCACGCCCCTGCTCGGTGCGGAACAGCCGGGCGAACGTAGAGGCGGGAAGCACCGTGGGTGCGCCGAACCGGGCCAGCATCAGGGGATGGTGTGGGAACCGCAGCAGGGGCCGCATGATGTCCTCGCTGAGCGCGTCGAAATGCGCGGCCGGGTAGCCGAATGCGAGCTCCCACCGCGAGCCGTCGCGACCGAGGCCGGCCGCGGTCTGCTGCACCGAGCGGTGCAGCACGCCGGCGGTGCCGTCGTCGAGGGGATGGACGCAATCGATCTCCGGCCAGCGCCACGAGAGGCCGTAGCGGTCGAGGTTGAAGCCGCTGAGGAACTGCGAGCCGACGGCCATCGGGTGGATCGCCGAGCAGTGGTCGTGCAGCAGGCCGGGAACGATGGCTTCGCCGCTGCGGGCGCCACCGCCGACCTCGTCGGCGGCCTCGAGCACGGTGACCTGCACGCCTTCGGCAGCCAGGGCGAGGGCGGCGGCGAGCCCGTTGGGCCCGCCACCTACCACCACTGCGGTGCTCATGCCAGCGCTCCGTGACCGTGTTCCTGGTCGTCCCGGACGGCCGCTTTGCTGCCGCTCAGGGACCATTCCACGTTAGTCGGGATGGGGCCGTTGGGCAGCCAGGGCTGCTCGGCGACCGCGTCGTCCACCTTCCAGGTGCCACGCTCGACCACACCGAGCGCGGCGTCGATCAGCTGGTAGTGCTGGACGCCGCTGCCGAAGGCCTCCGACTCCACCCAGGCGATGACGCACTCGCCCGGCTCGAATGCGGCTTCGCGCTGCACGGCCCGGATCATGTCCGCGTTGTGCAGGTGGCCGTCGCCGAAGTTGAAGCCGATCAGCGAGTTGCAGACGAACTCGCCCTCGCGCACCGTGCGGCCGTCGATGTCGGGCAGGTGGGTCAGCAGCAGCGAGTACAGGCCGCGGGCCTGGCTGTGCATGCTTCGCCACGCCGTCGTCTTCTGCAGGGTGATCTCGGCCCACTGCGGCTCGTAGCCGGCCGCGACGAACTGGTCGAGCTGGTTGGACGCCGAGCGGGTGACCCGATTCAGCTTCTGCTCGCTACCGGGCGCGAAGGTCCACAGCGCCGAGGCCCAGTTGCCCGCGTACTGCCGCATCGAAGGCAGGAAGGACACCTTGTCCGGCCGCAGATTGCCCAGGATCGGGTAGAACAGCAGCGCGGCTGCGATGACGAAGGCCAGCCAGGGCGGGGTCATGTTCCACGGCGCGTATCCGTTCCAGTTCGGGAAGCCGAGGAACAGGAAGATCGTGGTGTAGGCGAAGACCACGTTCCATTCCAGCGGCACCGCCAGCGGGAACGTCGAGATGATGAACAGGTGGAAGCCCACCATCAACAGCACCGCAGCCAGCGTCACCCACTTGTTCGTGGAGAAGAACAGGACCAGCGGGGCCAAGATCTCGACCGTGGTGCCGTTGACGTGTGCCATGAAGTCCGCCAGCCGCGACGGCCGCATGTCGCGCCCGAAATCGCGGTAGTGAGCCCGTCGCACCCATTTGGGCGCGAATATCGTGTTGCTCACCATCGGCGGGATGACGTTGGAGAAGTGCTTACCGAATTTGGAGAAGCCGGCACCGACCCACACCACCACGATCACCATCTTCAGCGCGATGATCATGTTGACAAACGGCAACGCGGCGAAAATGACCAGCACCGGCAGGTACTGCTCGCCGCGGGCGGCCAGGAAGATGGTCTTGTCGCGCAGACCGATCAGCACCAGGAGCGCGATCGGCGCGATCAGCAGGGCGGGGTTCACCATGCCGGATATGTTGTGGGGCAACGCCTTTGAGAGCGAGTCGCTGTGCGCGCCCGGTGACAGCAGCGCGACGGCCAGGCTCACCAGCAGTGCCAGGTAGAGCGCGATGTCGAGCCAGGTGCGCCGGTCACCGTTGGTGAACGGCATCCACTTCCATGGGCGCAGCCGGATGGTTCCCGGTCGGGCCCAGAAGAGGATGCCGCCGGTCATCGGCTTGACCTTGCCGGCCAAGGGCCCCCAGGAGCCGGCCACACCAATGGCCTCGAGCAGCACGGTCCACAGGATGACCTTCTGGTAGACGATCGGCTGGTTCCACCATTCGGACACGTGCCATAAGGCGGGCAGCCCCGACGTCAAGGTCGCGACCGTGATGCCGCCGATCGCGAAGAACACGACCAGCTTCACGATGTAAATCGTGTGGATCATCTTCGGTGAGCCGAAGCCGTTTTCGGCCCAATCGGCGGCAAGGATCCGCATCCGCTCCATCAGCGGCTTCTTCAGGAAGGTGTCCGGATCAACATCCGGAAGATAGGGCTTGGTGAATCCCATTTGAGTGGCTCCTTTGGAGAGTTTTCGTCGAGAGTGGCGACAACATTAGGAATCGCGCGCGCCGTGACACAGTCGCGAACAAACAAAGCCGCGCGGTGGTCTTATCGACAGACGACAACCGCGTCTAACGTCGTGGATGTGAAGGAGCCACGCCTCGACAGCCTCGATGACCAGGCCGGGGTAAAGAGTTACATCGCCGAGATCGCCGGCCGATTGCACGATCGGTTGGTCGACGTGTCGTCGGCGGTCCGTCGTTCCCTCGAGGATCAGATCCCCGAGTTGCGTGGCGACGCGGCACTCGTGGAGTTGCTCGGGACCAGCGTCGAGGGCAACGTGGACACCATCTTGCACTCGTTGCGCTACGACATCGCAGTCGAACGTGTCGAGGCGCCTACCGCGGCGCTGGAGTACGCCCGCCGGTTGGCCCAGCGTGGGGTGCCGGTCAATGCGCTGGTACGCGCCTATCGGCTGGGACAGCGTCGGGTGAATGAGCTGGTTTTCGCCGAATTGCGGGCGATCGACATCCCGGAATCGATGAGGGTATCGGTAATCGAGGTGATCACCGACACGATGTTCTCCTATATCGACTGGATGTCGCAGCAAGTCGTCGGTGTCTATGAAGACGAACGCGAACGATGGCTGGAGAACCAGAACAGTCTTCGCAGTCTGCGGGTGCGCGAGATTCTGGACGCAAACAAGACCATCGATGTCGACGCCGCAACCACCTCGATCCGCTATCCGTTGCGGTGGCACCACCTGGGGCTGGTCCTGTGGTACCCGAACCCGGGCGCCGAAGGCGACGAACTTGCCCGGCTGCAACGGTTCGTCCGCGACCTGGGCGAAGCCGCCGCTGTTGCCGCCAGCCCGCTCTTCGTTGCCGCCGACCAAAGCTGTGCATGGGGCTGGCTGCCGTATCGCGCCGAGGCTCCCGATGCCGTCGACAGGGTCCGCCAATTCGCGCTGGCCCGCCCGGATTCGCCGAGTCTGGCAATCGGGTCGATGGCCGGCGGCGTCGAGGGATTCCGCCGCTCACACCGGGAGGCTGAGGAGGCCCGCGGCGTCGCGATCGTCAGCGAACGGCTCAATTCGTCGAGCCCGACGGTGGTCGCGGCCACCGATCCGGGGTTGTCGGTGGTGGCGCGTCTTGTTGGCTCTGCTAGCTCGGTGGAAAGCACCCGTGAATGGGTGGCCACCGTGCTTGGCGATCTTGCGAACGATGACGAAAACGACGCGCGGCTGCGTGAGACGCTGCGGGTGTATCTGGGAAGCGGCGGCAGCTACAAGGTGGCAGCCGAGGAACTCAACTTGCACTTCAACTCGGTGAAGTATCGCGTGGCCCGCGCCGTCGAGAGGCGGGGCCGGGAGATCGGCAGTGCCATTGGGGGAGACCGGCTCGACGTCGAACTCGCGTTGCTCGCCTGTCACTGGTACGGCGCCGCGGTTCTGCAGCAAAAACCCCGATAGACCAGGGTGGTCCATCGGGTTTTGCCAGCAGACGTCAGGCGGTTGCGGCGGCGAGACGGCGGGACACCGTGGGCAGGTAGGCGGCGCGGGCCCGCACGGAGATCCGGCGCCTGATCGCGTGGCCGGCGGTGATGATCGCCGGGACGAGCACCGGGAACGTGGTCAGAACAAGCATGGTGGCGATGGTCAGGAAGGTCGCGATGACAGAAGACATGGTTAGCTCACATTTCTCCGCGGTGCGGATTGTTTGGAATGGGTTGTGGCAGTGAGTGATTCAAGTCTCAGCCGGCTGCTGAGGAACTTCGTGCTGTGTTCGTGATGAGAAATGTAGCGACGCAGCCGCGGCTCAGCGATGTCTTCAACCGACCAACTTGCGACGCCTTCTTGTCTTCGGGTAACAAAAGCGGCTCGCTTGTATTTCGATATGTGCGCTTAACGCGGATTTTGTTCGCGCGAACATTCTCTTCGCGCCGCCCCGGCCTATCGTTTCTCTATGACAACCAGCGAAAAGACCGTTTTCGAAGGTCCCTTGCAGCAGCTCGCCCGGAGCGCCTGGCAATTGCTCCTGCTCATCGGCATCACGTCCATAGCACTCGGTGTCATCGTGCTCGCCTGGCCGGGCAAGACACTGTTAGTGGCGGGTGTCTTGTTCGGCATCTACTTGGTGGTGTCCGGAGTTGGTTACATGTTCGCCGCTTTCGGCACCCACGCCGGCGCCGCGATGAGGGTGTTGGCGTTCCTCACCGGCGCCGTGTCCCTGGTGCTGGGGTTCTTCTGCTTCCGCGACAAATTTGAGGCGGTCGCGCTTTTGGCCCTCTGGGTCGGCATCGGCTGGGTGTTCCGCGGGATGACGCTGCTCGCCTCGGCGCTGTCCTTCGATCACCTGCCCGGACGCGGCTGGCAGGCCTTCTCCGGTGTGATCATCGTTATCGGCGGCGGCGTGCTGATCATCTCGCCGATCGATTCGATCGCGATCCTGACCCTGGTCGCCGGCTGCTGGCTGATCGCCATCGGCATCATGGACGTGATCAGCGCCTTCGGAGTCCGCGGCCGCTCGAAGGCGTTGCACGGCGCTTAGGGCAACCGCCGCTCCACCTCGAACGCCAGGCAGAGCTCGGCGAGATCCGTTGGCCGCGAAAGCGATCGGCCGGTCAACTCCTCGATGCGGTGCAGGCGATGCCGCACGGTGTTGGGGTGGCAATAGATCTTCGCCGCGGTGTCGTTGGCGGAGCCGCCGGCTTGCAGCCACGCCTGGAAGGTAGTCAGTAGCACCGTGCGTTCCTCGGCCGGGAGCTCATTGACCGAGCCGAGCACCGACGACCTGATCTTCGCCATCGCCTCCGGGGCGCTGACTGCGGCGACCGCAAGCGGGGTGTCGTCGAAGACGGTGACGAGTGAATCGCCCGACGGCCTTCCGGTGACCGCCAGCCGGGCGAATCGCAGCCCGTCACTGGTTTCGGCCAGCTCGTGAAAGGGCGGACTGATGCCGACTCGCGCGGTCGCGGCCTGCCTTAGCACCTCGACGAGTGTGGCGAGGGTTTCCGACGGTACGGGGCCGCGCAAATGGACAATGCCGATCTGCAAGTCCGGCACCAGCCGCCACGCCGACCGGATGTCACGGACGGAGAGCTTGTTTTCGATCGTGGGCAATGCCAGCTTTCCGATCGCGGGCAGTTCCGCCGCCACGACGGCGTATGGTCCCGAGGTGGGTAGCCGCAGCAGGTCTGCCGCCTCCCAGAGGCTGCGGCCGTCGGTGAGCCGATGCGAAAGCAGCGCTTCGACCAGCGCCGATCGCTCTTCTTCCCGCTCAAGGATCTGTGCGGTCAGCCGTTGACGATAGGCGGCACTCATTGCCTGGGTGAACGTGTCCTGAGCGATGAAGACCCGTGCCGTGGCATCCAGCATCGAGTCGGTTGGTATGCCCGCGGCGCGCGCGGCCGCAATGGTCTGCTCCCACATGAAGCGGAAACCGATTCGGTAGGCGGTCATCACCGCCGGCAGCGGCACGCCGGCAAGCGCGCGGGCGGCACCGGTCTTCTCGGCGGGCGAGACATCCGCGTCAGCGTTCCCGGCGAGCGAGTCAAAGATGAACGTCACGTTCGCCACGCAACTTTCGCGTACTTCGTCCCTGGTGACGACGGTGCCGTCGCTGTATGCGTCGATCTCGTGGCACAGCAGATCGGCCATCGTTTTCCCCAATTTCGGGGCGCGGCCCAGCATGAGTTTGCCGAGCTGCACGATATGCGGATCGGGGCCAGCCGCGCTCATACCTTAGGACCCTATTCCCGGAAATAGACGATGTGGGCGGTC
Source organism: uncultured Actinomycetota bacterium (assembly GCA_963820985.1). Lineage (GTDB taxonomy): Bacteria > Actinomycetota > Actinomycetes > Mycobacteriales > Mycobacteriaceae > Mycobacterium. Next base: position 21,314 of record CAWGCI010000007.1, on the reverse strand, counting down.
ACACCCGATCGGCCCGCACGTTGTGGGCAGCGACATTGTTTTGCGCAGTCCTCGGAATGACCATTGGAACAGCAAAACAAGACATTTTCGGAGGAGCTGATGACCGCCCTGAGCGCCAACCTCGTCGCATCGAAAGACCGCACCCCCAACCGCGTTGCTCTGCGCTGCGATGATTTGCAGTTCACCTACCGCGAGTTCGATGCCGCGGCCGCCCGCGTGGCGACGCTGCTGGCGCTGGCTGGAATCGAGCCCGGCGATCGGGTCGGGGTGATGTTGCCCAATACGCCCGCATTCGCCATTGTGTTCTACGGGATCATGTATCGGGGCGCCGTCGCGGTCCCGATGAATCCGCTGCTGAAGTCCCGCGAGGTGTCCTACTACCTGTCCAACAGCGGCGCCAAGGCGTTGTTCGCGTCACCGGCCTTCGCCGAGGAGGCCAAGGCTGGCGCTGACGAGGTGGGTGCCCATTGCTGGGTGGTTGACGACGCCGGATTGGCCGAGCTGATCGCCGACCTGCCCGCTCAGGAGTCACCGGTTGAGCGCGGCCACGACGACGTCGCGGTCATCCTGCACACGTCTGGCACCACCGGCAAGCCCAAGGGCGCCATGCTCACACACGGCAATTTGAACCGCAATTGCGAGGTCAGTATGCGCACCCTGGTCGAGACCGGGCCGGACGACGTGGTGATGGGCTGCCTGCCGCTGTTTCACGTCTTCGGCCTGACCTGCGGTCTCAATGGTTCGGTCCTCGCCGGCGCGATGTTGACCCTCATACCGCGATTCGACCCCCGCAAGGCCCTCGAGGTGATCGAGCGAGACCAGGTCACGGTGTTCGAGGGGGTGCCGACGATGTATTCGGCGCTGCTCGGCGTGGCAGACGACGCCTCCTCCGGAGCGACGCGCAGCCTGCGGACCTGTGTCTCCGGTGGCGCGGCCCTGCCCGTGCAAGTCCTCAACGACTTCGAAAAGGCCTTCGGTTGCACGGTTCTCGAGGGTTACGGGTTGTCCGAGAGCTCTCCAGCCGCCGCGTTCAATCATCCGAATCGGGAGCGCAAGGCGGGCTCCATCGGCACCCCGATCGAAGGCGTCGAGATGCGGGTGGTCGACCTGGACGGAGTCGAGGTCCCCCAGGGGCAGACGGGTGAGATCCAGATCCGCGGCCACAATGTGATGAAGGGCTACTGGAACCTGCCCGACGCAACCAAGTCCACCATCACCGAAGACGGGTGGCTGAACACCGGCGACGTCGGACGCATCGACGAGGACGGCTACTTCTACATCGTCGATCGCACCAAGGACATGATCATCCGCGGCGGCTACAACGTCTATCCCCGCGAGATCGAAGAAGTGCTCTACGAGCATCCGGCGGTGGCCGAAGCCGCCGTCATCGGTATCCCGCACGACTCCCTCGGCGAGGAAGTCGGGGCCGCGGTCGCGCTCAAAAAAGACGCCACGACAACACCCGATGAGCTACGGGAGTACGTCAAGGCCCGAGTGGCCGCTTACAAATATCCGCGCCAGGTCTGGCTCGTCGACGCGCTGCCTAAAGGCCCCACCGGCAAGGTCCAGAAACGCGACATCACTGTTCCCACAACCGAAAGCACAGGATAACCATGGCAAGCCCAACCAAGCCCGACGAGCTGGCCGCGCCGCTCGACCTGCTTCTCACCAGCGCCACCAAGCCGTTGGCGAGTCGAATGATGCCGAACGCCACCTGGGCCCGCTTCGGTGCCAACCTCGCCCAACACCCCGGTGCCGTGGCCGACCGCGTTGGCACGCTAACCCGTGAACTCGGCGCCATCGCCGCGGGCAAGTCTCACCGCGCCCCGGTACGCGCCGACAAGCGCTTCAGTGACCCAGCGTGGCAAGAGAATCCGCTGCTGCGCCGAATCATGCAGGCCTATCTGGCAGGTTCCGAGACGGCCGAGGGTCTGCTTGCCGATGCCCAACTGGATTGGCGCGACAACGAGAAGATGCAGTTCGTCGTGGACAACTTTGTGGAGGGCCTGGCGCCCAGTAACAACCCACTGATCAGTCCGCTGGGTTGGAAGGCGCTGATCGACACCGGCGGCCAGAGCGCGGTACGCGGCATGAGAGCCTTTGCCCGAGACATGCTTTCGAAGCCCCGAGTGCCAGCAATGGTCGAGCCCGACGCCTATGCGGTGGGGGAGAACCTGGCTGTCACCAAAGGGGCGGTAGTGCTGCAAACCTCGGTGTTCGAATTGATTCAATACGCCCCACAGACGCCCAAGGTGCGTGCGATTCCGCTGCTCTTGGTGCCGCCGGTGATCAACAAGTACTACGTCATGGACATCGCGCCGGGGCGCAGCATGATCGAGTACTTCGTCCAGCAGGGCCAGCAGGTTTTCGTGATTTCGTGGCGTAATCCGCAAGCACGTCATCGGGATTGGGGCTTCGACACCTACGGGGCGGCGATCGTGGAGGCGATGGATGCAGCGGAGAAAATCACCGGGACCGACAGCACCCATCTGCTGGCCACCTGCTCGGGCGGCATTCTCGCGGCGATGACGGCGGCTCACCTCGCCGAGATTGGCGAGGGCGATCGGGTCGCTGGCCTCAACCTGGCGGTGACGGTGCTGGACGAGACGCGGGCCGGGTTCGCGGCGGCGGCGATGAGTGACCGCGCCGCCCAGGCCGCGATTCGGGTGTCGGCCCGGAAGGGTTACCTCGACGGACGCGACATGGCGGAGATGTTTGCCTGGCTTCGGCCCACCGACCTGGTGTGGCGATACGTGGTGAACAACTACGTCCAGGGCCGCAAGCCGGCGCCGTTCGACGTGTTGTTCTGGAACGCCGACACCACCCGGATGGCCGCGGCGCTGCACCGCGACCTGGTGCTGATGGGGCTGCGCAACGCCCTGGTCACGCCCGGCGGGGTCAGCATGTTGGGCAGCCCGGTCGACCTGTCCAAGATCACCGCCGACGCCTACATCGTCGGTGGCATCGCCGACCACATCTCCCCGTGGCAGGCCACCTACCGCAGTGCCCGCCTGCTCGGTAGCAAGGACAACCGCTACGTGCTGTCCACCAACGGCCACATCGCGGCGCTGGTCAATCCGCCCGGCAACCCCAAGGCGTCTTTTCGCACCGGCCCGGTCGATGTCGACGATCCCCAACAGTGGTTCGACGCCGCGGAGAAGCACGCGGACTCCTGGTGGCCGGACTACGTCAGCTGGCTCGCCGAGCGCAGCGGCTCGGAGGTGGACGCTCCGAAAGTGCTTGGCGGGGAAGACCTCCCGCCGCTCGGGCCGGCCCCGGGCAGCTACGTGATGGAGAAGTGAGCGATGCGCCGCGCTCAGGTCAGGATGGTCCCGGTGAGCCCGATTGGCGAGGTGCGTTACGTCAACGCGGGCGGGCAGCGGATCCGGGTGAACGTCCGCCACGGAACCGGCGTGCCGCTGGTGCTGTGCAATGGCATCGGGGCCAGCCTGGAGGTGCTTGATCCGCTGGTGGAGCAGTTGGATTGCACGGTGCTCAGATTCGACGTGCCCGGGACGGGTGGGTCCCCCACATCCATTGCGCCCTACGGGTTTCCCTATCTTGCGTGGGTCTTGGGCCGCGTGCTGTCCAAGCTGAACATGAGTGTGGTGGATGTACTCGGGCTGTCCTGGGGCGGCGCTCTTGCGCAGCAGTTCGCCTTCCAGAATCCTCGACGCTGCCGTCGCCTGGTGCTGGTGGCGACGGGAACCGGCGCGATCATGGTCCCGGCCCACCCAAGGATTCTGGCGAAAATGGTTACGCCGCGCAGGTTCTCGGACCCCGACTACGCCGCATCCATCGCCGGCGAGCTGTACGGCGGCACCGTCCGGGCGCACGGGGAAGACGTCGCGCAGCTGTTCGTGCGTCAGTTGCACGCCGGATCCAAAATCGGCTACCTGCACCAACTTTTGGCGGGTTCGGTCTGGACCAGCCTGTTCGGCTTGCCCGCCGTACGGCAGCGGACCCTGATCGTGCAGGGCACCGATGACCCGATTATCCCGACGATCAACGCACGGATCATGAAAGCGTTGCTGCCCCATTCGCGGCTGCACCTGCATCCCGGCGGACACATCGATCTCGTCCACAACGCGCCGGAGCTCGCGCCCGTGGTCGGCACATTTCTGAGCGAACCGGGAGAACGACCATGACAACTATGCCGAAGATGCCAAACCCATTGAGCTCCTTTGAGACACGAGGCGCTAAGGACGCCGATCCGGCCACCGCCGCACTCGTCGAGGACATCGCCCGTGCCCGGGGGACCGACTACTTCCTGATGCGGGATCAGCTGACCGACCAAGAAAAAGAGATCATGGCCAAGGTCCGGGCGTTCGGCGAGGCCGAGATCCTGCCGGTCGTCAACGACTACTGGGAGCGCGGCGAATTCCCGTTCGAGCTGATCCCGAAACTGGCCGCGCTCAACGTTGTCGGCGACTACAACCTGGACGGTTACGGGTGCACACCGATGAGCGCCGTCGCCAACGGACTGGTCAACTACGAGCTGTCCCGCATCGACGGGAGCATTTCCACGTTCTTCGGTGTGCACCTCGGGCTGGCGATGCAGTCGATCAACATCCTCGGCTCCGAAGAGCAGCGACAACGCTATCTACCGGCGATGGCGCGCCTGGAAAAGATCGGCGCATTCGCCCTCAGCGAGCCCGAGCACGGCTCCGACGCCGTCATCCTCGAGGCCACTGCCGAGCGCCGGGGCGACGAATGGGTGCTCAACGGTCGCAAGCGCTGGCCGGGCAACGCTGTGTGGTGCGACATCATCGTCGTCTACGCCCGCGACACAGCGGACAACCAAGTCAAGGCGTTCGTCGTGGAAAAGGACAACCCCGGCTACGCGGCGACCAAGATCGGCGGCAAGATGTCGCTGCGGATCGTCCAGAACGCGGACATCACCCTCACCGATTGCCGCGTGTCCGAAGACGCGAGGCTGCAGAATTGCAACAGTTTCAAGGACGTTGGCAAGGTGCTCGCCGGCACCCGCAATTTCGTCGCGTGGGCCGCGACCGGGCACGCCGTGGCAGCGTACGAAATCGCGCTGAACTATTCCTTGCGGCGCAAGCAGTTCGGCAGGCCGATCGCCAGGACCCAGATGATCCAGTCGATGCTGGTCGAGATGCTCGGCGACCTCACCGCGATGCAGCTGTACAGCATCCGGATGGGCCGGCTCATCGACGATGGCAAGGTCGAAGAGACGATGGCCGCACTCGCCAAGTACTACTGCACCGTCAAGGGCCGCAAAGTGTGTCGACTGGCCCGGGATGTATTGGGCGGCAACGGAGTCACGCTTGACTTCCATGTCATGCGGCACCTGTGTGACATGGAGGCCCTGGTCACCTACGAGGGAACCGCGGAGATCCAGTCCCTGATCGTCGGGCGGCACGTCACCGGGCAGAGCGCGTTCGCCTGAAGCCAAGCTAAGCCGTGATATCCGCGGTGATCGCGCCGGTCAGCCGGATGAGATCCTGCGGGGCCACCGCAACGTCCCAATGTCGCTTGCCGGCGCTGCACAACATGCGGTCCCAGCGCAGCGCCGACGCGTCGAGCACGGTCCGCAGCCGCTTGCGTTGGCCGAACGGGGAGATCCCGCCGACCACGTAGCCGGTGGACCGCTCGGCTGCAGCGGGTTCGGCCATCGCGGCTTTGGGCACACCCAGCGCCGCGGCGGCCGCCTTCAGCGACAACTTCGCCGGCACCGGCACGATCGCGACGGCCAGCTCAAGCGGCAGCGCGATGATCAGCGTCTTGAACACCTGCTCGGGCGCGAAATCCCCGGAATCCGACAGGTCGGTGACGACGTCGAAGTGCAGAAGCTGATGTGGCACACCGGCTTTGACGAGTACGGCGATCCCCGGTGGTGTTGCGCCGGACAAGGCTCGCTTAGTGGTCACCAACATAATTACAGTGACGTAATTTGGTCCCACACTTCCATACGGTTACGTGGCGTGGTTCCCTTGACGAAGGGAGCAATGTGCCACGAACCAGTCCGTACAGCATTACTCTTGCCGAGGCCGAGCGCACCGAACTCGAAGCCCGCGCCCGCAGATATACGTCATCGTATTCCGACGTCGTGCGGGCCCGGATCGTGCTGTACGCCGCCGACGGCCTGGGCAACGACGAGATCGCGGCCCGCCTGGACACGCCACGGCAGGTGGTGTCCAAGTGGCGCAAACGCTTCCACGACGAGCGTCTGGCCGGCCTGACCGATCTGCCTCGGGGAGGACGGCCCCCGAGTTTTTCCCCCTGACGTCGTGGTCGCTATCAAGGCGCTGGCCTGCGAACTCCCGGCCAAGACGGACACGCCGCTGGTCCGCTGGCAATGCCCCGACCTGGCCCGCGCCGCCGTCGAGTCGGGCATCGTCGCCTCGATCTCGGGCACCACCATCTGGCGCTGGCTCAGTTCGGATGCGATCAAGCCCTGGCAGCATCGGTCCTGGATCTTCCCCCGCGACCCCGACTTCGGTGCCAAGGCGGCCCGTGTCCTCGACCTCTACGCCCGCCGCTTCGGCGACACCGCGCTGCAGCCGGACGAGTTCGTGATCTCCGCCGACGAGAAGACTTCCATCCAGGCCCGTATCCGCAAGCACGCCACCACACCACCGGCGCCGCGCCGCCCAATGCGTGTCGAGCACGAATACGCCCGCGGCGGCGCGCTGGCCTACCTGGCCGCCTGGGACGTGCACCGCGCCAAAGTGTTCGGCCGCTGCGAAGACACCACCGGCATCGAGCCGTTCGACCGGCTCGTCGAGCAGGTGATGACCTGCCAGCCCTACGCCTCGGCCCGCCGGGTGTTCTGGGTGGTCGACAACGGTTCCTCCCACCGCGGCCAGGCCTCCATCGACCGGCTCGAAGACCGCTGGCCCACCCTGCGGCTGATCCACCTGCCCGTCCACGCTTCCTGGCTCAATCAAGTAGAGATCTACTTCTCCGTCGTCCAGCGTAAGGTCATCTTGCCCAACGACTTCCGCGACCTCAGCGACGTCGAGTCCCGCCTGCTCGACTTCCAGCAACACTACGAACAGATCGCCACACCGTTCGAATGGAAGTTCACCAAGAACGATCTGAACGCCCTACTCGAGCGCATCGCCGCCCACGACAACGCCCAGCAAGCATCAGCCGCCTAGGGACGAACATTGGGTGGCGTCGTCGTCCTTGCCCGCGGAATCGCGGCGGCCCGTTTGTCCCGGTGGGCTCAGGTTTTCGCCCTGGGCAGTTAGATGCCTAGCGTTTGCGGTGCCGGTGCCGCTAGCACTGCTTGGGGCTTTCCCTTTAGCTCCGCGGCGAGGTCGTACTCGAGGGCGGGCACGGACAGCCCGCGGCGTGTCAGTTCTCGGTCAAGAGCCTTGATGAACAGGCCCTCACCGGCGCGGCGGCAGCGCAAGACGGCCTGCTCGTTCATGACCTCGCGTGTCAAGGCCGCGGCCGGACAGGCGGCCACCACCTCCAGTGAGGCGCGCAGGTCCAGCGTCGTGGTCACCCCGCAAGACGGGGAGGTGCCGATGCCGACGATGCCCACCACCGCGATGCCGGAGCGCTCGTAGTCGGCCACATCCCGGGCGACCTGCCGCGCCAGGCGCCGGTAGACCACCCGGGTCCACCAGACGAATCCCCACAGCAGCACGCCACGTAGCGGATACAGCAATCGGCCCTTGGAGTGGTAGAGCCGCAGGCTGTGGCGTTTGAGCACGCCGCCCCAGGCCAGCCGCTCCGGGCACGGCAGCTGATGAAGCCCGTAGCCGGCGCCGATCAGCTCGTCGATGACTTCGGCCACTGCACCGGGTCGGGTCGCGCCGCCGGCGTAGCGGGTGTTCTCGTTCAGCAGGCAGTGCGACACCAGCATGACCCGCCGAGCGCGTTCGTCGCGCAGGTGGTCAAGCAGCAGCCGCTCCCGCGATGTCGTGGACCCATCAGCCATGAGGGCACGCTATCTCGCTTGGTGGGCGCCGACCACCTGCCCGGCGTCCTTCCCGGGTACATCGGAGCACAACGTTGACCGGAGTTGCGGGTGCGTCCATGAGGGTGCTGCCGGGCAGCCACCCGCGAAGTCGTAGATCGCGACGTGCCGGGACCGCAGCAGTGAGGGCGGCATGCCGAACATGCGCCGAAACGTCCGGCTCAGGTGCGCCGAGTCAGCGAAGCCGCTGTGGTGGGCCGCCTCGGTGAGGTTGGACTGACTCGACAGGGCTTGGACGGCGTCGATGAGCCGCAGCCACAGCAGGTAGCGGCGAAACGGGATGCCGATGTCGCGGCGAAACAGCGATCCCAGGCGGCTCGCGGAGAGCCCGACCTGGCCAGCGAGCACGGAGAGAGAGCAGGCATGTCCGGGCAGCGCCTGCACCGCGCTAAGCGCCTTCTGCACCCGCGGATCGACGCCATCGCTGTGGAGGTCGGATGTGCGGGATTGGGTGATGCGGTCGATGACGGGCACAATCAGGCTGGGCGCTGGTTGGTATTCGCCCGACGGTAGCGTCGCGGCCAGTGCCGCCACCGCGGTGTCGTCGCAGTCGATTGACCGGACGCCGGCCGGGCCCATCCAATTTCGTAACGCCAAACCGGCGGTGCTTTCGGGATCGAGGTAAATCTGGGCGACCCGGCCGGTGCAGCGCAGGCGATGCGGTTGATCGGATGCGGTGACGACGGCTCGATACGGCGACCAGCGTGGGTCCGGGGCGGCCTGCAGCCACAGCACACCATCGAACGCGACCGAGACTTGGATCGCGTGATGGGAGTGGGCCTCGTTCTCCAGCAAAGCCCCGATGTAGAGGGCGCGACCTGGCCATATCAGCACGTGCCCCGTACCCCTCGCCAGCACGCTGCAGCGCCCGGGATCGCTGGGCCGCTGACGGCCAGAACGATAACCCCCCATCAATAACCCCCCATCACCGCGGCGCGGGTCTGCGGTGGACGACATCTCATGTCGACCATCATCGTCGCCCCGCCAGGCCGGGGGACCCGAATCTGCCACCGGGTGCCGCGCAAGAGCAACGCAGCGGCTTCGTTCAAGCCGCGCGTGCCCATCTGCGCTTGACTGGCCAACCGTGACGGTCAACGCTACAGCTGGATCGGATCCCGGCTCGTCGGTCTTACGGCTCGGGGCCGCGGTGTCTGTCGTACAGAGCGGGCTGTTTGTGCTCATTGGTGCCATGGCGCTGCTGCTTGGGGTCGACCGGCTGCGGATTCACGGGTTCGCCGCGCTGGCTGCGGCCACGCCGGTGGCCTTTCGTGTGCTGTGCGCGGCGTTTGTGCTGATCGCAGTGCTGGGCTTGGCCATCACCCCAGCCGAGCAGGCGCTCATCGAGTCCGCCGACGCGGCGCTGGCCCGGTTCGGAGCAACGCTGGCATATCTCGGCCACGCCGGAACGATCGCCGTGTTCTCCTGGTGGCTGCTCAATACCCGCGGGGCGGAAGCACCACCGCAAACCTTGGATACCATCGCTCCAATCGCGTGGGCGATGATGTTCGAGCTGGTGTTCGTCGGCGCCTGGGTGTGGATCATCGCCGCCGGCATCGCTCGGGGGCGCGAATCGTACTGGCCGCCGGGCTTTCTCGGGTTCAGCATCGCTAAGGCGGTCTCGTTCTGGTTCGGCTTCGCCGCCTTCGTGGTCAACGACAAGTGGATGATCATCCTCGGGGTGGGTGCGGTGACATTTGTCACCGGGCCGTTGTGGCACCTGTGGGTCGCCCGCATCATGATGGGCCGCCTGGCAGGCGCCACCCGTGAGCGCTGAAGCGACCACTGTCGGCATACCGTCCGCGGGGTTGCAGCTATTTGGGCGTCTTCGCGGCGCCGGCCGGGACGCGCCAACACTGGTGCTGCTTTGTGGACTTGGTTTCCACACCTTCGAATATGAACCGCTGGCCCAGCGGCTGGCCGCCACCGGGGTGGGGTGCCTGAGTTTCGACTTCCGAGGCCACGGACGTAGCGGGGGCCCCCGCGGCGGGTGGGTGCTCGACGATCTGGTCACCGACGCACAACATGCGATCGACCTGGCCCACCGAAACGCCCGTGGGCCGGTCATGCTGTTCGGCAACAGCCTGGGCGCGATGGTGGCCATCAGGGCCGGCGCCGACGATCGCGTGGCCGGGGTGGCGGCGGCCAACTGCCCGGCCCGCCTCGCAGACTTCATGCTCACCACGCCCAAACGCGTACTCTTCACCATGCTCAAAGCCGCCCGGCAGGTGGCGCGCATGCGCGTCAGCGTCAACCACTTCTACCGCTACGAACAACTCATCGACGACCCGGCATGGGTCTCCACGATCCGCAACGACCCACTCATCGGCGATGCCCGACGGCTCTCCATCCCCACCTACGCCAGCCTGCTCGACGACTGGGACGGCACCCGCGCCGTGCACGCCCTCCACAAGCCGCTGCTGCTCATCCAGGGACGCCACGACCGACTGCAGCCACCGCGCCAATCCGAGCTGCTGTTCGAGGCCGCCAACCGCCCGAAACGCTACGAACTGGTCAACACCGGCCACCTGCCACACCTGCAAGACCCGGACATGCTGGCCGACCTGCTGATCGGATGGCTCGACGGCCTGGTATGAGAACAGGCTGCGACGAGATCACCCATTCATGGGTTCAGGCTTAGCGCCACCCACCGATACGTCACCGAAATTCCGTTCTAGACCACTTAGGGACCCGAGTACCCCGGCGGGTTGACGCCGTCCACCCAGAAGTCGACGCCGAGCTTGGAACCCGGAATGCAGTCGTACACCGACAGGTCCGTGACGCCGGAATCCACCAGCACGTCCTCGCACAGCAGCATGTTGCCGGTGTACTCCTTAGCCGGCTTGTTGAGGATGACGTAGGCGGAGTCGGAATACACCTCGGGCTTGCGGGCCCGGCCCATCGCGTCGTCGCCGCCGAGCAGATTTTGCACCGCGGCGGTGGCCACCAGGGTGCGCGGCCACAGCGTGTTCGACGCGATGCCCTCTTCACGCATCTCCTCGGCGATCCCCAGCGCGCATAGCGTCATGCCGAACTTGGCCATCATGTACGCCGTCGGCTTCAGCCATTCCCGGCCCAGCAGCACCGGCGGCGACAACGTCAGGATGTGCGGGTTCTCCCGCCCCTTCATGTGCGCGAGGCACGCCTGTGAGACGGCATAGGTACCCCGCACCTGGATGCCGTTCATAAGGTCGAAGCGCTTCATCGGCACCTCGGTGATGGAGCCCAGGTTGATCGCCGATGCGTTGTTGACGCAGATGTCGATGCCGCCGAACTGCTCGACGGTCTTGGCCACCGCGGACTCCACGGAGTCCGGGTCACGCACGTCCCCGACGATCGGCAAAGCCTGACCGCCCGCCTCCTCGAGCTCCTTGGCCGCCGTGTACACCGTGCCCGGCAGCTTGGGGTGCGGCTCGGCGGTCTTGGCGATCAGCGCGATGTTGGCGCCGTCTTGCGCGGCCCGTTTGGCGATCGCGAGGCCGATACCGCGGCTGGCGCCAGAAATGAACATGGTCTTACCTTTTAGGGACATGGCGTCACCCTAACCCCCTGCTCCAACGGCCTATTTCATGGGTGCTCCCGTTCCTGAACGCTCCCGCAGCGCGCGTAGGTGAACGGCCGCCCAGGTACGAAACGGCCGCCACGCCGCCGACACTTCGCGAAGGGTGCGGCCGGGCCCGTACCGTGCGGTGATCTCGGCGTCGAGGCGCCGCTCGTGCGTCGGTAGGCCGTCGGCACGTTCGCGCCCCGCAACACCACCAGCTCAGCACCGAACGGTCCCAGCCCCTTGACGTCCTGCACGGCCCGCACCGCCTGCGCGGGCTCCATCGAGCGGAGCGCGGCGCCGTCCAACCTCCCGTCAAGCGCAGCCGTCGCGACCGCGTGGCGTGAAGCCTTCCCAGAACTCGCGGCTGGTGGCCAGCGACCATGGCCCCTGGACCTCTTTATCGACCGTGTGAGTCTTCAACGCGGCGTCCCCTTTCACGCCCGCTTGCAAGTATCGCGACCGGCTACGACGACTCCCGGAAATAGCGCGCTGGTCAGCGCTGTTGATTCATTCGGTTCCGGCTAGTAGAAAACTCAGGCGCGCATTGTCGGTCGCAGCCTTTAGATTGGGAGGAGGATTCTGGTGTCAACGGCGACGAGCCTGTTGTTCGCGGGTCCGGTGTCGCTGCCGGTGTTCTCCGGCGACATCGCGACGGAAGGGACCGTGCTGATCGAGATGGCCGACCTTGAAGATGGCCAAGAGCCCCGGCGGTCTGCAGAGACCGATGCGGAGCTGACCGCGCGTTTCGAGCGCGACGCGATTCCGCTGCTGGACCAGCTGTACGGCGGCGCGCTGCGCATGACGCGCAATCCCGCCGACGCCGAAGACCTCCTGCAGGAGACGATGGTGAAGGCCTACGCCGGGTTTCGCTCGTTCCGGGAGGGCACCAACCTCAAGGCGTGGTTGTACCGGATCCTGACCAACACCTACATCAACAGCTACCGCAAGAAGCAGCGCCAGCCGTCGGAGTATCCGACGGAGGAGATCACCGACTGGCAGTTGGCGGCAAACGCCGAGCATTCCTCGACAGGGTTACGCTCGGCCGAGGTCGAAGCCCTGGAGGTGCTGCCGGACACCGAGATCAAAGCGGCGCTGCAGGCACTGCCGGAAGAGTTCCGGATGGCGGTCTACTACGCCGATGTGGAAGGTTTCCCCTACAAGGAAATCGCGGAGATCATGGATACGCCGATCGGAACCGTGATGTCACGGCTGCACCGCGGCCGTCGTCAGCTGCGTGATCTGTTGGCCGATGTGGCCAAGGACCGGGGCTTCCTCCGAGGTCAGGCGCCCGAGGAGGTGTCGTCATGAGCGAGTTTTCGGGTCCCGGGGCGCCGTGCCCCAACGACGATGCGCATGGCGACATCGGCTGCGCGCAGGTGATCGCCGAGGTATGGACGCTGCTGGACGGCGAATGCACACCCGAGAACAACGAGAAGCTGCGCCAGCATCTCGAGGCCTGCCCCGGATGCTTCAAGCATTACGGGCTCGAGGAGCGGATCAAGGCGTTGATTGCCGCCAAGTGCCAAGGCGAGAAGGCCCCCGAGGGGTTTATGGAGCGCCTCCGGCTGGAGATCCGGCGGACCACCATCATTCGTGGCGGCCCCTAGCGGCTAGCAGTTGGGCCGCTTGCCGTGGTTGGCCTTGTTGTACTTGCGGTCTTTCTTTTTGCGGCCACGCTTGGCCATGGTGGAAACCTCCCGGGATTCGGCTTGTTGCTCGGATTCAGGTGCTCAGCACCCGTCAGATTGCTGTCCAGTCTCTCACGCGGACGCCCCGGCTCTTGCAAGGCCCATGTAACCGGTGTCTGAACCCGTCGTGTGGTTCGATATACATGAGCCTGACCAAAGCTAAAACCAGCAGCCAGCATGCGAAATGGCCGGAACGAGTGGAGTGAAGATGGCCGAGGATGTTCGCGCCGAGATTGTGGCCAGTGTGCTCGAAGTCGTTGTCAACGAGGGCGACGAGATCGGCAAAGGCGACATCGTGGTGCTGCTGGAGTCGATGAAGATGGAAATCCCTGTCCTGGCCGAAGTCGGCGGCACTGTTAGCAAGGTAAGCGTGGCGGTGGGCGATGTCATCCAGGCGGGCGACCTCATCGCCGTGATCAGCTAGTCGCCGGGGCGCGACTCGAAAGTAACTGATGTCCACGCTCGGTGATCTGCTCGCCGAACACACGATGCTGCCGGGCAACGCGGTGGATCACCTGCATGCGGTGGTCGGGGAGTGGCAGCTGCTGGCCGACCTGTCGTTCGCCGATTACCTGATGTGGGTTCGCCGCGACGACGACGCGCTCGTGTGCGTGGCGCAATGCCGGCCGAACACCGCACCGACCGTCATGCAGACCGACGCGGTGGGTAGCGTCGTCACCGCCGATCGGGCGCCGCTCGTCGCCGAGGCTTTCGCCGCTGCCGGCGCCGGCGTCCTGGTGCGGGAAACTGATGCGGCGCAACGGGGTTCGCGGGAGCTACCCGGCCCGCATGTTGCGGCGTCGCCGGTGCGATATGGCGAACAGGTGGTGGCGGTGCTCACACAACACCAGACCGAACTGGCGGCCGAGCGCAACACCGGTCACCTGGAAACCGCCTACCGGGCGTGCGCGACGGATCTGCTGCACATGCTCGCGGAGGGCACATTTCCCGACGTGCGCGACGTGGCCATGTCGCGCTCCACGCCACGCGCCGGCGACGGCTTCATCCGCCTCGATGTCAACGGTGTCGTCGCCTACGCCAGCCCGAACGCGTTGTCGGCCTACCACCGGATGGGCCTGACCAGCGAGTTGGAAGATCAAAACCTGGTCCAAGTCACCCGGCCACTGATCTCCGACTCGTTTGAGGCCCAGGAGGTGGCCGAGCACGTGCAGGACCTGCTGGCCGGGGGCAAAAGCATGCGGATGGAGGTCGACGCCGGCGGCGCCACCGTGCTGCTGCGGACGCTGCCGCTGGTCGTGCACGGTCGCAGCGCCGGTGCCGCGGTGCTGATCCGCGACGTCACCGAGGTCAAACGCCGCGACCGGGCTCTGATCTCCAAGGACGCCACGATCCGGGAAATTCACCACCGCGTGAAGAACAACCTGCAGACTGTGGCGGCGCTCTTGCGCCTGCAGGCCCGCCGGACCGCAAACGCCGAGGGGCGCGAGGCGCTGATCGAATCGGTGCGCCGGGTGTCGTCGATCGCGTTGGTCCACGACGCGCTGTCGATGTCGGTGGACGAGCAGGTGAACCTCGACGAGGTCATCGACCGGATCCTGCCGATCATGAACGACGTGGCGTCGGTGGACCGGCCGATCCGGATCAACCGGGTGGGGGATCTCGGTGTGCTGGATTCCGACCGGGCGACGGCCCTGATCATGGTGATCACCGAGCTTGTGCAGAACGCGATCGAGCATGCATTCGACCCGGCAGCCCAAGAAGGATCGGTGACGATCCTCGCCGAGCGCTCAGCACGCTGGCTGGATGTCGTCGTGCACGACAACGGACGTGGGCTGCCGGAGGGCTTCAGCCTGGAGAAGTCGGACAGCCTGGGCCTGCAGATCGTGCGGACCTTGGTGTCCGCCGAGCTGGACGGCTCGCTGGGGATGCGCGAGGGATCGGATCGCGGCACCGACGTGGTGCTACGAGTGCCGATCGGACGACGGGCGCGGCTGCTCCTGTAGAGGACCCGTACGCTTCCCGACGCACATCCCGACGCAATAGTGCGGCCCCGACGATTGTCGAGGCCGCACTGATGTGGAACTGGGTCAGACTCCGCTACGGGCCTTCGTCCGGGAGTTGCGACGCTTCAGCGCGCGCCGCTCGTCTTCGCTCATGCCGCCCCAGACGCCCGAGTCCTGACCTGTGTTCAAGGCCCAGGCGAGGCACTCCGTAGTCACCTGGCACCGATTGCAGACCAGTTTCGCGTCAGCGATCTGCGCGAGCGCCGGACCACTATTCCCCACCGGGAAGAACAGCTCCGGGTCCTCGTCGCGACACACCGCCTTGTGGCGCCAATCCATAACGTATTACTCCTTACCGTTTGCGCAGCAAGACGCACGGGCGTTTTCTTCGGCTGTTAAGCGCGTGCAGAAGAAATGGTCCGTACCCCTACGAAATTTCTGCGTGCAACCTTTCGATCGTTTCACAGGCTCAACAGAAGTCAATAGTGCGAGTTAGCGGGTGGGCCATCTCACTTTGAAAATCTCTCAACAAAGCCCTTACACAGTTGTACTACACTACCAGGCCACTTTTCCGGGAAATATCGGTGTGGAGCTCGTCACTTCTGCTGTCGGCGCAGTTCAGGACCGGTTTTGGCGGGCGGGGCGACCACCGCCAGCGCATCGGGAACCGCCCGGAACGTCATGCTCTCGCGCAAGCCGAGGTACTCGCCATCGAACTGACTGGCAATCGGGGCGCCCACGGAGGTGACCTTCAGGCAGGCCACGTCGTCGTCGCGCACGAGTTGTTTGGCGTTCGGCTTGGGCCCCTTGAAGCAGATCTGGCGCAGCAAGTTCAGCGTGGGCAGCACCTTCATGTCGTCGAGCGCGAAGACTCCAAGGCCGGAGTCGAAACTGCAGCCGGGGTTGGTCACCAGCGGCCGGTTGTTGCTATAGGTCCACGGACTGGTGTTGGACACCCAGACGAAGTGCACGCCCGAAACAGGCTCACGGCCAGGTAGTTCCAGCGTGAGGGTCGGTTCGTGGCGGCTGAATGCGATCGTGAGGGGGATCGCCACCCGCCAATAGCGCCACGCCGTGACCTTGACGCCCTTGTCGCGTTGCGCCTCCACCCCGGCCACCACTTCCGCGTCGATCCCCATCCCCGCGTTCACCATGGCCCACTGGTCACCGCAGTCGATCAGCCCGATGCGCCGCCACGTTTGGTGGCGGCGGTAGTCGTCGAGCAGCTGGATGAGCTGGTTGGTGGCCGCGACCGGGTCCTTGGCGATGCCCAGCGACCGGGCCAGCACGTTGGCCGAACCGCCGGGTACCACGGCGACCGCGGGCACCGGGCCTGTCGGTCTCGCCCCAGGATGACCGAGCAAACCGTTGACCACGCCACTCACCGTGCCGTCGCCGCCGTGTACGACGACCAGGTCGACTCCGTCGGCGACGGCCTGTTGCGCGAGCTCGGTGCCGTGACCACGGTGACGGGTGTGTTCGACGGTGAGCTCGAGGCGGCTCTTGAGCGCGTTGGCCAGCAGGTCGCGCGCGGCCGGTGTGGTGGAAGTGGCTGTTGGGTTCACGATCAGCACGGCACGCATGATCGATCAGCTTAGGCGGGGTAATTAGCACCTCGCTGTGGAGCCGGTATGCGTGACTACGCTGACGCTGTGACCCCCCGTGCCCCAACCCCTGTGCGAGGGGCGGGATGGATCGTGATCCTGCAGGGGGTGGCCGCGCTGGTGGTGGCTGCGGCGCTGGTGGTCCGTGGCCTGGCCGGGGCCGACCAGCACGTGGTCAACGGGTTGGGCACCGCGGTCTGGTTCGCCGTGGTCGGCGGGGCAGTGCTCGCCGCCGGATACGCCCTCGTGGGCGGCAAGCGCTGGGGCCGCGGGCTGGGCGTGTTCACCCAGTTGCTCCTGCTGCCCGTCGCCTGGTACCTCGGGGTGGGTTCGCACCAGCCGGCCTTCGGGATCCCGCTGGGGATCGTGGCGCTGACTGTGTTGCTGTTGCTGTTCAGTCCCGCGGCCGTGCGCTGGGCCGCCGGTGACGATCAGCGTGGTCCGGCCAGCTCGGCCAGCTCTGGGCCGCACAGCCGGTAGGTGGTCCACTCGCGTTGGGGTTGCGCGCCGATCCCGTCGTACAACGCGATGGCATCGGAGTTCCAGTTCAGCACCGCCCACGACAGCCGGGTGTAGCCATTGTCGCGGCATTCGGCCGCCAGCGCCGCCAGCAACGCACGGGCCAGGCCGCGGCGGCGAAACCTGGGCCGTACGAACAGGTCCTCCAAGAAGATGCCGGCGACGCCGTCCCAGGTGGAGAAGTTGAGAAACCACAGCGCCATCGCGGCGACCTCGCCGTTAACCTCGGCGACGTGCGCTTGAACCGTCGGAGAACTACCGAAAAGCGCTGTGGAAACTTGACTTTCGGTAACGGTGCATTGATCGGGGGCGCGCTCGAATTCGGCCAGCCCGTGAATCATCGCCGTGATGTCGGCGGAGTCCTCCGGGATGGCGCGGCGTATCTTTTCGGTCACTGCTCAACTCCCAGCGCGCGCAGTATCGTGGCGAATTTCGTTGTGGTTTCCTCGACTTCGTCATCGGGGTCCGATTCGGCGACGATTCCGCCGCCGGCGTGGGCGAGCGCGGTGCGACGGTCGGCCGACAGCTGCGCGCAGCGGATGGAAACCACCCAGCGGCCGTCGCCGGCGGCGTCGCACCAGCCGGTCGCTCCGGCGTAGAACCCGCGATCACCTTCCAGTTCGGCGATCAGCTGCGCTGCGGCTTCCGTCGGTACCCCGCCGACCGCCGGAGTGGGATGCAGGGCCAACGCGAGATCGATTGCGGTGGTTGAGGTGTCGCGTAGCCGACCGGTGATCGGTGTGCACAGGTGCCACACGGCCGCGGTGCGGCTCAATTGCGGCTCGGGTGCGATGGTCAGGTCGTCGCAGAGGGGCTCCAAGACGGCGCGCATGGTGTCGATGACCAGTCGATGTTCATGACGGTCCTTGGCTGAAGCGGCCAGCGCGGCGCCGTTCGCCGCGTCGACGTCGGGGTCGGCGGCGCGCGGGGCCGAACCGGCGAACGGCTGGCACACGACGCGGTCGCCGAATCGCGCGACCAGCAGCTCTGGACTGGCGCCTACCAGAGCCGCGCCCGCATAATCGTCGCCGGCGGCGGTGAGGTCGACGAGATATCCGTACGCGGTCGGGTCGGCGTCTACCAGCCGGCGCAGGACCGTGCGGGCATCCAGCGCAGCGTCGGCGGTCAGTCGCAATGCGCGGGCCAGCACCACCTTGTGCAACGCGCTACCCGGTGCGGCGAGCCGATCTCGCGCGCGGCCGATCCGGGCACGGTATTCCGCCGGCGGCGGGATGGCGGCGGCGACGCGAACAGCCGGCAGCGGGCCCGTCGGCCAATCCGGCGGCGCATCGGTGCGCCGCACAGTGTTGGGCACCAGCAATGCGGCCGGTCCGTTGACATCGAAAGGCAACGCGCCCAACACTATTGGCGCGTTCCCAGACCGCAGCGCCGCCTGCGCGGCCCGCACGTCGCTGTAGCCCGTTCGCACGCCGTCGGCAACCATGGTCCCGTTGGGTCCGCACAGCGCGAACGGCGGTTCGGCGAAAGTCACGGAATAGTCAACCCGAGTGCGCCGAGCTGTCGTATCCCGTGCTCGAACCCGCAGATCGCGATCGATGCGGTGGACATGCCGAAGCGGCGGCCCTCGACGAGCGACAGCTCGAGCCAGCGCGTGATCACAGCGCGGGAAAAGTGGCCGTGGCTGATGAACACCACGTCGCGCGACTCGATGTGTTCCAGCGCCGTGCTGACGGCCGCATCAGCGCGATCGCTGACCTGCGCAACGCTTTCCCCGCCGGGGCATCCGTGTGTCCACACCAGCCAATCGGGAACGGACTGGTGGATCTCCGCGGTGGTCAGGCCCTCGTAGGACCCGTAATCCCACTCGGCCAGTAGCGGGGAAACCTCGTCGACGGCGATGTCGGCCAGCCGGGCCGTGTCGAGGGTTCGTTTCCGCGGGCTGCTGACCACCCACGGGTTGGCAAGTTTGAGTTCACCCAGGACCCGTCCGGCCAGCATGGCTTGTGCCCGGCCGACGTCGGTGAGCTCAATCTCGGTAGTGCCGGTGTGCTGGCCCGATTTCGACCACTCCGTCTCGCCGTGGCGCAGCAGCAGCAGCCGGTGGTTGTGGACGCCCATGCCGACAGATTCTGCCGGACGACATGTCGAAGCGAAGCCGGAGGGAAACATGCCAGGATGGGCACTGTGACCGCGCTAGCGATGAGGAGGGGCAGCGCTTGTGAGTGAGACCCGGGTACTGGCGGTGGCCAACCAGAAGGGTGGCGTGGCCAAAACGACGACGGTCGCTTCCTTGGGCGCGGCGATGGTGGACAAGGGACGGCGGGTCCTGCTTGTCGATCTGGACCCGCAGGGTTGTTTGACCTTCTCGCTTGGCCAAGATCCCGACAAATTGCCGGTGTCGGTGCACGAAGTGCTGCTCGGCGAGGTTGAGCCGAACGCCGCGCTGGTCACGACCGCGGAGGGAATGACGTTGCTGCCGGCCAACATTGACCTGGCCGGCGCCGAGGCGATGCTGCTCATGCGGGCGGGCCGCGAGTATGCGCTCAAACGTGCGCTGGCCAAGCTCGACAACCAGTTCGACGTGGTCATCATCGACTGCCCGCCCTCGCTGGGCGTGCTGACCCTCAACGGGCTCACCGCCGCCGATGAGGTCATCGTGCCGCTGCAGTGCGAGACGCTGGCCCACCGCGGTGTCGGACAGTTACTGCGCACCGTCGCCGACGTCCAGCAGATCACCAACCCGAATCTGCGGCTGCTGGGCGCATTGCCGACGCTGTACGACTCCCGGACCACCCACACCCGCGACGTGCTGCTCGACGTCGCCGACCGCTACGAAATGCCGGTGCTCGCCCCGCCCGTGCCGCGCACGGTGCGCTTCGCCGAGGCCAGTGCGTCGGGCTCGTCGGTCATGGCCGGCCGCAAGAACAAGGGCGCGGCGGCCTATCGCGAGCTGGCGCACGCGCTGCTGAAGCACTGGAAGTCCGGCAAGCCGCTGCCCACGTTCGATGTGGAGGTTTAACCGAGCGCTACTACGGTGTCGCCGCGCTGCTCGAATACCCGGGAACCGGATACAGCCGGGACGACGGCTGAGTTGCCGGGCGGTCGGTGCACCGGGATGTAGCGGTTGTTCGCGCCGCTGAGCGGGTCGTAGACGCCGATTCCGTCGGTGACCGGCACGAGCAGCTGCCCAGCCATCATCACGCCAGGCCCCAATGGCGCGGTGGTTTCGCCCGCGGCGATCGTGTAGCGCTGAGTCAGGCTGGTCGAGTCGAACACAACCAGGGCATCGCCGGTCCACCAGGTCACCAGGCTGCCCGTCTGGGTCGCCACCGCCGAGCCCGCCGGCGGCTTGGGCAGCAATGTGCTGGAAACCGTGGTGCCGGTCTCGTCGATCACCTCGACCCTCGGTTGCGGTGACGGCAGGTATACGGCGGTGTTGGTCGCCGAGACGGCCAGTACGCGCGCACCCGAACCCGCCCGGATGCCGGGTTCGGCCACCAGGTGCTGTTGGGGTTCGTCGTCATCCTTACCCGGGCGCAGCAGCACCAGCCGCAGGTCGGCCTGATTCGCGCAGGCTTCCAGCACGGACACCGCCGACGAGCTGGCCGCCGCGGACTCCAGCGTGCATCCAGAGTGCAGGCCGCGGTTCGACGGCTTCAGGCGGGCGTCGGTCTCGCCGTAGACCAACATCCGAACCATGTCCGAGCGCCACAGTTCCACCCGGGTGCTGCCCACCGACAACACGGTCGTGCCGTCAGAGGACAGGCGCACGTGCTGATCGGCATAGCCGCTGCGGGCGGGCCCACGGGTGCCGGTGGAGCCGTCGACGGTGCTGACCTGACCGCAACCGCGGTCGGCGCGGTAGACGGCGACCGCGTAGTGGTAGATCCACGAGACCCCACACAGGTCGGTGTCGCGGGCGTAGCTCCAGCGCGACCCGCCCGTGGCCGGGTCGCGCCCGTCGACGCGACGCCCGTCGCCGGTGGCCACCGTCCCGCCCACCAGCACGGGGGCGCTGGTGGCAGGGCTCGGGGCCGTCCATAGCTCTTTTAGTGACGGCGGAACTTCCCGGGC
>CAWGCI010000006.1:0-67643 GCA_963820985.1 uncultured Actinomycetota bacterium | reverse complement strand
GCGGCGTCGGTCAACCGGCGGCTGCCCGCCTCGCTGGCGAGTCGCCCCCGACGGGTGACTTCTGGAGCTGTTCGACCAGCTGGGCGAGCTGCCCGTGCACAACAGGATGTCGACGGCGACGGCGTCACGAGGCCGGTGACCGCCCTGCGGTGCGAGGCCGCACGCGCGACGCGGTGCTGGTCGTCACGCCGGAATGCAACGCGGCGTCCAAGGCATGTTCAAAAACGCCATCGACTCGCTGTCACGGCCGTACGGAAACGGTCGCTGAAGGGCGAACCGCTCGCCGTAGTCGGCGCCTCGCTGGTTCCCCCGGCGGTGCCTCGGCGCATGACGAATCGCGAAAGTCGTTCGCAGGCACCGGATATCGCGTGGTGGAGGCGATCAGGCTGTCGGTGCCGATGACGACGCTGAACGGAACGCGCCCGCGCGGCACGCCGGCTCGCCGACCGGCTGCGGGCCGCGGTGAGGCGATTGGCCGACGCAATCGCGACCTCGATTCGATCGGCGACGGAGCGACGGCGACGGGCTCCTCCCGCACCGAAGTGACGAGGTGCATCAACCGCACCGACGTGGGCTCGACGGCGATGCGCGGTGCAACATCCCGGTGTTATCCCACATCGCGAGTCGCCAGGCGCGAGGTGTGCCGCAGGGTGGACCTCTCGTTGATGCACCACTCCTGCAGGCCGTCCAGCAGCGCACCGCCCTTGTCGGCGAGCAGCCCACCACCTCGGCGGCGGATCCGCCCGGCGGCAACGACGTCCGTCCGCTGCGCCGCTTCCAAACCAGCCGGTGCACCCGGGTGCGCACAGATCCACACCGCCGCTCCCTGTCGCTGGCATCGATCGGCCGCGATGCGCGTGGGCGAAGCTATGCACCCCCGTCGACGTGTCGATTTCGGCCTTCTCGGCCTCCGACAGTGCCTCGTAGGCGACATATTCGTCGCGAATTCGGTGTCACCGCCGGCCGGATCGACCTCGCGCGCGGTCAGCAACGTTCCCCTTTGGGGAGCTGCGTCGGTGGCGCCATCGATGTGCCAGTCGAAATTGCCCTGCCGGAACAACGCAAGCAGCGCGTCTGGTCCTCGATCGCATCGTTCCCGTCCCACTAATACGGCGCTAGCACAGCCGATGTCGCGACGCAGAAGAGATGGCCATGCGCCCACTCATCCGCTTTGAAGAACGCACGATCCGACACTCCGAGTAGGTTCAACTCCTTCCAATTTGGAATCCAAATACAATCGAACGCTTGTCGTTTGCGTCGTGGCTGGCCTGGCTCAGTGGCCATAATGGCCGCTGAACCAGCCTCTGAACATCCTGTGCCCAGGATTCCAGAGCTTTCGGTCGTGTCTGTCGAGATCAGACTTCAGGGAATCTGCGCTGCTCCGATTCATTGAGCCGACGAAGGTTGACCCACCGCGCATGAGCATCGTCAGCATCGATACCGAATTGCTGTTTGGCGTTATCAAGCGAGAGAAGATATCTTTCAAATCGGCAGCCCGCTCAGCGTTTTCATGACGACGTTCGAAGTCTGCCAACGCCGCAAGCGCGATCCGGTACCTGGCGAGGTGAGACACTACGTCGGTGAGGAACACGGCCCGCTTGCGCGCAGTCTCGACAACGTTGGGCATAGCTGAAACTGGGTACGGCCGCCGGCGCGGATCCAACGCTTCTGCGTCCCTCACCACCACCATCGGACTGTAACGACTCTGGCCGCGGTCACGCCACGGTCAAGGCTTAGCGTTTTGAGACGCAATCGGGCCTTGCGTGGCGGACTTCTCACGAGGTACCGCCAGACCGGGAAACAGCGGGAAATACTGGTGTGCAGCGATTTAACGTCCGTGCTGCGCGCCTCGATACGCCCGCGAAAAAGTTTCCTCTGACCGTCGCCTTAGCTCTTCAGCCTTCGTACAGTGAGTCAATGAGCACCTCCATGAGTCGGCATGACCCAGTCGACCCGGCCACCCGCGCACAACTGCTGACTGTCAAGATTCCCATCATTTACGGCCTCGCAGACGCAGCGCGCATCCTGGGACTCTCCGAGTCCTACCTCCGAGCAAAACTTCGTGACCGCACGTTCGCCGGCATGAAGCGTGCCCGACGATGGGCGATGACCGAAGCCCAGATCGAAGAAGCAATCGAGTCGATGTGCATCCAGGCACGGCCGGCCGACCCGCCCTCGCCGTCTGGGCTGTCACGGCATAGTCGCTTGGGCCGACGACTCCATCAGCAGCACGGCGCTTGAATAACTCCTCGCGCAATGGATTGTCGAAGCGCCGCAGCACGAGGACTACCTGGCTGGCGACGTTGTCGATCGTTTTATCCGACATCACGACATGCACCGACCGCACCACGTCCTGTGGCCATCAACCGTGAGGCGGTCAGCTCAGCACCGAGCCGATCGCGTCGGCAGCCACCTGCGCACTGCGGCGATCCAGGTGGCCGTAGACGCCGATGGTCGTCTGGATGGACTCAATCGGCAACGGGACGCCGGCGGCGAAACCACGACGCACACGTATGGCGCAGGTCGTGCACCCGTGGAGACTTCGTCAGCCCGGCTGCCAGGGCGCGCTCGCGGCCCGGCTTCCAGCCGCCGTTAAAGAACTCCTGGGCGCGAACGGGATTGCCCGCGCCGTTCGTGAACAGGAATCCCGGCGCGGTGAGGTCAACGACCTCCAGCGCCGCGGACGGCAAGCTGATGGTCCGGATCGACTTCTTCGTCTTCGGCGGACCGATCTGCGGTCGGTAGTCACCGGAGTACTTCCAGGCCTTGGTGATGCGACAGGTCTTAGCATCGGTATTGATGTCGGCCGCTGTGAGCGCGGTAGCCTCAGAGAAGCGCATGCCGGTGGTGACCAGCCAGGTCGCGAGATTCTTCCAGCGTTCACGCTCGATGTGGTCGCGCAGCAGTCGGAACTCGCCCGGCGTGAGGAACACCGTCTCCTCGACACGGGTTTGCGGCAGGCGCCGGCCCTCGCACGGGTTGGACGCCATCACTTCCACGCGCACCGCAGCTTTGAACGCCCCGGACACGAAGCCATGCTTGTTCGAGATGGTCTTTCCGCTGCCGCCCAGCTGCTTCACCCATTTCGCGATCGTGGCCTCAGTGACCGCCGAGACGGGCATGGACCCAAGAACAGGATCGATGTCGCGAGCAACGTACGTGCGGTAGCGCGCGAGGGTCGCCGATTGCACACCGGTGAGGTTGTCGATGTGAGTGGTGAGCCACTCGGTGACGGTTGGAACATGGCGCCCGATCTCGTCGAGCTCGATGACGCGCAGCGCCTCGTCCGGCCCGTGGTCCTCGAGCAGGGTCTTGAAACGCTCTGCAGCAGGCAGGTTCTCGAACGTGAGCGAGCGCTGGCGACCATCGTGGCGCCACAGCACGCGTTAGGTGTTCCCGGCGCGGTTCTTCTGGGCGTGGATGCTTGCCATGACCCCTGATGTTACGTCAATTGTTACGTTATTCCCGACACAACCTTGACAAATAGACCTGAGCTGGACTTTTCCGGTGGAGCTAAGGGGATTCGAACCCCTGACCTTCTCGATGCGAACGAGACGCGCTACCAACTGCGCCATAGCCCCTGACCGGTAGCAGGCTACCAGTTCTACGAACCCGACGGCCCCAGCACCACCGGTCGCTGCTACGCGCCGACGGCCCGCGGCAGGTCGCGGGGCCAGCCGTAGGCGCGCACCGGGATGTCGTAGTCGAGATGCTCGAAGATCGGGTCCTCGTCGTCGATCTCGAGGACCACCGCGCCCGGGCGCCGCAGCCGTGAGGGGACCACGTCGTATTCGCGGTCCGCGGCGTTCTCCACGCCAAGCCGTGCCCGTGCCATCCGGTGCATCCGGCGACGACGCACCTTCTCCTCGATCCGGGTTTGCCGGCGCAGGTACGCCAGGTAGAGCACCGTGACGACCGGTGGCAATGCTGCACACCCACCAGGCGGTGGGGGTCACTTCGAACGCCGCAGTGGCCGAGCCGACCAACACGACCGCCATCACCATCAGGACACGCTTGCGGAACGTGTACTTGCGTGCGCTGACGGCAGCGGCGGTCTTCTCGTCGAACCGGCGCCGCCGTGATGCGGCCGGCGCGACCGGCGGCGCGGTCCCGTCGTCGAGAGCGTCGTCGTCGTCCTCGTCGGGCTCCAGGCCGGACGAGTCCTCGATGTACTCGTATTCGTCCCCGAAACGGTCAGGGTGCTCGCGCTCAGCCTCGCGGGCCACAGGCTCGGTCTCGGTTTCGGTCTCGTCGGCCTCGAGCACCGGCTCGGTCTTCGCTTCGCTGGCTCCCGCCGGCAGCGCCCCCGAATCCTCGATGACATCGACATCCAGGTAGTCGGGCTCGGTCTGCTCGGGTACCTCGAACTGCATGACGACCGGGTGCGTCGGCCGCTCGTCGGCGTCGTCCTCTTCGGAGTGTTCGTCCTGGTCAGTGCCGTCGAGGTCATCGAGGTCGCTCTCCTGCGGCTTCCAGTCGGGATCGGTGCGATGCCCCGCCGCGGGACCCTTCCGTCTGAGCAGACGAGAAGCCGAACCGCCGTTCAGCACCCGGGTCGCCAACGCGACGTCGCTGGTGCGCCGCACGGCGTCGCGTTTGCTGATCAGCATCGGAACCAGCACAAACAGCCACAGCACCACCAGCGAGATCCACAACAGAGATTGAGGAATGCTTGGCATGACGACCTGCTCTCTTCAGTTCCCATCGGTGCATGCGACCAGCACAATTACACACCTGTAATTTGCCCATTACAAGCACCAACGGTCACTCGTGTCACATCAGCCACGCTCCCGCCACGCTGGGGTTTCACCGCGCGCGGCGGCGCCTCATCACGGCCAACTGGCGTGCCCGGCCCGCACCAGGGTCGACGTCACCGACCCGTAGACCTCTTCGACGGTGATCGCCATCAATAAATGGTCTCGCCATGCCCGGTCGACTTCGAGGTAGCGGCGCAACAGACCCTCCTCGCGGAATCCGACCTTTGCCAGCACGGCGCGGCTGGCGGCGTTCTCCGGGCGCACAGTGGCTTCCACGCGATGCAGCATGACCGGACCGAAGCAGTGGTCCAGACCCAGCGCCAACGCTCCGGTGGCCACCCCGCGACCGGTCGCCGACTTCGATACCCAGTAGCCGATCCACGCCGACCGCAACGCCCCGTGGGTGACGTTGCCGATGGTCAGCTGGCCGCAGAACCGCCCGTCGAGCTCGATCACGTACGGCAGCATGCGTCCCTTGCGGGCCTCCGAACGCAGACCGGAACACAGCGCCGGCCACGCGCCGACGGTGTGCCGGACGGTCCAATCGCCCTCCGCGCTGGGCTCCCACGGCTCGAGGTGCGCGCGGTCGGCCAACCGGATCCGGCTCCACTGCGCGCCGTCTCGCATTCGCACCGCCCGCAGCCGGATCAACCCCGCCGGGACCCGCAGCGGTCCCATATCCATGGGCCACCCTGGATGCCGCGGGTTCGAACGCAGGAAGTTCACAAGCTGGGGCACTGTCTGGGTCAGCCGCGCTGAGCCAGGAAGGCGACGTCGACGATCTCACCGGTGCGGATCTGCTCCGCGCCGCTGGGAATGACGACCAGACAGTTCGCTTCCGCGAGTGTGGCCAGCAGATGCGATGACGCGCCCGGGGCCCCACCCAGCGCCTGCACCAGGTATTCACCGCTTTCCTGATCACGCATCAGCTGACCGCGCAGATAGCCCTTGCGCCCGGCCACCGACGTGATCGGGGACAGCGTGCGGGCCTGCACGATCCGGCGCATGGGCTGGCGCTTGCCCAGCGACAGCCGGATCAGGGGCCGGACCATCACCTCGAAGACCACCAGGGCGCTGACGGGATTGGACGGCAGCAGAAACGTCGGAACCCCCTCGCGCCCCAGCTGCCCGAAGCCCTGGACGGATCCGGGGTGCATGGCGACGCGGACCACCTCCATCTCGCCGAGCTCGGACAGCACCGCGCGCACCGCCTCGGCCGCCGCACCCCCGACGCCGCCGGCGATCACCAGGACCTCGGCGCGATTGATCTGCCCCTCGACGATCTCCCCGAGCTCCTTGGGGTCGTTGCTGACGATGCCGATGCGGTTCACCTCCGCGCCGGCATCGCGGCCGGCCGCCGCGAGGGCATAGGAGTTGACGTCGTAGACCTGCCCGTTGCCCGGGTTGCGGGTGATGTCGACCAGCTCGCCGCCGACGGCCATCACCGACAGCCGCGGGCGCGGGTGCACCAGCACGCGTTCGCGACCGACCGCCGCCAGCAGCCCCACCTGGGCCGCGCCGATGATCGTTCCGGACCGCACGGCGACGTCGCCGGGCTGGACGTCGTCGCCCGCGCGCCGCACGTAGGCACCCGAGGGGGCGCCGCGCAGGATCCGCACCCGCTGCGTCCCGCCGTCGGTCCAGCGCAACGGCAGCACCGCGTCGGCCAGCGTCGGCAGCGGGGCGCCGGTCTGCACCCGGGCCGCCTGGCGGGGCTGCAGCCTGCTGGGTGTGCGCGAACCGGCTTCGATCGTTCCCGTCACCGGCAAGACCAGCCCGCCGCGCTCGCCTTCGTCGCTGTCTTCGTCGGAAAACGCGCCGACTACGCCGCCTTCTCCGAAGCCCACCCCGACCACGTCGACGCTGCGCACCGCGTAGCCGTCGATGGCGGCCTGGTCGAAGCCCGGCAGCGGCCTCTCGGTCACCACTTCCTCGGCACACATCAATCCCTGCGCCTCGGCAATCGCAACACGTACGGGCCGCGGGGCGACCGCGGCGGCCGCTATTCGGGCCTGCTGCTCCTCCACAGAACGCACGGGCGCGCCTTTCTGCCTTCAAGCCGTGACGGGCGCCAACGCCGGGAGCGAACCGGGCCTTACCGTCCGGTCACTGTTCGGTCAGGCCCAATCGCGCCACCAACCACCGCCGCAGCTCCGGGCCGTAGTCGTCACGATCCAATGCAAAGTCAACCGCAGCCTTGAGGTAGCCGCCGGGATTTCCCAGGTCGTGTCGAGAGCCGCGATGAACCACGACATGAACCGGGTGGCCCTCGCTGATCAATAGCGCGATCGCGTCGGTCAGCTGGACCTCGCCGCCGGCGCCGCGGTCGATGCGGTGCAGCGCATCGAAAATGGCGCGGTCAAGCACGTAGCGGCCCGCCGCGGCAAACATCGACGGCGCGTCCTCGGTCTTGGGCTTTTCCACCATGCCGTTGACCTTCAGCACGTCGGGATTGTCGCCGTCGGGAACCGCCTCGACGTCGAAGACGCCGTAGGCGCTGATCTCCTCGGGCGTCACCTCGATGGCGCACAGCACCGTGCCGCCGTGCTCGGCCCGCACCGTCGACATCGTCTCCAGGACGCCGGTCGGCAGCACTAGGTCGTCGGGCAGTAGCACCATCACGGCGTCCTCGTCAGGCGTCAGCACGGGCTCGACGCAGCTGATCGCGTGTCCCAGTCCGAGCGGTTCGGCCTGCACCACGGACTCCACCTTGATCAGAGCCGGTGCGCGCCGCACCTTGGCCAGCATGGCTTGCTTGCCGCGCGCCTCGAGCGTGCCCTCCAGCACCAGGTCTTGGACGAAGTGCGCGACGACGCCGTCCTTACCCTCGGAGGTGACGATCACCAGGCGCTCGGCCCCGGCCGCGGCCGCCTCCTCGGCGACCAGCTCGATGCCGGGCGTGTCGACGACAGGCAGCAACTCCTTGGGCACCGTCTTGGTCGCCGGCAGAAAACGCGTGCCCAGGCCGGCCGCCGGGACGATCGCCGTGAATGGGATCGGTACTTCTGCTCGGCGTGACATCGTTCACACCATAACCCTGACTAGGCCCATCGCCAGGGTGTGACCCGGGGCTGTCATCGTTAAACCATGGCGACCGTGACCAAGGCGGCGTTGCGGGAACAGCTGCTGTCCGGCACGCCTCGACGTTGCCGACGAGGTTCGGGCCGACGAGGCCCGAATGCTGAGCGCGCACGCGGAGCTCGTGGTCGACGACGGCAGCACGGTCTGCGCGTACGTGCCGATGGGCTCCGAGCCGGGGTCCGTCGGGATGCTGGATGTGTTGCTGCGCCGCGCGAAGCGGGTGCTGCTGCCGGTTGCGCGCACCGCGGCCGACGGCACCCCCGTGCCGCTGCGGTGGGGCGAGTACCGGCCGGGCGGACTCACCCGCGGACCCTGGGGGCTGCTCGAACCGGCCGAACCCTGGCTGCCCGAGTGCGCCCTCGCCGAGGCCGGCCTGGTGATCGTGCCGGCGCTGGCGGTCGATCACGGCGGCGCGCGGTTGGGCCGGGGCCGGGGCTTCTACGACCGATCGCTGCCGGGCCGGGATCCGGATGCGCGGCTGATCGCCGTGGTGCGCGACGACGAGCTGGTCGAGG
Organism: uncultured Actinomycetota bacterium; assembly: GCA_963820985.1. GTDB lineage: Bacteria > Actinomycetota > Actinomycetes > Mycobacteriales > Mycobacteriaceae > Mycobacterium. Next base: position 59,290 of record CAWGCI010000006.1, on the reverse strand, counting down.
AGTTGCCGGCGGAACCGCACGACGTGCCAATGACCGACGCACTGACGCCGCGGCGCGGCGTCATCGCGCTCCCGATCCGGGTATAACCGGTGGGAATGATCGTCATCACGTGGCGGTTCTAGCACTTAAGACGGTAGAGTGCTAATCCAGTTCCACATCATCCCGGAGGTTTTTGTGCCGACTTACAGCTATCAGTGCACCGAGTGCGCCGACCGCTTCGACGTGGTGCAAGCCTTCACCGACGACGCGCTGACCACGTGCGAAAAGTGCTCCGGTCGGCTGCGCAAGCTGTTCGGCAAGGTCGGCGTGGTATTCAAGGGCAGCGGCTTTTATCGGACCGACAGCCGCGAATCGGGCAAGAAATCGACCGGCTCGACCAACGGATCGTCGAGCAGCGAGTCGGGGACAAGTTCGAGCTCCAGCGACAGCAAGTCGTCGAGCTCCTCGGAAAAATCTGAAAAGTCCGACAAGTCGGGCAGCAGCTCCACGCCGGCCACGGCGGCCGCCTCAAGCTAGCGAGTTATCCACCGGGTATCCCAGCGCGCCACCCGAACGGCGTTTCCGCCCGTGCATGCCGCCTAGCGTGTCCAGCGTGGCGGAACCATCGCTGAACCCAACCCTGTTCAGCCGGATATCGGCCTGGTTGCGCCCGGACTGGACGCGGACCGTGGCATTCCGGCGCGTGGCCGCCGGTGCGCTCGTCGTGCTGGCGGGCGTGGCCACCTTGCGGTCGAATCCCGACGATGATCGCGCCGAGGTGGTGGTGGCCACGCGCGACCTGCGGCCCGGCACCGCGTTGACTTCCGATGACGTCCGGCTCGAAAAGCGTTCGGCGACAACCATTCCCGACGGGTCACGCGCCGACCTGAGCGCAGTGGTCGGATCCACGCTGGCCAGCCCGACGCGGCGCGGTGAAATGCTCACCGACGTCCGGCTGCTGGGCAGCCGGCTGGCCGAGGCCGCGATCATCACGGCCGGGCCGGGCGCCCGCATCGTCCCGCTGCACCTGGCGGACAGCGCGCTGATCGACCTGGTTCGGGTGGGCGACGTCGTGGACGTGCTGGCCGCGACGGCCAACGACGCGCCGGGCTCTGCCCCGGCGGTCAGCAAGGTGGTGGCCACCGACGCCGTCGTTGTCCTCGTGTCGGCCAAGGAGAAATCCCAGTCCGACGGGGGTGACCGCGTAGTGTTAGTTGCGCTTCCGGCTCGCGTGGCGAACACGGTGGCAGGTTCGGCGCTGGGTCAAACGGTAACTCTGACCCTGCACTGAGCACACTGCGTCCAGTCCAGAAAGGACCTCCCGATGTTCAAAGGGTTCAAGGAGTTTCTCTCGCGGGGCAACATCGTCGACCTGGCCGTCGCGGTGGTCATCGGTACGGCGTTCACCGCGTTGGTCACCAAGTTCACCGACAGCATCATCACGCCGCTGATCAACCGGGTCGGCGTCAACCAGAACTCCGATGTCGGCGTCTTGAAGATCGGCATCGGGGGCGGTCAGACGATCGACTTGAACATCCTGCTGTCGGCCGCCATCAACTTCGTCCTGGTCGCGTTCGTGGTCTATTTCTTCGTCGTGCTGCCCTACAACACGCTGCGCAAGCGCGGTGAGGTCGAGCAGGCCGACGACGCCCAGATCGTCCTGCTGACCGAAATCCGCGATCTGCTCGCCCAAAGCAACGGGGGCTCGTCGGGCCGGCACGGCGGAACCGCTCACACACCACCGCCGGAGCACGGACCCCGCGCGGACGCCGAAGACAGATGCGCGGCTGATCAGATTTCTAGGCTCGACAACTGTCCGATGATCTGAGCGGCCAACGGATTCAGCGTCGCCATCCCGTCGCGTACCGCATACCGCGACCCGGCCAGGTTGACCACCAGCGTGCTTCCGGACACACCCGCCAGACCGCGGGACAGTGCGGCGTCGGTGATTCCCGCGGACAGTCCCGAGGCGCGGATGGCTTCGGCGATCCCGAGGATCTCGCGGTCCAGGATGTCGGGGTAGCTTCCGGGGTGACGTCACGAGGCGTCACTCCGGTGCCGCCCACCGACACCACCAGGTCCACACCACCGATCACTGCGGTGTTCAGCGCGTTTCGGATCTCGATCTCGTCAGCCTCGACGGCCACCACGCCGTCCACGACGAACCCGGCCTCGGTCAGCAGCTCGGTGACCAGCGGCCCGCTGTGGTCCTCGTCGCCGTGTGCGGTGCGATCGTCGACGACGACGACAAGTGCCCGGCCGACTACCAACTCCGCAGCTTTTTCCATGGGTGCCACCGTATATCCGTGGTCCGACCACGGCGCGTCGACTCTCATCACTGCTCCGCTTTTCCGAGCGTGACCGGCACTGTGCGGCCGCCGCCATTGGGGTCCTGATAGGTCAACGTGACCTTGTCACCCGGCGCTTTGGACCGGACGGCGGCGACCAGAGCGTCGGCGCTATTGATCGGGCGGTCGTCGACCTTGGTCACCACCACGCCCTTGGGCACGCCGGCGCTCGCGGCCGCACCGCCCTGCACGACGTCCATGACCTTGGCGCCGGGGGTGCCCTTGTCGGTGGTCACCTGCACGCCGAGCGAGGCGTGTGACGCCTTTCCGGTGGCAATCAACTCGTCCGCGATGCGCTTGGCCTGATCGACCGGAATCGCGAAGCCAAGTCCGATCGAGCCGCTCTGCGAGTCACCCGAATCGGCGCCCAGGGTGGCGATGGCGGAGTTGACGCCCACCAGCTGACCCTGCATGTTGACCAGCGCGCCGCCGGAGTTACCCGGGTTGATCGCGGCATCGGTCTGAATCGCGTCCAGCACCGTGTTTTGGTTGCCCGACTCACCGGTCGTCGACACCGGCCGGTTCAGCGCGCTGACGATCCCGGTGGTCACCGTGCCGGCCAGACCCAGCGGCGACCCGACCGCCATGACCGGCTGGCCGACCTTCAGATCCGACGACGAGCCCAGCGAAATCGGATTGAGCCCGGAGATGCCCTGCACGCGCACCACGGCGATGTCACTGGTGGGATCGGTGCCCACCACCGTGAACGGCGCGGTGCGGCCGTCGGAGAACGTCACCGTCGTCTTGGGCGCTGCGCCACCCGGGCCGCCAGGACCACCAGGTCCACCGGGCCCACCAGGACTACCGGGGGGCCCGACCGGGGCCACCGGGGCCACCGGGGCCACCGGCGCCCTTGGGGTTGGCGGCTGCCGCGACGACGTGATTGTTGGTCATGATCAGCCCGTCGGCCGACAGGATGATGCCGGAGCCCTCCTCGGACTGGCGACCCAGATCGGTCTCCAGCATGACGACGCTGGGCACCGCCTTGGCGGCGACCTGCTCGACGCTGCCCGGGGGCATGTTCGCCGCCGGAACGCTGGGGGCCGCCCCGCGTCACCAGTCCGCCACCGCTGCCGCCTGCGGCGTGCGTGCCCAGCTCCACGACCGTTGCCGCAGCGCCGCCGATTCCGGCCGAGATGACCGCGATCGCCACCGCACCGGCGACCAACGCGCCTGTGCGAGAACGCTTTTGAGGTAGAGGGGCCCCGTGCGGACCGGGCATCGGCGGAAGCATCCCCGGTATCGGCCGCCTGCCGGTGCCACCGGGTATCGGACCCGGCCCGGTGCCCACGCCGATCGGTCCCGTCCCGGTGCCCCGGGGGATCGATCCCGTCGCGGTGCCACCGGGTATCCGCCCCGGGCCGGTGGCACTGAACGGCTCGTAGGGCTGACGGTACTGCGACTGGGGCTGTTGATAGCGCCAGTCGAACTGCGCGTTGTAGGCGGGCTGTTGCCCCTGGGCATAGGCGGGGGGTGCCGGCTGATTGGGCCCGGCACCGTATCCCGGCTGCTGCGGCGGTGGCGAATACCTCGGGTGATTCGTCATGTCGCTAAGTCGCTCTTCCTCTATTTCGGTATTTTCGGCTCGCTGTGGGCTCGATCGGCGTGCTTTTTCAACAGTAGCCGCAGACCTAGGTTGCCCGCGCGGACTGAGAGTCCACTGAGATAACGTTCGCTGATTCCCGAGAGTTCGCCTCGTCCTCGGCCGCGGGTATCCCGGGTTCGGCCTCGGGGATCTGGGGCATCGGCCGGCCCGGCAGCAGCACATAGATCGACGTCCCAGGGGGCTGACCGCCCGGCGCGGTGTCTTCGACGCGAAGCGATCCGCCGTGGTTGAGCACCACCTGTTTGACAATCGCCAGCCCCAGACCCGAGCCGGGCATTGCCCGCGCGGTCGTCGAGCGGTAGAACCGCTCGAACACCAGACGGCGCTCGTGCGGTGGAATCCCCGGGCCTTGGTCGGAAACCACCAGCTCGGCGTGCGACGGGTCGAGTTGGCGCATTTTGACGCCGACATGGCCGCCGGGCGGGCTCCACTTGGCCGCATTGTCCATGAGGTTCAGCGCCGCACGCGACAGCCCGGCGACGTCCCCGTAAACCTGCCATCCGATCGCCTCGACGTCGAAGTGAATATCGTTGCGCCGACGCCTGACCCGTTCCAGGCTGCGATCGATGACCTCGGACATGTCGACCGGCTCGTGCACCACCTGGCCGCCGGCGTCTCTGGTGAGGTCCACCAAATCGCCTACCAGCGTGGACAATTCCTCGATCTGGGCGATCACATCGGCACGCAGATCGACCATTTCCTGCTCCGGCAGCCGCGGCGCTCCGGGTTCCATTGCGGCGATTAGCAATTCGACGTTGGTGCGTAGCGACGTCAGCGGGGTGCGCAATTCATGTCCGGCGTCGGTGACCAGCCGCGCCTGCCGTTCCCGCGACTCGGCCAGCGCTCGCAGCATCAAATTGAAAGCCTCTGTGAGCCTGGATAATTCGTCGCTGCCGAACACCGGTATGGGCCGCAGGTCGTCGGTGCGCGCCACCCGCTCGGCGGCTTCGGTCAGCCGGCCCACCGGGCGAAGGCCCGCCCGGGTGACCATCCCCCCGGCCACCGCGGCGACGGCGACACCGATGCCGCCGACCATCAGCAGCACCCAGCGCAGCTTCGTCATGACCGCTTGGGTGGGCCTGAGGCTCTTGGAGATCAGCAGCGAGCTGCCGTTGGGCAGGTGGATGGCGAGTATTCGTTGATCCGCCGCGGTGCGCCGCGACATGAACAACTCACCGCGGATGACCGCCTTCTCCGGCGGCCCCACGGGCAACGTCTCGCCCGGCTGCTGGGCCTTGAAGATCGAGTGCCCCGGATTCACCAGCATCGCGTTGACATCCGAATAGGCGGTGCCCTCGATGGCCTTGCCGGGATCGGCCGCCAGCGAGCCGCTGGCGATCAGCAGCTGAGCGCGGCTCTGCAGCTGGTTGTCGATGTCGCTGTACAAGGCGTTCGAGATGACCGCGTAGACCGACAGGGCCATCAGCACGACGACCATCGCCACCATCGACATCGCCAGCAGCATGACCCGCCACCGCAGCGACAACGAACTGGCAGCTCGCAGCGGTGCGCGCCGACGCCGACGGAACAACACCATTACGGAGGCGTCTCCCGGAGCACGTAACCCACCCCGCGCACGGTGTGGATCAGCCGCGGCTCGCCGTCGGCCTCGGTTTTGCGGCGCAGATACCCGACATAGACCTCCAGCGCATTGCCCGAGGTGGGGAAGTCGAATCCCCACACCTCCTCGAGGATGCGGCTGCGGGTCAGTACCCGCCGAGGGTTGGCGATCAGCATCTCCAGCAACGAGAATTCGGTGCGGGTCAGGCTGATCCGTCGTTGCCCGCGGGTGACTTCGCGGGTCACCGGGTCCAGGGCCAGATCGGAGAAAACCATAGCGACCGACTCGGCGTCGTCGTCGGGCTTGGTGCGGCGCAGCAGCGCCCGCACGCGCGCCAGCAGTTCTTCGAGGGCGAACGGCTTCGGCAAGTAGTCGTCCGCGCCGGCGTCCAGGCCCGCGACCCGCTCGGAAACCGAGTCGCGGGCGGTGAGCACCAGGATGGGCAGGTCATCGCCGGTGCTGCGCAGCTGCCGGCAGACCTCCAGGCCGTCCAGGCGCGGCATCATCACGTCCAGCACCAGCGCGTCGGGCCGGTCACTGGCAATCATGTCGAGCGCTTCGACCCCGTCATGGGCCAGCTCGACCGAGTAGCCATTGAAAGAAAGCGACCTGCGCAGCGACTCGCGCACGGCGCGATCGTCGTCGACGACAAGTATCCGCACGGCCACTAGTCTCGCCCTAGCGCCTGAGAGCGGCCTGAGAGGCTCGCCGCGGATTTCCCGAGATTAACGCCGGTCCAGATCGATGAGGCCAAGGCGGGCGGCCTTGAGCAGCCTCCGGGGCACCTTGTGCTTGTGGCCTGCCACCGTCACACCGACGAGCTCGGTCTTGGCGGCCTTCCACTGCGCGCGCCGGCTACGGGTATTCGCGCGCGACATCCTGCGCTTGGGTGTCGCCATGGTCGGGCCTTACTCCTCGATTAGGGATTTCGCGGGTCTGTCGCGCGGCATGGCCCAGCGGACCGAACGGCGACAATCTCGGACAAGGATAGTCGGTGAGCTGCTGGTCGCCAAAACGGGCGGCTCAGTCGTCGATGCGTGTCGGTGGGTCAGCGAAGGCGAGGCCCCAAGGATGCAGATCAGGACCCATCACATCGCAGCGCCTCTCGGGCACTAGGTAGGCACTGGCGCCGCTACCCGTCGAGTTGGTAAATACCACGCAACGTTGCCAGGTGCCGTCGGGCTGGACGGGTCCATCGCACTTGCTGATGACGAGTCCTCCGTACTGGCACCCGGCGCCGGCCGGCGGCGCTGCGGCGATCAGCCCTCCAGCGAGCAGCAGGGCAACCAGTCCTCCGAGGATGCACTGCTTCATCGTTGCCTCCCAGTAGCCAATGACGCTACCGCTTATGTCACTGGTTTTTGTGCCTTGGAGGTGGTGATCTGAAGGCTTACCAGGACGATGAATACTGAAGCGAAGTCGTCAGGAAGCGGGCCGCCACCGCTGTTCGCGCCGCTGTCGGCATCCGACTATGCTGACCTACCGGTTGGTTGGTGGCGCGCGCATCTGTCTCGCTGATGGCCCCCTGAAGGGAGGACGCGGATGGTTTCCGGTGCCGTGCGCATCGCGAACTGCTCGGGTTTCTACGGCGACCGGCGGTCGGCGATGCGCGAGATGCTCACCGGCGGTGAGGTGGACTACATCACCGGCGACTACCTGGCAGAGCTGACCATGCTGATCCTCGGCCGCGACAAGATGAAGCACCCGGACCGCGGCTACGCCAAGACTTTCCTGACGCAGCTCGAAGAGTCCCTGGGACTGGCGCGTGACCGAGGGGTGCGCATCGTGGCCAACGCGGGCGGCCTGAACCCGGCGGGCCTGGCGGACGCGGTGCGCGCACTGGTCGACCGCCTGGGCATCGACGCCCGCATCGCCCACGTCGAGGGCGACGACCTGCTCCCCCGCGCCGCGGAGCTGGGGCTCGGCACGCCGCTGACGGCCAACGCTTATCTGGGTGCGTGGGGCATCGTCGACTGCCTCAACGACGGCGCCGACGTCGTCGTCACCGGCCGGGTGACCGATGCCTCGGTGATCGTCGGGGCCGCGGCCGCGCATTTCGGCTGGGGCCGCACCGACTACAGCCGGCTCGCCGGCGCCGTGGTCGCCGGCCACATCATCGAGTGCGGGGTCCAGGCCACCGGCGGCAACTACGCCTTCTTCACCGAGGTACCTGATCTGTCGTACCCCGGCTTCCCACTGGCCGAGGTGCATGAAGACGGCTCGTCGGTGATCACCAAGCACCCCGGCACCGGCGGTTTGGTCAGCGTGGACACCGTTACCGCCCAGCTGCTCTACGAGATCACCGGCGCCCGCTACGCCAACCCGGACGTCACGGCCCGGATGGACACCATCGAGCTGTCCGATGACGGCCCCGATCGGATGCGCGTCAGCGGGGTGGTCGGCGAACCGCCGCCGCCCACGCTGAAGGTGTCGCTGAACAGCATCGGCGGGTTCCGCAACGCCATGACATTTGTGCTGACCGGCCTGGACATCGAGGCCAAGGCCGAGTTGGTGCGACGGCAGCTGGAATCGAACCTGACCGTCAAGCCCGCCGAGCTGCAGTGGACCCTGGCCCGCACCGACCACACCGACGCCGACACCGAAGAAGCCGCCAGCGCGTTGCTGCACTGCGTCGTCCGTGATCCCGATCCGGCCAATGTGGGGCGCCAGTTCTCTTCTGCCGCAGTCGAATTAGCCCTGGCGAGCTATCCGGGATTCAGCGTCACCGCCCCGCCGGGCGATGGCCAGGTGTACGGCGTGTTCACCGCCGGATATGTCGACGCCACTAAAGTGCCGCATGTCGCCGTGCACGCCGACGGGACCGGGACTTACATCCCTTGCGCCACCGAGACTTTGGAGCTGGCGCCCGCCGATCCCCCGCCACTGCCCGGCCCGCTGCCCGACGGACCGACGCGGCGGGTGCCGCTGGGCCTGATCGCCGGCGCCCGCAGCGGCGACAAGGGCGGCGCGGCCAACGTCGGGGTCTGGGTCCGCACCGACGACCAATGGCGCTGGCTGGCCAACACGCTGACCGTCGAGCTGCTCAAGGAACTGCTTCCCGAGACGGCCGACCACGACGTCACCCGCCACGTGCTGCCCAATCTGCGGGCGGTGAACTTCGTCGTCGACGGCATCCTCGGTCAGGGTGTCGCCTATCAAGCGCGATTCGATCCGCAGGCGAAGGGACTGGGCGAATGGCTGCGCAGCCGACACGTCGATATTCCGGAGAGCCTGTTGTGAGTATGTGGAACACACCCGAGCGCGAGCAGCTGCGAAAAACGGTGCGCTCGTTCACCGAACGTGAGATCCTGCCCCACGCCGACGAGTGGGAACGCACCGGCGACCTGCCCCGCGAACTGCACCGGCGGGCGGGGGCGGCCGGGTTGCTGGGCGCGAACTTTCCGGAAGCGGTCGGCGGGGGCGGCGGGGACGGCGTCGACTCGGTGATCATCTGCGAGGAGGTGCACCAATCCGGTGCACCCGGTGGGGTTTTCGCGTCGCTGTTCACCTGCGGTATCGCCGTACCGCACATGATCGCGTCGGGGGATGCACGCCAGGTCGAGGAGTTTGTGCGCCCGACGTTGGCCGGGGAGAAGATCGGCGCCCTGGCCATCACCGAGCCGGGCGGCGGTTCGGACGTCGGGCACCTGCGAACCACAGCGGTGCCAGATGGCGATCACTACATCGTCAACGGCGCCAAGACGTACATCACCTCCGGGGTACGCGCGGACTACGTCGTGACCGCGGTGCGCACCGGTGGCCCTGGCGCAGCCGGGGTTTCGCTGCTGGTGGTCGAGAAGGGCACACCCGGCTGCTCATCCGGTCTGCAAGTCAGCCGCAAGCTGGACAAGATGGGGTGGCGATCCTCGGACACCGCCGAGCTGTCCTACGTGGACGCGCGGGTGCCGGCGGCCAACCTGGTCGGTCCCGAGAACAGCGGGTTCCTGCAGATTGCGCAGGCCTTCGTGGCAGAGCGGATCGGCCTTGCCGCGCAAGCGTATTCGAGCGCACAGCGGTGCCTGGACATCACCGCCCAGTGGTGCCGCGACCGGGAGACGTTCGGCCGCCCGCTGATTAGCCGCCAGTCGGTGCAGAACACGCTCGCCGAGATGGCCCGGCGCATCGACGTCGCCCGCGTCTATGCGCGCAGCGTGGTGGAGCGTCAGCTCGCCGGCGAAACCAACCTGATCGCGCAGGTGTGCTTCGCCAAAAACACCGCGGTGGAAGCCGGGGAGTGGGTTGCCAACCAGGCCGTCCAGTTGTTCGGCGGCATGGGCTACATGGCCGAGTCGGAAGTCGAACGCCAATACCGGGACATGCGGATCCTGGGCATCGGCGGCGGAACCACCGAGATCCTCACCGCACTGGCCGCCAAAACATTGGGATATCAATCGTGACCGTGTTGCAGTCCACGCTCGATCCGAACTCGGCCGCCTACAGCGACGCCGCGTCGGCGGCAACCAACAGGCTCGACGAGATCGACGCCGAACTGGCCAAAGCGCTCGGGGGTGGCGGACCCAAGTACGTCGAGCGCCACCACGCCCGCGGCAAACTGACCGCCCGGGAACGCATCGAGCTGCTCGTCGACCCGGACTCCCCGTTTCTCGAACTGAGCCCGCTTGCGGCGTACGGCAGCGCTTTCCAGATCGGTGCCAGCACAGTCGTCGGCATCGGGGCGGTGAGCGGCGTGGAATGCCTGATCGTCGCCAATGACCCGACAGTCAAGGGCGGCACCAGCAACCCGTGGACACTTCGAAAGATACTGCGGGCTAACCAGATTGCCCTACAGAACCGATTGCCGGTGATTTCGCTGGTGGAATCCGGTGGCGCTGACCTGCCCACCCAGAAGGAGATTTTCGTCCCCGGTGGACAGATGTTCCGCGACCTCACCCGACTGTCGGCGGCCGGAATCCCCACCATCGCGCTGGTATTCGGCAACTCCACCGCGGGTGGAGCCTACATACCCGGAATGTCCGACCACGTGGTGATGATCAAGGAACGCTCCAAGGTGTTCCTGGCCGGGCCCCCGCTGGTGAAGATGGCCACCGGCGAGGAATCCGACGACGAGTCGCTGGGCGGCGCCGAAATGCATGCCCGCATCTCGGGTTTGGCCGACTACTTCGCGCACGACGAGCTCGACGCGATCCGCATCGGCCGCCGCATCGTGGCGCGGCTGAACTGGGTCAAACAAGGACCCACGCCGAAGCCGGTGACCGAGCCGCTGTTCGACACCGAGGAGCTGATCGGCATCGTGCCCTCGGATCTGCGCATCCCGTTCGATCCGCGCGAGGTGATCGCGCGCATCGTCGACGGCTCCGAATTCGACGAGTTCAAGCCGCTCTACGGGTCCGCCCTGGTGACCGGCTGGGCACAACTGCACGGATACCCCCTGGGCATCCTCGCCAACTCACGCGGCGTGTTGTTCAGCGAGGAGTCGCAGAAGGCGACCCAGTTCATCCAGCTGGCCAACCGCTCCGACACCCCATTGTTGTTCCTGCACAACACCACCGGCTACATGGTGGGCAAGGACTACGAAGAGGGCGGGATGATCAAGCACGGCTCGATGATGATCAACGCCGTGTCCAACTCGACCGTCCCGCACATCTCGCTGCTGATCGGCGCGTCCTACGGCGCCGGTCACTACGGCATGTGCGGCCGCGCCTACGACCCTCGCTTCCTGTTCGCCTGGCCCAGCGCCAAATCCGCGGTGATGGGCGGCACCCAGCTGGCGGGTGTGCTGTCGATCGTGGCCCGGGCGGCCGCGGAAGCACGCGGGCAGCAGGTCGACGAGGAAGCCGACGCCGCCATGCGCGCGGCCGTCGAGGGCCAGATCGAAGCCGAGTCACTGCCGATGGTGTTGTCCGGGATGCTTTATGACGACGGGGTGATCGACCCGCGCGACACCCGCACCGTGCTGGGAATGTGTTTGTCCGCCATCGCCAACGGCCCGATCAATGGGACGTCGAACTTCGGCGTCTTCAGGATGTGAATCCGATGCTCACTCGAGTGCTGGTTGCCAACCGCGGCGAAATCGCCCGACGGGTGTTCGCCACCTGCCGGCGACTGGGCCTGGGCACCGTCGCTGTGTACACCGATCCGGACGCGGCGGCGCCGCACGTCGGTGAAGCCGACGCCCGGGTACGGCTGCCGAAAGCCAGCGACTACCTGAACGCCGAAGCCATCATCGCGGCCGCGCGCGCCGCCGGTGCCGACGCGGTGCACCCCGGCTACGGATTCCTCTCGGAGAACGCCGAGTTCGCGGCCGCGGTGCAAGAGGCCGGCCTGATTTGGGTCGGACCGCCGGTGGACGCGGTGCGCGCGATGGGCTCCAAGATCGAGTCGAAGAAGCTGATGGCGGCGGCCGGAGTGCCGGTGCTCGACGAACTCGACCCCGACGCGGTCAGCGAATCCCAGCTTCCGGTGCTGGTCAAGGCGTCCGCGGGTGGCGGGGGCCGCGGCATGCGGGTGGTTCGCGAATTGTCGGCGCTGCCCGCCGAGGTCGCCGCGGCACAGCGCGAAGCGCAGTCCGCGTTCGGCGATCCGACCGTGTTCTGCGAGCGCTACCTGCCCACCGGCCACCACATTGAGGTGCAGGTCATGGCCGACGCCCACGGCACCGTGTGGGCCGTCGGTGAGCGGGAATGCTCGATTCAGCGTCGCCACCAAAAGGTCATCGAGGAGGCGCCGTCACCGCTGGTGGAGTGCACACCGGGGATGCGCGCCAAGCTGTTTGACGCCGCGCGGCTGGCCGCCGGCGCGATCGGCTACACCGGCGCGGGAACCGTGGAGTTCCTCGCCGACGATAGCGGCGAGTTCTACTTCCTGGAGATGAACACCCGGTTGCAGGTCGAACATCCGGTCACCGAGGAGACCACCGGACTCGATCTCGTCGAGCTGCAGCTCGCCGTCGCCGACGGCGACCGTCTCGATCCCGAACCACCTGCTGCCCAGGGATATTCGATCGAGGCTCGGCTCTATGCCGAGGATCCGGCGCACGGCTGGCAGCCCCAGGCCGGCCTGGTGCACACGATCGACGTGCCGTCGGTTCGGGCCGTGTTCGGCTCGCTGGGACAGCGCACCGGGATCCGGCTGGATTCCGGCATCGTCGACGGATCGGTGGTCTCGATCCACTACGACCCGATGCTCGCCAAAGTCATCTCCTACGCTCCGACGCGCCGGCAGTCGGCGCTGGTACTCGCCGACGCGCTGGCCCGCACCCGCCTGCACGGCCTGACGACCAACTGCGCGCTGCTGGTCAACGTGCTGCGCCATCCCGCGTTCCTCGACGGGGCCACCGATACAGCGTTTTTCGACACGCACGGACTCGATGAGCTGTCCGCGCCGCTGGCCGATGACGCGACGGTGCGGTTGTCGGCGATCGCCGCCGCGCTCGCCGACGCCGCACACAACCGCGCTGTCGCCCCGGTGTTCGGGTCGATCCCCAGCGGTTGGCGGAACCTGGCGTCGGGTTATCAGGTCAAGACCTACCTTTACGAAGGTGGCGCCGAGTATCGGGTTGAATACCGTTTTACCAGAACCGGATTGGCGTTTGCCAGTGACGAATCGGTGCGGCTGGTCTCGTCCGCTCCGAACGAGGTCGTACTCGCCGATGGCGACGGGGTGTCCTGCAGCTTCGCGGTGCGGCGCTACGGTGACGAGGTTTACGTCGACTCGGCGCGCGGCCCGGTTCACCTGGTCGCGCTGCCGCGCTTCCCGGAGCCGGGCTCCGCGGTCGAACCAGGATCTTTGGTAGCACCGATGCCGGGCAACGTGATCCGGCTCGCCGCCCAGGCCGGCGACACCGTCACGGCGGGCCAGCCACTGATCTGGCTGGAGGCGATGAAGATGGAACACACCATCACCGCTCCGGCCGACGGCGTGCTCGCGGAACTCAATGTCACTACCGGTCAACAGGTCGAGGTGGGCGCCGTCCTGGCAAGGGTGGAAGCGCCTGAAACAGAAGGAGATTCAGCATGACCGATACCAGCTTCATCGAAAGCGAGGAACGCCACGCGCTGCGCAAGTCGGTGGCCGCGTGGGCGTCCAATTATGGCAGCGAGTACTACCTCGCGAAGGCGCGCGCGCACAAGCACACCACCGAGTTGTGGTCGGAGGCGGGAAAACTCGGCTTCCTCGGGGTGAACCTGCCCGAAGAGTACGGGGGCGGCGGCGCCGGAATGTACGAGCTTTCGCTGGTGATGGAAGAGATGGCGGCCGCCGGTAGCGCGCTGCTGCTCATGGTGGTATCGCCGGCCATCAACGGGACCATCATCAGTAAGTTCGGCACCGACGAGCAGAAGAAGCGCTGGATTCCTGCGATCGCCGACGGCTCGCTGACGATGGCGTTCGCCATCACCGAGCCCGAAGCCGGCTCCAACTCCCACAAGATCACCACGACCGCGCGTCGCGACGGCGGCGACTGGATCCTCAAGGGCCAGAAGGTTTATATCTCCGGCATCGACCAGGCTCAGGCGGTGCTGGTGGTGGCCCGCACCGAAGAAGCCAAAACCGGCAAGCTGCGCCCGGCGCTGTTCGTGGTGCCCACGGACGCCCCGGGCTTCACCTACACCCCGATCGAGATGGAGCTGATCAGCCCCGAACGTCAGTTCCAGGTCTTCATGGATGACGTGCGGTTGCCGTCCGATGCGCTCGTCGGAGCCGAAGATGCCGCCATCGCACAGCTTTTCGCCGGCCTGAACCCCGAGCGCATCATGGGCGCGGCCAGCTCGGTGGGCATGGGACGCTACGCGATCGAGCGCGCCGTCGACTACGTCAAGACCCGACAGGTGTGGGGAACCCCGATCGGTGCACACCAGGGTTTGTCACATCCGTTGGCGCAGTGCCATATCGAGGTCCAGCTCGCCAAGCTGATGATGCAGAAGGCCGCGACGCTCTACGACAGTGGCGACGACGCGGGTGCGGCCGAGGCAGCGAACATGGCCAAATACGCTGCGGGCGAGGCGTCCACCAGGGCGGTGGACCAGGCCGTGCAGTCGATGGGCGGCAACGGCCTGTCCAAGGAGTACGGCGTCGCGGCCATGCTGGCCTCCGCGCGGCTGGGACGGATCGCCCCGATCAGCCGCGAGATGGTGCTGAACTTCGTCGCGCAGACAACGCTGGGTTTGCCCCGAAGCTACTGATGGACCCCAGATGACCCCTGTCGTTGAGTACGCCGGACCGGATGCCTGCGGAGGCCCGCTCGCGCGGCTGACGCTGAACTCACCCCACAACCGCAACGCGCTGTCCACCGCGCTCGTCACTCAGCTGCACCAGGGGTTACGGGATGCCGCCGCGGACCCGGCCGTGCGGGTGGTGGTGCTCGGGCACACGGGCGGAACGTTCTGTGCCGGAGCGGATCTCAGTGAAGCCGGTGGTGGCGACCCGTACGACACCGCGGTAGCGCGGGCCCGGGAAATGACCACGCTGCTGCGCGACATCGTCGAGTCACCGCTGCCGGTGATCGGCGCCATCGACGGGCACGTCCGGGCCGGCGGGTTCGGTCTAATAGGTGCCTGCGACATCGTGGTGGCCGGTCCGCGCAGCACGTTCGCATTGACCGAGGCCCGGATCGGGGTCGCGCCGGCGATCATCTCGTTGACTCTGCTGTCGAAGATGTCGGCGCGGTCCGCCGCCCGCTACTACCTGACCGGCGAGACATTCGACGCTCACACCGCCGCAGAGATCGGATTGGTCACGATGGCGGCCGACGACGTGGATGCCGCCGTGGCCGCACTCGTCGCCGATATTGGCCGCGGTTCACCGCAGGGCCTCGCGGCGTCCAAGGCACTCACCACGGCCGCGGTGATCGAGGGATTCGACCGCGATGCCGAAAGGCTCACCGGGGAATCGGCCCGATTGTTCGTCTCCGAGGAGGCCCGTGAAGGCATGCTGGCGTTCCTGCAGAAACGACCGCCGAGTTGGGCTCCCCCCGCTGACGGCGCGGCACGCTGACCCGCGATGAATGTTGCGGTTTAGCGAATCCGTCTGATACCCCCTTGCAGTCATATGTTTAGGTCGTACGCTCGTGTGTGATGAACAACTCAGCGCAACATGACGCGAGGGAGGCGCGCGACGAATGGTCGCGTGCTTCGGACACCGATCGCATCCAAATTGCGCAGTTGCTCGCCTATGCGGCTGAGCAGGGCCGCTTGGAGATGAAGGACTACGAAGACCGCCTCACCAGGGCCTATGCGGCGACGACGTACCAGGAACTGGATCAGCTGCGGGAAGATCTGGTGGGCTCGCCGGTGAACCCGCGCCGGGGCGGCAACGTCAATCCGGCACCCTCGACGCTGCTGCTCGCGCTGTTGAGCGGGTTCGAGCGGCGCGGCCGATGGAACGTACCTAAGAAGCTGACTACCTTCACGCTGTGGGGCAGCGGGGTGCTGGATCTGCGCTACGCCGACTTCACCTCGACCGAGGTCGAGATCCACGCGTACTCGGTCATGGGCCTGCAGACCATCCTGCTGCCCCCCGAGGTCAACGTGGAAATCAAGGGCCACGGCGTGATGGGCGGCTTCGACCACGAAGTGCTGGGCCAGGGCACGCCCGGCGCACCGACGGTGAAGATCTGCGGCTTCTCACTATGGGGCGGCGTTGGCATCAAGCGCAAAGCCCGCAGGGCCCGCCGGTAGGTACCGCTCGGCAGACTAACGACGCCGCCGGGACCGGAGGTAGTCGCCCACCACGGCGGCTCCCAGCCCGTCGAGATCGGGCACCACGACGCGTCCTTCAACCCGCCGCGCCACCTGGTCGATGAACCGCGCCAGGCCGGGGTCACTACCCAACCGGAAGATCGTCACCTGTGCGCCCAGCCTCGCCATGTCGTCGAACCCGCGCACGGTGTGGGCGATGGTCCGCGGATGCGGCGGGTAGTCAAAAAACACGGCAGAAGACCCGTCGCCGTCGACGTCCTCCAGGTGGGCCGTCGGCTCACCGTCCGTCACCACCAGCACGACGGGCTGCGCGTTGGGATGCCGGCGCAGGTGGCGGCCCGCCAGCGCCAGCGCGTGATGCAGGTTGGTGCCCTGCTCGTAGACGCCTTCCAAACCGGTCAGCTCGGCGGCGGTCACCGTGCGCGCGTAGCGGCCAAACGCGATGATCTGCAAGGCATCCGAGCGGAACCGGGTGCACACCAGATGGTTGAGCGCCAGCGCCGTTTGCTTCATCGGCAGCCAGCGATTCTCCATCACCATCGAAAACGAGGTGTCCACCAACAGGGCTACGGCAGCCTGGGTGCGGGTCTCGGTCTCGGAGACCTCGACGTCGTCGACCGTGATCCGCAGCGGACCATCGATCGTGGCCGTCCCCGCCTGCCGCAGCACCGCGTTGGTCAGCGTGCGGGAGATGTTCCACGGCTCGGTGTCCCCGAACTGCCAGGGCCGGGTGGCGCCGGTGAGCTCGCCCGCCGCTCCGGCACGCCGGTGATCACGCTCGCCCCGACGACCGGAAAGTTGTTGCACCACATCGCGTAACGCCGTTTCACCCAGCCGGCGCATGGCCTTCGGGGAAAGGCGCCACTGGCCGTCGGAACCGCGGTCCAGGAAGCCCTGATTGACCAGCGCACGCTCCAATTCGGCGAGGGTGCGGGCGTCGACGGCGGCCTCGTCGCCGAGCTGGCGCGCCAGCGCGTCGAGATCGACGTCGTCCATGGTGGCGCCCGGATAACTCTGCGACAGCTGGTCGGCGAGCTGCTCGAGCTCGGCGATATCGGACAGCGCCTGGGTGCCTTCCCCCATGCCGAACGGGTTGTCGCCGGAGAACTGCTCCGAGCCGGTCCAGTCCTCTCCCGGCCGCGCGGCCTGCAGGTGCGCGTCGAGGCGGTTCAGCGCCTGCATCAGCGAGGGTGATCCAAAGGCCTGCTGCGCCAAGGCATCCAGTTCGTCTCGCTGCTGCTGGCTCAGACTGTTGCGGAAGCGTTGTGCGGCGGCGGCCCGTTTGGCCAACGAGTCCAGCAGCTCATCGACATTGCGCGGGTTCTCTGGGAAGAACTCGCCGTGCTTGTCCATGAAATCTTCGAAGTCCGCACTCGTGTCCTCGCCGCGGGAGTGCTTGTCCAGCAGGTTGTTGAGGTCGTCCAGCATCTCGTTGACGCGCTGGCGGTCCGCGTCGGTGGCGCCCTCCAGTGCCTCCTTCATCCCGGCGAAGCGTTGGTCGAGCATCTCGCGGCCGAGCAGATCCTTGATCTGATCGTACTTTTCGCGGGCTTCCGCGCTGCGCCAGTTGTACTCGGACAGCTCTTGGACGGCCTTGGCCGGGGACGCTGGGAGCGCGTCCAGCTGCAGTTCACCGAAGCGGGCGTCGTCGTCCAGTGCGCGGGCCAGTTCCTTGCGCTCGGCCAGCACGGCCTCGTCGAGCAGCTTCTTGATCTCCTGCAGCGTACCGTCCAAATTGTTGCGGCGCAGCAAATCCCGTCGGCGCCGGTTCGCCTCGGCCGCCAACCGGTCGGCGCCGGTCATGCTCTGGGTGCCGCGGCGCAGCAGCTCGGACAATGCGCGGCGCGGCGAGGTGCCGGCCATGACGTCCTGCCCGATCTGCTCGAGCGCCTCACGCAGGTCGACCGGCGGAGCCAGCGGATCGGGCCCGCCGGTGTACGCCGAGTAACGTGACGAGTGCCCCTCGAATTAGCTTTAGCCATAGACGGTTTGACCCTCTCCGGACACCTTGTCGATCCGCTTCGCGAGGTACAACGCCTCCAACGCCAGCTCCAGCGCCGCGGCGCGTTCTCCCTCGGATTCGGCGCCCAGCTTTTTCGCGATCTTGTCCACGATCGGCAAGCCGGGAACCGCGGCCAACACATCCTTGGCCGACACCCGCTCCCCCGTCGTCACCGCGGAACCGTGCTCGACGGCGGACACCAACGAGCCGACGTCGATGCCTCCGAGCACCCTCGACGCGGTATCGGCGGTCGCGCGGCGCAACAGGTGCTCGAGCACCGCCTGCTCGCGGCCTTCCTCGCCGGACTCGAACTCCAGCTTGCCGCGCAGCACGTCGATCACCGTGCCCAAATCGACCACTCGCGCAACGGGATCCGTCTCCCCCAGCACCGCGCCGCGGTGCCGCGCCGCGGCCGCGATGGTCTCGGCGGCCGCGATCGCGAACCGCGCGGACACGCCGGAGCGCTGATCTACCGATTGAGACTCCCGTAGGTAACGCGCAAAGCGCGCGATCACCTGCATCAGGTAGTCGGGCACCTGTGCGCTCAGGTGCGCCTCCTGGGCGATGACGCCGATCTCCGCCTCCAGCTCCAGCGGGTAGTGGGTGCGGATTTCCGCGCCGAACCGGTCCTTGAGCGGGGTGATGATGCGACCGCGGTTGGTGTAGTCCTCGGGGTTGGCGCTGGCGACCACCAGCACGTCCAGCGGCAGGCGCAGCGTGTAACCGCGGACCTGGATGTCGCGCTCCTCCATGACGTTGAGCATCGACACCTGGATGCGCTCGGCGAGGTCGGGCAGTTCGTTGACCGCGACGATGCCGCGGTGCGCGCGGGGGATCAGCCCGTAGGCGATCGTCTCGGGGTCCCCGAGGCTGCGGCCCTCGGCGACCTTGATCGGGTCGATGTCACCGACCAGGTCCGCGACGCTGGTGTCGGGGGTGGCCAGCTTCTCGGTGTAGCGCTCGCTGCGGTGCCGCCACTCCACCGGCAGATCGTCGCCAAGCTCGTCGGCCCGCCGGATCGATTCCGGTGTGATCGGCCGTGAACGGATGTTCGCCCAATTCGGCCCCGCCGATCACCGGCGTCCACTCGTCAAGCAACCCGATCAGCGCACGCAGCAGCCGGGTCTTGCCCTGACCGCGTTCACCGAGCAGGACGAAGTCATGGCCCGCGATCAACGCCCGCTCCACCTGCGGCAAAACGGTGTCGTCGAAGCCCAGGATGCCCGGCCAGACGTCGTCGCCTTCGGCCAGCGCGGTCAGCAGATTCTCGCGGATTTCCTGCTTGACTCCCCGCTCACGATGGCCGGCGGCGCGCAGCTCGCCGACCGTGCGGGGCAGATTGCTCGGTGATGTCACCACTCCACGCTACGACGGGTTGCGAACAGACGCGCAACAAGGCTGGTACGCCCCTAATGAGCGAAGTGGCGTGCACCGGTGAGGTACAGCGTGAGACCCGCTTTGGCCGCGGCGGCGGTCACCTCTTCGTCGCGCACCGAACCGCCCGGATGCACGATCGCGGTGACGCCGGCGGCGGCCAGCGTCTCGAGCCCGTCGGGGAACGGGAAGAAGGCGTCGGAGGCGGCGACCGCGCCGTGAACCCGGTCACCGCCGCGCTCGACGGCCAGCCGGGCGGCGTCGACCCGGTTGACCTGTCCCATGCCGACGCCGATGGTGGCGCCGTCGGCGGCGATCACGATCGCGTTGGACTTGACCGCGCGGCAGGCGCGCCAGGCGAAGACCAAGTCGGTCAAGGTGGCCGGGCCGGCCGGGGTACCGGTGGCCAGTGTCCAATTCGCGGGGTTATCACCGTGCGCATCGAGTTGGTCGCGCTGCTGCATCAACAGCCCCCCACTGACCGGTCTCAGCTCGCTGCCGCCGGTGAGCGGCTCGGAAGCCAGCAGCACCCGGATGTTCTTCTTGCTCGCCAGCGCTTCCAGCGCCCCCGGCTCGTAGGCGGGCGCGATGATCACTTCGGTGAAGATGGTGCTCACGTACTCCGCCATCTCCACGCTGACCTCGGTGTTGGCCGCGATCACCCCGCCGAACGCGCTCAGCGGATCGCACTCGTGGGCCTTGCGATGCGCGTCCGCGACCGAGACCGAGGAGATCGCGATGCCACACGGGTTGGCGTGCTTGATGATCGCCACACACGTCTCTTCGTGGTCGAAGGCCGCCCGCCAGGCCGCATCGGCATCGGTGAAGTTGTTGTAGGACATCTCTTTTCCGTGCAGCTGCTCGGCCTGCGCCAGCCCCGGCCACGCGCCGGGGTCACTGTAGAGCGCCGCCTGCTGGTGTGGATTCTCGCCGTAGCGCAGCATGGACAAGCGCCGCCAGCTGCGGCCGAACCACTGCGGGAACGTGGCCGGGGGATGTTCGGGCGCCAGGGTCGACTCCATCCAGCTCGCCACGGCGATGTCGTAGTCCGCGGTGTGCTGGAAGGCCAACGCCGCCAGCCTTTTGCGCTCGGCGAGGGTGAATCCGCCGTTGCGCACCGCGGCGAGCACCCCGTCGTACCCGAGCGGGTCGGTGATCACCGCGACGCTGGGATGGTTCTTCGCGGCGGCCCGGACCATCGAAGGCCCGCCGATGTCGATCTGCTCGACGCACTCGTCAACGCTCGCACCGGATTCGACGGTCTGACTGAACGGATACAGGTTCACGACGACGAGCTCGAACGCCGCGATTCCGAGTTGTTCGAGGGCCGCGGCATGCTCCGGTTTGCGAAGATCGGCCAGCAGACCGGCATGCACTCGCGGGTGCAGCGTCTTGACCCGGCCGTCGAGCACCTCGGGGAAACCGGTCAGCTCCTCGACGGGTGTCACCGGTATCCCTTGGTCGGCAATGGTTTTCGCCGTTGAACCGGTGGAGACAATCTCGACACCGGCGGCACTCAGACCGCGAGCGAGGTCGATCAGCCCGGTCTTGTCGTAGACGCTGATCAATGCCCGGCGGATCGCCCTTCTCGCCTCGTCGGTGCTCATACTGTGCTTGCCTTTCGTCCGATCGTCGCTGTTCTTCCGACCACCGTCACGCCTCCGGTCGCGATCGCGGCCACCACGTCCACCAGCAGCCGCCGTTCCACGACCTTGATGCGTTCATGCAAAGTCTGTTCGTCGTCGCCGTCGAGTACCGGAACGGATTGCTGCGCCAAGACCGGCCCGGTGTCCATACCGGCATCCACCAGGTGCACCGTACAGCCGGTGACCTTCACACCGTAGGCCAACGCGTCTGCCACTCCGTGCGCTCCGGCGAACGCCGGCAGGAGCGCTGGATGCGTGTTGAGGGTGCGTCCGCAGAATCGTGAAAGAAACTGCGGACCAAGGATTTTCATGAACCCGGCAGAGACGATGAGGTCGGGCGAGTGCGCCGCGGTGGCGTCGGTGATGGCGGCGTCCCAGGCGTCGCGGCTGGGATGATCGGCGAGCCGGACGGTGAAGGTCGGCAGCGATGCGGCCTCGGCAACCTCGGTTGCCCGGCAGTCACGATCCACCCCCACCGCGACGATCCGCGCCGGGTAGTCACCGGTGGCGGCGTCAATCATCGAGCTCAGCAGCGAACCGGTGCCCGATGCCAGCACCACCACCCGCGCCGGCACACTCGGGGGCACGTGAAGTGGTTCGGACACATCGCGAGCCTAGTCGGGCAATTTAGCCCTGGCGCGCCGGTCCCGCTGCGTTGACTCTGCGTCCATCGCGGCATCGACCGGCGTGTCGTCGCCCCCAGCGCAGACTCGAGGCCGTCAGCGCAGACTCGCCTCCGGCGGCTCCTCGGGTGCGGGCGCGTCGTCCTCGGGCGGAGAGCCCTCAGAGCCCTCGAGCCAGCCCGTCAATACGGTCGGTGCGGTCATCCTCGCCGGGCAGGTCGTCCTCCGCAAAGTCGCGCGCCGGCTCGTCGGGCTCTTCGACTGGCTCCGGTTCGGGCGCCGGCTCCGGTTTGCGCCGTTTGGGACGGCGCCTGATCCCGCCGGCCATCACCACCGTGACCCAGCCGACCACCGCGAACCAGAAGAACACCCCGATTATCAGGGCGCCCTGGTCCACACCGACATGGCCGAAATTGCCCAGCCGGCCGCTGCCGGCGTAGGCCAGCAACGACATCGCCAGCGCCCCGGCGACCGCGGCGACCAGCAGCTTGGCCAGCGCCGGCACGATCGGTAGCGGATGCCGGGCGCATTGTTGCCCGACCGCCACGCCCGACGACGCGCCGATGATCAGCAGGGCGACCCACACCGGGCCCAGCGGCGGCGTGGGGACTGCGGCCAGCACGGGCAATGCCGGGATATCGCCGCCGAAAACGGTGAACGAACTGAACGTCGCGAACCCGACATGGGCACTGGACCCGACGGCCACGGCCGCGGTGCCCACGATGACGTTGGGTGCATACAGCGCCGACAGCACGGTCAGACTGAACTGGCCGAATATCGAATCGGTGATCCCGTACAGCTCTTGCATCGTCGCCCAGTGCACGACCAGCGACCCCAGCGTCACCAGCCCGGAAAGCCCGAACAACGCCAACACGCCGGCCGTCGCGGCGCGCACCGAATCACCCAGCCAGTTGGGCAACGGCGAAGCCGTCAACGCCCGTCGGCCCCGGCGGGACCACACCCCGATCGCCGCACCGAGGACATGCACCACCAGCACGCTGACGAACGCGCGCAGTGCGCTGGGTGTCTGCAGCTCGGTGAGCACCGTCGACGCGTCGTGGATAACCGCCAGCGCGATGGCCGTCATCAGCAACGGCCCACCCAGCGCCGACGCGACAACCCAACGGATGACGAGCCACGACGAGTACGGCGAGGTCGCCCGCGCCGTGCTGCGCGCGGTGGCCCACACCATCAACATCGCGGGCAGCAGCGGCAGTACACCGAGTTCGCGGCCGCCGATGGAGATCGGCACCTGATGCACGCCCAGCCACATACTGGCGATGGCGCCCAGCGCGCCGGTCATGTCGCTGTTGGCGATCAGCAGTTGAAGCAGCGTGACCGCGGCGACGATGACAAGTGCGAGCACCGCCGGGCCGAACGCGACCCGGACAAGGTCACGCGCCTGGCGAGCGCCCGCTGCCCGATTGTCCTGCACCCGAGTCACTCTTGGCGCACACGCCCGACCACGCGCGAGAGCGCACGGCTATAACGACGCAGGCCCGGTTCCTGATGACGGCGACTGCTGCTCCTGGCCGGCGGAGTGCTCGCCCCCACCGGTCGGTGGTGGCGGGCTGAAGCTAGGGAATCCGGTGGGCGGGGTGGATGGGCCGTCCTGCGACGCTGGCTGGTGTCCGGACTGCGCCGCGGGCTGCGGTCCCGTCTGCGGCGAGGACTGGGCACCGAATCCACCGGTGGTCGGAATCGCGGCCTGGGTCGGGATCGCGCTCTGGGTCGGAGCATGACTGGAACCGTAACCGCCGTACTGCGACCCATACTGCGGCGACTGCTGCGCGGGCGGCTGGTGTGACGGTTGCTGCTGCCCGGCCGGCTGACCGTAGTACGGCTGTTGCCCGTATTGGCCGTACTGCCCGTACTGGCCGTACTGCGCGTAAGGGTCGTACTTGGGCCGTGGCGCCGGGGCGGTGATGACGCCCGCCTCCAGCAGGGCCGCGGCGACGGCAGCGAAGGCCTGGAACACGCTGGCACCCAGCAGCGGCCACAACGCCCAGCCGATCGAGAAACCGGTGGGCGTGTTGATCATCTCCGAGATCACCAACAGCGCGCCCAACACCGCGATCGCGGCGACTACCCCGGTGTTTTTCTTGGCCTTGGGCAGCAGGCTGAGCCCGGCGAGCAGCGCGGCCAGAACGGCAACCCCGACCGCAGTGCCGGCGTCACCGGCGCGTCCACCGCCGGCCGGACCGAGGTCGGCGCTGAGGACGAACGTCGGGAAGAAATTCAACACGTAGACCAGCAGGCCGAGCATCACGATCGCGATGGTCAGAAAGAACGGAAGCTTGCTTTCACCGGCATCTTTGGCGAACGAGGGTGTCGCGCCCGGGTATGACCCGGCGGGCTGCGCGGGTGAATATCCGGGATTACCGGGTGAGTAGGTCATGACTCCTCCTGTTGCTTCGCTGTGCAGCGCTTGCGTTGCGACGCGATTCGATCAACCACGCTAGCGCACGTTTCGGTTTCGACGCGGGGACGACCTGCCGGGCTAGCTCGACCCCCGCTTGCCCAGCACAGGTAGAACACGTTCTAATTCTGTGCATGGATTACGGCCTTGTGCTTTTCACCAGCGATCGTGGTATTTCCCCGGCGGCGGCCGCCAAACTCGCCGACGACCACGGCTTTAAGACGTTTTATGTGCCAGAACACACACATATCCCGGTCAAGCGCGAAGCGGCCCACCCCACGACGGGTGACGCGTCGCTGCCCGACGACCGCTATATGCGCACCCTCGACCCGTGGGTGAGCCTGGGTGCGGCCTGCGCGGTGACGTCGCGGGTGCGGTTGTCCACGGCGGTGGCGCTGCCCGTCGAACACGACCCGATCACGTTGGCGAAAAGCATTGCCACCCTGGACCATTTGTCCGGCGGCCGGGTCAGCCTCGGCGTCGGGTTCGGTTGGAACACCGACGAACTCGCCGACCACAACGTGCCACCGGGACGCCGGCGGACCATGTTGCGCGAATACATCGAGGCCATGCGCGCGCTGTGGACACAGGAAGAAGCCGCCTACGACGGCGAATTCGTCAAGTTCGGGCTCAGCTGGGCCTGGCCCAAGCCGGTGCAGTCCCACATTCCGGTGTTGGTGGGCGCGGCGGGAAACGAGAAGAACTTCAAGTGGATCGCCCGCAGCGCCGACGGCTGGATCACCACCCCGCGCGACTTCGACATCGACGAGCCGGTGAAGTTGCTGCAGGACACCTGGGCCGCCGCCGGCCGCGACGGGGCCCCGCAGATTGTGGCGCTGGACTTCAAACCCGTTGCCGAGAAGCTGGCGCGCTGGGCCGAACTCGCCGTCACCGAGGTGCTGTTCGGCCTGCCCGACCGCCCCGAGGACGAGATCGCCGCCTACGTGGAGCGGCTGGCCGGCAAGCTGGCTAGCTTCGTTTAGGTTCGCTTAGACCAGCGAGCAGCGGTTGCCGTAGTCGAAGGAACGCACCCGAACCTGACGTCCGAGCGGGTCGCCGTCGGTCAGTAGTGCGATCAATTCGTCGTCTTCGGTGGTCGACAGGAACCGGCTGTCGTCATCCAGCCGGCCGATGACGATCCCGGTCGGCCGTCCGTCGTCGCGCCGCACCGTGTAGGTCTCAACTGTGCCGGTGCCGTCGGCGTTTTCGGTCACCGATTGGGTGGGCCAGCCGGCGACCTGCGCCTGCAACTGCGCACTGCGGTCCGGCTTCCAATCCGTCGGGGTGGTGGAGTAGACGCCGACCGAGTACTTGCTCAGGAGACCGCCATTGGCGCCGACGAGACCGAATTGCCCTGGCATGCTTCGTATTCGGGATACCGTCTCGGCGACGGCATGCATCGAGTAGTTGTTGCCGGCGCCGCCGAAGAACGGCAGCCCACCGGTCAGGGTCAGGCCGCGCGGATCGTCGGGCGCGATTCCCATGCCGTCGCAAATGTTGAACACCGGCACCGGGAAGCAGCTGTAGAGGTCGAAGGTGGCGATGTCGTCGATGCCGATACCGGCCATGGCGAGCGCCTCGCGCACCGCCATCACGGCCGACGGGGCGTGCCCGAGATCCGGACGCTCGAGCAGTGGCTGCTCCTCCAGGTCGGCGTGCCCGTGCAGGTACACCCAGTTCTCCTCGGGCACCCCTAGGCGGCGCGCCGCGCCGACCGACATCAGCAGCGCCGCCGCGCCCTGGTTGACCTGGTCGCGGGCGACCATCAGCCGCGGGTAGGGCTCTGCGATCATCCGGTTGCGCTCGGCCACGGTGATCAGTTCGTCGACGGTGCGTTCAACCGGCGCGGCGGCGAACGGATTGCCCGCAGCGATCTTGCTGAACGGCGCGAACAGCTCGCCCATCTGCCGCGCATACTCCGCCGGCCCCAGTCGCGTCCCGGCCCGCCGGGCGTTCTCCAGCAGCGCGTATTGGATCGGCGCGCTGGTGAGACCGTGGATGACTGTGTAGCGCGAAATGAGCTTCTCGATGCCGTGGCCGCGGTCTTCCAGGTCCCCTTCATACCTTTCCAGGGTCTCGCTGAAGTCCGGCTTGGTTTCCGCGCGCGCGAAGTGTCGCAGGGTGGAGGTCGCATCCGAGCCGAAGACCATGGCGACCTCCGAGCGGCCGGCGGCGATCTCTGCGGCCAACTCGCTAATCAGGTGCTGGGGCCCTTGACCGCCGACGATTTCCAGGATCGCCCGAGCGGGCTCGGCGCCGATCCGCTTGGCCACGGATCGCGGGTAGTTGTTGGAGCGTCCCAGCACAGCAGAGGCGACCGGGCCGGAGATCTCGAACTGCCGGACACCGGCGATGGTGTCGATGGCCGGAGCCACCGCGGCACCGCCGCAGTCGTCGATGGCGGCCTGCGCCGCGGCGGCGGCCAGCTCGACAGGCGACATCGCCCGGTATCCGGGGTCGTCGATGCGCTCGGCTGCCTGCCCGACACCGACGATGACGGGCGTCCGCGGATCAAGATTCATAGCTCAACTATCTACCTTAGGGGCGCCCCGGATCCCAACTCGGGGGCGCCGCGTAGGTTCCGGCCTGCACATATTTCTATGAATTTCGTATGCGCTTCATATGACGGCGTTACAGTCGGTACCTGTCTTTTCCACCTCTGGGCAGGCGATTTCGGATCGCCACCTTTGATTTCTCCAGTCCCCATGGAGGTGTCAGATGTCCTTCGTAATCGCGGCGCCGGAATTTGTGGCGGCGGCGGCTTCGGATTTGGCGAATATCGGTTCGACGATCAACGCGGCCAATGTGGCGGCAATGCTTCCGACTTCCGGCGTCCTGCCCGCGGGTGCCGACGAAGTGTCGGCGGCCATCGCCGGGCTGTTCGGCGCCCATGCACAGGCGTATCAGGCGCTCAGCGCTCAGCGCTCAGGCGGCGTCGTTTCACAACCAGTTCGTAGCGCTCATGCGTGGCGGCGCTGCGCAGTACGCGATGACCGAGACCGCCAACGCCTCGCCCTTGCAGGCCGTGGGGGATGACCTGCTCCGCGCAGTGAATGCGCCCACCCAGGCGCTAGTGGGACGCCCGCTGATCCGCAACGGCGCCAACGGCGCCCCGGGAACCGGCGCGAATGGCCAGCCCGGCGGGATATTGATCGGCTCCGGCGGCGCCGGCGGCTCGGGCGGCGCCTACCACCCAGCCGGTGGTAACGGTGGGGCCGGGGGGCTGTTCGGCGGCAGCGGCGGTGCCGGCGGAGCCGGAGCGAACGGCACCACGGGCGGTGCCCCCGGCGGTAATGGCGGGGCCGGCGGCCTGTTCAGAGGCATCGGCGGTGGCGGCGGCACGGGCGGGTCCACCACTCACGGCTTTGGCGGGACGGGGGGCGCTGGCGGGGCTGCGGAGCTCTTCGGCACCGGCGGCACCGGTGGCGCTGGCGGGGTCGCGTTCGACGGCACCAGCGGGGCCGGCGGCAACGGCGGCGCCGGCGGCATGCTGTTCGGCACTGGAGGCGCCGGCGGGGACGGCGGGCTCTCGGTCAATGGAGCCGGCGGAGCCGGCGGTTTCTTCGGCGCCGGCGGCACCGGCGGTGCCGGTGGGGCCAGCGATTCAACCACCGGTGGTACCGGCGGGGACGGCGGCAACGGCGGCACGCTCTACGGCACCGGCGGCGTCGGCGGGGTCGGCGGCACCGGTACCGAGGGCGGATTCGGCGGGGCTGGCGGGGCCGGGGGCAAGCTGTCTGGCTCTGGTGGGGCCGGCGGCGCCGGCGGGTTCGGTCAGGACGTTGGGGGCACTGGCGGGGGCGGCGGCGACGCCGGCCTGGTATTCGGCTCGGGCGGCGCCGGCGGTGGCGGCGGCAGCGGCTTCAACGCCTCCGCGACTGGCGGGAGCGGCAACAACGGCGGCAATGCCGGGCTGATCGGAGACGGCGGAAACGGCGGTAACGGCGGCGAAGGCGGTCCCGGCGGCGCCCCGGGCCATGGCGGTGACGGCGGCACCCGCGGTCAGCTAATCGGCGCGAACGGGATGGACGGGCTGACCCCGAGCTGACCCGTTCACCACGCGCCGAGTCACAGGCTGTTCAGGATCTCCCGGGCCAGCGCGGCCGTCTCCGACGGTGTCTTGCCCACCTTGACCCCGGCGGCCTCCAGCGCTTCCTTCTTGGCGGCCGCGGTGCCCGACGAGCCGGACACGATCGCGCCCGCGTGGCCCATCGTCTTGCCTTCCGGTGCAGTGAATCCCGCGACGTAGCCGACGACGGGCTTGGACACGTTGGCCTTGATGTAGTCGGCCGCACGCTCCTCGGCGTCGCCGCCGATCTCACCGATCATCACGATCAGCTTAGTGTCGGGATCCTTCTCGAAGGCTTCGATGGCGTCGATGTGGGTGGTGCCGATCACCGGGTCGCCGCCGATGCCGATCGATGTGGTGAACCCGAAATCGCGCAGTTCGTACATCATCTGGTACGTCAACGTGCCGGACTTGGACACCAGCCCAACCGGACCGGGTCCGGTGATGTTGGCCGGCGTGATGCCCACCAGCGCCTGGCCCGGGGTGATGATGCCGGGGCAGTTCGGGCCGATGATGCGCGTCTTTCCGCCGTTGTTCACGTTGTACGCCCAGGCATATGCGGTGTCCTGCACCGGAATTCCCTCGGTGATGACAACGAGCAGCGGGATCTCGGCGTCGATGGCCTCGATGATGGCGTCCTTGGCGAACTTCGGCGGCACGAAGATGATCGACACGTCGGCGCCGGTCTCCTTCATGGCCTCCGCGACGCTGCCGAACACCGGCAGCTTGAGCACCCGCCCGCCCTTGTCCTCATGGGTGACCGTGGTGCCCGCTTTGCGTGCGTTCACCCCGCCGACGATTTGCGTGCCCGCCTTGAGCATCCGGGCGGTGTGCACGGTGGCCTCGCTACCGGTGATGCCCTGGACGATGACCTTGTTGTCCTTGTTCAGAAAGATCGACATATCCGCAAAGTTCCTTTCCTAGTGTCGACCCGCTGCGACCGGCTGCGCCGCTCTTGCGATCGCCACGTCAAGCGCTCGCCAGTTCGGCGGCCTTGTCGGCGGCCTCGTCCATCGTTGGCACCAACGTCACCAAGGGGTGGTTGGCCTCGGCCAGGATGCGCCGGCCTTCCTCGACGTTGTTGCCGTCGAGCCGGACCACCAGTGGCTTGTTGGCCTCGCCCCCAAGGATTTCCAGCGCCTTGACGATCCCGGTGGCCACCGCGTCGCACGAGGTGATGCCACCGAACACGTTGACGAACACGCTCTTGACCTGAGCGTCCCCCAGCACCACGTCCAACCCGGCGGCCATCACCTCCGCCGACGCCCCGCCGCCGATGTCGAGGAAGTTGGCCGGCTTGACGCCGCCGTGCTTCTCGCCGGCATAGGCGACCACGTCCAGCGTCGACATCACCAAGCCCGCGCCGTTGCCGATGATGCCGACCTGCCCGTCGAGCTTGACGTAGTTGAGGTGGTTCTCCTTGGCCTTGAGCTCCAGCGGGTCGGTGGCGTCGCGGTCCTCGAACTCGGCGTGACCGGGATGGCGAAAGTCCGCGTTGGCGTCCAGGGTGACCTTGCCGTCCAGCGCCAGGATCCGATCGTCGGGAGTGCGCACCAGCGGGTTCACCTCCACCAGGGTGGCGTCCTCGGCCACGAAGAGCTCCCACAGCTTGGAGATGGTGACCGCGGCGGCGTCGAGCACCTCGGCCGGCAGGTGCCCCTGCTCGGCGATGGAGCGCGCGGTCGCCAGATCAACTCCCGTGACGGCGTCCACCGGCACCTTGGCCAGCCGGTCGGGCTTGGTGGCGGCGACCTCTTCGATCTCCATGCCGCCCTCCACCGAGCACATCGCCAGATAGGTGCGGTTGGCGCGATCGA
The DNA here is from genome assembly GCA_963820985.1 of uncultured Actinomycetota bacterium. Lineage (GTDB taxonomy): Bacteria > Actinomycetota > Actinomycetes > Mycobacteriales > Mycobacteriaceae > Mycobacterium. The sequence goes on along the minus strand of CAWGCI010000006.1, from coordinate 29,191 downwards.
GCAGGAAGGAGATGTAGTACTCCTCGGCGATGTCACTGGCCTCGGCGACGAGCAGCTTCTTGACGACGTGGCCCTTGATGTCGAGGCCGAGGATGTTCTTGGCGTGCTCGTAGGCGTCGTCGGGGGTGGCGGCATATTTGACGCCGCCGGCCTTGCCGCGGCCGCCGATTTTGACCTGCGCCTTGACCATCACCGGATGACCGATCTCTTCCGCGATGGCCTTGGCCCCCTCGGCGGTGTCGGTGACCCGACCGGGCGTGCTCGGGACGTTGTGCTTGGCGAACAATTCCTTCGCCTGGTACTCGAAAAGATCCATGGGCTCCACGTCTTCGTATCGGCCATTAGGTAGGCTTCCTAATGCGCGAGCCGGGGTTAGGCAACTCGCACGGTGGAACTGTATCCACTCGTCAAATCGCTGCTAACCCCGCATCCACCCATGTGACAGGGGTCACCGAACGTTCATGAATCGGTTGCGTGATCCAACTCACATTCTCACCGCGGACCTCGGGCCCGGGTTGCCAGCGCCATTGGTCAGCGGATACCGTCTCAGGGTCCAGATAACGTTATGGTCACGATCCGAGGACATTTCAGCTTGTCCCAGCACCGTCTCACCCGGTCTCGCGCCGCTGCAGGAGCAGCTCGTCAGGCCCGTGAACGCTGGTTAGCACACCACCCCAACGAAGTTACCGAGATCCTGCCGCTCGACGGGTTCGGCGACCTCGACGACCTCTACGAGATCGACGAGCTGGAAGCCAGCCTGGATTTCGAGGAATGCACCTTCGACAACGCGGCGCAGGTGCTGTTGGCCCCCGAACTCGACGATCTGCACGAGATCGACAACCTGGCGCCCGTGTGGCTGGCCGCGGCTCCCACCGAGGTTCTGGTCCGAGTAGCCGTGCCCGACACCCACGTGCAGCCTGAGGTTGGGCATGCGCTGGACGTCAGCGCTGCACCGCGACGCTCGGGGCAACACCGCAGGGAGCCGACCAGCGCGGCCCGGGGTCGCCTGCTGATCTCGGCGATGGCCGCCGGCGCGGCCGCCGCGGCGGCGCACACCGCAACCAGTCACGCCGACACCCCTAAGACCGAGGCGGTGCTGACGGCGAGCTCATCGGTGCTCACCGTCGCCGGCAACAACGAGCCCCGGGGCGTCCAGGTCGTCGCGGTCGAACCGGCGGCGAATGTCGCGGTTCACAACGAGGAGCTGGCCAAGGGCGCGGCCTTCGCCCAGGAGCGTGCTCAGCGCGAGGCGCGGCTGCAACAGCCGCTGTACGTCATGCCGACCAAGGGCATCTTCACCTCGAATTTCGGCTACCGCTGGGGCGTGCTGCACGCCGGCATCGACCTCGCCAACTCAATCGGAACCCCGATCCTCGCGGTGTCCGACGGGGTGGTCATCGACGCCGGTCCGACCGCCGGCTACGGGATGTGGGTCAAGCTGCGCCATGCCGACGGCACGGTCACGCTGTACGGCCACATCAACTCCGCGCTGGTCAGCGTCGGGCAGAGCGTGATGGCGGGCGAACAGATAGCCACGATGGGCAACCGAGGCAATTCCACCGGCCCGCACCTGCATTTCGAGGTGTTGCTGGGTGGCTCCGAACGCATCGACCCGGTGCCGTGGCTGGCCAAGCGCGGACTCTACGTTGGCAACTACGCCGGTTAACCTGGTGAGGTGACCGCGCCGAGCGACCCCCAAGCGGAAGCGTCCGAACCGTCGGAGCCCACGTCATCCGAGGAATCCCGGACGCGGATCATCCGGCGCGCACCCACCGGACCGATTCCGGCGATAGCGGAGACGCCGACCACTCACATCCCCCCGGAAGCAGCCACGGCCGGAGCCGCGCGCGCGGGCACCGGCTCGTCGCACGACGAGCCGAGTTCTCGAACGGCGGTCGCCGCCTGCGCGGTCAGCATCATCAGCGGATGGGCCACCTCGGTCGTCGCCACCGACCTGATCACCGGCTGGTGGGCGTCGGATCGGCTGTTCTGCATCGCCGTCGCGTTTCTCGCCCTGGTCTTCGCGCTGACCACCGTCTCCGGCGTGATCATGCTGCTGCAGCGTCGCTCTGTCGGGCGCTACCTCATCGCGGCCGGCGCCGTGGTCGCGTTGCTTACCTACGGCGGCATATTCATCGCCGGCGCGCGCGTGGGATGGATCGTGTACGCACTTTGGGTGCTGCCACTGGCCAGCGTGCTGCTGGCGCTGCACCCGCGCACCAAACGCTGGCTCTCCGAGTGAGGGTGCCCGCGCCGAACGTGTTCTGAGGGCGAGAATTTCGCGATTTCTTCGCCCTGACGTCACGCTCGGCGCAAAGGTGTTAGAGCTTGCTGAGCGGGGCGTGGTTGTGCATCAGCTTCACCCGTCCGGAGCTGCCGAAGTCGATCAGCGACATCGCTGATTCGCCGACGCCGGAGACTTCTTCAACCCGGCCCAGCCCGTACTTGTCGTGGGTCACCCGGTCGCCGGGTTCGAGCACCAGTAGCGGCCGCTTGCCCGTGCCTCCTCCTGAGCGGGTCATTGGGGCCGCGCGCGGCGTACCGAACCGGCCGGCGCCGCTGACCGGCGCGCTGAACGACGGAGTGGGGGCACTGCGCCGCCAGTCGATCAGCTCCTGCGGAATTTCCTGCAGGAAGCGCGATTCCGGGTTGAGCATCGGCTGACCCCACGAGGACCGGACGATCGCCCGGCTCACGTAGAGCCGTTGGCGGGCCCGGGTGATGCCGACGTAAGCCAGCCGCCGCTCCTCGGAGAGTTCGGTGGGATCGTCCAGCGACCGCATGTGCGGGAACATTCCGTCCTCCCAGCCGGTGACGAACACGACCGGGAACTCCAAACCCTTTGCCGTGTGCAGCGTCATCAGCGTCACCACACCGGCGCCATGCTCGGGGATCTCGTCGGTGTCGGAAACCAGCGACACCCTTTCCAGAAACGCCGCCAGCACACCGGTATCCGGAACGTCCTCGTCCTCGGTCTCCAACGCGGCCGCGGCGTTCGCCTGGTCGGTGCTGAATTCGTGTGCGACGCTGACGAGTTCGTTGAGGTTGTCCAGCCGGGCCAGCTCCTGCGGATCGGTGGACGATTCCAGCTCGCGACGGTATCCGCTGCGTTCCAGCACCGACTCGACCAGATCGCCGAGATCGTCGTCGAGGCGACCGCGCAGGTCGTCAAGCAGTTCGACGAACGCCGCGATCGCCTTCTCCGAACGGCTATTCAGCATCGGCACTTTGCCTTCGGCCGCCGCTTGCAGCGCGTCGGCGAAGCTGGATCCGGTGTTTTCGGCGTAGACCGACACGCACGCCTCGGCACGATCGCCGATGCCGCGACGCGGCGTGTTGAGGATGCGCCGCATGCTGACCGCATCCCCGGGGTTGTCCAGCACCCGCAGGTAGGCGATCATGTCGCGAATCTCCTTGCGCTCGTAAAAGCGCACTCCCCCAACGACTTTGTATGGAATGCCGGCGCGAATGAACACCTCTTCCAACGACCGCGACGAGTTGTTGGTCCGATAGAAAACGGCCACATCGTTGTAGGTGATTTCGCTGCGGTCGGCGAGCGCGTCGATCTCTTCGGCGACGAACCGGGCCTCGTCGTGCTCGTTGTCGGCGACGTAGCCCACGATCAGCTCCCCGGCGCCGGCGTCGGTCCACAGCCGCTTCTCCCGGCGCCCCGAGTTGCGGGAGATCACGGAGTTGGCCGCTGACAAAATGTTCTGGGTCGAGCGGTAATTCTGTTCCAGCAGAATCGTTTTCGCGTCGGGGTAGTCGCGTTCGAAATCCTCTATGTTGCGGATCGTTGCGCCGCGGAACGCGTAGATCGACTGATCGGCGTCGCCGACAACGCAGAGCTCGGCCGGCGGCACGTCGTCTGGTGCAGTTTCGTCGCTGCCCCGACCGGCCAATTCCCGCACCAGCACATACTGCGCATGGTTGGTGTCCTGGTATTCATCCACCAGGACGTGGCGGAATCGCCGCCGGTAATACTGTGCGATTTGCGGGAAAGCCTGCAGGATTCCCACGGTTTCGCCGATCAGGTCGTCGAAGTCCAGCGCGTTGGCCGTCCGCAGCCGCCGCTGGTACTCGCCGTAGACGGAGGCGACGGTGCGGCTCAGCTCGTCGGACGAATCCGACAGGTCGGCCACCGCCTGGTCGGGGTCGATCAGTTCGTTCTTCAGGTTGGAGATCGCGTTGGCCAGCAGCCGCGGCGAGAACCGCTTGATGTCCAGGCCCAGGTCGCGGCCGATCATCTGCAGCAGGCGCCGCGAATCGTCGGCGTCATAGATGGAGAAGTTCGAGTTGAGGCCGTTGATCAGCGACGCCTGGTTGCGCAGGATGCGCACGCAAGTCGAGTGGAACGTCGACACCCACATCGCGCGGGCCCGGTTGCCCACCAGCCGCACCACCCGCTCACGCATCTCGGCCGCGGCCTTGTTGGTGAAGGTGATGGCCAGAATCTGGCCGACCCCGACGCCCCGGGCGGCGATCAGGTAGGCGATGCGCCGCGTCAACACCGCCGTCTTGCCCGAGCCCGCGCCCGCGACGATCAGCAGCGGCGAGCCCTCATGCACCACCGCCTGGCGCTGTTGCGGGTTGAGGCCGTCGAGCAGCTGGTCCGCTTCGGAATGGGTGTCGGTCGCGTGCACAGTCATGTCCATCCAAACTTACCGCCGCCCGGCGACAGTGCCGAGGTCACGCCACGCGCGAGGATGCGCCGGATCCGTTTTTGCACAGGAAAGGCCATTGGTGGCACACTCAGGTTCGTGCTCAACGCGCAGCGCCGATTTTTCTACGGGTACCGACCAGCGGTGCCCGTGGTCTAGCTGCATTCGCAGAGCCCCGTGGTCCGCTTCCGGACTCGGGGCTCATCTCTTTGTGAGGCCCGATACCGGATGAGACCAGACCCCCCACATCACGAGAACGCGGAGTCAGCAGAAATGAACTCAGCAGAAATGAACACTGAAACGGTCGACACCAAACAGACGGCCGACATCGATGAGCTACGTCAAGAGATCGACCGGTTGGACGCCGAGATCCTCGCCGCTGTGAAACGGCGCGCCGAAGTGTCCCAGGCCATCGGCAAGGTCCGCATGGCCTCCGGCGGCACCCGGCTGGTGCACAGCCGCGAAATGAAGGTGATCGAACGCTACAGCGAGCTGGGTCCCGACGGAAAGGATCTGGCGATGCTGCTATTGCGTTTGGGCAGAGGACGACTCGGCCACTAAACGGTTACTACTGTCGTTACCTTCCGCCGATTTCCGCTTTGCTGCGGTAAATTGCGGCGGAAATGAGTACGGCAGAAGCAACTGGGCTTTCGCCATTTCGCCGGCTGCTGTTCATCTCAGCCGCAACGTTGCTCGCCCTGCTCGGCGCAACGTCAATCTCGTCCGCATGGTCTAGACAAGGCCTGCCGATTGAATACCTGATGGTGCCGTCGGTGTCGATGCAACGCCAGATCAAGGTGGAGTTTCAAGGCGGCGGCGCGCGCGCCGAGTACCTGCTCGATGGGATGCTCGCCCAGGACGACTACAACGGCTGGGACAAATACACCTCGGCGTTTGAGTGGTTCGATCAGTCGGGCCTGTCGGTCGTCATGCCGACGGGGGGAATGGCCAGCTTCTATTCCGATTGGTACCAGCCGGCGACCGGCCATGGCCGCGTGCAGACCTACAAGTGGGAAACCTTTCTGACGCAGGAGCTGCCCACCTGGCTCTCGGCCAACAAGGGCATCAGCCCGTCGGGCAACGCCACGGTAGGGGTGTCGATGTCCGGGTCGGCGTCGCTGAGCCTGGCGGCCAACCACCCGCAGAACTTCAGCTATGCGGCCTCGATGTCGGGCTTCCTCAACCTGTCCGCCGGCCAGTGGCCCTCGCTGGTCGGTTTCGCGATGATGGGCACCGGCGGCTATCACGCCGAAGATATGTGGGGCCCGCCCACCGACCCGGCCTGGGCACGCAACGATCCGACGGTCAATGTCGCCAAGCTCGTCGCCAACAACACCCGACTTTGGGTCTATTGCGGCAACGGCACGCATTCGGCGGATCTGGGCGGCGACAGTCCGGGCGCCGGCGTCCTGGAAAACGCGACGCGGTTGAGCAACAAGATTTTCCAGAGCAGATACCAAATTTACGGCGGGCGCAATGGGGTGTTCAACTTCTCCGATAGCGGCGGCCACACCTGGCAGTACTGGGGTCCGCAATTGCAGGCCATGAAGCCCGACCTGCAGCGCGTGCTGGGCGGTGGGTGAACGGCAGTTGACGAGGCCGCCGCTTACTGTCGGGCGGCACTAGGGTCAAGTCATGACCGTGCAATCAATCCCTGACATCACCGCCACCCCGGCCTGGGACGCCCTGCGCAGGCATCACAACGACATCGGCGAACGACACCTACGCCAGTTCTTCGAAGACGATCCCGATCGCGGTCGCGAACTCACGGTCAGCGTCGGCGACCTCTACATCGACTACAGCAAGCACCGCATCACCCGCGACACGCTGCGGCTGCTCGTCGACCTGGCCCGGGCGGCCAACCTGGAAGAGCGCCGCGCCCAGATGTTCTCCGGAGTTCACATCAACACTTCGGAGCATCGCGCGGTGCTACACACCGCACTGCGGCTGCCGCGCGACACCGAGCTGACCGTGGACGGCCAGAACGTCGTCGAGGACGTCCACGCGGTGCTGGACGCGATGGGTGACTTCACCGATCGGCTGCGCAGCGGCGAATGGACCGGAGCCACGGGTGAACGGATCAAGACCGTCGTCAACATCGGGATCGGCGGATCCGACCTCGGTCCGGTGATGGTGTACCAGGCGCTGCGCCACTATGCGGACGCGGGGATTTCGGCACGCTTCGTGTCCAACGTCGATCCCGCCGACCTGATCGCCAAATTGGCCGATTTAGATCCTGCCACAACACTTTTCATCGTCGCGTCCAAGACCTTCTCCACACTGGAGACGCTGACCAATGCGACGGCCGCGCGCCGCTGGCTGACCGCGACGCTGGGCGACGCCGCGGTGGCCAAGCATTTCGTCGCCGTCTCCACCAACAAACGCCTCGTCGACGACTTCGGCATCGACACCGCCAACATGTTCGGGTTCTGGGATTGGGTCGGTGGGCGGTATTCGGTCGATTCGGCGATCGGGCTGTCGCTGATGGCGGCCATCGGCCGGGAAGCCTTCGCCGACTTCCTGTCCGGATTCCACCTCGTCGACGAACATTTCAAGACCGCGCCGCTGGAGTCCAACGCGCCGGCGCTGCTCGGCCTGATCGGGCTGTGGTACTCCGACTTCTTCGACGCGCAATCGCGCGCCGTGCTGCCCTACTCCAACGATCTGGCGCGTTTCGCGGCCTATCTACAACAGCTGACCATGGAATCCAACGGCAAGTCCACGCGCGCCGACGGCACACCCGTCAGCACCGATACCGGCGAAATCTTTTGGGGCGAACCGGGAACCAACGGCCAGCACGCCTTCTACCAACTACTGCATCAGGGCACCCGGTTGGTGCCGGCCGATTTCATCGGTTTCAGCCAGCCCCTCGACGACCTGCCGACAGTCGAGGGCACCGGCAGCATGCACGACCTGTTGATGAGCAACTTCTTCGCCCAGACGCAGGTGCTGGCGTTCGGCAAGACGGCGGAAGAGATCGCCGCCGAGGGCGCCCCCGCCGACGTGGTGCCGCACAAGGTGATGCCCGGCAATCGGCCGTCGACTTCAATCCTGGCCAACCGGCTCACTCCGTCGGTGCTGGGGCAGTTGATCGCGCTCTACGAGCATCAGGTTTTCACCGAGGGCGTGATCTGGGGTATCGACTCGTTCGATCAGTGGGGTGTGGAGCTGGGCAAGACGCAGGCCAAGGCGCTGCTTCCGGTGATCACCGGCGACGCGCTCGCCCGCGGCGCAGTCGGACAGTTCGACCGATGCGCTGGTGCGCAAGTACCGAACCGAAAGAGGGCGCGCGGGCTAACCTTTCGAGAGCTCGAAACCGAATCGCCGGACAAAGGTGCGCAAGCGTTCCACGGTTGCCGTCTGCGGATCACTGAGATGTAGCTGCAGCAGTTCGCGACCGGCGGCATGCAGGATCCGGGCGGTGTATTCGGGATCATGCAGCTCGGGATTGATGCGTAGCAGTTCACCGACAAAAAAGTCGAGTACGACGGCCTGAGCTTGCGCCATCCGGGCGTATAACTCCGGCGGAGCGCCCTGCGGCGGGAACAAAAACAGCCGCCACGTTGCGGGGTGGGCGTCGACAGCGGCGAGCACACCGTCGAACGCGCGCACAAGCGAGTGCTCTTCGGCGGCAGCATGCAATCCGGAGACCGCTTCGGCGAACTGAGCACCGGCCCGCGCCGCCTCACGGTCGATCAGTTCGACGAACAGCCCCGCCACGTCGCCGAACTTCTGATAGAGCAACGACCGATTGATACCGGCGTGCGCTGCGATGCGGTTCGGTGTTGCCGCGTGGAAACCTTCCGCGTCGACGATCGCGTGCGTGACGTCCAGGATCTGCTCGCGCCGCGCCTCGGCGGTCATGCGCCGCTTCGGGGGGCCTGCAGTGACGCAAAGGATCCAGTCACGCTTGACAGCATAACTAACAACTTGTGAGTATTACTCACCAACTGTTAGTTAGCGGGAGGCAACGTGGTCACCTACTACCCCGAACTCGCGCGACGAGTCCGCAGCCAGCGCGATTTGCAGCCCGACCTGTACGGAGACTTCGATTTCGACCGGCAGCCGGATCGCCTGGCCACGGAACCCGACGTCGACTCGGCCCTGCCCACCTGGGTCGCCGACCGCGCGCCGATCCTGGCAGACGACCGCGTCCTCGAACTGATCAGCACCGCCACCATGCTCGGCGACGACGTCGCCGATCCCTATGCGGCGCTGATGGACAGGCACAGCGTCACGCAACTGATCGACATGCTCAAAAGGGCCTGCCGCGAGGGAACCGAGGCCGTGCCCGACGCGCCCCCCGAGCTCGCGTCGTTCATCGCCGCCATGGAGGCCACCCCGGAGTGGATCGACTTCGACCTGGTACGCGAAGGCGCTCGACAGGAACGCATCCCCGCGGCGCTGCTGGCCCCCTTCATTACGCGCGGGGCCTTCATCGCGACCTTCACCAATACCTACGCCGCGCTGCCGATGGCCCTGACCGGCGCCCTCTCGGGCAAGCGGGCAGCCCGGCGGGTCAACGAGACGGCCAGCTTCTTCGCCGTCACCACCCTGCCCGGTGCGCTGGACCGTTACGGCCCCGGATTCGAGGCCGCCGCCATGGTCCGGTTGATGCACTCGATGGTGCGCTACAACGCGCTGAAGAAGTCCGACAAATGGGACACGGCCGTCTACGGCATGCCGGTGCCGCAGGTCGACCAGATGCCCGCCGGAATGATCGGCCAGTACCTGTTGGCCCGCAAAGTGCGCCAGCAGGGCCGGACGAGCTTCACCGCCGAAGAACGCGCCGCCGTCGAATTCGCCAGGTATCGCTGCTTTCTGCTCGGCTTGCCCGAGGAGCTGCTACCCGCGGAACCCGCCGACATCATGCACGTCCTGCATGCGCGCTCGGCCCTGCTGCGCCACGGATTCGACGACATCTGCCGCGAACTCGTCCAGGGCACGATGGCGGCCTACCTGCGCCCTGACACGACACTGTTCGACCGGTGCGCGGAGGCGGTCGAGAAGAGTTTCAGCAAGCTCACGTTCGTCCGCACGTTCTGCGGTGGTGATAGCGAGATCGCTGAGGCAATGGGCGTTTCACTCGGGCCGACGGATCTCGTGCGCATCGCCCTCACCGCGCCCTTCATCTTCGGGCGTTTCACCGCCGTAAGCCACGCAAGCCGCATCCCCGTGCTTCGGGACGTCGTCGACGCGTACGTTATCGGGCTGCTCAAGCAACGACTGGCGACCTACGGCAAGCCCGAATTCACCAGCGACGCAGCACATTACACACCAATGCCGTACTGACGGGGCTCGCGAGCGCGCGCAAATGTACGCGCAGCCGCGGCGTGTCGTGTACAGATGGGGACGCTCGCGGCTGGTGTGCTACGCAAACCTTTTGGTCAGTGGGGGCGGCAGCACCCGCATCAGCTGCACCAACGGGCCCCACGGCCACCACGGCACCGCGGCCCGGCCGGGCTCGCGTTCGATCGCGCCGACGAGAGCCTTGACGCCGGTTTCGTTGTCCACCATCAACATTGTGCTGTTGGACTTGGCGGTCATCTCCGACTCGATGTAGCCGGGCTCGATCACGGAGATCTTGATCGGGCCCTTGCCGTACTCGGCGCGCAGCGATTCGCCCAGCGAGCTCACCCCGGCCTTGCTCGCCGCGTACGCGGCCTTCACACCCGGCACGCCTTTGTTGCCGAGCACCGAGGAGATGAGCACCAGATGCCCCGACCCGCTCTTGTTGAACATCTCGAGCGCGGTCTCGATCTGCACGAGCGCGGCCACCAGGTTGGTCTCGATGGTCGCCTTGTTGGCCCACAGCTTGCCCGAGCCCAGCTTGGCGCCCTTGCCGATGCCGGCGTTGACGATGATGCGGTCGATGCCGCCGAGTTCGTCGGATAGCTCGCCGAACACCTTCGGGACCTGCTCGTGGTCGTTGACGTCCAACTGCGCGACCGCGACCTTGACGCTTGGATGCTCTTGCGACAGTTCGGCTTTCAGCTCGTCGAGACGGTCGGCGCGGCGGGCGCACAGCGCCAGGTCACGGCCCTTGGCAGCGAAGGAGCGCGCCATGCCGGCGCCTAGGCCGGAACTGGCACCTGTGATGAGGATCTTCTGGCGAGTCACCCCGGCAGCATATCGGCTACTTGAGCAGCCTCGACATGCGCCGGTCGGCCAGCACCTTGCCGCCGGTCTGGCACGTGGGGCAGTACTGAAAAGACTTGTCCGCGAACGACACTTCACGCACGGTGTCCCCGCACACCGGGCAGGGCAATCCGGTGCGGGCGTGCACCCGCAGTCCGGAACGCTTCTCGCCCTTGAGCGTGGCCGCCCCCTGTCCGACGGACCGGCTCACCGCGTCGGTCAGCACCGAGATCATCGCGTCATGCAGCGTGGTGAGCTGTTCGTCGGATAGTTTCCCGGCCGTGGCGAACGGCGAGATCTTCGCGACGTGCAGGATTTCGTCACTATAGGCGTTGCCGATGCCGGCGATCACCTTCTGATCGGTGATGACGGTCTTGATGCGGCCGGTGTTGCCGGCCAGTAGCCGGGACAGGTCGTCGGGGCCGAGGTCCAGCGCGTCCGGGCCGAGGGCGGCGATGCCCGGCACCAGCTTGGGATCGTCGACCAGCCACACCGCCAGCCGCTTTTGGGTGCCGGCCTCGGTGAGGTCGAAGCCCGGCGCGCTGCCCGGGGTGCCCAGGTGCACGCGCAGCGCAATGGGCCCCTTGCCGGGGCGCAGCGGGGCCGCGGCCAGGTTGTCGGACCAGCGCAGCCAGCCCGCGCGCGACAGGTGGGCGATCAAGAACAGCTGGCCCGCCTGTAGTCCGAGGTATTTGCCCCACCGCTGCGCTCCGACCACGGTCTGCCCGTGCAGGACGTTGATCGGCGGATCGAAGGTCTTCAGCACCGACAGCGCGGCCACGTCGACACGACCGACGGTCAGACCGACGGCGTGGCGCCGCAAATGGTCAACCAGCGCTTCGATCTCGGGGAGTTCGGGCACCCGACCAGTCTGCCGATCGCGGCGCCAAGGTGTCTAACTGGTGATTGCCGCCGCAGCCGCCGCACCGGTCCCTGGCCCGTCACCGGCAGCGCTGCTGCTGCCGTAGAAGGAACCGCCGCCCTGGCGCAGCTCGCCGATGGTCCCGCTGGCGCCGCCGCCTCCGACCGCGTCGCCCGACGCCCCGGTCACGCCAGCTGAGCCTTCTTGGGCTTCTAGGCCGCCGGTGGTCGAGGTTTCCGCGCTCAGTCGACCAACCCCGCCGTTGCCGCTGTTCTGGCTGACGCCCGCGGACCCGGTTAGCGGGCCGGCGCTGGTCCCGATGCTGTTGAGCAGGGGGCTGGCGACGGGTGCGCTGGCCGTCGCGCCGTCTGCGTCGACGGCGGCGTCGCCTGACAGCAAGCTGCCACTACCACCGGTACCCCCCACGCCGGACGTGGCGATTGGGTTTGCGACCGCGGCGGCGCTGCTCGGCAGCAATCCGCCATTAACACCGCTGCCGCCACTAGCGCCGGGGGCCGCGAAATTTGACGCGCTAGCCGCGCCGTTGCCGGTCAGCGCGGTCACCCCGGCGGTTGGCACACTCGCTGCGGGGGTGATTTTGGCGCCACTGGAGCCGAACAGCGATCCGCGATCCCCGCTGCTGCCGCCGGATGCCACCGCGCTGGCACCACCACCACCACCAACCAAGGGGGTCCCCGTCAGCGCCTGAACGGATGAGTTGACCGCCCCCGCCGCGTCCTGCCCCAGGGTCTCCAGCAGGGGCGAGGCATTGGCGGCCTCGGTGAGGGCATACTGCGACGCACCGGTGTTCATCAACTGCACGAATTGGGCGTGGAACGAGGCCGCCTGCGCGCTCAGTGCCTGATAGGCCTGCGCGTGCGAACTGAACAGCGCCGAGATCATGGCCGACACCTCGTCCCCGCCCGCGGCCAGCACTCCCGACGTGGGCGCCAAAGCAGCCATATTGGCCGAACTGAGCGACGACCCGATATTCGCCAAGTCCGAAGCCGCTGCCGCCACGTACTCCGGCGCAGCGATAACCCACGGCGACGACATCCGACCTCCATATCGAGCCGACGATCGCGGGGTCAAAACCGGATCAGTCGGCAGAAGGCCAGTTTAACGTAGTCTCGGCATCGCGTCGGTCGCTTCTTTAAAACCCTTATCGGCGGCTTAGCCTCGCGTTCGCGCCTATCGGTCAACCTGGCCTCAATAAATACGTGTCCATGATCCAGCCGTGCTGGGCGCGTGCTTCGGCCCGCAGCTGCTCGATCTGCGGCCCGACCTCGCCGATCGTGCCAGCTACCAGCAGCTCGTGGTCGGTGCCCAGGTAGGCGCCCCACCAGATTCGGGTATTGGGGGGGCACGCCTGAAACGAGCACTCGGCGTCCAGCAGCACGATGACCGAACCGAAGGACGAGCCGGACATGCCGCGTGCACGCAGCTGCCTACCGGTGGTGACCAGCACCGATTCGCCGACCTCGTTGAGCTGGATGCGGTGCCGAGCCGTCAGCGCCTGCACCGCGGTGATACCCGGAATGACGTCGAAATCGATGTCGACCTCGGCCGCGACAGCGTCCAGAATGCGCAGCGTGCTGTCGTACAGCGACGGATCACCCCAGGCCAGGAAGGCACCGACGTCATTGGGACCCATTTCGTTCTCGATGGCGTTCGCCCAGACCCGCGCTCGCGCCGCGTGCCAGTCCGAAACCGCCTCCCGGTAGCCGGCCTGACCGGCCAACGGGGCCGACCGCTCGGGGTCGGGCAGCTCGACGAACCGGTACCCGGGTTCGCGAACGAATCGCTCGCAGACCTCCCGCCGCAGCGCTACCAGGTCGCTCTTCGCTTCCCCTTTATCCATCGCGAAGAACACCTGCGTGTCGTTGAGCGCCTCGATCGCCTGGACGGTCATGTAGTCGGGATCCCCGGCGCCGATGCCAATGACGTGGATGCACCGACTCATGTCCAGCTTTGTACCCCGAAAACGGGTTTCAACCACCATAATTTGAGATGTCTTACATCTAGTCGTGACCGCAGGTACCCGATACCATGGGTAATGACTATCGCTCTCCCTACCGTTTGACGCAGCGAAGGGGCGCCGACGATGACCACAGCGGTGAGACCAGGTGGGCCCAGCCGTGAAGAGTTCTCGGAGCGGTTGCTAAAAGGCTCGGTGAAAAAGTCCTACGAGCCGATCGTCGACATCGACTGGGACGCTCCCCTCGACCCGGAGAAGTTCTACCTACCTCCCACGCTGGTATCCCTCTACGCCACCCCGATGTGGGACGAGATGACGCGCGAGCAGCAAATCGACCTGTCCCGCCAGGAATTGGTCAACACGCTGTCGGCCGGCATCTGGTTCGAGAACATGCTCAACCAATCGCTGTTGCGCACCCTGATGCACGAGGACCCCACCAGCCGGTCAACGCATTACAAGCTGACCGAGCTGGGCGACGAGACCCGCCACATGATCATGTTCGGCAAGGCGATCGAGCGCATCGGCACCATGCCCGTACGCCCGCGGCGGTGGCAGCGGATCTTGATCAACGCCTTGCCGCTGGTGTTCCAGCAGGGCTCGATGTTGTGGGTGGCCGCGCTCCTCGGTGAAGAAATCTTCGACTCGCTGCAACGTCAAATGATGGACGACCCGGAACTGCAGCCGATGATCCAGCGGCTCATGCGGATTCACGTCACCGAAGAGGCCCGCCACATCCAGTTCGCCCGCGACGGCGCGCGTAAGCGAGTGGCCGAGATGCCACGTTTGAACAAATGGTTCATGTCCAACATCCACGGGGTAGGCGGGTACTTCTTCCGCTACCTGTTCACGTTCCCGGTCCCCTACGCCCGAGTGGGCCTGGACCCGCAAAGGGCGCGAAAGGCCGCACGCGCCAGCGCGCACCGCCACGAGGTGTACAAGGTCGGCTTTGCCCCGCTTGCGGCGTTTTTGACCGAGATCGGCCTGATGGGCCGGATCGCGCGGCGCGCTTGGAAGCGCACCGACTTTCTGTGACCCAAACACTCGAACAGGCTCACCGACACGTCATCGTCGTCGGCACGGGAGCCGTCGGCCGGCGCATGGAAACCGAAGTGCGGGCGGCGGGCGGCACCGACGTCGCCGTCTTCTCCGGCCGCGATGTCGCCAGTTCGGTGTTCGACGACGGCACCGACACCTGGGAGTTGCTCACCGCCTCCGGCGAGACTGTCCGCGCCGACGTCGTCATCGCGGCAGACGAGCCGCCCTACCTCCCGTGGATACCAGAGTTGGCCGGGCGCAACGACTTTCGCGGACCGGCGTTTCACGCGGCGCAGTGGGACCCCGCATTCGACCCGGCGGGCAAGCGCGTCGCGGTGATCGGCACCGATTCCGCGGCCGGCTACTACCTGCGGGAGCTCACCGAGCGAGCGGCGTCGGTCAGGGTGTTCGCGCATCCACCCCGCCGGTTTGTCCCGCTGGTGCCGTTGTGGACGACTCGCGCCACAGGCTGGCTGCGCCGCCGCAGGCGAGCGTTTCATGAGGCGCAGCGGCTCGCGGTGCTCGGCCCGTCGATCGAGGCGCTGAGCCCGTCGGGCATCCGCACCCGCGATGGCGGGGAGCACCGCGCGGACGCGATCATCTACGGCACTGGCTTCGCGGCTCCCGAGTCGAGGCTGGTCGGCGTCGGCGGGCTGGCCATCCAGCAGGCTTGGCGGGACGGCATGGAGCCGTTCCTCGGAGTCGCCGTTCACGGTTTCCCGAACTACTTCTTTGTCGCCGGGCCCGACCTCGCGGCGCAGACCCGCTATGTCGTCGAGTGCGTCGGGCTGATGAAAGCGACCGCCAGCAGCCGTATCGAGGTGCGGCGCAGCAGCCAGCAGGTGTTCAACGAACGCGCCCACCTCAATCCGGCCGAGCCGATACCGGTGGCATCCGCGTTCGATCTGTCGGGGATCCCCGCCGCTGGCGCAGAGACCAAGGAGACCTACGACGGCGCGGCAACGCTGACGGTCGGGGACGCCTGCCATCCCGTGCGCGTGCGGCTCACCGGCCGCCTCGACCCGATCGACGGGCGCTACCACTGGCAGGGGACGGTCTTCAGTTCGCAATCGGACCCGTTGCCGGATGAGGCACTGAAGCAGTCGCGAGCGGCGACGCTGACGGTGGGCGGCCTGAGCGCACCCGCGCGCATCGTCGAACAAACGCCGTGGGGCACGCACTCGATCGCCGGGGTGGGCGCCCCACCGTATGCGTTGAACGGCCCTTAAGCCGTCCCGTCAGGGCGCTCAACCGACCCGTTTTCCGGGGCGGCGCACGTCAGGTGTTCTGTGTGCCAAGTTGCCTCGCTTCACAGGTTTGCCAGGTGTCGACATCGGGGTAATACGGATACGCTGGATTCCCAGCGGGGTGCGCGCGCTTCACTAGGCGACGAGACAGACGAGCAGAACGGCGTGTTCGTGGTAGCAGTTGGTGCTTCGGACAGGCGGCGGCGGGGTTCTCTTCCGACGTACGTCACGGCCGTCGCACGTTTTGCCCAAGGCAGAGTTGCACTGAGCGAAGTGATTAACGCAAGTCATCAGGTGCTGCCGCCAATGCGGGCGGCATTGTCAAGGCGGCCGGGTGGGAGTTCGAGGAGCGGGACATGGAGCCGGACCACGGGATGGAACTGGAATGCCGGCGGACCAGATTAGCGGGGGGATGGCCGCGGTGAGCGCGGTGGCCGAGTCGCCGAGCTCGCTGGCCATTGCGGTACGAATGGCGGACTCGGTGGCGCTCCTCACCGTCGAGGGCATCCTCGACTCCGGCAGCTCCGCAGCGCTGCGCGACAGCATCATGAAGACCACGCTGCAGGAGCCGTCCGCCGTCGTCGTCAACGTCAGCGCACTGCAAGTGCCCGCGAAGTCGGCTTGGTCGGCCTTCCTCGGCGTGCGTTGGCAATCCGAAACCCAGCTCGACGTCCCGATCGTGCTGGTCTGCGCCAACCGCGCGACCCGCGACGCGATCAGCGACAGCGGGGTCGCCCGCTTCATGCCGGTATACGCGACAGAGAAATCGGCGATGAAGGCTGTTGGTCGGCTCGCCGATCGCACCGTCCGGCGCGCCGACGCCAAACTTCCCCCTAACCTGACCAGCCTGCGTGAGTCACGCCGGCTGGTCCGCGAGTGGCTCACCGATTGGTCACTGCCCGGGCTCATCCCGGTCGCGCTGGTGGTTGTCAATGTGTTCGTGGAAAACGTGCTGGAACACACCGGAAGCGACCCAGTGATGCGCATCGAGACCGACGGCGCGACCGCGACCATCGCGGTGTCCGACGGCAGCAACGCGCCCGCCCTGCGGCTGGCCTCGCCAAAGAAGGGCATCGACGTGTCCGGTCTCGCGATCGTCGACGCGCTGTCACGCGAGTGGGGCAGCACTCCCACCTCGTCCGGCAAGACCGTCTGGGCGGTCATCGGTCCGGAAAACCAGCTCTGAGTTTTCCGACCCCCCGCGCGGACCAAACTAGAACACGTTCTAATGTCGTGTTAGTGCCCGTTGACGGAAGGTGGATGACGTGCGGTTCAGCTATGCGGAGTCACTGACCGACCCTTCGTTTTATATCCCATTGGCCAAGGCGGCCGAACAAGCCGGCTACCACAGCATGACGATCGCCGACAGCATCGCCTACCCCTACGAGTCCGACTCCAAGTATCCGTACACCCCCGACGGTAGCCGCGAGTTTCTGGACGGCAAGGAGATCGTCGAGGCCTTCGTGCTGACGGCCGCGTTGGGAGCGGTGACGACGAACCTGCGGTTCAACTTCTTCGTGCTCAAGCTGCCCGTCCGGCATCCGGCGCTGACGGCAAAGCAGGCGGGTTCCCTGGCCGCGCTCACCGGCAACCGGCTGGGACTCGGCGTGGGCACCAGCCCATGGCCGGAGGACTACGAGCTCGTGGGTGTCCCGTTCGACAAACGCGGCAAGCGCATGGACGAGTGCATCGAGATCGTCAAAGGCCTGACCACCGGCGACTACTTCGAGTTCCACGGCGAGTTCTACGACATCCCAAAGACAAAGATGAGCCCGGCTCCGACGCAACCGATTCCGATCCTGGTCGGCGGGCACGCCGATGTGGCGCTGCGGCGCGCGGCACGCCTGGACGGCTGGATGCACGGCGGCGGCAGCTCCCCCGAGGAACTCGACCGACTCATCGCCCGGGTCAAGAAGTTTCGCGAGAAAGAGGGCAAAACCGGACCGTTCGAGATTCATGTCATCTCGACGGACGCCTACACCGTGGACGGCATCAAACGCCTCGAGGACAAGGGCGTCACCGACGCCATCGTGGGCTTCCGGTATCCCTACATCCTTGGACCCGACCCGGAACCGCTGGAGAAAAAGATTCGCAACCTGGAGCGGTTCGCCGAAAAGGTGATCTCAAAAGTTTAGCGGCGATCGCAGCCGGGCGCAGCGGGCCGCCGCCAAAATCTAAGCGGCACAGGGGTTTTAAAGTGTGTCCCAGTTTGGGGCCCGCTTTTCCATGTGCGCCTTGGCCGCCTCGACCGGGTTGTTGGTGAAACCGCTGAGGATCTGGGTCCGGTTCTCGATCTCGATGGCATGCCGCAGGCTGGGCGCGTCCAGCGCCGCATTGAGGCCGATCTTGGTCTGCCACACGCCGTAGGCGTTGTTCTCGGCGATCGAACGGGCCACCGCGCACGCCGCCGGCATCAGGTCATCCGGCGCCACCACCTCGTGCACCAGCTTGATGCGATAGGCCTCGGCCGCATCGATGATGCGTCCGGTGAGCATGAGTTCGCGCGCCACCCCGGCCCCGACGATCTTCGGCAGTAGGTAGCTGGTGCCCATGTCCATCGACGAGAAGCCTGCCTTGATGAAAGCCGAACCGAACCGCGCCTTTTCGGACGCCACCCGAACATCGCTGACCAACGTGAACGCCAGCCCACCCCCGACGGCGACACCGTTGACCGCAGCGATCACCGGGATGGGCAACTCGTAGATCCGGGTGAACAGGTCGGCCAGGCGGACCTGGGCGTCGTAGTTGGTTTTGAAGGGCGGGGTCGACGCCCTGCTGGTGACCCAGGGCTGACCGGTCCCGCTCAGGTCGGCGCCAGCGCAGAAGCCGCGCCCCGCACCGGTGAGGATCGCGACCCGGAACTCGCCCCCGCTGAGCGCGTTCAGGGCGGCGTCCACGCCGTCAATCAGCGAGCCGTCAATCGCGTTCAACCGCTCCGGCCGGTTCAGGGTGATGAGAGCGATTTGGTCCTCGAGAGTTGCGAGTTCGACAGATGCCATACCCGCACGGTAAGCGACACAGCGGATGTCCAGGGATCCGACCTACCGTGAAACCATGACGCGAAGCGAGGGTGACACCTGGGACCTGGCCAGCAGCGTGGGGGCCACCGCCACCATGGTGGCCGCGGCCAGAGCGGTGGCGACCCGACGTCCGCAGCCGGTCATCACGGATGAGTTCGCCGAGCCGCTGGTCCGCGCGGTCGGATTAGACCTATTCACCCGGCTGGCCGCCGGCGACCTGGAAGCCGACGACGTCGAGAAGGGCGTCAACTTTCCCCGGATGGTCGACATCTTCGCCGCTCGCACCCGCTACTACGACCACTACTTCGCCGAGGCCAGCTCCGCGGGCCTGCGGCAGGTCGTCATCGTGGCGTCCGGGCTGGACGCACGGCCGTATCGCCTTTCCTGGCCGGCGGGGACAACCGCGTACGAGATCGACCAGCCCGAGGTGATCGAGTTCAAGGCCGCAACCTTGTCCCGACTCGGCGCCGTGCCCGCCGCCGAGCACCGCCCGGTAGGCATCGATCTGCGCGACGATTGGCCGGCCGCGCTGCGGGCCGCCGGCTTCGATACCGCGGCAGCCACCGCGTGGCTCGCCGAGGGCGTGCTGATCGGCTTTCTGCCGCCGGAGGCCGAAGTTCGATTGCTGGACAACGTCATATCGTTGAGCGCTCCGGGCAGCCGGTTCGCCGCGGACTTCGGATCGCTTAACCAAGGATCGCCGGAATCGCAGGAGCAGGCGCGGATCGCGGCCGAGGGCTGGCGACGGCAGGGACTCGATTTGGACATCGCCGGTTTGGCCTACCCCGGTGAGCACACCGACGTCGCCGCACACCTGCAGGCCCACGGATGGGAGGCGACCACGTCGCGGCTGAACGATCTGATCACGTCAGCCGGCCTGCCCGAGCTGGCGCAAGCCGCCCAAGAGAGCCAGGCGGCCACGATCAGCTTTGTGCGGGCTCTTCGGGCTTAGGCGGCACCATCTGTCTTGTCCACCTCTGAGCGACAAATGGCTTGCGGGACAGCGACTGTCGCTCGGAGGTGGACAAAAAGACACATACGGGACTCGCTGTGACACGTGGGGTTCAAGCGGAGCGCTTGGCCAACCAGTCGGCCTGCATCACCAGCAGCGCCATCACCTCCAGCGCCGGGGTTTCGGGGTCGATTTCGCGGTAACGCTGATAAACGTTGACGACGACGCGCTCGGCGTCCAGCCAGGTCGCGTACTCTCCGAGATCGATGGTGTCGGCGGCCTCCGCCCAGGACAGGCCCTTGCGGTAGGCCGCCTCGGCTTGTTCGGCGACGTGCACGAGATAGCCACGGACGGCGCGGATTCCATCCGGATCGGTGACCGGACCGTGACCGGGGACCACCGTCGGCGCGTCCAGCGCGATCATCGCGTCGCACGCCGCGACCCAGTTGTCGATCGGACCGGCCCACACGATCGGCGTGCAGCCGATGAATAGCAAGTCCCCACCGAACAGCACACCGGCGTCGGGCACATGCACCACCGAGTCCGCGGCGGTATGAGCCGGGCCCAGGTTCAGCAGATTGATCTGTCGGCCGCCGACGTCGATGGTCAGGTCGCGGTCGAATGTCTGGTCGGCGTTGCGCACCGTGATGCCACCGAAGTCGAAGTACCCGAAGCGCTCTCGCGCGTAGGGAGTCGCGACCGGGCCCAGGTTGCCGGTCTGGGTCATCGCCAGCATCTCGGGCGCCATGCCGTGCGCGATCTCCTCGGCCGTGCCCTCGGCGGCGATGATGCGCACCGACGCGTCCAGCAGCTGGTTGCCGTGGGTGTGGTCGCCGTTGGAGTGGGTGATCAACGCGTCGGTGATGGGCGCGCGGTCGGTGATGGGCTTCATCGCGGTGAGCATCTCGCGGGTCAGCGCCAGGTCGAAAAGCGTGTCGACGAGCAGTGCCGCGCCGTCGCCGGCGACCAGCCCGGCGTTGCTCCACCCGTATCCGCCGTCCGGCAGCGTCCACGCCCACACCCGATCGCCGACCTCGTGCAACCCGCGGGTGTAGGGCACCCGCGCCGGCGCCCGGTTGACCCGGGCGCGCGACGGCGCGGCATCGGGGTTGGGCCGGGGGGCCAACGGGTGTGGCGCGGCGCTGGCGCGCACGGTCTGCCGGGTCTCCCCCAGCCCTTCGACCTTGAGCGTGACGACGTCGCCGTCGTGCAACCAGCCCGGGAACGCTTCCAGCGCGGTCATGCTGAGGTGCTCGATAAGCGTGCAGGTGGGCACCGTGCCGGAGCCGAAAACGTCTCCGGGGATTAATGTTACACCGCGCGCGGCGTAGGAGATGATTTCAGCGAAGCTCCAATCCATCTGGCCGGTTGAGCCCGAACCGATCTCGGTGTCGTTGACTAGAGCGGTCACTTGCAGGCTCAGCTTGCTGTCGCGCCGGTAGGGCTCGAGTTCATCCGGGGTGACCAGGTACGGGCCCAGCGTGACACCGCTGTCCTTGCCCTTGGCCTGCCCGATCGCCAGTTGGCCCTCCAGCTGCTGCAGGTCCCGCGCCGACCAGTCGTTGAAGATGGTGTAGCCGATGATGGCCTGTTCTGCTTGCTCGACGGTCAAGTCTTTGCCGGTCGTTCCGATGACCGCGCCGACCTCCAATTCAAAGTCCTGCCATGCACTTCCGGGAGCCATCGGCGCATCGTCGTATGGACCGAGAACTGTTGCCGGACAGGCGAAGTAGAACGCTGGGATGCGATACCAGGTGTCGGCGAGCTCCCGGCCGGCACCCATCGCGGCCTGGCAATTGCGCATGTGGTCCAGGAAGCACAGGGAGTCGCGGATCGACGGCGGACGCGGAATCGGCGCCAGCAACTTGACGTCGCCGAGCGGCACCACCTCCGCTGCAGAACTTAGCGCCTCCTCGCCGGCTTCCTGCAGCCCGCCGGCGCCACGGCTGACCAGATCGAGCAGCGTCACACCCGGCGGCATTGCGTGAATCGCGTCACCGGAGAGCACTCCGGTGCGTTCGCCACTATTGCCTTGGTAGGTAACCCATTTCATTCGCGCACCACCTCAGTTGGTTTCTTGTCTGGCCGTAGCCCGCGCCAACTCGCTTGACGCAGCCGGTTGTCGGGAGTCCATTCGCTGTAGCGCACCTCACCGACCAGAACCGGCTCCACGAAGGTCACGCCCTTGGCGTCGGCCGCGGGAAGCTTTGCGCCGAAGGGCGATTGCTTGGTGTGCAGCGGCGCCAACGTCGTTTTGAGTTTGGCCAGTTCGCGTTCGGTGAATCCGGTGCCGACCCGCCCCGCGAATCGCAGCCCGCCATCGCCGGGGATGCCCATCAGCAGGGCGCCGATGCCGCTGCTGCGCCCGCCTTCCCCGGCCCTCCAGCCACCGATGACGACTTCCTGAGTGTTCCAGTGCTTGTCTTTGATCCATGCTGCGGAGCGCCGGCCCGGTTGGTAAGTGGAGTCGCGTTTTTTGGCGACCACGCCCTCCAAGCCGTGTTCGCGGGAGTGCTCGAGCGCATGGTCACCGTCGCCGGGCAGCAGGTCGGGAACGATGAGATCGCCCGCAGTGCACAGTGTTTCCAGCAGCTTGCGCCGGTCTTGGTACTTGGCCCGGAGCAGTGAGCGGCCATCCAGGTAGAGCAGGTCGAACGCCCAGAACTCGACGTGGGTGCCGCGGCCGCGGTTCTGCATCTCGTTGAAGCTGGGAACCCCGGACTTGTTGAGCACTACCGCCTCACCGTCGAGCACAACGTGGTGGTCGGCGAGATCGGCTGCCAGCGATTGCAATTGGGGGTACTCCGTGGTGACGTCCCGCCCACTGCGCGAGCGCAGCTGTACCGTGCCGTGGTCTGCCTGCACCAACAGCCGGTATCCGTCCCACTTGCCCTCGAAGGCCCATTGGCCGGCTTTCAGCCCCGCCACCGAACCATGCGTGGCGAACATGGGTGAGATCTCGCCGAAATCGAAGACCTTCTGGTCCTTCATGCGGTGCGCCAGCCACTGGTCGCCGTTGGTCTGAATCAGCGCGTAGCGCCCCGAGATTCGGCTGCCGTGCAGGTTAACGATGACCTCATCGTCGAGAAATTTCTCCGCCTCGTAGGTGCCCGAGTCCCAGATGACCACCTTGCCCGCGCCGTACTCACCCTTGGGGATGCTGCCCTCGAACGTGCCGTACTCCAGCGGATGATCCTCGGTGTGTACCGCCAGATGGTTCACCGACGTGGTCTCGGGCAGATTCTTCGGCACCGCCCACGACACCAGCACGCCGTCGCGCTCCAAGCGGAAGTCGTAGTGCAGCCGGCGGGCGTGGTGTTCCTGAATGACGAACGTATTGCCCTGATCGCTAGCGGGTTTCGCTGAGGGTATTGGCTCCGGGGTCTTCGACGCATCGCGCATGCTGCGGTACTTGGTCAGCCGATCCGCGACGGGTAGATCGCTGTCTAGCGGCGCCAGCAGATCGCCGTCGCGCGCGACCCGGTCGAGCACCTCGTCGTAGCGCAGCTGGCGCAGGCCGGGGTCGTCGAGTTCCTCCCAGGTGCGCGGCGCCGCGACGGTCGGGTGCTCTCGGCCGCGCAGCGAATACGGGGCGATCGTTGTCTTGGAGGCGCTGTTCTGGCTCCAGTCCAGAAACACCTTGCCGGCCCGCAGGCTCTTGGTCATGGTGGAGGTAACCAGCTTGGGCATCGCGTTTTCCAGTTGCTGTGCAACACGTTTGGCCAACACCGTGGCGCCGCGACTGCTCACCGGCTGCTCTAGCGGCGCGTAGAGATGCAGGCCCTTGCTGCCGCTGGTCAGCGGGAAGGTGGTCAGCCCGATGTCGGCGATCAAATCACGCACCGCGCGGGCCACCTCGGCCAGCCGGGCCATCGTCACGCCTTCACCCGGGTCCAGGTCGAAGACCAATCGTGTTGCCGGGCCGGGTTTCAGTTCCTCGGCGTTGCTGCGCGTCCACTCGGCGACGAACCGCCACTGCGGCACGTGCACCTCCAGCGCCGCCTGCTGCGCGATCCAGGCCAGCCCGTCGGCGCTGTCGATGATCGGATACGTCGTCGTCCCGGACCGGTGGGTCACGCTGGCGCGCGGCAGCCAGTCGGGCGCCGACGACGCCAACTGCTTTTCGAAGAACGAAGTCTGCTCGACGCCGTTGGGCCAGCGTTTTCGCGTTGCCGGCCGCCCGGCGATGTGCGGGACCATCACCTCGGCAATGCGGGTGTAGTAGTCGAAGACGTCCGCTTTTGTGGTTCCGGTGCCGGGGTACAGCACCTTGTCGGCGTTGGTCAGCTTCACCAGCGGCGCCATGAGCACCAACCTACGCGTGTGAGCAGCACTGATCCCGTCCCACCTCGAACTATGTCGTCGGCGTAACTTCTTGTGACATCGAACACGAAGCGTTAGACCCGCGCCGCCTTCGGGCACCGGGTACGGATGCGCATAATCCCTTGGCGTCCAGAATGCGGCGTCCCACTGAGTGACGCGACACTACGGCTGCACTCACAGCGAGTTGACGTGCCCACCTACGACAGATCGGCCCTGCAGCGGGGTGTGGTTCACATCGGCGCGGGCAACTTCCACCGCGCACATCAGGCCGTTTACTTCGACGACCTTGCCCGCTCGGGTATTTCAGATCGTTGGGGGGTCACCGGCGTCAGTCTCCAGTCCCCCGACCTCAAATCCTTGCTGTCCGTACAAGATGGCCTCTAAACGGTGGTACAGCGGCCATGACCGCCAAACCGCCCGCGTGGTCGGCTCGATCGGCTCCGTCCATTACGCACCGAATGATGGCGCAGCGGTCCGCGCCGCCCTGGCGGATCCCCAAGCCCGCATAGTCAGCCTGACGATCACCGGCAACGGATACTTCCTGAATCCCGTCACCGACGAGTTCGACGCTGAGCACCCCGACGTGCGGGCTGACCTCGTCGCGTCCGGTACCTATGCCACCGCGTGGGGATATCTGGCCGAAGCTCTCGACCAGCGTCGACGGGCAGGCGTCGCGCCGTTCACTGTGCTCTGCTGCGACAACATTGCCGGCGACACCCAGCCAGCGAGAACCGCGCTGGTGTCGTTTGCCGACTTGAAGGACCCCGGGCTTGCCCGCTGGATCGCCACTTATGTCGCGTTCCCGTCGACCATGGTCGATCGCATCACCCCGCAATCCTCGAAGTCGGAGCGAAAATTCGTTGAGCAGACATTCGGCGTCGCCGACAAATGGCCGGTCATGACCGAGCCGTATTGCCAATGGGTAATCGAGGATTCCTTCAGCAATGGGCGGCCGCCCCTCGACGAGGTCGGTGCCGAATTCGTTGCCGACGTCACCGACCACAAATTGATCAAGACCCGTCTTCTCAACGGAACCCATAGCGCGCTCGCGTGTTTGGCCACACTGGCCGGTTACCAGCGCACCGACGATGCGATGCGGGACCGCGTCGTCTTCGATTACGTCGAGAAGCTCCTGCGCGACGAGATTCAGCCACTGCTGCCCGCGGTCCCCGGTATGAACACACCCGAGTACCGGGGCAGGCCACACCCTCCTGATGTTGGCTGTTGCCGGATGGGCCCGTTACATGCGCGGCCACGACCTCAAGGGGCGCAAGTTCCGCCTCGAAGACTCGCAGGCGATTCCAGTGGTTAAGTTGGCGACCATGGCGAGCAGCAATCCCGATCCGCTACTGGCGCATGAAATGTTCACCGAGCTGCGCGCGGTTCCCGGCTTCGCCGAGCGCCTTGGCAACATGATCGCGGACATCGACGCGCGCGGCGTAATACCCACGCTGCGTCACGCGATGCGCAACGACGAGCGGGAGTTGGTGTCGCGATGAACTCCCGCCTGACCTTTGTGCACACATTCGACCCGGCGCCGATCACCACCTTGCTCTGTGACGCCGATGACAACCTGTTTGGTTCGGAGCGGCCGGCGTTCGACGCATCGACCGAGGTGACCAATAGGTTCCTGGCCAGGTTCGGCGTTACCGCTCCGCTCAGCCCTCACGAGTTGCGCAAACGGACCGTCGGGAAAAACTTCCGCACCACGGCACTCGACTTGGCGGTGCGGTGCGAAGTGCCGCTCGATCAGACGCTGGCGCAGGGCCGTCCCGCCGCCGTGGTCGCCTCCCACAGCGATGTGGCGAGCGGCAACGCGTTGTCGGCCGACGAACTCGAGCAGTGGGTGCGCGAAGAGCGCGAACGGGTCACCGCTCATCTGGCGCTCACCCTGACACCCGATCCGCAGGTGCTGGAACCGTTGCGCGACCTCGCGACGCACTACGCGCTCGCGGCCGTCAGCTCCAGCGCCAGCGAGCGTCTGCGTGCCTGCCTCACCGCGACCGGCCTCGACTCGCTGATATCGGAGGCCGTGACCTTCAGCGCGGAGGATTCTCTTCCGGTGCCGACAAGCAAACCCGACCCGGCGGTGTATCTGCATTCCGGCCAGGTACTGGGTGTTGAAGCGGAACAAGGGCTGGCCATCGAAGACTCCGTGGCCGGCGTGACTTCCGCGGTCGCAGCAGGCTACGCCACCGTCGGTAACCTGATGTTCGTGCTACCTGACGAACGGGATGGCCGCCGTGCAGACTTGATTGATGCCGGCGCCGTCGCGATAACCGACTCGTGGCGTGCTCTTGCTGATGTCCTGCTGTTGTCGGCCGTGCAGACTGGAGGTTCCCCGCTCAGGTAGGAGGTGGCCAATGGCGGCTGACGCGATCAATCTCAACAATGCGACGCTCCCCAAACTGCCGATCGCGGCGCCGAACTACGACCGCGGCAGCGTGACCGTAGGTATTGCGCATATCGGCGCCGGTCATTTCCACCGCGCGCACCAAGCCATGTACATCGACCAACTGCTGCAGGCCGGTCTGGCGCGCGAGTGGGGCATCTGCGGGGTGGGCGTGATGCCCGCCGACTGGACGATGCGCGATGTTCTGAACGATCAGGATGGGCTCTACACGCTGATACTGGAAAAGCCCGACGGCACCCGGGACGCACAGGTGATCGGCTCGATCATCGACTATCGCTACGCCCCCGACGATCCGGAGTCAGCGTTGGAAGTGCTGGCGGCACCGTCCACCAGGATCATTTCGCTGACCATCACCGAGGGCGGTTATCGCGACCCGGACGGGCCCGCGTTCGCGTTGATCGTCGAAGCCTTGGACCGGCGTCGCCGCCGCGGGATTGCCGCACCGACCATCGTGTCGTGCGACAACATCGAGAACAACGGTGAGGTCGCAAGGCGGGCCGTCCTCGCGAATGCGGAAAGCCGAGACCCCGAAATCGCCAAGTGGGTGGGCGAACACGTTCAATTCCCGAGTTCGATGGTCGACCGGATCACCCCCTCCACGACGCTGGAGATGGCCGCGGAAGTGCGGCGCGACTTCGGTGTCAACGACCGGTGGCCAGTGGTGGCCGAACCATTCGCCGCCTGGGTGCTCGAAGACAAGTTCGCCAACGGCAGGCCGCCGCTGGAGCAGGCGGGCGTGCTGCTGGTCGACGATGTCGCCCCGTACGAGTCGATGAAGCTGCGCCTGCTCAACGCGGGGCATCAATGCCTGGCCTACTTCGCTCGTCTGTGCGGATTTGAGTTCGTCCATGAGGCGGCGAGCGATCCGTTGTTCGCCGAATTCCTGCTTGCCTATTTCGAATCCGAGGCCATCCCGACGCTTCCGTCGGTGCCCGGGATCGACCTGCATGACTACAGCCGCACGCTGATCGAGCGGTTCTCCAACCCGGGCGTGCGCGACACCGTGGCGCGGTTGTGCGCCTTCTCGTCGGATCGCATTCCAAAGTGGCTGATCCCGGTTATCCGCGACAACCTCGCCAACGACGGGTCCGTCCGGCTCGCGGCAGCGACGGTGGCGAGCTGGGCCCGCTACGCCGAGGGCACCGACGAATGGGGTAAGCCATACGAGGTGGTGGATCAGCTCGCGGACTCGCTGATCCCGATCGCCCGCTCCCAGCATGATAATCCCACCGCGTTCATCGAGATCGCCGCGGTGTTTGGCGATCTGGCCCACCAGCCACGCTTCGTCCAGGCATACAGCTGGGCGCTGGATTCG
The DNA here is from genome assembly GCA_963820985.1 of uncultured Actinomycetota bacterium. Taxonomy (GTDB): domain Bacteria; phylum Actinomycetota; class Actinomycetes; order Mycobacteriales; family Mycobacteriaceae; genus Mycobacterium. The sequence goes on along the minus strand of CAWGCI010000006.1, from coordinate 1,247 downwards.
TTGCACCGCAAGGGAGCTCGGGCGACACTCGAGGCGTTGCTGCAATGACGCGCGGGTTGGTGATCGGCGAATCGCTGATCGACATCGTCGGGAGCGACGAGCACGTCGGCGGCAGCCCGCTCAACGTCGCCGTCGGACTCGGCCGGCTGGGCCGCGACGTCGACTTCCTGACCTACATAGCCGACGACTCGTATGGCCGGCGCGTCGTCGACTACGTTGAATCCGCTGGGGTGCAACTAGTTTCAGAAAGCCGGACCGCGCAGCGCACGGCGACTGCACGGTCAACCATCGCAGCAGACGGGTCGGCCGACTATGTGTTCGATCTGGAGTGGCGGCTTTCCGGAGCCCCACCGGTGGCGCCGCCGCTCTTCGTCCACACCGGATCGATTGCCGCAGTCCAGGATCCGGGCTGCTTGGCGGTCGCGGCGTTGATCGACACCTATCGCGTCTCGGCTACGGTCACCTTCGACCCCAACGTCCGGCCGTCGCTGATCGGCGACCGGGATCTGGCCGTCGCACGCATCGAGCATCTCGTCGAACGCAGCGACATCGTGAAAGTCAGCGAGGACGACCTGCGCTGGATCTACCCCGCGCGCCCGCCCGAGCGGATCGCGCAAACATGGCTGGGATTGGGTCCCGCCATCGTGGCGGTGACGATGGCCGACCGCGGCGCGGTGGCTTTCTGCGCAGCAGGGGTCGCACGGGTGCCAACGCGCGCAGTGCGCGTGGTCGACACCGTCGGCGCGGGTGACTCATTCATGGCCGGTCTGCTCGACGCGCTATGGGGATCGGGCTTGTTGGGCGGCGACCGGCGCACCGAGTTGAGTGGGATCGGGGTGGACGCGCTAACGCTGGCCCTCGAAGCGGCGAGCCTGGCGTCGGCGCTGACCGTCGCTCGCGCGGGGGCCGACCTACCGGATCGGGCTGCGCTGGAGGCTGCGTCGCGTCCTTAGGCGCTTATCCGCATGGTGGACGGGCATACTGGCAACATGCGTTCCATCTGGAAGGGTTCGATCGCATTCGGGCTCGTCAACGTCCCGGTCAAGGTGTACAGCGCCACCGAGGACCACGACATCAAGTTCCATCAGGTGCACGCCAAGGACAACGGGCGCATCCGCTACAAGCGCGTGTGCGAGGTGTGTGGCGAAGTCGTCGAATACGGTGATCTGGCCCGGGCCTTCGAGTCCGACGACGGCCAAATGGTGATCATCACCGACGACGACATCGCCACGCTGCCCGAGGAACGC
>CAWGCI010000005.1:0-253682 GCA_963820985.1 uncultured Actinomycetota bacterium | reverse complement strand
CCCTGCAGGCCACCATCGTGGTTAACCGGCGGCATCAGATGCGAGGCATTTCGGGTGTCGCGTTGTTCCGGCGAGACTGAGACTAAGCCTTAGACGAGAATACCCCCGCCATCGGGCGGGGGTATTCCCATGCGATTCGCTTAGTGGTGGTGATGGCCGTGGCCGTGGTCGTCTGCCACGGCCACGGCAGGCTTATTCACGCTCGCCGTCTCGGTGGTGTTAGACGTAAGCCATGTTGGCCGGGGCACTCCCGATTGAGCTGACGCTCGCTGTCCAACACCACGCAGCCGAACGGGGTTCAGGAGCCGACGACGTTCCCTCCGCTAGGCGCAGCGCGGGCACCTACCTAGCACCGGTCGTACCAGTTGTCCGAGAGCGGGCGTGGAGGGCAAAAGCCGGGAGGGGGCGATAGGAGGGTCCCATACCCGCCAAACGTGGTGTAGTGAAAGTTGTGGCAGACATTCATATCCCAAGTGATGGGGTCGCTCGTCTTGGGTAGGGGTGTGCCCGGGCACCAACAGAAGTATGGGGATTCGGGGCAGCCGGGGGCGGCCTGGGCGGTACCTGTGGACAGCCCGAAGCCAACCACCGCGACGCTGCCCGACATCAGCATTCCGGCGATGATCCGCTTCAGGGTGCGGGTGGTATACACAGTGGTTTCCTTATCTGTGTTGGGGACCCCCGTAAAGGTGGATCCGATGGTTGTTTCATCGTTGTTCGATCTCACTTCCGCTCCGTGTTGGGGGCGGTGGACCGCAAGTCGGGGTCGAGGTGGAGCGCCCGCAGCGCAGCGAGGACGAACGACCTGGATGCCGACGAGGATGCGCCGCATACTGGGTCGGCGCGGAGTGGAGCAAAGATGTTGCGGTTCAAGTCATGTGACGCCTCCGCGAGTTGCTCAGGGCCGAAGAGAGCAAGCGTGGCGTGCTGGCGCCCAGCCTTATCTGGGTCCACGGACGACGGTCCGGCGACATGATGATGGATGGGGTGCCCGGCGTGCGGGCTGGTGATGGGTGCGGCCGCTCATTCTTTCCAGGGCGTCCACCCCGACAGCGGGTGGCGGCACGAGACTTGCAGGAGCTGACCGCGGGCATCAATTGATTTATGGGCAAGGCACGCAGCTTTGGCATCTCAGGCGGCACTCCCGGACAGGCTCCAGTGGGCTCAGCGCGGCATCACCGAGTTCACGCAGGGTGTGATAGCAGCGACGCAAGATTTTGCGTTCGACCGCCAGGGTCGGGTTCTTGCCATTGTGGCCGTCGTGTTTGACCGCCAGTTGGTGGTAGTACGGCGTAATCCGGGGCGCCGGGCCGAGCCGCGCATTTGGCCGCCTCGAAGGTGGCCCAACGCAGCTCAGGCGAGCCTTGCCGGGACAGATGCCCGGGTGAGCGTTTCGCATCGGAGGAATACACGGTGACGTCCATGCCCGCGAAGCGCACCAGCTGATCAGAGCCCGAAAACCGGCGCGCGTCCCCGATCTCGGCCCAGATGATCGCCGCGCACAACCACCCGATGCCGTAGTGGCGGGCCTGCAGCGCCTGACAACCCTGCTGGTGTCGAGCGAAGTTCACCAATTGTGCTCGCAGCGGCACAATCTCGGCATCGAGCTCATCAATGCGCCGCAGCGCCGTGTCCACATACTGGCGTCCCACCCCCGACAACTCCGCACCGGCGAGCGCGTCGCGACCCGCCACCGACAGCAATGCGGTGACCGGCGGGCAGCCCTGATGAAACAACTCGGCGTGGATGCGCTGCTGCCAGGCCCGGCGCTGCTCCATCAGCGCGCAGTACAACCGGCCCAAGGTGCGAACCTCCACCACATGCGCCGGTGGGATCCACGACTCGGGGAACCGGCCCTCCACCAACAGCGTTCGCAAAAGCCGCGCATCGGCACGGTCGGTCTTGGCCCGCTTCTTGGGCCCCCGCAACCCCGCGATCTCGGCCGGATCCCCCAAATGCGCCACCACCCCCGCCATGGCCAGCTCCTCGACCACATACCGCCACCCGGTACAGCCCTCCCCACGCGAACTCCGCGTCCCCACTCGCACAGTGCTCGCCCAGCCAACCCCGCAGCGTCTTGCGTGTGGCCGGCCGGATCTCACCGCAGTGCACCAAACCGTCGTCGTCCACGTAATCAAACGTGATCTGCTTCCGATGCACGTCAAACCCGCCTACCATCGTCATCAGTGGGACCTCCTCGAGCTCCTGAAAAATTTCTCTGACGCCCATATCAACGAGCGTCCGAGCCGAGGGGGTCCCCATCACATGTCATCTTTCGGTTCTCCCATTAGGGAGTTCGCCGTTAGTTTGCGGCGAGCCACTTGCGAGATTCTTGCGTCCGCCTGGCTACCGATCCCAAGAATAAATACCCTCGACGATTTCGCGGAGCGTGCTGGAACACCCGCCGCAACTTCCCGCAGCCCCGGCGAGCCGCCCGCAGCCCCAAAAAGAAGCACCCCCGGCTTCGTGCCGGGGGTGCTCCATTCAGCGCTACCTAGTGATGGTGATGACCGTGGCCGTGGTCGTCTTCCGCCTCGGCTGGCTTCTCGACAATCGCCGTCTCGGTGGTGAGCACCATCCGGGCCACCGACGCCGCGTTGAGCACCGCTGACCTGGTGACCTTGACCGGGTCGACGATCCCGTCGGCGGCCAGGTCCCCGTACTCCAGGGTGTTGGCGTTCAGACCGTGCCCGGCCGGCAGCTCGCCGACCTTGTTCACCACGACCGAGCCGTCCAGCCCAGCGTTGGCGGCGATCCAGTACAGCGGGGCGGCCAGCGCCTGGGAGAAGACGTCGACGCCCGCCGCCTCATCGCCCGAAAGCGACGCGCGCAGCTCCTTGAGCGACTTGCCGGCCTGGATGAGCGCCGATCCGCCGCCCGGGACGATGCCCTCCTCGACGGCAGCCTTCGCGGCCGCGACGGCATCCTCGACGCTTTCCTTGCGCTCCTTGAGCGCGGTCTCGGTGGCGGCTCCCACCTTGATGACGGCCACCCCGCCGGCCAGCTTGGCCACCCGCTCCTGCAGCTTCTCGCGATCCCACTCGGAGTCGCTGGCCTCGATCTCGGCGCGCAGCTGCTTGACCCGGTTGGCGACCGCGTCCTTCGCGCCGCCGCCGTCGACGATGATGGTGTCGTCCTTGTTGACCACGACGCGCCGGGCCGAGCCCAGCACGTCCAGACCGACCTCGCGCAACAGAAGGCCGACGTCGGGGTTGACCACCTGCCCGCCGGTGACGATCGCCAGGTCCTCGAGGAACGCCTTGCGCCGGTCGCCGAAGAACGGCGCCTTGACCGCAACCGCCTTGAGCGTCTTGCGGATGGAGTTGACGACCAGCGTCGCCAGCGGCTCACCTTCGACGTCCTCGGCAATGATCAGCAACGGCTTGCCCGCTTCGGCGACCTTCTCCAGCAGCGGCAGCAGGTCGGGCAGCGAGCTGATCTTCTCTTGGTGCAGCAGGATCAGCGGGTCGTCGAGCACGGCCTCCTGGGAGTCGAAGTCGGTCACGAAGTAGGCCGACAGGAAGCCCTTGTCGAACCCGACACCCTCGGTGAACTCCAGCTCGGTGCTCAGCGTGGAGGATTCCTCGACGCTGACCACGCCGTCGGTTCCGACCTTGGTCATCGCCTCGCCGACCAGTTCACCGATCTGCGCGTCACGGGAAGACACGGTCGCCACCTGCGCGATGCCGTCCTTGCCGGACACCGGCGTGGCAGCCGCCAGCAGCGCCTCGGACACCGCGTCGGCGGCCTTGCTGATCCCCGAGCCCAGCGCGATCGGGTTGATGCCGGCCGCGACCAGTCGCAGGCCGCCCTTGATCAGCGCCTGCGCCAGCACGGTCGCGGTGGTGGTGCCGTCGCCGGCGACGTCGTTGGTCTTGGTGGCCACCGACTTCACCAGCTGGGCGCCCAGGTTCTCGAACGGGTCCTCCAGCTCGATCTCACGCGCGACGGTGACTCCGTCGTTGGTGACCGTGGGGCCGCCGAATGCCTTGGCCAGCACCACATGCCGGCCGCGCGGCCCCAGAGTCACCCGGACAGTGTCGGCGAGCTTGTTCACGCCCGCCTCCATGGCGCGACGCGCGGTTTCGTCGTACTCAATCAGCTTGCTCATCAGGCTCCTTCATAACGCGAGCCGCCCCGGAAATCACCCGCGCGCAAACACGGGGATCGCCGGGGCGGAACACGACCTCTTACTTGGATACGACGGCCAGCACGTCGCGTGCCGACAGGATCAGGTATTCCTCGCCGTTGTACTTGATCTCGGTGCCGCCGTACTTGCTGTAGATGACGGTGTCACCCTCCGACACGTCCACGGGAATCCGCTTCGCGCCATCCTCGTCCCAACGGCCGGGGCCGACTGCGACGACGGTGCCCTCTTGGGGCTTCTCCTTGGCGGTGTCAGGAATGACCAGACCGGATGCGGTTGTGGTCTCGGCCTCGTTGGCCTGCACGAGAATCTTGTCCTCGAGTGGCTTGATCTTCACCTTCGCCACGATTGGAGCCTCCATAAGTTAGTTCGGGTTCGGGGCGTTCGCCCCGACCAGAGTTGGGCGGTCGGTCCGGGGCTTGCCCCGGGACCGTCCGAATTACCAGGTGATTCGGCATCCGTCCGTGCCCGAGCGCCGTCGTCGCGGGTGCCGACACAGGGTTTGGCCGATTGCCACCTAGCACTCTATACACGAGAGTGCTAGCACTCAAGGCCGCCCTGCTGCCGAACCGCCACAGGCTCACGTCCTGGCGGGTTCGCTTCCCAAAATCCGCCGGCCGTTGATAATCGCAATGTGTTCACTGGCATGCCCCACCCGGCCCGCAGCGCGGGAACGCTGATCGTCGCACTAGCCATCGGTTTGGTGGGGGTGGACATCGGATCGGCCCAGGCAGACCCCAATGGCCAGATGTACGGCAACCCGGAAGCCGCCGCGCGTTACTGGCGCTATCAGCACGGGGACGACTGCGGCCTGATGGCCGTCGCCGACGTGGTCGGACAGGTCACCGGGAGAGAACCCATGCAAATCGGCATCGAGCTACGCGGCGTGTTCACTAAGAGCGAAGCTCACCGCGGCAGCATCTACAAATTTGATGGCACCTCTCCCGAAGACATGGTCGTGCTGCTGCAGAAGTACGGCGTCCAATCGCAGCTCACGACCGGCAACAGCATGCAGACGTTGGAACAGGACCTGGGCAGTGGCCACAAAATGATCGCCGCGGTCAACGCCGAAACCATTTGGAACTACCGGGCGGGCCAGGGTCAGCGCAGCGACGCCGACCACGCCGTCGTCGTCACCGGAGTCGATACCCGCTCCGGAGTGGTCCATCTCAACGACAGCGGCACCCCCAACGGCCGCGACGAACAGATCCCGATGGCCACCTTCACCCAGGCCTGGTCGACCAGCAACAACCTGCTCATCGTCGCCTAGCTAGGGCGCGCCCGTCAGGGCACCTGCCCGCGCACCACCGGCAGACCCGGGTCGCTTGCGACGTCCAGCGGCGACGGCGGCGCACCCGCGGCCACCAGATGCGCGGCGAACGCGGCGATCATCGCCCCGTTGTCGGTGCACAGCCGGAGCGGGGGGATCCGCAGCGTCAGGCCCGCCGCCGCGCAGCGCTGTGCGGCCAGTTCCCGCAGCCGCGAGTTGGCGGCCACTCCCCCCGCGATCAGCAGGGTCGAGACGCCAAGCCGGGTTGCCGCACGCACCGCCTTGAGGGTCAGCACGTCGGCGACGGCTTCCTGGAATCCGGCGGCGACGTCGGCGCTCGGTGCGTCGGGATGACTCTCCACGTAGCGCGCGACCGCGGTCTTGAGCCCGCTGAAGCTGAAGGCACAGGGGTCATCGGCCGGGCCGGTCATGCCGCGCGGGAACGCGATGGCGTCGCGATCGCCGGTGCGCGCCAGCTCGTCGAGCACCTTGCCGCCCGGATAGCCCAGGCCCAGCAGCCGCGCCACCTTGTCGTAGGCCTCGCCGGCGGCGTCGTCGACGGTGCTGCCCAGCTCGATGATCGGCTGGCCGAGCGAACGCACATGCAACAGGTGGGTGTGACCCCCCGACACCAGCAGCGCCACACACTCGGGCAGCGGCCCGTGTTCGTAGACGTCGGCGGCCAGGTGCCCGCCCAGGTGATTGACGGCGTAGAACGGCACTCCCCACGCAGCCGAATACGCTTTGGCCGCAGCAACTCCCACCAACAGCGCACCTGCAAGCCCGGGCCCGATCGTGGTCGCGACGATATCGGGTCGGTCCAGACCGGCGCGCGCCAGCGCGCGGCGCATGGCCGGACCGAGCGCCTCCAGGTGCGCCCGGGAGGCGATCTCGGGCACCACGCCGCCGAACCGGACGTGCTCGTCGACGCTGGAGGCCACCTCGTCGGCCAACATTGTCACGGCGCCATCGGCGTCCAGGCGCGCGATGCCGACACCTGTTTCGTCGCAAGAGGTTTCGATGGCCAGAACGATCATGACAAAGCCTCCCGGCGCATCGTGTAGGCGTCGGCCCCGCTGACCCGGTAGTAACGCCGGCGCAGGCCGACCTGCTCGAATCCCATGCTGCGGTACAACGCGATGGCCGCCTCGTTGTCGGTGCGAACCTCCAGGTAGACGACGCCGCCGTCGGCAAACTTCAGCAGTTCCGCCAGCATGCTGCGGCCGATGCCCTGTCCCTGGTATGCGGTATCCACTCCGATGGTGTGCACCTCGTACTCGAAAGGCGGTATGCGGCCCAACCGCGAGATGCCGGCGTAACCGACCAGCATCCCGTTGGTGCGCGCGGCCACGTAGTGGTTGTGCGTGGCGGCCAGCTCGCGTTGAAACGCGACCGCCGGCCACGGGTCGTCCCCGTCGAACAGCTGCGCCTCCAGCTCGGCGCACCGGTCGGCGTCGCCGGGTGTCAGCGCGCCGACGGTGACGGGCTCGAGGTTGGCGGTCATCCGCGCGCCGCCAACGGCTTGGCGTCCGGGCGGCGCAGGTACAGCGCCACCAGCGGCGCCGGGTCGCCCGCCCAGTCGTCCACCGCGGCCACCAGGCCGGCCGGCGTCGGATAAACCGGCTCGCAGCGCGGCAGGTCGAACAGCGCGGCATGCTCGGGCGCGCCGGCCACCGCCCGCGCCGGGCCGGGATCGACGTCGGCGGGCGCGTTGACCGCCGGACCGTAGGTGCGCACCCCGTCTTGGTATCGGGCCCAATAGATCTCGCGTCGCCGGGCGTCGGTGACCACGAGCGTGTCGCCAGTGGTCAGCACCCCGATGGCGTCCAGGCTGCAGACACCGCGCACCGGGATGCCCAGCGCATGCCCGTACGCGGCAGCAGTCGCCATCCCGGCCCGCAGGCCGGTGAACGGACCGGGACCGCAGCCCACCACGACGGCGTCGAGATCGGCCATCGTCAGTTCGGCGTCGGCCAGCGCGGCCACCACGTTGGGCGTCAGCCGCTCAGCGTGGGCGCGGGCGTCGACGGTGACCCGTTCGGCGAGGACCGCGAGATCGTCACGCCGCACGATCCCCGCGGTGACGGCCGGGGTGGCGGTGTCGAGGGCCAGGATCAGGCTCACGAGCCCCACTCCCAGGTCGCGATCCTGGTGTCGGAGTGGCTGATTCGCTCGAGACGGATGTCGAGGTGGCGTTCGGAGAGACGTTCGGCCAGGCCCTCGCCCCACTCCACCACGACGACCGCGTCCTGCAGATCGGTGTCGAGGTCCAGCGAGTCGAGTTCACCCAGCAGATCGGTTGCGCTGCGGTCCAACAGCCGGTAGACATCGACGTGAATCATCGCCGGGGCGCCGGGCCGTCGCGGCGGATGCACCCGCGCGAGCACGTAGGTCGGTGAGGTGACCGGGCCGTCGACGTCCATCGCCGCGGCAATTCCCTTGGCCAGAACCGTCTTTCCCGCACCGAGCGGACCGGACAGCACGACGACATCGCCGGCCCGCAGCTGCTCACCGAGCCGGGTCCCCAGCGCCACGGTGTCCTCTACGCGCTCCAGCGTCGCCGTGCCCGCAGGCATCGAACGCCTATTCATGGCGCCGCAACCGTTCCCGCAATCGCCGGTAACGTCGGGCCATCTTGCTCGGAAAAGCGCGGTTGACCAGCCCGATCAGCCCGTCGTTGATGGCGTCGGGCTTGTCCAGCAGCGCCAGATGACTGGCACCGGTGACGATGACCAATTCGGATCGCGGCAGCGAGACCGCCATCTTCTGCGAGTACTCGTCCGGGGTGAGCAGGTCGTGGTCACCGCACGCGATCAGCGTCGGGATCCGCAGCAGCGTCCACAACCCTGCGGTTTCGTCGTGCACTTCCAGCGCCTGCAGGAAGCCCACCATCGTGGCGATCGGCGTGCCGTTCATCATCCGCTGGGAGAACGCGTCCAGGCTTCGGCTGACTTGCAGGTCGCTGAAGGAGGCGGCGCGCAGGACCGGAGCGATCAACGACCGCGACACGGTGCGGCCCCGGTGCATCAGCTTGGGAGCCGACCGGGCGGTGAACCGAACTGCTTCCAGTGCAGGGTTTTTCAGTAACTCGCCCAGCGGCGACCGGCTCACCCCTTCGGCGGCCGAGGAAATCAATGCCGCGCCGACAATCCGGCGGCCGTACTGCTCGGGGAACTGCCGGGCATGGGACAGCACCGTCATGCCGCCCATCGAATGGCCGACCAACACGATCACCCCGCGCGGCGCGACGGTCTGTAGCACGGTCTCCAAGTCCTGGCCCAGTTGAGTAAGCGTGTACGTCTCCGGGTCGGCCTCGCCGGATTCTCCATGCCCGCGCTGGTCGTAGAAGGCCATCCGCACGTCAGCTCCCCAGTGCTCGGCAAGGCGCCGACGCTGAAAGTGAAAGGCGCCCATGCGCAGACAGAATCCATGGACGAAGACCATGGTCAACGCCGCGTCTTTCGGGCCATCCTCGCGCACCACCAGCGGTACCCCGTCGGGCGTCGTCACCGCGTAGCTGCGCTCAACGTCCACCTCGTCGAAATCCTCATCCACGTAAGGATCTTCGAGGGTGGTGGCACGTTCGGCCATCGACCGGCGAGCCGACGCGCCGACGATGGTGGCGACGGCGGTCAGCCCGGCACCTCCCGCAAGCCACGCCCTGCGCTTGCGGGTATCTTCGTCACTCAACGGTTTTCGGCCTCGCGGTAGGTTCTGGTGATGCGGCCTCGCGGGCTGGTGACCACTTCGTAGTGGATGGTACCGAGCAGATCCGCCCAGTCCTGCGCGGTGGGCTCGCCGCCGGTGCCGGGCCCGAACAGGATCGCCTCGTCGCCCTCGGCGACGTCGAGCTGCCCGGGACCCAAGTCGACGACGAATTGGTCCATGCAGATTCGCCCGACGCCCGGGCGGCGCCTGCCGTTGATCAGCACCTCCAGCCGCCCGCCCAACGACCGGAACACGCCGTCGGCGTAGCCGATCGGCAACAGCCCCAGATTGGTGTCGCGGTGCGCGGTCCAGGTATGCCCGTAGGAGACGCTCTCGCCGGCGCGAATCGATTTTACCAGTGCCACAGCGCATTTCACTGTCATCGCCGGTATCAGACCCATGTCACCCAGCTGGGGCACCGGGCTCAGACCGTACACCGCGATACCCGGCCGCACTAGGTCGAAGGCCAGGTCGGGTCGCGACATCGTGGCCGACGAATTCGCCAGGTGCGCCACCTCGAAGTGCACCCCCTGGTCACGGGCGTGGGCCAGCATCTCGGAAAACCGTTGGGCCTGAAGGTCATTGATGGGATTTTCGGGCTGGTCGGCGTAGACCAGGTGCGACATCAGCCCGCGCAGCCGGATCGCATCCTCGGCCACGGCCTGGCGCAACGCGGTCAGCATCGCCGGGTAGTCCGCCGCGGCGACGCCGTTGCGGTTCAGTCCGGTATCGACCTTGACGGTCACCGCCGCCGTGCGGCCGGTCCGGCGCACCGCGTCCAGCAGCTCGTCGAGCTGGCGCACCGAGGACACCGCGATCTGCACGTCGGCCAGCAGTGCGGGCGCGAAGTCGATGCCGGGCGGGTGCAGCCAGGCCAGTAGCGGCGCGATGATGCCGTCGGCGCGCAATGCGAGCGCCTCGTCGACGGTGGCGACCCCCAATTCGGCCGCACCGGCGGCCACCGCGGCGCGGGCGACCCGGGTGGCGCCATGGCCATAACCGTCGGCTTTGACGACGGCCATCACCTGCGCGGGGCCGGCGTGCTCACAGAGCACCCGCACGTTGTGTTCAACGGCACCCAGGTCCACCACGGCCTCGGCGAGGACGCCCGGCCTCAGGGACATCGGCGTAACAGCCACGGCCCCTATTGTCCCAGAAGTGCGCTCAGCGGCCGCGAGCGTAACGTCACGGCGAAAAATCGAGCCGAAAATCGCAGTGGCGTTACGCTCGCGGCACTGGCCTAGTGCGCGAAGTGCTCCGCAGTGTAGTGCCCGCGGGGCTTGAGCTTGTCCAGCGAGGCCAGCGCGGTGCGGGCATCGTCGTGCAGGGCCCGAGCGAGGTCGGCGGAGAGTCCCTCGCGCACCACGATGCGCAGCACCGAGATGTTGGTGGCGTTGTCGGGCATGGTGTAGGCGGGCACCTGCCAGCCGTAGCCCCGCAGCTCATGGGAAAGGTCGAACTCGGTGTACCCGCGGTTCTTGGCGAGCCGGAAGCTGATCACCGGGATCGCCGAACCGTCCGAGATCAGCTCGCAGTGGTCGCCGACGCGCAGTTGTTCGCCCAGCCACCGCGCGGTCGACGACAGCGATTGCATGACCTGCGTGTAGCCCTCGCGGCCCAGCCGCAGGAAGTTGTAGTACTGGCCAATCACCTGGTTGCCGGCGCGGGAGAAGTTCAGCGTGAACGTCGGCATGTCACCACCCAGGTAGTTGACCCGAAAGACCAGGTCCTCGGGCAGATACTCCTTGCTGCGCCAGACGACGAACCCGATACCGGGGTAGGTCAGCCCGTACTTGTGACCGCTGACGTTGATCGACACCACCCGCGGCAGCCGGAAGTCCCACTTGAGTTCCGGGTGCAGGAAGGGCACCACGAATCCGCCGCTGGCGGCGTCGACGTGCACCGGGACGTCCACTCCCCCGCCGGAAGCCAGTTTGTCCAGCGCCGCGCAGATTTCGGCGACGGGTTCCAGCTCACCGGTGTAGGTGGTGCCCACGATTGCCACCACGCCGATGGTGTCCTCGTCGACGGCGTCGATGACCTGCTCGGGAGTGATGATGTAGCGGCCCTCCTCCATCGGCAGATAGCGCGGTTCGACGTCGAAGTAGCGGCAGAACTTCTCCCACACCACCTGGACGTTGGAGCCCATGACCAGGTTGGGGGTGCGGCCCTTCCAGTCTTTGCCGACCTTTTCCCGCCAGCGCCATTTCAGGGCCAGCCCGCCGAGCATGACCGCCTCGCTGGAGCCGATGGTCGACGCGCCGATGGCGCTGGACGGATCGTCATCACGCAGGTGATCGGCGTGAAAGAGGTCGGCGACCATGCAGACGCAGCGTTGCTCGATGGCCGCGGTCGCCGGATATTCGTCTTTGTCGATCATGTTTTTGTCGAACGTCTCGGCCATCAGCTTTCCGGCCTCGGGATCCATCCAGGTAGTGACGAAGGTGGCCAGGTTCAGCCGGGAACTGCCGTCCAGCATCAGCTCGTCGTGGATGAAGCGGTAGGCGGCCTCTGGATCCATCGATTCCTCGGGCAGCCGCAGCGCCGGCACCGGGGTGGTGAACATGCGGCCGGTATAGGCGGGCGCGACGAAGTGCGTGGGCACAGACGGGTGGCTGAGGGTCACGATGGATCCTTATCTGTGTTGGGGACCCCCGTAAAGGTGTGGGATCCGTTAGTCGTTTTCGTTGTTTGGCCTTCGTTCCGGCCATGTGCCTTATCGCGGTGGACCGCAGTCGGGGTCGAGGTGGAGCGCCCGCAGCGCAGCGAGGACGAACGACCTCGAGGCCGACGAGGATCCGCCGCATACTCGGTTGGCCAGGACGAGACGAAAGAGGTTGCGGTTCAAGTCATCTGTGGCCCTCCCTCGTGAGAGAACGTGGTGCGGGACAGCGTTGCGCGTGCCGGCGCCCAGCCTTATCTGGGTCCACGGACGAGGGTCCGGCGACATGATGATGGATGGGGTGCCCGGCGTGCGGGCTGGTGAAGGGGTGCGGCCGCTCATTCTTTCCGGGAAGTCCACCCAACAGCGAGGTGGCGACAGGAAGCTTGCGGGAGCCGGCCGCAGGCATCGGTGTGGGCAGGGCACGTGCGCAACGCATGGTTAGGCGGCCACCTCCTCGGGGATCGGCAGCGCCAGGGCGGTATCGCCGAGCTCGCGCAGCCTGTGATAGCAGCGGCGCAGGATCTTGCGCTCCACCGCCAGGGTGGGGTTCTTGCCGTTGTGGCCGTCGCGCTTGGCCGCCAGCTGGTGGTAGTAGGCGTAATCGGGTGAACCACGCCGCGCCGCGCACTTGGCCGCCTCAAACGCCGCCCAGCGCAGCTGCGGCGAGCCCTGCCGCGACAGGTGCCCCGGTGAGCGTTTCGCCATCCGAGGAGTAGACGGTGACATCGAGCCCGGCGAAGCGCACCAGCTGATCGGAGCTGGTGAATCGGCGGGCATCGCCGATCTCGGCCCAGATGATCGCCGCGCACAACCAGCCGATGCCGTAATGCGGCCTGCAGCGCCTGGCAACCGTGCTGGTGTCGAGCGAAGTTCACCAATTGGGCTCGCAGCGGCTCGATCTCGGCACTGAGCTCATCGATGCGCCGCAGCGCGGTATCCACATACTGGCGTCCCACCCCTGAGAGCTCCACACTGGCCAGCCCATCGCGGCCCGCCGCTGACAGCAACGCGGTGATCGGTGGGCAGCCCTGATGAAACAACTGGGCATGGATGCGCTGCTGCCAGACGCGGCGCTCATCCATCAGCGCGCAGTACAACCGGCCCAGGGTGCGGATCTCCAATACGTGTACCGGCGGGACCCACGACTCCGGAAACCGGCCCTCCACCAGCAGGGTGCGCAGCAGCCGCGCATCGGCACGGTCGGTCTTGGCGCGCTTCTTCGGCCCCCGCAGTCCCGCGATCTCGGCCGGATCACCCAGATGCGCCACCACCCCCGCGCTGGCCAGCTCCTCGACCACATACCGCCACCCAGTGCAGCCCTCCAGCGCGAACTCCGCGTCCCCGTCCGGGCAGTGCTCGCACAGCCACGCCCGCAACGTCTTCCGCGTCGCCGGGCGGATCTGACCCCACCGAACCAACCCGTCGCCATCCACATAGTCGAACGTGATCTGCTTCCGATGCACGTCAAACCCGCCTACCATCGTCATCAGGGACCTCCTCAAGCTCCCGAAAAATATCTGACGCAAACTCAACGTGCGTCTTAGCTGAGGGGGTCCCCATCACATGTCATCTTTCGTTTGACGGCTTAGAGCTAAAGGGCGGCTATAGAGTTCCCAAGGCCGCCCGGATGTGGTGCAAGATCCGTGACGCCGACGTCGGCGCCTCGCCGGGACCCGGGTCGGCCGCCGACAACGCCGCCGCCCGCGCGTGCACGAACGCCGCCGCCGCGGCCGCCTCGACGGCCGGCAGACCCGACGCCAGCAGGGCGCCGATCATGCCGGACAGCACGTCGCCGGAACCGGCGGTGGCCGCCCAGGACTGCCCGGCCGGATTCAGGTAAACCGGACCGCCGGGGTGGGCGATGACGGTGACATTCCCCTTGAGCAGCACGGTGGCGCCGAACGCGTCGGCCAGCTTTCGGCAGGCGCCGACGCGGTCGTCCCCGGGCGGGGCCCCGGCCAGCCGGGCGAACTCGCCGGCGTGCGGCGTCAGCACCGTCGGCGCGGTGCGGTCGACCACCAGCTCGGGATGGGCCGACAGGATGGTCAGCCCGTCGGCGTCGACGATCACCGGCAGATCGGTATCCAGCGCGAACCACAGCGCGGCGGCCCCTTTGTCGTCGGTGCCCAGCCCCGGCCCGACCACCCAGGCCTGCACCCGCCCGGCCGAAGCCGGGGTGGGCGAGGCGATGACCTCCGGCCAACGCGCGAGCACCTCGGCGTGCGCGCCGCCGGCGTAGCGGACCATGCCGGAGTGCGTCGCTACGGCGGCACCGGTGCACAGCACCGCCGCGCCCGGATACGTCGACGAGCCGGCCAGCACCCCGGTCACGCCCTGGGTGTATTTGTCGTCGTGGGGACCGGGCACCGGCCAGCGCGCGGTCACATCGCCGGCTTCGAAACCCAGCACGTCGGTGTCGGGCAGGCTCAGCCCGATATCGACCAACCGGACGCGGCCGCAGTCGCCCAGCGCGTGCACGGGCTTGAGCCCGCCGAAGGTGACGGTCAGCGCGGCGTGCACGGCCGGGCCGCTGACCGCGCCGGTCGCCACATCGACGCCGCTGGGGCTGTCGACGGCGACCACCGGGATGCCGGCGGCGTCCACGGCGGCGAACACCTCGGCCGCCGCCGGCCGCAGGGGGCCGGACGCGGAGATGCCCACCACCCCGTCGATGACGAGATCGGTTGCCGCCGTGACACTTTCAACGATACGGCCGCCGGCCTTGGTGAACGCCGCCAGCCCCTTGCGGTGCGCGCGGTCCGGGTTCAGCAGCACCGCCTCGGCGGCCGCGCCGCGACGGCGCACAAACGTCGCCGCCCACAGCGCGTCACCGCCGTTGTCGCCCGAGCCGACGACCGCGCACACCCGGCGGCCGACCACCCCGCCGGTGCGCTTGGTCAGCTCGCGGATGATCTCGGTGGCCAGCCCGAAGGCCGCGCGTCTCATCAGCGCACCGTCTGGCAGGCTGGCCAGCAGCGGGGCTTCGGCCTCGCGGATCGCGTCTACGGAGTAGTAATGCCGCATCAAAGCCAGCATTCCATGCTCGCCCTACACAGCGGCGAACGCCTTGCGCAACCATTCACTCATTGCGGTGGCCAACGCCGCCCGATTCTCCCGCTTGACGATCCCGTGCCCGTCGTCGCTGAAGAGCAGGTAGCGGACGTCGCGGCCAGCACGTTGCACGGCTTCGACGATCTGCTCCGATTCGCTGACCGGCACGTTGGTGTCCTTGGCGCCGTGCACCACCAGCAGGGGCGCGGTCAATGCGTCGACACGGCGCAGCGGAGACAACTCCTCGAGCAGGTCGCGATCGTGCACCGGGTGGCCGTACTTGGGATACGCCGCGGCGGCGATCCACGGCTCGGTATGCCGGTAAAACGTCGTGAGGTCGCTCATCCCGCAGATGCTGATGCCGGCCGCGAACAACGCGGGGTGAAACGTCAGTGCCGCCAGCGTCAAAAAGCCGCCGTAGGACCAGCCCGCGCAAGCGATCCGCCTCGGGTCGGTCAGGCCGTCGTCCACCAGGAAACGCACACAGTCGGCGACGTCGTCGATGGCGCCGAACCGCTTGTCCTTGTCGTCGGCGTGGACGAAGGACCGGCCGAAACCGCCGGAGCCGCGGACGTTCGGCGCCAACACGGCGATCCCGTCGTCGACCAGCCGCGCGAAGATCTCGCTGTAGCCGGGCCGGGCCTGGCCTTCCGGCCCACCGTGCAGGTAGATCACCGGGCCCCCGGTTCCCGACGCCGGCCGGTACCACCAGGCGTTCAGGCTCAACCCGTCGCGCGCAGTGATCGTCTGCGGTGGCGGCGGAAAATCGCGGGATGACGGGCCCGCGACTGGGTTCGTCGACCGGCTCCCATTGGCGCGAGCGGGGGTCGACCAGCTCGACGGTGCGCGGCGTCGACGGCCCTTCGACGATCATGGCGACCATCGACCCGCCCGCGCTGATGGACAGCTCGCTTGCCACCAGGCCCGGCAGCGGGATCGGTTCGCTCAGCGTGTTGTCGGAGTATTCGAGAATCTCTAATTCGCTGCGGCCCTGCAGGTTCCACAGCAGCGCCACCGTGGACAGGTCGTCGCTGACGGCGAACGCGTCGAGATCACGGTCGGGGCGCTCGGCCACCACGTAGTAGCTGACACCATCCGGCGTCGCCGTCACTTCCAGCAGCCGGGCATGCTCGCAGCCGTTGTCGCTGCGGATCAGTGCCCGCATGTACCCTCCGCGCCGCCCGGGTAATACAGCTGGGTCAGCTCGCCGTCCGGGCCGTGCCGGATTCGGCGCGGTTGGTGGTCGTCGAGGATCACGCCGTCAGCGGTCGTGGACCCGGGATCGGCTGGTAACAGCGCGATTTCGTTCTGGCCATGCAGCATGATCATTTCGTGGTAGCCGCGCGGCCCGACGCGGATCAGCGCCGCTCCCGCCCAAGCGTCGACCAGCCGGCCGCCGGATCGGCGGTCCAGCACGGTGCGACGGCCGTCGGCTGGATCGATCAGACACGAGATCCCCACCCTGTCCTCGCCGGTCAGGATCGCGGCCACCCGGGTGCCGTCCCAGCTGATCAGCTCGGCGGTCCCGGCGTCTTCGCCGTCGATGCGTCGGGCCATCCGGTCGTCGGGATCGGTGGTGACGACCCAGATCTGGCTGCGGGTGCCCCACTCGGCGCGACCTCGCAGGCCAGCCATTGGCCGTCGGCGGAGTGGATGACGCGGGAGACCGGGCCGTCGACCGGTAGGTCCACGTCGCGCGACGAGCTGGCCCGCCAACCGCGCAGAAACCGTTGCACCGCACGGGGATAGCCGCCATCGTCGATCAGATGAGCGAACGCCGTCGCGTCCGGGGACAGCGAAGCGCCGTAGATCGCGCGCACCTGCTGCCCCATCGCCTCAGCCCTCCCTGCTCTGTAGCCACATCTCGAGAACAGCCAACTGCCACAACGCGTTGGAGCCCAGCGTGGTCCGCGTCTGGTTGGGCGCGGCCAGCAGGGCCTCGACGGCCTCGGCGCGATACAGCCCGCGAGCCCGGGCCGCCTCGGCCTCGCGCTCGACCAGAGCCCGGAATATCCCGGCGATCAGCAACACGGTGTCCACGGACGGGCAACTGTCGCATACCCGCAGCTCCAACGTCGGCGCGGCGTTGGCCGGCCGGACGTCGAAATAGACCATCCCGGCGTCAGCGATGACGCCGCTGGCCACCAAGTCGTGGACTAGTCCGTCGTATTCCTCGGCGGATTGCACCGGGGCGGCCAGGCCGGTCGTCGGCCAGCGTTGCCAGACGAGGGTGCGCATGCTCGAGTAGCCGGTGTCAGACCCGTCCGACGCGAACGGCGAGCTGGTGGACAAGGCGAGCAGGGTCGGCAGATAAGCGGCCACCCGATAGCCGACGGCGACCGCAATGTCGCGGCTCTCGACTCCGACATGCACCTGGGTGCCGCAGATCAACTGTTCGCGAGCCAGCAGTTGATAGTCGGCGAGCATTTGCCGGTAGCGCGGCGTCCTGGTCACTTGCATTTCGGCCGGCACCGCCAGCGGCACCGCCCCCGCGGCGACAACTCAAATTCCCAGTGCGGCGGCGGTGTCGACCAAGACCGTGCGGTGGCGCACGATTTCGTCGCGCAACCCGTCGAGCGAATCGACCACCTGCGTGTTCGTTTCGACGACGCAGCGCTGCAGCTCGGCGACGTAGTTCTCGTCCAGCTCGGCCAGCAATTCGGGTGCGCGCGCCGTGAGCCGCCTCGTCTTCAGGTCGACGAGGTGGAACTCCTCCTCGGCTCCCAACGTTCGCGGCGATCCACGTCGCATCCCGCCACCGTATGGGCGCGCAATTACCGTCTCGTTAATTGGCGGGCTACCGGAGCGACTCGTTGGACACCCCCGTCAGGTACCCGCCTCAGCGCGATGCCACTCGGCGGAAGGAGGTGCCGAATTTCGCCGGATTGAACGGCGGACGCCGGCGCTCCCGGGCCATCGGGTAGAAGCACAGACCGATGAGGATCGATGCGAAATGGCCGATCGCGGTGAAGTTCGGGTCATTGAGGTCTATCCGGATGAGGGGAAAGCCGAAGATGAGCAGCAGTATCGCGAGATAGCCCCAGCGCCACGGCCGCGCAATGTGATACCCGAGCACCGCCATCACCCCGACGAGGAAGTAGCTGACCCCGATGTCTTCGGCGTTCACCAGCTTGTGGGGCGCCTGGTGAAAATCGATCGCCAGCGCGAGCAGGCCCTCGCTGACGTACATGGCACCGACGTGCGCGGTCAATCCCACGGTGATCCACCGCAGGTGGCCCAGCCATTGCTCGGCGGGCGCGAGGAACAGCGTGAACAGCACCAGGTATGGGGTCCAGTGCCGGCCGTCGATCCACAGCAGGCTGTCAATCAGGACTTCGTGCGGATCCCGTATCAAGTGGTCGATGTTGGTCGAGCCGTCGAGGACCACCGTGCGGGACTCGTGCTTGGTGAGAACGTAGCGCCGGACAAGCGTCGTGACCAATAACGCCGCCAGCCACGAGTACGTCAGCGGCGCGCTGATGACGAAGTGCCACGCCGCAGCCACCAGGCTTCGCAGTCGCGTCCCTACCGATGGATTCGCCACGGCGTCAAGCTTTGCATGCGGCATGAGATGCATTCGCGCCGTAGATGTCTAGCGAGAAGTGGGTCCAAGACCTAGCTAGGGCCGGCTATTGGGCTGCCGACATCGCCGGGCCGTTCCATGAATGGCGGCAGCTTATGAACGACCGTCTGCTGCTCCGCATTCGACGGCAGCTTGTGAATGACCGTCGGCCGCTCCGCATTCGACGGCGGCGTCGCCGTGACCGTCGGCTTCTCCGCATCCGGCACCGGCGTCACCGTGACCGTCGGCTTCTCCGCATCCGACGCCGCCTTCTCCGGGTCCGCTGGCTTCGCAGCATCCGACGCCGGCTTCTCCGGGTCCGGTCGCAGGTGCCTCCACCAGCAGGCGATGTAAAGCGCCATCGAGATCCCCAAGACCACGATCACCCACATGACAATCGTGACGTCGATCCAGCTTCCGAAGGGAGGCGCCTCGGGCAGCGCGTTACGCAACGGCATCACCGCGAACAGCATCGCCGCGTACCACGTCGTCATCGGTGGCTGAAATTTTCGCCTGTCCCAAACCGTCTCCACCGCAACGAATAGGGCGAGGCCCGCCAGCGCGATAAGGACACAGAGGATAGCGACACCGGCCAACACAGTGCTGGGCGATCGGTGCAGATCCACCCGGTACGGGGCAATCTCACTGGTGTCGTTGACAGGGCTGACCTTGACTTCCCAGCCGAGCAGACGATTGACCAAGGTCACCGTCGTCGGCACCTGCGTGTACGCCGAGCCGGATGAGAGCTCAGCGACGATGGGCCCCGAATGGTATTCATCGAACGGCCAATTCGCGACGTCGCCGGCCACCGCCAGCGAAACGCGGAAGACGTCGGGCAGGGTGCCCTTCTGCCACGTGTGCTTGCTATTCGTCACCGCGGAGGCGACCACAATATTGAGGTCGTCCTTGAGAGTGTGGGTTAGCGGGTCGAGCAGCGCGGATGCGGGTGAAACGTTGACGTTGATGATAAGCACGCTGCTATCGGACTTAATTGTGTCAGCATCGATGATCACCCTGGTTGCGTCGCCCGCCGATGGACCGTGGACAACGACATGGGGGTGGCCCGAACCGTTGTTGACGTACAACACAATTGAGACGACATAGACGACGACGAAAACCGTGACACCTAGGATGCCCAGTCTCGTGCGTCGGCTACTCAACGGTGACCGACTTCGCGAGGTTGCGCGGCTTGTCGACGTCGTAACCGCGGGCCTGCGCCACCGACGCGGCGAACACCTGAAGCGGGATGGTCGACAACAGAGGCTGCAAAAGCGTTGACACCGAGGGGATTTCGATCAGGTGATCGGCGTAGGGACGCACCGTGTCGTCGCCCTCCTCGGCGATCACGATGGTCACCGCGCCGCGGGCCTGGATCTCACGGATGTTGGACAGCAGCTTGGCGTGCAGCGTGGCCGACCCCTTCGGGGACGGCATGACCACGATGACCGGCAGGTCGTCTTCGATCAGCGCGATCGGGCCGTGCTTGAGCTCGCCGGCGGCGAACCCCTCGGCGTGCATGTAGGCCAATTCCTTGAGTTTGAGCGCGCCTTCCAGCGCCACCGGGTAGCCGACATGGCGACCCAGGAACAGCACGCACGTCGACTGGGCGAACCGGCGGGCCAACTCGGCCACCGGCTCGCTCGCCGCGATCACCCGCGCCACCAGATCCGGCATCGCTTCCAGCTCGCGGTACTCGCGCTCCACCTCGTCGGGGTACTTGGTGCCGCGGGCCTGTGCCAGCGCCAGGCCCAGCAGGTAGTTGGCGGCTACCTGGGCCAGGAAGGTTTTCGTCGAGGCCACACCGATCTCCGGGCCGGCGCGAGTGTAGAGCACCGCATCGCACTCGCGCGGGATCTGCGAGCCGTTGGTGTTGCAGATCGCCAGCACCTTGGCCTTCTGCTCCTTGGCGTGCCGGACCGCTTCCAAAGTGTCCGCGGTTTCCCCGGATTGGGAGATGGCCACCACCAGGGTGCTGCGGTCCAGCACCGGGTCCCGGTAGCGGAATTCGCTGGCGAGCTCCACTTCCACCGGCAGCCGCGTCCAGTGCTCGATCGCATATTTCGCGAGCAACCCGGAATGGTAGGCGGTGCCACAGGCGACCACGAATACCTTGTCGATCTCGCGCAATTCCTGGTCGGATAGCCGCTGTTCGTCCAGCACGATGCGGCCATTGACAAAATGGCCGAGCAGCGTGTCGGCCACCGCGGCGGGCTGCTCGGCAATCTCCTTGAGCATGAAGTACTCGTATCCGCCTTTTTCGGCGGCAGCCAGGTCCCAGTCGATGTGAAACTCGCGGTATTCGACCTCGTCGTTGCCGTCGAAATCGGTGATCCGGTAGCCGTCCGCGGTGATCACCACGGCCTGGTCCTGGCCCAGTTCGACCGCGCGACGGGTGTGTTCGATGAACGCTGCCACGTCGGAGCCGACGAACATCTCGCCGTCGCCGATCCCCACCACCAGTGGCGTGGACCGCCGCGCGGCGATGATGGTGCCGGGCTCATCGGCGTTGGCGAACACCAGGGTGAAGTGGCCTTCCAACCGGCGCAGCACGGCGAGCACGGAAGCGGGGAAGTCGCCGGCTGTTTCGCCGCGGTGATAGGCCTGGGCCACCAGGTGCACGGCGACCTCAGTGTCGGTGTCGCTGGCGAATTCCACACCGGCCGTCTCCAGCTCGTGGCGCAGGGTCGCAAAGTTCTCGATGATGCCGTTGTGGACGACGGCAATCTTGCCGGCCGCGTCGCAGTGCGGGTGCGCGTTGCGGTCGGTGGGGCGGCCGTGAGTCGCCCAGCGGGTGTGGCCCAGGCCGGTGCTGGCGGTGCGCGAATCCTTGGACATCTCAGCCATCTCGGCCACGGCACCCTCGAGGTTGGCCAGTCGGCCGGCACGACGACGAACAGTGAGTTTGCCGTCACCGTCGACCAGGGCGAGTCCCGACGAGTCGTAGCCGCGGTATTCCATCCGGCGCAGCGCGTCCATGACGACCTCGCAGGCAGCGCCCCGCCCGACGTAGCCGACAATTCCGCACATTCTGATCAGGGTAGTGCAAGCGACCGGCCCGGGCGGCTCGCAGGGCGCTGAACTGGGGTAATGCCGATGCGGCCCGAGCGCAGCGAGGCAGACCGGGTGAGGTTACCCCGGGCAGATGACGATCAGATGACACGCCCGGTTCCATTTCAATTCATGTCAACTTCCTATTAAATAGAGATCCTTTTCACCTGATGTCTTTGTGACGTTTTCGATTCCGTCATTGCCCCAGCAACATGCGGACTTACTCTCGGAATGTAGGCAAGGCTGGCAACCATCGAGGCGCCAGGCGAACTGCGAAATCGGCTAACGCCGAATTGGCAGACCCGCTAAGGCGACGACGGCAACGGAGCCAGCGGAAAGGAAGACGGTGTTGACGCCCGCCTGATCACGACCCTACCGGGGGTCTGGAGCAGCCGCAACGGACAAATTATGTTGCAGTACAACGATTTAACCCGCGCAGTCACAGCTACACAACCGCAGGATTGTCCTTTGTCATCAACCTATTCAGCTGACATCAATGCCGATAGTCGAGCTACCGGACAACAACAATGAGTGTTTTGGCCAAAGCTAGTGGCGATACCAATTACCCATTGTACACAAATGCATACAGTAAACGTTAATGCAAAATTTGCCAGCCGATTAGATGCCAACCAATTTCGATCGGGCCGGTGCCATCATCCAGGAGGGAATCATGACCGCTGTTCTGTTCAACGATATCGATGTAATGACCGCCACCCCGCCGGTTGCCCGGCTGGTCCTGGCACCCGAGCCGCAGCGGGTCATCAAGCGGGCTCGGCGAGCGCCGATCGACACCGGCGGCGACCCCATGGTGGATGCGGCCACTCGCTTGCTGAGCATCCCGCTGCGCCACATGTACGCGGCGCTGTGGCGCGTGGGCCTGATTGAGGTGCGCTAACGTCCGCTAACGTCAAGGGGTGGCCCGCACCCGCAAGCTCGTCGCCGCCCTCACCCGCCGTGGTCCGCACCGGGTTTTGCGTGGTGACCTGGCCTTCGCCGGCTTGGCAGGGGTGGTGTACACCCCGGAAGCGGGGCTGAACCTGCCCGCCGTCGCCTTCGGTCACGACTGGCTCACCGGTGCTGACCGTTATTCGGGTCTGCTGGAGCATCTGGCGTCGTGGGGCATCGTTGCCGGCGCGCCCGACACGCAGCGGGGCCTGGCCCCGTCGGCGCTCAACCTGGCCTTTGACCTCGGCACCGCGCTGGACATCGTGGCGGGTGTGCGACTCGGGCCCGGCAAGATCAGCGTGCACCCCGCCAAGCTCGGCCTGGTGGGCCACGGCTTCGGCGGCTCGGCCGCGGTGTTCGCCGCGGCCGGCATGGCAGGCGCGGCCGGCGGGCCGGCCAAGTCGGTGACGGCGATCTTCCCGACGTTCACCAGTCCCCCGGCCGAGCAGCCAGCCGCCACGTTGAAGGTCCCGGGTTTGATCCTGACCGCCCCCGAAGATCCCAAGACGTTGAATTCCAATGCCCTCTCGTTATCGCGTGCGTGGGATGCGGCCACACTGCGCATCGTCAAGAAGGGCGAAGCCGGAGGTCTGGCCGAAGGCCGGCGACTGACGCAGGTGATGGGGCTGGGCGGCCCGCACCGCGGCACACAAAAAGCGGTGCGGGCGCTGATCACCGGTTATCTGCTCGCCACGCTCGCCGGAGACAAGACCTATCGCGACTTCGCCGATCCGGACGTGCAGCTCCCCAGGACCGTGCCGGTGGACCCCGAGGCCCCGCCGGTTACCCCGGAAGAAAAGATCGTCGCACTGCTCAAGTAACCGCGGCGTTCACTGCCCGGGTGGGCATCCGTGGTAAGCATCGTTGATGCGCATCGGCATTGCCCTGGACTACTCGCGCGGTTTCCATCAGGCCGTCGACCGCATCGTCGAACTCGAGAAGTCGGGAATTGACATCGCCGTCGTGGCCGAGGCGTATTCGTACGACGCCGTCAGCCAGCTCGGGTATCTGGCCGCCAAGACCAACACTGTCGAACTGGCCTCGGGGGTGTTCCCCATCTACATCCGCACGCCGTCGCTGCTGGCGATGACCGCGGCGGGCCTGGATTTCGTGTCCGGCGGCCGATTTCGCCTCGGGATCGGCACGTCCGGGCCTCAGGTGATCGAGGGATTTCACGGTGTCGAGTTCGACGCGCCGATAGGCCGTACCCGCGAGATCGTGGAGATCTGTCGGCAGGTGTGGCGGCGGGAACGGGTGCAATACGACGGCAAGCACTATCAACTGCCGTTGCCCGCCGATCGCGGAACCGGTTTGGGCAAGGCCCTTCAGCTCATCAATCACCCTGTGCGCGAACGCATTCCAATATCGATCGCGGCGCTGGGCCCCAAGAATGTCGAGCTGACCGCCGAGATCGCCGAGGGCTGGCACCCGGTGTTCTTCTATCCCGAGCGGGCGTCGTCGGTCTGGGGCGAGGCGCTGGCGGCCGGCGCCGCCAAGCGCGATCCCGCGCTCGGCCCCCTCGACGTCATGGTGCACGCGTCGCTGGCCATCGGCGACGGCCTCGAGGAGCGGCTGGCGTGGACCAAGCCGCAACTGGCCCTCTACCTCGGCGGAATGGGCGCCAAAGGGCGGAACTTCTACCACAACGTGGCGACGCGGTACGGGTACGGCGAGGTCGCCGACCGCATCCAGGAGCTCTATTTGGCCGGCCGCAAGCGGGAGGCCATCGACGCTGTGCCCGACGAGTTGGTGCGGGGGCTCTCGCTGATCGGCCCGCGCGGATTCGTCGCCGAACGCCTGGCCGCATTCGCCGAGGCCGGTGTGACGACGATGCTGGTGAGCCCGCTAGCGGCCGACCCCGCCGAAGCCATGCGCTACGTCGAGGAAGTGCTCGAGCTGCGGCCCGCCTGAGCCTGGTCACTGCCCCGCCTTCGGAAGCTCGTCCGCGGCAATCTCACACGGAGTCTTTCCGCTCGACGGCGGCACGGCCACCGGTGGCGGCGCGGCCGGGGGTTGCGCGGCGACGGGCGGTACGGCCGCCGGCGGCGGCGTATCGATCGGTAGCGGTCCGCCGGCCGGCGGCGGCGTGTCGGCCGGTTTAGACTCCTCGGCCTCTACGGTCTGGATCTCTTCGGGCTTTTCCACATCGGCATCGGGCTGATCGTCATCGTCGGCTTTGTCGTCGGCTTTGTCGTCGTGGTCGTCGGTGTCGAGCGCATCGTCCGGCCCCAACGGATCGTTCAACTCTTCCCCCGCCGAACCCAGCAGGCCACTCATCTCGTCGACGATCCGGTTCGCGAGCGCGCCGAGTCCGCCCAGCCCGCCGAGCCCGTCAAGGCCGGCGCCACTACCGACACCCGCGGGCAGCGCCGCAGCATCACCCAAACCCGGTCCCAGATCCGGCGCCGGCGGCGTCAGGGGTGTGGGCGTCGCGGGGACCCCGGTAATCCCAGCCGGCCCGGGGTTGGGGGCGAGGGTGGGAACTGCGGCGGCGGGCGGGAGCGTCGCGGTCACTGCCGGCGCGGTCGCCGGGGCCGGCTGAAACGGTGCGCGGCCGGGCCGCAGCTCCTCGGGGACCTCAAAGTAGACCGGTGTCGCCGCGGCGAACTTGTCGATGACCATGTCATAGGACGTCGCGACCCCGGTACCCGCCGACCGCATCGCGGTCAGCCATTCGGTGCGAATGTCGTTGTCCACGTAAGGTTTTATCTGCTGCTGGACCACCTCGTCAGCCGTCTGCCGATCACTCGCCCCGCTGGTGACCGCAGCGGCGGCAACCATCCACGCCGGCCGGTTCGCCAGCGTGCGATCGTCGATGGCGACGGCCGTCGCGACCTTGACGTCGACCAGGTGCCACAGGTTGTCGCGCAGCGACTCGCAACGCTGGGCCGCGGCGCGGATTTCGGTCGCCACCGCGTTCGCCGCGTCGCAGTGACGCTGCAGAAATGCGACCGCGGACTCCGCCCCCGGCCCGGTCCACGCCGCCGCCAGCTCGTCGACCTGGGCTCGCTGCATCCGCAGCGCATCCATGACCGCCCCGGCCGCCGCCCGCAGCTGCGCGCAGTCGCCGTCGAGCGCGTGCAGGTCGAGCCCTTCTTCGCTGTCATACCAGTCGCGGATTTGGTTTGGGCGCGAAGTCAATTCGGGATCGTGATAGCCGAGCACCTGGCAAGCCCGCAGGTAAGTCTGCGTGTGCTCGACAGCGGGCTGACCCTCGGCGAGGCGCCCCGCGACGTCTAACCGTTCGGCCATGATCAGGCGATCCGCGCCGCGGCATACACGTCAGCATCGGCGTAGCGATTGGCGCTGGCCCGCAGAGCGACGGCGATCTCGACGGCGGCCCGTGACCACTGCGATAACTCGGCCGTCAGCCGATCCAGCGCGTCGTGCAACGCGTCGCCGCGCGCGATGTGCGCCCGGCCGGCGCTGAACCCACCGAACGCGAGGCTGGCCATGTGGTCATACACGGCGTCATCGAGGAGTTTGGCGGCGGCGCCGAACCGATCGGCGATCGCCTGCACGGCCGCGGTGTCGATACCGGCGTGTCGACTATCGAATCTCATGCCTAGTCCGACGCCGGATAAGGCGTCGGGGTTCCAGGGGTTCCGGCAACGCCGGTTAGCGCTGAGAGCTCACCGCATCGGCAACACGAGTCGCCACCCGGTGTGCGATCTCTTCGTCCGCCGCTTCCACCATGACCCGGATCATCGGTTCAGTTCCCGAGGGGCGCAACAAGATTCGGCCGGTGTCGCCCAGTTCAGCCTCAGCCTCGTCGACCGCCGTCTGCACCGCGGGCGCGGCGGCGGCGGTCGCCTTATCGGCGACCTGGACGTTGATCAGCACCTGCGGCAGCGACCGCATCGTCGACGCGAGTTCGGCCAGCGACGAGCCGGTCTGCGCCATGCGAGACATCAATCGCAGTCCCGTGACGATGCCGTCGCCGGTCGAGCCCAGCGCCGGCATCACGATGTGGCCGGACTGCTCGCCGCCGAGGCTGTAGTCGCCGGCGCGCAACTCCTCCAGGACGTAACGGTCGCCGACTCCCGTCGTGCGCACGGTGACGCCGGCCGACCGCATCGCCAGGTGCAGCCCGAGGTTGCTCATCACGGTCGCGACCACCGTGTCGGAGGCCAGCTCGCCCGCTTCCTTCATCGCCAGCGCGAGCACCACCATGATGGCGTCGCCGTCGACCAGGTCGCCGTTGGCGTCGATGGCCAGGCACCGGTCGGCATCCCCGTCGTGCGCCAGGCCCAGGTCGGCGCGGTGGGCAAGCACCGCCGACCGCAGCGAATCGAGGTGTGTCGATCCGCAGTCGTCGTTGATGTTGATGCCGTTGGGCTCGGCGTTGATAGCGATGACCCGGGCACCGGCCGCACGGTAGGCGCGCGGCGCCACCGAGGACGCCGCGCCGTGGGCGCAGTCGACGACCACGCACAAATTGTCGAGCGCGGCGGTGCTCGCCTTACTTACGTGGCGCAGGTAGCGGTCCGCCGCGTCCTCGGCGTCGATGACGCGGCCGAGCCCGGCGCCGACGGGACGCAACCCGGGACCGGCGGCGACGAGGTCTTCGATCTGGTCCTCGGTGTCGTCGTCGAGTTTGTGGCCGCCGGGCCCGAAGATCTTGATGCCGTTGTCGGGCATCGGGTTGTGCGACGCCGAGATCATCACCCCGAAGTCGGCGTCATACGCGCCGGTCAGGTACGCCACCGCGGGGGTGGGGAGCACCCCGACCCGCAGCACATCGATCCCCTCGCTGGTCAGTCCGGCGATGACGGCGGCCTCGAGCATCTCGCCGCTGGCCCGCGGATCGCGGCCGATCACAGCGACCCGCCGGCGAAGTTCGCTCGAACTCGCCAGCCGCTGTGCCGCCGCCGCACCCAGCGCCAACGCCAGCTCGGCGCTCAACTCACGGTTGGCGATCCCGCGAACTCCGTCGGTGCCGAACAGTCGACCCATGCGGACAAACCTCCCACATTGCTGGTCGTAGACCTATACCTGACCTAACGTGCCCGTTCTTTTCTGGCCCAAACAGCGCGCATTTGTGCGCCGACACGCCGCGGGCTACGCACACGATGCGTCGTTGCATCCAGAAAGTGATCGCCGATCAGCGCTTGCTGTACTGCGGCGCCTTGCGGGCCTTCTTCAGGCCGTACTTCTTGCGCTCGGTGGCGCGCGGGTCACGGGTGAGGAAGCCGGCCCGCTTCAGCGGAGGCCGATCCTCCGGCGATGCCAGGATCAGCGCCCGCGCGATGCCCAGCCGCAGTGCACCGGCCTGGCCCGACGGGCCGCCGCCGTGCAGCAAGGCGAAGATGTCGAAGCTCTCGGTCCGGTCGACGGTCACCAGCGGAGCCTTGATGAGTTGCTGGTGCAACTTGTTCGGGAAGTACTCCTCCAGGCTGCGGCCGTTGAGGTCGAACTTGCCGGTGCCGGGCACCAGCCGCACCCGCACCACGGCCTCCTTGCGGCGGCCGACGGTCTGGATGGGGCGCTCGAACACGAACGACTCGGTGCGCTTGGGCGCCGGGCTCTCGGCCGGGGTGTCCACCTCTTCGACGACTTCCACCACTTCGGTGGTTTCTGGAGTGGCTTCCACGATTTCGGTTTCGGTCTCGGTCACTGGGCCACCTGCTTGATCTCGAACGGAACCGGCTTCTGCGCGGTGTGGGGATGCTGCGGGCCGGCGTAGACGTGCAGCTTGCGCTGGATCTGGCGGCTGAGCTTGTTCTTGGGCAGCATCCCGACGATCGCCTTCTCCACAACGCGGTCGGGCTGCTTTTGCATCAGCTCACCGATCGTGCGTTGGTGCAGGCCGCCGGGGTATCCCGAGTGGCGGTAAGCGATCTTCTGCTGCAGTTTGTCGCCGCCGATGGCGACCTTGTCGGCGTTGATGATGATGACGAAGTCACCGCCATCGACATTGGGGGCGAACGTCGGCTTGTGCTTGCCGCGCAGCAGGTTGGCCGCTGCGACGGCGAGGCGGCCAAGCACCACGTCCGTGGCGTCGATGACGTACCACGACCGCGTGGTGTCACCCGCCTTGGGCGCATATGTGGGCACCGCTTACCTTCTTCTCTTCTCGAGGGTGGATCCCGGGTGACCCGGGTACCGGTCAGGCGTTCGCGGTGGGGTTTGTCTCGGCGACCGACATTGACCCAAGGCCCCTTGTATTGCACGCGTACCGCACGCCAACCGAGCAGCTTACCGACCGGCGTCCCCGCAGGTCAAAACGAGCAGGACCGGGGACTAACTGGTGATTCCCGCCAGTTCGTCTGCCACTGCATCGAATGCGCGCAGCGTGTCCAACATATGCGGCTCGTGAGAGTGCGGTTGGGTGGATAACTTGGCGGCGACGACCTCCGCGGCGCGGTTGACGTAGATCATCTGACCGCACATGCCCAGGCACGACACGACGTTGCTGCCCGGGTAGGGGAACCACAGTTGATTGCGGTACATCCCGCCAGGCAATTCGGTGTCGTCGGGGCTGGCGGCAAACGCCTGACGCGAGTCGGGACCGCCGTCGAGGGTGTCGGCGATCCAGGCCGACGGCACCACGTGCTGGCCGGTCAACGAGACACCGTCGCGCAAGAACAGCGACCCGAACCGGATCATGTCGGTAAGACAGGCGTTGATGCCGCCGTCGAAAAGTCCAGTGCCGACTGCGTCTACGCCGATGGTGGCGTCGCATTGGGCGCCGATGCGGCTCCACAGCAGTTCCGACATCAGTTCGGGCATCCGCTGGCCGCCGGCGACCTCGCAGATCCAGCCGAGTACGTCGGTTTCACAGGAGCGATATTCGAAGGGGCCGCCGTGGTCCGACTTCTGCCGCAGGGTCAACAGGAAATCGTGCAGCGTAGCGGGAGCGTCCGGACTGCTCCGGGGCGCCCACCCCATCGCCTGATCGAGGGCGTGTATCTCCGCGGCCGGGTCGTCGTAATTTTCCGAGAACGCGATACCCGACCTCATGTCCAGCAGGTGGCGCACCGTCGCACCGGCGTAGCCGCAGTTCGCCAAGGCGGGCACGTATGCGGTGACCGGCGCGTCAAGCTCGATCGCACCGGCCCCGTGCAGCACGCCGACGACGGCCGCCACCAGCGACTTGCTCACCGAGAACAGCAGGTGCCGGGTCTGGGCCCCCAAGCCGTCGAGGTACTCCTCGGCGACCATCGAACCGCGGTAGGCGACGGCCCACCCGTCAGTAGCGGTGGCGGCCATCACCGCGCCAACGGTGGTGGCCCGCCCGTGAGTGCTGGTCACCGGGATCTCGGCCATCAGAGCAGTAGCTGCGGGCAACCCGGCAACCGGCCCGGTCCCGCGCGAGATTAGCGCGGTCGGGACGAAGTCTTCGACGTGCTGAAATGACCAATGCGCATGTGGCGGCGACAGCCAATTGTCCAGTGAGATGCCGGCCGGGCCGTTGCTCACGCGCGCGCGACGAGCCGCGAGACGATCGGCGTGGCCGGCGCCAGGGGTGTTGAGGTGAACTTCGCCTTCATGCCCTTGACCCAGCGCTGGCAGCGTTCGGTGAGCCGGTAGTCGTCGGTCTGCAGGTGTCCGCGGGTGACGAGCACGCCGAGTTGGGCACCCTCGGAGCGTAAGTCGCCGGGCGCGGCGACCCGCATGTAAAAGGCCTCGGACCCGTCGAGGAGCGTGGCCCAGTCGTTGGCGGTCCGGGCAAAGGAGACGCGACCGTCGTCGTCGATGCGCCATACACCGGTGCGTGGCGTCGAGGTGAAGAGCTCGACATCCGGCGAGGTTTCATTGAGGATCACCTGGCCCCAGACCTCGTCCTCGCCATAGCCCCGCTCCCAGCGCGAGTTGATCTCGTCGATGTCGAGCTCGTACTCCACGTCCATGTACTCGAGCAGGTGGAAGAGGAACAGCGGCATGTCGGCGTAGGCCTCGGTGGTCAGGTTCGTCATCGGGCTGGCGCCGCTGAGGCGCGGGTTGACTTCGCCGAGGTAGAGCTCGTCGGAGTCCAGGTCATGCAGAAGGTCCACCTCGAAGTAGCCGCGGTACCCCTCGCGGCTCAGGATGTCGCCCAGCTTTGCCACCATTTCTCGCGCGGCGTGCGTCTGCTCCGGCGGCAGCACCTCGCGCCAGATGTCGTTGCCGCACCAGGCGCCCCGGTGCGGAGTGAGCTCCGAGTAACCGACGAGACTCGTCATCGCGGGGCCGATCACCGTGCCGTGGCGGGTCACGGCGCCTTCGAGGCACACCTCGACGTTGCGGATGCGCTTCATGACTTTGAATTCTTGCTGCGCGGTGAGGGCACCGGCATGCTCGTCCCAGTCGCGCTGGCCGCGCACAAAGAACGTCCCGCTGCCGGCGGCGCCGTATGGAATGGAGATGACGAGGTCATCTCCTAATCCGGCATTCTGCGCGAGCGTCAGCAGTTCGTCGTAGGAGCCGGCCCGCCCCATCACGTGCGGCACACTCGGTACGCCGGCCTCGTCGGCCAGGCGCGTCATCACGGTCTTGGAGCCCAGCCGGTTACGCAGCTCTACGGGAGGGTGCATGACCTCGAGACCCGCCTGCCGCGCGAGCGCCTGCGTCTCTTCGTCCATCATCACGAAGCAGGCCTTGCCACCGGGCCCTCGGCCCGCGATGAACTCAAGAGTCTCCGGATCACGCAGGAGGTGGTTGCACACATCGCCCATGGAGTCAAAATCAATGCGGTCGCGCCGCCGGGGTACGAACACGCGCGAATGTATGCCCTCGAAAGAGTCAAAGTAGGTCAGGTAGAAGAAGTTTCGCACCCAGCGGTCGATTCCCAGCAGGTTGAACGGGGTTGGCGAGATGAAGTACAGCGGTACGGAGTTGGTGTGAAAGAACGCGCGTACATCCGAGAGACCACTCAATGGGCGGCGCGGCTCGGGCCCGCTGGCGTGCGCGTTCACGCGAGCCGCGGTGACGTCGTGGTGAGCTCAGATACCTCCATGGGATCAATTGTGCCCCTGCCTGCCTATGGCCGTACCGAAAATGACTGTGTGGTCCCGGCGGCTCTCCTCCGCAGGGACCACACAGGGTCTATTGGGCGGCGGCCTACCTGGCCCAGACGCCGGCCGACCGGCGGTCGGCGTCTGCCACCTCGTCCGAGCCGTCGCGTACCGCGTTGCCGAGGTCGATCAGGATCTCGTTGAGCGCCGTGGCCGCCTGGTGCCATTTCAGCTGCTCGGCTTGGTAGGCAGCCGCCGCTTCGCGAGTCCAAAGCTGTTGCAACGGTGCGATTTGTGACCTCAGCTCTTCCAGCGCGGCATTGAAGCGCGCGGACGTGGTGTGAATCTCCTGGCGAACGGAGTGCTCGATTTCGTCGAAGTTGTAGGACAGCACGGGATCCACTGGCAATCCTTCTCAATCACAGGTGTCCGCCGGCGGCGGCGATGTGGTGCGAATGGGCCTGGCCGGCCTCGTGCAGGGCGGCCTCGTTGTGGCGAATGGTTGCGGCGATGTCGTGCAGGACGTGATAGAGCCGCATCGACTCGGTGTTCCAGCGATCCACGACATCTTTGAATCGCACGGCCGCGAGACCGCCCCACACCGACGGCGGCACACTGCTCATGCGGCCGATAAATGCCTGCAGCATCGCCCGGATTTCTTCGTTGCGGCTGTCCGTCGTGGCCGCGACGGACCGCATCAGGTCGAAGTCGGTGCTCAGTGTGTTGGCACCTGGTGGTGTGCTCATACCTATTCCGACCGCTGCGGTCATGGTTTGGTTCCATCCGATATTGCGTGGGCCGAGCGCACCGCCTGCTCGCACACGTCGCGGACGGCGTCCTCACCACCCGGGCGGCTCTGACATCCGACGCTGATCCGCACCACTCCGTCGAGCAGTACCGTCCACCGCACCTGGTGTCCGGCGCGCACTTCGCGGTAGGTCACCGCCGGCCTTCCGGCGCTGGTTCCGTACGGGTTGAAGTCGATAAACACCCCGGCCGGCTCGACGTCGATCGCTCGTTTCAACCGCTCGGCCGTGTCGCTGAGCGTTTCACCGGCAACCGGGGATTGGGTGATGTGCAACGCCACCTCGGGATCCGACGGTGACGCCACCTGTACCCGCGCCGAACCGGGTCCGCCGACCACACGCTGGGTGGGCCAGTTCGCGGGGACCGTCAGCGCTACCCGACCCTCGACCAGAAATGTCGTCGGCGTCGTGTGGGCGTCCGCTACCTCGTGCCGGCCCAGTGCGCACACCGCCGGCACCGCCGCGACCACGACGACACCGGCTGCCGCCAGCAAACCCAGCCGCCGGGCACGTGATGGGGAACCCAGAACACCGCCGGTGGACCGTGGCTCGTCGGATTCCGACCGGAGCTGCGACGCTCGTCGCGCCAGTTGCCGCAGCCGCGCGTCGTCGAGTTCGATTACCGTCTGCCCGCCGCTCTCGCGCACTGCGTCGGCGATCAACGTCGCGATCCCCGCCGCTCCGGCGACCGTGCCCGGCGCGTCGATCAACACGACCGGCCGCCTCGTCGCAGCAATCAGACTCGCTACCTCGTGGGCGGTGGTTGGCGGTTCCGTCGTGCGCGGCACCGCGACCACCTCGGCAGCGGCAACCGCGACCAACCGGTCGGCGATCTCCACGACTGTCGCGTCCGGCCCGGTATCCGACCATGCCTCGGCCAATAGCCACGACCGCGGGTGCGCCTCTAGCTGATCGGGTTCCGGCGCGGCTGCGGTGATAACACCGACGCGCGAAGCCGACCACCACGTGGGATGGACGACGGTCAGGCCGTGGCCGCTTCCACAGTGCAGCGACGGCAGCACCGTTCGCCATAGCGACTCGACGGCGACCGGTGCCCCGTCCACCAGCGCCACGCGATCGTCGATCGCGTCCAGCGCCGCGGCGCACATCTCAACGTCGACTACCGTGCTTGTGCCACAACATATTCGGCGGATGGCCGCTGGACCCACTTCGACGATCGCTCGGTGTGCGCTCACGGCGGGCTCCAGGCGACTTGCACACGCTGCTCGTCGCCGGTACGGGTGACGAGAACACCGCGGCCCGGTGGCAGTGGTGTCGGGCGCAGAGAGCCGAGCAGTACTCCCTCGTCGCCGCGCCCACTCATCATCAGTCCCATGCAGCCCAGGTCACGCAGGCTCGCAAGCAGCGGCTCGAATAGGGCACGCGCCGCGCCGCCGCTGCGCCGCGCCACGACGAGATGCAAGCCCAGATCCCGTGCGTACGGCAGGTATTCGAGCACGGGCGCCAGCGGGTTGCCCACCGGGGTCGCGACCAGGTCGTAGTCGTCGACCACGATGTAGATGTCCGGCCCGGACCACCATGCCCTGGACCGCAATTGCGCGTGGCTCAGCTGCGGCGGCGGCATCCTTTCGCGTAGGCGGTCCAGGACGCCGGGCAGTAACGTGTCAAGCGCGGCCGGCGACATGGCATAGCCGCAAACGTGTTCCGACTCGACGACACCGAGCAGGGTGCGCCGAAAGTCGACGATCAGCAGTTGGGCTTGATCGCCGGTGCTGGTGCGGACGATCTCGCGGCACAGGGTCCGCAGCGTCGCGGTCTTTCCGCACTCGTTGTCACCGATGATCAACAGGTGCGTGTCACGCTCGAAATCGACTGCTACCGGCTGCAACCGGCGCTCCTCGATACCGAGCAGGATACCCGCGCCGAATGCGTCGCCCGCCCGGTCCACGACGGTGTCACAATCCACCCGCGCGGGCAGCAGCGGTATCCGGGGCGCGCCCGATTCACCATGACGACGCGGGAGTTCGCCGCCGTCGATGGGCAGCGCGATCAGCATGTGCAGCCCTTCGCGGGAAAGGCCGCGGCCCGGTGTGCCGAGTGGCACCTGCCGGGCCTGCCTGCGGTCCAGTTCGGAATCGGCTGGGTCACCGAGGCGCAACTCGATGCGGGTGCCCATCTGGTCCTTCAATGACGGCCTGATCTCCGCCCAGCGCGACGCCGACAAAACCACATGCACGCCGAAGGAAAGCCCTTGCACCGCCAGGGCAATGATCGATTCTTCGATCCCCGCGAACTCATGACGAACGCTGGCCCAACCGTCAACGACGAGGAACACGTCGCCGAACGGGTCCGTGTTTTGCTCGCGGAACGATGCCTCTCGCGATCGCACGACCGACTCCAGCTCGGCGATCATGCGGACGACCAGCTGCGGCTCGGCCCTGCCGGCGACCGCACCCACATGCGCCAGTGTGCGCAACGAGGCCAGGGCGCCGCCGCCGAAGTCCAGGCAGTAGAACTGCACCTGCGCCGGGTTGTGGGTCGCCGCCAGCGCGGTGATCAGCGTACGCAGCGCTGTCGACTTGCCCGATTGAGGCGCACCGACAACCGCGACATTGCCTGTGGCTCCCGATAACTCGACCATCAGCGGAGTCCGGCACTGCTCGAAGGGGCGGTCGACGATGCCGATGGGCACGGTCAGGACCGCCGCTGCGGGTCCGGCGTGGCGCAACAGGGTGCGCAAGGCCGGTGACTCTTGCAGCGGCGGTAGCCAGACTTGATGCGCGGGCGGTCCATACCCCGACACCCGGTCCAGGACCGCCTGCAGAACGCCACCTTCCGATGCCCGGCCCGCCGTGTGCACAACCGGTCCCCTGTCTCGCGAGGTGAACAACCGCACCGGACCTGGCTCCGAAGCCGGCGCGTCGTCCGGCAACGATCCCGAAACGTATGCCGCTTGAAAGCGAATCGGCTCGCCCGTCGAGGATCGCAGGAAGCCCGCGCCGGGCATGTTCGGCAGGTGATATGCGTCCAGTGTTCCGAGAGCGGACCGTGACTCGCTGGCAGACAACACTTTCAGACATATCCGATACGACAGGTGCGCCTCCAATCCGCGCAG
This sequence comes from uncultured Actinomycetota bacterium, assembly GCA_963820985.1. Taxonomy (GTDB): domain Bacteria; phylum Actinomycetota; class Actinomycetes; order Mycobacteriales; family Mycobacteriaceae; genus Mycobacterium. Next base: position 218,468 of record CAWGCI010000005.1, on the reverse strand, counting down.
CCTTCCCTCGTCGAGCCGTTGACTGGCCAACAAGAGATGCATTCCCAGCGACCGGCCGAGCCGGCCGATCGCGACGAACATGTCGGCGAAATCGGGATGCTGGCTGAGCAGTTCGGAAAACTCGTCGACGATGATGAACAAGGTCGGCAGCGCAGCCCATTCCCTGTTCGCCAGGCGCGCGCGCTCGTAGGCGGCGACACCGGCACAACCCGCCGCCCGCAGCAGCTGTTGTCGACGGTTCATCTCACCGGCCAGTGCGTCGCGCATCCGGGCGACCAGCGGCGCCTCCTCGGCCAGGTTGGTGATGACAGCGGCCACGTGCTGCGCCCGCGCCAAGTCGAGAAAGGTTGCCCCACCCTTGAAGTCGATGAGCAGCAAGTTGAGCACCTCCGGCGAGTTGCGTGCCATCATGCCCAGCGCGATGGTCCGCAGCAGTTCGGACTTGCCTGACCCGGTGGCGCCCACGCAGAGCCCGTGTGGACCCATGCCGCTTTCGGCGGGCTCCTTGATGTCCAGCTCCAGCCGCCCCCCGTCGGTAGTGCTACCGATCGGTGCCCGTAGCCGATCGGTGCGGGTTTGGTTGCGCCACAACGTGCGCGGGTCGAATGATCTGACGTCATCGATCCCGACCAGACTCGACCAGCCGGCCGCCGGGCCCGCTACACCCGCTTTCAAGACGCGTTGGCCAGCCAACCGCCGTGCACACACCAACGCGTCGGCAAGATCCATCTGGTCGGGACGCACGGCGTCAGCCGCGTCGGGGTGCCTGATCGCCAACGGTGCGCCCTCGCCGCCGGTGCCGACCTCCAAGGTGCTCACGGCCTCGATCATGGTCGCGGGCGCGGCGCGCTCGTCCAGGTCGGCGATCACCACCGCGTACGGCCCCGGTAGCCCAGCCAGTACACTGACCGCGGCCGCCCGGGTCGAATACACCATGGAGCCCAGGGCGCCGGTCGCGCCGGGATGCTGATTGTGCGGCAACCATTTCAGCCAATCCCAGTGGGCTCGATTGCGGTCGCTGATCGCCCCGACGATCAACAGCTGGTCGGGAGCATGCCGCACCGCCAGTTGGCAGATCATCGCGCGCAGCAGCGCCCGCACTTGAGCCCGGTCGCCGTCGATCGTTACGGTCGCAATCCCACGCAGCCCGATGGTGATCGGCGCATCCGCGATCGTCGAGTGCGTGTCCAAGAACCGCCGCAGCGCCGCGGCGGTGACCGGATCCGACCGCTCGACGGGCGGGGTGTCCGGGGCCACCAAACGTGTGGCGAGCGGCCGGGTTCCCAGCCCGACACGGACGCGGACGAAGTCGGAGTCGCCGGATCGCCGGTTCCACATCAGTGGGCCGCCGATCAGCGTCCACAGCGCCTCGGGGTCGGGATGGTCGGTGGTCAGTGATACGTGCTGCGCCACGACGGTTTCCGTGACGGTCTGGCGCAAACGGCTCAGGTACCCGAGGTATTCGGTGCGGTCGGCGTCGATCCCGCCCCGCCGGCTGTGACGTCCGTTCACCGCGGTGACCACCAGCGAAACCAGCATCATCGTCGGGAATGCCAGAAACATGGGATTGCGGCTGACGGCCGATCCCGACAGGAAGGTCGCCGCCATCACGCCCACCGTGGTAACGGACACGACGGCCGGCAGCAGGCGCACCAGCGCGGTGGGCGACGCAGGCCCCGGCAGTTCGGGAGGCGCGGCCACCGCGATGTCGGCAGCCTGGGTCGCTGGCGGCAATTCCGCAGTAGCGTCGGGCCTTCCCACGGTTGCAAGATGCTAAGCAGCACCCGAAGCGGTGGCAAGTCACTTGTGGATAGCCGGATACCGGGGCGGCGAACCAGCGCTACCGTGCTGCCCAATGTTGTCTGCATCCGATCCGGGGCTGCGCCGCGTCTCGGTCCACGCCGGCACCGCCGTCGTCGACCTGGTCCTGCCGGCGGCCGTGCCAGTGGCGACCCTGATCCCGTCGATCATCGACATCCTGGATGACTGCGGCGCCGACAGGTCCACCGATCGGCCAGGCACCGCATACCGGTTGTCGCCTCCCGGCGTGCCGGCGCTGCACGCGTCGACGACGTTGGCGCAGAACGATATCCGCGATGGCGCTGTTCTGATCCTGAGTCAACCCCGCGCGAAGCTACCGGCTCCCCGCTATGACGATGTGGCTGATGCGGTGGCAACCACGCTCGACGCGGACGCGCGGCCGTGGACCAGACGGGCGGCCCGGCTGACCGGCGCCGTTGCGGCGGGCCTTTTCACCGGTGTCGGTGGCCTAACGCTCATTCGAAACGTTCTCAGCGACAACACCACCCGTGATGGCGGCGCGACCGCCGGGGTCGCGGCCGTGGCCGCACTTGTTGCCCTGCTGACCGCGCACCGGGCGCCTCGGGACCCGATCGCCGGGCACACCCTGAGCCTGGTCGCTATCGCGTTCGCCGCGCTCGCCGGCTTCATGGCGGTTCCGGGGGCTTCCGGTGCTCCCAACGTGCTGCTGGCCGCGATGGCGGCGGCCGTCACATCGGTGCTGGCACTACGGATAACGGGCCGCGGTGTCGTCGCCCTGACTGCTGTGTCGTGCTTCGCGCTCATCACGGCCGGGGGCGCCTTCGCGGCTGTGGTCACCGCGGCCCCCCTGCGCACCATCGCGTCGTTATCCGCGCTGATATCCCTTGGCCTCCTGGGGATTGCGGGGCGGATTTCCATCGTGCTGGCCGGGTTGTCGCCACACCTGGCGGACGAGGCCTGTCTGGTCAATAAGGCGATCCGTGCCGACGCCTGGTTGGCCAGCCTGCTGGCCGCGTTCTCGTCGTCAGCCGCCGTCGCTGCCATCGTTACCGCGGCTGCAGGACGGGGCGCCGGCGCGCCGAGGTCCGGCTGCATCGCTTTTGCGGCCGTCATCGGCGCGCTGCTGCTGCTGCGCGCACGATCGGCGGACGCCAAGACGACGCTCGTGTTCGTCATCAGTGGAATCGCGGTAATCGGAACAACATTCGCGGTCGCCGCGGCCGGAGCGCCGGGTTGCGGACCATGGATAGCCGCGGTCACGGCCATGCTGGTCGCCGCGGCGGTCTACGTGGACCTCGTGGCTCCCACAATGTCGCCGTCTCCCGTCCTCCGCCGGTGCGTTGAGCTGTCGGAGTATCTGGCCCTCATCGTGATGGCGCCACTGGCCTGCTGGATATGCGGCTTCTATGGCGCCGTTCGGGCACTGAACCCGGCATGAGGGACTCACGCGTCGTTCGGCTGCTGGTGGTATCGGCGCTCGCCGCGCTGTTTCAGTTCGGAACGCCTCCGGCGCAGGCGGTTTCGCCACCGCCGATCGACGAGGCGCGGCTGCCCGAACCGACGAAGCCGGCGCCTCCGCGGCCGACCGTGCAGCGCGAGGTGTGCGCTGCGATGAGTCCGAGCCCCGGAGAGCCAGGGCGCAGCCCTGATCAGCTCGCGGACCTCGACTTGCCGCAGGTCTGGCAACTCACCCGCGGCGCAGGCCAACGAGTGGCGGTCATCGACACCGGTGTATCGCGACACCCGCGACTGCCCAGTGTCGTGCCCGGAGGCGACTACGTTTCCACCGGCGACGGTACCCAGGATTGCGATGCGCACGGCACCTTGGTGGCCGGAATCATTGTTGCCACACCGGATTCCAAAGCAGATGGCTTCAGCGGCGTGGCGCCCGATGTCACCTTGGTCAGCATCCGCCAGTCCAGTGCCAAGTTCGCTCCGGCCGACCGGTCCGGCGTGGGGGTCGGTGACGTGGACACCATGGCAAGAGCCGTCCGGACGGCCGCCGATCTCGGCGCTTCGGTGATCAACATTTCGTCGGTCGCCTGCGTTCCCGCCGGGTCGGTGCTCGACGACCGCGCACTCGGCGCCGCCCTGGCCTACGCGGTCGATGTCAAGAATGCCGTCGTCGTCGCGCCCGCTGGAAATACCGCGGGCAACGGGCAGTGTCCCGCTCAGCAGCCGGACGCAACCTGGGAGAACGTCACGGTCGCGGTCAGTCCGGCCTGGTACGACGACTACGTGCTGACCGTCGGCTCGGTGAACGCCGAAGGTGCGCCATCGGCATTCACCCTCGCCGGACCCTGGGTGGATGTGGCAGCGACCGGCGAGGGGATGACGGTATTCGGTTCGGGCCCGCTGTCGGGCACCAGTTATGCCGCGCCGGTTGTCAGCGGACTGGCCGCGCTGATCCGCGCCCGGTTCCCGACGTGGACCGCGCGGCAGGTGATGCAGCGGATCGAGTCGACCGCGCATCATCCGCCGGCCGGTTGGGATCCGTTCGTCGGCAACGGCACGGTCGACGCCCTGGCCGCTGTCAGCACCGACTCGGCCCCCGCCACCACCTCCGCGCCGCGCGCCCCACCGGTCGCGGTCAGCATCCCGCCGCCACCCCCGCATTCAAGGCCGCCGGACGGTCACGTTCGCGCGACCGCGTTGCGCGGGGCTGCGATCGGCCTGGCTGCGCTGGTGCTGGCGCTGGCTTCGCTGCGGCTAAGACGGCCCCGCGACACCGTCCCGGGCGACTGACGCGTTCGCCCGGCTCAGTTCCGGTCCGGACGGTAGCGCCGCGAGCATCGGCCACGGCGCCGGCAGCGCCTCCCCCGGCAGCCCGAGGTCATGCGCCGCCTCGTCGTCGTGGATCGCGAACCGCACCCCGGTGTCGGTGACCAGGTATCGCGTGCCGAGTGGGCCATTGGCCCGCACGTAGGCGCTGCGTCCGGGCGGAAGGTAGACCGCATCCAGCACCGGATCGCGGCCGTCTGCTTGGGCCAAGGTCACCGGCAGCTGGCCGGGCGGCAGGGGCAGGCCGGTACCCGCCATAAACGCCATGCCGGCGGATCGCCCGGGCGCCCAGGTCGCGCAATAGGTGGTATCGCCGTCGTCGGCCTTTCCAGCCGGCACTGTCGGAGCCCGATCGGGGAAGGTGGATATCGGCAGGGTGTTGGCGACCGGAGTGGCACGGATCACATCGGGTGCCACCGGTATCACGCTGGCGGTGCCCTGCGAGTCGCTGAAGCGCAACAAGTCCGCCGCCACCGCGCCGATGCGCTGAACTCCGGCGGACAGCACGACGTAATACTCGTCACCATCGCCGCGGGTGATGCGCAGCACACTGCCGACCGTAAAGCCGGGCAGCCCGCTCGCCGCGCCGCCTGCGCCGCGAATCCGCGGGGCGGTGATCGCGGGTGCTTCCGGTACGGCGTTCAGCAAAGCCCGCGAGACGATGTGTGGCACGCGACCCTCCAGCCTGAGCGCACGCACCACCGCGGCGTCGCCGAGATCCACCACGGCCCGCCGCCCGTTGTAGAGCAGATAAGCCGGCGAACCAGCACCGGCGGCAACCAGGATGGCCCGGTCGGGAGCCAGGCGACGGACCGACGATTCGTCGGTGCGCCCGATGACGATCGCAGTGGCCGCCAGACCAGGTTTGCCGTGCGTGTCGCAGATCGTCCAGGCTGCTTCATCGCCGGTCAGCGGCCGGCCGAGAAGCTGCGGCGCACCCGGAATACCCAGCAGCGGACCACGTTTGGTGCGCCCCAATTCGGACTCGGGCACCGGCTGCGGGTAGGCGTCCGTGCCCGCGATCAGCCGCGCCGAGGCCAGGTTCAGTACCGGATGCCACCTATCGCCGACTCGCACGTACAGCGCGCCGGATTCCCGACCCATCACGATCTGTGCGCGATCCAGCGCCACCTGCGGCCGCAGCAAAGCTGCCATCCCGCATCCCAGCAAAGCGACGCCGGCCAGCGCACAACCCAGCGCCAATAATGCCGTGTGTGCGCGCAGCCGCTCGTTGACCGCACCGACTTCCCTGCGCAGCAACGCGCACTCGATGCGGCGAACGAGAAATCGATGGCCGCTGACGTGCAGCCAGGTTGTCGGTTGACGCGGCAATCGACGGTTCAAAATCCTCCCGGAAAATTTGTCGAATCCGTGTGTCGAAGTCAGGTTAAGCCGCACGTCGACAGCGCTGCGGCGGTCTATCCACAGCTCAGCGGCGTTTCGTTGTGCCTGGTAATGGGTAAAATTTTGGGCGTGATTGCTCACCGAAACCGCTTACGTAGCCCTCGGGCGGGCAGCGCGCGGTCAGTAGGCCGCTGGGTCGGCCTCGGCGCTTCCGCACTGGTCACCGCTACCGGCTTGCTGGTCGCCCCCGCCGCCACACAGGTGGCCTCCGCCGACGATTGCCCGGACGTCGAGGTCATCTTCGCCCGCGGCACCAACGAGCCGCCCGGCCTCGGCAAGGTGGGCGACGCCTTCGTCGATTCGCTGCGCCAGCAGACCGGCGGACTGAACATCGACACCTACGGGGTGAACTACGCGGCCAGCAAGCTGCAGCTGCATGGTGGTGACGGCGCCAACGACACGATCAATCGCGTCAAGCAGGCGGTGGCGAAGTGCCCGAACACCAAGATCGTGTTGGGCGGCTATTCGCAGGGCGCGTCGGTGATGGACATTGTGGCCGGCGTGCCGATCGGGGGCATCAGCTGGGGCAGTTCGCTCTCGCCGGATTTGGCGAGCCACGTCGTGGCGGTTGCCACGTTCGGCGACGTGGCTGACCGCGCCGGTGGATCGTTGCCCACCCAGAGCGCGATGTTCGGGTCCAAGGCGATCGACCTGTGCAACCCCAACGACCCGATCTGCCACGCGGGCCCCGGCAACGACTGGGAGGGACACACCGAGGGCTATGTCCCCGTGTACACCACCCAGGCGGCGGCTTTCGTCGCGTCCAGGCTGTTGGCCGGAACCGGCCAGCAGGTGCCCGGGTACGGGCCGCTGATACCGGGATACGCCCCCCAAACGCCCGGGTCGCCGGGGTACGGTCCCCAAACGCCCGCGTCGCCCGCGTATGGCCCCCAGACGCCGGGATACGCGCCGCAGACGCCGTCCGGCCCGGACGTACACGGGTCCACCGCGCCGACGCCCGGGCTGGTTGCTGCGGTTCAGTGACGCACTGCCAATAAGCTCGTAACATCGCTACATGCAGCATGTCGCGACAAGCCCACCGGCACACGCCAGTTCGGGCGGAAAGTGGCATCCGGCGAATCGTTTGTTCGCGGCGGCCGCGTTGCTCGCGACTGCGTTGGTGATTGCCCCGCCGCCGTCGGTATCGGCGGAGTGCCCGGGCGCCGAGGTGGTTTTCGCCCGGGGCCGCGAAGAGCCGCCCGGGCTCGGTCAAGTCGGCGACGCGCTGGTTAATTCGCTGCGCGGCAAGACGCGGATGCCCGTCGGAGCGTATGGGGTCAACTATCCCGCCAACATCACCGTCGACAGCGGCGCCAACGATATGGGTGCCCATGTTCAATCCATGGCTAGAACTTGCCCGAATACCCGCGAGGTGCTCGGCGGCTATTCCCTGGGTGCTGAGGTGGCTGACCTCGCGACCTGGAGCCGTCTGCCGCCAGGTGTCGATCAGCACGTCGCGGCGGTCGCTTTGTTCGGTAATGGCACCCGGCGACCCGCCCCCGCCTTCGCCGATAAAACCATCGACCAGTGCGCGGCCGGCGACCCAATCTGCGGGAGAGGCACGAGCTGGCCGGCCCATCTGCAGCCCTCATACATCGACTCCGGACTGGTGGATCAAGCGGCCAGCTTCGTCGCCGGCAGGCTCTAGTCGCGCGAACGCAGATCCCGGGTGATCAAGACCCGCGACGCGAGCTCGTCATCCGGCGGATAGTCCACGCCGATCAGCGTCAGGCCGTGCGCCGGCGCCGCCGCGAAATCACTGGAACGGTCTGTCGCAGTGAGCAATTCGCGACACCATCCGGCCGTGCGCCGGTGTTCTCCCACGGCCAGCAACGCCCCGACCAGGGACCGCACCATCGACCAACAGAACGCGTCGGCGGTGACGTGCGCGGTGACCACATCGCCGTCGCGCGACCAGTCCAGCCGTTGCAGATCGCGAATCGTGGTGGCGCCGTCGCGGCGACGGCAAAACGCCGCAAAGTCATGCAATCCCAGCAGTTCTCGCGACGCGGCACTCATCGCGTCCACGTCCAGGGGGCGCGGCCAGGCGGTGATGTAGCGAGCCAGCTGCGGAACCACCCCGTAGGGCGCCGTCGATAACCGGTATACGTAGTGGCGGCGCAGCGCCGAGAACCTGGCATCGAAACCCGCAGGTGCGCGGCCTATTTCGAGCACCCGGACATCGGCGGGCAGATACCGGGCGAGGCGGCGCAGCAGCGGCAGGAATTCCGGATCCTCAGCCTGTGGCGAGCGCGGATAGGCGTTGGGCAGCGCGTCGACAGGCACGTCGACATGGGCCACCTGCCCGGTGGCATGCACGCCCGTGTCCGTTCGCCCCGCACCGCGCAACCGCACCGGAGTACGGAAAACGGTCGCCAGCGCCTCTTCGAGGACGCCGGCGACCGTCCGTTGTTCCGACTGTGTCGCCCAGCCTGCGAAATCGGTTCCGTCGTAGGCGATATCGAGCCGCAGACGGACTTCCTCGCTAATTCTCAGGAGCCTCTTCGGCCTCGGTGGCGCTAGCCTCCTCGGTGGCCTCTTCGGCTTTCGGCTCGGCGGCCTCCTCGACCACAGCCTCAGGAGCCTCCTCGGTCACGGCCTCGGGAGCCTCCTCGGCGTCCGCCTTGGGAGCCTCCGCTGCGGGCTTGGCCGGCTTGTCCTTGGCCTGCGCTGCGGCAACCCGACGCGCCCGGTCGGCCTCCGACGTCACCGTCTTCTCCCGCACCAGCTCGATCACGGCCATCGGGGCGTTGTCGCCCTTGCGCGCCTCAACCTTGATGATGCGGGTGTAGCCGCCGTCGCGGTCGGCGAAGAACGGCCCGATCTCGGCGAACAAGGTGTGCACTACGTCCTTGTCACGGATCTTCTTGAGCACCTCGCGACGGTTGTGCAGCGTGCCCTTCTTGGCGTGGGTGATCAGCTTCTCCGCGTAGGGCCGCAACGCCCGCGCCTTCGGCTCGGTCGTCTTGATCCGGCCGTGCTCGAACAGCGACGTGGCCAGGTTGGCCAAAAGAGCCTTCTGGTGCGAAGACCCCCCGCCGAGGCGAGGACCCTTGGTGGGCTTGGGCATAGCGGACGCTCCTGTCTTACGGTCTCAAAGCGATTAGAGCTGTTCGGTTTCGGCGTAGTCCTGGTCGTCGTAGGCACCGTCGGTGGACCAGGTGCCGGTGGCGACGTCGTAACCCGCAACCTCCGACGGGTCGAAGCTCGGCGGGCTGTCCTTCAGCGACAGACCCAGCTGGTGCAGCTTGACCTTCACCTCGTCGATGGACTTCTGTCCGAAGTTGCGGATGTCGAGCAGGTCGGACTCGGTGCGGCTGACCAGCTCACCGACGGTGTGCACACCCTCGCGCTTGAGGCAGTTGTACGACCGCACGGTCAGATCCAGGTCGTCGATCGGCAGCGCGAACGACGCGATGTGGTCAGCCTCGGCCGGCGACGGCCCGATCTCGATGCCCTCGGCCTCGACGTTGAGTTCGCGTGCCAGGCCGAACAATTCGACCAGCGTCTTGCCCGCCGATGCCAGCGCGTCGCGCGGGGTGATCGAGCTCTTGGTCTCCACGTCGAGGATCAGCTTGTCGAAGTCGGTGCGCTGCTCGACGCGGGTGGCGTCCACCTTGTAGGTCACCTTGAGCACCGGTGAGTAGATGGAATCGACCGGAATACGGCCGATTTCGGCACCCGACGCCCGGTTCTGCACCGCAGGAACGTAGCCACGGCCACGCTCGACAACGAGCTCCACTTCGAGCTTGCCCTTGTCGTTCAGCGTCGCGATGTGCATGCCCGGGTTGTGCACGGTGACGCCGGCGGGCGGCACGATGTCACCGGCGGTGACCTCACCCGGACCTTGCTTGCGCAGGTACATCGTGACGGGCTCGTCCTCCTCGGACGACACCACGAGACCCTTGAGGTTCAGGATGATGTCGGTGACGTCTTCCTTGACGCCGGGTACGGTGGTGAACTCGTGCAGCACACCGTCGATGCGAATGCTGGTGACGGCCGCGCCGGGAATCGACGACAGCAGCGTCCGACGCAGCGAATTGCCCAGTGTGTAACCGAATCCCGGCTCCAGCGGTTCGATGACGAACTGGGACCGGTTGTCGGTGAGGATGTCCTCGGACAGTGTGGGCCGCTGTGAGATCAGCATGGTGTTTCTTTTTCTCCTTCTCGGCACCCGCTATTTGATGCCGTTAGGTGTCCTCTCCAGCGGATGCCGGCGAGAAAGTCTGCAGACTTACTTCGAGTAGTACTCGACGATCAGCTGCTCGGTGAGCGGCACGTCGATCTGCGCGCGCTCGGGCAATTGGTGGATCAGGATGCGCTGCCGCTCCCCCACCACGTGCAGCCAGCTCGGAATCGGGCGGTCACCCGCCGTCTCCCGCGCGATCTGGAACGGCACCGTGTTCAGCGAGTTGTCCCGCACGTCGATGATGTCGTACTGCGACACCCGGTAGCTGGGGACGTTGACGTGCACGCCGTTGACGCTGAAGTGCCCGTGGCTGACGAGCTGGCGAGCCATCCGGCGGGTGCGCGCCAGGCCCGAACGGTAGATCACATTGTCCAGCCGGCTTTCCAGGATCCTCAGCAGTTCCTCACCGGTCTTGCCGGGCTGCCGCACGGCCTCTTCGTAGTAGCGGCGGAACTGCTTTTCCATGACGCCGTAGGTGAAGCGGGCCTTCTGCTTCTCCTGTAGCTGCAGCAGGTATTCGCTTTCCTTGATCCGCGCGCGACCGTGCTGGCCGGGCGGGTAGGGACGCTTCTCGAAGGCCTGGTCGCCACCGACGAGGTCGGTGCGCAGCCGGCGCGATTTGCGGGTGATGGGTCCGGTGTAACGAGCCATGAGTTATCTCCTCCTAGACCCTGCGTCGCTTGGGCGGCCGGCAGCCGTTGTGCGGCTGGGGTGTGACATCGGAGATCGCGCCGACCTCCAGGCCCGCGGCCTGCAGCGACCGGATCGCGGTCTCCCGGCCCGAGCCCGGGCCCTTCACGAACACGTCGACCTTCTTCACGCCGTGCTCCTGGGCCTTGCGCGCAGCGTTCTCGGCGGCCAGCTGCGCGGCGAACGGCGTCGATTTCCGCGAGCCTTTGAAGCCGACGTGACCCGACGACGCCCAGGCGATGACATTGCCCTGCGGGTCGGTGATGGTCACGATCGTGTTGTTGAAGGTGCTCTTGATGTGGGCGGCACCGTGCGGGATGTTCTTCTTTTCCCGCCTGCGGGTCTTTTGGCCCTTCTTGGGCGCCGCCGCGCCTGCCTTCTTTGCTGGTGGCATCGGGGGTTACCTGGCCTTCTTCTTGCCGGCGATGGTGCGCTTGGGACCCTTGCGGGTACGCGCATTGGTCTTGGTGCGCTGGCCACGCACCGGCAGGCCGCGGCGGTGCCGCAGGCCCTGGTAGCAGCCGATCTCAATCTTGCGGCGAATATCGGCCTGCACCTCGCGGCGCAGGTCACCTTCCACCTTGAGGTTGGCTTCGATGTAATCACGCAGGTGCGTCACCTGGTCGTCGGTGAGGTCCCTGGTGCGCAGTTCCCGGTCAATGCCGGTGGCCGCCAGGATTTCGTTGGAGCGGGTACGACCGATGCCGAAGATGTAGGTCAGTGCGACCTCCATCCGCTTGTCGCGCGGCAGGTCGACGCCGACTAGTCGAGCCATAGGTGGCGTTTCCTCTTTCTCAGCGGAGGTCTTTTCCCAGCCCGTTCCCGCCTAGTTGCGGGGCCCGGCCTCCGTCCGGGCGTGGATGAGCGGCGAATCCGCTCACTGGTGCTGGGAGGTCTGCATTCAGTTGTGTAGGCGGCCGGCCAGGTCCTGGTCGAAGCCCTGACTAACCTTGTCTCTGCTTGTGGCGTGGATCGGAGCAGATCACCATGACCCGCCCATGCCGACGGATCACCCTGCACTTGTCGCAAATTGGCTTGACGCTCGGGTTCACCTTCACGGCTGTTCGATCCTGTTCTGTCTGCTCGTAGGTCTGTGGTTCGGGCTTCTTACTTGTACCGGTACACGATGCGGCCCCGGGACAGGTCGTAGGGCGAGAGCTCTACCACCACCCGGTCCTCGGGCAGGATGCGGATGTAGTGCTGCCGCATCTTGCCGCTGATGTGGGCGAGCACCTTGTGTCCGTTCTCCAGCTCAATGCGAAACATCGCATTGGGCAGGGGCTCGACCACCCGGCCCTCGACCTCGATGGCGCCGTCCTTCTTGGCCATAACCTCTCAGAAATCCTCGTCGTTTAGTTTCGTTCTCGTCTGCGCCCAGATCGGCGTAGCACACACCCGGCCTAGAACGTGAGCCGGTGACAGGAAATTCCTAGGGACGGGGCACACAAAAAGCCGGCGCGGATGCCGCACCGTGGTCCAACGATACCCGCATGGCTATCGTCGGCGCAAAATTGCGTCCGGGCGTGCCGCGCGACCCCGGGGGCTCCTATTGCAGTCGCAGCGCCAGGATCTTGTTGTTGTTGCCTGCGACGTAGACCGTGCCGTTGTTGTCAACCGCCAGGCCCCACGGATAGTCCAGGCTAGAGAACGGCAGTATGACTTGCACGCTCGAGCCCTTGGGAAGTTTCAGCGCGCGATTGTCCGCGCTGTCGGTGACGTATACGGCACCCTGGCTGTCCACCGTCACTCCACCGGGATCGGAGAGACCGGTGAAGGGCAACGTGGTTTGGATGCGTGAGCCTCGGGCCAGTGCCAGCACCCTGTTGTTGCCGCCATCGGCGACATAGACCGTTCCATCGTCGCTCACCACCAAACCGGTCGGAGCCTTAAGACCGGTGAAGGGTAGGAGACTTTCCGTGGTCGAGCCGGCGGCAAGGGCAACCACCCGATTGTTTTCGGTGTCGGTGACGTAAACGGTGTGGGCGCGGTCCACCGCCAGTCCGGTCGGATTGCCGAGGTCGGTGAAAGGCAGTTGAATCTGCTTCTTCGACCCGGCAGCAAGGACCACCACCCGCTTGTTACCAGCGTCGTTGACGTAGACAGCGCCGGTGTCGTCTGTTGTCACACCGGTCGGAAAGCTGAGGCCTTCGAACGACAGCAAGGTTTGCTTCGTCGAGCCCGCGGGCAATGCCAACACCCGATTGTGCAAAGTGTCGGAGACGTACACGTTGCCGTCACTATCCACCGTGACCCCTTCTGGCTCACGGAGGCCGGTGAAGGGGAGCGCCGTCTCCAGGGCATCTCGCGAACCGTAATTGCTGATGACGGCCAGAGCCGTGACGACTGCCACGACGACGGCAAGCAGGACTGTGCCAGAGATGATGACGGCTTTGCGCAGCCACCAGGGCGGAGCCTGCGCAGGCCGTGGCGGCGAGGTATCGGGTCGGCGGTCGGCCGGGGGTGCCCGCCGCACGACGGCCGGGGGTTCTCGTCGAACGACCGAGCTCGCGTTCGGCAGCCGCTGCTCGGCGGTGTCCGCAACGGAGGCGTTCTGCGGTGTTGGGGCGTGCCGCCGACCATGTTTGGCAACGCGGGCCGGCGGCGTCACGCGGCGCGGCGCTGTCGGCTTCCGAACCGAGGGCGGCGTCAGGGAACTAGGCGGGGAGCTCGGCGTGGTGACGGCCTCGCGGGCGGCTCGCGCCAAGTCCATCGCGGTGTCGTAGCGGTCGCTGGGTCTTTTGGCCATGCCTTTGGCGATGACCATGTCGAAGCCTCGCGGCAGCCCAGGGTTGGTGTTCGACGGCTGCGGCGGCGGAGCGACCAGGTGGTTGCCGATCTGTTGCTCCAGGGTGTAGCCACCGATTGCGTGCTTTGCGGTCAAGCACTCATAGAGAACACAGGCCAACGCGTAGATATCCGAGCGGGTGTCGATCGGAGGGGCGCCGATCTCCTCGGTTTTGAACCGTTCGGGGGCCATGTAACGGAAGGTCCCGACCACGCCGCCCGTTGTGGTTAACCCCCGTTCATCCGCGACGAAGGCGAGTCCGAAATCGATCAGATAGGCATAGCCATCGTCGTCGATCAAAATATTCGACGGCTTGACATCCCGGTGCAACAGCCCGACCTTGTGTGCGGCATGCAATGCCTTGGCGATTTGCTCGATGGCGTGCACCGCCAGGACGGGCGGCAGTGGCCCGCCGTCCAAGACTGACTGCAGGTTTCGGCCCTCGATCAGCCGCATATCCACGAACAGCCGACCATCGATTTCCCCGTGGGTGTGAATCGGCACGACGTGCGGACTGTTCAATCGCGCGACCGCATGAGCTTCGCGACGGAACCGCCGCTGGAAAACCTCGTCGCGGGAAACGTCGGCAGGCAATATCTTGAGCGCGACGATCCGGTCGATGACGGTGTCGTAGGCCCGCCATACCTCGCCCATGCCGCCGCGGCCCAGCAATTCGATCAGCTGGTAGCCACCGAACAAAGTTTTCTGCAACGCGGCCTCCCACAGCACCGTTTCAGCACCATAACGCGCCACCGACCATGGTGGCAGGCGTTTCGGGGCGCTGCAGTGCGGTTACCTGCAGGGGCGCGAAGTTCGGGCAAGCCGTGCATCTGGCCAGGAGTAGCGCAGGTCGGCCGGCGGGTCAACTACCGGCAACCACTGGAAGCGGCTGAGCTTTTCTGAGCCATAACCCAGACGAGGGCATACTTGACTGCGATGACCAACCCGGTTGCCCAGCCACGCAAGCCCGTGATGCTGACCGTCGACGACGATCCCGCGGTGTCCCGTGCGGTGGCCCGGGACCTGCGGCGCAAATACGGCGAGGACCACCGGATCGTGCGCGCGGAATCCGGTCACGACGCGCTGGACACCCTCAAGCAACTCAAACTGCGCGGCGAAACGGTCACCACCCTCATCGCCGACTACCGGATGCCGCAGATGACTGGCATCGAATTCCTCGAACAGGCGATGGACCTGTACCCGGCGGCGCGACGGGTGCTGCTGACCGCCTACGCCGACAGCCATGCCGCCATCGATGCGATCAACGTCGTCGACCTCGACCATTACCTGCTCAAGCCCTGGGACCCACCGGAGGAAAAGCTCTATCCCGTCATCGACGCTCTGTTGGACGCCTGGAAGCTGGCGCCCGAGCACCCCATCCCGCACACCAAGGTGGTGGGGCACCGCTGGTCGGCGCGGTCGTGGCAGGTCCGCGACTTCCTGGCCCGCAACGGGCTCTACTACAACTGGTTCATGGCCGACGAGCCGGAAGGCGAGCGGCTACTGCAGGCCGCCGGCGAAGACGGCCTGCGGCTACCGGTCGTCATCACCGAAGGCGGTAACCCTCTGGTCGAGCCCACCGATGCCCAACTGGCTGACACCCTGGGGCTGACCACCACACCGTCACAGGAGTTCTACGACCTGGTCGTTATCGGCGGCGGGCCCGCCGGCCTGGCCGCTGCCGTCTACGGCGCCTCCGAGGGACTGCGCACGGTACTCATCGAACGCACCGCCACCGGAGGCCAGGCCGGCCAGAGCTCGCGGATCGAGAACTACCTGGGCTTTCCCGACGGGGTGTCCGGCGGCCAGTTGGCCCAGCGGGCGCGCAAGCAGGCGGAGAAGTTCGGCGCCGAACTGATCACCGCCCGCACGGCCACCGCGCTGGAAATCAACGGGTCCGCACGCACCGTGCGGTTCGCCGACGGCGGGTCCATCGACGCACACGCGATCATCGTGGCCACCGGTGTCGACTATCGCCAGCTGGCGGCAACCGGATGCGACGAGCTGGTCGGCAGTGGCGTCTATTACGGAGCCGCCGCATCCATCGCATCGGAGTGCAAAGACGAAGAGGTCTACGTCATCGGCGGAGCCAATTCGGCAGGACAGGCCGCGATGCACCTATCCCGCGAGGCGAACTCGGTGACCATCCTGGTGCGCGCCCCGTCGCTCGAGGCGTCGATGTCGTACTACCTGATCCAGCAGATCGAGCAGAACCCCAAGATCAAGATCCGCACCTGCACCGAAGTCCAATGCGCCACCGGGACCGACCACTTGGAGAAACTGACCCTGGTCGACAACCGGACGGGTGACACCGAGGACGTCACCTGCGGGCGGATGTTCATCTTCATCGGCGCCGCCCCGCGCACCGAGTGGCTCGACGGGGTGCTGGCCCGCGACGACCATGGCTTCATCCTCACCGGCCCGGATCTGCGCAACGTGTGCGGCTGGACGCTGGACCGCCCACCGCACCACCTGGAAACCAGCGTGCCGGGAGTGTTCGTCGCCGGCGATGTGCGCTCCGAGTCCGCCAAGCGGGTCGCCGCCGCGGTCGGGGAGGGATCAATGGCCGTGATGCTCGTCCACCGCTACTTATCGGAGTCATGACGAAATGACCTCGACGACGCCGTGTGAGCCCGACGAGCTGCGCAGCCTGTTCCTGTTCGAGGCCCTGACCGACGAGCAACTCGCGGTGTTGTGCACCAACGGCCAAATCGAGAACTACCAATCGGGCCCGATCTGCGTCGAGGGCGAACCGGCGACCTGCTTCTACGTCCTCATCGACGGGGAGCTGATGATGTCCAAGCTCTCCGGCGGTCAGGACATCGAAACCAATCGCACCGCGCAGCGCGGCGTGTATTGCGGAGCCTGGCGGGCGTTTACCGGCGGGAAGCAGAAGCACTACGACGCTTCGGTGCACGTGACCAAGCCGTCGCGGTTCTTCGTGATGGACGCGCCGGTGTTCGCCCAATTCATGAAGGACCAGTTTCCGATGGCGGTGCACCTGCTCGACGGCATCGCCGTCGGCACCGACCGGACCCGCCGGATCATCGACAACCGGGAGAAGCTGCTGGCGTTGGGCCGGTTATCGGCCGGGCTGACCCATCAGTTGAACAACCCTGCGGCCGCCATCGCACGAGCCGCAGACGAGCTTCGCGGCCGGATTGCGAGCATGCGGTCAAAACTGGCAATGCTGGCCGACGGCACCATCTCCGCCGAGACGCTGAACGCCCTGGTGCGGCTGCAGGAGGCGGTCGCCGAGCAAGTCGCCAAGTCGGGGTCGCAACACCTCAGCGCGATCGAGGCGGCCGACCGCGAGGACGCCGTCGGCGACTGGCTGGAAGACCACGGCATCGACGGCGGGTGGGACATCGCACCGACATTCGTCGAAGGCGGCGTCGACACCGATTGGCTGGAGCGAATTTCCGCGGCGACCGAAGAACTCGGTTCGGCATCGTTGGAGCAGGCGATCCGATGGATCAACTACACCATCGAAAGCGAGCTGCTGATGAACCAGATTTCCGAAGCGAGCAAGCGGATCTCGGCGTTGGTCGCCGACGCCAAACAGTATTCGCAGATGGACCGGGCCCCGTTCCAGGTGGTCGATGTGCATGAGCTGCTGCGCAGCACGCTGTCGATGTTCGCCGACCGTTTGGGCAAGGATGGCAAGGACCCGAAGGCGATCACGGTGTTCAAGGATTTCGACAAGTCACTTCCCGAAATCCCCTGCTATCCAGGCGATCTCAACCAGGTGTGGACCAACATCATCGACAACGCAATCGCCGCGATGCGTGATCAGGGCGGCACGCTGACCGTCCGCACCCGCCGCGACGGAGAGAAGATGGCCCGGGTCGAGATCTGCGACACCGGGCCCGGGATCCCCGAGGACGTTCGCCAGCACATCTTCGAGCCGTTCTTCACCACCAAGCCGTTCGGCGAAGGCACCGGCCTCGGGCTAGACCTGGCATTCAACATCGTCGTGAAGAAACATCGCGGAGATCTGCGAGTGGAATCCGTGCCCGGCGATACGCGGTTCATCGTGCTGCTGCCGCTGGAGGCGGCGCCCACTGCCGATGGTGTAGCGGCAGAGGAATAGCGCTTCCATGGCGCCGGTTGCAGCCACCATGACTGATTCTGGCGGTAACAAACCCAACCTCGGCCGGTTCGGATCGTTCGGACGCGGCGTCACGCCGCAGCAAGCCAAGGAAATCGAGGCCCTGGGCTACGGGGCCGTCTGGGTGGGTGGGTCACCGCCGGCCGAGCTGGCCTGGGTCGAACCCATTCTCGAGGCGACGACCAGGCTGCAGGTCGCCACCGGCATCGTCAACATCTGGACGGCGGCCGCCAAGCCGGTGGCCGAGTCGTTCCACCGAATCGACAAGGCCTACCCGGGCCGCTTCCTGTTGGGCATCGGCGTCGGCCATCGCGAAGCGATCAGCGAATATCGCAAACCCTACGACGCGCTGGTGGAGTACCTGAAGCAGCTCGACGACTACGGCGTCCCCGCCAACCGGCGCGTCGTGGCGGCCCTGGGCCCGCGGGTCCTCGAGCTTTCCGCGGAGCGCAGCGCGGGGGCGCACCCCTACCTCACCACTCCCGAGCACACCGCCCGGGCCCGTGAACTCATCGGGCCGTCGGCGTTTTTGGCGCCCGAACACAAGGTGGTGCTGACCACGGACGCCGAGAAGGCCCGCGCGGTGGGCCGCAAAGCGCTCGACATGTACTTCAACCTGGCCAATTACCGCAACAGCTGGAAGCGGCTGGGCTTCACCGAGGACGAAGTCACCCGGCCGGGCAGCGATCGGCTGGTCGATGCGGTGGTTGCCTACGGCACGCCCGAGGCGATCGCGGCCCGGCTCACCGAGCACATCGACGCCGGGGCTGACCACGTGCCCGTGCAGATTCTCACCAAAGATGAAAACCTGGTTCCGGCTCTGGCCGAATTGGCGGGGCCGCTTGGACTGAAAACGGGTACAGGGACCCCGTGACGGACGCAGTTTCACTCAAACCCGACCTGGGCCGGTTCGGCCCCTGGCTGCCCACTCGCTCCATCACGCCTGAGCTGGCCGGCCAGATCGAATCGCTCGGTTACGCCGCGATCTGGATCGGCGGGTCACCGGACGCCGATCTGGCCTGGGTCGACGCCGCTCTGGCCAATACGGACTCCGTGCAATTGGCCACCGGGATCGTCAACATCTGGACGGCACCGGCTCCGGCTGTCGCCGAGTCCTTCCAGCGGATCGAAAGTGCCTATCCGGGAAGGTTCCTGCTCGGCATCGGGGCGGGCCACCAGGAGCACACCCAGGAGTACGCCAAGCCCTACGACGCGCTGGTCAGCTACCTCGACGAACTCGACGCCGCCATGGTGCCGACCAGCCGTCGCGTCCTCGCCGCGCTCGGCCCGCGGGTGCTGCGGCTGTCGGCAGAACGCAGTGCGGGCGCCCACCCGTATCTGACCACGCCCGAACACACCGCCAAGGCCCGTGAGCTGGTGGGGAGCTCGGTGTTCCTGGCGCCGGAGCACAAGGTGGTGCTCACCACCGACCGCAACGAAGCCCGGGCGATCGGCCGCCGATACCTCGAGCACTACCTCACCCTGAGCAACTATGTGAACAATTTCCTGCGCATGGGGTTCACCGAAGACGACGTACGCAAGCCCGGCAGCGACAAGCTGGTCGACGCATTGGTCGCCTATGGCACGCCGGACGCGATTGCGCAACGCCTCAACGAGCACCTGGAAGCCGGCGCCGACCATGTTGGGGTCCAGGTGCTGGACGGCTGGCCGGAAGACAAGCTGCTGCAGGTACTGAGTGAACTAGCCGGGCGACTACTCGGCTAGGGGCTCCGCTATGGTCTTTGACCATGCGGCTGCTGGTGACCGGTGGCGCCGGGTTCATCGGCGCCAATTTCGTGCACAGCACGGTACGCGAGCACCCCGAGGACGCGGTCACGGTGCTCGACGCCATGACCTACGCCGCCCAGCGCGAGTCGCTCGCCCACGTCGCCGATTCCATCAGGCTGGTGGAAGGTGACGTCGCGGACGTCGAACTGGTTTCTCGGCTGGTTGCCGAGTCCGACGCGGTCATACATTTCGCCGCCGAAACCCACGTGGACAACTCGCTGGACGACCCGGAACTGACCCTGCGCACCAACGTGATCGGGACGTTCAGGGTTCTGGAGGCGGTACGACGACACGGCGTGCGGCTGCACCACATCTCCACCGACGAGGTCTACGGCGACCTGGAGCTCGACGACCCCACGCGGTTCACCGAATCGACGCCCTACAACCCGTCGAGTCCGTACTCGGCCACCAAAGCCGCCAGCGACGTGCTGGTGCGGGCCTGGGTGCGGTCGTACGGCGTGCGCGCGACGATCTCCAATTGCTCCAATAACTACGGGCCGTATCAGCACGTCGAAAAATTCGTCCCGCGCCAGATCACCAATGTGCTCACCGGCCGGCGGCCCAAGTTGTACGGCAGCGGCGCCAACGTCCGCGACTGGATTCACGTCGACGACCACAACAGCGCGGTGCGGCGGATTCTCGAAAAAGGGCAGATCGGCCGCACCTACCTGATCGGCGCGGAGGGTGAGCGCGACAACCTGACTGTGCTGCGCACGCTGCTGAAGATGATGGGTCGCGACCCCGACGATTTCGAGCATGTCCCCGACCGCGTCGGCCACGACTTGCGATACGCCATCGACCCGTCGGCCCTGTATGACGAATTGTGCTGGGCCCCAAAGCATACCGACTTCAGCGAAGGTCTGCAGGCCACCATTGACTGGTACCGAGACAACGAATGGTGGTGGCGTCCGTTGAAAGACGTCACCGAGGCCCGCTACACGGAACGAGGTCAGTGACATGAAAGTTCGAGAGCTCGCGATCTCGGGGGCCTGGGAAATCACTCCTACCATTCACGGCGATTCCCGCGGCTTTTTCTTCGAATGGCTCACCGACCGCGAGTTCAGTGGCTTTGCCGGGCACCGCCTGGACGTTCGGCAAGCCAACTGCTCCGTGTCGTCGGCCGGCGTGCTGCGCGGCCTGCACTTCGCACAGATACCACCGAGCCAGGCCAAGTACGTGACCTGCACGGCCGGGTCCGTGTTCGATGTCGTCGTCGACGTCCGCGTGGGCTCACCCACCTTCGGCCGCTGGGACTCGGTTCTGCTCAACGGCACCGACCGCAGGACGATCTACATCTCCGAAGGGCTGGCCCACGGTTTCCTTGCACTGCAAGACAATTCGACCATCATGTACCTGTGCTCGTCGGAGTACAACCCACAGCGCGAGCACACCATCTCTGCCATGGATCCGACCCTGGCGATCGACTGGCCCGTGATCGACGGCGTCGCTCTTTCGTTGTCCGACCGCGATGCGGCGGCCCCCAGCTTCGAGGAAGTGCGCGCATCCGGCGTCCTGCCGACCTGGGAAGAGGCACAGGCATTTATCGACGGTATGCGCGACCAGATCCGCGGCTAGCGCGGGCCGAAACCGATAAAAGGAGAACGCGGTGAAGCGTGAGCTTTTGATCGCCGTGGGCGCAGCGACGATCGCCGCGGGCATGGCGGGCTGTTCGGGCGACAACAAAGCCTCCGGCCCGTCGTCGAGTGCGGCGTCGTCGTCCGTCGCAGCACCGAGTTCGAGTGCCGCGCCGGCCTCGCCCAACGCCAGCCCCGCTGCCGCCGGGCAACCTCAGGTCACCATCGGCGGTCAGCCCCAGAGCGTCAGTGGCCCGGTGGTGTGCTCGACGACGAACGGCAAGTTCTCCATCGCCATTGGCGACATGCTCACCGGCGTCATCGTCGGCTTGGAGCAGGACGGATCGGCGGTCCACAATGCCGGGCTCGGCACCGTCAACGGGGTTGTCATGAGCTTCACCGAAGGCGCCCCCGGCAACAGCGCCACCGCCACCAAGACCGGTAGCAATTACAAGATCACCGGAACCGCCACCGGCGTAGACAATTCGGGGCAGCAAGTCAGCAAGGACTTCACGGTCGACGTCACCTGCCCGGCCGCTTAGCCCGCTAGCCGGAGCCGTTGCCCAGATCCGTCGCGATGCTGTCTAGACCGACACGTGTACAAAAAATGTGAGAGCGGGGCTACCCAGTTTGTTGGGCGGCAACCCGGCCGGACACTCGCCACCCGACCAACCCACCCGCCCACAGCAGCACGGTCACCACCTCGGCGCCGACGCTGACTGCCGCGTGGGGCGAGGGCTCCCAACCCCGCTCGACAAAGCCGAAGATGCCGACAGTCCGAGACAAAACGAACGCGACGACAGAGCCCCCGGCAACAGCGGCCGCGGCCCAGTGCAGCCACCCCGGACCGCCGACCAGGATCAGCACCGCCAGTGCGAACGAGACGCTTGCCTGAATCAGGAATGCGGTACCGATTTGCGGGATGTGTTGGTAACCATGGACGTAGAGGTAGGCGTGGCTGGCGGCGCTGACAGCCAGGGACGCGGCCAGGCCGAGGCGGAGTAGGAAAGTCATTGCAGCGTCCGTTCTTTCAGGGCGAGGGCCTGGTCACCGTGCGTGTAGCTCACCTCGCGGATGCCCAGCGCGTCGGCCAGCTTGCTGGCGGGGAGTGTGACCGGCTTCGGTGCCGGGCCGTCGCCGGGATGGGGCAGCGGATAGGCGGTAGTCGTCCCGCTGTAGAAGGTTACGTTGCCTTCAGTCTTCGAAAACAGTTGGTGGACATGACCGTTGAGGCAGGTGACCGATGCGAACCGGCGCAGGTAACTCAGCGCCTGGGCGGCATCATCGGTGCCCCAGCCCCAGTCCGGGTACATCGCGAACAGCGGTATGTGGCTGACCACGATGATGGGGGTGTCACTCGACAGCCGCGCGACATCTTTTTCGACGAACTCCAACTGTTCGACACCCAGATGCCCGAGCTTCTTCAGGTTCAGCGTATTGACCAACGCGATCACATGCACCCCGGCGATGTCCAAGCTGTACCACCCGTCGCCGGTGCTTCCCGCGCCGAAAACACTGCGGTACTTCTGACCCGCATCGTCGACCGAGTCATGCTCGCCGGGCACGGTGAAAACGTGCGGCGTCTTCAGGCCGCTCATCATCTGCTTGGCCTGGTCGAATTGGTCCGGGGTAGCCAAATGAGTGATGTCGCCGGTGTGAATCACGAAATCCGGTGTGTAGCCCAGGTTGTTGATGCTATCGATCGCGTGGCCGAACGTGTCGGCGACGTTGGGGTTGGCCGGCCCGGAGAACCCGAGGTGACTGTCGCTGACTTGAGCGAAGCGCAGGGTGGGCCGGGCCGCGGCGTGCGGGACCGAAGCCCCGGCCACGTGTGAGATGACTTCGCCGCCCGCCACCGCCAATCCGACCGCGGCTCCAAACCACGCCGTGTGCCGGATGAGCTGGCGGCGACTCATCGTGTTGGGATCACGCGTCACGGGGTCACCACCACCGTGCCGTGCATCATCGGGTGAATGGAGCACACGTAATCGAAGGTTCCAGCAGCGGAGAAGGTATGCGAGAAGGTGGCACCGGTCCCCATCCCGGGCGAGTGAAACGAACCGTCACTTGCCGCCACCGTGTGGGGTTCTTCGTCGTGATTGGTCCAGGTGACCGTGCTACCGGCGTGGACGGTGAGCGTGGCGGGGACAAACGCGAAGCTGTCGATGTTGACTTGGTCACCGCTCACCGGAGCGGCCGGTGCGGTGACCGACATGGCGGGCATCGACATGGCGGGCGTGCCCGAACCGGTGGGAGGCCGCGACGCCGAGCAACCGGTCAGCGACAGCGCGCTCACCGCCAACGCGGCAGCCGTGCGTTTTCGAAGCATGGCAGCAGTCATGTCAAGTAATAGGGCGGTGGGTTACACCGCTCTCAGGGGGGCATGATTAGCCGTCTGTAATCCCTTGCACCACTTTGGTTTCTGTAGTCACATCGTCGAGTTTTCTGTCGGTGGGTCTTCATAAGATTTGAGGCATGGGTTGCAGCAGTCGCGAGGAGATCGTTGAGGTCTCGAACGCGTTCGACGCCGCCCTTGATCGCTTGTGTGAGTTGAGTTTTGACGTATTGACGACCCCAGAATTGTTTCGGACGTTGCAGCGCCTGGAACGCGGGGTGCGCAGGATCCGCTCACCCCAGCACGCGTTGATCAACCACCTCGACGCGCAGGCCGGCGAGGAAGAGTTGGGCGGCACGCTGCGCTCGGCTTTAGCCGACCGGCTGCGGATCACCAAGGCCGAAGCCAGTCGGCGCATCGCCGACGCCGCCGATCTCGGGCCGCGGCGCGCCTTGACCGGCGAGCCGCTGGCGCCGCTGCTCAGTCATACCGCGGCCGCACAACGCGACGGCCTGATCGGGGACGGGCACGGTCGCGCTACCGCTCCCGCAGCATGTGGCGGTTTGGAGCCTCCCCCCGTAGGGCGACTCCGAAGGGCCGACAATCCTTCATCTCCTGCACAGCACCGCTAAAGGAAGCTCTACCTACATCGACACTCCCTTCCCACGTTCAGGACACACTCACACGAAACGCCTCGCCTCCCCCGCGCAGCGAATCATGCTCTACGGCGAGGAACATGGCTGCACCATGCCCGGCTGCGACGCCCCCGCCTACCACAGCCAGGTCCACCACGTCCAAGGCTGGACCAAAACCCACCGCACCGACATCGACGACCTCACCCTGGCCTGCGGACCGCACAACAGACTCGTCGAAAAAGGCTGGACCACAAGCAAAAACGCCAAAGGCGACACCGAATGGTTACCGCCAGCCCACCTGGATTACGGGCGACCCCGCATCAACACCTTCCACCACCCCGAAAAACTCCTCGCACCCGACGACGACGAACCCGGTTGACGCTAGCCGGCTCAGGCCGGCTCGACGGGGCCCGCCGGGGCGAACACTTCGATCGCCCCGGCGACCTCGCGAACCATCAACGTCGGCAACGGCTTTGGAGCGATCGGCAATTGGTGGGTAAGCACCTGCCCGCTGGGCGCGAACGAAGTCGTGTGGCATGGGCAGCGCAGCCGGTCGTCGGATGCGTCGAACCACAAGCGGCACCCTTGATGGGTGCACACCCCGGATAGGGCTTCGGGCTTGCCGTTGACCCGCCGCACGAATCCGTTGACGGAGCCGAGATCGAAAGCATGCGTGGCCCCCTCGGGCACTTCCGAACTGGCCGCCACACGCATCCACCGTCCGTCGTTGGGGGTGAGTTGCCCGGACGCGGCGGGGGCTTCGGCCTGGCCGCCGATGACGAGTCGGTCGACGGATACCGCCGTTACCGCGGCCGCCGCGGCGGCCGACGTCCCGACGATCACCTGGCGGCGCGTCGTGTTCGGTGTACGCGGCGGCGCCGCTTCCAGGGGCGCGCCGCCGGTCATTTGCTCCGCGAGACGGGCATGCAGGTCCTGCAGGAATTCCTGGCTCGCGACGTCCTCACCCGGTCGAGCCGTCCGCAGTTCGATCGCGGTTCGGATCTGGGCCGCCTCGAAGTCGTCGGGCTGAAACGCCTTGGGGCGGCGACCGCGGAGCAGATCGTCGATGTATTTGCGCAATCCTCGGGCGTTCACAGCTGGCCCCCATCGTTAACCTGCGCTGCAAGTCGCAGTGCGCGATGTTGCAGCACCTTGGCGTTGGCGACGCTGATCCCGAGTTCCGTGGCTGACTCCTTGATCGAATTGCCCTCCAGAAAACGCAGTTCCAGAATCCGGCGGTAATTGTCCGGCAGTCTGTCGAGAACCTCGGCGACGCGTTGGGGTGCGACGCTGATCGCCTCCTCGCTCTCGGGTGGCTGCTCGATGTCCTCGATCGAGGTGATCTCGCGTCCCAGCGTCTCGCGCCAGTGCGCGGCAAGCACCGTCCGGGCGGTGGCCCGCAGGTACGCGCGCACCTCGGCGACGCTCGCGGTGAGGCGAAGCGGCCGCAGCGCGGCGAGAAAAACCTCGGCCGTGAGGTCCTCGGCGTCCGCCCGGTTGCCGACCCGCGCGAACAGGGTGCGGTACACCCAGGTCGCGTTGTCCTGATACACCGCCTCCCAGTCCGCGTAGCCGTCATCGGGCACCGCGCGCAGCTGTCGCGGACCGACGGGTTCGTTTTGTGCCGTCACATACCGCCTGCCTGTCCACGGGCCTGGCTTTGCTGACGATAATCCCATTTCACAGATCAATAGCGGCGCGGGTTACACCCCCGGCCGGACCCGCCTTGCCAACGCCGCAGGCGCGTTACTAGGATATGCAAGTATCGCCCCTTATCTCTCGACCTTTGGATGGCCATGACCACACAGATTCCGCACTTCATCGACGGGCAGCGCACCGCCGGCCGGTCCACCCGCACCGCTGACGTCTTCAACCCCAGCACCGGCCAGGTCCAGGCCAAGGTCCCGATGGCCGGTCAGGCGGACGTCGACGCTGCGGTGGCATCGGCCGTCGAGGCGCAAAAGGGCTGGGCGGCGTGGAATCCGCAGCGCCGCGCCCGGGTGCTGATGCGATTCGTCGAGCTGGTCAACGACAACAACGCCGAGCTCGCCGAACTGCTGTCCATCGAGCACGGCAAGACGGTGGCCGATGCGCAGGGCGACGTCCAGCGCGGCATCGAGGTCATCGAGTTCTGCATCGGCATCCCGCACCTGCTCAAAGGCGAGTACACCGAAGGCGCCGGGCCGGGTATCGACGTCTACTCGTTGCGGCAGCCGCTGGGCGTGGTCGCGGGCATCACCCCATTCAACTTCCCCGCGATGATCCCGCTGTGGAAGGCCGGGCCCGCCCTTGCGTGCGGAAACGCGTTCATACTCAAGCCAAGTGAGCGTGACCCGTCGGTCCCGGTGCGCCTGGCCGAGCTGTTTCTCGAAGCGGGCCTGCCCCCGGGCGTGTTCCAGGTCGTGCACGGCGACAAGGAGGCCGTGGACGCCATCCTGCACCACCCCGACATCCAGGCGGTCGGCTTTGTCGGCAGCTCCGACATCGCGCAGTACATCTACTCCACTGCCGCGGCCACCGGCAAGCGGTCGCAGTGCTTCGGCGGAGCCAAGAACCACATGATCGTGATGCCGGACGCCGACCTGGACCAGGCCGTTGACGCGCTGATCGGCGCCGGCTACGGCAGCGCGGGCGAACGTTGCATGGCGATCAGCGTCGCGGTACCGGTCGGCGAGCAGACCGCGGAACGGTTGCGCGCCAGGCTCGTTGAGCGGATCAACAACCTGCGGGTCGGCCACAGTCTGGACCCCAAGGCCGACTACGGCCCGCTGGTCACCGAGGCCGCCCTGGCGCGGGTGCGCGACTACATCGGCCAGGGCGTGAAAGCCGGCGCCGAACTCGTCGTCGACGGCCGCGACCGTGCCAGCGACGACCTGACTTTCGGTGACGCCAACCTGGAGGGCGGCTTCTTCATCGGACCGACCCTGTTCGACCACGTCACCCCGGACATGTCGATCTACACCGACGAGATCTTCGGACCCGTGCTGTGCATAGTTCGTGCCCACGACTACGAGGAAGCAGTACGGCTGCCTTCCGAGCATGAGTACGGCAACGGCGTCGCGGTCTTCACCCGCGACGGCGACACCGCCCGCGACTTCGTGTCCCGGGTGCAGGTGGGCATGGTCGGTGTCAACGTGCCGATCCCGGTGCCGGTGGCCTACCACACCTTCGGCGGCTGGAAGCGCTCCGGTTTCGGCGACCTCAACCAGCACGGTCCGACGTCGATCCAGTTCTACACGAAGGTCAAGACCGTCACGTCGCGGTGGCCGTCCGGGATCAAGGACGGCGCCGAGTTCGTCATCCCGACGATGAATTAGGTTCGGCGGCTTCATGCAGTTCCTCGATCTGAACGACGACGAGCGGGTCATCACCGCGACGGCGGCCGCGTTCGCCGCCAAACGGCTTGCCCCATACACCCTGGAATGGGATGCCAGTAAGCATTTTCCGGTGGACGTGTTGCGCGAGGCCGCCGAACTGGGCATGGCGGCCATCTATTGTCGCGACGACGTCGGCGGCAGCGGGCTGCGCCGTCTGGACGGTGTGCGGATCTTCGAGCAGTTGGCAAACGCGTGCCCGACGGTCGCTGCGTTCCTGTCTATCCACAACATGTGCGCGTGGATGATCGACAGCTTCGGCACCGCTGAGCAACGCAAGGAATGGATTCCGCGGTTGGCGCCGATGGACGTCATCGCCAGTTACTGCCTGACCGAGCCGGGCGCCGGATCCGACGCCAGCGCGCTGAGCACCCGCGCCGTCAAGGAGGGCGGCGATTATGTGCTCGACGGCGTCAAGCAGTTCATCTCGGGCGCGGGGGCATCCGACGTCTACGTGGTCATGGCACGCACTGGGGGCGAGGGTCCGCGCGGCATATCGGCGTTCATCATCGAAAAGGGCACTCCGGGGCTGAGTTTCGGTGCGCTCGAAGAGAAGATGGGCTGGCATGCCCAACCCACCGCGCAGGTGATCCTGGAGGGGGTGCGGGTACCCGCCGACGCGATGCTGGGCGGCGCGGACGGTGAGGGCGCCGGCTTCGGCATCGCGATGAAGGGCCTCAACGGCGGCCGCCTGAACATCGCGGCGTGCTCGCTCGGCGGCGCTCAGGCCGCCTTCGACAAAGCGGGCGCCTACGTTCGCGAGCGACAGGCCTTCGGGTCTCCCCTGCTCGACGAGCCCACGATCCGGTCCACCCTGGCCGACATGGCGACCGGGCTCGAGACGTCACGAATGTTGTTGTGGCGCGCCGCGAATGCGTTGGACAACGACGACCCCGACAAGGTCGAGCTGTGCGCGATGGCCAAACGCTACGTCACCGACACCTGCTTCGAGGTGGCGGACAAGGCCCTGCAGCTGCACGGTGGCTACGGCTACCTGCGCGAGTATGGTCTGGAAAAGATCGTCCGCGATCTGCGGGTGCATCGAATCCTGGAAGGGACAAACGAAATCATGCGGGTGGTCATCGGTCGCGCCGAGGCCGCGCGGTTCCGCGCCACCGTCTAGAAAGGCAACCATGGCGACCATCGCTTTCCTCGGCTTGGGCAACATGGGCGGCCCGATGTCGGTGAACCTGGTCGCCGCCGGCCAGACCGTCCGCGGCTTCGATCCGGTGCCCGCGGCGGTGACCGCCGCGGCCTCCGGCGGTGTCGCGGTGTTCGACAGCGCCGCCGAAGCGGTGGCCGAGGCCGACGTGGTCATCACCATGCTGCCCAACGGCGACATCGTCAAACGCTGCTACGCCGAGATTCTGCCCGCCGCCCGCGAAGGTGCGTTGTTGATCGACAGTTCCACGATCTCGGTCAACGACGCCCGCGAAGTCCACGCATTGGCCGCCACCCACGGCCTGCCCCAACTCGACGCGCCGGTGTCCGGCGGGGTGAAGGGTGCCGTCGCCGGGACGCTGGCCTTCATGGTGGGCGGCGACGAGGCCGCGGTACAGCGTGCGCGGCCGGTGCTGGAACCGATGGCGGGCAAGATCATTCACTGCGGCGCGGCCGGCGCGGGACAGGCCGCCAAGGTGTGCAACAACATGGTGCTGGCGGTGCAGCAGATCGCGATCGGCGAGGCTTTCGTGCTGGCCGAAAAGCTCGGGTTGTCCGCGCAGTCGTTGTTCGACGTCATCACCGGCGCGACCGGCAATTGCTGGGCGGTGCACACCAATTGCCCGGTGCCGGGTCCGGTGCCGACCTCACCGGCCAACAACGACTTCAAGCCCGGCTTCGCGACCGCGCTGATGAACAAGGATTTGGGCCTGGCGATGGATGCGGTGAGCGCGACCGGTTCGCCGGCACCGCTGGGCAGCCACGCCGCCGAGATCTACGCTGAGTTCATCGCGTCCGACGCCTCCCACGCCGACAAGGACTTCAGCGCGGTGATCGAGATGCTGCGCAACGGCTGAGTATCAGAACTCCTAACATGTGACCGCTGTCGAGTCACTGCACATTTCGGCCCAAAAACGCCGCCAGTTGATCGGCCGGCGTACGGCCCGACGCACACGGCCGCTCGTCGCCGAAGGGCTGGCCCGGCCCGCGGAACTGCGGCCCGACAAACGCACGCACCGCGGCGAGCTGGTCGGTTGCCAACTCGGGATCGAGATCGGTGGACTGACCGGTGGCAGTTGCGAGATCCCACGCATGGGTCAACACGTCGCTGGTCCGCATCCCGATGAAGAGTTGTCCGGGAATCTCGGCGAATGGCAGCTTGAACATGATGGACATGCCGTCCGGCCTGGCGAAGATCTCCTGTGCCGCGGCGGCGGTAGCCCGGTGGGCCGCAACGGTGCTGTCCGGGCGGGCGGGCGGCTCCTCGGTGCAGCCCGACCATATGCCGACGTGTTCGTTGCCGCCCACGACGTGCTCGATCAGATCGTGAACCGCCCATTCCGAACATGGCGTCGGGGCGTTGAGCTGGTCAGCGCTGACGTTCGCAAGGACGTCGGCGAACGCGTCCTGAGCGCGCTGGTGAGCAACAAGTGGGTCCATCGTCCTGCCTTCCTAAAAGTCGCCTGCGTTGCGGCGCAATGTTTCGATCGACGACACCAGCGCGCGTGACTCGTCGGACGAAATCCCGATGTCGCCGAACACCTGCTCGTTGAGCGTAACCGTCGCATCCTCGACGGTGGAACGGCCGAGCTCGGTCATCTGCACCAACGTCGTCCGCCCGTCGGTGGGGTGCGGCACACGGTGCACCAGTCCGTCGGCCTCGAGCCGGCGGATGGCGTGGGTGACGCTGGTGACATGAACCTGTAGTCGATCGGAGGCTTTGGTGATCGGCAACGCCCCGGTCCGGCTGAACGCCAGCAGCCGCAGCAACTCGTAGCGGGAGAAACTCAGGTCGTACGGACGCAGGGCCGTCTCGACGCGGGCCAGCAGGATTTGGTGCGCACGCATCACCGAGGTCACCGCCACCATGCCCTGCGACACATCGCCCCACCCGGCACGCTCCCAGTTGGCCCGTGCCGCGGCGATCGGGTCGCGCTTATTGTCCGGGGCCACGCCCTTTCTTACCGCACTTGCGATTCGGGTGGGCGCCCGGCTTCCCCTGGCCCCTCCGCAGGGGAAGCCGGGCTTCAGGCTGGCTCTGCTCTGGCTCGGCGGATTTCAGCTTGCGGTCATTGCAGGGGGCGTCCCCACCGCAGACAACGCCGCCAACACCGCCAAACTGGACTCGCGGCTGCCCACGGTGATTCGTGCGGCGCCGTCGGCGTAGTGCCGAATGTGGAGTCCGGTGTCTGCGAACACGTCACCCCACGGCCGACCCGGCGCAACCGGCGCAGGCAGAAATATGAAGTTCGCGTGTGCGTCCGGGGTGTATATCCCCAGGGCGCCCAGCCGCATCCGCAGGTAACGCCGCTCGGCGGTGATCTGCCGAATCCTCTGCAGCAGTTGGTATTCCGCGTCGTAGGAGGCGGCAACGGCAGGCAAACTGGTGATCGCGATGCCGAACGGCAGCTGTTGGGCCCACAGCGCCTCGGCCAGCTGCGCGGATGCCAAGCCGTAACCGATGCGCAAGCCCGCCAGCCCATAGGCCTTGGAAAAGGTCCGCACCACCACCACGTTGGGAAAGCGTGCGGTCAGCTCCGAAACGTTGATCCGGTGCTCAGGCGCCGCGAATTCGATATACGCCTCGTCGAGCAACACGATGGTGTCGCGTGGCACCCTGCGAAGGAAGCTCACGATCTCAGCCGTCGGCTCCAGCGTGCCGGTCGGGTTGTGCGGCCGGCACACCACCACCGCGCGCGCGGTCGCGGCGGCATCGGCCAGCGCATCGAGATCGTTATGGCCGTGCTCGTCCAGCGGCACTGTCACCGGGTTCAGCCGTGCCATCCGCGCGATGATCGGATACCCGTCGAAGGTCGGCGATGAAAACGCGATCGCGTCGCCCGGGCCGGTCAGTGCCTGCAGGGTCTGCAACACCACGCCGGTCGCACCGGCACCCAACACCACCCGGTCGGCCGGCAGGCCGATACGAGCGGCGATCAGGCTCCGCAACCGCTCGGGCAGAAACTCCGGATACCGGTTGGCCGCATCGATCGAACGAATCAACGCCGACCGCACCCCCGGGAGCGGGGGGAATGGATTCTCGTTGAGCGACAACGCAAACGGGTCGATTGCAGTGGGAAACGCGCCACCGATCTCGGCGGCGATGGGGCTCACGGCGGTGGTCATCAGTCCCGCCCGCCCCAGCGCACCGCCGCCGCGCCGGCGAAGTCGCCGGCGTGCGCGAAGCCTGCCATCATGACCACGTCGCCGGCGTTGACCTGCCCGTCGGATATCGCGTGATCCAGGTTGATCGGGATACCGGCGCCGAACAGGTTGCCGCACTCGTCAAACGTGTCGCGATGCCGCTCCTTGGGCAATTCGAGCGCTTCCCGCCAATTGCGCAGAAACGCCCGGTTGGGCTGGTTGGTGACCAGCAGGTCGATATCTTTGGCGGGCAGGCCGATTCGGTCACAAACCGCCAGCGCCACTTCGGGAACCTGACGGTTGCCGCGGGCAAGCACCTTGGTGACCTTGCTTTCGGTGAAGCCGATGGAGAGCTCGCCCTCACCGGCCGCCCACCACTTGCGGGGCGGATCCGAGGCCAGGACCATCTCGCCGGCGTATTCGCCGTAGGTGCGGCACTCGATGTCGAGAATGGGCGATTTGTCGGACAGCGTCACCAGGCCGACCGCCGCGCCGTCGCCGGGCACTGCCGACTGCGCCTTACGGCGAACGCTCGCCTGATCGAAGACGTGTCCGGCGGCGTTTTGCGCGATGGCAATCAGCGCGGTGTGCCCCGCCCCCGATGACAGCAGTTGGCGAGCAACGTTGAGCGCCAGGACAAATCCGGCGCACCCACCGTTGTTGAGGTCGAGCACCCAGGACGGCCGCATGCCCAGGCGGTGCGCGATGCCACCGCCCTCGCCGTAGAACGCCATGTCGGGCACCTGGGTGTGGGTGATCAACACGTCGGCGCCTTCGATGACGTCTTCGCCGTGCCGTTCGATCAGACCCTGCGCCGCCCGCTCGATCATGCCGATCGCGGTCTCTTCAGGGGCGACGTGATGGCGGAACGCCGGCGCGCGGAACATGACGTTGTCACGCAGCTCGTCAGACTCGGCGAACTGCGCGTAGTACTCCGCGCCGATCGGTTCGCCCGGCAAGTAGGTGGAGACGTCAGTCAGACTGACATTGATATTGCTCACGTGCTTCATCCCCCTCTTATCGCATCCAGTCGGGCGTCACCGGCAGGCCATTGTGGTGGCGGTACTCGGCAATTGCCTTGAGGTTCTTCATTTCCAGCAGGTGGCCGGCGCCGAACATGTCCCAGAAATCGCCGACCCACACCGGGCGTTCGGCCGGCGCCGTCTCCGGATAAGGGTTGTTGTCGTAGAACGGGTGATGGCAATTGGTCCACAGCACAACCGAACCGGGCTTGTCGAGGACTACCTGGGCGTCGATGACGCGCATCAGGTAGATCATCCACAGGTGCTTGCCCTGATCCCAGGCGCAGTGGTAGTCGACGGTGCCGGCCTGCGCGTTGACGACGGTGCGGGTGTAAATCTCCGTCTCCGAACCGAGCCGGTCATAAGCCAGCCACAGGCCCGGCTCGTCGGTCGGTGTGAAACCGCGCAGGCTGTAGGTCCACTCCTCGAGGCTGCGGGTGTCGGCCATGTACTCGAACAGCTCGTCGGGCGGGCAGTCGATGTAATCGTTGACGGTGCAGTACTCCCCGAATACCTGGTCGTGCGGGTATACCGACCGCATCTGCTCCATGATGATCGGGGTGGCCTTTTCGCGGGGATGGGTTTCGATACGAGTCACCCCTTCGATTTGGGCGGGGATATCCTCAAGCGCTGGCAGCGACATCGGTCCGGTTCTCCTTTGCGGTTGGAATCTCTTCTGTGGCAGTCATTTTCGCTGGCTGCCCGTTGAGAAACGGTGCGAACGGCGGGATTTCGTTGGCGGCGCATTCCACGCTGACTACCGCCGGACCGTCGACATCCAGCGCCGCGCGCATCGCGGCGGCAAAACCGTCGAGGTCGCTGACGTCGACGGACGTCAGGCCCGGGAACATCGTCGCCAGACCGGCACCCAGCCGGCTGGAACGAAATCGGTTGTAGCTGTACAGGTCGTCGTAGAAAAGCTGCTCGCGGGTCACGCACATGGCGTGGGCGTTGTTGTTGAACAACACGAACGTCACCGGGAGCCGGTAGTGCACCGCGGTGTGCACCTCCATGCCGTGCATGAAAAACGCCCCGTCCCCGGCGATCACCACCGTGCGGCCGCCGCGTCGTCCGCTGTTGGCACGACCGAATGCCATCCCGATGCCGGCGCCGAAGCTGTAGCCCATGCCGCCCATGCCGAGCGCGACCGCGAATCTGCCGCCCCGCCGGGCCGGAAGGTAGTGAACCGCCGACGCGCCCGTATTGCCCGCGTCGACCACGACGTCCGTCCCGTCGGGCAGGGCACCGTCCAGCACCGCCATGGCGTCGCGGTAGCGCACGCCGACGCCCGCGTACGGCGGGGGCTTCAGTTCGGTGTGCCCCACCACATCGGGCACCCGCAAGCCCATGGGCCGTCCGCGGCCCGACAGCGCCTGGGTCAGCATGCGCAGCGTGCCACGCAGGTCATCGGTGTGCACATGGGTGCACGGAAGATAGGGCTGCGCCGACCCGATGGACAGCGTCCGCACCCTCGCCAGCACGTCATCCAAGCCGGTGCGGGCGGTGACCGACAGTCGGGTGCCGACCACCAGGCACACGGCACTGGCGGCCGCCGCTTCGGCCACGCCCGGGTGGCCCATCACGCCGGTCACCCCAAGCGCGGACGAGGAACCGAAACCCGGTGTGCCACCAGCATCTTTGGCGTCTGGGACGGTGGCCACCCTTGCGCGCAACACCGCACGCAGTGCTTCGAGCTCGACCCGGGCGTTGTCGCGGGCCACCTGTTCGCCCACGATGATGGTGACCGGACCGTTCGCGTTGCGCAGCACCGTAGCGATCGCGTGCGGGTTGCCGATTGGCCGCAGCTCGCCACCCAGGTGTCCATTGCGCTTGGCCCGCATCTCCGGGATCTCAGGGATTTCTAGGTAGCCCTGCTGAATGTCCTTGGGCAGCAACAGAACTGATGGGCCGCCGGTGCGCGCCGCGGCGATGGCCCGGGGCAGTGCGGTGACGATGTCGGCCGGGTTGAGCACCCGCTCGCAGGACAGCGACACCGCGGAGAACACCGCCTCGGCATCCAGCGATCCGTTGCGACCGCTGGTGTCCTGAAAGCTGCCCAAGCCGTCCATCGGGGTGGGGGCTTGGCCGACCAGCGCCAGCACCGGAACGCGGCTGGCCAGCGCTTCCCCCAGGCCGGCAACGAGATTCAGCGCACCGCCGCCCGAGGTCGCGGCCACCACTCCCAGTCCGGCCCCGCTGCGGCTGTACCCGTCGGCCATCGTTGCGGCGGAGAACTCGTGCTTGGCCAGGACCGCGGTGATTTCGGGGTGGAAGTGGGCCGCGTCGTACAGATCCTCGATGTTCGCGCCGTCCACTCCGAAGATGTGGTCGATTCCGATTGCCGCGAGGTGTTCGACGATGTGGTCGACCACCCGGTGCTTTCTTGGCATGCAGTTGACACGACGGGCGAGCGGCTAAAGTTCACCGAAGTCCACCGCCGGC
The DNA here is from genome assembly GCA_963820985.1 of uncultured Actinomycetota bacterium. GTDB lineage: Bacteria > Actinomycetota > Actinomycetes > Mycobacteriales > Mycobacteriaceae > Mycobacterium. The sequence continues at coordinate 183,251 of CAWGCI010000005.1, read as the reverse complement.
TGCGAATTTATAGCGATCGCTGCAGCAGAACCTGGCCGGTGTCAGCGGAAACGACTTGCACGGCGGCAATCTGGTTGATCGGAGTCGAAATGCTGCCCGCGGGTGTCGCGGTGTGGCCGGGATCGGCCACCCAGGTCGCCAGCCGGGTTTGGCTGCCGTCGCGACCCACCACGACCATCGCCAACGTGTCATGGTGCGCAGTCAGCGGAGCCAGGCAGACGCATTTCAGGTTGATGAACGTCCCCCAGTGCTGGCTGGACACCGACACCGTCGAGGCCAGCAGGTTCGTCCCGACCTGTGACATGGGCTCCGCGGACGCGCTCACCTGCTGCGCGACCGGCGAGGATTGACTCTCGACGCCGACGAACACACCGACGCCCAGCACCGCCGCGGCGGCCGCCGAGGCCGCCCAGGTCGCCACGCGGGTGCGGCGGCGACGCCAGCGCACCGTTGCCAGCAACGACGGCAACAACTCGGGCGACATCGTGGGCGTCACCACTCCGGGCGCCGCAGCGGCCCCGGATTCGTCGATCGCGACGACATCCGCCCGGTCGAGCCGCGACAGCAGCGCCGGCACACCACTGAGTTCGCCGACGGCTTCCCGGCAGTCCGCGCAGGTGGCCATGTGCGACTCGAATTCACGGCGGTCGTCCGCAGACAGTGACCCCAACACGTACGCGGCATCCCACGTCGCGTAGCGGTGGTTGTCACCCATGATCAAGGCCTCGTTGTCAGCGGGGTTGCCGGGCGGGCCCATTCCCCGTAATGGCGTCCTCATGTCGTTTTTCTCCTGTCACCCGTCAAGTATTCGGAGCCGATGACCAGCTGGTTGGGCCGCGCTGGCTGTGATGTCATCGGGTAACTCCGTGTTCCTGCAGAGTGAGTCGCAATGCCCGCACGGCATAGTGTAGTCGCGACTTCACTGTTCCCTCGGCGATCTGCAAGTCTGCGGCAATCTGCGCTGTGGTCCATCCGCGGTAGTAGGACCGCTCGATCACGGCCCTGTGCTCGGTGGACAGTTGCGCCATCGCGTCCGCGATCAGCAGCCGGTCCAGCGCGGCGTTCACCTCGTCCGGCGTGGACTGCTCGGGCGCCCCCTCCTCGTCGAGGGAGCCAACCACATTGCGGTGCCGTGCGCTGCGCCGATCGTCGATGATCATGTTGCGAGCGACGGTGAACAGCCACGCCCGCGCCGATCGCTCGGTGTCGCCGATTACCTCCGGATGCTGCCAGGCCCGCAGCAGCGTCTCCTGGACGACGTCCTCGGCTTGGCTGGCGTCGCCCGTCAACCGAAGCGCATAGCGCCATAAAACCGCGGCATGTTCGTCGTAGAGCGCCTTCATCAGAGCGGCTTCAGCTGCCCCGGACGCCCCCCGAGTGCCGGCTACACGAGCCACTCGATCACCTCCGCTTAGTGAAACGAGTGCAATTGATGTTTAGTTCACGGCACTTGCGGGTACCGGCTTCGGCCCACGTCAGGCCCCACTCAGGACACAGTCAGGATGCGGGGACCGTCCTCGGTCACCGCCACGGTGTGCTCCCAGTGCGCGGCACGCGACCCGTCGGCGGTGGTGACCGTCCATTCGTCGTCAAGCACCACCGTCTTGCCGGTGCCGAGCGTCAGCATCGGCTCGATGGCCAGCACCGAACCGGGCGCCAGCAGCGGGCCGCGCCCGGGTGCGCCCTCGTTGGGCAGGAACGGATCCATGTGCATGTGACGGCCGATGCCGTGGCCCCCGTACCCCTGCACGATCCCGAACGCGCGCCCGTAGCGGGCCTCGGCCGCGCGGGTACCCCGTTCGATGGCGTGCGCGACGTCGGTCAACCGGTTGCCCACGACCATCGCGGCGATTCCGGCTTCCAGCGATTCCCTGGTGGCGTCCGAGAGCGCTTCGTCGGCCGGGTCGAGGGATCCGATGCCGAAGCTGACCGCCGCGTCACCGTGCCAGCCGTCCAGCACCGCGCCGCAGTCGATGGACACCAAGTCACCGGGCGCGAGGGTCTCCGCGGCGGACGGGATGCCGTGCACCAACCTGTCGTTGACCGATGCGCAGATCGAGGCCGGGTAGCCGTGGTAGCCCAGGAAGGACGGGATAGCGCCGGCTTCCCGGATCACCGACTCAGCGATCTCATCGAGGCTCAGGGTCGACACCCCGGGTCCGGCGGCCGCATACACGGCCTGCAGCGCGGTGGCGACCACGCGCCCGGCCGCGGCCATGGCCTCGAGTTCACCTGTGGTGCGCTGCGGCACGACCCTGCGACCCCGCAGCCGTATCAGAGCGCGCATGGCTGACTATTTCCCCAACGCGCGCAGCGACCGGGCGAACACCTCGTCCACGCTGCCGACGGCGTCGACCGTCTTCAGCTGCTCGCTGTAGTACTCGAGCAGCGGAGCGGTCTCGTCCCGGTAGACCTTCATCCGGTTGCGGATGACGTCTTCGGTGTCGTCGGCCCGCCCACGCGCTTTGAGGCGTTCGAACAACTCGTCCTCCGACACCCGAAACTCCACTACCGCGTCGATGTCGGTGCCCCGGCGTTCGAGCATCTCGTGCAGCGCCTTGGCCTGCGCGACCGAGCGTGGATACCCGTCCAGGATGAAACCGTTGGCAGCGTCGCCATGGTCCAGTCGGTCGTCGACGAGTTGATTGGTCAGCTCGGCCGGGACCAGGTCACCGGCGTCCAGATAGCGTTTGGCCTCCAGGCCGAGTTTCGTGCCGTCGCCGATGTTTTGGCGGAACAGCTCTCCGGTGGAGATTTGCGGGATCCCAAGCTTCTCGGCAAGCTTCTCGGCCTGCGTCCCCTTGCCCGCCCCCGGCGGTCCAAGCAAAACAATCTTCACTTGAGGAACCCTTCGTAGTTGCGCTGCATGAGCTGACTCTCGATTTGTTTGACCGTATCCAAACCGACGCCAATCATGATCAGAACCGCTGTACCGCCGAACGGCAAGTTCTGGACTCCGCCGGAGGCGCCGATCTGCAGGAACAGGTTGGGCAGCACCGCGATCACGCCGAGATAAATCGAGCCCGGCAGGGTAATCCGGCTCAGCACAAAACGCAGATAGTCAGCGGTCGGCTTGCCGGGCCGAATACCGGGAATGAAGCCGCCGAACTTCTTCATCTCGTCGGCACGTTCGTCCGGGTTGAAGGTCACCGACACGTAGAAGTAGGTGAAGAAGATGATGAGCCCGAAGTAGATGGTGATGTACACGGGGTCGCTCGGGTCGGATAGATACGTCCCGACGAATTTGTCCCACCAGCTGTTACCCACACCACCGGCGCCGCTGCGGACCAGCTGGGTGATCAGATGCGGAATGTAGATCAGCGAGGACGCGAAGATGACCGGGATGACGCCGGCCTGGTTGACCTTCAGCGGCAGGTACGTCGACGTTCCGCCGTACATGCGCCGGCCCACCATGCGCTTGGCGTATTGCACCGGGATGCGGCGCTGGCCCTGCTCGACGAACACCACGCCGACGATGATGATCAGCGCGGCCACACAGACGGCCGCGAAGATCACCCCGCCGCGGCTGTCCAGGATCTGTTTGCCTTCGGACGGAATGCGGGCGGCGATACCGACGAAGATCAACAACGACATCCCGTTGCCGATGCCGCGTTCGGTGATCAGCTCCCCCATCCACATCACCAGCGCCGCGCCGGCCGTCATCACCAACACGATGACGACCAGGGTGAAGATGCTCTGGTCGACGATGATGTCCTGCTGGCAGCCCTGAAGCAGCCCGCCGTTGGCCGCCAGCGCCACGATGCTGGTGGCTTGCAGGACGGCCAGCGCGATCGCCAGATAGCGGGTGTACTGCGTCATCTTCGCCTGACCCGCTTGGCCCTCTTTGCGCAGTTCCTCAAAGCGCGGAATGACCACCGTGAGCAGCTGCACGATGATGCTGGCGGTGATGTACGGCATCACGCCCACCGCGAACACCGTCAGCTTCAGTAGCGCTCCGCCGGAAAACAGGTTGATCAGCGAGTAGATCTGTCCGGCTTCGCCGCCGGTCGCCTCTTTGATGCACTGCTGCACGTTCTTGTAGTTGACGCCGGGCGACGGCAGCGCAGCGCCGACGCGATAGAGGACGAGGATGCCCAGGGTGAAGAGGATCTTCCGTCTCAGGTCGACTGTCCGCAGCGATGAGATGAAAGCCGAAAGCACTCGTTCCTCCTGCGCAGCCGGGGGTCGTTTCTGCGTCACGCGCCCAATACCCGCAGGCAGCAATACAGCGTCGCGCGTACAAACCGTGTACGAGACTAACAGCTGGCGTGCGCTGGCCCTTTGCGGGCCGCCGGGGAGCCCCCCGAAAATGGCGTAAAGTTTCTGATGACTCTTTACATTCGCTAAATATCGAAACCGCTCTCTCGAAGGCTCACACAGGAGCACCATGACACGCACCGAACAGGACACCTGGGACCTGGCCTCGAGTGTCGGCGCCACGGCCACGATGGTCGCCGCCGCACGCGCAGTGGCCAGCGCGGAGCCCAACCCGATCATCGATGACCCCTTCGCAGCGCCGTTGGTACGCGCGGTCGGCCTCAACTTCTTCGTCCGCCTGGTCGACGGCGACGTCATCGCGTCCCGGCCCCACGATGACGCCGAACGGGACTTGCAGCTCGAGACCGATTCGATCGCGGTGCGTACCCGCTTCTTCGACGACTTCTTCCTGAACGCCTCGCGCGACGGTGTGCGCCAAGCGGTGATTCTGGCCGCCGGCCTCGACGCTCGGCCTTATCGCTTGTCGTGGCCGAACGGCAGCGTCGTCTACGAAGTCGACCAACCCAAGGTCATCGAGTTCAAGAGCGCCATGATGTCGACGCTCAGCGCTGCGCCCGCCGCCGACCGGCGAACGGTCAGCATCGATCTGCGGGACGACTGGCCGGCCGCCCTGCGCCACAGCGGATTCGACGACACCCAACCAACCGCCTGGAGCGCGGAGGGCCTGCTGATGTACCTTCCGCCCGACGCGCAAGACCGGCTCTTCGACAACATCAGCGCGCTCTCCGCCCCCGGAAGCAGGATTGCCACCGAGTACCACGGCAACGATCCCGGCGGCCCGACGATGAGCGAACGTGCGGCGCAATTCAACCAGCGGTGGGCCAAACTGGGCTGCGACATCGACCTGTCGGGGCTGTTCTTCGACGGCGACCGCAACGACATCGTCGAATACCTGAAAGATCGAGGTTGGCAGGTGAGTATTCGGCCGCGGCGAGATTTGTTCGCCGACTACGGCCGCGTGTTCCCCGAAGACGACACCTCCCAGCTGCGCAATATCGTCAGCCTCACTGCTACGCGCGCATAGGGCGGACACCATGCCTGACTCCACGCGATCTGACGGCGACAGTTGGGATTTGGCGTCGAGCGTGGGCGCCACCGCCACCGCGGTAGCCGCTCGGCGCGCACTGGCCTCCAAGGGCCCGAACCCGCTGATCGACGATCCCTTCGCCGAGCCGCTGGTGCGCGCCGTTGGGGTCGACGCCTTCGTCCGGATGATGAACGGCGAGATCGAACGCGCCGACGACGATCCCGCCTTCACCCCGCAGCGGCTCAGTGAAGGCATGGCGGTACGCACCCGGTTCTTCGATGCCGCCGGATGCTCAGGACCGGTTGTTCGACAACATCACCGCGTTGAGCGCCACCGGCAGCAGATTGGGGACCGGCTATGTACCCGACATCCGCGACCGTCTGGAAAAGCGGGGTCGCGATATCAGCGAGCGTTGGCGGCGCCTTGGCCTGAACCTCAACTGGTCCGACTTGGTCTACGACGGCGAGCGCAACGACGTCGTGTCCTACCTGTCGGATCGCGGTTGGCAGGTGACCGCGCGCACTACACCAGAGCTCTACGCGGAGAACGGATTCCAGTTTCCCGACCAGCCCTCCATGGTCGCCTTCGGCGATATCAGGTACGTGTCCGCTGAGCTGGCTCAGCCCTTGGGGGGCTGTGCGGCCGGCGCACGGACGACCATTGGCACGGCGGGAAAGAACCCGGCCATCTCCGAGCGCGACGCGCGTAGGGCGGCGGTGCCGTAACCCTTCTTGCGGTGTTCGGGGTGAATCCAGATCCGCACGTTCACCTCGCCACTGACGAGCTCGCCGAACACCATTCCGACCTTCTCGCCGCTCGACTCGGCGACGAACCACGCGGCCTCTTCCTGATACACGCGGTTGAGCGCGGCGCGGATCTCGTCGTCGATGCTGCCCGCCGGGCCGCGGGAGCCGTCGCCGGCCTCCCCGATTTCCGCGGTGCGCGTAGCGAAGAGGTCGCGGTCCTGGGCGGCGGAGAACTGCCGGAGCTCCAAGTCCTCACCCGAACTCGCCGGGCGCTCTCCGAGGGTGAAGCTGAGCTGTTTGTTCAGGTCGTCGAGCTCGGCGAGGATTTTCTTGCGCGAGTCAATCGTGAGCTGGTTGAACGACATGCCCATCACCGCTTCGGCGGCAACGTGGGAGGTGTCCAGCAAAGTCACAATCGCCTCGACCGCGGCCGCCTTGTTCTTGGACTCGACCACGACGTCGGCCAACTCGTGTCGGCGTTCAAGGGCTTTCAGCAGTGCGTCTGCAATCTCTCGGCGGACAGCCGTGCGGTCGTGGTCGGTCATTGCACAAGCCTAGAACGACGCAGCAGGGATCGCGCTAGATCGGAGCAGACGGCCGGGCGCCCAGCTCCAGGAACCGCTGGTAGCGGTCCTCGACCGCCTCCGCCCACGCCGGATCGGGATCGACGATGCGCTCGGTGGAGGCCCAGCGCGCCGCGTCGTTGATCGACGATTCCAGACCGGCCGCCATGCGAGCCAGGAAAGCCGCGCCGAGCGCGGCGCCCTCGGCCACCGCGGACACCTCCACCGGCCGTCCGGTCGCGTCGGCGATGGCCTGCATCCACGGCTGGATCCGGGTGCCGCCGCCGGTGGCCACGATGCGCGACACCGGTGCTCCGCTCAGTTCGAGGAGCTGACGGACGACGAAGCCCGACGCCTCGTAGGCGGCCCGCCGCACCGAGGCAGCGTCGTGGGTGAGATCGAGGGCATCGAGCACCGCGCGGCGATCCGGATCGTGGAACGGGGTGCGCTCGCCGCGGATGTACGGCGACCACACCGGAACCCGACCGGGATCAACCGCCGCGGGATCGCCCTCTCCGACAAGACGATCCACCCAGCCCAGGAACAGCCCGCCGGCATTGCTGGCACCGCCGATCTGGCTCTTGCCGGGACTGGTGTGCGGAATGGTCCACAGGCCGGGTACCTGCCGCGCCTCGGCGAGTGTGGTCCACACGATCAGCGTGGTGCCACACATCACCAGCACGTCACCGCCGCGATCGGCGCCGGCCACGATCTGCTCGCAAATGGCGTCGATGGCGCCGATCCCCAACACGGGACCACTCCCCCGTACCCGCCCGGCCGCCGTTCCGATTGTCTCCACCCTCGGCATCTGCTCGGCGGAGGCGCCGCGCTCGGCGCATGCCGCCGAGTCCCAGCCGGTCCCGTTGAACAGGGGAAACGCGGTGGCGGCAGTGGCGACGTCGATTACCGCCTCGCCGGCCAGGGCGTGATTGGCCACCGCGGGCGCGGGCCAGTATCCGGCCGCGCCGGGCGCTTCGGCGGCCGTCCAGCGCAGAAACTCGGCGGCCTCGCCCAGCGCGGGCATCAGCTGGTTGTCGGGGCCCGGCGCGCGGCCCCTGACGTCGCCGTACAGCAATCCCGGGGTGAGCGGCCGGCCGGCAATGTCGACGGCGGTCATCGACGGCACCATCGCCGCGACGGCCAGCGCTCGGGCGTCCGCAACGCCGAGTTGGTCCAGTGCCGTCAGCGGACCCCGGCGCCACGCCTCGTCGGCGTCGTGCTCGAGCAGGGCGGGGGCCGGCATCCTCAGCTGATGCGGGATCCGCACCCGCGCGGTCACCTGACCGTCCTCGTCGGCGGCTACCGCCTTGACCGCGGTGGTACCGATGTCGACGCCGATTGTGACGTCTTTTCTTGTGACATTCGTGCGTGACACGGGCGTCACCGTACGCCAGCATTGGCAGTCGTGACGTCAAGACCGCGTGCCTTGGTGACCGCCCCGCTGCGTGGACCGGGGTTCGACAAGCTCAAAGAGCTGGCCGATGTGGTGTACGACCCTTGGATCGATCAGAGCCCGCTGCGGATCTACAGCGCCGAGCAGCTGGCCGAGCGGATCGCCGCCGAGTCCGCCGATGTCGTTGTGGTGGAAAGCGACTCGGTCGCCGGCCCGGTCTTCGAGTTGGGTTTGCGGGCGGTCGCGTCCACCCGCGGGGACCCGAACAACGTCGACATCGCGGCGGCCACCGCCGCCGGCATCCCGGTGCTGAACGCCCCGGCGCGCAATGCCGACGCGGTCGCCGAGATGGCACTCGCGCTGCTGCTGGCCGCCACCCGCCATCTGGTGACCGCGGACGGCGATGTGCGCAGCGGCAACATATTCCGCGACGGCATCATCCCGTATCAGCGGTTCCGCGGCTGGGAGATCGCCGGGCGCACGGCGGGGCTGGTGGGCCTCGGCGCTGTCGGCCGGGCGCTGCGGTGGCGGCTGTCCGGGCTGGGCCTGCAAGTCATCGCGTACGACCCGTACCACGACGAAGCCCTGCACAGCCTCGACGCGCTGCTCGGCGAGGCTGACATCGTCTCGCTGCACGCACCGGTCACCGACGACACCGTCGGGATGATCGGCGCCGAGCAGTTCGCGGCCATGCGCGACGGCGTCGTCTACCTCAACACCGCCCGGGCCCAGCTGCACGACACCGACGCGCTCGTCGACGCGCTGAGTTCCGGCAAGGTTTCCGCCGCCGGCCTGGACCACTTTGTCGGTGAATGGCTGCCGACCGATCACCCGCTGGTGGGCATGCCCAATGTCGTCCTGACGCCCCACATCGGCGGGGCCACGTGGAACACTGAGGCTCGGCAGGCACAGATGGTCGCCGACGATCTGGAAGCGTTGCTGAGCGGCAAGACGCCCGCTTATATCGTCAACCCGGAGGTGCTCGGCCCATGACATCGGTGAAATCCGTCGCGAACGCCGAGGACGCGGTGCTGGCGGCGGCCAAGGACATGCTGCGCCGCGGCCTGGTCGAGGGCACGGCCGGCAACATCTCGGCGCGGCGCTCCGACGGCAACATCGTCATCACGCCGTCGTCGGTCGACTACGCCGACATGGCGCTCGACGATCTCGTGCTGGTCGACCCCGACGGCGGTGTGCTGCAAGCCAAGGACGGTCGCATGCCGTCGACGGAAATGAAGCTGCACCTGGCCTGCTTCGAGGCGTTCGACGACATCGGCAGCGTCATTCACAGTCATCCGGTATGGGCGACGATGTTCGCCATCGCCCATCAGCCGATTCCCGCCTGCATCGACGAGTTCGCCATCTACTGCGGCGGGGACGTGCGGTGCGCCGAGTACGCGGCATCCGGCACGCCCGACGTCGGGGTCAACGCTGTCAAGGCTTTGGAAGGCCGCGGCGCCGCCCTGATCGCCAACCACGGCCTGGTCGCCGTGGGGCCCCGCCCCGACAAGGTCATGCACATCACCGCGCTGGTGGAGCGCACCGCCCAAATCGTTTGGGGCGCTCGCGCTCTCGGCGGCCCGGTAGCCATTCCCGAGGAAGTGAACCGCAACTTCGCCGGTGTCTACAGCTACCTGCGCGCCAATTCGTGATCGCGCCGGTTCAGCTTGGTCGCGCGAGCTTGACACGCGTTGTGGAGCTGCGCTTCGACTTGGGCATCCGCGCATTCCCCCAGACGCCACCCTCAGGCTGGCGGGACAACGCCGACCTGCTGGTCCCAGAATTCTTCGACCCCGACACCGACCAGTTCCACATCGCGATCCAAAGCTGGGTCATCGAGGTCGACGGGTTGACCGTCGTCGTGGACACCGGCGTCGGCAATGACCGCCAACGCCCACATATGCCGCCCCTGGATCACCTGAACACCGGTTTTCTGGCTGCGTTGCAGTCATCGGGCGTCGACCGCAACGCGGTGGACGTCGTGATCAACACGCACATTCACTCCGATCACGTCGGCTGGAACACCATGGGAGACAAAGACGTTTGGGGGACCTGGGTGCCGACGTTCCCCAACGCGCGATACCTGGTGCCCGCAGCCGATTACCAGCACTTTGCGCCCGACGGGCCTGCGGCGCGCCAATCGCCACGTTCCGAAGAGGAAGCTGCCCAGCAGCGCGGCAACCAGTTGGTGTTCGCGGACAGCGTCTTACCCATCGTTGACGCGGGGCAGCTCGTCAAATGGTCAGACGACTACCAGATCAGCGATTCGCTGCGGATGCGGCCCGCCCCCGGGCATACCCCGGGCTCCGCGGTGCTGTGGCTGGATGCGGGTCGGCCGGCGGTGTTCGTCGGCGATCTCACTCATAGCCCGCTGCAGTTGCGGCGACCGGACGATGCCTGCGCTTTTGACGTGGATGCCACCGCCGCCGCAGTCACCCGTCGCCGGATATTCACCGAGGCGGCACAGGCAAGCGCCGCCGTGATACCCGCGCACTATCCCGGCCGGGGCGGCGCAACGATCCGCGCTGCCGAGGACCGATTCGAAGTTGGCCAGTGGTTGGACATCGAACCGCTGCACCGAGCGTGAACTACGGTTCGGGAATGGCACGCTACCGAGTAGTCCAGTGGTCGACCGGCAACATCGGCAGCCGAGCGCTGGGCGCCCTGCTGGACCGCGACGACTTCGACGTGGTGGGTGTCCATGCCTTCGGGTCGGACAAGGTGGGCCGCGACGCGGGTGTGCTGGCCGAACAGTCCCCGGTCGGTGTCGCCGCAACCGCCGATACCGACGCGTTGATCGCGCTTCGACCGGATTGCGTGAACTACATGCCGCGCGTCATCGACTACGAACTGGTGACCAGGATGCTGCGGTCGGGCATCAACGTCGTCACCACCGGAGACTTCCTGACCGGAACGCATCACCCAACCGAACTGCCGGCACTCGAGGAGGCGGCGCGGCAGGGAAACGCGACGTTCCTGGGAACCGGATTCGAGCCGGGCTTCATCAACGTCGTCGCCGGCTTCCTCACCGGCGCGTGCCGACGGGTACACAGCGTCAGGCTCGTCGAGACGTTGGACTGCACCACCTATCGCGTTTGGGAGGTATGGCGGGTGCTCGGGTTCGGCAAACCACCCCGTGAGTCGGTGACGCAAATCGATCCGGAGACACAACGATACGGCCTCGGTTACTTCGAGACGCTGGACATGATCGCCACCATGCTGGGCGTCGAACTCGACGCCAAGGACGCCTTCGTCGAGCCCGCGACGCTGACCCGGGATCTGGATCTGGGCTGGGTAAACTTCGCCGCCGGCACGGTCGGCGGCCAGCGCCGCACGTATCGGGGCCTTCGCGGCGGCCGCCCGGTGATCGAGCTGGCCATCTGCTGGACCATGAGCGACGACGCGCTCGAACCGAAATGGAGCGACCCCAAGGGTTTCAGCGTGGTGATCGAGGGCGAACCCCGCGTCGACGCGACGATCCGGTTCGGCGAACCCGGACAGGACGTGATGACCGTGTTGATGGATAGCACCGCCATCGCCGCGGTCAACGCCATACCGTTCGTCTGCGCGGCGCAGCCGGGCGTCATCACCCCGATTGACTTGCCTATCACCGGATCCCGAGGCGTCCTGACGGTCTGAGTTGCCGCCGTTTAGGCCGGCCGAGCGCGCCATTTGCGGGGCGAGGTACCGTGGGCCCGGCCGAAGAGCCTGCTGAAATAGCCCGGGTCCGAGACCCCGACCCGGCGCGCGACCTCGGCGACCGGCAGATCCGTTTCGGCCAGCAACTTCCGGGCTTCGGCCATGCGGCGTTCGACGATCCACTCCTGCACGGTGCGTCCGGTGCGCCGGCGCACGACGGTGGTCAGATGTCCCGGGGTCATGCCCAGTTCGCCCGCCACATCGCGTAGCGATAGCGCCTCGCCGTGACGCTGGTCGATCACCGCGAACACCTCCGCCAGCAGTGGTTCACCGCTGCGCCGGAGATCGGCCACCACGTCGCGGGCCAGCCGCGCGAGCTCGATCAGCAGCAGCGTCAAGTGCGCCAGGGCCGCCTGCCGATAGCCCTCCTGTTCCCCCGTCAGCTCAGTTTCGATCGACCGGATCGCGTTGTCCCACATCGGTTGCCGGGCCGCAGGGACCTCCAGCCGCAGCACCCCGCCCGCGTGTCCGTGCAAGAACGGGAAGAGCAGCGGGTGCGCCCGCCAAGCCGGCCACGGCGATAGCGCGTCCTCGCCGAGCGCGGCGGGATCGAACAGCACTGCGACCCCGTCACCCAAGTAGTCCAGCTGCTCCGGGTCGAGCACTTCACCCGGGGCCACCACGTATACCAGCGCCGCCGAGGGGACATAGCAGAGCGCCGGGAAATCGTGGATGTGACGGCCAAGTTCGCCGATATCGTCGCGGGCGTGCCGATGCACGGATACCGGAGATATGCCCGGATCGGTCCGGTATCGGTGGACAGGCACACCGTCGCGGTGGCTGATAACCCGCGTTACTTGTGTCATGTGGTGTCGCTAAAAATAGTCCTACTTTCGACAAAGAATGCCCAATTCTACCGCGGTGCAACGGGGCAGTATGGACATTATGCTCAAACATCATCCACATGACTACCTCCCCGCCGCCGGCCACGACGCGCTGCTTCCCGGCTACGACCTGCTGACCCGGCTGTTCGGCTTCCACCGCGTCCATGACAAGCTGATCGGGCAGGCCGAACTCGCCGGCGCGCAGCGGGTCCTGGAAATTGGCTGCGGCACCGGCAATCTCGCCATCCGAGCCAAGAAGAGCCATCCATCGATTGACGTAATCGGATCCGATCCCGACCCGCTGGCGCTTCGGCGGGCACGGCGAAAGGCGTTCCGGTTGAGTGGGATTCGCTTCGAGCGCGGCTACGCGCAACGGCTCCCCTATGGCGACGGCGAATTCGACCGGGTGCTGTCGTCGATGATGCTGCACCACCTGGACAGCGATGCGAAAACCGCGGCTGCAGCCGAGATTTTCCGTGTCCTGCGCCCCGGCGGGCAGCTGCACCTGGTCGATATGGGCGGCGGTATGACCGCCCACGATGGCCTGTCGGCGCGATTGGTCCTGCACAGCGCGCACGCGGCGGGCAACCTCGGCGACGCGATCCCTCGGCTACTGCGCAAAGCGGGGTTCGACTGCACCGAGGTCGCCACGCACCGGAAACGCGGCGTTGGACGGCTCACCTACTACCGCGCCACGCGCCCGGGCTAACTGGTGAGGTCGAACAAACGCAAACCCGCCACCCGGTTGAAGTGCTTAGGGTTGCGCGTTGCGAAGGGCACATCGAATCTCAAGCAGATTCCCGCCTGCAGGCAGTCGGCGAGCCCGATGTCTTGACCGGCTCCTCGGAGCGTTGCGGCCAATTCGCCTGCACGAAGCGCGCTACCGGGATCGAGCGGGAAGGTTCGCGTCCGCATCAACCGGAGGATGTCATCTCGACGCTGCAAGAAATCAGCGCCGACCCGCAGCTCGAACGCGGTAATGGCGGTAACACGCAAACGATGGCTGACGATCAACTCGCGGACCACCGGCGCTCCCGCGCCTTTGCCTCGCAGAAAGTCGATCACCAGATCGGTGTCGACGACTACGACGCCCGCTATGTCGTTCGCACATCGCTTATCCGAGAACGCATCTCTTGCGCATCCGAGTCTGCGAGCACGCCCTCAAGGCCAAGCAGGATGTCGACTTCATCGACGTTCGAGTTCGCCAGGTATCCATCCAGAGCTTCCTGAACGAGCACGGAGAAACCACGGACGCCGCGCCGCTGAGCGATCGCGCTCAGCGCGCGATGTTGCTCGTCGGTAATCTCCACGGTTGTCCGCATGCACGCATGCTAGTGCATGCCTAATGGCCTAGCGCTGGTCGAACGCCACCTTCACGGCGCCGCTCTCGCCCTGGTTGGCAATGGCGAGAAAGGCGTCCCGCCACCGGTCCAACGCGAAGGTGTGGGTCAGCATGGGCCGCAGGTCCACCCGGCCATCCTTGACCAGGTCGAGGTAGTGGGCGATGGCGTGCTGGCGCTTCCCGTCGACCTCCTCGAACCCGAACGCGTTGGAGCCGACCCAGCTGATCTCCTTGAAGTACAGCGGGCTCCACTCCCACCGGCCGGGCGCGTGGACGCCGGCCTTGACCAGCGTCCCGCGGGCGGCCATGACCCGGACACCGACTTCGAACGTCTCCGGCTTGCCGACGGTGTCGTAGACGACGTCGATCGGCCCGGGATAGGCCATCGGCAGCCCCTGCAGCGGCTGCCGGAGCCGCCCGCCGCCCCAGGCGACGATCTCCTCGATGACGGCCAGCCGCGGCTCGTGCGCAAGCACTTTGACGGCCCCGAACCGCCTGGCCAGCTCCGCCTGGGCGTCGAAGCGCGCGACGACGGCGACCGCCACGTCCGGGTAGAGCGCCCGCAGGATCGCGACCGCGCACAACCCCAGCGAGCCGGCCCCGTACACCAGAACCCGGCTCGATCGCGGCGGCGGGTGGCGGGTGATCGCGTGCAGGGACACCGAGAACGGGTCGGCGAACACGGCCATCTCGTCGGGAATCGAGTCGGGCACCGGAAACAGCATGCTGTCGTGGGCCGGCATCAACTCGGCGTATCCGCCGGTCACGTCGGCCGACACCCCGGTGTGGATGCCGGGTTTGATGTCGCCGTCGGCGAAGCTCCAGCACAGGCTGTAGTCGCCTTTCTCGCAGGCGGGGCACGGCGGTTCGATGCCGCGCGGCCCGCACGACAGCCACGGGTTGAGCACCACCCGCTGCCCGACCTCCACCCCGCGTGCCTTCGGCCCCACCGCCACCACGTCGGCCACCACCTCGTGGCCCATGACCTGCGGGAACGAACAGAACGCGGCCATCGCGTTGTCGACGTCGTCCTCGCCGAAGTCCATCAGGATCTGTTTGGAGTCCGACCCGCAGATGCCGGTCAGCCGGGGCCGGGTGATCACCCAATCCTCGTGCAACGGTTGCGGATCGGGCACCTCGCGCAGCGCCGTCGGGGTGCGCGACAGGTTCTCGGTCAGCAGGTTGGCGTTATCGGGAACGTCGAAGGGCTCGGGCGGCTACGCCGTAGACGAGCGCCTTCATCGCGGCGCCATCGCGGCGACTCCGGCGATGAACGTGTCGATGTCGGCATTTTTCACGTCAACCACCGCCTTCATGTCGGGGACGTAGTGCTCGAAGCGGTCGGTGCCCAGGGCCGCGATGATGCCGTCGGCCACTTCCTCGGCCGCCACCTTGGGCCCTTGGTAGAGGGGTTCCTCGCTGCCGGGCTGGTCCCAGATCTCGGTGTCGACCGGACCCGGTTCGATCAGCTTCACCGTGACTCCGGTGCCGTGCAGGTCGACCGCCATCGCTTCGCTCCAGCCGCATAGCGCGAATTTGCTTGCGCAGTAAGCAGTTTCGTGGATGATCCCGAGCCGGCCGCCGACGCTGGACACATTGACGATCATGCCGGAGCCGCGGTCGAGCATCCGGGGCAGCAGGGCCAGCGTGAGCCGCATCGGGGCGAAGAAGTTGACCCGCATGACATCCTCGACCTCGGCCGGCGCCAACTCGGTGACGGCCCGGCGCTTCGGGATCGCGGCGTTGTTGATCAGCACGTCGACACCGCCGAGCCCGTCCCAGGCTCGCAGCGCCAGTTCGCCGACGGCCGCGGTGTCGGCCAGGTCGGCGGCCCACATCGCCGAGCCCGGCGAGGTCCGCCGGCAGTCGGCCAGCACCTCATCCAGGCGATCGCGCCGGCGAGCGATCAGACCCACCACCGCTCCCTGGGCGGCCAGCTGCCTGGCCAGGGCCGCGCCCAATCCGGACGAAGCACCTGTGATGAGCATTCGTTTCCCGGCCGCGACGTACGCCATCGCTCTAGATTGCCGTTGCGAGTGCGTAATCTCTAGTGGTCACGCGACTCGCACCCCGTCTCGGGGTTGTTCCCCGGCCGGGTGGCCGGATCCCTTCCGCGCTTCACGGCCACCAGCCCGGCTAGGCCGGGTCTTAGGGTCGGCTCCACGCTTGACGGCGGCCCCAACTGGGCCGACGACGCTACCAGTGTCCTCGTAGCGTGCGAGGTTGATGGATGCATTGTCATCACGTTGATGTAACGCCGAACAGATCTCGCATTGCCAGCGTTCGGCCCATCCGATGTCCTGCACATGCCCGCAGGCATGGCAGGTTTTCGACGAAGGGAACCAGCGGTCAGCAACGACCAGCTGCGACCCGTACCAGCCCGTCTTATAGGACAGGTGACGCCGAGGTGTGCCCAGGGCCGCATCTGAGAGTCCACGCCGCCTTGTGCGGGCACCCGAGAGGCCCCTTTGCCGCAGCATCCCCGCGGCGTCCAAGCCTTCAACAACGATGCGGCCGTGGGTTTTGGCCAACCGTGTTGTCAGGACGTGCAGGTGATGCGTGCGGACATCATTGACCCGGCGGTGCAGCCGGGAAATCTGGGTGGTGCGCTCACGGTAGCGCCGCGAGCCTCGCGTGCAGCGCGACCGTGCCCGGCATACGCGGCGCAGCTCGTGCAGCGCACCGTCTAACGGTCGCAAGTTATCGACTTGTTCGATCACGACACCGTCAGCGGTGGCGACAGTCGCCAAACGCCGCACCCCGAGATCGACACCAACCCGCGAACCAGGTAGCGCGACGCTGGGTTGCTGAGGGCGTTGGACAAGCACCCGCACACTCGCATCCAGACGAGTACCGTTGCGGCGCACCGAGATCGCGAGCACCCGCGCCCGCCCGGCACGGATGCGGCGTTCGACGCGGCGGGTGTTCTCGTGCGTGCGCACAGTGCCGATCACCGGCAGCGTGAGGTGCCGACGGTCAGGTTCGACCCGCATCGCTCCGGTGCTGAAGCACACCCGATCAGCATCGCGGCCTTTGCGTTTGAATCGCGGGAACCCAACCCGCTTGCCGGCCCGCTTACCCGACCGGGACTGCTGCCAATTCCAGTACGCGTCCACCGCGCCTGCAATACCGTCGGCGTAGGCCTCCTTCGAGCACCGTGGCCACCACACCGCGCCGGTCTCGGCGTTCACACAAACGTCGTTCTTGACCGTGTTCCACCGCTTCCGTAGCACCCGCGACGACGGCGTCGCTGTTTCGACACCAGTGGCGTGCCACGCTTCGATATCAGCTTTCAGCGTCGCGACGGTCCAGTTGTATGCCTTGCGCCGCGCGCCGAAGTGTCGCGCCAACGCCCGGGCTTGCTCCTCGGTCGGGTCCAGTGTGAACCGGAACGCCTGTACCGCCCAGCCCTGAGGAACCTCGAAACGCGCCATCAGGCCGCCTCACGGTTCCCGATAGCAGCAGCCGCCAGGGCACGCTTGGCGCGGTCCTTTGCCGCACGCTTTCCATACAGACGCGCACACATCAACGTCAGAATCTCGGTCGCATCCGGCACCAGGTCATTTTCAACCTCAGCGGTGTCGACGACCACCAACTCTCGGCCCTGCGCGGCCAGCGCGGTCTGGACGTACTCCGAGCTGAAACGGTAGAACCGGTCCCGGTGCTCCACCACGATCCGCGTCAGCAACCGATCACGCAGCAAGGCAAGGCATTTGCGCCTATGCCCGTTCACGCTGCACCGACCTCGGTCACCACCTTGTCGACCGGGATCTGCTGGGTCGTTGCCCACGCAGTTGTCCGCGCCACCTGCCAATCGCGAGCTGCTTTCTGATCGGCCGACGACACCCGCGCATATGACGCGGTTCGCGAGCGTGGTTGGGCCGGCAGAGACGGGTCTTCCACCAAAATCAGCCGTCCTACCTTCCGCGCTGGTACTGGCAATAGCCCGGCGCGAAACCAGCGGTACGCAGTCACCCTTGCAACACCGTTGCACTCAGCCCACGCCGCCAGATTCACACTTCTGTTCCTACAGCACACCGCCGACAACTACCGACCGCTCAACCCGCAAAAGCCGGGAACTCTTTGGACCGAAAGCTCGTTATACTATCTAAGTAATCGCCGAAGTATCTATGTCTGATTTAGGGGGACAGCACACATGACTTCCACCACCTCCCGCTACGAGGGAGACACCTGGGACCTGGCGTCCAGTGTCGGGGTGACCGCGACCATGGTCGCGGCGGCCCGCGCGATGGCCACCCGCACCGACAAACCGCTGATCAACGACCCGTTCGCCGAGCCGCTGGTGCGCGCGGTCGGTGTGGACCTGCTCGCGCGGCTGGCCAGCGGGGAATTGGACCCGAGCGAACTGAACGACGTGCACGACGTTCAGGACGGCACCTCTGTATCCGGGGGGTCCGCCGGGGCCATGTCGCGGATGGCCGACAGCATGGCCGTGCGCACTAAGTTCTTCGACGAGTTCTTCCTGGACGCGGCCAAGGCCGGCATCAAGCAGGCCGTCATCCTGGCCTCTGGACTGGACTCCCGCGCTTACCGGCTGAGCTGGCCGGCGGGCACCGTGGTCTACGAGATCGACCAGCCGCAGGTCATCGAATTCAAAACCCAAACGCTGGCCGAGTTGGGCGCCGCACCCACCGCCGACCGGCGCGTGGTGGCCATCGATCTGCGCGACGACTGGCCCGCCGCGCTGCGCGCCGCCGGATTCGACCCCAAGCAGCCGACCGCGTGGAGCGCCGAGGGCCTGCTCGGCTACCTGCCCCCGGAGGCGCAAGACCGCCTGCTGGACACCATCACCGAGCTCAGCGCGCCGGGCAGCCGGCTCGCCACCGAGAGCGCCGGCAACCCCCAGCCCGGCGACGAGGACAAGATGAGGGAACGCATGCAGCGAATCGGCGAGCGCTGGCGTGCCCACGGCTTCGACCTCGACATGACCGGCCTGGTCTACTTCGGCGACCGCAACGAGGCGGCCCCCTACCTGGCTGACCGCGGTTGGCAGCTCACCGCCAGCAGCGTGGCGGAACTGTTCGCGGCCAACGGACTTCCGCCTTTCGAGGACGACGACGTCCGCATGGGTGACCTGCTCTACGTCAGCGGCACGCTCGACAAGACCGCCAACTGGGAGCCGCTCGGATGACCATCAATTCGGGACGCACCGACGGCGACAGCTGGGGACCCGCATCCAGCGTGGGAGCGACGGCCACCATGGTCGCCGCATCCCGCGCCGTGGCGTCGCAAGGACCCAATCCGCTACTTGACGATCCGCTGGCAGATCCCCTGGTTCGCGCCGTGGGGTTGGATCCCTTCATCCGCATCGTCGACGGCGAGATCGATTTCGAGGACGACCCGGTATTTAATCGCAAAGCCAGGACCGAGCAGATGGCGGTGCGCACCAGGTTCTTCGACAACTTCTTCTCCGCCGCAACCGGAGACGGTGTGCGGCAGGCGGTGATCTTGGCTTCCGGCCTCGACACCAGGGCCTACCGATTGCGTTGGCCGGCCGGCACGGTGGTCTACGAGATCGACCAGCCGCAGGTGATTGCGTTCAAAACCAACACGCTGGCCGACCTCGGCGCCGCACCCACCGCCGAGCGGCGCACTGTCAGCATCGACCTGCGCGACGACTGGCCTGCGGCCTTGCGGGAGGCCGGTTTTGACGTCACGCAACCGGCCGCGTGGAGCGCCGAAGGCCTGCTGCCCTACCTGCCACCCGAGGCTCAGGACCGACTGTTCGACAACATCACCGCGCTCAGCGCGCCGGGCAGCCGGTTGGCCACCGAGCACGTCCCGAACCCGAACGCCTTCTCCGATGAGCGCGTGCAGCAGATCTCCGAACGGTGGAAGCGTTTCGGTTTCGACCTCAACGCGGCCGACCTGTTCTACCTCGGCGAGCGCAACGTCGTCCTCGACTACCTGACCACCCACAACTGGCAGGTAACACTGAATTCCGCCCGGGAGCTGTACGCCCACAATGGGTTCGAATTCCCCGAGGACGAGAGGGCCGGCGTATTCAGCGAAATGAGCTACGTCGACGCGACCCTCAAATAGGGTTGCGTCATGGCACGCACTGATGACGACAATTGGGATCTGGCCTCGAGCGTCGGCGCCACCGCGACCTTCGTCGCTTCCCGGCGCGCAATGGCGACCAAGGATCCCCGCGGTTTGATCAACGATCCGTTCGCCGAGCCCTTGGTGCGTGCGGTCGGCTTGGATTTCTTCACCAAGATGCTGGACGGTGAGTTCGACACGTCGATAATCGACGACGCGTCGCCGGCACGCATGCAGGCGATGATCGACGGGATGGCGGTGCGCACCAAGTACTTCGATGATTACTTCATCAACGCCACCAATGACGGCGTGCGGCAAGCGGTGATCCTCGCGTCCGGCTTGGACGCGAGAGCCTACCGACTGCCCTGGCCGGCGGGCACGGTGGTTTATGAGCTCGACCAGCCGCAAGTGATCGAGTTCAAGACGACCACTTTGGCCGGAATCGGCGCCGAGCCCACAGCAACCAGGCGCACCGTCCCCATCGATCTGCGCCAAGACTGGCCGACGGCGCTGAAAGCGGCCGGACTCGATCCGACGGCACCGACCGCGTGGTTGGCCGAGGGCCTGCTGATCTACCTGCCGCCCGAAGCGCAGGACCGGTTGTTCGACAACATCACCGCGCTGAGCGTGCCCGGCAGCACGATCGCGACCGAATTCGCGCCCGGCATCATCGATTTCGATGCCAGCCGGGTACAAGAGATGGCGAGCGTGTTCCGCGAGCACGGCGTGGACGTTGACATGGCGTCGCTGGTTTACGCAGGCGAGCGCAATCACGGTGTCGACTATCTACGGTCCAGCGGCTGGGATGTCGAGGGCGTGGCGCGCACGGAACTGTTCAAGCGCAACGGCATCGAGGTGCCGGCCCCCGAAATCGACGACCCGCTGGGCGACATCGTCTTCATCAGCGGCGCGCTGACCGGCTAGAAGCGCGACTGTCCCAGCCACAGCACGTTGGCCCCGCTCAGCGTCTGCTCGATGTGGGCGAGGATCCCGGTCACCGTGCGGCCCAGCAGCGCGCCCACCGCATCCGGCAGCGTCGCGGCGGCCGGTTGTG
Organism: uncultured Actinomycetota bacterium; assembly: GCA_963820985.1. Lineage (GTDB taxonomy): Bacteria > Actinomycetota > Actinomycetes > Mycobacteriales > Mycobacteriaceae > Mycobacterium. The sequence continues at coordinate 162,262 of CAWGCI010000005.1, read as the reverse complement.
AGGACGCCCGGGGCCGCACCATGTCCAGCCACGACGAGCCGGGGTAGCTGACGAGCCGGACTTCGGCATCCTCGTCTAGGCCGGCCAGGACCTTGGCTCGGCGCACCGCTGTCCTAAATCCGCCGAGTTCATCGACCAGGCCGCGCTCTAGAGCATCCGCGCCGGTCCAAATCCGTCCGCGCGCAACGACATCCACAGCTTCCGTACTTAGGTTGCGGCCTTCGGCGACACGCTCGACGAAATCGGCATAGAACAGGTCCGCCTCGGCTTCCCTGTCCGCCTGCTGCTCCGGCGTGAACAGCTCATCAACCGACCAGACATCGGCATTGGCGTTGGTGCGCACGGTATCTGACCCCACTCCCAGCCGCTCCTTGAGGTCGCGAACTACCAGCTTGCCGCTCATCACGCCGATCGAGCCCGTGATCGTGCCCGGGTTGGCCACGATCGCGTCAGCGTCCATCGAGACGTAGTAGCCACCGGAGGCCGCCATCGCACCCATCGACGCCACCACCGGCTTGCCCCGTCCGCGGGCCCTTTTCACTTCGCGCCAAATGGTTTCCGATGCGGTGACCGAGCCCCCGGGGCTGTCCACCCGCAGCACGATCGCGGATACCGAATCGTCGGCAGCCACCTCGCGCAGTGCCGCCGCGATGGTGTCAGCACCGGCGTTCGAGGAGCCGAACGGCAGGAATTGCCGCCCGCCACGCCCGTTGACGATCGGGCCCTGCAGGGTGACCACGGCGATCGTCGGCTTGGACCGGCGACCGGGAATCGACGGCACGGGCGGCGCCAGCCGCGACCGGGCGGCACCGGCGTAGCGCGACAGGTAGAGCCGCGGTGCAGCGTCTTCGTCTGAAATATCCTCCACGCCAACCAGTTCCGCAATGCGGGCCATGGCTTCGTCGCGGAATCCGATCCGGTCCACCAGCCCGGATTCCACGGCGTCATCGCGCAGTAGCGGTGCCCGGTCGGCCAACGCATCGAGCGCATCCGCGTCGATGTTGCGTGATTCGGCGACCGCCTGCCACACCTGGTCCTGCAGGCTTTCCAGCATCCGGGTGACGGCCTCGCGGTGGGCCTCGGTGAAGCCACCCTCGGTGAAAAGGTTTGCCGCCGATTTGTATTCGCCCCGCGCGGTGAACTGGGCTTCGATTCCCGCCTTGTCGAGCGCGTCGCGCAGGAAGGTGGCACTGCTGGCGAAACCGATGAGCCCGACGCTTCCCGAGGGCTGCATCCAGACTTCACCGAATGCCGAAGCCAGGTAGTAGGACAGCGTCCCCGGATAGGTTTCCGCCCAGGCCAGCGACGGCTTGACGGCGCTGAAAGCCGCGATGGCTTCGCGCAGTTCTTGAACCGCACCCACCGGCGACGCCGCAAGCTGCACGCGGGCAATCAGCCCGGCAACGCGCGGATCCTCGGCGGCCCGGTGGATCGCGGCGACGGCGTCACGCAGCGCCATCGCCCGCCCACCCCCGGTGACGATCGTCAGGGGGTCAAAACCCGTCGTCTCCGGCGGCATCGAGCGCAGGTTGAATTCCAGCACGCAGCCGCTGGGTATGCCGTGGTGGCGGGCGGTATCGACCCGGTTGACCAGGGCGCGCACGTCCTCGACTCCGGGGACAGAAGGCAGAAAACCGAACATGTTCAAAAGCCTACCGATCGCCGGCCGTACGGTGATGGGGTGAGGGCTTCCATCGCTATCCCCCAATTCGATTTCGATGGCTTCGATGCCGCCGGGCTGCGCGCGTATCTCGCGCGTGCTGAGGAGCTGGGTTTCGAGGGCGGTTGGGTGCTCGAGCAGACCATCGGGGCGGCACCGCTGCTGGCGCCGCTGGAGCTGCTCGCGTATTGCGCCGCCTGCACCGAGCGACTACGCCTGGGCGTCGCCGTGCTGGTGTCGTCGTTGCATGAGCCACTGCAGTTGGCCTCGGCCATCACCGCGGTCGACCGGCTCAGTCACGGCCGACTGGACGTCGGCGTCGCGCCGGGCGGCGGGGCCCGCCAGTTCGCCGCCTTCGGCGTGGACAAGGCCACGTTCATCAGTTATTTCACCGAGGGCCTGCAGCTGATGAAGGCGGCCTGGTCGGACGAACCCAAGGTGACGTTCCACGGCCGGTTCCGCGACGTCGATGGCCTCCCCGTTCAGCCGAAGCCGGTGCAGCGACCACACCCGCCGATCTGGTTCGGTGGGCTTGCCCCCAAGGCCCTGGCCAGGGCGGTGCGCCACGGTGACTCGTTTTTGGGCGCGGGGTCGTCGACCACCGAAGCCTTTGCCGGAGCCGTCAAAACAGTCCGCAGCGAGCTGGCCGAACAGGGCAGGGACCCCACCCACTTCACCATCGGCAAGCGGGTCTATCTGATGATCGACGACGATGCCGCCAAGGCCCGCGACCGGGTGCTCGCCGGGCTGCGGCGCATCTACGGGCAGATGCCCGGCATCGATGCGGTCCCGGTGTCCGGCACACCCGACGACGTCGCCCGCGGGGTGCGAGAGGTAATCGACGCCGGCGCCGAGATGCTGCTACTCAATCCTGTCGGCGCCGACGTTCCGGAGAACCGAGAACAGATGGAACGCCTTGCCGCAGAAGTGATCCCGCAGCTCAATTAGTGTCGCGAGCAGTCCCCCGCAAGCGGGAGACTGCTCGCGGTACTAAAGTTCCGTCGCCGAGCCGCCGGCGGCGGTGATCTTTTCGCGCGCGGTGCCGCTGAACTTGTGAGCGGTCAGGTCGACCTTGACGGTGAGCTCGCCGTTGCCGAGGACCTTGACCAGAGAGTTCTTGCGAACGGCCCCCTTGGCCACCAGTTCGGCCACGCCGACGGCACCGCCCTTGGGGAACAGCCGGCTGATGTCGCCGACATTGACGATCTCGTATTCGGTGCGGAACCGGTTGCGGAAGCCCTTGAGCTTGGGCAGCCGCATGTGGATCGGCATCTGCCCGCCCTCGAACCGCACCGGCACGTTCTTGCGTGCCCCGGTGCCCTTGGTCCCACGGCCAGCGGTCTTGCCCTTGGAGCCTTCACCACGACCGACGCGGGTTTTAGCCGTTTTCGACCCCGGCGCCGGCTTCAGGTCGTGCAGCTTGATGGTCACTTGGCCTCCTCCACCTCGACGAGGTGACGTACCACCGCGATCAGTCCACGGGTCTGTGGGCTGTCATCGCGGATCACCGAATGGCGAATCCGCCGCAGGCCCAGCGTGCGCAGGCTCTCACGCTGCTTCCAGCGGGCGCCGATCGTGCTGCGCACCTGGGTGATCTTCAGCTGGCTCATGACTGTGCTGTTCCCTCCCGCGCTGTGGCAGCGGCAAGTGCGTCACTTTCCCGCCGCGCCTTCAGCAACGCGGCCGGCGCCACGTCCTCGATCGGCAGTCCTCGGCGGGCGGCCACCTCTTCGGGACGCTGCAGCAGTTTGAGGGCGGCCACGGTGGCGTGCACCACGTTGATCGCGTTGTCGCTGCCCAACGATTTGGCCAGGATGTCGTGTACCCCGGCGCATTCCAGCACCGCGCGCACCGCACCACCGGCGATCACACCGGTACCCGGGCTGGCCGGACGCAACAGCACCACACCGGCGGCTTTCTCACCCTGCACCGGGTGCGTGATGGTGCCGCCGATCAACGGCACCCGGAAAAAGCCCTTGCGCGCTTCCTCGACGCCCTTGGCGATGGCGGCCGGAACTTCCTTGGCCTTGCCGTAGCCCACACCGACCATGCCGTTGCCGTCACCGACGATGACCAACGCGGTGAAGCTGAATCGCCGGCCACCCTTGACGACCTTGGAGACGCGGTTGATCGCGACGACCCGTTCCAGGTAGTTGCTCTTCTCGGCGTCGCGGTCGCGGCCACCACGCCCGCCGCCGTCGCGGCGGCCGCGGCCATCGCGACTGTCGCGGCCGTCACCGCGCCCGTCACGGCTGTCACCGCGGGTGTCGGCCTGCGGCCCGCTCGGCTGCTCCGACATTATGCGGTCCTTCCAGTCTTGCGTGTCATCAGAACTTCAATCCGTTCTCGCGGGCGGCGTCGGCCAGCGCCGCGATCCGTCCCCCGTAGGTGTATCCGCCACGGTCGAATACCACCGTGTCGATGCCGGCCGCCTTGGCGCGCTCGGCGATCAACTGTCCGACTCGCACGCTGCGGGCTTTCTTGTCGCCGTCGACGCCGCGCACATCGGCCTCGATCGAGGATGCGGCGGCCACCGTGGTGCCGTTTTCGTCGTTGACCAGTTGCACGTGGATATGCCGCGCGGACCGATTGATCACCAGCCGTGGGCGCTGCGTGGTGCCCGCGACTTTCTTGCGCAGCCGTGCGTGCCTGCGCAGCCGGGAGATCCGCCGAGTCGCGGATACGCTCCGCCCCACTGGCTTTCGCGCTGTGGTGTCAGCTTTTGATTGCGCCATGACTACTTACCTGTCTTTCCGACCTTGCGGCGCACCTGCTCGCCTTCGTAGCGCACGCCCTTGCCCTTGTACGGGTCCGGACGGCGCAGACGGCGGATGTTCGCCGAGATCTGACCGACCTTCTGCTTGTCGATCCCGGTGATGGTGAACTTCGTCGGTGACTGAACGGCGAACGTGATGCCGTCTGGGGCCTCGATCAGCACCGGGTGGCTGTAGCCCAGCGCGAACTCCAGGTTGGAACCCTTGAGCTGCACGCGATAACCCACACCGAAGATTTCCATCTTGGTGGTGTAACCCTGTGTCACACCGGTGACTAGGTTGGACACCAGGGTGCGCGACAGCCCGTGCAGTGAACGGTTGTGCCGCTCGTCGTCGGGCCGGGTGACCACGATCGCGCCATCGTCGTTGCGCGCCACCGTGATCGGCTCGGCGACCGTCAAACTCAGGGTGCCCTTGGGTCCCTTCACCGAGACGTTCTGGCCCTCGATCGTTACGTCGACTCCGGAGGGAACCGGAACCGGCTGCTTACCAATGCGCGACATTTCTTTACGCTGCCTCTCCCGCTACCACACGTACGCGAGGACTTCGCCGCCCACGCCCTGTCTGGCTGCCTGACGGTCGGTGAGCAGGCCCGAGGAGGTCGAGATGATCGCCACACCCAGGCCGCCGAGCACCCGCGGCAGGTTGTTGGATTTCGCGTACACCCGCAAACCGGGCTTGGACACGCGGCGCAAACCAGCGATGCTGCGCTCCCGGCTGGGCCCGTACTTGAGCTGGACGACCAGCGCCTTGCCCACTCGAGCGTCCTCGGTGTGGAAGTCGGTGATGTAGCCCTCGGCCTTGAGGATCTGGGCGATGTTCGCCTTGATCTTGGAGTGCGGCAGGCTCACCTCGTCGTGGTAGGCCGAGTTGGCGTTGCGCAGACGCGTCAAGAAGTCCGCGATCGGGTCAGTCATCGTCATGGTTAGTCCCTGTGCCTCTTACCAGCTGCTCTTCTGCACGCCGGGCAACTCGCCCGCATGCGCCATCTCGCGCAGGCAGATCCTGCACAGCCCGAACTTGCGGAACACCGCACGCGGACGGCCGCACCTGTTGCAGCGGGTGTAGCCGCGCACCGCGAACTTCGGTTTTGCCGCGGCCTTGTTAACCAGTGCCTTCTTCGCCATTCAGTCAGTTCTCCTTGAACGGAAAGCCGAGGGCCCGCAACAGCGCTCGTCCTTCGTCGTCGGTCGCCGCCGAGGTGACGACGTTGATGTCCATACCGCGGACCCGGTCGATCTTGTCCACGTCGATCTCGTGGAACACCGATTGCTCGGCCAGCCCGAAGGTGTAGTTGCCGACACCGTCGAACTGCTTGGGCGAAAGCCCGCGGAAGTCGCGAATACGTGGCAGCGCGATCGACGTGAGCCGGTCGAGGAACTCCCACATCCGGTCGCCGCGCAAGGTCACCCGGACACCGATCGGCATGCCCTCGCGCAATTTGAATTGCGCGATCGATACGCGCGCCTTGCGGATTTCCGGCCGTTGGCCGGTGATCAGCGCCAGGTCGTTGACCGCGCCGTTGACCAGCTTGGCGTCCCGGGCCGCTTCGCCGACGCCCATGTTGACGACGACCTTGGTGACGGTCGGGATCTGCATGACGTTGCCGTAAGCGAATTCCTTATGCAGCGCGTCGCGAATCTCGTTGCGGTAGCGCTCCTTCAGGCGCGGCTGAGCTTTCTCTTTAGCCTCTGCAGTAGTCATCAGATGTCCTCGCCGTTGCGCTTGGAGATACGGACCCGCTTGCCGGTCTCCTCGTCCACCCGGTAGCCGATTCGGGTGGGCTTGCCGTCCGAGTCGACGACCATCACGTTGGAGACGTGGATCGGGGCTTCCTGGGTGACGATGCCGCCCGAGCGGGCTCCGCGCTGGGTGGTCGAAACGGCGGTGTGCTTCTTGATCCGGTTGACGCCCTCGACCAGCACCCGATTGCGGGTCGGATAGGCCTGCAAGACCTTGCCCTTGGCGCCTTTATCTTTGCCGGCGATAACCAAGACGGTGTCGCCCTTGTGGACCTTCATCTACAACACCTCCGGGGCCAGCGAGATGATCTTCATGAATCGCTTCTCACGCAGTTCGCGGCCGACCGGCCCGAAGATACGGGTCCCACGGGGGTCGTTGTCGGGCTTGATGATCACCGCGGCGTTCTCGTCGAACTTGATGTAGCTGCCATCGGAACGCCTGCGCTCCTTGACGGTGCGCACCACGACGGCCTTGACGATCTCCCCACGCTTGACGTTGCCGCCCGGGATGGCCTCCTTGACGGTGGCGACGATGACGTCACCGATGCCGGCGTAACGTCGCGACGAACCGCCGAGCACCCGGATGCACAAGATCTCCCTGGCGCCGGTGTTGTCGGCGACCTTCAGCCGCGATTCCTGCTGAATCACTAGATCTCCTGACCTGGTTCACGTGTGCACGGCAGGAGAAAACAGCTCAGTGAGCACCCGACGTGCGCGGTCTTTGTCACCGAAGAGCACGCGGGGCCAATAACGTTTGCACGCATCAGCCGAGGTCTGCCCAAGGCAACCCCTAGAGTCTAGGGGAAGAGCTGCTCAGCGCCAAATTTCTGCCGGACTGACCCTTGCTGGACCCTACGTGGACCTAGCTGGAGTGCCGGTACCACGCGGCGATGTAGAGGACCAGCGCTGAGGCCAGGCCGATCAGTACCCAGATCACGACGGCTTGGTCGATCCATGAACCCGCCGGAGGGCTGCCGGGGAGGATGTTCCGCAACGGCACCACGGCGAACAGCATCGCGGCATACCAGGTGGAGAACGGCGGCAGGAATTGTCTCCGACCGGTCAGCATCTGAATGGCCACGAACAGTGCCAGGGTCGGCAGGGTGATGAGGACCAGGCAGATCCCCAGGTCGAAGACCAGCGGTCCCTTGGCCCGGTGCAGGGTGATGATGACGTTGTCCGGGCGGTCGGGGTCGTCGGGGTTGCGGGCGACCCGCGTTTCGGCGATGTCCCAGCCTTCCAGCGATCCCGTCACCTCGACCCGGCCCGGTTTGTACTGGCGATTTTCGCCCGTCCCCACGAGGACGTCTGCCTGGATGGTGTCGGTTTTGTACGAGTCGAACGGCCAGTCGCCCGGGTCACCGTGGGCCTCGATGGTGGTGGCTACCTGCGCCGGCAACTTCCCCACCGGGTACTGCAAGTCGCCCAAGTCGTTCTGCGGAAAGAACCGCACGGAGGTGTCGGTGTTCAGCACGTTGAGATGTTTGTCGATCATCGAACTGTCGGGCATCACCAGCACCTTCACATCGAGGCGATTCGCCACGGTGTGCAGCTGCTCGAAGCGCACCAGCACTACGGTGCCGTCGTCGGTGTTGAGGACCGGTTCGGGCAGCGGACCCGGCGCGGTGGCCAGCCAGTGATAGCCGAGCAGCGACAGGACGTAGACAACGACGACGCCGCCGATGATGGAGAGATCGAGCAGGAGATGACGTCGTCTCGGTTTGCGGGCGCGCCGCCCGGGCGCCGGAGCCGCGGGGAGCGTTACCGGGGCCTGCAGGGCCGGCGGAGCGGGCACCACCACCGTCGGAGCCAGGTGCAGCTCGGGCCTCGTCTCGGCAGGGCGATTACCCGCAGCCGCAGCTGAGCCGCTGATGAGTGTCACGAAGCAAGACGCTATCAACGAGCATGTTTGCCGGCTCGGTGGAGAACAGCACCCTTACAAGCTTTTAACAGCGCCGATACGAGCGGCGGCGAAAATCAATCGCCTTGCCGGACCCAGGCGAGGATGTACAGGCTCATCGCCGTCACCAGCCCGATCAGCACCCACTGCACGATGGCTTGGTCGATCCACGAGCCGGGCGGTGGGGCGCCGGGAAGGATGTTGCGCAGCGGGACGATGGCAAACAGGTTCGCGGCGTACCACGTCGCGAACGGCGGCAAGAACTTCCTCCTGCCCAGCGCCATCGGAACGGCCACCAACAGCGCCAAGGTGGGCAGGGCGATGAGCACCAGGCAGATGCCCAGGTCGAAGATCAGCGGGCCCTTGGCCCTCCTCAAGGTGATGACCACGTTCCCGTTGTCGGAACCTCGTTGGGTTGGGAGCGCGGCGGGGTCGTGGACCCGGTTGACGCTGACGTCCCACCCGTCCAACTCTCCGGTTACTTCGACGCGGGCGGGTACCTTCTTGACGTTCTCGCCGGACCCGACGAACGCATCGGCCGAGATCGGCTCGGTGCTGTAGGAGTCGAATGGCCAGTTACCGACGTCGCCGTGCGCCTCGATGGTGGTGCTGAGTTGCGCCGGCGCCTTTCCTTTCGGGTAATGCAGGTCGCCGAGGTCGCTCGTCGGGTACAGGCGCACGCGCAACGTCGGTGGCCAGCACGTCGATAGCGGTTGTCGTAGGCCGAAATCCCCGGGTAGACAAGCACATTCACCGTGAGGCGATTCGCGGTGGGCTTCAGCTCCTCGAGGCGCAGCTGCACGATGGTCGCATCGCCGCCGCCCTGGCTCAGGTCCAGTGGAGGCAGCGGGGCCTCCGCTTCTTGCAGCTGGTGGACGCCGAGCAGCGACAGGACGTACACGCTGACGATGACCATCAGAATGATCACGCCGATCACGATGCGCGGTCTGCTCCGGTTCTTCGGCGGCGCCGGAGGGGACGTTGGCGGCGACTCGTCCGCCGGCGGCGGCGGAGCCTCGGGGGACTTTGTTGCCGTTGTTGGCGCAGCCTCGGCGGTCGTCGGCGCTTCAGCGCTCATAGGTCACCGCCGGCCCGGACGGAAGGCACCACGGGGTCAGATGTTAGCTAATGCGCCCGGCGACCGCGCAGCGAAATATCACTGTCCTTACGCGAGCTGGCCTTCCGTCACCCGCCGGCCACCCAGCATTAACCTATTGGCCCGAAATCGGATTAGCTACGCAGCGAAAGCCGATGTGCGTGGTCGCGGTGTCTTGCGATTGCGGCGACCGCGCCGCCGGACGGTAGCGGTGGCAGTACTCCGGCGCGCACAAGTGCGAACCACCCTTCAACGTTTGGTTGACGCTGGGGTCTGCGGGTCCCGACGGTGTGCAACAGGCTTTCGGCGGCTGATCCAGCCGGTGGTGCGCGGAAAACTCGGTGGCAGTCCACTCCCAGACGTTGCCGATCATGTCGACCAAGCCGAAACCGTTGGGCGGAAACGTCCCCACCGGCGACGTGCCCACCCAACCGAGCGCACCGTCGTTGCGGTACGGGAACCTGCCCTGCCAGGTGTTGGCCATCAATTGACCGTCGGGTTTCGCCTCCTCGCCCCACGAATACGTCCATGTGTCCCCCACGCCTGGACCGCGGGCCGCATACTCCCACTCGGCCTCGGTCGGCAGCCGCCGCCCGGCCCACCGCGCGTAGGCCGCGGCGTCGGGATACGCCACCTGCACGACCGGGTGATCGGCCCTGTCCGCGCCGGTGCTATCCGGGCCATCCGGCCCGAATGGGTACCGCCAATTCGCACCCGGCACCCAGTCCCACCACTGACGCCAGTCACGCAGGTCGACCGGGCCCGTGGTGGGGCGGAAAACCATGGCGCCCGGGCACAGATCACCTGCGTCGGCGCCCGGGTAAAGCGCCGGGTCGATCGGCTGCTCGGCGACCGTCACATAGCTTGTGGCAGCGACGAATTCGGCGAACTGCGCGTTGGTCACCGGGTGCCGCTCCACCGCGAAGGAACCCACGGTCACGGTGTGGATCGGCGCCTCTTCGGGGTAGAAGCTCGTCGAGCCCATGCGGAATGATCCGCCCGGCAGGTCAATTAGCTCGGTGAGCACCACTTCAGAGTATGACGCCCGCGGACCCGGCTGCAGCCATGACCCGTTCACCTGATGTTTGTTTGCGGGTTGATCCGTTGGCTGTAAATGTCGACAGGTGTCGAAATAGGGTTGACGTGGGCGTGTGCCCCGACACCGAGCTCGCCGCCGACGCCGGGCACCACTGTGTTCGACGAGACGGGCCCGTCTCACCGTTGTTGCTCCCGAGGAGGCAATCGACGTGCAGCACTCACGCCCACGTGTCGCGATGAGCTTGCTGGCCGCGGGTGCGCTGGCGCTTTCGGCATGCAACCAAGACCACGCGACCCTGTCCTATACCAGTGGGGTCAAGGTGGACTGCGGCGGCAAACAGACCCTGGTCGCCAGCGGTTCCACCGCGCAGGCCAACGCGATGACCCGGTTCATCGAGGCCTACAAGAAGGTGTGCCCCGGGCAGTCGGTCAACTACACCGCCAACGGCTCGGGCCAAGGGATCAGCGAATTCCTCGCTGGCAAAACCGATTTCGGCGGATCGGACACACCGCTGTCCGGGGACCAATACGCCGCCGCCAAACAGCGATGCGGCGGCGCCGACGCCTGGAACCTGCCCGTGGTATTCGGGCCGATGGCCATCACCTACAACATTGCCGCCGTCGACTCTTTGGTGCTCGACGCGCCGACGCTGGCCAAGATCTTCAACGGCACCATCACGCGCTGGGACGACCCGGCCCTCACCGCGTTCAACGCATCCATGCCGGCAGAGGACATCAAGGTCATCTACCGCAGCGACGCGTCCGGCACCACCTACAACTTCCAGTCCTACCTGCAGGCCGCATCCGGCGGAGCGTGGACACAGGGCGTGGCCAAGACGTTCAACGGCGGCATCGGCACCGGCGCCGAAGGCAACAAGGGCACCTCGGCGCTGGTGAAAACCACCGAGGGTGCGATCAGCTACAACGAATTGTCATTCGCGCTCGAGCAAGGGCTGTACGCCGCCGAGATCAAGACCCCGGCAAGCCGCAGGTCGCTACGCCCGGTACGGATCGGCACCGACACGGTCGGCAAGACCATCAAGGGCGCCAAAATCACCGGCCAGGGCAACAACCTCGTGCTCGACCTTTCGTCGTTCTACAACCCGGCCCAGCCCGACGTGTACCCGATCGTCTTGGCCACCTACGAGATCGTCTGCTCCAAATACCCCAACCCCGAGGACACCCAGGCGATCAAGTCGTTCCTGCAGACGGCGATCGGACCCGGCCAGATCGACCTCAACAAAGCCGGCTACATCCCGCTGTCGCCCGACTTTCAAGCACGAGTCTCGAGCGCCGTCGACGCCATCACCTGAGTCGACTTGCGGCGGTATCAGGTCTTTTTCGGCTGTTTTCGATCCCGATGCCGCCACCAGGCGAGGATGAACAGCGTCATCGCGACGACCAGCCCTATCAACACCCACAGCACCACGGCTTGGTCGATCCACGAGCCAATTGGCGGCTTGCCGGGGAGGAAGTTGCGCAGCGGGACGATGGCGAACAGCATCGCGGCGTACCACGTGACGAACGGTGGCAAGAACGTCGTCCTGCCCAACAACATCGGAATGGCCACCCACAATGCCAGAACGGGCAAGGCGATCATGTATCAGGCAGATTCCCAAGTCGAGGATCAACGGTCCCTTCGACCTGTGCAACGTGATGATCACGTTGTCGAGGCTGTCTCGGGTTCTCGGTGTCCGTCGGCGTCGTGGACGCGACGGACGTTTACGTCCCAGCCGTCCAACGATCCGGTGACTTCCATGCGGGCCCACACCTTGCTCTGGTAACCCCCGGTGAAGACCACGCCCGAGATCTCATCGGTTGTGTAGGTGTCGAACGGCCAGTTACCCGCATCGCCGTGCGCCACGATCGTAGTGGCCACCTGCACGGGCGCTTTTCCCTTGGGGTACTGCAGGTCTCCGAGGTCAGTCTCGGGATACAGGCGTACGGCAGCGTCGGAGGTCAACACGCTCGGGACTTTGGTCGACCAGCGAATCCTGAGGAGTGACAAGCACATTCACCGACAGTCGATTCGCGACAGTCTTCAGCTTCTCGATGCGCAACTGAACAATGCTGTCCTTTTCTGGTACTGGCTCAGGTCCACGGAGGGGAGCTTGGGGCCGGATTTGGCCAGTAGATGGACCCCGACCAGCGACAGGACATAGCTGGTACAGCGACGACGGCCAGCAGAATGCCGAGAGCCCGACTGCGATACGCCGTCCGTGCGACCCGTTCACCAGGGGTGGCACGGTTCCGACGGCGGCGACGCCGCGGCGGCGGTGCCGGCGCCGGAGTGCCCGCCGTCATCGGTCGCCACCGCGAACCGTTGGAGGCCAAGGCACCGTCGGACCACCGCACCACCGAAGCAACAGCACGGGGTCAGGCTAGCGCTCAGGCTGGGGCTTTTCACGGTATGACGACGGCGAATTCCCTGCATCAACGGCCTTCGCAGCATCGAATCCCGCGCGCCCGCCGGCGTCAGCTGCAGTTGGATCGCCACCAAGTACTTTTGGTGTTGGTCCACGATGTGGGTCGACGGTCGGCGAAGTCGAAAGCGCCCGAAGGGGCTTGGAATGTCGCCGGTCAGCTGCTGGCTGCTGTAGCCGCAGAACTGAGCCGCCGCCACCGTGAATTTGACGCCCGCACGCGAATCCCGCATGTCGACGGCATATTTCAAGAAGGCCCCACCGGGCTCGAGGTCGGTCGCGGCGATGATCACGCGCCAGACATGCCGTCGGGACCGTCCAGGTCAGTGCGCGTCGCTGCTGCAACCGAGAACTCAGCCGTCCGGCAGGCTCACCGTGAGCCTGGGCGCCACCGGTCGCGACATCCCGGCCACGGTCGTACGGCCGTATCCTTGGGCGACCCGAAGGCACGCGACGCGTTGGGCGCGATGTGTCCGGCAGACGTCGTCGCGACGCCGGGCACCGGCTCGCCGGGTCCGACGTGCCGTCGTTGTCGCCGCCCACCACCACACCACCCGCCGGGCACGCCGCAGTCCGCCAGCACGCCGCCGAACCACGTCTCGCCGGTGCTTCAGTCGCGCGAAAATGCAAGCGCGAGTTCTCTTTCCAGGTCTTCATACGGCTTGCCGGAGATGTCGACGGTGACCTGCGCGATCGTGCCGCCGGTGAATCGGAAAGGCGCTTTGTAGCGTCGGGAAACCTCCCGAGCCGGTGTTGCGCCCCACCATGACGCTGGCACCGGCCAACGCGAACGTGCCCGGTTGCGTCGTCATATCCGGCAGCGACGCGACCGCGGTCTCGTCGATGAACAGCGTGCCCTCACCCAGCGGCGTGTGGCTGTTCTCCACGGTTCCGGTCCGCGAAAAGCGAACGCCGAACAGGTGCCTGCCCAGCGGCACCGCGCCGGACGACGACATCAGCTGCTCGCGCTCACCGAGGAAGTTGTACACGTAGTGCAGCCGGCCGTCCTGGATGAACAGCACGTGCCCGCCGTGCGCGCAGCCGTGTTTGAAGAGCACGCCTTCGGCGCCGGTGGTATCAATGGTCACGTCGGCGACCACAGCGTAGGACTGGCCGCGGGGTTCGACGGCGGCGCCGGTGCCGACCTCGGCGGCATCGGGGTAGTAGGTGAAAGACTGCCGGTCGGCGCCCAGGTAGGGCCGGAACCGCGTCAACGTTTCGAAGATGTTCAGATCCGCCAGCGGCAGGCCGTTGTACTTCGCGGCCTCGGAAAACCACAGCGCCTTCAGCTCTTCCAGCTTGTCGGGTTGCTCGGCAGCCAGGTCGTGGCATTGGCTGCGGTCGGCTTCGATGTGGAAGAGTTCCCACCGGTCGGCATCGAAGTGCGACCAACCCGCGGGTGTGGCCGCATGGACGGTGTTGGCGAACCAGCCCCGGTGCCAGATCCCGCGGGTTCCCAGCATGGTGTAGAACTGGGTGTCCTTGCCGGTGTCGGCGGCCGAATTGTCAAGGGCCGCTTTGAAACTCACACCGTCCAGCGGTTTCTGCGCGATGCCCTTGACGGTCTCCGGCGGGGTGATGCCCAGCAGGTCGTAGACGGTCGGGGTGATGTCGCAGACGTTGACGTAGTTGTCGCGAACCTCCCCGTGCGCCGCAATACCGTTGGGCCAGGAGACGATTGCCGTGTCGGCGATACCGCCCTCGTGCGAGGCGTACCGCTTGTACAGCTTGTAGGGCGTGTTGAAGGCCATCGCCCACCCGATCGGGTAGTGGTTGTAGGTCTCGGGGCCACCGAGTCGGTCGAAGTACTTCATGCTCTCTTCGACGGTGTCGATGTAGCCGTTGAAGAACTTGCCCTCGTTCACCGACCCGTTGGGCCCACCCTCGCCGCTGGCCCCGTTGTCGGAGATCACCACGATGATGGTGTTGTCCAGCTGACCGGAATCTTCGAGATAGTCCAGGATTCGGCCGATCTGGGCGTCGGTGTAGCTCAGGAAGCCGGCGAACACCTCGGCCATCCGGCTGAACAGCTTCTTCTCCTCGTCGTTGAGGGAGTCCCACGGCCGCACCGTGTCCTGCAGTGGCCACGGCTCGCCTTGCGGGCCTTTGACGTCCAGATACGGGTTGACGGGCGACAGCTCGGTGTCCGGCGGCACGATTCCCATCGACTTCTGCTTTTCCAGCACGATCTCGCGGTAGCGCTCGTAGCCCATGTCGAACTTGCCGGCGTACTTGTCCGCCCATTCTTTGAAGACGTGATGCGGCGCGTGCCCGGCGCCGGGGCAGACGTAGCTGAACCACGGTTTGTCGGGCGCGATCACCTTGGCGTCGCGGATGAATTCGATGGTCTTGTCGGCGAGGTCCTTCGACAGGTGGTAGCCGTCCTCGGGAGTGGCCGGCGGTGTGATCGGGTGGTTGTCGTACACCAAGTCGGGGTACCACTGGTCGGTCTCGCCGCCCATGAACCCGTAGAACCGTTCGAAGCCGCGCGACGTGGGCCAGTGCCGTTTCGTCGACGCCAGATTCGACTCTTCCAGCGGCGTCAGGTGCCACTTGCCGATGCAGTAGGTGTTGTAACCACGTTCGTTGAGCACCTCCGGCAGCAGCGCGGTGTCGTCCGGGATCCGGCCGTTGCAGTTCGGGAAGCCGTCGGTGAACTCTTCGATGGTGGCCATGCCCACGGTGGTCGCGTTGCGACCGGTCAGCAGCGACGCCCGCGTCGGTGAACACAGCGCGGTGGTGTGGAATTGCGACAGCCGCACACCACGGTCGGCGATCCTCGTCATGGCGGGCATCTCGACCAGACCGCCGAAGCAGTCCCAGGTCGCGATGCCGGTGTCGTCCCACACCAAATAAAGGACGTTTGGCGAATTCTCGGGCGCGGTCGGCGCCGCGTACGGACCCCAGTCAGGCTCCGAGTCGCGAATATCCAGCTCGATCTTGCCGTTAAATTCTTCCGACCTGCCATCGCTCACTCCGCGCTCACGTCCGCGAACACCGCGAGCAGACTACACCGGCGAAGCCACACCCACGCCAACAGACGTAAAAGCCCCCGACACGCCGTGCGTGCGGGGGCTTTTGCGACTGTTCGCGGGTGCCTTTACTTGGCCTTCTCGAGAATCTCGACGAGCCGCCAGCGTTTGGTCGCCGACAGCGGACGCGTTTCCATCAGCGAGACGCGGTCGCCGATGCCGGCGACGCTGTCCTCGTCGTGCGCCTTGACCTTCTTGGTGGTCCGGATGATCTTGCCGTACAGCGGGTGCCGCATACGGTCTTCCAGCTCGACCACGATGGTCTTTTGCATCTTGTCGCTCACCACATAGCCGATGCGCGTCTTGCGCCGGCCGCGTGGCTTCGGGGTGGCCGGAGTGTGCTTGGAGCCTTTATCTTTCGCCGCAGCGTCTTTGGTCGCGGCGGCCTTCGGCGCGGCGGCCTTGGATGCGGCCTTCTTGGGGGCTGCCTTCGTCGCCTTGGCGGCTTTCTCGCCGGTCGTCGCTTCTGCCATCACGATTCCTTCTCATCGGAGCCGCCGGGACCGGACGCCAGGCCCAGTTCTCGTTCCCGCAGCACGGTGTAGACGCGCGCGATCTCCTGACGCACGACGCGGAGCCGACGGTTGTTGGTCAGCTGGCCCGTCGCCATCTGGAAGCGCAGGTTGAACAGCTCCTCCTTGGATTCGCGCAGCCGCTCGGCCAGCTCCTCGTCGGTGAGCTCACGCAGTTCGCCAGGGGACACTCCCACTGCCATCAGAACTGCTCCTCTCGGGTCACGATGCGTGCCTTGATCGGCAACTTGTGGATCGCGCGGGTGAGCGCGGCCCGGGCGGTCTGCTCGTTGGGGTAACTGAGCTCGAACAGCACCCGGCCGGGCTTGACGTTGACCACCCACCATTCCGGCGAGCCCTTGCCCGACCCCATCCTGGTCTCCGCGGGCTTCTTGGTCAGCGGGCGGTCGGGGAACACGTTGATCCACACCTTGCCGCCACGCTTGATGTGGCGGTTGATGGCGATACGAGCCGACTCGATCTGCCTGTTGGTGACGTAGGCGTGCTCGAGCGCCTGGATACCGTAGTCGCCGAAGTTCACCTGGGTGCCGCCACTGGCGATGCCGCGCTGGCGCGGATGGTGTTGCTTACGATGCTTGACTTTGCGGGGAATCAACATGATTCAGCTCTCCGTGCTCTGCGGTTCGAGGGCCGGACGTGGCCCCATCATCTGAGGCAGGAGCGGCAGCGGGCGCGTTGCTTTCTTCGCTACCGGCGGCCCGTCCGGCTTCGGTGCTGGTCGCCGTGGTGCCCGACGCGCCACTGCGGCGCGGACGCGTACCCGACGGCCGCTCACGGCGCGGACGCTCGGCGCCCGCCGGTGCGGCGGCTGCCAGTTCGCGCTTGCCACCGACGATGTCGCCCTTGTAAATCCACACCTTCACACCGATCCGGCCGAAGGTGGTCTTGGCCTCGTAGAGGCCGTAGTCGATGTCGGCGCGCAGCGTGTGCAGCGGAACCCGACCTTCGCGGTAGAACTCCGACCGGCTCATCTCAGCGCCACCGAGACGGCCCGAGCACTGCACCCGGATGCCTTTGACGTTGGGCTGACGCATCGCCGACTGGATGGCCTTGCGCATCGCGCGGCGGAACGCCACCCGGTTGCTCAGCTGTTCGGCAACGCCCTGGGCCACCAATTGTGCTTGCGATTCCGGGTTTTTGACTTCGAGGATGTTGAGCTGGACCTGCTTTTTGGTCAGCTTCTCCAGGTCGGCACGGATTCGGTCGGCCTCGGTACCACGGCGCCCGATGACGATGCCGGGACGGGCGGTGTGGATGTCCACCCGCACCCGGTCGCGGGTGCGCTCGATCTCGACGTCGGCGATTCCCGCGCGCTCCAGACCGCTGGACAGCAGCCGGCGGATCGCGACGTCTTCCTTGACGTACTCGGAGTATTGCTTGTCGGCGTACCACCGGGACTTCCAGTCGGTGGTGATGCCTAGCCGGAAGCCGTGCGGATTGATCTTCTGGCCCACTAGTCTGAGCCTCCCTTCGCTTCAGAAGTCTCAGAAGTCTTGGCTTCGGGACTAGTCGCGGCCTTCTTTGCTGGCCGGCCGCCTTCTTTGCGGGGGCCTTGGCCTCCGCTTTCTTGGCGGGCGCCTTGGTCACAGAAGGCCCAGCCTTCTTCGCCGTGGAACCAGGTGCAGCCTTCGCCGCGGCCTTGCTGGCCTCGGCGCGGCGAGCCCTCGTCGACTTCGCCGATTGCTGATCCTTGGCGGGCCGGCTTTCCACGATCACCGTGATGTGGCTGGTGCGCCTGCGGATCCGGAAGGCGCGCCCCTGGGCGCGCGGCCGGATGCGCTTGGCGGTCGGGCCCTCGTCGGCATAGACCGTGGCCACCACCAAGGTCGCCGGGTCCAGTCCGTTGTTGTTCTGGGCGTTGGCCGCTGCGCTCGCGATCACCTTGGCCACCGGTTCACTGGCGGCTTGCGGCGCCCAGCGCAGGATGTCCAGCGCGTCGGCCACCGACCTGCCACGCACCAGGTTGATCACCCGGCGCGCCTTGGTCGGCGACACCCGGACGAACCGCGCGATGGCGCTCGCCGACGGGAATTCAGTGGTGGTCATCGCCGCTTGGCCTTCCGGTCGTCCTTGATGTGTCCCTTGAAGGTGCGGGTCGGCGCGAATTCACCAAGTTTGTGACCCACCATCGACTCGGTGACGAACACCGGGACATGCTTGCGTCCGTCGTGCACGGCGAAGGTGTGGCCGATGAAGTCCGGAATGATCGTCGATCGGCGCGACCAGGTCTTGATGACCTGCTTGCTGTTCTTCTCGTTCTGCACGTCGACCTTCTTGAGCAGATGGCCGTCGACGAACGGGCCCTTCTTGAGGCTGCGTGGCATGGTTGGCTACTCCTGGACTTCCTAGCGCGAGTGCTTCTTGCCGGTGCGCCGGCGGCGGACGATGAGTTTGTTGCTCTGCTTGTTCGCGGTGGCGGGTGCGGCCCTCGGGCTTGCCCCACGGGCTGACCGGGTGCCGGCCACCAGAGGTCTTGCCTTCACCACCGCCGTGCGGGTGGTCGACCGGGTTCATGACGACACCACGGACGGACGGGCGCTTGCCCTTCCACCGCATCCGGCCGGCCTTGCCCCAGTTGATGTTTGCCTGCTCGGCATTGCCCACCTCGCCGACGGTCGCGCGGCAGCGCACGTCGACGCGGCGGATCTCACCACTGGGCATACGCAGCGATGCGTAGGTGCCCTCCTTGCCGAGCAGCTGGATGCTCGACCCGGCCGACCGCGCCAGCTTGGCGCCACCGCCCGGCCGCAGCTCCACGGCGTGGATCAGGGTACCGGCCGGGATATTGCGCAACGGCAGGTTGTTGCCCGGCTTGATGTCGGCGTTGGCGCCGGATTCCACCACATCGCCCTGCGACAAGCCCTGCGGCGCAATGATGTAACGCTTCTCGCCGTCGAGAAAGTGAAGCAGCGCGATGTTGGCGGTGCGGTTCGGGTCGTACTCGATGTGCGCGACCTTCGCGTTGACCCCGTCTTTGTCGTTGCGGCGAAAGTCGATCACCCGGTAGGCGCGCTTGTGACCACCACCCTGGTGGCGGGTGGTGATGCGGCCGTGTGCGTTGCGCCCCCCGTGACCGTGCAGCGGGCGCACCAACGACTTCTCCGGGGTCGACCGGGTGATCTCGGCGAAGTCGGACACGCTTGCACCGCGGCGACCGGGGGTCGTCGGCTTGTACTTGCGAATTGCCATGTCTAATCAGGTCTTTCTCTCGCGCCCGGCTATGCCGGCGCTCCGAACAGGTCGATCGGCTTGCTGCCCGGCGCCAGCGTGACGATGGCGCGCTTGGTGTTCTTGCGCTTGCCGAATCCGGTCCTGGTGCGCTTGCGCTTGCCCTGGCGATTTGCGGTGTTCACCGATGCGACCTTGACCGAGAAGATCTTCTCGACAGCGATCTTGATCTGCGTCTTGTTCGAATCGGGGCGCACCACGAACGTGTACACGTTGTTGTCGAGTAGCCCGTAGGACTTCTCCGAGATGACCGGGGCCAGGATGATGTCGCGGGGATCAGCGATGGTCGCCATCAGGCCGAAACCTCCTCGGAATTAGCCGTTTCGGCCTAGCGGCGTGGCAGCTATGTAGGCGTTGAGGGCTTCGACGCTGAACACCACGTCGTCGGCGCGCAACACGTCGTACGTGTTGAGCTGGTCCGGCGCCAGGATGTGCACACCGGGCAGGTTGCGCACGCTCTTTACACCGGTCTCGTCGCTGCGGCCGATGACGACCAACACCTGCTTGCGATCCGTCAGCGTGCCCAGAAACTCTCGGGCGCTCTTGGTCGACGGGGTCTGACCCGCCACCAGCTCGGTGACCGCATGGATGCGCCCGTTGCGTGCCCGGTCCGACAAAGCCCCGCGCAACGCCGCAGCGATCATCTTCTTCGGTGTGCGCTGGGAGTAGTCCCGCGGCTTGGGACCGTGCACGATACCGCCGCCAGTGAACTGCGGGGCCCGCGTCGAGCCTTGCCGGGCGCGACCGGTCCCCTTCTGCCGGTAAGGCTTCCGGCCGCCGCCGCTGACCTCGCCGCGCGTCTTGGTCGAGTGCGTACCCTGCCGCGCCGCGGCCCGCTGGGCGATGACCACCTGGTGCATCAGCGCGATATTGGCCGGGGCATCGAACAATTCGGCCGGCAGCTCAATGGAGCCGTCGACCTTGCCGTCCGGCGTCTTAACGTCGATCTTCAGGTTCTTCTGATCCGTCTTCGCGGTTGCCATTAGTTGTCACCTCGTTTGATCGCGCTGCGGACCATGACGAGTCCACCGGTGCGGCCGGGAACCGCACCCTTGATCAGCAGCACGCCGTTCTCGGCATCGACTTTGTGCACCAACAGGTTCTGCGCGGTCACCCGGTCGTTGCCCATGCGGCCCGACATCCGGGTCCCCTTGAACACCCGTGCGGGGGTGGAACATCCACCAATGGACCCGGGACGGCGGTGGACCGCCTGGGCGCCGTGGCTGGCGCCCTGCCCGCGGAAGCCGTGCCGCTTCATCGTGCCGGCGAAACCCTTGCCCTTCGAGGTGCCGGTCACGTCGACATAGCTGCCGTCGGCGAAGATCTCGGCGGTCAACTCCTGGCCGACCTCGTATTCGGCCGCCGCGTCCGGGGTTTCCAGACGCAGCTCGGCCACGTGGCGGCGCGGGTTGACACCAGCAGCGGTGTACTGACCGGTCAACGGCTTGTTGACCTTGCGCGGGCTGATCTCCCCGTAGGCCAACTGCACAGCGCTGTAGCCGTCGCGCTCCGGGGTGCGGATGCGGGTCACCACGTTCGGTCCCGCCTTGACCACAGTCACCGGAACAATCCTGTTGTTCTCGTCGAACACCTGCGTCATGCCCAGCTTGGTGCCCAGAATGCCTTTTCTCGCCATTGCTCTGGAACTCCTACTGGATGTTGACGTCGACACTGGCCGGCAGATCGATGCGCATGAGGGCGTCAACGGTCTTCGGCGTCGGATCGAGGATGTCGATCAGCCGCTTGTGCGTGCGCATTTCGAAGTGCTCCCGCGAGTCCTTGTACTTGTGCGGGGAGCGGATGACGCAGTACACATTTTTCTCGGTCGGCAGCGGCACCGGCCCTACGACGCTGGCACCGGTGCGGACGACGGTCTCGACGATCTTGCGCGCCGAGGCGTCAATAGCCTCATGGTCGTAGGCCTTAAGCCTGATGCGGATCTTCTGTCCCGCCACGCTTCTCCTACCCTCACTCTTCTTGAGGCCCGAATCCGGGCCTGGTGCCCCCGGCGCGCCGATCGGCCCGCCCAAAATCTGGGCCGATCTAGCGTCGCGCCGGATACTGCGCCGCTGTTTACCTGTCGTGGTCCAACCGGCCCCCGCGCTCGGGTGTGTCACCCGCACGCAGCCTTGTTCGCGGCCGAAAATTAGTCGCGCTCCAAGGATGAGACCGGACGCGCCCGTGTGGACGCTGGTCGTATGCCCAACCAGGCGCAAACCTGGCGCAAGGCAACCTGAACAGTATGCCTCAGAACACCGTGACGGCCAAATTCCTGGCCATTGTTCTGGCCGCGCTGGCGACCGCGCGGCCCGTGCCGCCCGCGATCACCGAACTCATCGGCCCGTAAGGGTTGCCAGCGGCTTGTCGAACTGTCTGGTCAGAGCTGCCAGACGAGCTCCGGATTGCTTCGAACGTGAGTGTAACGAGCGCCTTGGACGCGGGCGGTACCAGCAGTCTTGTGATTCCCCCGCAGTGTTGCCAGCTCGGTCCGCGAGCTGCTGTGCGCGGGCCGCATTTCGCCGGAGCGGCCATCTGCCGCCCGGTGGGCACGTAACTGGTGGTCGGGGCGGCCGTGTCGGCCACCGTCCTTGCGCAGGCCAGAGTGTTGCTGGCGCAGGTGGGGCGCGGCGCCGGGGCGGTGCATCCCGACGGCGTGCTGGGCGTTGTGTGAGGAAGTGCCCAGGGCGGCGTGGGCAGCAGCGGCGAACAGGACTAACAACGCAGCGCCGGCGGCGAGCAGGGCCAGGAAGCCGGCGACGCGGGCCGCGGTGGCGGTCTTGGCGCTGGGGGTGCTGGTCATGAGTTTCCTTTTCTCTGGCGGTTTGGCGCGTTGAGAAAAGGTTCGGAGGTGCCCCTGGAGGAATTCTTGAAAAAACCTTGTCGTGCAGGTAGGCGCGGTGGAATGTGGCTAAAAGCGCCGACGGCAAGGTCGCGAAGCAGGCTTCGTCAGAGCGATCTGGCGCTAGGCGCCACAGCGCTGCTGGTCCTGTGGGCTGACGCCGGCACCGCACCAATAGAGATCGCCGCCTTGCCAGCCGGGGAAGCCCCTCAACACCGTCTGCTTGAGCAAGCCGGGCGCCTGCGAGACCAGTTGGAGCGAGTCACCCACGGCCGTCGATGGACCCGGGCTGGGGTTGGCCGGGGTCGTCTGGCCGTTTTTCAGGCCGTAACTCACGGCGGTGACCGTGAGCGTCAGCTGCGTCTCGTCACCCGACACCACCCCCAGCGTGTCGGTCTCCGAGCAGGCGGCCTGTCCCTGACTGCACGGGCCCATGTCCAGGCCCGCGAAGAGGGTGGCCGTTGTCGCAGTGATGTCCAGGGTCGAGACGTGGCGCTGCCAGTGGCCAACGAACCGGGCGCTGGCCGTACCCGAGGCACTTGCCGTGCTGGTCGCCGAGGGTGCCGCTGGACTTGAGGAGGCACCCGTGGTCGAGGACGCGCCGGTGCCGGACGTATTCGTCGCGCATCCTGCCGCGGCCACCGTGACGATCCCGGCAATGGCAGTGACCAACCCGCAGACCAATCCGGACTTGGCCACCGAGACGTGTGCTGTCTCTGACTGTCCCTTCAATCGCTTGCAACCACGCCGCGGGCGCAGTCGACCGATGGGATACCTCTAAAAATATAAGTCGTCCGGTGTCAGGAGTACCGAAGAGGCCTAGGCTTACGCCCGAGCCGCGCCGCTGCGGCGGGCGATAGGGAGGACGTCATGAACAAAGCTTCAAGTCTGACCGCATCGTTGGTCGGCGCGGCTCTGGCCGTGTCCCTTGCCGGGTGTTCGAATTCCGGTACGACCACGAGTTCCACCACACCGACCGCTTCCACCACGACCACTACCGCGCCATCCGCGGCGCCGTCGAGCTCGTCGGCGACCACGTCCGCCTCGCCGGCGCCCCAGGCCACAACGAAGGGGTCGGCGGGCGGCATCGACGTCACCATTACCGCGCCGGGGCCCACGGCGGTGCGGCCCGGCGGGGCGCCGATGCCCTTCAGCGTCACGCTGCTCAACACGACGACCGCCAGCATCGCCCAACTTGGGATGGTGGTGTCGCTGGGGCACTGTTCATGCAACCCGTCTGGCGTGGCGATGATGCCCGCCGGGACGATGCAGCTGCAAAGCTCCGACACCAACGCGTGGGTGACGGTGCCGTATGTCGCCGAAGGGACCGGGACGGATTTCCTCGCCCAACCGCTGCTTGCGCCGCTTACGCTCAATCAAGGGCAGACCATCACCTACCAACTTCAGCTGCAGCTCAACCCAAATCAGAATTTCACCGTCAACCAAGGTGCGTCCGCCGTGGACGTGACGATGACCAACATCAATACCAACGCCCCGATCGGCGCCAGCCCTACGGCATCACTGCCCATCACCGTCGGACCGTAGCCGGGCAGACGGACGCCGGTCATTAGGTTTGTCGTCATGACCGGTACCCGCAGTACCTACAGAGCATGGAAAACGCTTTCCGGCCGCCCCGGCGGCACCCGCCTGTTCTCGATGGCCGCGGTGGCACGAGTCCCCTATTTCGCCTCGATCCTGCCGCATGTTGTGCGCATGGAGCCGGGCCTGGCCGAAGTCGCTGTGCCCAAGTGGTTTTTCGTGCACAACCACTTGCACACTGTGCACGCGATCGCGTCCTGCAACGCCGCCGAGATGGCGATGGGAATGTTGATGGAGGCCACGGTGCCGCCTAGCCACCGGTGGATCCCGAAAGCGATGACGGTGCAGTATCTGGCCAAAGCCACTACATCACTGCACGCGCAGGCCCGGCTGGACCCGCCTGACTTTTCCCAGATCACTGAGGGCGCCGAGGTGGTAGTGCCGGTGCGGGTGACCGACCGCGACGGCACCGAAGTGGTGCACGCCGACATCACGACGTGGGTGACACCCGCAACCCGAGGCTGCTAAGGCTTCGAAAGCCGGCCGAAACCCCAACCGACACTTGGTATTCGGCTCTGGGCGCGCTGGACGTGTAGGAAACCGTCGACAGCAAGACCGCGTTTCCTGACAGCCATGCACGCTTCCACGATCACAATGGCCGTCATCGTCAGCCTTGCGGCGATCCTGATCGGACTGTGGGCGCCCGGGCGTGATGGGCGCCAGCTAAGGCTTGTGCGCCGGACTCTCGCAACCCGGGTAGTTCGCGAGAAATAGGGCCGCTCGGTTCTGCAATAACACCTCGGCGGAACCAGAGATCGCGTTACGCTCCGCTCGGAACACGATCGCCAGGGGGACGGCGAGCGATGTCGGACTAGCTGGGGGCCCCACTTGTCATACGTGATCGCGGCACCGGAGTATGTAGCGGCGGCAGCGACAGATCTGGCGAATATCGGTTCGGCGCTCGGCGACGCCAACTCGGCAGCGTTGGGCCCCACATCAAGCGTGTTTGCCGCCGGTGCCGACGAGGTATCGGCGGCTATCTCGGCGTTGTTCAACTCACACGCGCAGGCCTACCAAGCGCTCAGCACCCAAGCGGCGCTGTTCCATCAGCAATTTGTGAATCTCATGAACGGCGGCGCGTCCGAATACGCCCTGACCGAGGCCGCCAACGCCGCACCGTTGCAGACCGTCGAGCAGGCCGTGCTTGGGGCGATCAACACACCCGGCCAGGCGCTGACGACCGCGCAGCCGGTGGCCGGCAGCGCGGCGTCGGCGGCTTCAGCGGCTTCGGCGGCTTCGGCGCCGGCGGCCACGGCGGGGCTGGCGGGCGGTTCGGCACCGGCCACGCCGGCAGCGCCGCTTGCGACGGCGGTCGTGCCGGCGTCGTCGGTGCCGTCGGCGCTCGTTCCCGCCGGCGCGCCGGCAGCGGCGGTGCTGCAGGCGGCGCCGACCGGGTCAGCGGCACTGGTACCGGCCAGCACGGCGGCAGCGGCAGTGCCGGTGGAATCGGGAGTTCCGTCGGTATCCGGGGCGCCGGCGTCAGCCACCACGTCGATAGCGGCGGTAGAGGCCGAAGCGCCGGCATTTTCTCCGTTAACGGCGATACCGCCCGTGCCACTGAGCGGCACATCGGTGGCGGCTGCGCCGGCCGTTGCACCCCCGGCAGCGGCTGGGCCGGCGGGCACCAGCAACGAGCAACCGGCGGTGACACCCGCGTCGGCGGCACGGGCGGAGTAATCGAGTTCACCCAACAAATTCGGCCGCGCGGTGCCCGAGCATCACGATCGTCGCGTGCGGTCCGCGGCTGGGCACTACCGGCAGGACCGAGCCGTCGATAACCCACAGGTTGTCGATGCCGCGGACCCGACAGCGTTGGTCGACAACGGCTTTCGGATCATCGTCGGCTCCCAGCCGCGCGCTACCACACAGATGCTGCGACGTGGACCACACCGCTGGACCGATATGCGTGGTAGCAATGCATAATTCGCGCGCCAACTCACTGGCCTGCCGTAGCAGCGCGATGTCAGCCGGCTCGCTGTCGTAACGGTGCTCGATGTGGGGCGGCACTGCGGGATCGGCCGAGACCAGGGTGATGCGTCCGCGCGACCGCGGCCGCATGAGCGCCACCCCGATATGCGGCCAATCGCGGTGTCCCGGAGTACCGTCCCCCGTCATCGCAACGAAACCACCTGTGTACGGCCGGATCTCGATACCTTCCGAGGTGCTCAGCACCACCTCTAACACGGGCCGATCCACCGCCACCGTCCAGCTGGTCGGCATCACCCATTCCGGGTGATCACTGCAGCCCATGCCTACCGGCAGCGGCACAACCACGTCAACGCCGGCAGCCTTCAGCATTGCCTCGTCACCGACACCGGAGAGCATCAGCAGGTGCGCAGACTGAATCGCTCCGGCGCACAGCACAATTCGATCGGCCGTCAAGGTCACCAATCCTTCGGGGCCAGCCGCGTCGACTCCCACCACGGTTGCCGCGGAGAGACGCAGCCGCACCGCCCGCAGCTGCGCCAGCAGCGTGAGATTGGCGCGCCCCAGCGCGGGTAGCAAAAAGCCGGCCCCCGCACTGGTGCGCACGCCGTCGACGATGTTGAGTGGGACCGCACCCACCCCCGACGGCAACCCAGGACCGACGTCGTTGAGGTCGGCGATCCACGAAAACCCCGTCCGCTGGGTAGCGGCCAGAAAGCTTTCGGTGCTTCCCGTCATGTCGTGGGTGCGGCGAACCGGGATGGGTCCGCTGTCGCCGTGGGCCGGAGTGTCGAAATCCAGGTCGGTCTCGATGGCCCGGAAGTGATCCAACACGTCGGACCACGCCCATCCGGGCAAGCCGATGCCGTCGAAGTCCGCGGGCAGCCCGCGGCAGAAGTAGCCGCCATTGACCGCGCCGGAGCCGCCGATCGTGGCCCCGCGCACGATGGGCAGCTGGCGGGCCGGTCGATCGGTGAGCTTGGTCAGATAACGGTGGACCAGCGGGCTGCTCACGCCGATTGGCAGTTGCAACCCATTGGCGGTCTGTGCCAAAAGCCCCGGGTCGGCGAGGCCGGGCCCGGCCTCGAGGACTGTCACGCTACGGCTGGGATCGGCGGAAAGACGTTCGGCAACAACCGATCCAGCGCTGCCGGCGCCGACGATCAGCACATCGCTGTGCGAGACGGCTGTAATCAAGGCAGGTTCAAGACTGGGTCAACGCGACGGGGCTAAGTCCGAATCTGGGGTTTGAGCGCGCGAGCGTTCCGTTCTCGCGCTACGCCCCACCACAGGCCGATGCCGTAGGCCAGGTCATCGACCCGCTTCAGCAGCAGATAGGTCAGCAGTCCGATCGGTTCGGCATCGTCGCCGGTGGCGTCCCTGCGGCTGAGCCAGTCCACCACGCCGTCCAAGACGGCGGCGACCACTACGACCCGCCTGCAGTGCCGCGAGAGCGTGGCCGCCAGCAAGGCCAGCGGCCAGTAGTGCCGGCAGATGGCCGATGCCAGTTGCAGCGCCGCCGACCACAGGCCACGGGTGGCGACCTCGACGACATCGCGTAACGAAGTCTCGGAGCTGCGCATGGCCCTGGCGATCCGGCGACCGGTCAGGAAGGCGACCACCAGCGACGCCAGCTGACCGATGCTCGTCCCGACGGCCATCAGGATCCAGACCATCAGCGCCCAGCCGGAGATCACCACCGGGGCGGTCTTGTCCGGATGCCGCACGGACAGCGGAGCCGCCGACCCGCCGTAAAACGCCTTGCGCGCAAGCCAATCCCGCAGCTCGGTGCGGTGGTCGTGGGCGACCAGTGCGATGGGCTCGTAGCGCAGCCGGGCGCCCGCTTCGATGAGCCGCCAGCACAGGTCCACGTCCTCGCCGGACTGCAGGGTCTCGTCGAAGCCGCCGACGTCGTGAATGGCCGACCTGCGACAGATGATCGCGGCGCTGGGAACATAGGACACCGTGCTGTGCGGTAACACCGGCGCTTCTCGCTGACCGAGGTCCAGCGACGAGTGCACCGCCTCATAGCGGGCTACCGCATTCTCGCTTTGCGAATGCCCGATGATGCGCGGGGCGACCAGGGCGACGGTCGGGTCGCAGAAATGCCCGAGCAGCGCCTCCAGCCAGCCCCGCCGGGGCGAGACGTCCGAATCGAGGAATGCGACGAAGTCGGTTGTGCAGGCGGCCAGACCCGTGTTGCGCGCTGCCCCCGGCCCCTTGCTGCGGGGGTGGCGCAACACTTCGATATCGCAGTGTGCCCCGATGAAGTCTTCCGGCTCGATGGGGCACGCCGAACCGTCATCCACCACGACGACGCGCAGCCCGCGGAGTGAGCTCACCAAACGGCGCACACCAGAAGTGTTGTCCCGCACCGGAATAACCACTGTCACGTCGCGGTGTGACGGACCACCCGCGGGGCGCGGATGCGCGACGGTGGCGTCTAACAGGGTGCGCGCCAGTTGGGCACTGACCTCGTCACGCACCTTCAACCGGCCATCGGACAGCAGGTCCTGGGCAGCGGGAGCCAGCCTCAGCAGCCGGGTGGGCGAGCCGCCGAGCAGGGCCGAGCCGTCACCGAGCACCCGCACGCGGCGATCGACCTGAACGGCGAACCCGTCAGGCAGTCGAGCTTGAGTCATGTCAGCATCCCGTCGGGACCGGGCGACCACCGCGCGACTCGGCGTATGCACCCGTCGACCATCTCGTCGAAGATGCGTTCGCCCTCGACTGCCGTTGCGGTCGTCGGGTCCCCCAAGACACCTACCCGGCTCACCGCCGCGCGACTCCCCCGCGGCGCATGGATGGGAGCAGTTCGGGCAGTGGCGCGCCGTTACCGGCGAGCCACCGGTCGGTCAGCACGTCGCCCGGCGAAATATGCAGCAACACCGATGTTTCGGTATGCCCGGCGTGGGCGTCGCCGCCGATGGCTGCGCACGGGCACCACCCGACGTCGCGACCCTCGGCGCGAAGCCGGCTCACCGCGCGGGTCAGCGCATCCACGTTGCCGCCGTGGCCATTGACGAAGACCAGGCGGCCGGCCCAGCAGGCCGCCGACCTGCCGTACTCCACCAGCAGCAAACTCAGGGCCTCGGTGCCGATGGAGATCGTGCCGGCAAAATCTTGGTGCTCACCGCTGGCTCCGTAGGCGATGGCCGGTGCCACCAGCCAGTCGCGCCCGAGCCTGGCGCCAGCGCCGCGGGCGACTGCCGTCGCAATCCGGGTGTCGGTATCCAGCGGCAAGTGGGGGCCGTGTTGTTCGGTGGAACCCACCGGGACCAGTAGTGATGGCGGCGTGGCGGATAGCTCGATCGACGTCGCATTCCCCAGCTCGACGCGTAACGGCACTTGCCGATGGTAGGACGAATTAACCTGGTGTGCACCAATTGTTGCACCATCCATTTAGTATTTTTTATCGTCAGACGATTGGTGAGTGCAAATTCGGCTCGTCCGCCACGATTGCCACGCCTGTACCACGGTTTGGGATTTAAGTGGCTAGCGCTCCCCACCAGACGGCTCACCGAGGACCCGGGCAAACCCGGACGGAACCAGGATGTCGTCGGGGCCCAGGTCGTGGACCGAGGCATGCCCAAGGCCCATCAGCGCCGAGTCGATGCCCCCACGCAGAATGTCGAGGACGTTTTCGACGCCGGACTGGCCGCACGCCGCGAGGCCCCACAGGTACGCGCGGCCGATCATCACCGCTCGGGCGCCCAGTGCCACGGCCTTGACCACGTCGCTCCCGCGCCGGATGCCGCCGTCCAGCAACACCTCGATCTGGTCGCCGACCGCCGCCGCCACCGCGGGCAGGGCGCGAATCGACGCGGGGGTTCCGTCCAGGTTGTTGCCACCGTGGTTGGACACTGAGATCGCCGAAACACCAGCGTCCACGGCTCTTTTGGCATCGTCGACCCGCATCACGCCCTTGAGCATGAAGGGTCCGCCCCACAGTTCGCGCAGCCAAGCGATGTCTTCCCAGGTCGGCGGAGGCGTGCCCATCCATTCGCCATAGGCGGCGAAGAACGGCGGGCCGGGCTCGCCGCGGCGGCCCTGGTTGGGCACCCGCAGGTCCGGTGGGCGCAGCGTCTTGCCGTACTTCCACAGCCAGCGCGGCTTGAAGACCGCCTCCGGGGACAACCGCAGGATGGTCCGCAGGTTCATCTCCTCCGGGATCTTGGGGCTGCCCCAGTCGCGGCCGTGCGAGAAGCTCCAGTCGGTGGTGACGATCAAACCGACCGCGCCGGCCTGACGGGCCCGTTCGACACGCTCGGCGATCGCGTCGCGGCCGCCCAGCCAGTACACCTGGAAGAAGAGCTTGGGGTTGGCGGCGATCACCTCCTCGATCGGCTTACTGGCGAACGAGGACAAACCCATCGCGGTCCCCCGCGCCGCCGCCGCCCGCGCGACGGCAACCTCACCGTCGGGATCGACCGCCTGGACTCCCGTCGGCGAAATGATGACCGGCAGCGAAATATCTTGTCCCATAACGGTGGTCGACAGGTCGCGTTTTTCCACCGCACCAACGACATGGGGCGCAAAGCCGAGTTCACCAAAAGCCTCGACATTATCGGCGACCGTGATTCCCCTTTCGCTGGCCGCAACCAGCGCGGAGTAAACCGATTTCGGCAGCCGCCGCTTAGCGCGTTGCTGTGCGATGGCGACCGTTTCGAACCATTCCTCGGCCACGGCTACAGCGGGCTTTCGTTGCACGGCCTGGCCGGCGTGTGCGCCGGCGGTCTGACAGTAAGCGTCAGCGGCACCGGTTCACGGACCGGCCGCCCGCGCGAGTGGTCGACCCGCGGCCGCGGTGTCTGGCGCTCGCGCGACAGCGCCGGCACGCCGTGGCCTTGCACGCATTCGGGATCCGGACCGTCGAGCGGCAGGCCGGTGAAGAACTTGGCCGCCATGCACCCACCCCGGCAGCTGTCGTAGTGCCCGCAGCTGGCGCAGGCGCCTGCGGACTGAGGTTCGCGTAGCTCGCGAAACAGCGGGGCGTTCTTCCACACGTTATCGAACCCGTTATCCGTCAACACATTTCCGGCCAGGAAGCGGTCATGGATGGCGAACGGACAGGCGTAGACGTCGCCCACCGGGTCGATCAGGCACACTACGCGGCCGGCGCCACACATGTTCAGGCCCGCCAGCGCGCCGGACTGGCCGAGCGGTGCCAAGTGGAAGAAGGAGTCGCCGGTGAGCACCCGCTCACCCTTGGCGACCAGCCAGTCATACAGCTGCACTTGCTGGGCGGCGGTGGGGTGCAGGTCTTCCCAGACGTCCGCTCCGCGGCCCGACGGCCGCAGCCGGGTGATCCGCAGGGTGGCGCCGTAACGGCTTGCCAGCGCGGCGAATTCGTCGAGCTGGCCGACGTTGTGCCGGGTGACGACGACGGAAATCTTGGCATCGGGGAAACCCGCACTAGCAAGGTTCTCCAGCGCGCGCACCGCCATCGCGTAGGACCCGGCGCCGCGGACGGCGTCGTTGACCTCGGCGGTAGCGCCGTCGAGTGAGATCTGGACATCCACGTAGTCACTGGCCGCCAACCGCGCGGCGACCTCGGGGGTGATCCGGACACCGTTGGTGGAGAACTTAACCCCGACGTGGTGCGCGGTGGCGTAGTCCACCAGCTCCCAAAAGTCCGGGCGCACTGTGGGTTCCCCGCCGCCGATGTTCACATAGAACACCTGCATGCGCTCCAGCTCGTCGATGATGTCCATGCACTGGCGGGTGGACAACTCGCGGGGATCGCGTTTGCCTGACGACGAAAGGCAGTGCACGCAGGCCAGATTGCACGCGTAGGTCAACTCCCAGGTCAGGCAGATGGGCGCGTCGAGGCCGCGCTCGAACTGCTCGATCAGCCGGGGTACCGGCGCTGTTGGGGTGCTCACTTAAATCTCCTTGGCCACCAGCATGTTGGAATCGGCCAGCGCTCTCAGCGCGTGCAAGTAGGGCTCCTGGCCGGAATCGTCGACCCCGGCGGCGCGGCAGGCCGAGCGGGCATCGGGATGATCGGCCAGCGACCGCACCACCGTGAGGATGGTGCGATTTTTCAGAAAGGACAGCTTGCGGGTGCCGAAGTGATAGAGCAGCGCGCCGAAAGGCTCCGGCCGCACCGCCACCTGTGGATGCAACCGCCAGCCGCGAGCGGGATCGAACGCCCCCGACTCGGCCCGTGCGGGCGCCGTCACGGTCAGTAGACCCCGCACATCCCGTCGATGGACACCTCTTCGACCAGGGTCTCGGTGACGAGCTCGGTGTCGGTCTGGTTCTCGTGGTCCATGTGAATTTCCCTCTCTTTGGGACTCGACAACGATGGATCGTTCTGGACACAATATGGCATCGAGTGCCGCAATGGAAGGGCGGGTCTGATGTCGCCGCAGTCTCGGGTAGGTAGGCGCCGCTCGACGACACCGGAGCACATCACCGACGTTGCCCTCGAGTTGTTCACGGCCCGCGGGTTCGCCGAGGTGAGCGTCGACGATGTCGCGCATGCGGCCGGCATCGCGCGCCGCACGCTTTTCCGTTATTACGCGTCCAAGAACGCCATCCTGTGGGGCGACTTCGCCGCTCACCTTGCGCATCTGCAGGAACTGCTCGACAACGTCGACCCGCGGGTTGCGACGGGCGAGGCGCTGCGCGCTGCGCTGCTGGCGTTCAACACGTTTGACGAGTGCGAGACGGTGCGGCATCGCCAGCGCATGCGGGTCATCCTGGAAACCGCTGAGCTGCAAGCCTATTCGATGACGATGTATGCCGGCTGGCGCGAGGTGATGGCCGGGTTCATCGCCGCCCGGCTGGGCGTCAAAACGACCGACCCGCTCCCACAGACGGTGGCCTGGACCATGCTCGGGGTGGCGTTGAGCGCCTACGAGCAGTGGCTCAGCGACGAATCGGTCACGCTGCCCGAAGCACTCGGGAACGCGTTCGACGTCGTCGGCGCCGGCCTCAACGAGTTGGACGCATGAACACCGACCATCTGGTGCACACACTGCGGTCGCAGGGACAGTTCTGCGGTGCCTCCGGCTCCCCGATGTACGACGAGCTGTTCGAGCTCGTGGCCAACGATGTCGAAGCCGGTGGTGTCTTCGCGACGATTCTGTCCGGCCATGAAGACGACTCGGCGCGCCAGGCGGTGCCGCTTCGGCTGCTCGGCGGCCTGCACCGGTTGGCGCTCGACGGGCGGGCACCGACGTTGCGGCGCTTCTATCCCAGCACCGGCGGAACCTGGGACGCGGCGGCCGCATGGCCCGAAATCGTGCTCACCGCGCGGGACCGGATGGACGATCTGCGTGCTGCCCTGACTCAGCCGCCGCAGACCAACGAGGTGGGCCGGTCGGCCGTGCTGATCGGTGGGCTGCTGTTTTTCGCTCGCCAATTCGATTTGCCGGTGCGGCTTTTCGAGATCGGAACGAGTGCGGGATTGAACCTGCGCGCGGAGCATTACCGCTATGGGTATCCCGGTGGCCAGTGGGGACCCCTCGACTCGCCGGTGACGATCGACGACGCGTGGCACGGCCAGCTGCCGCCGGACGGTGCGGTGCGCATCGTCGAACGGAACGGTTACGACATCGCACCCATTGATGTCACGGGCACCGACGGGGAAATGACGGTGCTGAGCTACGTGTGGCCCGACCAGAGCGCCCGGCTGGAGCGGCTGCGCGGGGCAATCGCGGTGGCGCGCACCGTTCCGGCTCGGCTACACCGCGTGACGGCTGCCGACGCGGTCGCCGGCATGACCCTGGCCGACGGTGCGCTGACCGTGCTGTGGCATTCGATCACCTGGCAGTACCTCTCCGACGACGAACGCGCCGCGATGCGCGACGGCGTCGACGCATTGGCCGCACAAGCCGATGTCTCCTCACCGTTCGCGCACCTGACGCTGGAGCCCGCGCGCGACGGTGACGTACTCAAGTTCCTGGTGCGCGCCCGTAGTTGGCCGGGCGGCGAGCTGCGGGTCCTGGGCGAATGTCATCCGCACGGGCCGCCGGTGAACTGGCGATAGGACGCCGCGCGTCGGTTCACTTCGGGCAGGACCATTCGATCAACGGTGGGCGCACGGCAGCACAGAGTGGATTGCCCTTGACATCGGTGAGTCGCAGACGCCCGACAAGCTGTCCGTGGCGGGCCGCGCGGGTGTGAGGGTTTCTCGCGGCACACCATCATCGAGCCAGAGCTTCGCGCGGCGAAAGAGTGTGGCGTTATTAGCATCGTCGACGGTGACCCACGACAGGTAGATGAACCGTTCGCTGGGCCGGCCCTGGATATATGGACCGGTAACGTCGGGCGCCTCCCCGTCGATGTCGACCGCGCAGTCCATCGTCCACGATGCTGTGGCGGCGTCGGCGGGAACGAGACCCGACAGCTCTTCTCGATGGTTACGGCGCTGCACGCCGACATGAATGTTGCGGTAGCCGCGTGGGACATCGGGACTCGGTCCGCATGACAACCCCGGAAGATCGGTGCCGTCGATCCGTATCTGCACAGTCGGTTAGCCCAGCATCTCCGAAATCGGTACGCCGGCAGCGATCTTGGCGCGCGCCTTCATGACCTTGCCGGGCAACCCGCCGCCGACCACGCCGACCAGCACGCCGTCGCGCTCGTAATAGGCCAGGAACTTGCGACCGTCGTCCTCGATCAGATGGACGATGTCGGTGGCTTGCGGCTCGCCCAGGCACTGGATCTTCACGTCGTACTGGTCGCTCCAGAAATACGGGACGACCGCGATGGACGGCACGTCGTGCCCCAGCATCGCAGGCACCACGACGCGGGCCTGGTCAGCGACATTGCTCCAATGTTCCACGCGCGCTTGGTGTCCCAGCGGGTCGCGCCAGGAGGCGACGTCGCCGAGCGCCCAGACATTCGGTGCGCTGGTGCGGCCGGCTTCGTCGCAGAGCACACCGTTGTCGACCTCGATGCCGCTGCCGTCCAGCCATTCGGTCGCCGGGCGTGAGCCGATGCCCACCACCACCAGATCGGCCGGCAGCTCCGTGCCGTCCGTCAACACCACCGTGTCGACGTGCCCCTCTCCGCGTACCTCGGTGACCCCGACATCGAGGCGGACGTCGACGCCCTCGTCGCGGTGTAGCCGCGCCACCAGTTCGCCGATCTGCTCGCCGAGCACCGCGGCGAGCGGTTGCGGTTGCGGCTCGACCAGCACGACGTCCACCCCGACGCCGCGCATGCTGGCGGCCACCTCACAGCCGATGAAACCGGCGCCGACGACCACGGCGTGCCGCGCGGCCGATGCGTGTTCGCGCAGCGCCAAGCTTTCGTCGAACGACCGCAGCACCCGAATGCCCTCGAGATCGGGAAACGCCGGAATGCGCCGCGGCACCAGACCGGTCGCGATCACCAGCTCGTCGTAGCCGAGCACCGTCCCGTCGGCGAGAGTCACCGTCTGTTCGCGGGTGTCGAGGCCGGTGGCGGCCGAACCCAGCCGAAGGGTGATGTCGTTCTCGTCGTACCACTCGCGTGGCTTGAGCGCGGTGTCGTCGACCTCCTTGCGCAGCACTTCCTTGGAAAGCGGCGGACGGTCGTACGGGAGATGCACCTCGTCGCTGACGATGGTGACGGGGCCGGTGTACTCGGAGCGCCGCAGTTGCTCGGCGGTCCTGGCGGCGGCCAGGCCCCCGCCCACGATCACGATTCCGTTATTGGTCACGTGGAGTTCATAGCATGATGGCCGGTCAGTACTTTAGGGCACCCTTATCCACCGGGATCTGCGTGCCCGACAACGTGCCCGACCCGTCGCCAGCGAGCCACGCCACGACGTCGGACACCTCGTCGGCCGTCATGAACCCCTTGTACTGCAACGGCATTGGCGGGAAGCTGTGCACGAAACGGGGATGATCGGCAAATATCCGCATCATCGCCTCCGGCTCGATCATCGGGGTGTCGACCGAGTAGGGGTGGATGGAGTTGACCCGGATGTTGTATTCGCCGAGCTCGATGGCCAGCGAGTTGGTCAGCGCGGTGAGGCCGTGCTTGCTGGCCGCGTAATGGCCGTTGCCCGGGGTCGCCTTCAGTCCCGCCGACGAACTGACGATGACGATGGAGCCGCCGTTGCCGGCCTCGATCATCGCGGGTATCGCGGCACGCAGCGTGCGCCACGTGCCGGTCAAGTTCACCCCGATGACGGTGTCCCACTGCTCGTCGGTCAGCTCCCAGACCCGGCCCCAGCCCAGCACGCCGGCGTTGGCCACCAGGATGTCCAGCCGGCCGAACTGCTCAACGCCGTCGGCCACCAGTTGCCGCACCGCCGGGTCGTCGCGGATGTCCACCTCGCGGGCCAGCACCTTGCGGCCCTCGGCTTCCACCAATCGGACGGTCTCGCTGAGGTCTTCCGGGGTGGCCGGCGCGTAGCTCAGGGTGTCGGACACCGGCGCGCAGATATCCAGCGCGATGATGTCGGCGCCTTCCGGGCCAGCCGCACCGCATGCGCCCGCCCCTGCGCACGAGCGGCGCCGGTAATAAATGCCACGCGCCCTTGCAATGATCCGCGTTCTGCCCAACCCACGACT
The DNA here is from genome assembly GCA_963820985.1 of uncultured Actinomycetota bacterium. Taxonomy (GTDB): domain Bacteria; phylum Actinomycetota; class Actinomycetes; order Mycobacteriales; family Mycobacteriaceae; genus Mycobacterium. The sequence goes on along the minus strand of CAWGCI010000005.1, from coordinate 125,955 downwards.
GACAGGCTAGCAGCGAAACTGAAACGTGTTCTAGTTGGCCTCAGCGGACTGCTCGGCGGATCAGATGTCGGCGATGATTCTGGGCCGCGCCTGGCGGTGTACTCCTGGTCGGTCACGGCCCCGCTGGTGCGCAGCGTCTCCAGCTCCTGAAGCCGCTGGGCGACCGACTGTTGCGGTGCGCGGCGACCGGCGCCGGCTGGGCGGCGCGCGCCGCCTGCTGCTCGGCCGCGCGGCGCACCACCGCCTGGATCTGCTGACGCAGAGCCGGATTCGATCGAATGTCGACCATCCGGTTGAGCGGAACATTGTTGGCCTTGAGGATCTGCAGGATCTCCATCAGCGGGCCGGCCTGGCCGCTGAGGTCGTAGGTCCTGTTGTCCTCGGCGAGGGTGAACTGCGCGGGCACCAGGCCGTTGACCAAAGCGCTACGCTCCCAGTCGATCTGGTACTGCTGGGTGGTGGGGTTGACCAAGACGACGAGCTTGCGCGCCGTGAGGTTGCCCAGCCGGTGACGTTGGCGATCACCCGGTCTTGACTGTCGAACGGCACCAAACCCGGTCCGGAGATGTGCAGGTCCACCTTCACCAGCGGTTGCTCGTTGATCCGAGTGCCCGTCTCGCTGCAGCCCGGTGATCTGGGCGAGCGCCAGCACGCCGTACTGCTCGAGCTCCGCCGTTCTTCGCAGCCGATTTCGCGCCGAAGTTGGCCAGCCAGAGCGCGATGAGCACGTCGGCCACGGTGACGAGCAGACCGACATAGAGCATCCACTGCAGCAGGCTCAGCTGCCCGAGAGCAAAGTAGACGACCAGAAATATCGGCCCTACCAGACCGCCGCACAGCAAAACCAGTAACTGGGACTTCAGATAGCGTGTCAACACGTGTCTGCTCCTCGCCTCGCCGGAAAGTTGCCGTCAGACTAGCGCCCGGACCAGGCGCTACCGACTCACAGTATTTCGGCGGCCGCGCGCCGACCTGTGTAACGCCGCGTCGACGCGGGAAGGTTCGGCCCAAGCAGCAGCGAAGCCCGGACCGCCGAAATCGGCGATCCGGGCTTCGCTGGGTAAAGCGCCCTACTTGATGATCTTGACGACCCGGCCGGCGCCGACGGTGCGGCCACCTTCACGGATCGCGAAGCGCAGACCCTCGTCCATGGCGACGGGCTGGATCAGCTTCACGTTGATGTTGGTGTTGTCACCGGGCATCACCATCTCGGTGCCCTCCGGCAGCGTCACCACACCGGTCACGTCGGTGGTGCGGAAGTAGAACTGCGGACGGTAGTTGTTGAAGAACGGCGTGTGCCGGCCGCCCTCGTCCTTGGACAGGATGTAGACCTGGCCCTCGAACTCGGTGTGCGGCGTGGTGGTGCCGGGCTTGACGACGACCTGGCCGCGCTCGACGTCCTCGCGCTTGATGCCACGCAGCAGCAAACCGACGTTGTCGCCGGCCTGGCCCTGGTCGAGCAGCTTGCGGAACATCTCCACACCGGTGACGGTCGTCTTGGTGCTGGTCGGCTTGATGCCGACGATCTCGACTTCCTCGTTGACGTTGATCACGCCGCGCTCCACACGACCGGTGACCACCGTGCCACGGCCGGTGATGGTGAAGACGTCCTCGACGGGCATCAGGAACGGCTTGTCGGTCTCGCGGACCGGGTCCGGGATCGACTCGTCGACCGCGTCCATCAGCTCCTCGACGGACGAGACCCACTTCGCGTCGCCCTCGAGCGCCTTCAGCGCCGAGACCCGGATCACCGGGAGCGTCCTCGTCGAACTCCTGGGCGGCCAGCAGCTCGCGGACCTCCAGCTCGACGAGCTCGAGCAGCTCCTCGTCGTCGACGGCGTCGGCCTTGTTCAGCGCGACCAGGATGTAGGGCACGCCGACCTGACGGGCCAGCAGCACGTGCTCGCGCGTCTGCGGCATCGGGCCGTCGGTGGCGGCGACCACCAGGATCGCGCCGTCCATCTGGGCGGCGCCGGTGATCATGTTCTTGATGTAGTCGGCGTGACCGGGGGCGTCGACGTGGGCGTAGTGCCGCTTGTCGGTCTGGTACTCGACGTGCGCGATGTTGATGGTGATACCGCGCTGACGCTCCTCAGGGGCGTTGTCGATCTGGTCGAACGCCTTCGACTCGTTCAGGTCGGGGAACTTGTCGTGCAGCACTTTGGTGATAGCCGCGGTCAGGGTGGTCTTGCCGTGGTCAACGTGACCGATGGTCCCGATGTTGACGTGGGGCTTGGTCCGCTGGAACTTCGCCTTCGCCACTTCTGTGTCCTCCTGGACTTGTTGGTGCTTGAAAAAGCAGTGTTGATGTTTTCTTGGTTGTGCCGCGTGCTAACCGCGTCAGCTTACGCGTACGCCTCGGTTTACTCTCCAGTCGCCTTCGCGATGATCTCCTTCGACACCTGTGCCGGCACTTCGGCGTAGTTGTCGAACACCATGGAGTAGTTCGCCCGGCCTTGAGTCTTTGACCGAAGGTCGCCGACGTAGCCGAACATCTCCGACAGCGGCACGTGCGCCCTGACGACGCGCGCACCGGCCCGCTCCTCCATGGCCTGGATCTGGCCACGGCGGGAGTTCAGGTCGCCGATCACGTCGCCCATGTAGTCCTCGGGCGTGGTGACCTCGACGGCCATGATCGGTTCCAGGATCACCGGTTGCGCTTGCTGCGCAGCCTTTTTCAGCACCATCGAGCCGGCGATCTTGAACGCCATCTCCGACGAGTCGACCTCGTGGAAGGCCCCGTCGAGCAGGGTGACCTTCAAGTTCACCAGCGGGTAGCCGGCCAGCACGCCGTACTGCATGGCGTCTTGCGCGCCGGCGTCCACCGACGGGATGTACTCGCGCGGGATGCGTCCCCCGGTGACTTTGCTCTCGAACTCGTAGGTGGCGCCGTCCTCCCCGTGGAACGGCTCGAGGCTGATCAGCACCTTCGCGAACTGGCCTGAGCCGCCGGTCTGCTTCTTGTGGGTGTACTCGACCTTGTCGACCGTCCGCTTGATGGTCTCCTTGTAGGCCACCTGCGGCTTGCCGACGTTGGCCTCGACCTTGAACTCGCGGCGCATGCGGTCCACCAGGATGTCCAGGTGCAGCTCGCCCATGCCGCCGATCACGGTCTGGCCGGTCTCGACGTCCTGGTGCACCTTGAAGGTCGGGTCCTCTTCGGCGAGCTTCTGGATCGACAGGCTCAGCTTCTCCTGGTCGCTCTTGGTCTTGGGCTCGATGGCCACCTCGATGACCGGGGCGGGGAAGGTCATCGACTCGAGCACGATCTGGTCGTTCGGATCGCTCAGGGTGTCACCGGTGGTGGTGTCCTTCAGACCGATCACCGCATAGATGTGTCCCGCCGACGCGGTCTCCACCGGGTTCTCCTTGTTGGAGTGCATCTGGAACAGCTTGCCCAGACGCTCCTTCTTGCCCTTGGTGGCGTTGATGACCTGGCTGCCGGAGTCGACCTTGCCCGAGTACACCCGCACGTAGGTGAGCTTGCCGAAGAACGGGTGGGTGGCGACCTTGAACGCCAGCGCGGAGAACGGCTCGTCGGTCGACGGCTTGCGTACGATCTCCTCGTCCTCCTTGCCCGGCGCGTGGCCGATCGCCGGCGGCACGTCCAGCGGCGACGGCAGGTAGTCGATGACCGCGTCGAGCATGGGCTGCACGCCCTTGTTCTTGAACGCGCTGCCGCACAGCACGGGGTACGCCTCCGAGCTGATGGTCAGCTTCCGGATCGCGCCCTTGATCTCGTCGACCGTCAGTTCTTCGCCGCCGAAGTACTTCTCGAGCAGCGCCTCGTCGGTCTCCGCGACCGCCTCGAGCAGCTTGGTGCGGTACTCGTCGGCCTTCTCCGCAAGCTCGGCCGGGATCTCGATGGTGTCGTAGGTTTCGCCCAGCTTCGTCTCGCCGCGCCACACCTTGGCGTTCATCTCGACCAGGTCGACGACGCCTTCGAAGTCGCCCTCGGAGCCGACGGGCAGCTGGATCGGGATGACGTTGGCGCCCAGCCGCTCCTCCATGGTCTTCACGGAGAAGTAGAAGTCGGCGCCGACCTTGTCCATCTTGTTGACGAAGCAGATCCGCGGGACGTCGTACTTGTCGGCCTGCCGCCAGACCTGCTCGGACTGCGGCTCAACGCCTTCTTTGCCGTCGAACACCGCCACGGCACCGTCGAGCACCCGCAGGCAGCGCTCCACCTCGACGGTGAAGTCGACGTGCCCGGGGGTGTCGATGATGTTGATCTGGTTGTCGTTCCAGAAGCAGGTGGTCGCCGCGGAGGTGATGGTGATGCCGCGTTCCTGCTCCTGCTCCATCCAGTCCATGGTGGCGGCGCCGTCGTGGACCTCACCGATCTTGTAGCTGATACCGGTGTAGTAGAGGATGCGCTCGGTCGTCGTCGTCTTGCCGGCGTCGATGTGCGCCATGATGCCGATGTTGCGGACCTTGGTGAGGTCGGTCAGCACGTCCTTCTGTGCCACAGAAGTCTTCCCACTCTTTCGGTTGCTTAGTAGTTCGCTGTCGGTTTGCGCCCGGCCACTCTGCCAATTGGCGCCGGTCCCGGCTCTCACCAGCGATAGTGCGCAAAGGCGCGGTTTGCCTCGGCCATCTTGTGGGTGTCCTCGCGTCGCTTGACGGAGGCCCCGAGGCCATTGCTGGCATCCAGGATCTCGTTTGCCAGCCGCTCGATCATGGTCTTCTCCCGGCGTTGCCGCGAGAAGCTGACCAGCCAGCGCAGCGCCAGCGTGGTCGACCGCTCCGGACGCACCTCGACCGGGCACCTGGTAGGTCGCACCACCGACGCGGCGGCTGCGCACCTCTAGGGCCGGTTTGACGTTGTCCAGTGCCGCGCTTGAGGGTGATGACCGGATCGGTGCCGGTCTTGTCGCGGGCTTGTTCGAGCGCACCATAAACAATGCGCTCGGCCAGCGATTTCTTCCCCTTCAGCAGAATTTTGTTCACCAGCTGGGTGACCAGCTGCGACCCGTAGACCGGGTCGTTGACCAACGGACGCTTGGGCGCGGGCCCCTTGCGCGGCATTAGCTCTTCTCCTTCTTGGCGCCGTAACGGCTGCGAGCCTGCTTGCGGTTCTTGACACCCTGGGTGTCCAGCGAACCGCGGATGATCTTGTACCGCACGCCCGGCAGGTCCTTGACTCGGCCGCCACGCACCAGCACCATCGAGTGCTCCTGCAGGTTGTGGCCCTCACCGGGGATGTATGCCGTGACCTCGACCTGACTCGTCAGCTTCACACGCGCGACCTTCCGAAGCGCCGAGTTCGGCTTCTTCGGAGTGGTGGTGTACACGCGGGTGCACACGCCACGGCGCTGCGGGCTGCCCTTCAGAGCCGCGGTCTTGACCTTGGCGATCTTGTCCCGGCGACCCTTGCGGACCAGCTGCTGAATGGTTGGCATCTACCGGCTTTCTGTGTTCGACGTGTTTGTTGCTGCTTCAAAAAGTCTCTGTACTGCAGTTATGCCCCGCCTTGAGCGGATCAGTGTAAATCCACTACCCCGCGGCCGGGTGTGTCGCACGCACTTAGCACCGCACCCAGCCGTTGCATCGTGGACATACGAATTAGCCCGGCATCCGCTTCCTTACGTCAGGCGCCGTAAGCCGCCAGGCACGAGCAACCACAATACCCGTCGGCGGTCTGGCAGGTCAAAGCGAGTTCCGTGGCCGACTTCAGGGGGCCTCAAGTGGACTTGGCGCCACCGGCCGCGGTGCGCCTGTCCAAGCTGGCTGCCAGGCGCAGCACCATTTCGGAGAACACCACGTCGGTGTCGATGTCGTCCATGACGCCGGTCATTTCCAGCAGCACGAACCCGTGCATTGCCGACCAGAACTCCAGCGCAGCATGGAAGGCCTCGTCGCCGCCGAGCCCGTAGGAGGACAGCACCGCGATCACCGGGGCCGCCGCTCCCCTGGTCGCGGCGGCGTACTCCGGGTCATCACCGCCCAACGGCATTCGGGTGAACGCCGAGTACCGGCCGGGGTGGTGATGCGCGTAGCTGCGGTAGGCGGCGGCCATGACCAAGATCGCGTCGTCGCGCGCGCGCCCCTCGCCCACCCGGTTCAGCATCATGATGATGTCGTCGATCACCCGGATCCGCACGGCGCGACGCAGGTCCTCCAGGCTGTCCACGTGGTTGTACAGCGACGGCCCCTTGGTCCCCAGCTGCGTCGCCAGCGCGTTGATGGTCAGCGAGTCCCAGCCCTCCCGGTCCAGGAATGTGAGTGCGCCGTCGACGATGCTGTCGCGGCTCAGCTTGCCCGGGCGGGCGGCCGATCGGCCCGTTCGCTGGCGCCCACCCGCTGACGGAGGTCCCGGAGGTTCCGGCTGAGCTGCCATGGCGATTGCCCTTCGGTTGCGATGACCGTTTCTCGGTGGACGTTGAACTAATGACTCTAGTTGACCGCGCGCTGAAATCACCGAGCCAGACGCGGGGCGGGGGCGCATCCGGTAAATGCAAAGAACCTGTTCATCACGCGGGCAAATGCACGTAGGCTTTTTCGCACATCACTCGCGATAGCGAAGGGGGCCCCGCGACATGGACGTGAAATGGACACGCCTCGCCGGGTCGCTGGCTACCTGTGTCGTCACCTTCGCCGCCGCCCCGGCCGCGCCCGCGCCGACCGCGCACGCCAAGAACGGTGACACCCACGTCATCGGGCAGGGCATCGAGCAGGTGCTGGACTGCAACGACGCCACCCTGATGGTCAATGGCACGTCAAATATCGTCACGGCGAAGGGAAACTGCTGGGCGGTCACGGTGATGGGCTCGTCCAACACGGTCGTCGCCGACTCCGTGACGCACGACATCACCGTCTACGGCTACGACGAAACGGTGTTCTTCCACAATGGCGACCCGATCATCTGGGACCGCGGCCGCGAACTGGGCATGGTCAACCGACTCCAGCGGGTCGGCCCCTGAAGCAACTCGACCTCATCAACCAGACCAAAGGGGAGTCAACAGACAATGCGCGTCCGTACGTTTGACCACTCGTCCCGACTGGCCGCCCTCGCCGCGGCGCTGACTGTTGTGCCGGCGGCTTTCGGACTAGCCGGCTGTAGTTCGACCGCCAACCCCCCGGGCGGCGCCCCGACGTCTGGAACAACCACCACCACCGCGCCGACGAGCACCAGCGCGGCCGCGACGACCACGACATCGGGCGGCAATAGCGTGAGCACTTCGGTCGAGATCGGCAACTCGCTGGAGTACGGATCGTTCAACACCACCGCGACCCTTGACTGCGCCAACGGGAAATCCCTGAACGTGGCCGGATCGAACAACACGCTGACCGTCACCGGAACGTGCGAGACGGTGAGCATCGGGGGCACCGGCAACAAGATCACCATCGACAAGATCAACACCCGCATCACGGTGCTGGGCGTCGAGAACACCATCACCTACAAGGACGGCGACCCCAAGGTCGACAACATCGGCACGAACAACAACATCAAGAAGGGCAGCTGACCGCTAGCTCGCGGTCGCGCCGTGGCGGCCGGCTCCCGCGGCGAACCGTCCGGCCCCTTCGTTGGCTTCGGCGGCGACGCGGGAGATGCTGGCGAATTCGACGTCGATGGCCTCGGATTCTGACAATCCCCACTGGTGCAGCGCCGAGAGCCGATCCGAGCGCATGCACTGCTGCGGCAGCGCGGCCAGCTGAGCGGCCAGCTCCTCGGCCGCCCGCCGGGCTTCGCCCTTGGGCACCACACGATTTGCCAACCCCATTGCCAGCGCTTCATCGGCCTGTACCGCGCGGCCGGTGAGGATCATGTCCATCGCGCGGCTGTGCCCGATCAGCCGCGGCAGTCGCACCGTGCCGCCGTCGATGAGCGGCACTCCCCATCGGCGGCAGAACACGCCGAACACGGCATCCTCCTCAGCCACCCGCAGATCGCACCACAACGCCAACTCCAGACCCCCGGCGACGGCGTAGCCGCTGACCGCGGCGATCACCGGTTTGGACAGCACCATCCGCGACGGACCCATCGGGCCGGGACCGGTGCGGTGCACGGCGTTGGCATCCGGCGTCCCGAACGCCTTCAAATCCGCTCCCGCGCAGAAGGTTCCGCCGTCACCCCACAGCACGGCCACCGACGCGCTGTCGTCACGGTCGAACTGCTCGAAGGCCGCGTACAGCGCCGCGGCCGTCGGGCCGTTGACGGCGTTACGCGCGGCCGGCCGGTTGCAGGATCACCGTGGTCACCGGGCCGTTGCGCTCCACACGCACCGGGTCACTCATGTCGCCTCCAGGAGTTGGGTCATGTCGCGTCGTTCGGAAAGTTCTTTGGCGAAGTCGTGGTAGGCGGCGCGCAGCGCGGCGCCGGGCCAATCAGCGGGCAGCAATTCGGCGGGCAGCATCGGGTCGGTGAGCAGGTGGCGCACCATCGCCGCGGCCACCACGAACCGGCCGGGAACGTCGGTGGCCGTCAGGTCATCTCGTCGAGCAGCCGACGGCCGGTGTCGGCCCAGCCGGACAGGTCCCACAGCTGGCCGGCCAGCTCAGCAGGTTCGTCGTCGCGCGCCTTCAGGACTCGCACCCGGGCCGCCATCTCGTGGTCCAGCTCGAGGTCGAGGTTGTCGGGCCGCATCCACACGCCTTCGCGCAGTTCACCGAAACGCTTGTGGTGCATGGTGGTTCGCAGCGCGGCCCGGGTGCGGGCATCGGTGCCCACGCTGGTGACGATCAGCACGACCCAGTCCCCGTGCCAAGCCTTGACCCGGGGCCGCATGGCTTCGTCCTGGCGGCGCTGGCGGGCCAGCAATCGATCGGAAAGCCGGTAGCCGTCGGCCGAGCGGATCAGGTCACCGGCACTGACCATGCGGGTCAGCGCGACCCGTAACGTCGTCTCCTTGATACCGAAATCGGCTGTGAGCCTGATCAATTCGCTCGCGCTGGCCCACGCCGGATGGGCACCGAGCAGCACGCTGAGCACCACTGACCGGGCCGTCATGTTCGGCATGGCTTACACCTGGGACGTCTGGCGGCCGTAATCGCCGAACGGCTCGTCGCGGTGCTTGACCGCATCGCGGAAACCGTGCTCGACCGCGTCGGCGACGAAGGCATGCCCCTCGGGCGTGTGCCGGGCGACGCCGTCGAACACGGTGCTGACCATCCTGCTGGTGGCCACACCCTGTTGCAGCAGAGCGGAATTCAGCGCGAGCTTGACCATGATCAGCTGGTTGACCGGCACCGCCGCGATCCGCTCCACCAGCCGCTCGGTGCGCTCGTCGAGGTCTTTGGCGTCCGGCGCCTCGACCGCCAGGCCCCACTCGGCGGCTTGCGCGCCGGTGATGCAATCGCCGGTGAACAGCAGCCGTTTGGCGCGCTGGTCGCCGAGCCGGTGCGCCCACAGCCCGGCCGCCGGGACTCCCCACACCCGCGTCGGCGGGTAACCGATCTTGGCGTCGGCGGCGGCGATCACCTGGTCGGCGTGCAGCGCGATGTCGGTGCCGCCGGCCACGCAGTAGCCGTGGATCTTGACCACCGTCGGCTTGTCGGCGTGCATCAGGCTGGAGAACCCGCGCACGAAGCGGCTCATCATCTGGTAGTCGATCATCGGGTCCCACGGCTGGTTCGGGCAGATGATTGACGGCCTGGGTCTTGCCGTCCAGCACCGTGCCTTGATATGCACCGGTACCGCCGGCCGAGCCGGTGCGATCGGCGTAGGCGCTCAGGTCGAAGCCCGCGCAAAAACCCTCGCCGCGACCGGACACCAGGATCACGTGCACGTTGGGATCCAGGTCCGCGCGCTCCACCAACGCCGACAGCTCGAGCGGCGTATCGGCGATGATCGCGTTGCCCTTATCCGGCCGGTTGAAGGTGATCCGGGCAACCCGGTCGGTGACCTCGTAGGTCATCGTTTTCAGGTTGTCGAAGTCGACCGGCCTGATCGCGTGAGTCACTTGGGCTCAGCCCTTTACCAGAGCACGCTCGAGGATGGGCGCCAGGTCCAGCCCGGTCGGCATGGTGCCGAACGCGCCGCCCCACTGGCCGGCGAGCCGGGTCGTCAGGAACGCCTCGGCGACGGCGGGATGCCCGTGGCGCACCAGCAGCGACCCCTGCAACGCCAGGCAGATGTCCTCGGCGACCTTGCGGGCGCGGTACGGCAATGGTCTCGAGATCGCTCAGTTGCTGCCGCAGGTTCTCGACGTGGCTGTCCAGCCGGGCATCCTGGCCCGTACTCTGCGCCAGCTCGTCGAACAGCACCTCGATGCATTCGGGGCGAGTTGCCATGGCGCGCAACGTATCCAGTGCGCTGACATTGCCCGAGCCCTCCCAGATGCCCATCAGCGGCGCCTCACGGTACAGCCGGGGCATCCCGGATTCCTCGACATAGCCGTTGCCGCCCAGGCATTCCAGCGCCTCCGCGGCGTGCGGGGTGGAACGCTTGCACACCCAGTACTTGCTGGCCGCCAGGCCGATGCGGCGGAACAGCGCTTCGGTCTGGTCGCCGCGAACCGCCTTGTCGGTGGCGCCGGCCATCCGCATCGCGACCATCGTGGCGGCCTCGGCCTCCACGGCCAGGTCCGCCAGCACGTTGCGCATCAGCGGCTGGTCGATCAGGTAGGCGCCGAAGGTCTTTCGGTGCTGGGCGTGGTGGATAGCGCGGGTCAGACCGGTGCGCATGCTGGTGGCACTGCCCAGGGTGCAGTCCAGCCGGGTGAGGTTGACCATCTCGATGATGGTCGGTACGCCGCGGCCTTCCTCGCCGACCAACCACGCGGTGGCGCCGTCGTATTCGACCTCGCTCGAGGCGTTGGCGTGGTTGCCGAGCTTGTCCTTGAGCCGTTGCAGAAACATCCGGTTCCGGGTGCCGTCGGGCAGGATGCGCGGCAACATGAAGCAGGACAGCCCATTTGGCGCCTGCGCGAGGACCAGGAAGATGTCGCACATCGGCGCCGAGGTGAACCACTTGTGGCCGGTCAGGCTGTAGGTGCCGTCGGCGTTGGGGGTCGCCTCGGTGGTACCGGCGCGCACGTCGGAGCCGCCCTGCTTCTCGGTCATCGACATGCCCGCGGTGATGCCGGGCTTGGTGGTGGCCAGCTTGAGCTCCGGGTCGTACTCGCGGCTGGTCAGCAAGCGGCTCGTAGACAGCCGCCAGCTCGGGGTTGAAGCGCAGCGCCGGCACGACGGCATACGTCATCGAGATCGGACAGACATGGCCGGGCTCGACGGTCCACACCGAGGTCAAGGCGGCCCGCACCACGTGCGCGCCCGGCCGGTCGTCGGCCCACGGTGCGGCGTGCAGGCCGTGGCGGATCGCCGTGCGCATCAGCTCGTGGTAGGCCGGGTCGTAGTCCACCTCGTCGACGCGGTGCCCGTACTGGTCGTGGGTGTGCAGGACGGGTCGATTGCGGTCGGCGAGCTCACCCCAGCGCTGGGCTTCGCGGCTGCCGTTGATCGCCCCGAGCTCGTTCACCTGGTCCAGGCCCCACTGGCCGCCCTCGCGGATCAGCGCCTCGACGAGCACCGGGGACGTGGCGGGGTTGTAGTCCTGCAGGGGCGGAACCTGGTTGGTGACGACATGGGTGTCTGGCATGCCACCCATGTTACATTTTTTCGACAATTGCACAAGAGACGTAATACTAGCGCGAGTGTGCGGCGAAGAACTCCCACAGCGTCCCGGTAGCGAAGGGCGGCCACTCGTGGCCACCCTCGTCGACCGTGATGAGCACGACGCCGCGGTTGTCGGCGCATGCGGCGGTCGACGTGGTGACCGGGCCATTGGTCGTGATAGCCGGGGCGCCGCACTGATCGACGTTGCGCCAGAACGCATTCACGTCCGGCACCGATGGACCGTTGATGACGCTGAAACCCTGCCCACCGCCGTAGGGAACGAGACGATCCGCGGTGCCGTGTATCGCCATGACCGACGTCGGATGCGGCGACCGGCACGGGTTCAGCTGGATGCCGGCGACCGGGCCGATCGCCGCGAAAATGTCGGTGGTGCACGCCAGCGTGTACGACATGATGCCGCCGTTGCTCATGCCGGTGGCATAGACCTTGCGCGGGGTCGATGGCGAGGTTCGTGGTGATCTCGGCGACGGCCGCGGTGATGAAGCCGACGTCATCGACGCCTTCTCGTCCGGGCCGGCCGCAGCAGCCTTCCCCGTTGACGTTCCAGGCCCGGTTGAGGCCGTCCGGGTAGGCGACGACGAACTTGCCCGAATCGGCCAATCCGTCCCAGCTGTAATCTCTTTCGGCCTGCTTGGCACTGCCGGAATAGCCGTGCAGCACGACGACCAGCGGCGCCGACGCGGGCGCTCCCGCGGGCTTGTAGAGCCGATAACTGCGATCGTGTCCCCCGACACTGATGTGGTGGAGGCTGGTGCCGTTCACGAAGCCCGACGGCAGCTTCTCGTCCTCCCACGACGTGCAACCCGCGAGGATGAGTGCTGCGCCGAGAAGCGCGGCGAGTCTGCCGAGCACGGGTGATTAGCCGTTTGTCTGCTCTCGCAGGAACGCGATGTCGTCCTTGCGGCCCTCGTCGGCGGTTTCGCAGATGACCGGCGCGTCGGCGGCCTTGACCACCGCCACCAGCAGGTCCGGTGTCGATCTGGCCGGTGCCGAAGTTGGCGTGCCGGTCGCGCGCCCGAGCCCGCCGCGTCCTTGGAGTCGTTGCAGTGCACCAGGTCGATGCGACCGGTGATGGCCCTTGATGCGGTCGACGGCGTCGACCAGCGCCTCACCCGCCGCCCACGCGTGGCAGGTGTCGAGGCAGAAGCCAATTCCCTTGTCGCCGATGACATCCCAGAGCCGCGCGATGATGTCGAAGTGGCGGGCCATCGCGTGATCGCCGCCGGCGGTGTTCTCCAGATACACCGGAACCTTGGTCTCCAGCTGGTCGAGCGCCTTGCCCCAGCGCTGGAAACCCTCGTCGAGGTCGTTGTCGTCGGCGACGTGGCCGCCGTGCACGATCACCGCGGCGGCGCCGATCTCGGCCGCCGCGTCGCAGGTCTCCTGCAGGATCTTGCGCGACGGGATCCGCACCCGGTTGTTCGCCGACGCCACGTTGATCAGGTAGGGCGCGTGCACGTAGATCGGCAGGGCCGCCGCCTTCAGCAGCCTCGGCGTCGTCACGCGGCTTGGGCGCCTTCCAGCTCTGCGGGTTGCCGAGGAAGATCTGCACGACGTCGGCGCCGTCGGCCTGCGCTGCGGCCAGCGGATCGTCGGGCTGACATGCGAACCGATGAGCACGTCGGCCAGTCTAGTGGGTCGCCACGTGGGTGGCGAGCAGACGCGAAAGCCCCCGACACGCCGCGGGCGTGCGGGGGCTTTTGCGTCTGCTCGCGCTACCGAATCTAGCGGTAGTCGGAATACCCGTAGTCGTCCAGCGGAACCGCGGCACCGGTGGCCTGACCGAAGTCCGGGCTGTAGTACTGATCCTCGTAGGACGGGATCGTGTACGCCGCCGCCCGGGCCTCCTCGGTGGGCTGCACCTGGATGTTGCGGTAGCGGTTGATACCGGTACCGGCCGGGATCAGCTTGCCGATGATCACGTTCTCCTTCAGACCGCTGCAGCTTGTCGCTGCGGCAGTTGATCGCCGCATCGGTCAGCACTCGCGTGGTCTCCTGGAACGACGCCGCGCTCAGCCACGAGTCGGTGGCCAGCGACGCCTTGGTGATACCCATCAGCACCGGACGGCCGGCGGCGGGCTCGCCGCCCTCGGCCACCACCCGGCGGTTCTCCGCCTCGAACTCCGCACGGTCGATCAGCGAGCCGGGCAGGAACTCCGTCGCGCCCGAGTCGATGATGGTGACCCGGCGCAGCATCTGGCGAACGATCACCTCGATGTGCTTGTCGTGGATCGACACACCCTGTGCGCGGTAGACCTCCTGGACCTCGCGGACCAGGTGGATCTGCACCTCGCGCGGGCCCTGCACGCGCAGCACCTCGTGCGGGTCGGCGGAGCCTTCCATCAGCTGCTGGCCCACCTCGACGTGGTCGCCGTCGGACAGCACCCGCTCGGATCCGTCCTCGTGCTTGAAGACGCGCAGCCGCTGCCGCTTGGACAGCTTGTCGTAGACGACTTCCTCGCCACCGTCGTCGGGAACGATGGTGATCTTGTAGAAGCGCTCGCCGTCCTCGAGCTGGATCCGCCCGGTGACGTCGGCGATCGGCGCCTTGCCGCGCGGCACCCGCGCCTCGAACAGCTCCTGCACCCGGGGCAGACCGCCGGTGATGTCCTCACCGACACCACCCTGGTGGAAGGTACGCATGGTCAGCTGCGTGCCGGGCTCACCGATGGACTGCGCCGCGACGATGCCGACGGCTTCGCCGATGTCGACCAGCTTGCCGGTGGCCATGGACCGCCCGTAGCAGGTCGCGCACACGCCGGTGCCGGTGGTACAGGTCAGCACCGAGCGCACCTTGATCTGCGTGATGCCCGCCGCGAGCAGGGCGTCGATCGACGGGTCACCCAGGTCCTCGCCGCGCGCGACGACGACGTTGCCGGCCTCGTCGACCGCGTCGGCGCCCAAAGTCCGCGCGTACGCCGATGTTTCGATGTACGGGTCGCGGATCAGCGTGCCGTCGGGCTGACGCTCGGCCAGCTCGACGACGATGCCGCGCTCGGTCTGGCAGTCGTGCTCGCGGACGATGACGTCCTGGCTGACGTCCACCAGACGACGGGTCAGGTACCCGGAGTCGGCGGTACGCAACGCGGTGTCCGCCAAGCCCTTTCGAGCGCCGTGGGTGTTGATGAAGTACTCCAGCACGGTCAGGCCCTCACGGAACGACGACTTGACCGGACGCGGGATGAACTCACCCTTCGGGTTGGTCACCAAGCCCTTCATGCCGGCCAGCGTTCGGGTCTGGGTGAAGTTACCCGTGGCACCCGAGTCGACGATCGTGATGATCGGGTTGTCGACCGGGTAGTGGTCCCGCAGCGCCTGACCGACCTCGTCGGTGGCTTCCTTCCAGATCTCCACCAGCGCCTCGTTGCGCTCGTCGTGGTTCAAAGCGCCACGCTGGAACTGCTTTTCGACCTTCTCGGCCCGCTCCTCGTAGTGGTCGAGGATCTCCTTCTTGCGCGGCGGCACCAGCACGTCGGCCATCGAGACCGTGACACCGCTGCGGGTCGCCCAGTAGAAGCCGGTGTCCTTGAGCTTGTCGACGGTCTGCGCGACCACGATCATCGGGTAGCGCTCGGCCAGGTCGTTGATGATGGCGGCCTGGACCTTCTTGTGCATCTGCTTGTTCACGAACGGATAGCCCAGCGGCAGCAGCTCGTTGAACAGCACCCGGCCCAGCGTGGTCTCGGCCATCCAGGCATCGCCCGGCTGCCAGCCGTTGGCGCCGAACAGCTCGGCCTCGATCTCGGCGGGCGGACGCAGCTGCGTCAGCCGCACCTTGATCTTGGACCGCACCGAGAGCACACCACGGTCGACCGCCATGATCGCCTCGGCCGGTGAGGAGTACACACCGGTCTCCGGGGTGTCCTTTGCCGGCCGCGCTGGTATTCGCCGGTGTCGCCGTCGACCTCGGTGGTCAGGTAGTACAGCCCGGTCACCATGTCCAGTCGCGGCATGGCCAGCGGGCGGCCGGACGCCGGCGACAGGATGTTGTTCGACGACAGCATCAGAATGCGGGCCTCGGCCTGCGCCTCGGCGCTCAGCGGCAGGTGCACCGCCATCTGGTCGCCGTCGAAGTCGGCGTTGAACGCCTCACAGACCAACGGGTGCAGCTGAATAGCCTTGCCTTCCACCAGCATTGGCTCGAAGGCCTGGATGCCCAACCGGTGCAGGGTGGGTGCGCGGTTCAGCAGCACCGGGTGCTCGGCGATGACCTCTTCGAGCACGTCCCACACCTGCGGACGCTGGCGCTCCACCATTCGCTTGGCGCTCTTGATGTTCTGCGCGTGGTTGAGGTCCACCAGCCGCTTCATCACGAACGGCTTGAACAGCTCCAGCGCCATCAGCTTGGGCAGACCGCACTGGTGCAGCTTGAGCTGCGGGCCGACCACGATGACCGAACGGCCCGAGTAGTCGACACGCTTACCGAGCAGGTTCTGACGGAACCGGCCCTGCTTGCCCTTGAGCAGATCGCTCAGCGACTTCAGCGGACGGTTGCCCGGCCCGGTGACCGGCCGGCCGCGACGGCCGTTGTCGAACAGCGCGTCCACGGACTCCTGCAGCATCCGCTTCTCGTTGTTGACGATGATCTCGGGCGCGCCGAGGTCGATC
This sequence comes from uncultured Actinomycetota bacterium, assembly GCA_963820985.1. GTDB lineage: Bacteria > Actinomycetota > Actinomycetes > Mycobacteriales > Mycobacteriaceae > Mycobacterium. The sequence goes on along the minus strand of CAWGCI010000005.1, from coordinate 109,770 downwards.
AGCCTCTTGAGGCGGTTGTTGCGGTTGATCACGCGGCGGTACAGGTCGTTGAGGTCGCTGGTGGCGAACCGGCCACCGTCGAGCTGCACCATCGGCCGCAGCTCCGGCGGGATCACCGGGACGGCGTCGAGCACCATGCCCATCGGCGAGTTGCCCGACTGCTGGAAGGCCGCGACCACCTTGAGCCGCTTCAGCGCACGAAGCTTCTTCTGCCCCTTGCCGTTTCGGATGACGTCACGCAGCGTCTCGGCCTCGGCGTCGATGTCGAAGTTCTCGATCAGCTTCTGGATCGACTCCGCGCCCATGGCGCCGGTGAAGTACTCGCCGTAGCGGTCGATGAGCTCGCGGTAGAGGTTCTCGTCGACGATCAGCTGCTTGGGAGCCAGCTTGGTGAAGGTGTTCCAGATGTCCTCCAGCCGGTCCAGCTCACGCTGCGCGCGGTCGCGGAGCTGGCGCATCTCGCGCTCGCCACCGTCGCGAACCTTGCGCCGCGCATCGGCTTTCGCGCCCTCGGCCTCCAGCTCGGCCAGGTCGGCCTCCAGCTTCTGCGCACGAGCCTCCAGCTCGGCGTCGCGCTGATCCTCAACACCCTTGCGCTCCACCACCATCTCGGCCTCGAGCGTCGACAGCTCGTTGTGCCGCATCTCGTCGTCGACCGCGGTGATCACGTAGGCGGCGAAGTAGATGATCTTCTCGAGATCCTTCGGCGCCAGGTCGAGCAGGTAGCCCAACCGCGACGGCACACCCTTGAAGTACCAGATGTGCGTGACCGGCGCGGCCAACTCGATGTGGCCCATCCGCTCGCGGCGCACCTTGGCGCGAGTCACCTCGACGCCACAGCGCTCACAGATGATGCCCTTGAAGCGCACGCGCTTGTACTTGCCGCAGTAGCACTCCCAGTCGCGAGTCGGTCCGAAGATCTTCTCGCAGAACAGGCCGTCCTTCTCCGGCTTCAGCGTGCGGTAGTTGATTGTCTCCGGCTTCTTGACCTCGCCGTAAGACCATTGCCGGATGTCCTCCGCGGTGGCCAGGCCGATACGGAGTTCATCGAAGAAGTTGACGTCGAGCACGTAACTCCCTTTCCCCTTGCGGGTTTAGTAACACAGTAACGATTAAGCCAAGTCCTCAACGGACGCAGATTCGTTGCGCGACAAGTTGATTCCCAGGTTCGCCGCAGCGCGCTCCAGGTCCTCGTCCTCGCCTTCGCGCAGCTCGATGGCCGCGCCGTCGGACGACAGCACCTCGACGTTGAGGCACAGCGACTGCAGCTCCTTGAGCAGCACCTTGAACGACTCGGGAATGCCGGGCTCGGGGATGTTCTCGCCCTTGACGATCGCCTCGTACACCTTGACCCGGCCGACGGTGTCGTCGGACTTGATGGTCAACAGCTCCTGCAGCGTGTACGCAGCGCCGTAGGCCTGCATGGCCCAGCACTCCATCTCACCGAACCGCTGGCCACCGAACTGCGCCTTACCGCCCAGCGGCTGCTGGGTGATCATCGAGTACGGGCCGGTGGAGCGGGCGTGGATCTTGTCGTCCACCAGGTGGTGCAGCTTCATGATGTACATGTAGCCAACGGTCACCGGGTACGGGAACGGCTCACCGCTGCGGCCGTCGAACAGCACGGCCTTGCCGTCGCCGTCGACCATCACCTCGCCGTCGCGGTTGGGCAGCGTGCACGACAACAGGCCCTGCAGCTCCTCCTCCTTGGCGCCGTCGAACACCGGCGTCGACACGATGCCGTTCGGCTCGGCGCTCTGCAGCGCGGCGGGCAGGTTGGCCGCCCACTCGGGCGAACCCTCGATGTTCCAGCCGGACTTGGCCACCCAGCCCAGGTGGGTCTCCAGGATCTGGCCGATGTTCATCCGTCGCGGCACACCGTGGGTGTTCAGGATGATGTCCACCGGGGTGCCGTCCGGCAGGAACGGCATGTCCTCGGCCGGCAGGATCTTGCCGATGACGCCCTTGTTGCCGTGCCGTCCGGCCAGCTTGTCGCCGTCGGAGATCTTGCGCTTCTGGGCCACGTACACCCGGACCAGCTCGTTGACGCCGGCGGGCAGTTCGTCGTCGTCCTCGCGGGAGAACACCCGGATGCCGATCACCTTGCCGGACTCGCCGTGCGGCACCTTCAGCGAGGTGTCGCGGACCTCACGGGCCTTCTCGCCGAAGATCGCGCGCAGCAGCCGCTCCTCCGGGGTCAGCTCGGTCTCCCCCTTCGGGGTGACCTTGCCGACCAGGATGTCGCCGTCGCGGACCTCGGCACCGATGCGCACGATGCCGCGCTCGTCCAGGTCGGCGAGCACCTCGTCGGAGACGTTCGGGATGTCCCGGGTGATCTCCTCGGCGCCCAGCTTGGTGTCGCGGGCGTCGATCTCGTGCTCCTCGATGTGGATCGAGGTGAGCACGTCCTCCTCAACCAGACGGTTGGAGAGGATGATCGCGTCCTCGTAGTTGTGGCCCTCCCACGGCATGATCGCCACGAGCAGGTTCTTGCCCAGCGCCATCTCGCCGTTCTCGGTGCACGGACCGTCGGCGATCACCTGGCCGGCCTCGACGCGGTCTCCCGCGTCGACGATCGGCGACTGGTTGGCGCAGGTGCCGTGGTTGGAGCGGGCGAACTTGCGCATCCGGTAGGTGCGCCGGGTGCCGCTGTCGTGCATCACGGTGATGTAGTCGGCCGACACCTCCTCGATGACGCCGGCTCTCCTCGGCGACGACGACGTCGCCGGCGTCGATCGCCGCACGCAGCTCCATGCCGGTACCCACCAGCGGCGCCTCGCTGCGCACCAGCGGAACCGCCTGGCGCTGCATGTTGGCACCCATCAGGGCCCGGTTGGCGTCGTCGTGCTCGAGGAACGGGATCATGGCGGTGGCCACCGACACCATCTGGCGCGGCGAGACGTCCATGTAGTCCACCTCGGACGACGGCACGTACTCGACCTCGCCCGCCTTGCGGCGGACCAGGACGCGTGGCTCGACGAACCGGCCGTCGCCGTCGATCGGCGAGTTGGCCTGCGCCACGACGTGGCGGTCCTCCTCGTCGGCGGTCAGGTAGTGGATCTCGTCGGAGACCACGCCGTCGACGACCTTGCGGTACGGCGTCTCGATGAACCCGAACGGGTTGACCCGCGCGTACACCGACAGCGAGCCGATCAGACCGATGTTCGGACCCTCCGGGGTCTCGATCGGGCACATCCGGCCGTAGTGCGACGGGTGCACGTCACGGACCTCCAGCCCGGCGCGCTCACGCGACAGACCGCCCGGCCCCAGCGCCGACAGGCGGCGCTTGTGGGTCAGCCCCGACAGCGGGTTGTTCTGGTCCATGAACTGCGAGAGCTGGCTGGTGCCGAAGAACTCCTTGATCGCGGCGACGACCGGCCGGATGTTGATCAGCGTCTGCGGCGTGATCGCCTCGACGTCCTGAGTGGTCATCCGCTCCCGGACCACGCGCTCCATCCGCGACATGCCGACCCGGATCTGGTTCTGGATCAGCTCGCCGACGGTGCGCAGCCGGCGGTTGCCGAAGTGGTCGATGTCGTCGGTTTCCACCGGCACCTCGCTGCCGCCGGGGACGGTCATCGTGGCCTGTCCCTCGTGCAGGCGCACCAGGTACTCGATGGTGGCGACGACGTCCTCTTCGGTCAGCGTCGAGCTCGTGATCGGCTCACCCGACGTGCAGGCCGAGCTTCTTGTTGACCTTGTAGCGGCCCACCCGGGCCAGGTCGTAGCGCTTCTCCTTGAAGAACAGGTTCTCCAGCAGGGTCTGCGCCGACTCCTTGGTCGGCGGCTCGCCCGGGCGCAGCTTGCGGTAGATGTCCAGCAGCGCCTCGTCGGTGCCGGCGGTGTTGTCCTTCTCCAGCGTCGACATCATGATCTCGGAGAAACCGAACCGCTCGTGGATCTGCTCGTTGGTCCAGCCCAGCGCCTTGAGCAGCACGGTGACGGGCTGGCGACGCTTGCGGTCGATGCGCACACCGACGGTGTCGCGCTTGTCGACGTCGAACTCGAGCCACGCACCGCGGCTCGGGATCACCTTGACGCTGTGCAGCAGCTTCTCGGTGGACTTGTCGATGCTCTCGTCGAAGTACACGCCGGGCGAGCGCACCAGCTGGCTGACGACCACACGCTCGGTCCCGTTGATGATGAAGGTGCCCTTCTCGGTCATCATCGGGAAGTCACCCATGAACACCGTCTGGCTCTTGATCTCGCCGGTGTTGTTGTTGATGAACTCGGCCGTGACGAACAGCGGGGCCGCGTACGTCATGTCCTTGTCTTTGCACTCGTCGACCGGCGCCTTGACCTCGTCGAACCGCGGGTCGGAGAACGACAGCGACATCGAGCCGGAGAAGTCCTCGATCGGCGACAGCTCGTCGAGCACCTCTTCGAGGCCGCCCTTGGGGGTGACCTCGCCGCGCTCCACCGCGCGCTCGCGCCAGCCGGGCGAACCGATCAACCACTCGAACGAGTCGGTCTGCACGTCAAGAAGCCCCGGAACCTCGAGGGGTTCGCGAAGCTTGGCGAAGGAAATTCGGTTTGGCGCTCCGGGCACGGAGTTGTTAGAGGAACTTCCGCTGTTAGAGGAACTTTGTGGGCGATCCGTCTTGCTCTGGCGATCTGCCAAGATGCATCCTTCCAGCACCTCGTGCGACTCACGAGAACCGGGGCCACCGGGCCTGTTCGCCGCGACAATTGTGTTAACTCGGCCGGCGGACGATCTGCCCGTATCCCACGCGCGCAACTAAACAGCTGAGCCAAAATGGGGCTCAGGCAAAGACCACGGTGTCAGGTGGCGGGTGAGGTGGGCAGGAGGTAGCCAGCGCAACGTCCAACAATAGCGCAGACGCGCGCATTCCTCAACAACCCATCCAGGGGGTCTTCGAGCGCTGGCTGGCGATTCTCGACTTACCCCTCACGGACAGGACACATTCTGCCCAACAGATTGACCCGTTTGCGCCCGTCAGTCAAGGGGAGACACGTCAAGTTATCGTGAAACTTGCGAACAAAGTCCCTTCTGTGGACAGCACGGTCCTACTCGGGGATCTCGTGCGACGGCGTACTTGTGCGTGCCCTCGAGGTCGTCGAGGATCGCCGCCTGGGCGTTCTTGGGCAGTGTGTGCAGCATCGCGCGCACCCGGGCCTGGCGCCGGGCCGACCGCTTTGCGCTCCGGCATGCCCGGCGACGCGACGATCTGCGGCGGCACGCCCTCGATTTCCTCGACACCGCCGGCGTGCTGACCCGCATCGAACGCGGCCTGCTCTTCGGCCATGGTGGCCTCGTCCTTTTCCTCGGACATGCCGATCGGCCCGATGCGGCGGCCGTTGAGGAATTGCCGCACGACTGGCTCGTCGCTGGTCAGCAGCACCTCGCGCGGGCCGAACATGACCAGGTGCCGGCGGAACAACATGCCCATGTTGTCCGGCACGGTGCGGGCGATGTTGATGTTGTGCGTCACGACGAGGACGGTGGCGTCGATCTGGGCGTTGATGTCCAGGATCAGCTGGCTCAGGTAGGCGGTACGGACCGGGTCCAGACCCGAGTCGGGTTCGTCGCAGAGGATGATCTGCGGGTCGAGAACCAGGGCACGAGCCAGGCCGGCACGCTTGCGCATACCGCCGGAGATCTCGCCGGGGAACTTCTTCTCGTCCCCGCCAAGGCCGACCATGTCGAGCTTCTCCATGACGATGTCACGGATCTCGCTTTCCTTTTTCTTGGTGTGCTCACGCAGCGGGAACGCGGTGTTGTCGAAGAGGTTCATCGAGCCGAACAGCGCGCCGTCCTGGAACAGCACGCCGAACAGCGTGCGGATCTCGTACAGCTCCTTGGCCGAGCATTCGATGATGTCGGTGCCGTCGATGATGATCGAGCCACGTTCCGGCCGCAGTAGACCGATGAGGGACTTCAGGAAGACCGATTTGCCGGTACCCGACGGCCCCAGTAGGACGCTGACCTCCCCGGCGGGGACTTCCAACGTCACGTCTTCAAAGATCCTCGAGGATCCGAAGGACTTCGTGAGTCCATTCACCTCGATAGCGACGCCCATGTGGGAACCCTTCCGTCGACGCGCATACCGCCACCTGCCCCTTTGTGTGGCTTGAGTCACTGTAGCGCACGCCGGCGGCGTGGCATCAGGGTTGCAGAGATAACGATCTCCGACCGCCCCAGAAGCCGCCCAGTTGCCGTGAAAGCCCATCGGTACCCGCTGCGGCAGGTGCACGGTCGCCACCGTTTCCAGGGTTTGGGCGTCCAGCAGCAACAACTGGCCTTCGTCTCGGGTGCGGTGCGAGCCGTAGCCCATGAGGATCCCGTCGTCTTCAGAGCCTTCGGCGCCGGCGTGCGACGGGTTCGGCACGAAGCACACCTCACCCAGCAGCAGGTCGGGATCGAGTGCGGCGACCATGGTGGATCCGGTGGCGTAGTCGTGCTTGTACAGCGACGACACCAAATCCGGACTGCCCGCGGCGAGGAACCCGCCGTCGATGCCCGACGGTGTAGCCGAACCGGTGCCGGGCGCCGGTTAGGTTCTCGTTGATTCGAGGAAACTCCTGCGACCGATCGTCGCGGCATTCGGTGCTCACCGCGCCGGTCGCCAGGTTGATGGTCCACCGGTCCAGGGATGGCAGGCTCTCGCCCGGCCCACGCCGGTCACGGTCGAACATCCGCGCGTAGCGCACCACGTCGAGCACCAGCACCTCTCAGCCGCCGTCACGGATTTCCGAGTAGGCGTTGAGCGGGTGGTAGACGTAGCACGGCTCGATCTCGAACCAGCGGACATCTTTGTTGGTGCCATCGCGGGGCATGACGCCGATGCGCGCCGGATAGTCGTTGTTCCAGGCATACGGGAGGCCGGACGAGCGGCGCCTGTCCTGGTTGGCCCTCGCGGCGATCGGGCTGGGGATCCGGACGCGTCCGAGCAGCGACTGCACCACCAGCCGGGCGGGCAGTTGCAGCCAGCGCGGCACCGAAGCGGGCAGCACCTGCACCGGGTCGAACGTCACCGGCAGGTCGTAGAGCACCACGTATTTTTCGGTCAGCGAGAAATCGTGCATCATCGGCGACCCGGACACCTCGATGTCGACCGTGCGACGAGCGCGGCCGTTGGTGTCGATCACCGAGTACTGCACCGTGCGTCCGCGCGCGAACGAGTAGGACACCGCGTGCAGTTCGCCGGTTTTGGGATCACGGTGCGGGTGGGCGGTGTAGCCGCCGGCCAGCGTGCCGTCGAAGTCGCATGTCCCGACGGTGTCCAGCTCGTCGGTGAGTTCGTAGTTGGCGACTCCGCCTTCGACGAGCGCCAGGGTCTTTCCGGCGTGGGCCAGCACGTTGGTGTTGGCGCCCAGGCCGAGCATGCCCGCCCGCGGGTCGATCCGGTCTGGCGCCGGCTCGCCGAGGGTGTGGCACACGGCCGGGCTGCGCACCCAGCGGTTGCGGTACCAGCGGGCCTTGCCGTCGCGCAGCGCCACCCCGTGCACCATGCCGTCGCCGGTGAACCAGTGATAGGTGGCGGGGTCGACCTCGGCGGCGGGGTTGGGTCCGTTGCGCAGGTATCGCCCGTTCAGGTGCTCGGGGATGTGACCGGTGACCTGCAGGTCGGTGGCGGTCACTTCGGCGCTCACCGGCGCCAGGAAGCCGCTGAGGTAGGGATTGCGGGATTCGGCGATTTGCGTGGAAGTCATGGCTGAGCTCCTATAACATTGTTATTTCAGCGTTATTGTGAACGGTACGCCGTCGATGAGAAGATGGCAAGCATGACTTCGGAGGCAACGTCAGCACCGGGGCGCAGTGTTCGCGACGAGATGCTGCACGCCGCCGTCGGCCTCCTCGACGAACACGGCCCCGATGCGCTGCAGACCCGCAAGGTGGCCAGCGCCGCCGGGACGTCGACGATGGCGGTCTACACCCATTTCGGCGGGATGCGTGGGCTGATCGCCGAGCTGGCCGACGAGGGTTATCGGCAGTTGGATGCCGCGTTGACGGTGACGGAGACCGCTGACCCGGTCGCCGATTTGTTCGTCCTCGGCGCCGCGTACCGGCGCTACGCCATCGAGCGGTCGCACATGTATCGGCTGATGTTCGGCAGCACCAGCGCGCACGGCATCAACGCACCGGCGGGCAACGTGTTGACGCTTGACGGTCGCCGAGATCGAGCAGCGCATTCCCAGCTTCGCGCATGTGGTGCGCGTGGTGCGGCGATCCATGCGGGTCGGTCGAATCACCGTTGGCTCGGAAGCCGACGATGCGACCGTCATTGCCACCGCCGCCCAGTTCTGGGCGTTGATGCACGGGTTCGTGATGCTCGAACTGGCCGGCTTCTACGGCGACGACGGCGCGGCCGTCGTGCCGGTGCTTGACGTCGATGACAGTCGAATTTGCTTGTGGCTCTGGGAGATTCACCCGAGCAGGTGGAACAGTCGCGGCGGGCGGCCGCTAAGGCCTGAGCAGGGCACGCGAAAAGCCCCCGGGGGCTTTTCGCGCAATTGGTGCTCGACCTACTTGACGGTGACGGTGGCGCCGGCGGCCTCGAGCTTGGTCTTGGCCTCCTCGGCCGCCTCCTTGGCGACCTTCTCCAGCAGCGGCTTGGGCGCGCCGTCGACCAGGTCCTTGGCCTCCTTGAGGCCCAGGCCGGAAACGATCTCGCGGACAACCTTGATGACGCCGATCTTCTTGTCACCGGCGGCCTCGAGGATGACGTCGAACTCGGACTGCTCCTCGGCGGCCTCGGCGGCGGCACCGGCCGGGGCAGCGCCCGCGGCAGCAACCGCGACCGGAGCGGCGGCGGTGACCTCGAAGGTCTCCTCGAACTTCTTCACGAAGTCCGAGAGCTCCAGCAGGGTCATTTCCTTGAAGGCGTCGAGCAGTTCGTCGCCGGACAGCTTGGGCATGGTGTGGGTCCTTCCTGATTTTCTGGTTTTAAGGGTTTCTCGGTGGCGTTACTCGGCTTCAGCCAGGCGCCGGAGAAGTCTCCGCAAGACCTCGGCCGCCGCCTCTGCAGGCGGGTTCGGGGGCAGGGGCGGCAGCCGGCGCGGGGGCCGGTTCCGAAGCCTTCTTTTCCTGCAGTGCGGCCAGGAGCCGGGCCATCTGCGATGCGGGCGCGTTGAACAGGCCGGCCGCCTTGGCGAGGTTGCCCTTCATCGCGCCGGCCAGCTTGGCCAGCAGCACCTCGCGGGACTCCAGGTCGGCGATGCGCTCGACTTCGGCGACGGTCAGCGGGTGGCCGTCCATGTAGCCGCCCTTGATGACCAGCGCCTTGTTGTCCTTGGCGAAGGTCTTGATGGCCTTGGCGGCGTCGACCGTTTCGCCGGTGACGAACGCGATCGCCGTCGGGCCGGCGAACAGCTCGTCGAGGCCCTCGATGCCGGCTTCCGACGCCGCCCGCTTGATCAGCGTGTTCTTGGCGACCGCGTAGGTGGCCGATCCCGCCAGTGAGCGGCGCAGCTCGGCCAGGTTCGCCACCGTCAGACCGCGGTATTCGGTGATCAACGTCGCGGTCGAGTCCTTGAACCGCTCGGCGATGTCTGCAACGGCTGTGGCCTTGTCAGCCTTGGCCATGCATACCTCCTTAGGAGTGAAGTCCTTCTGCGACTTGTCGTCTGCGATCACCCGAAAACGCCGAACGCCCCGGCGCAGGAAGCGGCCGGGGCGTTGAAATACGCTGGCGTATGCCAGCGATGATGCCTCGTCCTCCTGCGTGGGCCGCCGGGATGCTCCCGGACCTTCAACCGATTACTCGGTGACCGACGGTCTTCGGTGGATCGGCAACCACAATAGCGCGGGCTGACGCGATCAGCCAAAACGACTACAGCCCGGGTAAGCAGATGGGGGCTCCGTAGCACGGGGGCTTACCCTGCGGCTGGCGTGGAGCGTCTCCCTCCCAGACGAATGGGCCGACGTTGCCCATGCCCCCGACCGGGACCCAGTACCAGTGGTGGCAGACGCTCATGTCCCAACGGACATCGGGCACCGGTAAGGATTGCCCCGGGCACCATTCGTGCGGAACCGTGAAGTTGTTTACCGGGAATGGGCCAACGGGCTGGGCTTGGGCGGTGCCTGCGGCGAGCCCCAGACCCACCACCGCGATGGCGCCCGACAGCAGCGCCTCGACGATGATCCGCTTACCGCGGCGAGTGGTGTTCATGTCGCTTTTCCTTTGGTCGTCACTTGCGGAAAGTACAAACCGCGGGCGGGGCTACCGATCCCAAGTGATGGGTGCGAATGCGCCGAATAACTGCTGGCCAGGGTCGTATGCGATGATCCCGGCATGAGCGACCCGAGCGACCTGAGCGACCAAGCCCAACCGCGGTGCGAGGTCATCCTCGAGGATTGGCACCCCGAAGTGGAGGCCGCCATTTGGTCGGATCCCTCACCCGACGCGCTGCGGACCGGCATCGACGTCCTGGCAGAACTATTGGCCAGTCTTGTTGACCGCCCCGACGACGTCATCCTGGTCCTTCCTGTCGACGTACCCAAGGCAGTGATGCGCCGAGACCCCGCCGTACACGACGCGGCGGGGCGCGGGAATGTCGGCGGCAGAACGATGCTGCGCCGGGACGGCCGTGTCGAAGTCATCGTGGACGCCAATTCCCTGATCAACTTCGATGCCAGCGGCTTTAAACCCACCGCCGCCGGCCTGCCCAGCGTCAGCCCGGACGGCCTGCGGGTGCTTCGCCGCACGGTCGCCCATGAAGCGCAGCACGCGATGATGGAGCTGCAAGGGTCCGGGTTGGTCGCTTACCGACACCAGTCCACCTGGCAGGGAGCCCCCAACCTCCAGTTCGCTGCGGCAAGGAAGATGTGCGACGAGCATCGCGCCGAGTGGAATGCAGTTCAGGTTGTTGGCGCCGCAGCCCCGACCGCCGGCGACGTTCTCGATGTCGTCTGCCCGATGGGTCAAGAACTCGCGGCGGCTGTTGACCGCTTTGAGCGGTCCAGGCGTGAGTCAATCGATGTCAAACGGCTCAAAGACGACGTGTATGCGGCGTGTATCCCCCTGTGGACCTGGATTGCGTACTGGGCCGCCGAGTACCGCGAGACCAGCGAGATCAGTGAGATCAGTGAGATGCCCGCAGAGATTTCGCGGTTAAAGGTATGGCAGCGATACGTGGGCCCGACATGGCAAACGATGGCGACGGCGCTAAGTCAACTGCCCGTGACGCTGGCCGCCTCGCCGGACGCGCTGCATCAGGCAGCCAGGAGGGTCGCTGTGGCGATTGGGAAATCGCTCGAATACATCGGGTTTCGCCACCATGACAGCGCCGCATTGAATGAACTTCTCCATATCTCGCGCCACGACTTTCCCTCGGCGCGCGAATAGGTGCATCACAGCCGGGCGAGCCGGGCCGCGCCGACCAGACCGGCGTCACCACCGAGCTCAGCCGGCACGACACGAAGACCGGCCAGAAAGTCGAGCCGCGCGTAGTCGGCTAATGCCTCGCGCAGCGGATCGAAGAGCAGCGGGCCGGATTTGGCGACACCTCCCCCGACGACGACGAGGTCCAGGTCGCACACCGCCCCCACCGAGGCGATCATCGCCGCGAGCGCCCCAGCACCCCGGCGGAACGCCTGTGTCGCCACCGGATCTCCCATCGCCGCCGCATCGGCCAGCTCTTTGGCGCCGGCGCTCGGCGGTGCGGACCAGCCATTGGCGCGCGCCCAGCGCACCATCCACGGGCCGGAAGCGACGGTCTCCACGCAGCCGCGACCGCCACACGCACACACCTCGCCGTGCTGGTCGACCACCACATGGCCGACGTGCCCGGCATTGCCGGTGCGGCCCGCGTAGGGAGCGCCGTCGAGCACCAACCCGCCGCCGACGCCGGTGGACACCACCATGCCCAGCAGGAAGCGGGCGTCGCGTCCCGCACCGCGCCAGTGCTCGCCCAGCGCCATGCACACCCCGTCGCCGCCGAGTCGCACCGGAACGCCGGGCGCCCCGGGAATTACGGCCGCGACCCTGTCCCGCAGCGGGAAACCGCGCCAGGCCGGAATGTTGATCGGGCTGACGGTTCCGCTGGACAGGTGCACCGGCCCGGACGCGGCTATGCCTACCGCGCCCACCGCGCCAATTGCGCCGCCGGCCGTGCGCAACGCATCGGCGATCAGCGCGTCGACCGCGGCCCAGACCTGTTCGGCGTCGCCGCTTGCCGGAGTCGGACGGGTGGCGGTGTGGACCAGCACGCCGTCCGGATCGGCCAGGCCGGCGGCAATCTTGGTGCCGCCGATATCGAGACAGAGGGTGAGCATCAGTGCCGGTGGGTGTTGTCGGGTTGGCGTGGGTCGCCGGGATGCTCGTAGCCGGGGGCCAGCTCGACCAGCGTCGCACGGCGCGCGTCCAGCCACACCCGAAAGGCGCGTCGGCGCGCGGCGCCCAACAGATGCTCGGCGATCACGGACCGCACCTGCTCAAACGGTGGTGCGACGGGCGACGGGGACCGCCACCCGTGACGGCCGAGGCGTGGCGGGGCGAACCGGAGCGGGTTGCGGGCATGGAAGTCGGCCACCTCGTGGTCGCCGACCCGCACCCCCGCGGTGACGTCGGCGAACAGCGCCCGCGCGCGCCAATCCGCCAGGGCCGCCGCGGCCACGCTGCCGATCTCCAGCCGGGCCGTCACATCGGGCAACAGGTCGGCCTCCGTCGGGGCGTCCGTCGCGGTCAAACCGCGCGCAGCGGCCTCGGCGGCCACCACCCGCTCGGTCACGATCAATTGGGTGAGCCAGCGCCGCAGTTGCCGTCCCTCGCTGGTGCCGCTGGCCGGCAGCGCGGCCCCGCGCGGTCCGTTACGCAGCCGCTCCTCGGCCGCGTCGACCTCGATCGACCGGAACCGGCGCGCCGGCCACCATCGCGACCAGTTGTGTGCTCATCTGACCGTCACCTGCACCGCCGGTGAGTAGAGCAGCCGGCCGGCGCAGCCGATCCGCACCAGGGCCCACCACTGGCCAGGCTCCAGCCAGACCGGAGGGGCCACGTCGAAGCCGAGTTCGACCGTGCCGCGGGCGGGCAGCGTGGCGCCGAGACGCGGCCGGGCCGATCCACTCCCAGGTGCCCCAGGGGCTGATCAGATGCGCCTCCAACGCCAGCTCGGCGCAGGCCTGGCTGCCCACCGTGACGGTCAGCCGCGCGGTATCGCCTGCCGCCAGGGCGATGTCGGCCGGGTCGCTCGAGGAGGTAGACCAGCTCTGCTTCGTGGCGCGCGCCGACCTGTACGACGCAGACGTCCTCGACCACCTGGCGCCAGGCTTCGGGCGCTTCGGGCGTCGGTGATGCACAGCTGCGCCCGGACGGGGTAGGGGCCCGGTTGCGCGCGACCCGGAATCGTAAGCACGACGTCGGCCTCCACGTGCTCGGCGGGGCACAGCGTGAACGGCAGCTCGGCGGGTATTGGCCTTCCAGCCATCCGGACACACCACGGCCACGGTGCCGCTCAGCGGGGCGTCGCTGCAATCGCTGGCCGCAGTCAGCCGCAGCACCACCTTCGTCGCCCGGCTCGGCGGTCGCTGACTGCGGGTGCAGGTGCGCGACGGCGGGCAGACCGCCGAGCGGTGCGGGGCCGCGGTTGTGCAGCCAATACCGCGCGTACAGGGGCTGGGCGACCTCGGCCTGCGGGGCCAGCTGCGAGGGGCCCGCGAGCAGCTCGGGTACCTCGAGCCGGGCCCGCACGGTGGCCACCTGGTAGCCGTGCAGGTCCACCGCCCGCTTGCGGCCCTGCGGGGTTTCCAGCAGGTCGGCCAGTTGCAGCGCGCGCACCGTGCCCAGCTCGGAGCCGACGGCGACGCGGGTGCTGTTCCCGGTCGTTTCCACCAGCCGCACGGCCACGGTGCCGGGGTCGACCGGTGCGGCGCTGCCGCTGGCCAGCGGGTTACCGGCCGCCTTCAGGGCGCCCAGGTGCACCGCATCGGCGGGATCGACATGCAGCAGCGAGCCCACCGGCGCCAGCCGCCCCTGCGGTCCCGGTGCGACGACGGCGAGCAGCGGATGGGAGAACTGGGCACTTCGGCTGGGGATCTGCGCGTTTCGCCAGTCGCCGTCCCCGCTCACCAGCGCGTAGTCGAAAACGTGTGTCCAGTGTTGAAGTTGGAAGTTCGAGCCGTCGGGCGTGGTGCGGCGCGGCTCGTCGATCCAGACGCCGGACGGCCAGCCGGTGCAGGACCGCATCAGCGCGGTATGCAGGGTGCCGTCGGTCTCGACGGCGAAGCTCGGGACTCCGCGGTTGAGTAGCGCGACGCTGCGGGCATCGAAAGGTTCCATGTCCGCCGGGGCTTGCTGGCTGACGACGATCTGGGCGTCGGCGAGGTCGTCGGTCACCGACGCGATCGCGGCGCCCAGGCTTTTCTCGTCCGACCCGTCGATCACCAGCACCGGCAGCGCCCGCACAGCACGCAGGTCGGCGCCGGGCCGCCACACCGACGCCAACGGAGTCGCCGCCGGCACCCAGACCCGGGCCCGGCCGGTCTCGGCCAGCTGCCGGTCGAGTTCTTTGGTGTAGATCGGATCAGCCTGCGCCAGTACGGCTTCGGTGAAGGCATTGCGGGTCGGCCCGCCCAGCGCGATCCGCGTATCCGGCAGGTTGGAGTCGACGTCGAGGTCCCCGTAGCGGGGCTTGTCGGCGCCGCTGCAGGTGGCCGTGACGCCGGCGCGGACCAGCGCGACCATCAAGTCGCGCGCCAGCGGGCCCGGACATCGCCTCGGCGGGCGACACCACCTCGGCCACCGACACCGCACGCACCGAATCGTCAACCCGCACCCGGGCCGCCGAGGACAGCCCGAACCAGCTGTAGGCCGGGTTGTCCAGCGTCCGCAGGTGCTCGGCGGTGTCCACCGATTCGGGTCCCCCAGAAACCTTGTGCAGCAACGCAAAACCGCGCCCGACGACGGCGTCGCCCACCTCACTGACCGGCGTCGCGCCCGGCACCGGACACGGCCAGCGCAGCCGCACCAAGCGGTCTTCCCCGATGAACTCGTCGATCGTGGTGCGGCAGTCCACCCGCGCCAGGCCGCGCCACAGGGTCAGCGTCTGGGTGTAGCGCAGCAGCGTGCCGATCGCGCCGCGCACCACGAGTCGCTGGCCGAGCGGGCCGTGGTAGGCCTGGACCCGGGCGGGCGATTCCGAGGAGCACACCACCGGCCCCTTGGGCAGCAGCTGCCACGGGCCCTCACCCTGCGTCGGGTGCGACGGGTATTCCTCGTAGACGGCGAGCTCGTTGCCCACCCGGCCGTCGGCGATCAGCTCACGCCTGGCACCGTCGACTCAACGAGGGAAGCAACGCCGCCGCCGCGGGCCGCGTCGACCGCCAGCCGGTAGTGCTCGTTGGAAATGCTGAACCCGTCCACCGGCTGCCAGCCCGCCGCTGCGGACCCCCGGGGACCAACCGGTAGGCCCGCCAGCCCAGCGACGGGACATCGCCGCGCCAGCCAGGTGACCGACCGTCCGTCGTGCTCGACGTGCGCCGGTACCTCGGTGCCGTCGGCGTCGAGCACCCGCACACCGGCGCCGAGCGGCGAGCCGAGCCGGGCGGTGACGATGTCGGTGCGCCGCTGCGCCAACGGATTCCACACGACGACGTCACCCTGCGATAACGCCGGACAGCAATTCCAGCGAGTTGTCGCGGGCCGCGTGGCCCAGCTCCCACGCGTCGCGCCAGCCGGTCAGCAGGTCGAGGTAGACCTGGTCGGACTCCGAGCCGGTGATGGCGTCGTGGTGCGCGCCGTAGGCCAGCTGCACCCACGCCTTGGCCAGCGCCGCCTGCGGGTAGTCGGCGCCGGTCATCAGCGCGGCGAACACGGCGAAGCGCTCGGCGTCCAGGACGGCGTTTTCGGCGGCGCGGTTGGCTTGTTTGGTGTCGATGTAGGACACGTCCTTGCCGGTGTAAATCGGGTTCATGTCGCGGGTTTGCGGCGACGGCGCACCGCCCTTTTCCGCCAGCTCGGCCCGCACCGCCGCGAAGAACTCGCGCGGTATCGCGCAGACGAACCGCGGCCACGTGTAGCGCGCGCCCCAGTCGCGGTGAATCTCGGTGACCCACTTATTCGGTGGGGTGTAGTCGGTGCCGACCGGCAGCAGCACGTTGCGGGTCAGCGCGACCCTCTTCAGCTGGTGGAACAGCGCATAGGTGGCTTCCTCGGCCTCGCCCAGCGAGGCCGACGAGTCCATCCCCCAACCCGCCCCATAGTGCGCCGGCATGTAGTGCGTGAGCAGGCCGCGACCCGACGGCGAGATCCACTCGAACTCGCTGCTGAACTGCATGCGGTCAACGGAGCCGCCGTGGGTCGGACCCCACTGGTGGTGCGGCCCGCGGGCCCACGAACTCGACGTCAGCCCGGCGTCGGCGGCCATCCCGGGGAATTGCGGGTCGTGGCCGAACACGTCCAGCTGCCACGCGGTGGCCGGATCGGCGCCCAGCACGTCACGCTGAAAACCCATGCCGTGCACCAGGTTTCGGATAGTCGTCTCCGGACCGGTGAGGTTGGTGTTGGGTTCGTTGTAGGTGCCGCCCATGATCTCGACGCGGCCTTCGGCGAGGAAACGGCGAAGGTCGGCGCGGTCCTCGGGGTGGGTGTCCCAGTACGGCTTGAGGTAATCCACTTCGGCCAGCACGAATTTGTACTCGGGCTCGCGGCGGGCCATCTCCAGATGCGCGTGCACCAGTTCGAAGCCGTTGGTCTGCCGGCCCGGCGGGTCCTCGCGCCCACTCGCTGGTGTAGGCGCCCTGGGTGTTCCACCACACCGGGTCGTAGTGGAAGTGGCTGACCATGAACATCGTCCAACCGGGCTCGGCGACCGTGAATTCGAAGTGCGCGCTGGCACCGGCAGCGTGGACCCGCGCGGTCCGCCGCTGACCGACAACCGGACGCGCAGCGGCGACCGGGACCTCGACAACCTCCTGGCCGGCTTCGACGAGCGCCCCGCCACTGAGGCCGTCGCCGTCGATGCGGACTGGCGTTGGCTCGGTGACCTCGGCGACGGTGACGCGGGCCAGCTGGATCGGCGCGTCCGGCGGACCAACGAAAAGTTCGGTCGATTCCGCCGAAATCACCCGCATGCCAGAAGCATGTCACCCCTTAGTGGAAAGCTCCCTGCCATGAGTGGATCTGACCGAATCGTCGACCAGGAGGATTGAGAATGCCCGCCCTCGCCCCGCCCGTCGCAGACGAACGCAGCGCCCTGCGCGAATACCTGGCCTTCCACCAAAGCGCATACTTCGCGGTTTCGTATGGCCTCACCGACGAACAGGCCCGGTCGTCGCCGTCGGTCAGCGCGCTGTCGATCGGCGGGCTGGTCAAGCACGTCACCGCGATGCAGCGCAACTGGATGGGACGGGTGGCCGCCGCGCCGGAAGCGCCGCCGAAGGACCCTCGCCCGTTCGACCAGATCTCCAAGGAGTTCGGGGACCAGCACGTGATGCGGCCCGACGAGACGCTGGACGGGCTGCTCGAGGCGTTCAAGGCCCAGAACGCCAAATCACTGCGGCTGGTGGAAACCGCGGACCTCGACGCCGCGGTGCCCGTTCCGCACGAGATCCCGTGGTTCCCCAAAGACCAGGAGGCCTGGTCGGTGCGCTGGGTGATCCTGCACGTGATCAACGAGCTGGCCCGGCACGCCGGGCACGCCGACATCATCCGGGAGACCATCGACGGCGCCACGATGTACGACTTGATCGCCGGGCTGGAGGGCTGGCAGCTCGAGGGGTGGGTCAGGCCCTGGCGGCCCGCGGTAGAAAACGACAGCGTGCTCACCGAGCAGAACCGGAATCGCGCGCCGCGAGACGTCCGACGCCCCAGACGGGCGTGTCGAGCTCTACTACGAGGAACTCGGCAACCCGGCCGGTCCGCCTGCGCTGCTCATCATGGGCCTCGGCGCGCAGCTGCCGATGTGGCCCGACGGTTTTTGCGCCCGGCTCGTCGACCGCGGCTACCGCGTCATCCGCTTCGACCACCGCGACACCGGGCTGTCGGCCAAGATGCACGGGCTGCGCGCGAAAGGCTCGATCTACCCACGGATCGGCCGTTACCTGCTGGGCCGCCCCAGTCGCGTGCCGTACACCCTGGTCGACATGACCCAGGACGTGGTCGCCCTGCTGGATCATCTGGGCGTCACCCGCGCGCACGTGGTCGGCGCGTCGCTGGGCGGCATGATCGCGCAGATCCTGGCCGCCGCCGAGCCGGATCGGGTGGCGTCGCTGGGCGTCATCATGTCGACGACGGGCAAGCCGCTGTCCGCGCTGCCGGCCTGGCGAGTGATCAGGCTGGCGTTCGACTCACCGGCCAAAGACGCCCCGGCCGAGGAGAAGTTGGCGTCCGAAGTGCGCAACATCGCGGTGTTCAACGGGCCGAATTTTCTGCCGTCCGAACCCGAGCTGCGACGGCGGGTGCGGGAACTCGCGGACCGCTGCACCTACCCGGCCGGCATGCTGCGCCAGTTCGACGCCGTGCTGGGCACCGGCAGCCTGCTCGGTTACAGCAAGGCGATCACCGCGCCGACCGTGGTGCTGCACGGCTCGGCCGACCCGATGGTGCGGCCGCGCAACGGACGCGCGGTGGCGGCGGCCATTCCCGGCTCGCGATTCGTCGTGGTCGACGGGATGGGACACGACCTTCCCGAACCGGTGTGGGCGCCGATCGTCGAGATCCTCTGCGAGAACTTCGCCCGCGCCACGCACTGATGGTGGCGACCCGCTTCGCCCGGCTTCGCCGCGCTCGCGATCGCCACGCGCTGATGGTGGCGACCCGCTTCGCCCGGCTTCGCCGCGCTCGCGATCGCCACGTGGTGAGCGGGCTCACACGAATTGGGACTTGACACCACAGTTTTGGCACACTGCTTCAATGAGCTCCACCAAACACCGCGAGGTGGCCAAGCTTGATCGAGTGCCCCTGCCGGTGGAAGCGGCCCGGATGGCCGTCACTGGTTGGCAGGTCACCCGCACCGCCGCCCGCATCGTCAGCAAGCTGCCGGGCAAGGGCCCGCTGGCAGTCGAAGGTGATCAAACAGCTCCCGCAGACCTTCGCCGATCTGGGTCCGACGTACGTGAAGTTCGGCCAGATCATCGCGTCCAGCCCCGGCGCGTTCGGCGAACCGCTGTCGCGCGAGTTCCGCGGCCTGCTCGACCGGGTGCCACCGGCCGACACCAAAGAGGTGCACAAGCTCTTCGTCGACGAACTCGGTGGTGACCCCGCCGAGCTGTTCGCCAAATGGGACGAAGAGCCGTTCGCGTCGGCGTCCATCGCCCAGGTGCACTACGCGACGCTGCACAGTGGCGAGGAGGTCGTCGTCAAGATCCAGCGGCCGGGCATCCGCCGCCGGGTCGCCGCCGACCTGCAGATCCTCAAGCGGTTCGCCCAGGCCGTCGAACTGGCCAAGCTGGGCCGTCGCCTGTCGGCACAAGACGTTGTCGCCGACTTCTCCGACAACCTGGCCGAGGAGTTGAACTTCCGCCTCGAGGCGCAGTCGATGGAGGCCTGGGTCTCGCACCTGCACGCGTCACCGCTGGGCAAGAACATCCGGGTGCCGCAGGTGCACTGGGACTTCACCAGTGACCGGGTGCTGACGATGGAGCGGGTGCAAGGCATCCGCATCGACGACGTCGCCGCCATTCGCAAGGCCGGGTTCGACGGCACCGAGCTGGTCAAGGCGCTGCTGTTCTCGCTGTTCGAGGGCGGGCTGCGGCATGGGCTGTTCCACGGCGACCTGCACGCCGGCAACCTCTACGTCGACGACCAGGGCCGCATCGTGTTCTTCGACTTCGGGATCATGGGCCGCATCGATCCCCGCACCCGCTGGCTGCTGCGCGAGCTGGTCTACGCGCTGCTGGTGAAGAAGGACCACGCCTCGGCCGGCAAGATCGTCGTGCTGATGGGCGCCGTGGGCACCATGAAACCCGAGGCCGAGGCCGCCAAGGATCTGGAGAAGTTCGCCACCCCGCTGACCATGCAGTCGCTGGGCGACATGTCCTACGCCGACATCGGCCGCCAGCTCTCGACGCTGGCCGACGCCTACGACGTCAAGCTGCCGCGCGAGCTGGTGCTGATCGGCAAGCAGTTCCTCTACGTCGAGCGCTACATGAAACTGCTGGCACCGAAGTGGCAGATGATGTCCGACCCGCAGTTGACGGGCTACTTCGCCAACTTCATGGTCGAGGTCAGCCGCGAGCACCAGACCGACGTCGAGGTTCTGACAAGTGGAGATCCGCACCGGCTTCGCGCGACATCAGGGGCCGATATCGGGTGACCTGAAGCTCTACTACGAGGACATGGGCGACATCGACCACCCGCCCGTGCTGCTGATCATGGGGCTGGGCGCCCAGCTGCTGCTGTGGCGAACCGCGTTCTGCGAGAAGCTCGTTGGCCACGGCCTGCGCGTCATCCGGTACGACAACCGCGACGTGGGTCTGTCCAGCAAGACCGAGCATCGCAGCTCGGGACAGCCGCTTGTCACGCGGCTGGCCCGGTCCTGGCTCGGTCTGCGCAGCAGGGCGGGATACACGCTCGAGGACATGGCCGACGACGCCGCGGCCCTGCTGGATCACCTGGACATCGAGCACGCCCACATCGTCGGAGCGTCGATGGGCGGCATGATCGCCCAGATCTTCGCCGCACGATTCCCCGAGCGGACGAAAACGCTGGGAGTCATCTTTTCCAGCAACAACTCAGCGTTCCTGCCGCCGCCGGCCCCGCGCGCCTTGCTGGCGCTGCTGAAGGGCCCGCCGCCGGGTTCGCCGCGCGAGGTGATCATCGACAACGCGGTCCGGGTCAGCCACATCATCGGCAGCCCGCGCTACCGCATGCCCGAAGAGCAGATCCGCGCAGACGCCGCCGAGGGATACGACCGCAACTACTACCCACAAGGCGTTGCCCGACATTTCAGCGCGATCATGGGCAGCGGCAGCCTGGCGCACTACGACCGGCGCATCGTCGCGCCGACCGTGGTGATCCACGGGCGGGCCGACAAGCTGATGCGGACCTTCGGCGGCCGCAGGGTGGCGCGCGCGATCGACGGCGCCCGATTAGTGTTGTTCGACGGAATGGGCCATGATCTACCACAGCAGCTGTGGGATCGGGTCATCGACGCGCTGACGAAGAACTTCGCCAAGGCCGCGTAGCGCAGAGCAAAGAAGTAACTGCCCCTGTGGGTTTCGCGCGAGAAACTCACCGGGTTGTACGGTTGCCTAAGGAGGTTGTCTCATATGACCAAGCTGAGACCTTATTACGAAGAGTCGCAGGCGACCTACGACATTTCCGACGACTTTTTCGCGTTGTTCCTGGATCCCAACATGGTCTACACCTGCGCGTACTTCGAGCGCGACGACATGACCCTCGAAGAGGCGCAGCTCGCCAAGATTGATTTGGCGCTGGACAAACTGAACCTCGAGCCGGGGATGACGGTGCTGGATGTCGGGTGCGGCTGGGGCGGGGCGGTGGTCCGGGCCGTTGAGAAATATGACGTCAATGTCATCGGCGTCACACTTAGCCGGAATCACTACGAGCGGACCAAAGCCAGGCTGGCCGCGATCCCCACGACGCGGCGCGCCGAGGCGCGGCTGCAGGGCTGGGAGGAGTTCGACGAGAGGGTCGATCGCATCATCAGCTTCGAGGCCTTCGACGCATTCAAAAAGGAGCGTTGGCCCGCGTTCTTCGATCGCAGCTACGAGATCCTGCCCGACGACGGCCGGATGCTGTTGCACAGCATTTTCACGTATCCGCAGACGCACTGGCGCGAGGTCGGCATCGCGGTGACGATGAGTGATCTGCGGTTCTTCCGCTTCCTCGCGACGGAAATCTTCCCCGGCGGCGGGATGTGCGGCGAAGCCGACATCATCGACAACGCGAAAAACAGCGGGTTTTCGATCGGTGAAATTCAATATCTGCAGGCACATTACGCGCGCACGCTGGACATGTGGGCGGCAAATCTGCGGGCCAACCGCGAACGCGCCATCGCCATCCAGTCCGAAGAGGTCTACGACCGCTTCATGCACTACCTGACCGGCTGCGCAAACCTCTTCCGCAAGGGCATCTCCAACGTCGGCCAATTCACCCTGACGAAGTAGACTGTCAATCAGCTACCCCGCCCGCGCTGAACAAGGCGCGGCGTCCAGGCCCAGACCTGGGATGATTTGGTCGCCGTTTTCGTGGTGCCGCGCCGAGTCGGATAGCATGTCCGCGAGCGGGCATGGGGGACATTCCCGGTGCGTTCGAGCGCAACCACTAACGAGCCTGCAAGTTCAGAAAGGCAGACACTGTCTTGGCTGCGAAATTGATGCCGCACTTCGCCGATGTGCAGGCGCACTACGACCTATCCGACGACTTCTTCCGGCTGTTCCTGGACCCGACCCAGACCTACAGTTGCGCCTACTTCGAGCGCGAGGACATGACGCTGGAAGAGGCGCAGATCGCGAAGATCGATTTGGCGCTGGGCAAGCTGGGCCTGCAGCCTGGGATGACGCTGCTCGATATCGGCTGCGGCTGGGGTGCCACCATGCGGCGGGCGATCGAGAAGTACGACGTCAACGTCATCGGCCTGACGTTGTCGAAGAACCAGGCCATCCACGTGCAGAAATCGTTCGACCAAGTGGACAGCCCACGCAGCAAGCAGGTGTTGCTGAAGGGCTGGGAACAGTTCGCCGAGCCCGTCGACCGCATCGTGTCGATCGGTGCGTTCGAGCACTTCGGCCACGACCGCTATGACGACTTCTTCAAGATGGCCCATTCCATCCTGCCCGCTGACGGCGTGATGCTGCTGCACACGATCACCGCACTGACCGGTCCGCAGATGATCGAGCGCGGCATGCCGCTGACGTTCGAGATGGCCCGCTTCGCCAAGTTCATCGTCACCGAAATCTTCCCGGGCGGCCGGTTGCCGTCGATCGAGAAGGTGGAGGAGCACTCGTCGAAGGGCGGTTTCAGGTTGACCCGCCGCCAGTCGCTGCAGCCGCACTACGCCAAGACCCTCGACCTGTGGGCCGCGGCCCTCGAGTCGCACAAGGACGAAGCCATCAAGGTCGCTTCCGAAGAGGTCTACGAGCGCTACATGAAATACCTGACCGGCTGCGCCAACTCCTTCCGGACCGGCTATATCGACGTCAACCAATTCACCCTGGAAAAGTAATGGGTGCGAGAGTCAGACAGGTATCTGGCGGAGCTCGACCGAAAAAACCGGGGTCACGCGTCCTCAAATACATGGGATGCGCCGGGCCGCGTGTAGGGTCCCGGGCATGGCTACCTGGTGAGGTTGCCCGCCTCGGGAGGGCATATGTCTAAAAACTCAACGGGCTCCGCGCATACGCAGCAGCACACCGACGACGTGCAAGCCCACTACGACCTATCGAACGAGTTTTTCGCGCTGTTCCAGGATCCGACGCGCACCTACAGCTGCGCTTATTTCCCGCGCGAGGACATGACCCTGCACGAAGCGCAGCTTGCCAAGCTCGACCTGACGCTCGACAAGCTGGGGCTGGAGCCGGGGATGACCCTGCTCGACGTCGGCTGCGGCTGGGGTTCGACGATGAAACGCGCCATCGAGAAGTACGACGTCAACGTCGTCGGACTGACCCTGTCCAAAAACCAGGTCGAACACTGCCAGCAGGTGCTCGACGATCTCGACACCAATCGCTCATGCAAAGTTCTGCTGAACGACTGGGCTGAGTTTAGCGAGCCAGTGGATCGGATCGTGACCATCGAAGCGTTGGAACACTTCGGCTACGAGCGCTACAACGACTTCTTCAAGTTCGCCCACAACGCTTTGCCCGCTGACGGCGTGATGCTGCTGCACTCGATCACCGGGCTGCCCGCGAAAGAGATTTTCGACCGACGCTTGCCGTTGTCGTTCGAGATGGCCCGCTTCATCAAGTTCATTGTGACCGACATCTTCCCGGGCGGCCGGCTGCCGACGATCGAGAGTGTCGAGGAGCACTCGGCGAGGGCGGGCTTCCAGGTGACTCGTAACCAGTCTTTGCAGTCGGACTTCGCCAGGACCCTTGATTTCTGGGCCGAGGCCCTGGAGGCGCACAAGGACGAGGCCATCGAGATGCAGTCCGAAGAGGTGTACGAACGGTATATGAAGTATCTGACCGGCTGCGCCAAGGCGTTCCGGATCGGCTACGTCGACTGCAATCAGTTCACGTTGGAGAAGTAGTTAAGCTTGGTCGCGTTCAGGCAGCACAGATGATCCGGGGAGAACACGACGATGGCCGAGAAACCGAGTGGTCCGACGAAGACGCGGACGCGCTTCGAAGACATCCAGGCGCACTACGACGTCTCGGATGACTTTTTCGCCCTGTTCCAGGACCCGACGCGGACCTACAGCTGCGCCTACTTCGAACCACCCGACATCACGCTGGAAGAAGCCCAGTACGCCAAGATCGACCTCAACCTGGACAAGCTGGACCTGCGGCCCGGCATGACGTTGCTGGACATCGGCTGCGGCTGGGGCACCACCATGAAGCGAGCCATCCAGAAGTACGACGTCAACGTCATCGGCCTGACGTTGTCCAAGAACCAGCACGCCCGCAGCGAGCAGGTGCTCAGCGAACTCGACACCACCCGCTCCCACCAGGTGCGGTTGCACGGCTGGGAGGATTTCAACGAGCCCGTCGACCGCATCGTGTCGATCGAGGCCTTCGAGCACTTCGGGCACGAGAACTACGACGACTTCTTCAAACGGTGTTTCGACATCATGCCCGACGACGGCCGGATGACCGTGCAAAGCAGCGTGAGCTACCACCCCTACAACATGGCCGCGCGCGGTAAGAAACTGACCTTCGAGACGGTGCGGTTCATCAAGTTCATCATCACCGAGATCTTCCCGGGCGGTCGGCTGCCGTCTACCGAGATGATGGTCGAGCACGGCCAGACGGCGGGATTCATTGTCCCCGAGCCTCTTTCGCTGCGCCCGCACTACATCAAGACGCTGCACATCTGGGGCGACACGTTGGAGTCCAACCGGGAGAAGGCCATCGAGGTCACCTCCGAAGAGGTCTACGACCGCTACATGAAGTATCTGCGCGGCTGCGAGCACTACTTCGCCGACGAGATGCTCGACGTCAGCCTGGTGACCTACCTCAAGCCGGGCGCCGTCAGCGTAATTTCCGCGCGGCTGTCGGATTCCGGCTGCGTTGTTCGTCGAATAGGTAGAGAGTGGAGCAGAAGGGCTTCGCTCACTACCGGAGGTGACGACAAATGCAGTACTTCGCGCTTGTTGATCAGCAAGGAGCTAGAGCGCACGCCCGACGAGGCGGCGGACGAGATGGCCAAGTACCAGAGCTTCCACGCCAAGGCCGCCTCGGCGATCCGCGCCGGCGATGCCCTGCACTCCGCGGCGGCCGCGGTGCGCATCACCGGCGGTCCCGACGCGCCGGTCGTCACCGACGGCCCGTTCGCCGAGGGCGCCGAGGTGGCCGGCGGCTACTACGTGTTCGAAGCCGAAAACCTCGACGAGGCGTCTGGCTCTGGCCCGCGATATCCCGGTGGCCAGGCACGGCGCGGTGGAACTGTGGCCGGTGTTCCACTCGTTCGACCCCATCCCGCAAGCTCACCGGCGAACGACTGGCTCGCGCTGCTGCTGGAACCGCCCGAATCCGCACACACACCGGGCACACCGGAATGGGAGGCGATGTCGGCACGCCACGGAGAGTTCATGGCCGCCGCGGGCGATCACGTGATCGGCGGCGCCGCATTGCACGAACCGTCCACGGCGACGACGGTGCGGGTGCGCGATGGCGAGGTGCTCATCACCGACGGGCCGTATGTGGAAGGCGCCGAAATCGCCACCGGCGTCTACCTGCTTGGCGCCGCCGACCGCGACGAGGCCGTCAAGCTCGCGTCGATGATTCCCGCTTCGGCTGTGCAGCTGCGGCAGTTCGTGGGGGTAGCCGGGCTCTAACACTAGGCCACCGAATGGCCAACCTGGACGGCGTCTTCCGCCGGGAATGGGGACCCGCCGTCGCCGCGCTCGCGCGGTGGTCCGGCGACCTGTCCGTCGCCGAGGACGCCGTCCAGGAGGCCTGCGCCGAGGCGCTTCGCAGCGTGGCCCCGCGACGGCGTGCCCGACAATCCCGGCGGATGGCTGGTGACCGTCGCCCGCAACCGTGCCCGGGACCGGCTGCGTCGCGAATCCGTCCGTCCCGGAAAGGAATTGGCGGCTGTGGTTGACAACATCCGGGCGCGCACCGATCACACCGACCCGCATCCGGTCCGCGACGACGAGCTGCGGATGATGTTCACCTGCGCGCATCCGGCACTCGACCGGCAGTCGCAGCTGGCGCTCACGCTGCGGTTGGTCTCCGGGTTGACCGTCGCCGAGATCGCCCGCGCGCTGCTGCAGACGGAGGCGGCGGTCGGTCAGCGAATCACCCGCGCCAAGAACAAGGTCCGGCACGCCAACATCCCGCTGCGGGTGCCGCCCGCCGAGCTGCTGCCCGAACGCACACCGCACGTGCTCAGTTGCATCTACTCGGTGTTCACCGAGGGCTATTGGTCGACGGCGGGCCCGTCGGCGATTCGCGACGAGCTCTGCGACGAAGGGGTGCGGCTGGCCGGCGAGCTGTGCACGCTGATGCCGAGCGAGCGGGAGGCACACGCGTTGGCGGCCCTGGTGCTGCTGCACGATTCGCGACGGACAACCCGGGTGGACGACGCCGGCGCGTTGGTGCCGCTCGAGGAACAAGACCGGCGCCGATGGGACCGCGGCCGCATCAGCCGCGGCCTGGACCGGCTGCGTCAGGCCGAGGGATCGACCGGCCCCTACCTGCCGCAGGCGGTGATCGCCGCGCTGCACGCGACGGCGCCGACCTGGGAACAGACCGACTGGACCGCCATCTGCGCGGCGTATGACCGGCTGCTGCAGATGACCGACTCGCCGGTGGTGCGCGCCAACCGTGCGCTGGCGGTCGGCTTCCGCGACGGCCCCGACGCGGGACTGGCCGCGCTGGACAAGGTGGCGCATGACCCCCGGCTGGCCCGCTCGAACCTCGTCGCGACGGTACGCGCCGACCTGCTGCGGCGCGCGGGACGGCCCGCCGAGGCGCTCGCCTGGTACCGAGTTGCGTTGGAGTCCAACGGATCTGAGCCCGGCCGCGACTTTCTGCGGCGACGCATCGCCGAGTGCGGCGGGTAGGTCGCATTTGCCGAGCAGACGCAAAATCGACATCGCCGGAGCGACATTCGTGCGATTGTGCGTCTCTCGCGGAGGAACTTACGCGTCGGAGAAGTGGCGGGTGACCGACGGGTCGACCGGAATACCCGGGCCGGTCGTCGTCGAGATCGTGATCTTCTTCAGGTACCGGCCCTTCGACGACGACGGCTTGAGCCGCAGCACCTCGTCGAGCGCAGCGCCGTAGTTCTCCGCCAGATTCTTCTCGTCGAACGACGCCTTACCGATGACGAAGTGCAGGTTGGCCTGCTTGTCCACCCGGAAGTTGATCTTGCCGCCCTTGATGTCGTTCACGGCCTTGGTGACATCGGGCGTGACCGTACCGGTCTTCGGGTTCGGCATCAGGCCGCGCGGACCCAGCACACGAGCGATACGACCGACCTTGGCCATCTGGTCGGGGGTCGCGATCGCGGCGTCGAATTCCAGCCAGCCGCCCTGGATCTTCTCGATCAGATCGTCACTGCCGACGATGTCGGCGCCAGCGGCCTGGGCCTGCTCGGCCTTCTCGCCGACGGCGAACACCGCGACCCGTGCCGTCTTGCCGGTGCCGTGCGGCAGGTTGACCGTGCCGCGGACCATCTGGTCCGCCTTGCGCGGGTCGACACCGAGCCGGATCGCCACCTCGACGGTCGCGTCCTGCTTCGTCGACGACGTCTCCTTGGCGAGCTTGGCCGCCTCCAGCGGGCTGTATAGGTTGTTGCGGTCCACCTTCTCGGCGGCGGCGCGGAATGCCTTGCTGTTCTTGCTCATTCGATCTATCCAATCGTTGTTGGGTCGTGGTTATCAAGCGGGCCGAAGCTGGCCCTCCCACGTCTGTTTTGGGGTCTTACTCGACGGTGATGCCCATCGACCGGGCGGTGCCGGCGATGATCTTGGCGGCGGCGTCGATGTCGTTGGCGTTGAGGTCGGTCTTCTTGGTCTCGGC
The DNA here is from genome assembly GCA_963820985.1 of uncultured Actinomycetota bacterium. Classification (GTDB taxonomy): domain Bacteria; phylum Actinomycetota; class Actinomycetes; order Mycobacteriales; family Mycobacteriaceae; genus Mycobacterium. The sequence goes on along the minus strand of CAWGCI010000005.1, from coordinate 81,716 downwards.
GATCTCGCGGACCTGATCCCAGGTGACCTTGGCGACCTTGGTCTTGTGCGGCTCGGCCGAGCCCTTGCCCACCCCGGCGGCCTTGAGCAGCAGCTTGGCGGCCGGCGGCGTCTTGAGGGCGAACGTGAAGCTGCGGTCCTCGTAGACCGTGATCTCGACCGGGATGACGTTGCCGCGTTGGTTCTCGGTCGCGGCGTTGTACGCCTTGCAGAACTCCATGATGTTGACGCCGTGCTGGCCGAGCGCGGGTCCGACGGGCGGCGCAGGGTTGGCCTGCCCCGCCACGATCTGCAGCTTGATCAGCCCGGTGACTTTCTTCTTCGGGGCCATGAGGGTCGTTGTTCCTTCCTGACGTTTCTAAATCTTGGAGACCTGGGTAAAGGTCAGTTCCACCGGTGTTTCGCGGCCGAAGATCGACACCAGCACCTTGAGCTTCTGCTGTTCGGCGTTGACCTCGTTGATCGTGGCCGGCAATGTGGCGAACGGTCCGTCCATGACCGTCACCGATTCGCCCACCTCGTAGTCGACCTCGACAACCGGACGTTCCAGCCCGCCCGCCTCGGCCGTGGCGGTGGCGGTGGCCGCACCCTTGGCGGCCTTCTTCGCCGCCCCCGGCGGCAGCAAGAACTTCACCACGTCGTCGAGGGCAAGCGACGACGGGCGAGACGTCGCGCCGACGAAGCCGGTGACCCCCGGGGTGTTGCGCACCGCGGCCCACGAGTCGTCGGTCAAATCCATGCGCACCAGGATGTAGCCCGGCAGCACCTTGCGGTTGACCTGCTTGCGCTGGCCGTTCTTGATCTCGGTGACCTCTTCGGTGGGTACCTCCACCTGGAAGATGTAGTCGCCGACGTCGAGGTTCTGCACGCGGGTCTCGAGGTTGGCCTTGACCTTGTTCTCGTACCCCGCGTAGGAGTGCACGACGTACCAGTCGCCGGGCTTCTTGCGCAGCTCCGCCTTGAGCGCGGCGGCGGGGTCGACGTCTTCTTCTTGGGCCGGCTCTTCAGCCGGCTCCGCGTCAGCGACCTCGGCGACCTCAGCGACCTCAGCGACCGCCTCGGGTGCCTGGTCGGTGTCGTCGACCTCCTGCACATCCACCGCCTCACCCGCGGACGGGTCACCGTCGAAGGTAGTCACGGTCGTCTGTCCTCTCTGTCTCTTCAAACCTCAGCCGAACACCAGCATCACCAGCTTGGTCAGGCCTAAATCGGCCAGACCGACCAGCGCCACCATGAAGGCCAGAAATGCCAGCACCACCGAGGTGTAGGTAAGCATCTGTTTGCGGTTCGGCCAGATGACCTTCCGCATCTCGGCAACGACCTGCTTGAGGTACGTGTAGACGAACAGGAACGGATTTGCCGGGCGATCGCTGGATTTCTTCGGTTTCTTGGGCTTCGTGCCAGCCTTGGCCCTTCGCAGCCTTCCTGGCTTTCTTGGCGCCCGAATCCTCCTTGGCGTCGTCTGCCTCGGTCGACGACTGCTTTCCGTCGACGTCGTCCCCGAGGTGTCCGCCGCTCGCTGCCGCGACCGCTTGCCGGTAGGACGCTGCGGCCGCGTGACGGACTTCGTCACCACCGCCGTCCGACCGCCGCTCGCGCCGCTGTCCTCGGTCTGGCCGCCGTCGCTGGCGGCGTCGTCGGCAACGTCGCCTTCGTCGCTCACCGCGTGCTCCTTTGTTCTCTGATCGGGCACTAACTTTCAGTGTCCACCATTCCACGTCTTCGCCGTCAGCAGGGGCGACAGGACTTGAACCTGCAACCTGCGGTTTTGGAGACCGCTGCTCTGCCAGTTGAGCTACGCCCCTTCGCGGTTGGCAGGCCAACCTGCGCTTACCTACCGGGGCTTACATGACGCGCGCGCTCCCGCTTGTTTTCAGACTCACGGAAAGCGCGCTGATGCTGGGAAAACCCCGAGGTCCGAGTGTACATCGGTGCGGGAGTCCAGATACTAATTACGCCGTTCTGACGACCTGTCCGGTTTCCTTGTCCCATCTGAGCTTGGCCGTTCGTCGTCGCTGTACTGGCCCATCAGGGTGGTGTAGGCCTCCAGCACGACCTCACCGTCGTCGTTGGTGCAGATGTTCTTGGTGACCACGATGTCGGCGCCGAAACGCTCGTCCACCGAGTGGATGTCCATCCGGGCCCACAGCTTGTCCCCGGCGAGCACCGGCTTGTGAAACACGAACCGCTGGTCGACCTGCACGATCAGCATCGTTTCCATGCCGATGTCGACGTGCCGGAAGAAGTCCGATCTGGACCTGCTTGGCCAAGATCGACACGAAGGTAATCGGAGCGACGATCGCGTCATGGCCGAGTTCGGCGGCGGCGTCCTCGTCGAAGAAGGCAGGGTGGTCGCATTTGATGGATCGGGCAAACTCTCGAAGCTGTTCGCGGCCCGCAACGAAGTAGTCCGGGTACCGCCAGATCATTCCGCGGATATCGGTTTTGAGAGCCATACACCAGCCTCCGACTAGCTCATGCCAGCGTGGCCGAGGCGATGGCCCGCCCGAAGATCTTCTTGCCACCGGTGGTGGCGGTCAGGGCGATCGTCACCGACTTGCTCTCCGGGTCGACAGACTTCACCCGGCCGCTGAACACGAGCTCGGCGCCCTTTCCATCGTTGGGCACCGGCACCACGGCGGTGAACCGCACGTTGTACTCGGTGACGGCACCAGGGTCGCCCACCCACGAGGTCACGTAGCCGCCGCCGATACCCATCGTCAGCATGCCGTGGGCGATCGCGGTGTCCAGTCCGATGACGCTGGCGATCTCGTCGTCCCAGTGGATCGGGTTCAGGTCGCCGGAGACCCCCGCGTAGTTCACCAGGTCCTGGCGGGTCAACGGGTAGGTCCTCTCCGGGAGCTTGTCGCCCACCTGGACCGAACTGAACTCACGCAGCGCCATCAGAAAATCCCTCTTCTCCATCCTCGCCGGCACGGCCCGCCAGGGTCGTGTAGGTCTCCTGCACCACGTCACCGGCTTCGTTGGTGATGATGTTCTTGGTCACGATGAGCTGGGTGCCGTGCGCCACACGCGTCGAATCCACGTATACATCGCAGTACAGCTTGTCGCCCGCCACGATCGGCTGCTCGAATTTCAGCACTTGGTCGACCTGGACGATCTTGCTGGTCGGTGACCGCGATGCCGGCGTGCTTGAAGAACGCCGACTGCGCCTTGTAGCCGAACACGCAGATGAACGTCAGCGGCGCCAGCAACGCCTTGTAGCCGAGCTCGGCCGACGCGTCCTCCTGGAAGAACGAGGCGTCGTCGTTTTGGACCGCGACCGCGTACTCGCGGATCTTCTCGCGCTCGACCTCGTAATGGTCGGGATACCGGTAATGCATCCCGACGATGTCTGTGGCCAATCCCACGGATCTAGAACCTACCTAGTCAGTCTGAGCAAACGCTCGTAGCAGACGCTAGCGTGTCTCGCGGTGAGGCTGGTGCTTGCCGCAATTCGGGCAGAACTTCTTCAGCTCCATCCGGTCGGGGTCGTTGCGGCGGTTCTTCTTGGTGATGTAGTTGCGGTGCTTGCACTCCTCGCATGCCAGAGTGATCTTCGGCCGCACATCGGTACTGGAAGCCATGTCCGTTCTTTCTCGGTCTCTCTCATGTGTTGGGTTGTAGCGATGGCCGGACTCGAACCGGCGACCTAACGATTATGAGTCGTTCGCTCTAACCGACTGAGCTACATCGCCTCGGGTAGCGCCGCCAGCCTGCTCGGCGTCCACCGAGCCCCCTAACGGAATCGAACCGTTGACCTTTTCCTTACCATGGAAACGCTCTACCGACTGAGCTAAGGGGGCCGTTCACCCGTAGCGACCAGTCGTGCCGCGGGCCTAAAAGAGGTTACAGCCTGGCCTGCAACGCCACCAAACCACTAGGCCCTTACCCGGTGTCGCTCGGTGGGCCGGCGGCGCCACGCTTCGAGGTCGCTGAACTCGTCGTACTCGTCGTCCTCATCGAGGTGTCCGCCGTCGGACTCGCTGAGAAGATTGCGCAGCGCGAGGTGGACGGCCTCGCTCCTGCCGGCCAAACGGTATTTGCGGATCACCGCCTGGACCAGGTCATCGTCGATCTCGATCGCGACGGTCATCAACATGGACCAACAATACCCAGTGCATTCAAACCCCAACCTTCACGATGACTCGCAATCGTCGGGCTTGTCCCGGATACGAAGTCCCGGGTGGGGCGGGTTTTGGACGAGCCATAGTCTGGTGACGTGTCAGACGACCGGCTGTACTTCCGCCAACTGCTCTCCGGCCGCGATTTCGCCGCCGGCGACGTGTTCGCGATGCAGATGCGCAATTTCGCCTACCTGATCGGCGACCGGCAGACCGGGGACTGCGTGGTGGTCGATCCGGCCTACGCCGCCGGTGATCTCGTCGACGCGATCGAGGCGGACGGCATGCAGCTGTCCGGGGTGCTGGTGACCCATCATCACCCCGACCACGTGGGCGGTTCGATGATGGGCTTTCGAGCTGGCGGGACTGGCCGAGCTGCTGGAGCGGAAAGCCGTGCCGGTGCACGTGAATACCCATGAGGCGCTTTGGGTTTCGCGGGTCACCGGGATCGGCCTCGGTGACCTCACCACCCATGAGCACCGCGACAAGATCAGCGTCGGCGACATCGAAATCGAGCTGCTGCACACCCCGGGCCACACGCCGGGCAGCCAGTGCTTCCTGCTCGACGGCCGGCTGGTCGCCGGTGACACGCTGTTCCTGGAAGGCTGCGGGCGCACCGACTTTCCCGGCGGCGACTCCGACGAGATGTACCGCAGCCTGCACCAGCTTGCCCAGCTTCCGGGGGACCCGACGGTATTTCCCGGGCATTGGTATTCAGCTGATCCGAGTGCGTCGCTGTCGGAGGTCAAGCGTTCGAATTATGTGTACCGCGCCACTAATCTCGATCAGTGGCGCATGTTGATGGGCGGCTGAGCCGCCGCATCGCGGCGATATAGGTGATATAGCGGAGGGATGGATTCAATGGGGTGGATCCAGGACAGCTGGCACGGGGTGACGCAAGTAGGGTCCAGCACCTGGTTGGCGTGGGCGGCGTGGGCGGCGCTTGCGCTTGGTGTCGTCGCGCTGATCTTCACGAACGCGCAGATCAAGCGCAACCGTAGGTTGGCCGCGGAGCAGACCCGGCCGCATGTCGCCATGCTGATGGAGCCGCACGCCGCGGATTGGCATGTGATCGAACTGGTGGTCCGGAATTTCGGCCAAACCGCGGCCTACGACATTCGATTTTCGTTTCCGACTCCGCCGACCGTGGCCGAATACGAAAACGCCGCTGACGGCTACGCCAATATCGTCGAACTGAAACTCCCCGCCGAGTTGCCGGTGCTGGCGCCCGGCCAGGAGTGGCGAATGGTGTGGGATTCGGCGCTCGACCGCGCCGAAATCGGGAATGGCATCGAGTCCCGGTTCACCGGCAGCGTGCTCTACCACGACCGCCCCGAGCAGCCGCGCGGTTGGCGGTTCTGGAACGGCGAGCGGCCGGTGCTGGAGACCAAGGTGGTGCTGGACTGGAACGCCCTGCCGCCGGTCCAGCGCATCGAGTTGATGACGAACCACGACCTGGCGAAGCGGGAAAAGCAGAAGCTCGAGCTGCTGCGCAGCCTGCTGACCTACTTCCACTACGCGAGCAAGGAAACGCGTCCCGACGTGTTCCGCAGCGAGATCGATCGAATCAACCTCGCGGTGGCCGAAACCCAGGACAGATGGCGCACCCGCCAGCTCGAGGAACCCACCGACGTCAGCCTGCGCTGGGGTAACGCGGAAAACGAACTGGGCAAGCATCACAGCCAGCGCGTCTGATTCAATCGACGGGCCTGCCCTTGGGCAGAACGAAGCGCGAAGGAGCAACCATGAGCGGCCCGGTCACCTACAGCCACGACGGACTCCATCGCGGTCATCAGGATGGACGACGGCAAGGTCAACGCGCTGGGCCCGACCATGCAGCAGGCCCTCAACGAGGCGATCGACAACGCCGACCGCGACGACGTCGGCGCGCTGGTGATCACCGGCAACCAGCGGGTCTTCAGCGGCGGCTTCGACCTGAAGATCCTGACCTCGGGTGAAGCGCAGCCCGCGATCGACATGCTCAGGGGCGGCTTCGAGCTGTCGTATCGGCTGTTGTCCTACCCCAAGCCGGTGGTGATGGCCTGCACCGGCCCCGCCATCGCGATGGGGGCGTTCCTGCTGTCGTCCGGCGATCACCGAGTGGCCGCGCACGCGTACAACATTCAGGCCAACGAAGTCGCGATCGGCATGACCATCCCGTACGCGGCGCTGGAGATCATGAAGCTGCGCCTGACGCGCTCGGCGTACCAGCAGGCCGCCGGGCTGGCCAAGACGTTCTTCGGGGAGACCGCGCTGGCCGCCGGCTTCGTCGACGAGATCGTGCTGCCGGAGATGGTCCTCAGCCGCGCCGAAGAGGCCGCGCGCGAATTCGCCGGCCTGCACCAGCACGCCCATGCCGCGACCAAGTTGCGCGCACGCGCCGACGCGCTCAAAGCCATCCGCGCCGGAATCGACGGGATCGAAGCCGAGTTCGGGCTGTAACGCCGGACCCTCGGGTCACTTCACCCGCGACGGGCGGGTGCCGCCAGGATGGAGCGCTCGGCCAGAACCGTTCGAGGTACGTCGGCCAGTCCCAGGTGGACAGGAACTGCTGCGCCGCCGCATAGCCGTTGTCGTAAAGCTCTTCCAGACGGCTTCTGGGAGCATCGAAGTCGAGCACGCCCACGTTGGTCGACTCGACCGTGATTGCGCGGGCAGCGACCCACGGCTGGCTCAGATGGGTCTGGTCGTGGCCGGCCAGCATCGTGGTGAGCAGGCTTTCCAGCAATGCCGTCTGTTCGAAAAGGCGCAGGGGTTTCAGCGCGGGCATCACGGCGCCGAGGCCCTCGGTGGCGCGCGGCAAGATGGTGATCCCGAACGTGGGCCAGCGTGGCGGTTTGCCGTCACGCCGGTCGAAGGTGTCGATCGGAAAATTCGACAGCACCCCGCCGTCAACCAGGGTGGACGTCGCCCCGCTGGCGCCGGTCAGCCGTGACCGGGCGGTAGAAGAACGGAATCGCCATCGAAGCGCGCACCGCGTCGGCGACCAGCTGCTCGTCGGGGTCCAACCCGTAGAGCCGCCGGTAGTCCCACGGCAGTCGCACCAGCTGTGCCGCGGTCAGGTCGGCGACGGTGACCACCAGCTTGTAGCGCCGTCCCTCGGGCAGCTCGTCCTCGTCGAAGGCCAGATCACCGAAGGTGGTGACACCCAGGTTCTTCAGCTCGCTGCGAATCCAGTCGTGGGCGACGTCACCGCGGTACATGCTGGTGTCCCGCAGCAGCCCCCACGCGGCACCGAGATAGGGAACGGGTCCCGCGTCGCGCCATTTGCGCAGCGGTACCGACAAGGCGAGTTCCTTCACTTCCTCGCTGGTCAGCTGGTCACCTTTGGACGCGGCCGCCAAAATCGACGCGACCACCGAGCCGGCCGAAACGCCGGACACCCGCTGGAACGAATATCCGGCGTCCATGAGCGCGACGATGGCGCCCACCAAGCCGATGAACTTGACGCCGCCGCCGGACAGGACGAGGTCCGCCGAGTTTGCGTTCCTGCTTTGCGGACCGATCGGTTGCCATGACCACCTCCCTGCCCAAGTTAGCTCTCTGCCGAAATCCATTGGTAGGGAAGGAATTTCCCGTCGAATGTCACCACGACGCGATCGCCCGACGGGTGCGATTTCTTCTGCAGGTCGAGGCTGAAGTTGATCGCGCTCATGATGCCGTCGCCGAACTGCTCGTGGATCAATTCCTTGATGGCGCCGCCGTACACCTGCAGCGCTTCGTAGAAGCGGTAGATGGTGGGGTCGGTCGGAACGGCAGTGGGCAGCCCGCCGCGCATCGGCGGTGCCGCCAGCACCGGTATCGCCGACGTCGTCGAGACCGAGCATCTTGACCAGAACCTTGCCGAGCTCGGCGGGGATCGGGTGTTGGCCCAGCAACGCCGCCGTGGTCCACACCACCGGCCTGTCGATGGCGTCGGCCAGCTCCTGCCATGTCAGGCCCTTGGCCAGGCGGGCAACGACGATCTGTTCGGTGATCTCGTTTCTGTTCATGGCCCCAGCATGCACGGCATCTAGATGTAAGCTGCACCGCGTCGGATCTTCAGGTCACGAGGATCGGGATCGCTATGCGAATCGTTGTCGACCTGAACCGCTGCCTGGGGTATGCGCACTGTGTGCCGCTCGCGCCAAATGTGCTCAAGCTCAGCGGCGAAGAGGCCCTCACCTACGACCCCAACCCGGACGACACCGAACGGTTGCGGGTAGCTGCGGGCCGCGGCGGCCTGCCCGGTGCAGGCGATCATCGTGGACAAGCTCGACGGCGAATAATGCGGCGCGCGAGCACACCGATGAGCCATTTCAAGGAACAGGGTCGCATCGTCATCGTGGGTGCGTCGCTGGCCGGGCTTCGTACCGCGGAAGCGTTGCGGGAAGAGGGTTTTCGCGGGACAGCTGACCATCATCGGCGACGAGCCCGACGAGCCGTATGACCGGCCCCCGCTGTCCAAGCAGGTCCTCAAGGGTTGGGTGGCGGCCGATCACACCAAGCTGCCTCGGCTGCGCGCGTCGATGCGCAGTGGCGACTCGGTGTGGCCGCGACCGCCCTGGACCGGGCCAACCAGTTGGTGCGCCTCGCCGACGGCAGCGAGGTGGTAGGCGATTGTCTGCTGATCGCCACGGGTGTGCGGGCACGACGATGGCCCAACCCGGAAGAGGCCGCGCTGCAGGGTGTCCACTCGCTGCGCACCCGCGCCGACGCCGCGCGGCTGCAGGCCGCGCTGGCCGCGCGTCCGCGGCGGGTGCTGATCATCGGTTCCGGGTTCATCGGTTCGGAGGTGGCGTCGGTGTGCCGCGAGCTTGGCCTCGAGGTCACCGTCACCGAGCGCGGTCCGGCACCGCTGTGCGGTCCGCTCGGCGGCGTGATCGGCGAGATCGCCGCCGAGATGCAGCGTGACGGCCGGCGTGGATCTTCGCACCGGCGTCTCGGTGCTGGCGCTAGACGGTGACGCCGGCGGGCACGTGCGGCGCGCGCGGCTGTCCGACGGCAGCACGCTCGACGTCGACGTGGTGGTGGCGTCGTTGGGGTCGATCCGCAACGTCGAGTGGCTCGACGGGGCCGGGTTGGCTGCCGGGTTCTGGGGGGTGGGTTGCGACGCCGGTTGTCGTGCGTTCGACATCAACGGGGTGGTCACCAGCCGCATCTTCGTGGCCGGCGACATCGCCCGCGCCCCGCATGTGCTCTACGACTATCGAGTTCCTGGCGATGGAACATTGGGACAACGCCGTGCTGGGTGCCCGGGTCGCCGCGCACAACATGGTCTGCGACGAGGTCGATCGCTGGGCGCATCTGCTGATCCCGCAGTTCTGGTCGGCCCAGTTCGGTGTCAACATCAAATCCGTTGGCGTGCCTTCGTTCGGCGATGAGATCGTCTTCACCCAGGGTTCGGTGAAAGCAGCGCCGGTTTGCCGCAGCGTATGGTCGCCATGGCCGCATCGTCGGTGCGGTCACCTTCAATCACGCCAAGTGGATCGATCACTACCGAGACGAGATCGCGCGGTCGGGGCCGTTTCCGCCGCATCCGCCGGGCTTCGATTTTCCGGAGAACATGCGCGTGATGCCGGCGGACTTTCCGGCGCGCGGCGTGCCGACCGAGACCCCGGACGTGGTGTTGACGGGCCACGACCCCAGCGAGCGGCACGCCGAGTTCCGCGCGCGGCAGCGATGAGGAGGAGCGGCGCAATTGACCCGCGCCGGCGACGATGCAGAGCGAAGCGATGAGGAGGAGCGGCGCGATTGACCCCCGAAGAAGCCTTTGATGCCGCGATGCGGTACGAAAACCGCGCCAACCCTTACCCATTCTTCGACGAACTTCGCAAGACGCCGGTGGTGCGGGTGACCAACGGCATCTACGCCGTCACCGGGTACGAGGAGCTGATGGCGCTGGCCCACGACCCCCGGGTGAGTTCCGACCTCCGCAAAGGTCACCCACCGATCGCCGGCGATCGGCCGGGTTCGCCGACGAGTCGATGGTCGAGCTGACCCCCGAAATTGCCGGGGCCTACGGCCAGGAGCCGAGCTTTATCGCGCAGGACCCGCCCGAACACGACCGGGCGCGTCGTCAGTGCATGCGCTTTTTCGGGCCGCCCGATTCGCCGGATCTGATACCCGGCCTGGAGCCGACGTGTCAGCGGATCGTCAACGAGCTGCTCGACAAAGCGACGGGTAAGACCCGCATCGACGTCGTCGACGAGTTCGCCTACCCGCTGCCGGTCAACGTGATCTGCCGGATCATGGGCGTGCCGATCGCAGACGAGCCCCAGTTCCACGCCTGGATCGCCGACATCGCGGCAGGCATCTTCGATCTCGGCCCCGACATCCAAACCGAGGAGGGCCAGGCCCGTCGCGCCAAAGGCGAAGCCGCCGACGCCGAGCTCAACGAGTACATCGTCGGGCTGGTCGAGAAAGCCGGAGAAATCCCCTGGGCCCGGGATGATTTCGCAGTTGGTCCACGACGACGGTCCGGACGGGCAGATGTCGCGCAGTGCGATCGTCAACAACACCATCCTGCTGTTCTGTCGCCGGGCACGACTCGACGGTCAATCTGATCTCGCATTGCGTGCTCACCGTGCTGCGCAACCCCTGGTCGATCGAGTTGTTGCGCAGCCGCCGGAGTTGATTCCCGGCAGCCATCGAGGAGGTGCTTCGGCTGCAGTCGTCGGTGCAGTTCTTCCCGACTCGATCGGCACTGGCCGACATCGACATCGCCGGCACCACCATCCCGCGCGGCTCGCCCATCTATCTCATGTACGGCGCGGCCAACCGGGATCCGCGGCGCTTCTCCGACCCGAACGCATTCGATCCCCGCGCGCGCCGGACAACGAGCATGTGGGCTGGGGCCGCGGCATTCACATCTGTTTCGGCGGTCCGCTGGCCCGGCTGGAAGTCAACACCGCATTCGAGGCGTTCCTTCGTCGGGTGGACAACCCGCGGCTGGTCGAGGACCCACCGCCGTACCGCATCAGCCAAGTGTTCCGCGGCCCACGGCATCTGCTCGTCGACTACGACCAGATCCGGCCCTGAAGATCACCCCGGTTTGGTGGCGCTCACCAAGCGGGTGGAGAACCACGGGCCGCCGTACCACATGCGCCATCCGAGGTTGCGGCGCCGAACGTTTCGCCAGCCGAGGTCCCGCAACTGTTCGGCGTGCTGGCGGGTCTCCCAGAGATCCGCGATGGCCAGTCGCCCACCCGGCCGCAGCACGCGAACCGCCTGATCCAAAGCGAGGCGACGACCGGCGCGGGTCGGAATGTTGTGGATGGCAAGGTTGCTGACCACCACGTCGACGCTCTCGTCGGGCAACGGCAGAGCCGTCATGTCGGCGGTGTGCAACTCGACGCGATCGGTGACGTCTTCCAGTTCCGCATTGGCCAGAGTGGACTGCGGAGAGTTGTCGGTCTGGTCGGCCTGCCACAGATCGACGCCGATAGCGCGGCCCTGCGGCAACCGCTTGGCCGCGGCGAGCAGCACCGCGCCGCGGCCACATCCGAGGTCGAGCAGGGTTTCGTCGCCACGCAGTTTCAGATCGTCGAGAACCCCATCCCACACCCGGAATTTGCCGGATCGCGTCGCGTAGATGTACCAGGCCGCCGTCGCGATGATCTCGACGGCCATGACATTTTGGGCCGCCGCCAGCGCCGCGGCCAACCGGTTACCGCGCGTGAGACAGATGCCCGCCCCCGCGAGCAGGGCGGCCGAGCCGGCGCCGACGACTGCCAGTTGTGTTCCCGCCGAGACGGTGTGAAAGGACCCGTCGTACCCGTAGTCGCCTCGATGCTCGGGCACCATGCTCTTCCAGGTCACCAGCGTCCGCGATGGACGACCTCGTCGAAAGGCCGCCGATCCGGTTTGCGGATCGGGCGCACTGGTCGATCGGCGGGATATCCGATGCCGAGCATGAAGGCCACCAGGTGGTCGTCGGGGACACCGAGGATGGCACGCGCCTTGTCCTGGTCCCCCACCGACGAATGCCCCGTCCCGATGCCCAGGTCGGTGGCCGCGATCATCATCGCCATCGTCGCCTGACCGACGTCGTACTGATCGGTCACCAGCCGGCGATCATCCGGCGGTACCGGGACGACCAGCACGATCGCCGCCGCGGCGCCCGCGATATGACCCGCGCCGCGCCAGACCGTCGAAAGCTCTTGCAGCTGAGTCGGGTCGGTGACGATGACAAAGTCCCACGGCTGGCGGTTTTTCGCCGACGGTGCCCGCCATCCGGCCTCGGCGATGCGGTTCAGGTCGGCTTCCGAGACCGGCTCCGGCGTGTACTGCCGAACGTTGCGTCGGGCACAGATCGCGTCCCAGGTCTCCATTTTTCCTCCGTCTCGCTAAGCGTCCTGGTGGTTGATCGCTTGCTCGAGCGCATCGATCACATCGCGAAGCTCGCCGACCATCCAGCTGCTGGGTGCGCTGGCCGAATACCTCGAGAAGCGACCGGTAGTACCACAGGTGCAGCCGCGGATCCTGCACACTGAACCGCTGCCACACCTCGTTTCCCAGCGCGCGGAAGTCACGCAGGATCGCACGGGCATTGTCGAGCTTATCGGCCAGGGAGACCAGCACCGCGTCGTCCGACGCCACCCGCAGGTGGTCGATGTACCGCTCCTTGCGCTCGCGCCAGGGCGGCTTCTGGGTCTCGAATGTGTCGCTGCACTCGGCGACGATCGACGCCACGCCCGCGCCGAACTTCTGGTCGATCTCGGTGAGGGTCGCGTTCGCCGCCCTGGTCCTCGGCGGCATCGTGCAGCAACGCGGCGATGGCCTGTGTCTCGGTACCGTCCGCCTCGATGACCAAGCCGGCCACCGATAGCAGGTGGCCGAGGTACGGGACTTCGCTGGCTTTGCGTGTCTGCGTCGCATGCTTGTGCGCCGCGTATCCCAGGGCCTCGATGAACCTGGGCGTGAGGCGCGGGGACGCCACCTGGTTGGCCATGCTGCCTCCTAGTTGAGGGGCTTCCCCTTCCACTGTGGCACGGCGGTATGACACTCCGGTCGGCCGGAACCGCTCACGCGACGTCGGTCGTGACGGTCTAGGGTGGCGCTCGATGGCGCTTCATCTTCACCGTGCCGAGCGGACCGACGTGCTTGCCGACGGCCTCGGCGCTCTGCTGGCCGAGCCGCTGCCCGACCCGTTCGCCGAGGAGCTGGTCCTGGTACCGGCCCGCGGCGTGGAACGCTGGCTGAGCCAGCGGCTTTCGCACGTCCTCGGGCGCCGACACGGCAGCCGCGACGGGGTGTGCGCGGGGGTGGTATTCCGCAGTCCCGGGTCGCTGATCGCTGAGATCACCGGCACCGCCGACATGGACACCGGGGACCCGTGGTCGCCCGAGGCGATGACGTGGCCGCTGCTGGACGTGATCGACTGCAGTCTCGACGAGCCGTGGTGTGCGACGCTGGCAAAACATTTGGGCCACTTCGACATCAACGCCGACGAGGCCGAGCTGCGCAAGGGCCGGCGCTACGCGGTGGCTCGCCGGCTGGCCGGGCTGTTCGCCTCCTACGTCCGCCAGCGGCCGGAGCTTCTCGTCGACTGGCTCGAGGGCAAGCCCGGCGACCTCGACACCGACCTGGCCTGGCAGCCGGAATTGTGGCGAGCGCTGGTCGCCGCCGTCCCCGCCGATCCCCCGCACATCCGTCACCAGAAGACCGTCGCCCGGCTGCGAGAAGGCCCGGCCGACCTGCCGTCGCGGTTATCGCTGTTCGGGCACACCCGGCTGGCGTGCACCGACATCGAGCTGCTCGACGCGTTGGCCACCCACCACGACCTGCACCTGTGGCTGCCGCACCCCAGCGACGAGCTGTGGCAGGCGCTCGCCGGCCTGCACGGCGCGATCGCCCGCCGCGACGACACCAGCCACCGCGCGGTGGGCCATCCCCTGCTGGCGACCCTCGGGCGAGACCTGCGCGAGCTTCAACGCGGCCTGCCCACGGATCTGCACGACCGACGAATATCTGCCCGGCGCGCAGCGCCCCGACACGCTGCTCGGGTGGCTGCAGTCCGACATCGCCGCCAATGTGGTTCGGCCACAAGGGCGCACGCTCGCGGCCGATGACCGCTCCGTGCAGATACACAACTGCCACGGACCGGCCCGCCAGGTCGATGTGCTGCGCGAGGTGCTCTTGGGCCTGCTGCAAGACGACCCGACGCTGGAGCCACGCGACATCCTGGTGATGTGCCCCGATATCGAGACCTACGCGCCGCTGATCGTCGCCGACTTCGGGCTCGGCGACGTGGTACACGGCGCGCATCCCGCTCACCGCTTGAGGGTGCGGCTGGCGGACCGCTCGCTGATCCAGACCAACCCGCTGCTCGGTGTGGCCGCGCAGTTGCTGGCGCTGGCCGGCAGCAGGGTGACAGCCAGTGAGGTGCTCAACTTCGCCCAGGCCGCGCCGGTGCGCGCTCGCTTCGGTTTCACCGATGACGATTTGGACGACATCACCCGCTGGGTCCGGCAGGCGAACATCCGGTGGGGCTTCGACCGGGAGCATCGGCGGCCGTATCACGTCGACTTCGTGCACAACACTTGGCGTTTCGGCATCGACAGGGTGCTGGCCGGCGTCGCGATGTCCGAGGACTCGCATGCCTGGATCGACGCGACGCTGCCCCTCGACGACGTCAGCAGCAACCGCGTCCAATTGGCCGGCCAGTTGGCCGAATTCGTCGACCGGCTGCAGCGTGTGGTCGATTCGCTGACCGGCACCCGCCCGCTGCGGGAGTGGCTGGCCGCCCTGACCGAAGGCATCACCCTGTTGGCGCACATCGACGATGCCGACCTTTGGCAGGCCAGCCAGATGCAGCGTGAGTTCGCCGAGGTGATCGCCGACGCCGGTCCGCGGGCCGACACCCTGCTGCGGCTGCCCGACATCCGGGCACTGCTGGACCGACACCTCGCCGGTCGCCCGACGCGGGCCAACTTCCGCACCGGCACGCTGACGGTGTGCACCATGGTGCCGATGCGCTCGGTGCCGCACCGGGTGGTCTGCCTGGTCGGCCTCGACGACGGGGTGTTCCCACGCCTGAGTGTCGTCGACGGCGACGACGTGCTCGCCCGCAACCCGATGACCGGCGAACGCGACATCCGTTCGGAGGACCGGCAATTGCTGCTCGACGCCATCGGCGCGGCCACCGAGAAACTCGTGATCACCTATACCGGGGCCAACGAATACTCGGGTCAGCCGCGGCCGCCCTCGGTGCCGCTGGCCGAACTGCTGGACACCCTCGACATGACCACACCGAACGAAGATTCGCGACGACATCGTCGTCGAGCATCCGTTGCAGCCGTTCGACATTCGCAACGTCGAACCCGGAAGGTTGGTGCCGAACGTTCCGTTCAGTTTCGACCCGACCGTGCTGCGGGCGGCGCGGGCCAGCACCGGTCAACGCGGCGAATCGCCCAAGTTCATCTGCGGGCCGCTGCCGGCGCCGCCGGCCGATGACGTCATCCTCGCCGACCTCGTCGGGTTCTTCAAAGATCCGGTGAAGGGCTTCTTCCGCGCGCTGGAATTCACGCTGCCACGCGACGTCGACGGCGTGCAGGACGCCATGCCGGTCGACATCAACGCGCCTCGAGGAGTGGACGGTCGGCGACCGGATGCTGCGCGACATGCTGCAAGGGATGACCCCGGACGATGCGCGCCAGGCCGAGTGGCGCCGGGGCACGCTGCCGCCCGGGCCAGCTGGGTTGGCGCAGGGCCAACGAGATTCGCGAGCAGGCCGCCCTGCTGGCCACTACGGCACAGCAATACCGGCGGGCGCAGGCGCGGGCGTACGACATCGACATCGATCTGGGTGCGCGGGCGCCGGCTCACGGGCACGGTGTCGCCGGTGTACGGCGAGCGGCTGGTGTCGGTGACCTATTCCAAGCTGGACGGCAAGCACCTGCTCGAGTCGTGGATCCCGTTGCTGGCGTTGATCGTTCACGATCGCAACCGCGACTGGTCGGCGGTGTGCATCGGGCGCCCCAAGCGGGGCAGCACGCCGCGGGTGGAGGGGCTGGGGCCGGCCGCAAGGTGACGCCGCCCGGGTGCTGCGCGAGCTGGTGGCGATCTACGACGCGGGCCGCCGCGAGCCGATTCCGTTGCCCATCAAGACGTCCTACGCGTGGGCGACCGCGCGGCACTGCGGCGACGATCCGGTACGCGAGGCGCAATTCCGCTGGAAGACAGGGCGCTTCCCCGCCGAGGACCAAGCGCCCGCACACGTTCGGGCATGGGGCAAAAACGCCCGGCTGGAAGACCTGATGCAACCCCTGCGACCGGGCGAGGAGTACGACGGCGAAGACAACCGGCTCGGTGCGTACTCCGCGCGGCTGTGGCTGCCGATGCTGCGCGCGGAAAAGAAGCCCTCCTGATGAAAAAGGAGATGGAGCGTTTCAACCTGCTGGGACCGCTGCCCGCCGAACGGTCCACCACGGTGCTGCAGGCCAGCGCGGGCACCGGCAAGACCTTCGCGTTGGCCGGTCTGGTCACCCGCTACGTGGCCGAGGGCGAGGCGACGCTCGAGCAGATGCTGCTGATCACGTTCTCCCGGGCGGCCAGTCAGGAGCTGAGGGAGCGTGTTCGCTCCCAAATCGTCCAGGCTGTACGGGCTTTCGACGGATCCCGCCGTCGCGCCGGCGACAACGAATTGGTGGCATACCTGCTGAAGGGCACCGACGATCAGCGCGAGGAACGCAAGCGGCGGCTTCGCGATGCGCTGGCCGGCTTCGACGCGGCGACGATCGCCACCACGCACCAGTTCTGCCAGCTGGTGTTGAAGTCGCTCGGGGTGGCCGGTGACACCGCCGCGAGTGCGACGCTGCTGGAAAGCCTCGACGAGCTGGTCGCCGAGATCGTGGACGATCTGTACCTGGCCCATTTCGGGCAGGAGCGCGACGATCCGGTGCTGTCGTATCCCGACGCGCTGCGGGTGGCGCGCGAGGTGGTCAACAACCCGTCGACCGATCTGCGGCCCGCACGACGCGGAACCCGGTTCGCGGGCCGCCATCTGTGTTGATTTCGCGAAAGCCGTTCTTGCCGAGTTGGATACCCGCAAGCGACGCCTGGGTGTCCTCAGCTACGACGACCTGCTGATCCGGCTGGCCGATGCGCTGGCCACCGACGATTCCCCCGCGCGGCTGCGCATGCATCAACGCTGGCCGATCGTCATGGTCGACGAGTTCCAAGACACCGACCCGGTGCAATGGCAGGTCATCGATCGCGCGTTCAGCGGGCGCTGCACCGTGATTCTCATCGGTGATCCCAAGCAGGCCATCTATGCGTTCCGCGGCGGCGACATCGTCACATACCTGCAAGCGGCCGAAAGTGCCGGCGAACAAAAGACACTGGCCACCAATTGGCGCACCGATGCCGCGCTCGTCGAGCGGCTGCAAGTCGTGCTGCGTGGCGCCCAGCTCGGTAACGCCGCGATCGTGGTGGACGACGTCGAGGCTCACCACCAGGGTCACCGCCTCGCGGGTGCGCCACGCAACGATCCGTTTCGGTTGCGGGTGGTGCGGCGAGCGACGTTGGGGCGCAGCGGCCTTGCCAACCTGCCCATCGACGAGCTGCGGGAGCATATCGGCGCCGACCTCGCCGCCGACATCGGCGCGTTGCTGGCCAGCGATGCGACATTCGACGGTGAGCCACTGCAGGCACGCGACATCGCCGTGATCGTGGAAAAGCACAAGGACGCCGGCGCATGCTTCAAGGCGCTGTGCGATGCCGGCATTCCGGCGGTCTACACCGGCGACTCCGACGTCTTCACCTCGGATGCCGCCGAGGATTGGCTGTGTCTGCTGGAGGCATTCGACCAGCCCCACCGTCCCGGAATGGTGCGCGCCGCCGCGGCGACCATGTTCTTCGGCGAGACCGCGGAATCGCTTGCGGCCGGCGGTGATGAGCTGACCGATCGGGTCGCGGAAACATTGCGTGAATGGGCAGGGCATGCGCGCGAACGCGGTGTCGCGGCGATCTTCGAGGCCGCGCAGTTGCAGGGCATGGGTGATCGCCTGCTGTCCCGGCAGGGCGGCGAGCGTCACATGACCGACCTGGCGCACATCACCCAGTTGCTGCAGGAGGTCGCGCACCGCGAGCAGTACAGCCTGCCCGCACTGCGCGATTGGCTGCGCAGACAACGCGACGAACGCAGCGGCGCCACGGAACGCAACCGGCGGCTGGACAGTGACGCCGCCGCCGTGCAGATCATGACGGTGTATGTCAGCAAGGGTCTGCAATACCCGATCGTGTACCTGCCGTTCGCGTTCAACCGCAATACCCAGGACCGCGACGTCGTGCTGTTCCACGACGAAAACGACGTGCGCTGCCTGTATATCGGCGGCAAGGACGGCCCGAACTTCAGGGCCGTCCAGCAACGGGGCCGCACGGAGGACGCCAGTGACGACAGCCGGCTGACCTACGTCGCGATGACCCGCGCGCAGTCGCAGGTGGTGGCGTGGTGGTCGCCGGCCCGCGACGAGCCCAACGGCGGGCTGTCGCGGCTGCTGCGCGGTCGCCTGCCGGGCGAGCCGGTCGTGCCCGACGTATGTGAGCCGGCGAAGATCTCCGACGACGACGCGATGGCCCGGTTGCGCGAGTGGGAGGCCGCGGGTGGGCCGGTGATCGAGGACTCGGTGATAGCAGCGGCCCCTGCGGTGCCGCCGCAGCCAGTGCCGACGAACCTCGATAGCCGCCACTTTCACCGCACCATCGACACCGTGTGGCGGCGCACCTCCTATTCCGGTCTGATCCGGGTGACTGAAACCTCCGGCGTGAGCAGTGAGCCCGAGGTCACCGAATTGGACGACGAAGTGAGCGATATCGCGTTGAGCGCAGGCCGCATCCGGGCCGGATCTGCTGTCGCCGATGGCGGACCTGCCGACGGGTGCGAAGTTCGGCACGCTCGTGCACGCCGTGCTGGAGACCGCCGACCCGTTCGCCGCCGACCTGGCCACCGAGTTGGAGGCGCAGATCCGGCTGCACTCGGTGTGGTGGCCGGTCGATGTGGCAGCCGGAGGTCCTGGCCGCGGCGATGGTGCCGATGCACGACACCCCGCTGGGCCCGCTGGCCGACGGTCTGACGCTGCGGCAGATCGGGCTACGGGATCGGCTGCGGGAACTGGACTTTGAGTTGCCGCTGGCCGGTGGCGACCTGAGTTCGGCTGGCCGCCGAGCGCCGTCTGGCCGATGTGGGGAGGTTGTTGCGCGAACAGCTGCCGGCCGATGATGTGATGGCGCGCTACGCCGATCGGTTGGCCGGCCCGTTGCTCGGCGGCCAGTCCTTGCGCGGATACCTCACCGGCTCAATCGATGCCGTGTTACGCGTGCCCGATGGTTCGGGGTATCGATACCTGGTCGTGGACTACAAGACGAACTGGCTCGGCGATCCGGAGCGGGCGCTGAGTGCCGCCGATTACGACCGGCCGCGGCTGGTCGAGGCGATGCTGCACTCGGACTATCCGCTGCAGGCGCTGCTGTACAGCGCTGTGCTGCACCGGTTCTTGCGTTGGCGGGTGCCGGACTACGATCCCGACCGGCATCTTGGCGGGATCCTCTACCTGTTCGTGCGCGGCATGTGCGGCCCGGACACGCCGATTGTCGATGGTCACCCGTCGGGGGTGTTCAGCTGGCAGCCGCCGCCGTCTCTGATCGTGGCGTTGTCGGATCTGCTCGACGCGGGGTCGGGTGGCCGCGTGACGCTAGAGGCGATCGCCGCTGAAGGACTACTGCGGACCTTCAGCGATGCCGAAGTCTTCGAAGTCGCTGATATTCATGTAGCACAACGGCTTACGGCGCTCGTCGGCGAAGCCGACGAGCGGGTGGCGCTCGCGGTCGCTTTGGTGGTGCGCGCGCTGCGCGGCGGTTCGGTGTGCGTGGACCTGCGGGAAGCCCAAGCGCAGGTCGGCATTAGCCGACCTCCCGTGGCCCGATGCCGACGATTGGATGGCCGCCGTGCGGGCCAGCCCATTGCTCGGGTCGCCACCGGTGCTGCGGCTGCTCGGTGAGCTGCTGTACCTGGACCGGTACTGGCTCGAGGAAGAACAGGTGTGCGCCGATCTGCTCGCGCTATCGGCCAGTCGGTCGACCGTCGGATTGCCCGGCTACGAAAGGCTTTTCCCGCCGGGGTATGAGGAACAGCGGGAGGCCGCCGAGATCGCGCTGTCGCAAGCGGTGACCGTGTTGACCGGCGGACCCGGCACCGGCAAGACCACCACCGTCGCGCGGCTGCTGGCGCTGCTGGTCGAGCAGGCCGAGCTTGCCGGCGCACCGCGTCCCCGGATCGCGCTGGCCGCGCCGACCGGCAAGGCGGCCGCGCGGCTGGCCGAGGCGGTGGCCGCCGAGGTCGAGAATCTCGACGCGGTGGACGCGACGCGGCTGGCCGGCCTGCGGGCGACGACGCTGCACCGGCTGCTGGGTCCCCGGCCCGATACGTCGGTGCGGTTCAGGCACAATCGCGGCAATCGGCTGCCGCACGACGTCATCGTGGTCGACGAGACGTCGATGGTGTCGCTGACGATGATGTCCCGGCTGCTGGAGGCGGTGCGGCCGGATACGCGACTGATCCTGGTCGGCGATCCCGACCAGCTGGCCTCGGTGGAGGCCGGTGCCGTGCTGGCGGATCTGGTCGAGGGGCTGACCGCTCGGGACGACGTGCGGGTCGCTGCCCTGCGCACCAGGCACCGCTTCGGTGAGTCGATCGGCGCGCTGGCCGAAGCGATCCGGATCGGCGACGCCGAACGTGCGGTGGACGTGCTGCGGGCCGGCGGCGAGCATGTCGAGTGGATCGACGCCGAGCGCCCGGCCGAGCGGCTGCGCGAGGTGCTGGTTCCGCACGCCCTGCGGGTGCGGAAAGCCGCGGTGCTGGGTGATGCGGCGCTGGCGCTGGCGATCCTCGACGAACACCGACTGTTGTGCGCGCACCGTCAAGGACCGTACGGGGCGTCGCACTGGAACCGGCAGGTGCAGCGATGGCTGTCGGACGAGACGGGTCAGCCGCCGTCGCTAGAGTGGTATGCCGGCAGGCCGTTGTTGGTGACGGCCAATGACTATGGGCTGCGCATCTACAACGGCGACACCGGTGTCGTGGTCGCCGGCCCCGACGGTTTGCGCGCCGTCATCGCCGGCGCCGGCGAGCGGCTCGACTTCGCGACCAGCCGCCTGGCGGAAATCGAGACCATGCACGCCATGACGATTCACAAAAGCCAGGGCAGCCAGGCCGGCGAAGTGACGGTGCTGATGCCGCCGCAGGATTCGCGACTGCTCACCCGCGAGCTGTTCTACACCGCGGTGACCCGGGCCAAGGTCAAGGTCCGGGTAGTCGGCTCCGAGGCCGAAGTGCGCGCCGCGCTCGAGCGTCGCGCCATTCGCGCGAGTGGCCTGCGGGTGCGGCTGCAGGGATAGTTGCGTACTACAAAAACGTAGTACAATGATTGTCGTGTCTGAGGTGCCGGTGCGTGAGCTGAACCAAAACACTGCCGGGGTGCTCGCACGGGTTAAACGTGGCGAGCACATTGAGATCACCGAACGCGGAGCCGTCATCGCGCGGCTGGTGCCGGCCCAAGAAAATCCGCTGGCTGAAATGATCAGCGCCGGAAGGCTTCATCCCGCCACCCTCAGCGGACCCGCCCCACGTCCAGTCGGGCCGGTTCAAACCGACCAGGAGGCCGGCCAAGTGGTGCGCGAGCTGCGCGACCACGAGCGCTATTGATGCTCTATCTGGATACGTCGGCCCTGATCAAGTTGATCAGGCGTGAACCTGAAAGCGCTGCTCTCGCTGACTGGCTCGACTCGCAAACCTCGGTGGCGTGGGTGTCGTCGACGCTGATTGAAGTTGAACTTCCCCGCGCCTTGCGCCGAGTAGACCCTTCACTCCTCGCCGCGGTTCCGGCAATCGTGGCTCGAGTGTCGCGATACGAAATCGACGAAGTGGTCCGCGCCGCCGCAGCGGCGTATCCGGACACCGGGCTGAGGTCACTGGACGCGATACACCTTGCAACTGGGGAGGCGGTTTTCGGCACTGCATTGACCGCGTTCGTCACTTACGACGAACGCCTCCTCGCTGCTGCCGCAGCCGCGGGCTTGCCAACCGCCGCCCCGGGCCGCTAGGGAATCGTGATCAACATGATCGAAAACGAAGGTCCCACAGCAACATCGCGCCGACGCCACATCGTGCGGCTCGTCTTGTTCGCCGGCTTTCTCGTCGTGATGTTCGACCTGGTGGCCGTCGCGCGGGTCATCGACATCGACGAAGTGCGGCGCGCGATTTCGGCGACCGGTCCCGCCGCGCCGCTGGTTTACGTCGTGGTGTCGGCCGTCCTCGGCTCCTTGTTTGTCCCGGGCGCGATCCTGGCCGCGGGCAGTGGGATTCTGTTCGGCCCGGTGCTGGGCATCTTCGTGACGCTGGGTGCGACGGTGGGCACCGCGATCGTCGCGAGCCGCGTCGGCAGTCGGGCCGGCCGAGACAGCGCGCGGGCGCTGCTGGGGGGACAACGGGCCGACCGCATCGAGGCGCTGATCGACCGGCGCGGACTGTGGGCGGTCGTCGGGCAGCGCTTCATCCCCGGCACGTCGGATGCGCTGGCCTCCTATGCGTTCGGGGCGATCGGAGTTCCGTTGTGGCAGATGGCCGTCGGAGCATTCATCGGCTCGGCGCCTCGGGCATTCGTCTACACGGCGCTGGGCGCCTCACTCGGCAAACCGTCGTCGCCGTTGGCCTACTCGGCGATCGTGGTCTGGTGCGTGACCGCCATAGTCGGCGCGTTCGCCGCCCGGCGCGGATACCAGAAGTGGCGCGGGCACGCGAGCGGCGCGAAGGACCCGGAGGGTGAGGCCTCTGAATAGGCAGGTCTTCCTGACATCAACCGGGCTCGTCGTCGTCGGGTGCGAGGAGTTTTTCGGGGTGATGGAAGGTGTTGACGCGGGGTTGCCCGTAATCCAGGTGGGCTGGCGGTAACCATTCGGTGTCGCCTTTGGTGTTTTTGCGGGTGGTCCAGCCTTTTTCGACGAGCCGGTTGTGCGGTCCGCAGGCCAGGGTGAGGTCGTTGATGTCGGTGCGGTGGGTCTTGGTCCAACCTTGGAGGTGGTGAACCTGGCTGTGGTAGGCCGGTGGGTCACATCCCGGCTTGGTACACCCGCGATCCTTGGAATGACTGTTCCAGTTGTGCGTCCTAGACAAATGATGCCCGGTCAGCCGGTTCTGCTCAGGTGATGACACCGTGTGCATGAGGGCCACTGAGGCACGCGGAATGAGTCTCGTCTAAACGCACGCTAGGGAGAGGCGACGGCGAAGAGGCGCCATTCGCCGGGTACGCCCTTCAGATGGTGCGTGCCTCGGTCTTCGAACTCCAGTCCCGACCCGATCACCAGGTCGCGCAGCGTGCTTGACACCAGCACCTCGTTCGGGCCTGCAAGTGTGCTCACCCGCGCACCGATGTGCACGCCGATCCCACCAATGTCGTCACCGCGAACCTCGCATTCGCCGGTGTGCAACCCGGCGCGCACCTGAATGCCGAGCGCCTGCACCGCATCGCGGATCGCCATGGCACAGCGGATCGCCCGCTGCGGGCCGTCAAACATCGCAAGGAAGCCGTCACCCGTGCTGTTCACCTCACGGCCTCGAAACCTGGACAGCTGCGCCCTGACGACGGCATCGTGCGCATCAAGCAAGGCGTGCCAGTCACGGTCACCCATCTCTGCGGCGCGGCGCGTCGAGTCGACGATGTCGGTGAACAACACGGTGGCGAGAACCCGATCATCGGCCACCTCAGCCTGCTGGCCGGTGAGGAACTCGGCGATCTCCTGGAACGATTGCCGCCACGGTTCGACGAAGTGGAACGCGTTGCGCCCAGGCAGCTCAACATATTTCGCGCCGGGTATACGTGCAGCCACGTCCCTTCCTCCGGCGGGCGGGATCACCGGGTCCTTCGCGTGGTGGAGGACGAGGGTGGGCACGCGGATTGTCGGCAGCACCGCCCGCACGTCCAATTCCGAGGCGAGACGCACCACACCGGAAACCGTTCCTGGCGTGGCCGCCAGGCGTTCGTGTCGTGCCCACGCTGCCCGAATCTCTTCATTCCACGGCATATCCGGGTTGATCGTATGTTCGATCTCCCCGGTGCCCCAGGCGGCGACCGTGGCAGCCTTAACATCCTCAGACGTTGCCGTATGGGTGCCCGTAAAGCCCTCAAGCACGACCAGCGCAGTGGCGCGGGACGGATGTGTTGCCGCAAAAAGCGCCGCTTGTGCAACAGCGCCATTGACTCCAAGGAGGACCGCCTCACTGCTGCCCAGATCGTCGAGCACCGCCGTGATGCTGTCGGCCCACTGCTCCAAGGTCGGCAGCGCGCCCGGCTCGACAGGATCGGACGCTCCCGTGCCCGGCTGGTCGAAGAAGATCAGCCGACCGAGCGACGTCATCGCCTCCACCCACCCTTGGGTCGATGGCAGCTCCGGAAGGAGCTCGCAGCAAGTGAACCAGTTCGGGACGAAGACTATGTCTCGCTCACCCTCGCGCGACGCCCTATAGGCGACGCGCAAGTCCCCGTTCATCGCGTAGCGCGTCTCCGAGAACATTGCGGAAGTGTAAGCCGAGGGGCGCGTGGAGCGGTGCGCATCTGCAGCTTCCGCCGTGGAGGCGTCGTCTAAACATGGCAATCAAGTCGGGTGCGGCTCGGTTCCCGCTGGTCATCGAAGAGGACTTGTAACCTTTGCTTATGGCAACGGGGGCCGACGACAAATTCTGGCAGAACGCTCGGTTGCGCGGTGCGTTGAAGCACTGCATCGTCAGACGCTACTTACCCGTCTTCCTTTCGCGCACCTCTGCGCACTACTCGAAATCCGCCGTCTACTTCGACGGGTACGCCGGGCGGGGTCAATACAAGGACGGCAGGCCTGGTTCCGCTGGCTTGATGATGGAGTTTGCAATCAACCAGAAGTACAGCCAGGAAAGGGATTACACGCTCCTGCTGTACGAGCGCGATAAAGAATCGTTCGAATCCCTCGAACAACTCGCGGAGCGATACCGCCAGCGCGGACTGGACGTGCGGGCAGAGCGCAAAGATGTTGCAGCCGTCCTCGACGAGGTCATGGCAGCATCCGCGAACAAGCCAATGTTCGTATTCCTCGACCCGTGCGGTGTCGGTATTCCCTTCGCTGCGATGACTGCCCTGCTCAATCGAAACGCGCCTCGACATCAGCCGCCCACAGAGGTTCTGCTGAACTTCAATCACGCAGCCGTCAGGCGCATCGGCGGCCATCTCAAATCGCCCAGCGGCAATGAGGCAACCATTCGGCGGATGGACGATGCCGTCGGCGGAACCTGGTGGCATGAGGCCTTCGAGCAAACGGAGATGGACGTGGTTCGCTCCGTCATCAATGGATTCAAGACACGACTCGCGGAGGCCACCGGAATGCTCGTCCAGTCCGTTCAGGTGAGCGACGGCCCGGAGAAGCCGCCCATCTACGACCTGGTTTTTGGCACGCGACATACGCGCGGCCTATGGAACTTCGCTGATGGCACCGCCCTCTGCATCAAAGATTGGTGGGAAGCATCGGAGGCCGCCGAGACCCAAGGATCACTCTTCCCTATACAGCCGCGCGTCGAAGATGTTGAGGCAGAAGCAATTCCAATTGTGGAGCAAAACATAGAGCGGCTTCTGCACGAACGCGGAGAGTACATTCTGGGTGACCACCCAGAAGAGGTGTTCGGGGAATATATCGGGCGAGTACGAACGCTCGTTGCTCGGGCGGCGGTAAAGCATCTTTACGAGCGGGGTGGTACTTCTTCAAATGGCAAGTCCCCCAACCGACAAAAGCTGGAGGATATGGTGATCAAGCCAGCACCTTAGTAGTATTCGGCATCTCGCTCCAAGTCTTGCCGTCGAGAAGTCGGCCCATCGCCTTCGGTGTTCGGCCTCCCCACTGCTTGAAGAAGAATGGGACGCCAAAATCGTCACATACGTCCCGGACACCGCGAGCCCAATTAGCTTCCATTGGGCGGCAATTGGGTCCAGACTCGCCTCCGGCGATCACCCAGTGGATTCCGCCCAGTTTCAGCCCCTCTAAAGGGCCGAGCAGCGGCTCGCAAGATAGAAACCGGACCGCCGCAGGCACATGGCGCAGATGATCGACGCGGTAGAAGGCCGATGAATCCTCAACCGAGACACCCATCCAGACGTTGGACGGCCAGTTGAGTTTGTCGGCGGAGCGCAGTAGGCGAAGGCTTCGCTTCGTGAGTATCTGGTAGGTGTGCTGTGGAGTCGCCCGCATCACCTCAAAAACCTCGCGGATGAACGACAACGGCACCTTCGCATGGAATAAGTCCGCCATCGAATTCACAAAGACGATACGGGGATTCCGCCATCGGAACGGCTCGTCAAGAGTTCGTGGATGAATAGTGACTCCGAAGCCTGGACCGGAAGTCCTTGGGTCGCCATCGTTTTGGTACTTATCCGATCCCATCGCTTTCAGGCGCTTCGCCAATGTCATTGCGTAGCAATGATCGCAGCCCGCCGACACACGGTCACACCCCGTGATGGGGTTCCACGTAGCTTCCGTCCACTCGATTGCCGACCGGTCCGCCATCCTGTCGAGTCCCTCCGTGATGTCCGCCCTACCAGTCTGGCAGAGTGGAATTCCAATCGTGTAACTCGCCGATCACATCATGCTAGTTGGCCGCACTGACAGCATGGCCGAACGTCCGTCTGCATGTCGCTGAAATCTCCCTCTAGCAGCTTATTCCAGTCCCAACCGCCATCCGGGCCACGACTAACAGACCCACTGGCGAGGTCATCGCCAGCCACTGGCAGCCAATGGCTACTGTCAACCTCATGGCGATACCCGACTTCCAGACGATGATGCGCCCCGTCCTGGTGGCACTTGACGGAGATGAACCGCGCTCGACTGCACAGATTCGAGACGAAATCGCGACCGCGCTGAATATTTCCGATGAGGATCGGCTGGTGATGTTGCCCAGCGGCAAGCAGAAGCTATTCACCAACAGAGTCGCGTGGGCGATAACGCATATGGCTCAAGCCGGACTTCTCACACGGCCAGAGCGTGGACGCTACCTGTTGTCCGAACGCGGCAAGAAGGTGCTCCAAGAACATCCCGGCAGGGTGGATTTGCATGTCCTACAGCAGTTCCCCGAGTACCAGGATTTTCGATCTCGCAAGAGCGAGAAACAGGTGGAGAAGTCGGTGAGCGTCGTCTCTGACGAAGTGTCGCCGAGCGAAGCCGTAAATGCGCTCGTGGAAGACTCGTACGACACGCTCGCAGCCGAATTGCTCGACAGAATCTTGGCCCAGCCGCCTGCATTCCTGGAATCACTGTCATTGAAGCTGCTTCAAGCGATGGGGTACGGCGGTCGGGAGTCGCTCGCCGAACACTTCCGCCGCACCGCTCGCCACGAGTTGTTCCTCGGCGAATTGACGGATCGTCTCCAACATCGAAAACCGGGTCCGCCCCGACGACCGGTCAGCGACCAGCAGCGACTTGCGCACCAGAGCGTCGAGTACCTCGAGGATGGCGTACTCGTCGAGGTCATCTGATCCAGCTACCGCGCAGGCGCTTTGGAGATCAAATCCGCCCGCGAACACTGAACATCGTTCCAGCACAGTCTTTTCGGCGGCGTCGAGAAGGTCGTAGGACCAGGCGACCGCATGCCGCAGCGTGTGGTGGCGTTCCAGGCCGCGCCGCGAGCCGACAAGCAGCCGGAACCGGTGATCAAGACGGTCGCGCATCTCACCGACGGTCATCGACGACATACGCGAGGCCGCCAACTCGATAGCCAAAGGAATCCCATCCAGACGCTGACAAATCTCCACGACCGCGTCGGCCTCCTGGGTCGGCGCGAAGTGTGGGGCCACGCCGTGGGCGCGTTCGACGAAGAGCGACACCGCCGAGGAGTCGATTCCGGTGCCCACATCTAATGACGGCACCGGCCAAACCTGCTCGTCGGGGACTCCGAGGCCTTCGCGGCTGGTGGCGAGGATTCGTACAGTCGCCGAGTGCGCAAGTATGGCTTCGATCAGGTCGGCGGCGGCGTCGAGAACGTGCTCGCAGTTGTCGAACACCAACAGCCGGACCCGGCCCTCCAAGGCGGAGGCCACCGACTCACTGACGGTCTTACCCGGTTGCTGGGTGATGCCCAGCACTGCCGCCACGGCATCGGGCACCGCCGCCGGATCGGTGACTGCGGCGAGTTCGAAAACCCAGACCCCGTCCGGAAATTCATCGGCCAGCCGCACCGCGACCTCCAACGCCAGGCGGGTCTTGCCGACCCCGCCGACACCGGTCAACGTCACCAACCGATGAGCCTTGACCGCCGTGCGCACCTCGTCGAGTTCGGACTCGCGGCCGATGAGGCTCGTGGGCGCGGGGCGCAGATTCCCCGAACCTGCATCCACCGCCCGCAAGGGCGGAAAGTCCGTGCGCAGGCCCTCCGCGTGAACCTGGAAAAGCTGAACCGGGGTCGAGAGGTCCCGCAACCAGCGCGGCCCCAGATCGACCAGATCAACCCCGCTGAGCAGACCCGCCGTCGATTCGGCCAAGACAACCTGGCCGCCGTGTCCGGCGGCCATCACCCGCGCCGCACGATTCAAGACCGCACCGAAGTAATCGCCCTCGCGCAACTCGGCCTCACCTGTCGCCAACCCCATCCGCACCGGCAACCCCAACTCCCGCTGTGCAGCCACGGCGGCATCCACCGCTGCCCTCGGCGAGGCGAAGGCCGCGCACACACCATCGCCGGTGTGCTTGAACAACCAGCCCCCATGCGCCTCAATGGCCGCACGCAACACCTTGTCATGGGCAGCCATCGCCGCCCTCATCGCGTCCGCGTCGGACTCCCACCGACGCGTCGAACCCTCCACATCGGTGAACAAGAACGTCACCACCCCCGAAGGAGCAGTGGCCCGGTCAGCGGACACCCCCGCAGAATCTCACAACAGACCTGCTACTAGCTACCTCGTACATCGACTTGATTCGAGTTTGCCGGGGCGTTCTGTCCCTGGGAGTCGAGGCGCTCACTGCTGCGCGCTCGTCAGCGTCCTGCCGAATGGTTTGCGGCCGTTGCGGAGTGCGTCTTCGTAGTTCTCGCGGTGACTGCCCCAGCGGATATTGGCGATGCGGAGGTCGGTCTTCCAATCATTCCAGTGCAGCGCAAGTTTTCCGGGCGGACGTGGCCCAAGGAATGTCAACGCCTGCAAAATGTGAACGCGATAGGTCCGGCCGTCTAGTTCGACCATCGGGTATAACGGCCCCGTCGCCGGTGTCTTCAATATTCGACCTGTACGACACGAGCGCACCCGGCCGCGACTGCTGATCTCGTATCGGCCCTCGAAACGCACGATGGGCAGCCACATTTCGAGGTGGTCCCGTAGGACCGCCGCGCCGTCGATGCCATGCCTACGAGCCACGCGCAGCACGGCCCTGCACCGGGTACCCAAGCGGACGAGGGTGCCCTGTCGGATCAGCGGCTCACTCAGGCAGGCCAGGCACAGATCCCCACTGGTGCCGTCCGGGGTCTGAATCGCACGCTGGCGGGTTTTTGGCGGTCCGGTCGGCGACTGTGCCGCGGAAGGGAGTCCGGCGGCTCCTGAGCGATGGGTCATTTTCGGCCCCCAGTCGCCAGGCGCACTTCCAGCGGGGATGGCAGGGTTCTGTGGCTTGCTCACGGCTGCTCCCGACACCAGTCCTGATAGTCGGCTGCGTAGTCAGCATCGGAGTCGGCGTCCTCAGTTTTCGGCTGCCCGTTCGTTAGTTCCGTACCCCTGTTCCGTAGTCCAGGCCCGTCCCGTCCCGTCCCGTCCCTTTCGTTCAACGAATCGTTCAACGAACCGCTGGAGACAGAGTCTCGACGCCGGGCACGCTCGCGGCCGGATCGCTTTCCAGCGGCACGGTTCGCGGCTTGTTGCCGGAGCACCTGTTCGCGGGTCCGTTGGTAGCGAGCGTGATGATTGATTACGTAGGCGTCGTCGTCGTCTTCCCACCAGCCGCAAGCAAGCAACTCTGAGATGAACGCTGGTGCTGGGCATTTGGCCCACCTCGACATGTCCTTCTTCCTGATTCGGCAGTCGAGCAGCTTGCGGTTGCTCCACACCAGGGCTTCGATGTGCAGCCGGTGCGCGCCATCGGACAATTCCCAACAGTCGTCGGTGAAGTCATCACTCAGCTTTGTCCACGTCATGCGACAACCCGCCGCAGGTATGGCTTATCGGCGTAGAACTTGGCGTGCTGCTGGTTTGCGCGGCCGACAGCGGCCCAGTCGGCTGCGGATGAAATCGCCTGTGAAGCAGCGGCCTGCGCTTCTTGAGCCGTATCGACCCTAAGTGCCCAGTGCTGCGCAGCATCGAAGGCTGCGGCCAGCTTTACCGGGTGGTCGTCGTCAAGGGCGCACCAGGCCGGTGTGCCGACCGTCGGAAAGTCCTGGACGCCAAGCTGTTTCAGCATCCGCTGTGGCTGCGCGAACAGGGGCTCAAATTCCCGCTGCAACCCCACGGGGGGTGCGTTAGCGGCGATCCGCAGATCACTTGGGCGGCGCCGAGCTACTACGCGGTGCATGCCGTGCTCACTCACCCCGCCTACGCGGGCGCCTATGTATTCGGCCGCACCCGCGTGCAGCGCAGCCTTGATGCTGATGGGCGGCTGCGGGTGTCTCGCCGGGCGCTGCCCCAAGACCAGTGGGAGGTACTCATCACCGAGCATCACCGCGGTTTCATCGACTGGGATACCTTCCAGGACAACCAGTCTCGTATCCGAGGCAATATCCGCCCGAAGGCCCATGAGCCGGGCACCGGCGCGGTGCGCGAGGGCTGCGCGCTGCTGCAGGGCCTGGCCACCTGCGGGACCTGTG
The DNA here is from genome assembly GCA_963820985.1 of uncultured Actinomycetota bacterium. GTDB lineage: Bacteria > Actinomycetota > Actinomycetes > Mycobacteriales > Mycobacteriaceae > Mycobacterium. The sequence goes on along the minus strand of CAWGCI010000005.1, from coordinate 50,766 downwards.
GGCGCAAGCTGAGCGTCTACTACGACGGGCGGGCCAACAAGCCGCCGGGCTACTACTGCGTGGGCACCGGGCAGCTGGCCGGTCACAGCGGCTATCACCTGCGTGTCGGGGGCGCCGGGATCGACGCCGCGGTCACCGCGGCGTTTTTGGCCGCGCTGCAACCGGTGGCGCTGCAGGCCTGCCTGGCCGCCGCCCAGCAGCTCGAGGACGGCCACGACGCCGCGCTGGCCCAATGGCGCCGCCAGGTCGAGCAGGCCCGCTATCAAGCTGGTCAGGCCGAGCGCCGCTACCGGGTCGTCGACCCGGATAACCGCCTGGTCGCTCGGGGCCTAGAGACCGAATGGAACACCGCGCTGCAAGCCCTGGCCGATGCCCAGGCCGAGCTCGCTCGCCGCCAAGCTGCACGCCCGAAAACCCTGACCCCACAAGAGAAGGCGATGATACTCACACTCAGCGACGACCTCGCCGATGTGTGGGCGATGCCGAGCACCACCGATAAAGACCGAAAACACTTGCTGCGCAGCCTGCTCGATGAGGTCAATGTCAGCGTGTGCCGCGACCACACCGACGCCCACGCCGACTTGGTGCTGCGCTGGAAAGGCGGCGCCATCACCGACCTAAGAGTGCCCATCAAACGCAAACGGGCCAACCATCTACGCACCGACGAACACACCGTTGACCTGGTGCGCCGCCTGGCCACACACTATCCCGACGCGATGATCGCCCAAATCCTCACCCAGCAAGGCCGCCGCACCGCCCGCGGCCTACCGTTCAATGCCGGTCGGGTGCAGTCGCTGCGCCACCATTACGAAATCCCTTGCCACACACCCACCGACGACCCGCAGGAAGCCGAGCTGCTCAGCGTGACTGAGGCCGCCAAGGAACTGGGCCTGGCACCCTCGACCCTGCACCGCTGGCTGGCCGACGGGTTCGTCGCCGGCGAGCAGCTCACCCTTGGTGCGCCCTGGCGCATCCGGCTCACCGACGAGATCCGCAGCCTGTTCGTCGATGACGCCCCCGACGGCTGGCTGGCCATGCCGCAGGCCACCCTGGCCTACGGCGTGTCCCGCCAAACCATCATGCAACGTGTCAAGCGCGGCGAACTCCAAGCCGTCCACATCCGCACCGGACGCGGAAAAGGCCTGCGTATCCAGCCCCCAGCCCCCCAAGAAGGACTGTTCTGATCATGACAATCAACAAAAACCGCAGTGTGACGACACATCAAAAGACAACTCGCACAAGCGATCCAGGTTGACGTCGAGCGCGTCGAAGACCTCGACAATCTCTTCGCGACTGCTGCAACCCACGCCTCAAATTTTACGAAGGACCACCGACGGAAAATTCTCCGTTGTGACTAGTGGACGCAAAGTGGCACAAGGGATTACGTCCCAGCGCGGATCAGCTCATACACGTAGGCATCCCCGTCACGGACGAAATCGTATGTCAGCCCGTCCACGCGTCTGACGAACCTGAAATCCGCTGAAACCGCTACGCCCCCGGCTTGTGCGCGGCCGTGAACAGGTTGCTGGGAACCAGGTCCTCGACCTCTTGGGGAGCTCGGCGGCCATAACCGGCCATCAATTCGAGCGACGGCGTCACCGTCACGTCCCAGCCGTGGCGCCCGAACCACTCACCGACGTCTTCGCGTTCCTCGAAGTACCACAGCTCGTCGGTCCTGGGGATCTCGCGTTGCGGGTCCACTTCGGCTGCGACGGCGCGAATCCGATCCATCCGCTCACGACGCTTGGCGCGAAGCTCCGGGTCCAGAAACTTCGGTCCCAGCGCCTCCACCGCGACCCGGCTGCCGGCGGCGGTGAGCCCATGCAACACGCTCGAACAGCAAGTCTTGGGCCGCGGCAGGCAAATACGGCATCAGGCCCTCCGCCGACCAGGCGCTGGGAGCCGACGGGTCAAAACCGGCCTGCTGCAACGCCGCCGGCCAGTCTTGCCGTAGGTCCACCGCGACCGCGACCCGGTTGCACGCGGGCTCGGGCCCCATGCTCGGCCAACGTCGACAGTTTGAATTCCAAGACCCTGGGCTGGTCGAGCTCGTAGACCGTCGTGCCATCCGGCCAGGGCAGCCGCCAGGACCGCGACGTCCAGGCCCGCCGCCAAGATCACCACCTGACGAATGCCCGCGCTGAGTCGCGTCGAGGAAGAACTGATCGAAAAACGCTGTGCGGCAAGCCATATAGCTGACCATCGACTGCATCTGCAGCGGCAGCTCGGGCTCGGCTTCGATGAGCTCGGCGGGCAGCTCGTGCAGCGGAGTGCCAATTCCACACTCCGTCGCCCACGGCATCGAGGAAAACCTGCGCGAATGGATCGCTGATCAACGGATTTTCACTGCGGGTTTCCGCGGCGCGCGACGACGCCACGCCCAGCGCCGTGGCCCCGACGCTCTCGGTGATCTCCCAGCTGTCGTTGTCGGTTCTGGCCACGATTACTTCGCCCCCGCCCGCTCGGCTGCGACGAAAAGTGTCTTCGGCGCGGCGGCTTCGACGTCCGGGGGTGTGCGGCCGTAACTGGCCATCAAGGCTTCGGCCGGCGTCACCGTCACGTCCCAACCGTTTCGGCGCAACCAGTCGCCGACGTCCTCGCGTTCCTCGAAGTACCACAGGTCCTGGATATCCCAGCCGTCGGGGATGTCGCGTTCGGGTTCCAGCTTGGCCATCAGATCGCGCACCTGCTGCATGTTCTCGCGCTGCTTGGCGTGCGAGGCCTCGTCGAGGAAGTCGGAGCCGGGCGCCTCCACCGCGATCCGGCTGCCCGCGGCGCCGAGCGCCTGAACGCGTTCGAACAACAGCTCCTGAGCGGCGGCCGGCAAGAACGGCAACAGCCCCTCAGCCGACCAGGCGCTGGGCGCCGAGGCGTCAAAACCGGCCTGTCGCAACGCGGCCGGCCAGTCGTGGCGTAGGTCGACCGGAACCGGAACCAGGTTGCACGTCGGCTGCGCACCGTGTTCGCGCAGCGTCGATGACTTGAACTCCAAAACCCGGGGCTGGTCGAGTTCGTAGACCGTGGTGCCGTCGGGCCAGGGCAGCCGCCACGCCCGCGAGTCCAGACCCGCGGCCAAGATCACCACCTGGTGCACGCCCGCGCGGGTCGCATCCAGGAAGAACTGGTCGAAAAACGACGTCCGCGCGGCCATGTAGTCGACCATTCCCCGCATCCGCGGCACCAGGTCGGGTTGGGCCTCGACGATCTCGGCCGGCAGGTCGGGAGCGGCGAACCAGTTCCACAGGCCTTCTCCGGCGGCGTCCAGGAACACCCGGGCAAATGGGTCGCTGATCAGCGGATTTTCGCTCTCGGTCTCGGCCGCGCGGGCCGCCGCGACGCCCAGGGCCGTCGCGCCCACGCTCTCGGTGATCTCCCAGGTGTCGTTGTCAGTCCGGGCCACGCGTATGTCCTCCAATTTTGCTAGTACGCCTACCTAACGAACCCTACGCGCGTCGGATGTGAACAAGCTGTCCGTCAAGACGTACATCCGGTTAAGTTGTCGGCGGGCCGCCAACAACGCGGCTGATCCGAAAGGGATCCTTGCTACATGCGAGTTGACGGGCGCGAAATCGGCGTTTCGGGCAGCTTGCTGCAACCCATGCCCCGACGCACCAACGACATCCTGCGGCTCATTCTGGCCACGGTGCTGCTCGCGTTGATCATCACGAGTTCGCTGATCACCCGCCCGCGCTGGGTCGCGCTGGAGAAGTCCATCTCGGAGATCGTCGGGGTGCTGTCCCCCACCCAGTCGAACCTGGTGTACCTGATCTACGGCATCGCGATCCTGGCGTTGCCGTTCGTGATCCTGATCGCGCTGATCATCGGCGGCAGTGGAAACTGCTCGGCGCCTACGCGGCCGCCGGAGCGCTCGCCATCCTTCCGTTCTCGATCAGTGGCAACGGCATCGCGGCGCCCCGGTGGCACTTCGACCTCTCCGACCGTCTCAACACGGTGCTGGCGCAATTCCTCGACGACCCGCGGTGGATCGCAATGCTGGCGGCGGTGCTCACCGTGTCCGGGCCCGTGGCTGCCGGCGCGCTGGCGCCACTGGTGGTGGACGCTGCTGCTGGCGTTCGTGCCGATCCACCTCGTCGTCAGCGCCGTGGTGCCCGACCGCGCGGTCCTGGGGCTGGCGGTTGGGTGGGTCGTCGGGTCGCTCGTGGTCCTGGTCGTCGGCACCCCCGCCCTGGAAGTGCCGCTGGACGATGCGGTGCGGGCGATGGCCCGGCGCGGATTCCTGGTGTCCGGGCTGAGGGTGGTTCGGCCGGCCGGACCGGGGCCGTTGGTGCTTTCGGCCGCATGTGCGGAGTCCGACGCAGCGGCGGTGGTCGAGTTGTACGGCCCGCATCAACGCAGCGGCGGCACGCTGCGCCAGCTCTGGCGGAAATTCAGGTTGCGCGGCTCGGAGACCGCGCCGCTACAGACCTCCATGCGCCGCGCCGTGGAGCATCGCGCGCTGATGGCCATCGCCATCGGTGACTTGGGCGTCGCCAACACGTCGCCGATCGCCGTCGCCGAGCTCGAACGGGGCTGGACGCTTTACGCGCACAAGGCCATTCGTGGTGTCCCCATCACCGAATGCGCGAAAACGACGGCGGTCAGCCGTATCTGGGAATCGCTGGCAACGCTGCACGACTGCCAGATTTCGCACGGCGACCTGAGCGTCCGGGAAATCACTGTGGACGACGGCACAGTGCTTTTCGGTGGGTTCGGCAGCGCCGAATACGGCGCCACCGATATCCAACTCCAATCAGACCTCGCCCAACTCCTGGTGACGACGTCGGCACTCTACGACGCGGAGTCCGCGGTGGGCGCGGCGATCGACGCGTTCGGCAAAGACGCGATCCTGACCGCGTCGCGCAGACTCACCAAGGCCGCCGTGCCGGCGAGAATTCGTGACTCGGTCGACGGCGCGGGCGCCGCCCTGGCCAACGCCCGCGCGGAGGTGATGCGCCAAACGGGTGCCGACCAGATCAAAACCGCGACGATCACCCGATTCACCCGCGGCCAGGTCGTACAGCTGGTGCTGCTGGGTGCGTTGGTCTATGTCGCCTATCCCTTCATCAGCACGGCGCCGACGTTCTTTTCCGGACTCAAAACCGCGAACTGGTCGTGGGCGCTGCTGGGCTTGACGGTGTCCGCGCTGACCTATGTCGGCGCGGCGGCCGCATTGTGGGCCTCCACCGACGGGACGGTGAACTTCTGGAAGCTGTCAATCGCGCAGGTAGCCAACACTTTTGCCGCAACCACAACCCCGGCCGGCGTAGGCGGGCTCGCGCTCAGCACCCGGTTCTTGCAGAAGAACGGTCTGTCCACCATGCGGGCCACCGCCGCGGTGGCGCTGCAGCAGACGGTGCAGGTAATCATGCATGTCCTGTTGCTGATCTTTTTCAGCGCGGTTGCCGGCGTATCGGCCGACCTGTCGCATTTCGTCCCGAAGGCCGCGGTGCTGTATCTGATCGCGGGCGTGGCGCTGGGTATCGTCGGCGCGTTTCTGTTCGTGCCCAAGCTGCGCAAGTGGCTGGCGACGGACGTGCGTCCGAGGCTGAAGGAGGTAGCCGGGCGACCTCGTCGACCTCGCCCGCCAACCCCGACGATTGGGATTGATCGTACTCGGTTGTACCGGAACAACTCTCGGCGCGGCGCTGGCGCTGTGGGCCAGCGTCGAGGCCTTCGGTGGCGGTGCGTCGTTCGTCACCTGCACCGTGGTGACGATGGTCGGCGGGACGCTCGCTTCGGCCGCACCCACACCGGGGGGTGTCGGTGCCGTCGAGGCGGCGCTGATCGGTGGTCTCGCGGCGTTCGGGGTACCCGGGTGCCATCAGCGTGCCGTCGGTTCTGCTGTATCGCGTACTCACCTGCTGGTTGCCGGTATTCGTGGGCTGGCCGGTGATGCGGTGGCTGACCGAAAATGAAATGGTCTAGCGCGAGCAGACGCAAAAGCGCCATTTTATTCGCGTGCGGGGGTTTTTGCGTCTGCTCGCGAGGGAGCGGTCACTCCTCGGTTGGGCAACGACAACGAGCACCATCGACCTCCTGATGCTCTGGCCGACTGTGGTGGTGAGGGAGACCAGGTAGTACTCGTCCGGCACTGACTGCGCCGTGATCGCGACGTCGACGGCGGCCGATCCGTCGGCGGCGAAGTGCCCGACGCAGGCGCCACCGTGATCCCGCTGTCGGTGGACGTGCCGGTGACGGTGTAGTCGCCGGCGCCGTCGATCATCCGTTGCGCGATCGAGTGTCACGCGTCCCGTGCGTCCCGGCGCGATCGTGACGACGGGCCGGGAGACATTGACGGTCACCGCCGAACTGCCCGCACCGAACGACGGTGGCGCCGAGGACTCGGCCGTCCCCCAGGTCAGGTTGGGGTGGGCGGACAGCGAGTACGCGAGGTCGCCGCCGGTGCGGATCGATCGACTCCGGGAGAAACGTCTTGTCGGTGGCGTGGCCGTCGATGGTGAGACCACGGATGTACTTCAGGTGGCTCGGTGCCGACGCGCCCGGCGCGGAGATCCGGATGGATTGGTGTGCCGGCAAGCGCGATTACGGCGCGATCGAACAGCGGTGTGCTGACGGTGAGGATCGGCGTTCCCGGCGTGCTCGGGTACAGGCCGAGGGCGGCCCAAACGTACCAACTGGACAGCGCGCCCAGGTCGTCGTTGCCCGGCTCGCCGTCGGCCACGGGACCGAAGAGACCGCGCACCCGGTTGACGGTGTGCTGGGTCTTCCAGGGTTGACCGATGTAGTTGTAGAGCCACGGCACCCCGAAGCCCGGTTCGTTACCGGCCCACAGATACGGGTCGTTGGGGCCCTCGTTGAGCTTTTCGGTGAAGCGGTCGAGCCGGTCGGCCACTGCCTTGCGGCCGCCGAGAGCGGTCACCAGGCCGGCGATGTTGTGCGGCACCCACCAGAGGTACTGCTCGGCGTTGCCCTCGTCGAATCCGTACTGGCCGAAGCGAGTTGGAGAGTCCACGAACCCCGGGCCGTCGGCGGAAGAATCCGCTCAGGTTGCGCGGCGAGATGTAATGCGTGGTGGGATTGAACAGGTTCTGCCAGTACTGCGCCCGGCTCTGGAATTCGGCGGCGGTCGCGGCGTCGCCGAGCGAGTCCGCGAATCGGGAGATGGCGAAGTCGTCGACGGACCACTCCAGCGTGATCGAGGCGGCTGGGGCCGACCATCTCGGGTGCGTAACCCAACTGCGTATAGGCGACGGCGCCCCGCCGTTCGACGTAGCCGTTGAGCCCGACACCGCCCGTGGTCGCCGCGTTCACCATGTAGTGCAGCGCCGTTTTGACGTCGAAGTCCTTGGCTCCGTACGCGTAGAGGTTCACGATCAGCGGCACCACGCTGTCCCCGGTCATCATGGCCGGTCGCGGCATTCGCCAGCGCCCAACGCGGAACGATCCGCTTTGCACCGCATCGTTGACCAGCGACTGGGCCATGTCGCTGGCTTGCTTCGGGAAGAGCAATGCCTGCAAGGCGGCCAGACATCGATAGGTGTCCCAGTCGGAGAAGTTGGTGTACTGGGTGCGCCCGTCGGCGACGGTGTGGATGACGCCGTCGAATCCGACGTAGCGGCCGTCGGCGTCGTTGAAAGTGTTGGGGTGCAACAGCGATCGGTACAGCGACGTGTAGAAGGTCTCCACCTCGTCGCCATCCCTGCCGGCCACCGTGATATGCGACAGCGCGGCGTTCCATTCGCCCGATGCTGCCGCGCGAGTCCGCGTCGAAGCTCGCCGCGCCCTCGGCCGCCAGGTTTGCGCGCGCTCCGTCGACACCGACGTAGGAGATCGCGGTCCGCACCTCGACCACCGAGCCGGCCGGGAACTCCACGTATCCCCCGCTGTATGGCGAAGCCGCGCCGCGGACGCCGGGATGGACCGCGTAGCCGTCCCAGGTGCCGTAGGAGGCGAACGGCTGGCTGAACTTCATCGCGAAATACACCGTGTAGGTGTTGCTCTTGTCCGCAGAATCCGCCGCTGGTCGCCCATCCGGTGATCGTCGTGTTGTCCTCGCCGATCTGGATGGTCGCGCGGGAGTTGCCCGCCAGCGATGCGCCGGAGCGCACGTGGAATAGCGCGGGCCGACCGTTGCGCGGGTACCTGAACCGGCCGATGCCGGTGCGGGTGGTGGCGGTGAGTTCCGCGGTCACTCCGGTGGCGGGGAACCGCACGGTGTAGTAACCGGGCACGCCCACCTCGGTGTCGTCGTGGGCGATCCTTTCCCAGGCGTTCCAGGGCTGCGATCCGATTGCGGTGGTGGTCGGCAGCATGGAGATGTCGCCGAACGCCGGGCAGCCCACCGACGCGTGGGTCATGCTGAACCCGGTAGAGCGCGGGTTCTCGTAGTTGTAGCCGGCGTAGTCCCGATGGTGTCCGGCGAATACTGCACCATGCCGAACGGCACGGTGGCGCCGGGGAAGTTGTTGATCTCCCCGACCGTCTCACCACCCGTCCCGGTGCCGATGAGGGTGTCGACGTGGTCGACGGGAGTCACGACGAAGGCGGGCTCGCCGTCGTACGCGATTGGCGAAACCGCCGCGACAAACGCGATAACGACGCCAGGGGCCGTCGCCGCTATCACCGCGATGAGGGCCCTGCGCGATCGCATAGCTGTCTCTTACTGCAAAGCCGCCGGTCCGTGGGGTGTTTCGCGAGATGCGGCTAGTGTTCAGTGCGACGCGGACGGCGCTGGTGCCGGCCCATTTTTTTCGGGAGATGCGATTGATGAAGTACTTCACGGCGGCAATCGCGACGGGTGCGCTGGGACTGGCGCTGGTCGGTTGCGGTTCTGACAACAAGTCCAGCACGACATCAACATCCACGAGCACGACGACCTCGACGTCGGCGACTTCGGGGGCGACGTCGTCCGCAACCAGCGCGGCACCGGGCGCTCAGGCGCACAAGACCATCGCCGACTACATCACCGAAAACAAGATCACCGAGACCCCCGTCCATCGCGGCGACCCCGGGTCCCCCAATATCGATCTGCCGCTGCCTCCGGGCTGGAAGGTGATCGACGCGAACACCGGCACGTCCTACGGCGGCATCGTTTTCGCGCAACCCGCCAATCCCGCCGACCCACCGACCATCGTGGCCCAGGTGTCCAAACTCACCGGCAACGTGGACCAGGCCAAGCTCATCCAGTACGCCTCGGGTGACCTGCAGAACCTGCCCGGATACGACGGCAACGCCGGCAAACATCCACCCTGGGCGGCTTTGCGGCATGGCAGCTGAGCGGCGGGTACACCAAGAACGGCGCGAAACGGATCGCCGCGCAGAAGACCGTGATCATCCCGGTTCAGGGTGCGGTCTTCGTGCTCGAGCTCGACGCGGACGCCGTCGACAGCGATCAGGGCGTGTTGATGGACGCGGTCAACATCATCGACGACCAGACGACCATCGCCACCACCTAACCGTACGGGCGCCCTTCGGGGCATGGCGGCCGTAGGCCCGATTGGCCTTACGGTATTGGCATGGCAGAACAGTCGCATGCGATAGACGTCGGGCATCCACCGAGCGCGCTGCTGCGTCTCGTCAACCCGGTGCTGAATGCGCTGCTGCGCACCCCGCTGGCGGGACCCGCGGCAAGCAGCTGATGGTGCTGAGCTTCACCGGCCGAAAGAGCGGACGGCAGTTCACCATTCCGGTGAGCGCCCACGTGATCGACAATGATCTCTATGCGCTGACCGGCGCCCCGTGGAAGCAGAACTTCCGCGGCGGCGCTCCCGCCCAGGTCGTTTATGGCGGAAAGACGTCCACGATGCGCGGCGAGCTGATCGGGGACCGCGCGGTGGTCTCCGACCTCTACCTGCGATGCAGCCAGTCCTACGGCGTCAAGCGCGCGCAGCGCATGATCGGGGTGAAATTTCGCGAGCAGCGCATACCGACGCTCGAGGAGTTCGGTGAGGCGGTCGACCGGATGAAGCTGGTCGCCATCAAGTTCACTGCGTCGAAGTAACCATCAACACTGGGCAATTGTCGCGCCGAGGTGGACACATTGTCGGTCACCTCTGTGCGGAGGCCAATGCGGCAGATGTGACCGATGTGCCATGTAGTGCATGGCATTTGCCACTTCTGCCACACTGGCCTCCCGCCAAAGGGATATCCGTTGTATCCACCTACGAGCGACAACGCCCCGCGCCGGCGGCGGCATGAGTTCGGGTGATCACCGGCCGCTCGAAACCGGCATCACACACCGCGCGTCGTACCGCGTCGCCGACGATTGCGGCCCGGTCGGCCGGCACCAGGGCGATCACGCAGCCCCCGAAGCCGCCGCCGGTCATCCGGGCGCCCAGTGCACCCGCACGCGTCGCGGTGTCGGCGATCAGGTCGATGTGCTCGGTGGTGATCTCGAAATCGTCGCGCATGGACGCATGCGAAGCGGTGAAGATCCGCCCGGCCTCGGCGAAGTCCGAATTACTCAGGGCCGCAACACAATCAAGTACCCGACGGTTCTCGGTCAGCACATGGCGGGCACGCCGGGCGTCGACCGGGTCTTTTACGGCGGTGAGGGCCGAGAGCCCGCGATCCTGGACCTCACGCAGCGACGACGCCCCTAGATCGGCGGCCGCCCGCTCGCACGATGCGCGCCGGGCCGCATAGTCGCCGCCGGCGTGACGATGCCGGGCCCGGGAGTCGATCAGCAGCAGCGCAATGCCATGGGCGTCCGGGTCGAAGGGCACCGGCGTGACGGTGAGGTCGCGAAAGTCGATGAGCAGTGCCGTCGACGGCTGCCCGAACAGCGAGGCCAGCTGGTCGAGCAAACCCGTTGGGGCGCCGACATAGTCGTTCTCCGCGCGTTGCGCGAGGCGCGCCTGTTCTCTCGCGTCGATGCGGACGCCGGCGCCCGAGGTGATGGCGCCCAGCGCCGCGCATTCCAGCGCCGCCGAGGACGACAGGCCCGACCCCATCTCGACGTCGCTGGTGATCGACATCGTGCCGCCGGGCACCGGGTGCCCGGCTTGACGCAGCGCCCAGATCACCCCGGCCACGTAGGCGGCCCAGCCCGCCACGTCACCCGGGATGGTGTCAAGCGGGATGCGCTGCGGACCCTCGGCGCGATCGGTGCCCACCGTAATCGCGTCACTGGCCTCGGGCGTGAACGTCACCACGGTGCGCTGCGGTAGCGCGATCGGCAACGCGAAGCCGAGGTTGTAGTCGGTGTGCTCGCCGATCAGGTTGATCCGTCCGGGCGCGGCATAGCGGACCGTCATCCGAGGTCCCGCAGCCGCTGGGCCACGCTTTCGGGCGTCACGTCGCTGATGAACGCGTCCATCGCCGATTCTGAGGCCGCCAGGTATTTGAGTTTGGCGGCGCTGCGCCGGATCGACATCAACTCGACGTGGAAATAACCGTCGGCTTGGGCGTCCGTGCTCTTGAACTGGTGCAGCGCCGAAATATACGGCAGCGGAGCCGAATACATCCTGTCGAACCGCCTCAGCACGTCGAGGTAGATCTGCGCGAACCCGTCGATTTCGTCCTCGTCGAGCTGGACGAGGTTATGCACGAACCTGTTCGGGTAGATGTGCACCTCGACCGGCCAGCGCGCCGCGAAGGGCACGAATGCGGTGAACAGGTCGGTGTGCGCGACCACCCGGCTGCCATCGGCGATTTCGCACGCCAACAGGTCGGCAAAGAGGTTGCCGCCGTGACTCATTCGGTGTTCGTGCGCCTGGCCTAGCATGACGGCGGTTCGCGGTGTGAGGTAGGGATAGCCGTAAATTTGACCGTGCGGATGGGTCAGCGTCACCCCGATCTCCTCGCCGCGGTTCTCGAAGCAGAACACCTGCTCGATGCCGGACGCGGCCATCAGGTCGGCGGTGCGGTGCCGCCACGCCTCGATGACCAAGCGGGCGTGCGCCGGTTCCAGCTCCGCGAAGGAGGCGGTGTGCTTGCTGGAGAAACAGATCACTTCGCAGCGGCCGTGCCCCGGCGCGGAGACGAAGCCGTCGTCGGCGGCTACCGGCATCTCGGAGGCGCCGGACAGGCTCGGGAACCGGTTTTCGAAGACCACGACGTCGTAGTCGGGGGCGGGCACCTCGCTTGTCAGCCCGGTTGGCCCCGGGCACAGCGGGCATTGGTCGGGCGGCGGCTTGTAGGTGCGGTCCTGGCGCAGCGCCGCGACGATCACCCACTGCCCGGTGGACCGGTCGAACCGCAGCTGCGACTGCTCCGGATCACGCTGCGGCAGCGGCCTGCGATCTTCGACCGGCGCCGGCTGGTGCCCGGGCAATGAGAAGAACAGCAGGTCACGCCCGTCAGCCAGCTTCGCCCGCGTCGGCGCCGTCACGATGTCGAAGACTAGCTTGGTCGCCGGCACGCAGTTCGGGTAACCATGTGGAGTCCAGCTGAGGAGGGGGTCCGAGCGATCACTGCTTTCTACGAAAAAGCCCGCACCTGGTGGATCGGCTCCGACCCCGGATTGCTGCGGCTGCGGATGGCGACCCGGACGACGGCGGCGCTGGCCTGTTCCCTGGTGATGCTTTACCTGCTGACCAGGGCGACGGGACAGCCGCTGACGGTCGCGTTGCTGGGCGTCGTCAGCACCATTACCGGCATTGCCGCCCGCACCGTCATTTACACCGACCACACCCGCTGTGCCCGCGACACCGCTGCCGCCGTTACCGCCCTGACCCCCAGCCCCGCCATCACCAGCACTGCCGGTCGCACCGTGGGCGGCCGCGCCGCCAGCCCCACCCTGGCCGCCAGTACCTTCGTTGACCCACCGCAACGAGTGCCCACCGGCTCGCCTACTTCAACCGCAGCTAATTTCTGAGGTCGTTGAAAAAGCAAGTCTGGCCCCGAATCGGCGTCGGGGCGGCTAGCATCTCCCTAACCGCAGTCCAAGGAGCAATCCCATGGCGACTCCGAACCTCCCACCGGGTTTTGATTTCACCGATCCCGAGATCTATGCCCACCGGCTGCCGGTGCAGGAGTTGGCCGAGTTGCGCCGCACGGCGCCGATCTGGTGGAACGAGCAATCGCCCGATCAAGGCGGATTCGGCGACGGCGGCTACTGGGTGGTCAGCAAGCACCGCGACGTCCGCGAGGTCTCGCTGCGCACCGACGTGTTCTCGTCGGCCAAGAAGTCCATCGTGCCTCGCTACCCGGAGGAGCAGGCGCAGGGTCAGATCGAGGCCGGCCGGACGTCGATGATCATGATGGACGACCCCGAACACAGCCGGTTGCGCAAGATCATCGCCCGCGGCTTCACTCCGCGTGCCGTCGAGCGGCTGCGCGCCGACCTTGGTGAGCGTGCGCAGCGGATCGCTCAACGCGCCGCCGAGGAGGGCTCGGGCGACTTCGTTCTCCAGGTGGCCGCCGAGTTGCCGCTGCAGGCGATCGCCGGCCTGCTCGGCGTGCCGCCGGAGGACCGCGGCAAGTTGTTCGACTGGTCCAACCAGATGATCGGAAGCGACGACCCGGAGTTCGCGCACCACAACTCGCTAACCGCTGCCGGTGAATTGATGTGGTATGCCATGCAATTGGCGGCCCGCAAGGCCGAAGAGCCAGGTGACGACATCGTCACGACGCTGATCCAAGCCGACGCCGACGGCGAAGGGCTGTCCGACGCGGAGTTCGGCATGTTCGTCGTCACGCTGGGCATCGCCGGTAACGAGACTACCCGCAACTCGATCACGCAAGGGATGATGGCCTTCACTGACAACCCGGACCAGTGGGAGTTGTTCAAGGCTCAGCGACCAAAGACCGCCGCCGACGAGATCATCCGCTGGGCCACACCGATCACCGCGTTTCAGCGCACCGCACTGGCCGATACCGATCTCGGCGGTGTGGCGATCAAGGAAGGCCAGCGGGTGGTGATGTTCTACCGCTCAGCCAACTTCGACGAAGACGTCTTCAACGACCCGTACACCTTTGACATCTTGCGCGACCCCAACCCACACCTGGGATTCGGCGGCACGGGAGCCCATTACTGCATCGGCGCGAACCTCGCGCGCATGACGATCGACCTGATGTTCAACGCCATCGCGGACCACCTGCCCTACCTGACCCCCACCGGTGAACCCCAGCGTCTGCGCTCGCCGTTCATCACCGGCATCAAGCACTGGCCGGTGGACTACAAGTAAATTCACGCCCGCGGCCCTCCCGCTCCCACAGCACCCCGTCACCGGCGGTCGGGCCGGCTTTGATGAGCTCGCGCTTGAGGATCTTGTTGGTCGCGGTCCGGGGCAGCTCGGTGTTGATCCGCACATACCTCGGCCACGCCTTGCGGCGACAGGTCGGCCTGGGCGGCGAGGAACTCTTCAAACTCCTTGGGCGACAACGCTTCGTTGAGCACCAACGCCGCCATCACCTGATCGCCCACCTGCTCGTCGGGGACCGCGTACACGGCCACCTGGTTGACCTGCGGCAGGCGTTGCAGGATCCGCTCGATCGGTCCGGCCGCGAGGTTCTCGCCGTCCACCCGCATCCAGTCGGCGGTGCGCCCGGCCAGATAGATCCAGCCGTCCGCGTCGCGGTAGGCCAGGTCGCCCGACCAGTACATGCCGTGTCGCATCCGCTCGGCGGTGGCGTCGGGATCGTTGTAGTAGCCGGTGAACCCGCCCACACCGTAGGTGTTGACCAATTCGCCGACGGCTTCGTCGAAATTGGCGAGCGCACCGTGCTCATCGAAAACCGCTGTCGCACATTCGGTCACGGTCTCCGCGTGGTACACGCTGACACCCGGATAACCCCTCCCGATCGAGCCGGGCGGCGTCCCGTCCTCCCGCATCACCACGACGGCGAACTCGCTGGACCCGAAGCTGTCCACCACCCGACAGCCGAAACGCGTTGCGAATTCCTCGATATCGCGCTCGGTGGCCTCGTTGCCGAACGCCGCGCGCAGCGTGTTGTCGGCATCGTCGGGCCGCTCCGGGGTCGCCAGCAGCAGCGCCAACGGCTTGCCGACATAGTTCATGTACGTCACGCCATACCGACGGATGTCGGCCAGAAAGCGCGACGGCGAAAACTTGGCCGGCACCATCGCGGCACCGCTGTTGATCGCCACTGCCCACCCCGCGGCGACACCGTTGGAGTGAAACAGCGGCATCGCCAGGTAACACACGTCGTCGGGCGGTGATCTCGAACCGGTCGACCAGGCTGGCGCCGCACAAGCACCGCCATCGCGTGCGCGAAGCGCACCGCCTTCGGGTCGCCGCTGGTGCCCGACGTGAAGATCATCGTCACGGGGTCGACGCCTGCGACTTCGCGGGGCACCAGCGGTCCCGCGGCCGCCACCGCGTCGCGGTACGCGTCGCTCTCGACGTCCAGGACCGGTGCACCGCCCAGGTCGAGTCCGTCGAGCAGTGCCAGGTGTTCGGTGTCGACGAGCACGACTTGGCAGTCGGCGCGCCGGATGTCGGCGGCCAGGCCCGTCGCCGCGGCGGGTGGTGTTGATCCCGCACAGCACGTATCCGCCGAGCGCGGCCGCCGCCATCGACCGCAGCATCGCCGGCGAGTTGCCCAGCAGCGCACCGACGTGCGGCGGCCGGGCGGGGTCGAGCGAGGCCGTCAGAACCGACGCCTCGGCCGACGCCTCGTCCAGGTGCTCACGCCAGGTCCAGGTCCGGTCGCCGTGCATCATCGCGACCGTGTCGTCGGCCATGCGGGAACGCAGCAGCTGCTGCACCGTCTCAAACATCGGCGGGCCGATAGCGCAGCAGCGTGACGTCTCCGGCGTCACAGAACACCGGGGACACCCGCATGCCGATCCGGATGTCGTCCGGTTCCACGTCGACCAGTTCGGTGCTGACCCGCGGGCCCACGTCCCACTCGACGACGGCGAGCAGCTGCGGCACCTGGTCGGCCCACGGCGGACCGGTCGGGCGCTGCGCGACGGTGTAGGTGTACAGCGTTCCGGCGCCGTCGATTTCGCGCCACTCCAGATCGTCGGCGAGGGTCCCGGGGGCAAGTGTGCGCGGATAGAACACGTACTTTCCCGCCGACGGCGAATACTGGATCACAATCCGGTGCTCGCGCAACGCATCCCAGAACGGTCGCGATACGGGTGTCGGCTCGGGGACCGGGCAGGGTTCGGTCATCTCACTCACCTCCCAACAGCAAGGCGACCTGCTCGCTCATGATGCCGCCGTTGCCGGTCACGAACGCCGTGTTGCACTCGCCCACCTGCGCCTCGCCGGAGCGGCCCATGATCTGGCGTGCCCCGTCGACCACGTGATGCATGCCGCCGGCCATGCCGGCCTGCCCGAACGACAGCTGGCCCCCGGCGGTGTTGAGCGGGAAGTCGCCGCGGAAGGTCAGATCGTGCTCGGTCAGCCACTTCATGCCCTCGCCCTTGCCGCAGAATCCGGCGTCCTCGAGCGTCATCAGCACCGTGATCGTGTAGCAGTCATAGATCGATGCGACGTCGACGTCGGCGCGTTGCAAACCCGCCATGGTGAACGCCTTATCGGCGGCCCGGGCGATCGGTGTGCGCATGAGATCGTCGGCGTACGTCGGGGTTTTGAACCGGATGTGCTCACCGAAGCCCTTGATCCACACAGGCCGGTGGCGGGCCCGGCGCGCCACGTCGGCGTTGGCGACGAGCACGCCGGCGCCGCCCTGGACACGCATCACGGTTTCGAGCATGTGGATCGGGTCGGCGATCACCGGGCTGTTCAGCACGTCGTCGACGGTGATCGGCTTGCCGTGAAACACCGCGCCCGGGTGCGCGCAAGCGTTGGTGCGTTGGTGCACCGCGATCGTCGCCAAAGCCGCTGCATCGTAACCGAATTCGGCGGCATACCGCTGCGCGATCTGCGCGTACGGGGCGTTCTGGCCGACGTTGCCGTACGGGATCTCGAACTCGGCCTGCGGTGAGCCGTAGTTGTTGCTCGACGCGCCGTACCAGCCGAGGGTTCGCGCGGGCCGCTGCTGCGATCGCGGAATCTCCAACGATCCCGGCACGACCGCCAGCACCGCGTCGCATACCCCGAGTTCGACCGCGGCCGCCGCCCGCCACACCATGCCGGCCGCGGTCGCGCCGCCGAGGTCGACCCGGTCGCCGAAGTCCAGCGGAAGACCGAGATACTCCGACAGCGTTGCGGGCGCGAACATGTCCGACTCCGCGATCCCGTGGCACGACAAGTCCGTTCACCACAGCGGGTTCCACGCCCGCATCCTCGATCACCAGCTTCGCCAGCAACGCGTACTGGTCCAGCGTGAACGACGGCGGCCCGCTCTGGCGGCGTTCGGCCGGCAACTCCGCGATGCCGATGATGGCCGCTTCCCCGCGCAGGCCGGTCATCGCGCGCCCCGTAGCGGCAGCGCGACGGTCGCGGTGCCCGGCATCAACACGTCGTCGCCGCGCCGGCAGAAGATGTCCAGATCGACCAGAGCTTGCCCGTCCGCCGACCGCTTGCCGGTGACCACGCCGCCGAAGGTCAGCTCCTGGCCGGGATGGGCGATCGCGCGGTTCTGCACGGAGAACGCCACCAGCCGGCCGTCGCCGCCGATCCAGTCGGTGAGTGCCCGTGACAGCAGCGCCGCCTGCAGCGGCCCGTGGACGAGGACGTCGTCGTAGCCTTCGACGTCGCGCGCGAAGTCCTTGTCGTAGTGGATGCGATGACCGTTGTACGTGGCGGCGCTGAAGAAGAACATCTGGGTCTCGGTCACCGTCACCGTCAAAGGTGTTACCGCAGTGCCGGTTTCGACGTCGTCATAGCACAGCTGCTCGGTCATGCGGGCCGCGCGATCATCGACATGCTTGCTTCGGCGACCAGCTCGCGGTCCTGATTGCGGTATTCGCCGCGCCAGGTCACCAACACGAATCTGCCTGACCTGCCCTCCTTTTCCACGATCGACTCGACGGTGCGCACCATTTCGATCTGGTCGCGGTGATAGGCGGGCAGGTGGAAGGTGGTGCTCTCGCCGCCGGCCATCCGCCGCGGCGCCCGCGGAAACGCCAGGCTGCCCGTCACGGCGCCGGACGATCCGTCGGGCCGCAGGTCACCCAGCGCGCTCACGCCCAGGACGGCGTACTGCAAAAACAGCGGTGGGCAGATGATGTCGCGGTAGCCGTGCGCCCGCGCGTATTCGCCGTCGAACCACAGCGGGTTGTGGTCGCCGACGGCCGCGGCCCACCGCTGCCAGTCGCGCCTGTTCACCTCGCCGCTGGCGGTCGCCACGACGGTACCGACCCGCGCGGCGGATTCGGCGTCGATGAGGCTCTCGGTCATCGCTGCGCCGCCCAATCCATCTCGTCCTCAAGCCATTTCGCGGCGATGTCGGCTCCGCCGCCCAACGTCGCCAGCACGCGGGCGCGCTCGGAGAACAGGTGCAAATCGGTGTCAAGCACATAGCCCATCCCGCCATGCAACTGGTGGGCGTCGAGCGTGATCTTTTTGACCGCCGCCGCGCGCATCTTGGCGATGGCGGTTTCCCGGGTGGCGGTGCGGCCGCGTCCGATCCAGAACACCGCCGACTGGGCGGCCAGCCGGGCCGCGGCCAGCGCGATGTGCATGTCGGCGACCAGATGCTGGGCGGCCTGGAAGGACGCGATCGGGCGGCCGAACTGCTCGCGCATTTTGATGTAATCGACGGTGCGCTGCAGCACCGCCTCGGCCACCCCGACCAAATCCAGGCACAGCAATGCCACTGCGGCATTGGCCACCCGCCGCAGCTCGCTGCTCAGCGAGTCCCCCGGCGCCGCCCAGGACCCGGCGCCCATCGTCGACCACCACGCCGTCGAATCCAACGGTGAACGCGCGGTGCCCGCCCATCATGGCCAGTGGTTCGACGGAAAGCCCGGGCGAGCCCGCGTCAACGACGAAACCCAGTGTGCCACCGTCTGCTTCGGCGCTCACGACGATCACGTCCGCGACGTCGGCGTCGGCGACGAAGTCCGCCACGCCGTGCAGCCGCCAACCGCCGCCGTCCTCGCGGGCGCGCAGCGACGGGGTCAGCACGGAGGCGTCGCGCGGGTTCCACAACGCGGTAGTTCCCCGCACAGCGCCCGATGCCAGCGCCGGCAGCCAGGTCTCGCGTGCCTCACCGGAGCCCAGCCAATCGACGGCACGCGCCGCGTGCAGCGTGCTGTGAACGACCATGGGGCACAAGGCCTGTCCGGCCTCCACGCAGAAGACGCCGAGATCGACCAGGCCGCCGCCGGAGCCGCCAAGCTCTTCCTCGATTGCCAGCCCCAGTACCCCGGCCTCGGCGAGCGCCTTCCACAACCCCGGCGTGATCGCGCACGCCGTCGGGGCTGTGCAGAGCGCGGGCGAGCGTGGTCGGGCATTCGGCGGTCAACACGTCGCGACACATGGCGGCCAGATCGCGCTGGTCCTGATCGGGTATCAGTCTCATGCCGGTCACCGCCCGTAGGAGGGCATTCCGTGACCGCGCTGGGCGATCACATCGCGGAGCACCTCGTTGGTCCCACCGCCGAAGCGCATCAACGGCGACACCCGGTAGAGGCGCTCGAAGAAGCCGTCCAGCGGAGCGTCCGGGCTGCGATGCGCGATCAGCCCGTCGGGGCCCAGCAGATCGATCGCCAAATCGGCGATCCGCTGGCGCAATTCGCTGGTGAAGATCTTCTCGACACTGACCTCGACGGTCGGGATGCGTCCGCAGTCGAGCATCGACGCGGCCTCATAGCCCATCAGCCGTGCGACTTCGACGTCGGCCTCGGCTTGCGCGAGGCGGCGACGAAACACCGGGTCCTGCGCCGGCACCGACCCGTCGCGCACCGGCCGGCCCGCCAGGGCGATCAGATCGTCGAGCGCCCGACGCAGGTCGCCGGCGTTGGTCAACGCACCGCGCTCGAGATCCAGGGCGCCGGTGATGTAGGTCCAGCCCATGTTGACCTCGCCGATCAGGTTGGTGGCCGGTACCCGCACGTCGCGGAAGAACGTCTCGTTGGTCCGGTAGCCCGACCACGCGTACAGCGGGTGGATCTCGATGCCGGGCTGATCGATCGGCACCATGATCACCGAGATCCCGCGGTGACGCGGGGCGTCGGGATCGGTGCGCACGCAGAGCCACTCGTGCGTCGACCGTTGGGCCCCGCTGTTCCAGATCTTGGATCCGGTGATCACCCATTCGTCGCCGTCGCGCACCGCACGTGTTCGCAGGCTGGCCAGATCGGTGCCGGCGTTGGGCTCGGAATAGCCGACCGCGCAGACGATCTCGCCCCTGGCGATGCCCGGCAGGAACTCCTTCTTGTTCTGTTCGGTCCCGTGCCGCATGATCATCGGGGCCACCGAGGTGACGGTGAGATCGGGTCCCGGCACGCCCCAGTATTCGAACTCGCTCATCAGCAGGTGCTGATGCATGGCGGTGAGTCCCAGGCCGCCGTACTCCGCGGGCCAGTTCAGACCGAACCAGCCGCGCTCCCCGATCTTGCGGCGGAACGCCGACAGCTCACCGCCCTGGAACTCCAGACCGTGCTCGGCCATCTCGGCCCGCAGCGCGGGCGTGACGTTGTCCTCCAGGAAGCGCCGCACCTCGGCCAGCCACGCCCGCTGCTCGTCGTCGAGCTCGAAATCCACAACGGCGACATTAGTCGGTGAGCGCTAATTCGCTACCGCGGGTTTCGAAACGCCGCTACCGGCTATCGAAAAGATGTGTGAATGATGCCTAAGGGCACAATTGCAGTATGCAAATAGCTATCAGCGGTGCCGGCGTGGCGGGAGCGGCACTCGCCCACTGGCTGTACCGCACCGGCCACACCCCGACGGTGATCGAGAAGGCGCCGAAATTCCGCACCGGCGGCTACATGATCGACTTCTGGGGCGTCGGCTACCAGGTGGCAAAACGCATGGGCATCGAGGACCCGATCCGCGCCGCCGGGTACCAAGTCGAATGGGTTCGCTCCGTCGGCCCCGGCGGCGAGATCAAAGCCGACGTGAACGTCGAGGCCTTTCGCCGTGTGTTAGGCGACGACCTGACCAGCCTTCCCCGCGGCGACCTGGCCGCAGCGATCTATACCACCATCGAAGACAAGGTCGAAACGATCTTCGGCGACAGCATCGTCGCCATCGACGAGCACAGTGACGGTGTCCGGCTAACCTTCGAGAAGAGCGCGCCGCGCGATTTCGACCTTGTCATCGGCGCCGACGGGTTGCACTCGAACGTGCGCCGACTTACCTTCGGGCCGGACCAGGACTTCGAGCATTACCTGGGCTGCAAGGTCGCGGCCTGCGTGGTCGACGGGTACCGGCCGCGCGACGAACTGGTCTACGTCATGTACAGCACTCCCGGTCGCCAGCTGGACCGCTTCGCGCTGCGCGGCGACCGCACCATGTTCTTGTTCATCTTCCGCGCCGGGCACCCATCCACCTGGAGCACCGTCGTGGCACCAAAAGAGGAGCTGCGCAACGAGTTTGGCGGCGTCGGCTGGGAATCCCAGAACATCCTGGCGACGCTCGACGATGTCGACGACCTGTATTTCGACGTCGTCAGCCAGATCCGGATGGACCGCTGGTCGCGCGGGCGGGTGCTGCTGATCGGCGATGCGGCCGGGTGTATTTCGCTGCTGGGCGGCGAGGGCACCGGGCTAGCGATCACCGAGGCATACGTGCTGGCCGGCGAACTCGCCCGCGCCGGCGCCGACTACCGGGGCGCCTTCGCTGCCTATGAGGAGCGCCTGCATCCTTTCATCAAGGCCAAGCAAGCCGGCGCGGCGCGCTACATTCCGTTCTTCGCGACGCGGACCCGCTTCGGCCTCTGGTTCCGCAACATGGCGATGCGCACGATGAACTTCGGGCCCCTGGCAACGCTTTTCGCCGGCGGCGTGCGCGACGATTTCGACCTGCCTGATTACGGCATATAACTATCGCGCCAGCGTCGGTGCCGCTGCCTCGGACGGGACGTCCCTGATCGCCCGAACCGTGATCTGCGCGCCGCGCTGCGGCACGAAGATGACGTGCTTCATTCTTTGACCTTCGCCGGCTGCGGTGGTGGTGCACAATTCGGCCCGCCGCAGGATCTCGCGTAACACCACCCGCATCTCGACCGTGGCGAAGCCGGCGCCCAGGCAGCGCCGATTGCCTCCACCGAAAGGCAACCAAGTGGTCGGGCTCAGGGTGGCGCCGAGCATCCGGTCGGGGTCGAATCGGTCCGGATCCGGATACAGCGCCACGCTCGCGTGCACCAACCCGATGCTCGGCGCCACCATGACCCCGGCCGGCAGCCGGTAGCCGGCGAGCTCGACAGGCTTCGTCAGGACCCGGCCCACGTCGTAGACCACCGGGCGAATCCGCAGCGTCTCCTTGGTCAGCGCGTCGAGATATTCGTCGCCGGCCGGATCGCCGGCCGCGCTTGCTTGCGCCGCCTTCACCGCCCTGGCCAATGCGGCCGGGTGACGGGTCAGACGCTCCAGCGCCCAGGACAGCCCCGTCGCGGTGGTGTCGTGCCCGGCCACCAGCAGCGTCATGAGCTGGTCACGCAGTTCACCGTCGGTCATCGTGCGCCCGTCATGGTCGTCGGCGCGCACCAGCATGGCCAGCGTGTCGGTGCGCGTGGCCAGGTTCGGGTCGGCGCGGCGGTCGGCGATCTCGGCGTAGAGCAGGTCGTCGGCTTCGGCGATTCGCCGACGCAGCCCCTGCCACGGGCGGTAGCGCTGCAGGCTTGGTTTAGCGAGCGCCAAAGTGTCCCACGGACCCACCGTGAGCACCCGCGGCATGACCTTGCGCAACGCGGCCAGCCGCACGGGGTCGGTGGCGCCGATCACCGTCCGCAGGATCACCTCGAGCGTGATCTCGGACATTTTGGGCGCCGCCGCGAAACTGTTGCCCACCGGCCACTGGGCGATGTTCGCCGCGGCGATCTCGGCCATCATGCCCGCTTGTTGCGCAACGGCGTCGCGGTGGAAGGGCGGCATCATCAGCCGGCGCCGGTCCCGATGCACGTCGTCGTCGATCAGCAGCACAGAGCTGTCTCCGAGTAGCCCCCTCAAGATCGAATTGGCTTCGCCCGCATGAAAGACGCTGGGGTCGCCGGCAAACACCGTCTTGATATCGGCCGGATCGGCCAGATACACCAGCGGCCCGACGGACGCGATGCGCAGCATGAAAACGCTGCCGTAGCGACGCTGGCAGGCGGCCAGAAAGCGCACACCGTGGCGGTACAACAGCGAGGCCTGCACCACACCGGGAAGCCAAGGCCCCGGCGGCAAGCCGGCACGCCTAGTTCGCGAGCGTGCGTGTCTGTTCAACGACACGCCGCTAATTGTGACATTTTGCGCACGCTCGCGGCGCCCCCCTAGTACGCGAGTGCCGTTTGCGCATGCTCGATCTGGCCGTAAGCGTAGTTCGCCATCGCGCCGACGGTCATCGCCTCGCCGGCCGCGGCAAGGGATGGCTGGCGCGACACGCCAATGCGTCTAAAGCAGGCGTGCGTAAGTCGCTTTGACGCGATCCAACAGCTCCTGCGCCCTACGCTCGTAGTCGGCGATCGTACTGTGCCGGTCATCGGCGTTGGCGGAACCGGCGGTGCCGACGTCGAGGGTTCCCGGATTGTCCCGGCCGAGCACGCGCACCAGATCCGGCAGCAGGTTCTCGTAATCTCTGATTGCCCCCAGCAAGTCACCGGCTTCGGCACGATGCCGCGCCAGCTCGGCCCGTTTGAACAGAGTCTCCGGGTGCTTCGGGCCGCGGAGTTGGGTCACTTGCGCTACGACCTGCTCTGAGGCGGTCACGTCGGCTGCGCTCGTCAAATCGACGCCCCTTTCGTGCAGTTGTTGAGGCTAGCCGCTATCGGCCGAGGACGAAAGCGTCGATCGGCCGGTCATGTCCGCGCAAGTTCAGTTGCCGCCGCTGCGACGTTTCCATCAGGTCGTCGGCCACCCCGGAGGCAACGAGCAACTCCCCGCCGGCGGCGTGTTGCTGCATTCGCGCCGAGACGTTCACGGCGTCACCGAGAGCGGTGAAGTCGACCACCGCGCCCCCAACGTTGCCGACGTACGCGACGCCCGCATTGACCGCCACGCCCAGTTCCAGCCAGTGTCCCTCGCCGCTGCCGTACCCGACCGCGTCGAGCAACTCCATGCCCGCCAGGACCGCACGGCGTCGATACTGCGGGCCGCTGATGCCCCGAACAAAGAACGCCATGACCTCGTCGCCGATGAGTTTGTCAATCACCGCGTCATGCCGCAGCAGGGTCCGGGTGGCAGCGATGTAAAACCGGTTGAGCAACGCGGCGTAGTCGGCGGCATCACGGCGCTGGCCCAGCGCCGTCGACCCGCGCACGTCGGCGAACAGGACGGCGACGTCCACCTCCGCGCCACCCGCGGGAAGCGCATCGCAACACCGCCCGCACAGGTTGGGGTTCTTGCGCGACGGGCTGAACCCGGCGGCGGCGAAAACACGTCCGACCGGACCACCGAACGGATTGTTGCAGACCTTGCATCGCGGCGCCGAGGGCAGATAGCGAAACACCCGTCGTGCCCTCACCAAAGGCGCGTGACCTTCCGTGAGCAGCTTGTCCCACGGCTGCGACCGGATGGGCGGAGCGGTCTGGTGTGGGATATCGGCGACAACCATGTTGAAATGGTCGACGCGAAACCGTTTCGGCGCATGAGGCATCCGCCTCAAAAAATGCGGCGGACTAGGCGTCATCAGGTCAGAATGAGGGCGTGCACCCGACCCGGACGCTGCAGGACTCGACCAAAGGCTTGCGCAAAGCCGAGTTGCTGGCGGCGATATCGCTGGCGATCGATCTCGGGTTGGGACAGCCGATGGAGCACATGCTTCGGTCGTCATTGATCGCGACACGCGTCGCCGAACGGATGGGCCTCGACGACCAACAGCGGGCCACCGTGTACTACGCCAATCTGGTCGGTTGGATCGGTTGTCACGCCGACTCCCACGAGCTTGCGGCGCTGTTCGGCGACGACATCGCCTACCGGGCCGACACGTATGCGGTGGACATGGCCGGGTGGGCGTTCCTGCGTCTGATGGTGAGCCACGTGGGCCGGGATTTGCCTGGCTGGGAGCGCGGCATCCGTTCGGCCGCCTTCGTGCTCACCGCACGCAACCAGGTTGCCAAGATGATCCATTCGCACTGCAGTTCCGCTGGCGTCCTTAGCGACCGGATCGGTTTGGACCGCCAAGTTCGGGAGGCGCTGGCATACATCTTCGAGCGCTGGGACGGCAGGGGGATGCCGAACGGCGCTCGCGGAGAGGATATTCCGCTCGAAATCCACATCGTTCACCTGGCCGATGTCGTCGAGGTCCACCTTCGGACCGGGGGCCTTCCGGCGGCCGTCGGCGTCGTCGGTTCCCGACGCGGCACGCAGTTCAGTCCGGCGGTAGCCGACGTGTTCGAGCGTGATGCCGCCGGGATTGTCGACGGGCTGCTCGAAATGGATGTCTGGACTGCGGCGTTGGCCCAGGCGCCAGATCGTGAACACATTCTCGCTGACGATGAAATCGACGAGTTACTTCGGGCTATAGCCGATTTCGTTGATCTCAAGTGTCCCTGCTCGCCGGGCTATTCGCGCGCCG
This sequence comes from uncultured Actinomycetota bacterium, assembly GCA_963820985.1. Taxonomy (GTDB): domain Bacteria; phylum Actinomycetota; class Actinomycetes; order Mycobacteriales; family Mycobacteriaceae; genus Mycobacterium. Next base: position 25,318 of record CAWGCI010000005.1, on the reverse strand, counting down.
TCGGCGATCTGGTCGCCGCCGCCGCGCGACACCTGCGGATGCCCTCCGCGGAAATCACCCGCCTGTACCGAGCGGGCCTCGTGCACGGCCTCGGCAGGCTGGGCGTTTCGAACCAGATCTGGGAAAAGAAGACCCCGCTCAGCACCGCTGAGTGGGAGCGGTTACGGATGTATCCGTACCTGACGGGGCGGATTCTGAGCCGGGTCGGCGGCCTGGAATTAGTAGTGTCGCTGGCAACTCAGCACGAGGAACGGATCGACGGTTCCGGCTTTCCGCGAGGGCTCGGCGGCGCCGAGCTGACCATGCAGGACCGGCTGCTGGCCGCCGCGGTGGCCTATCAGCACCTGCTCGAGCCGCGTCCCAATCAACCCGCCCCCGATGCTCGTGGCGCTGCCGGTCAACTGCAGCAAGAGGCACGCGCCGGACGCTTCGACGCCGAGTCTGTGGACGCCGTCTTGGTGGCGGCCGGGCATCGGGTGTCACGAGCGACGCCCCGGTCGGCGGGGCTCACCGCGCGGGAGGTTGAGGTCTTGCGACTCGTCGCGCAGGGCCGGTCCAACCGTGAGATCGCCACCGAGCTGTTCATCGCCGAGAAGACGGCGCGCAACCATGTCGAGCGCGTCTACACCAAGCTGGGCGTTAATAACCGCACGCAGGCGACGCTCGCTGCGATCGATCGGGGCCTGACGGGCTAGCGACAAAGGCCTTTGCGCGCAATCAGTTTTGAGGCAAACGCCTCATGCAGCCATGACAGCCGCTGGCCGATGATCACCCTTGAGCGAGTCCACAAAATCAGGGAGGTCACCGATCATGACTGAATCCACTTACGAACCAACGACAATCGATCGGTTCGGTACGCGGGGTGCGCGGCTGGATGCGGTCGACGTGAGCCGCGGTGTCGGCACACGGCAGATCCTGCAGCCAATGTCGCTGTCGGTAAAACCGGGTGAGTTGGTCGCCATCGCCGGCGGTAGTGGCGCGGGAAAGACCACCCTGCTGGAAATGCTCGCCGGACTGCAATCGCCGTCTGGCGGGGAGGTTCGGCACGACGGCGTCCTTCAGAGCGCCCGACTTAGCGCCGAGTCCCGTATCGGCTACGTGCCCCAGGACGACATCATTCATCAGGAGATGCCCCTGCAGCGCACACTGCGCTACGCCGCGCGGCTGCGGCTGCCGGCCGGCACGTCGGCGGCCGAGGCTGATCGGGTGGTCGAGGAGACCATGCGTGACCTCGACCTGGCCGATCGGGCCGAGGTGCCGATCCGTTCGCTGTCGGGCGGCCAACGCAAGCGGGCCAGCATTGCCGTCGAGCTATTGACCCGGCCGCGCGTTTTCTTTCTCGACGAACCCACCTCGGGACTTGACCCGTCAACCGCGGCCGATGTGATGCGCCTGCTGCGCAGGCTGAGCCGGCGCGGAGTCACCGTCGTCCTCACGACGCATGAGCCGGCCGGCATCGACCGATGCGACCGCGTGGTATTCCTAACCCGCGACGGCTACCTGGCCTTCGACGGCAGCCCGACCGAGTCTCGCCGGTACTTCGGCGTCGACGATCTCAACGAGGTGTACGAGCGGCTGGCCGGTGAGCACACCCCGCAGATCTGGGCGCAGCGATTCACCGACAGCCGTGCTAAGTCGGAAGCGCAGCCTGACGTGGCCTTGCCGACCATCGTTTCGGACGTCAAACACGCGAGCAAGTTTCAGCAATGGTGGCTACTCACCCGCCGGAATGTCGACGTTCTCGTCCGCAACCGGCTGACGCTGGCGATCCTGCTGGGCTCACCGGTGCTCGTGACGGTGATGATGGCGACACTGTTCAGGCGCGGTGCTTTCGATCCGGCCGGTGCGGCCGACGTCGGCCCGGCCCAGATCGTGTTCTGGATTGCGTTCGACGGCTTCTTCTTCGGCCTGACCTACGGTCTGCTCCAAATCGTCGGGGAGATGGCCGTTTTCCGCCGGGAGCGCCTGGCCGGACTCAGCGTGGGCGCCTACGTGGCATCGAAAGTCACTGCGCTGCTTCCGGTGCTGGCCGTGGTGAGCGCGGTGCTGCTCGGTGTTCTTCGAGCGCTCGGGCGATTGCCCGCCGCCGGATGGGACGTGTACGGCTTGCTGTTCGTGACGATTGTGATCGAGGCGACCTCCGCACTGGCCCTCGGCCTGCTAGCTTCGGCCGCGGTCTCCAACGCCGCGCAGGCCGCCCTCGCCCTGCCGATGCTGTGTTTCCCCCAGGTTCTGTTCGGTGGCGCCATAGTCCCGGTTGACCAGATGACCACCCCCGGACGCCTGATGAGCCTCGTCCTGTCCAACCGTCACGCATTCGACGCACTGGGCCGCGACCTGAATCTCGAGCGGTACACCGCCACGCTGCCGGCCATGTCCGCCTATCGCGACACCTTCCACGGAGGCACCGGTGCCAGCCTCATCGCGCTCACCTCGTTCGCGGTTGTGCTCACGCTGACCACGGTGTGGGTGCTGGACCGGCGGTCGACGCCGGGCGCATCCCGGCGATGAGACAGAGAGACAATACGTATTCTTCTTTTTGTATGGTGGTCAACGCGAAACATCGCCCGTATCGTTGACAGCCTCCTACAGCGGCCATACATTGAGTGGAAGTTGTCCGGGAGGAGACCGCCATGGCCGTCGGTACAGTTCCCGCTCGTGTTTTCGACGCTGATCTGCCGGTGCTCGCCTACGAGCAAACCGAAACCCCAGCAGAGATTTATCCGCGCATCCAGGCGGCGCAACAGCTGTCCCCGATCGCACTGGGACCGTTCGGACCCGAAGTGCTCTCCTATCATCTGGTCCGATCGGTGTTGCGGGACAACCGGTTTCAGATCCCACCGGGCCTGAATCTCCTTGTGCAGGGCATTACTTCGGGCCCGCTGTGGGACAAGGTGGTCAACAGCCTGCTGTGCCTCGAAGGCGGTGCGCACCATCGGCTGCGCAGTCTGACGTCCAAGGCGTTCACGCCGCGAGCGACGCTGCGGTTGCACGACACCATGGTCGAGGTGATGAACGACCTGGTGGATCGCATCGCCGAGGCGGGCCGCTGCGAGGTCGTCACCGAGCTCGCACGTCCGTATCCCGTTCCGATCATCTGCGCGTTGCTCGGCGCACCCCGGGAGGATTGGCAACAGTTTTCGCTGTGGGCCGACGACGTGTTCAAGGCCTTCACCTTCACCGAAGGTGTCCGCGAGATCGAGCCGGTCGTCATGCGCGCATGGGGGCAACTCGACGACTACGTCGACGACATGGTGGACCGGCGCCGGCACAGCCTGACCGATGACCTGCTTTCCGACCTGATTCGCGCCGAGGACGACGGCGATCGCCTGAACGCCGCCGAACTGCGCATGCTCGCGGGCGGGCTGCTGCTGGCGGGCACCGACACCACCCGCAACCAGTTGGCCGCGTCGGTGCACGTGCTGTGTGAGCATCCGGAGCAGTGGGAGCTGCTCAGGGAGCATCCCGAGCTGGCGATGCGTGCGGTCGAGGAAACCATGCGCCACTCGCCGATCGCCTGCGGAACCCTTCGCCTGGTCGTCGAGGATGCCGAGCTCGACGGCTACCTCTTCCCCGCCGGCACCATGGTGGTGGTGAATACCGCTGCGGCCAACCGTGATCCCGCCGTCTACGACGATCCGAACCGCGTCGACGTCACCCGCGAGGGAGCACCGGCGATATTAACTTTCGGCGGCGGCGTGCACTACTGCCTGGGCGCCAACCTGGCCAGGCGTGAGCTCGCCGAAGCGCTGAACGTCCTGGCGGCCCGACTGCTCAACCCGCGCATCGCCGGGCCGGTTCCGTGGAAGCCGATGATGAGCCTGAGCGGGCCGACGAGTCTCCCAATCGAGTTCGACGCCGCGTAGCGCTGGGCGCCGCGTAGGGTCTTCAAAGGTGACAGCGCGAACGACCGCCGGCGGCGCGGTGCTGGTGAATGCCGACAACTTCATCCGGGCCGAAAGCGATCAGTATTTCGGCAACGTCTTCAAGGACGGCGGGTTCGAGAAGTTCAACCACATCCGGGAACTCACGCCCATGGATAAGCAGCTCGTTATCCGCTCCAACCGCGACACGCTGTATTCGGCGGGCGTGTTTGACCTGGACGCCGGGCCCGTCACGATTTCGCTGCCCGACGCCCGCGGTCGATTTATGTCGATGCAGCTGATCAGCGAGGACCACTACGTCCCCGACGTGTTCTACGGGCAGGGCGAGCACTCCCTCACCCGCGATGGCATCGGCACGCGGTATGTGATGGTGGCCATCCGCACCCTGGTGGATCCCAACGACGATGCCGATGTCAACGAAGTCCACGCCCTGCAGGATGCCGTTGCGGTAAAGCAGGACAGCTCCGGCAGTTTCGAGATTCCGGATTGGGACCCCGTCAGCCACAAGTCGGTACGAGACGCGCTACTGCAGCTCGCGGCCACGCTGCCCGACTCCAAGGCAATGTTCGGCACCAAAAGCGACACCGACGCGATACGACACCTGCTCGGATCCGCGGCGGCATGGGGCGGCAATCCCGAAAAAGACGCCATGTATTTCAGCTTCAGCCCGGCCAACAACGACGGCGCCACCGCGTACCGACTCTGCGTGGATCAGGTGCCGGTCGACGGCTTCTGGTCGGTCACCGTCTACAACAAGGACGGTTACTTCACACCCAACCCGCAAAACGCGTACTCGCTCAACAACATCACCGCCCAGCGCGAGGCCAACGGCCGGATCACCATTCAGTTCGGCGGTTGCGACGGCGCGACGCCAAACTGCTTACCGATCACGCCGGGCTGGAACTACCTGGTCCGGCTGTATCGACCGCACGATCAAATCCGCAACGGCGAATGGACATTCCCTGAAGTCGAACCGATTTCGTGAAATCGTGGCGACGCCTAGGTTAGCCATGTGGCGCTTCAGGTGTCTGGCGTGCCCACAGTACGTCGTCGCCGACGAGCGCATTGCCGAGAACGCCGAACATCCGCTGAACAGCAGCACAGCGATCGTGATCGCGGTGGGCACAAGGGGTTTCATCGCGAGCCTTCCCTGAATCGGAATTGTAGATATCTGTGGACCGAAACGCCCGAATCCAAATGCCAAATGGATGGCAGGGCCCGATTGGATTCAAACCGGTCGAGCGAGCCGCGAGCCAGCTGCGCACGCGCCGCCAGCGCCCATAGCCACTAGGTGTACAGTTGAAAGCGGACCGTTTACTCCTCGCGGTGATCCCGGATTGTAAATGCATTACAGAAAGTTCAGCGCGCGATTCGCTTCCACAGCGATTCGTGTAACCCGTTCCACCACAATATAGCCGGTTCGAAGCCGCTAGTTCATAAGGACATGATCCATGGATTATTCCAACTTGTTTTCTCACCCCCGCGAGCCTGAGTTGATTTCTTCTGGCGACGCCTCACCGGGGCCAGTGGAGAACCCCACTTTCTCGGACCGTCCCGACGCGAAGGGTTCAGGCGCTACATCGCCATCACCGTGAACGGCATAAGCAGTTCGCGGCGCTTGGCCCGTCCCGTGCGGATTACCCTCGCCACCCTCCTCGGCAGCGACATTGATGGGGCGTGGTGGCCTCGCACCGCTTCGGTCGCACGTGAACTGCCCGAGCTCATCGAGGCTTTACATCGGCCGCTGGGCGAAATCATCCACATCGGCATCAACTGGTCGACGACGGAGCGGGAGGCTGATCTCGACTCGATGAGCTACGGCGGGAAGTCGATGCCCGGTTGGCGCGACCAGCGTCAGCGCATCATGGTGATTGCCGGTCGCCACGCTCGCGCGAAACTGCTGGTTGTACCGCACATGACGACGCCAGCCCTTGGCCGGATGCTGTTACGCCGGGCGGCCGCTGTGCCCATTCCCGATGCCGAACAAGACAGCCAGGTGTTTCACACCGCCGACTTCGTGATGCGCGCCGCGCAAGTCGAAAGTGCATCATGGGCAACTCGAGCGTGTAGCGCCCAAGCGGTCGAAAGCTGAACGGCGCCAAGGTTGCACAACCACGAGCTGTCTCACCAGGGACGAAGAACAGCCCAGAAACACCGCTGGGCTGGTGCACCATCGGCGCACCAGCCCAGCGGTTATGCGGTCAGCTAGACCGAAGTCACTCCGACGGCCTGGGGACCTTTCGGTCCTTGCTCGACCTCGAATTGGACGCGCTGGTTCTCCTCGAGCGTTCGGAAGCCGCCACCTTGGACCTCGGAATAGTGGACGAAAACGTCCTTGCTACCGTCGTCAGGAGCGATGAACCCAAAACCCTTTTCGCCATTGAACCATTTCACAGTTCCCTGTGTCATTAACTTAACTTCTCTCATTCAGCGGATGAACCAAAAACATCCGTTTTCTTAGTATACACGATTAATAGTGGAAACTTCTTCGGTCGACACCCTCCTCGCGTGTAAATCTTCGCGCATCATCATCCGCCGGCGTGCGTTTCGAGCAGTCGATTAAACATGAAGACCTCTCCCAGGGCAGGCGCTGCCACCCCATCACGTCCTGGCTACCGAGTACTCCGTTGTGGGCGGCTGGACCGGCGACGACGTCGCTGCCCGGCGACACCGGATCGAGGACCGTGGGAAGGTTGCGACGGAACAGCTTTGGGGGCGGGAGCCTGGTAGGCGGCGACCTCACCAACCAGCGCATGCACGGCGGGCGAATCGGCGGCCACCAACTGGGGAGCCACGTGGATACCGGCCCTACGCAGCAACGCCTGGGTGTCCTTGCGCTGCTCGGGCAAAACGACAGTGACCACGTCACCCGCGTTTCCGGCCCGCGCCGTGCGCCCGGAACGATGCAGATAGGCCTTGTGTTCGCTGGGCGGATCTATGTGCACCACCAACTCGATCTCGTCGACGTGCACGCCACGTGCGGCGATGTCGGTTGCCACCAAAACCCGCGCCTTGCCCGCGGCGAACGCGGCGAGATTGCGATCGCGCGCAGGCTGAGACAGGTTGCCGTGCAAGTCGACTGACGGAATCCCAGATTCGTTGAGCTGCTTGGCGAGCCTGCGGGCGTGGTGTTTGGTGCGCATGAACAGAATGCGGCGCCCCGTGCCGGAGGCGAGCCGATGCACAAGCTCCTTTTTGGCGTCAACACCGGCGACGTGGAACACGTGATGGGTCATTGCGTCCACGGGCGCGTTCAGCTCATCCACGGAGTGCAGGACCTGGTTTCGCAGAAATCGGTTGACTAGCTTGTCGACTCCGTTGTCGAGGGTTGCCGAAAAAAGCAGCCGCTGGCCACCCGCCGGCGTGGCGGCCAGAATCCGCGTGACACCCGGCAGGAACCCGAGATCGGCCATGTGGTCCGCCTCGTCGATCACGGTGATCTCGACGGCGTCGAGGCTGATCACACGTTGCTTCATCAGGTCCTCGAGCCGGCCCGGACAGGCCACCACGATGTCGACGCCGGATCTGAGCGCGGCCACCTGCCGAGTTTGGGAGACGCCGCCGAAGATCGTCGTGACCCGCAGGTCGTAAGCGGCCGCCAACGGCTCCAGTGTCGCGGCGATCTGGGTGGCCAACTCACGGGTGGGTGCCAGCACCAAACCCGACGGCCGCGACGCACGCCGCTTGTTATCGGAGAGCCTGCTGACCAACGGAATCGAGAACGCGAGCGTCTTTCCGCTACCCGTCTTGCCGCGGCCGAGAACATCGCGTCCGGCGAGGCTATCGGGGAGGCTCTCGACCTGAATCGGGAACGGCTGCGTGATGCCGCCGGCAGTGAGCACGCTGATCAGTGCCGGCGGCACGCCGAGATCGGCGAAGGTTTTGTCGATAGTCATTTTTCGGTGCCTTTCAGGCATCGGGTGTGCTGGTGTCGTCGCGACGGTTCGCGCGCCAATGACAGCACAAGGTGGCGAGATTGCCGGTAGGCAATATCGATCGCCGCGAGACGAGTAGTGCGGGTGCACGGATCATCTGGAATCGGTGCTCGCCCGGAATTCGGGGCGGCGCCGGTGGAGGATGAAGAAGCGTTCCACGACGTGTCGGCATCTGCTTTGTGAGCCAACGTTGCCAACAGCTTAGCGCACGGCCGTCCTCAACCAACAATCGCCGTCAACGGCGCGAGCTCAAACTGTCGACGAGTGTGACCAACGTCTCCATGCGCCGTTCGTAGGCTCGGCGCGCCCGGGTCGGGCTGTCTATCAGCGTACCGAGGTCCTTCAGACCGTCCGTAGTCGCGACCAGAACAGCCGCAAGGTCTTCGGCGTCGACGGTTTTGGGCAAGTCACCTTCGGCCTGCGCCTGTCTGATGAGTCCGGCGACGAGACCGACCCAGGTGCGCATGTGTTCGCGGACCACATCGCTGACAGCGGCGACGCGGGCCAGGTCGCGGGTGAGCCGAGACACGCTGAAGGCGCTGGGGTCGCGGTGAACCTTCACCAGCGCCGAGGCGACGGCACGCAGCTGGTCGAACGCGCCCGGCTGGGCGCTGATCGCCTGTAGCACGGAATCAATCCACTGCCGCTGCTTCTCCTCGATGACGGCCAGCGCGAGTTGTTCTTTGGAGGAGAAGTGAAAGTAGAACGCTCCCTTGGTCAGTCCGCTGCGCGTGATGAGCTCGGCCATCGTGGTCTCGGCGTATCCGCGTTCGGCGAACACCTCGGCCGCGATTTGCAGCAGAAATGCTCGCGTTGCGGCGCCCTTCGGGGTGACTGCGGGTGATGACACGCGGCGACCCTATCAGAAACCGACCGCGCGGTATGGCTAGACATACCGCGCGGTCGGTTTTATTGTCGTCGGTGGGCACTTCAGAAAGGTGACAACCATGGAGTACACAGGCCAACGGGCATTGGTGACAGGCGCTTCTTCGGGGATCGGAGCCGTATTTGCACGGGAACTGGCGCGGCGCGGCGCGGATCTGGTGCTGGTCGCCCGGTCCGAGGGGAAACTCACCGCCCTCGCCGACGAATTGAGCAGTGCGTATGGCGTGGCCGTCGACGTCGCGGCCGCCGACCTGGCCAAGCCATCGGCGGCCGCCGAGCTGGCCGCGTCGCTGCGGGCGCGGGACCTGCAGATCGACATCGTGATCAACAACGCCGGATTCGGCCTATTCGCGCCGGTTTACCAGGCCGATCACGCGGTGCTGGCCGACATGGTGCGCCTCAACATCGAGGCGCTGGTGGACCTGACGCGGGAATATTTGCCGGGCATGCTCGAACGCGACCGCGGCGCGATCGTCAACGTCGGTTCGACGGCGGGATTCCAGCCGGTCCCCTACATGGCGGTCTACGGCGCGACGAAGGCCTTCGTGCTGTCGTTCACCGAGGCGCTGTGGGCCGAGACCCGCGGCACCGGCGTGCGGGTGACCGCGCTGTGTCCGGGATCGACCGACACCGGGTTCTTCGACGTCGCCGGCGACGACGCGCAAGTCGGCCGCCGCATCTCCCCGGAAAAGGTGGTGCAGGCGGCATTTCGCGCCCTGGACCGGCGGGCCAGCACCGTGGTCACCGGTGGCTTGGAAAGCTGGGTGTTGACCAATTCGTCGCGGCTGGCCCCACGCCAACTGGTCGCCCGGATCGCCGAGCGGACCATGCGCCCCAAGAAAAGGCGAGCGGTTCAGATTGCCGGGTGAAAAGACGACCAGGGATGAGCCGATTCCAGTTGGGCCGCAACGCGAATGAGGACATCCTCCCGTCCGTACCCGGCGGCGAGCTGGATTCCGATCGGTAGGCCCGCGGCGTTGCGGTGCAGGGGCAGGTTGATCGCCGGCTGCCCGCTCATGTTGAACGGTGGCGTGAAGGCGGCGAACTGACCGGCCCGACGCATCGGCGCGGTGGGATGGTCGGGATCGTTCTCGAATTCCGTTAGCAGCGGCGGTGGTTCGGCTACCGTCGGCGTCAGCAGCAGATCCCACCCGTCGGCCCACCACTGCTGCAATGCACGGCGGAAGGCCCACCCCTCGGCCTCGGCGGTGGCGTAGTCGACGGCGGTCAGCCGTCGCGCCTGCTCGACGTGCACCCAGTTCACCGGCTCGATGTCGTCGGCGGTCACCTCACGGCCGAGCGTCGCACCGAATCCGCGCGCCGCCATCGCCATCTGCGTCGCCCACAGTGCCATGAACTTGCGCGGCAACGTGGCGTCGGCGAGACACGCCGGCCAGGCCGGCTCGACGATGTGCCCGAGTCCCTCCAGCATCGACGCCGTTGCGCGCACCGCAGAGACGCAGTCCTCGTGCAGGAATTCGCCACGTGGATGGACGTCGAGCAGCCCGATGCGCAATCGCCCGGGGTCGGCGCCGACCTCTTCGAGGTATGGCCGCTGCGGCGCCGGTGCGATCACGGTGTCGCCGATCCCGGGGCCACGCACCGCGTCGAGCAGCCCCGCCGTGTCGCGCACCGTGCGGCTGACGCACAATTCGACCCCCAGTCCGGATTCGGCGCGCGCCGGCCCCACCGTGATCCGCCCCTGGCTTGGCTTGAGCCCCACCAGCCCGCAGCACGAAGCCGGGATGCGAATGCTTCCGCCCCCGTCCGATGCGTTGGCGAAGGGGACCATGCCCGCGGCCACCGCGGCCGCGGCGCCGCCACTGGACCCGCCCGGCGTGCGATTCAGCGCCCACGGGTTTCGGGTCGCGCCCCAGGCCAGCGGCTGCGTGGTCGGCAGGCTGCCCATCTCGGGGCTATTCGTTCGCCCGGCGATGACCAGCCCGGCCGCCTTGAACCGGGCCACCAGCGTGGTGTCGGCGGCGTCGATCTTGGCCGCGTTCTTCAAGGCAATGTTGCCGTTGGACAGGGTCTGACCGGCAAAGCTCGTGTAGAGGTCCTTGAGCAGAAACGGAACCCCACGGAACGGCCCGTCGGGCAGATTCGGATCGGCGGCGATCGACCGGGCATGATCGAACCACTCGATGACCACGGCGTTCAGCGCCGGGTTCGACTGCCCGATCCGCTGGATCGCCGCCTCCAACAGCTCGCTTGCAGTGACCTCACCCTTGGCCACCAGCGCCGCCTGGTCTGTGGCATCCATCCACCGGGTCTCATCGGCGCGAGCAGTCATGGCTCTGGGTTTACCACGCCGGCGTTGTAGGCCCGGTCGAGGATGTCGTTGAGCTGCCGCACCGGGCGTGGTTCGGCTCCGTTGAGGCTGACGGTGAGGCGCTGGCAGTCGACGACGACTGTGCAGCGGTAGTCGTGCGGGTGCGGGAAGTGACGCAATTGCAGGACTGCAACGGATTCGCTTTGCCAGTCGGCGGAATCCAGGTGCCAATAGCGATCAGTCAAAGTGATCAGCGTCCGGCCGGCAACGGTATCGAAGATGTCGGGCGTATCGACCCACTGAAAGGCGCGTGCTTCAAACGAGTCAACGCCAACAATGTAGCGACCCCCGGGGGATGTTGATCGCGCATCGAATTCGCTGATGGCATGGCTCCTCTCGCCCTCCGGAGGGCGTACACGCGTGACGTCAGTCTGAGCTTGTCACGTAGGGAAGAAGCCCGAAAAGGCCGCCCGAGTCGCGATACGGGCCGAACACCTCTAGGCTCACTATTCGGGGTCGTAGCCGGGGGGCTTACTGATGTATGTCACTAAGGGCTCGCATGTCTGAACGCAGGATTGCAATATTGGCTTTGGCCGCGTGTTTAGCGGCCTCCTGTTCGGCGACGAGTGCGCCGCCGCCCGGTGCGCCCGCGGCCAAACCGACCACCTACGCTCCCCCGAGCGCCGCCGCCAGCAAGGTCGTCCCGCCGCCCACCGAGACCAGCCCGCTGGCGAAAGATTGGAAAAGCTACGGCGGGACCGCGTACTTCGGCTGTCCCGAACAATTCACCGCGGGCAAGTCGGCGCTGGAGGACATCCGCCCCAAAGTATTCGACCCGAAAACAGGGCAATTCGCATCACCGGACATGCCCATGATTCCTGCCGATGAAAACATCACCGGCGCCATGTGCGCGCTGTCGAACACCGTAGACGACATGAAAGTCGTCTATGTGATAACGACTGCCAAACCGGCGCAAGCGCCCGCGCCCGAGGTCACCAAGACGACCGCGTATTTGTTCGATCTCAAGTCGAGCCAGCCGTTGGCCACAAAAGAACTGCAACCGCCGACTCCCGACCTGAAGTTGACGGCACCGAACGAATGGCGGCTGTCTGCGACCAGGAGCGGCGTGGCGTTGGTCAACGCCTTCACCGACGGGCACGGCGCGGTGGCGGCGCCACGGACCGTGCTCCTGTCCAATACCGACCTGTCGATGGCGTGGAACGATCCCCAGCCAGGCCAGGTTTGGCGGGATGTTCTTGCGTTCCAACGGAATACCACTGTCGGCAAGACGTCGGGAGCGGAGCTGCGACTGCCCACGGGCGAACCGGTATTTCAGGACAACGACATCTGGACCGTCGACGCCGAACTGAGCGACGGGCCGGACAAACTGGTCAAGCTCACGCGCAGGGATTCTGACAACGCCGCGGTCGTGTCGACCATGTTCTACGACGTGAACTCCAAGTCCCTCATCAAGTTCGGCGATTCCGAGAAGATTTCCGGCGGCGACTTGATCGCCAGCTTGTCGGACGGGAAATTGTTCGTCGACGGTCGCGGTTCGAACAATTCACAGTTCGGGTTCGGAGTCTGGAACCTGGGCACCAAGCAGTGGGACCTGCTGAAGAACCGAGACGAAGCCACCAAAATGGCCATCGCCAAACTGACCTTCTTCGGCGATCGTCTCTACGTCACGTACAGCAGCGGCACGCTGTCGGTGATCGCGTTGCCGGCGGCCAATCAGGTCGCGTCCAGTTGGTCCGTCCGGCCGTTCGGGCGGATAACCGGCTGGACGCTGGTGTGCCGCGGTGAAACGGCAACGTCCCAGGGCGGCGACTGCAAGCAAATCGTGCTGGTGCAAGACGAGAACGGCCACTACCCCGGCCCGTGGGCCTGACCTGCGACGCACGCTCGTGCATCTACAATGCGATATCGCCTGCGATATCGCATTTGAGAATCGCCTAATGGCCGGCGGACGGTACTCATGTGGCCCACGTGACTATTGAAACCGCCGCGTGGTCTGGCCGGGAAGTGTCATTCTCAAAAACGTGATTTCATTCTCTAATTTGTGATGGTGCTTCTCCGATAGCGAGAGTACGTTATCGGACTATGGAAACGGTGCGTAGTTTCTGCCGCATCTGCACGTCCGTTTGCGGCATCCTCGTCGACGTCGAGGGTGACGAGGTGATTCGCGTCCGCGGCGACCACGACCACCCGTTCTCGCACGGTTACACCTGCCAGAAGGGTCGTGCGCTGGGGCAGGTGCACCACCACCCGGACCGTCTCGAACGACCGCGGATGCGAGTGGACGGGCGGCTGCAGGACACCACCTGGGACGTCTGCCTCGATGACCTGGGCACACGGCTGAAGGACATCATCGATCGTCACGGACCAGAATCGGTCGCCTTCTACTTCTCCACCATGGAAAGCGCCGGCTTCCGGATGGCCGAAGCCTTGCACGCGGCAATCGGCACGCCGGCCAAGTTCAGTCCGCTGACCATCGACGGCACCGCCAAACCGTTGGTCTCGGATCTGGTGGGCGGATTCATGGGGCTGTCCGGTCGAACGGACCTCGACAACGCCGACTTTTTGATGCTCGTCGGCGTGAATCCCGTTGTGTCGCATGGCCATGCGATCTCGATGCCCAACCCGACCGGCACCGTGCGCGACATCGCCAAGCGCGGCCAGGTGTGGGTGATCGATCCGCGGCGCACCGAGACCGCGCGACTGGCCACCGGCCATCTGGCGCCACGCCCCAGCACCGACCACGCGGTGCTGGCGTATCTGGTTCGCGAGATTCTGCACGACGGCATGAAGACGGACGTGCCCGTCCAGGGCGTCGACGCGCTGGCGGCCGCGGTCGAGCCGTTCACGCTCGAGCACACCGCGCGGCTCGCCGACGTGACCGAGGCCGAGCTGACCCGGCTGTGCGCGGCGGTGCGCGCCGCCGAATGTGTCGCAATCGAAACCGGGACCGGCGTGACCATGACGGCCGACCGGGCCAACGTCACGCAGTGGCTGGCGTGGGTGCTGATGATCCTCACCGGCGCCATGAACCGGCCCGGCGGGACGTGGTTCCATCCCGGATTCGCCTATCAATTAGAGGCTTTCGGCGACCTGCTGCCGATCACGCCGATCGAGGGGTCGTTCGGCCCCGGTCCGCGCAGCCGCCCGGAGGCGCAGGCGTTCATCAACGAGTGGCCGTGCGCCGTGCTGCCCGACGAAATCGCCGCCGGCCATGTCCGCGCCCTGATCAACGTCGGCGGCAGTCTGGTCACCAGCTTCCCGGAGACGGCCAAGTTGATCCCGGCCCTGCAAAACCTCGAAGTCTTTGCCACCACGGAGATCATCAACAACGAGACCACGGAGTTGGCCACCCACGTCCTGCCGACCAAGGATCCGCTGGAACGGCCCGACATCACCATTCACGACATCCTGAGTTCGCGGGTGTCCGTGCAATACAGCCCCGCCGTCGTCAAGCCAGTCGGTGAACGGCGATCGATGTGGTGGGTCTTCGCCGAGCTCGGCCGGCGGCTCGGTTACGAGCTCGGCAGTCTCGGAGACCCCGACACCAGCACCGACGACGACATCCTGACCGTGCTGCTGGCCGGCGCCCGAGCCAAGTACGACGAGGTGGCGGCCACCGGCTGGGCGGAGGTCCCCCGGGAGCTACCGGCGCAGTGGGTCGAGGATCACATCGAGCGGATGGGCGGCTGGCGGCTGGCGCCGCCCCTTTTGGTCGATCAACTCGCCGCCCTCGAACCACCCGCGCCACTGGTCATGGTGCCGCGCCGGCAGCGCAAGAAGCTGAACGGACAGCTCGATTTTCTCGGCGAACCCCCCGAGATCTTCATCCATCCCGATGACGGCGCCGCCGCCGGCGTCGCGGACGGCCAACGGGTCACGGTCCGCAGCGCGAACGGGGAACTGACCGGCGTCGCCAAGGTCAACGATTCGATACGGCGCGGAGCGGTGTCGATTCCCCACGGCCACCACGAGGCCAACGTCAACCGCCTGACCAACAAGGACGACATCGACGTGGTGACCGGCATGGTCCGCTATTCCGGCATACCCGTCAGCCTGCACCCGGCGTGATCAGCGGCGCGATCCAGCGCCGAAGAAAGACGCGCAGCTCGGCGCCGGTCCGGGGCGGGTCAGAGGGTGCGATCAGCATGGACTGCACGATGCGGATGAGGATCTCGAGAAGGTCGTCGAGGTCAGCGCCGGAATAGCCCAGCGCCGCCCAGTCAATCCTGCTGTGCTCCAACACGATCCGAGAGCGCTTGATCGACGCCGGCTGCACCATGCCCTTGCTGAACAGCTGCGTGCGGTCGTTGGCGAACAACGCTAACAGCAACGGCTCCTCGGGCAGCCCCTCGATGAGGTGTGCGACCGCCTCGACCAGCAGTTCGGTCGGGTCGGACATGTCCGCCGTCAGCTCTTCGATCCGATCGGTCCACCCGTCGAGGGCCACGGCCGCCGCGGCGGTGAACAGCTCCTCGGTGGAGGAGAAATAGCGGTAGACGGCCCGCCGGGTGATGCCCACCGCGTCGGCGACGTCGGTCACGGTGGTGGCCGACGGGCCGCGCCGCTCAACACATTTCAGCGTCGCGTCGATGATCCGCTTGCGCGCCTCCGCGTCGTCGGCCGGCGGCGTCCCGCGCCATCCTCTACGGGCCATGCGTGATGTCCTTCGGTGCGTCGGCGGCCGCGACGACGGCGGTGGTCGGCTGTTCGGGTAGGTCGTCGGCGTGAAACCAGCGGAAGGACATCAGACCCTCGGGGTGGTCTTTGGTCGAGATCGCGTTGGGATGTTCGAGCAGTTCGCGGCTGATGACGATGGTGATCGAACCGTCGCTGTTCGGGACGGCCGTGGCCGAGTTGATACCGGCCCGGCCGTAATCGAGGTCGACGGCCGCCATGTACTGATTCCACAGGGTGAGATTCCAGAACCGGCACTTCGGGTGCCATGAGGTGATCACCAGCGCCTCGCCGGGCTCCAGCGCGAACGTCCCCAGGCAGTAGACGGCATCCTGCATCGAGTAACCGTGGGTGGCCGCGCCCGCACGGTACGGCGGCGCTAATACGTTGAGGGACAACGTCTGTCCATCGGGCAGCTCGTTGGGCTTGCGCTCCAGCAGGATCAGCGGCACGAGGTTGAACATGTCCTGCGCGTAGCGCCGCGTAGCGGCCAGCCGCGCCGCGATCGCGTCGTCGGTTTTGTCGGGGACGACCGGAAGTCCCGCGTGGTCGATCACCTCGATGGCCCACTCGACGGGCCGACCGCGCTTCGGGTCGTCGTGGTAGTCGCGGGTGAGCACCCCACGTGCATCCGAGTCCAGCGCGATGAACGGGCCGTCGTAGTCGTCGGGCCGTTGTGGGCCGAGCACACACTAGAAGCGCCCGTCGGGGTCCAGCGGCATGGCCTCGTCGTAGAGGACACCGATCGTGCGGTTGGGCCACGCCCCGGGCTCGGGTTCGTTGTAGACCGCAACCGAATACATGACACTGTCGTTCGGGATGCCGCTGATCCGGTAGGTCCGCCGTGGGTCGACCACCGCATACCCGTAGTACGCATCGGTGTTGTCTCCGCCCCAGCGGCGATCATGACGAAACGGGGTCAGCACGTCGATGAACCGGGGCGCCACCGGATCACCGAAGAACGCCACATCCAGCGACAGCCCCAGCATGGTGGCCAGGAACTGATAGCCCTCGGCGACGGCCAATTCGCCGCGGACGGCCTTCGGACCCTGCAGGAAGAGCTCGTCGTAATCGGCGAAGGCGCTGAGCAATTCACGCCACGCTGCTGAGCTCTTGGCGTTGGGCATGGACGCATCTCCTCCATGGATCGCGGCGATCAGAGTCAGTTCACAGTGAAACACTTCTTGTGCATTGTGTAAATCTTGTTATACCGTGCCCGTCTATGAGCGATGTCATCCACATCGACGATCTCGCCGCCCCGACGTTCCCGCCGGAGGCCCAACCGATCGTCGACGGCATGGCGGCAATGGTCGACTACTGCCCGCTCGACGCGGACACACTGCACGAACGCGCCTCCGCCGACACCGGCCTCACGGACTTCGGATCCCAGGACTATCGCGACCGAATGACCGTGCTGCTGGCGGCTTTTGAGGATCTTCCGAACCTGACCCCGCGTGGGCGGGTGTACTCGTTCTCGCTGATGCTCACGTTCCTGAAGGGACGGCTGCGGGTGATTGACCACCTGAACAGGCATCCCGAGATCCTCGACCTGGACGTGCCGGCCCCGCTGATCATCGCCGGCCTCCCCCGCACCGGCACCACCCACCTGCACAGCCTGCTGGGTGCCGACCCGGGTCTGCGGTCGCTGCCCTACTGGGAGGCCCAGGAGCCGTTGCCCGCCCCCGGGGAGGAAGGCACGATCGAGCCGCGTCGTCAGCGCACCGGTGACGCGCTGAACATCTCGAACACCCTGATGCCCTACTTCCCGCTGATGCACGAGATGACCATCGACCACGTGCACGAGGACATCGGGTTGATGGTGCAGGACTTCGCGGGCGGGTTCTTCACCACCCTGACCCACCTGCCGCGCTGGTCGGACTACCTCGGCTCGCACGACCAGACACCCGGATACCAGTTCCTGCGGATGATGCTGCAGGTCCTGCAGCACCAGCGTGGCGGCAACAAGCGGTGGGTCCTCAAATCCCCCCAGCACCTCGAACAATTCCCCGCACTGCTGAAGGTCTTCCCCGACGCGACCTTCATCATCACGCACCGCGATCCGGTCGACGTGTCGGTGTCGATGGCGACGATGATGACCTACGTCATGCGGATGACCGTCGACAAAGTCGACGTCCCCACCGTGGCGAACTACTGGATCACCCGCATCGACGAACTGCTCAGCAGCTGCATGCGCGACCACGACTCACTCCCGCCAGAGCGCACCATCGACGTTCGTTTCGACGAATTCATGGCCGACGACCTGGCCATGGTGGAGCGCGTGTGGGAGACCGCCGGCTACCGGCCCAGCCCCGAATCCCGCGCGGCCGTCGCGGACTACCTGGCCGGACACACCCGCGGCCGGCTCGGCCGGATCGATTACCGGCCCGGGGATCTCGGTCTCGACAGGAACGAACTGTGTGAACGTTTTGCGCCCTATGTCGAACAGTTCGTCGGGCAGAACTAAGCCATGACACATCTGCAGGTGCGCCGACCGCGCTTCGACTTCACCGAAGACGTTGAATTCGTATGGAATCCCCAGAATCCGGCGTTCTCCTTCGCCATGAACGCCACCTCGATCATTGCGATCTGCTTCGAGCAGATGATCGTGGCGGCGGTGCAGGAGGCCAAGCCCCTCATCACCGATCCCGAGGTGGCCAGCGAGGCGATGGCGTTCCTGCGCCAGGAAGCGCAGCATTCGAGCTCACATCGCAAGCACGTGATGGCGTTGACCAAGCGCTACCCAGGGTTGGAGCAGACCCTCGAAAAGGCGGTCGCGAGTTTCGATCGGCTCACTGCCACAACGCCGCTCGAATACCGGCTGGCCTACGTCGCGGATCTGGAGGCGACGTTCACGCCGAGTTTCAAACTGATGCTCGACAACGAGGAAACCCTGTTTCGGCCCGGAGACGACCGGGTCGCCTCGCTCTTCCTCTGGCATTTCGTCGAAGAGGTCGAGCATCGCAGTTCGGCGCTGGTGATCTACGACGCGGTCGTGGGCAAGCCGTGGTACCGACTGCGGGTCCTGCCGCGGGTGGTCAAGCACCTGCTGGGGGTGATGGAGGTGATCGCGGAAGGCGTCAACGCCCATGTGCCGGTTGAGGATCGACACGTTGACGCTCGCACGCTGCTGCCCACGTTCGGCGTCGCCCAATCGCTACGGGGCAAACGCTCCGCCGTCCCTCCCGCATTCGCCGGGGTTCCGCTGAAACAGAAGCTGACGGCGGGCGCGCGAGTTTTGCTGAGCCAAACGCCATTCCATGATCCTGCGCACGAACCATTGCCCGAGTTCGCGGGCCGCTGGTTCGACCACTACGACAACGGCGGCAACGTCGTGCGCTGGTATGGCTCCTGGTAAGGACTGGGTATGTCGCAGTGCAATGAGACGTTCGACAAGATCGCACACCAGGTGGGGGGATTCACCTGCCAGCATGCGCCCGCGATCGTGCATCTGCGCAACCCGTTGTCGTTGACGAATTGGACGTTGCCGGTGCTCGAGCTGATGATGGTGTTCGGTGCGGCGCTCGCGCTGTGGTGGTCCCTCCGCCGGCTGCGGCGCAACAACGACCCAACCAATCTGGCGCTGTGGATCGCCTCGATCGTCTACCTGCTGGCCACCGAGATACCGCTGTACTTCCCGGACCGCTTCGGGATGCAGGACCGCATCGGGGTGGTCTTCGACCACAACGTGTTCACCGTTCAGTTCCTCTATGAGCGGCTCCCGCTGTACATCGTCGCGCTGTATCCCGCCGTTGCCACCCTCGCGTTTGAAATCGTCCGCGTTCTCGGGGTTTTCGGCCGGCGTCGCGGGCTTCTTCTGGGGTCCGTCTGCGTCGGCTTCGTGCACCAATGCTTTTACGAGGTCTTCGATCAGTTGGGGCCGCAGCTGCGGTGGTGGCAGTGGAACACCGACAACCCGATCAACCATCCGATGTTCGCGTCGGTACCGATGACCAGCATGTACATCTTCGCCACACTCGGCCCCGCGGTGCTGACGTTCCTGGTGATGTGGTTCGTGGGTCGCCACGTCCCGCGCGGCAAGGCATTCGGCGGCCCCAGCTTCGGCTGGCGAACCGTGGTAGCCGGGCTGTTGGTTCCGGTCGGTGTGGCGATCTTGAGCGTGCCCTCGTCGCTGTTCAGCGGCAACGTGCGGGCCCAGGCCGTCGTCTTCGCGGTGGAGATAGCGGTCTTCGCATTGGTGGCGGCCCCAATCTTGCTGCGGCAGTGGCACGGTCGCGTGATGGCGGCCGCACCCAACGTCTTTCTCGCCGTCTTCGGTCCCATCTACCTCGGCGTGCTCGCGGCCCTGTGGATCAGTGCACCAGCCAGCGCGAGGCCCGCGAAAGGCCTGACGTATGCCACGATCTGCCTCGCCCTGGCCGGCTTGTGGTTGGTCATGGCACTTACCGCCAGCCGCGAGGTGAAGGAAGCGAAAGGGCCCGTCACCCGGGCCGAGGCTCAGGTGTAGCCGCTACCGGGCTCGGGGGTCACATTGTGTGCGGTGATCTCCTCACCGCAGTGCGCGCAGGTCAGCCGTGCATTGGCGATCTGGCCGCAGTCGTTGTGGCGCAGCACGATTGGCGGCCCGTTGGGGTGCGGCAGATGCTCGTCGCCCCATCGCATGAGTGCGACGATCGCGCCGAAGAGATCGCGCCCGGCGTCCGTGAGCCGGTATTCGTGGCGCTCCGGGTCGACGGAGTACGGCACGCGCTCCAGCAGTCCCGCCTCGACCAGCATCCGCAGCCGTGACGACAGCGTGGGCCGCGGAATGTTCAGGTTGCGGGCCAGCTGACCGAAGCGGCGAACCCCGAAGAAGGCCTCCCGCAGGATCAGCAGCGTCCAGCGCTCGCCGACCAGCTCGAGGGCCCGGCCGACGGACTCGCCGTCGAACCGGTGCGACAGATCTACGGAGGCCACCATGGTTCAACTAGCTTACCGGTTCAATTCATGAACCGGTAGTGGTAGCGTCAAGGAACCATGACCACGGGCCACGACTACATCGAGGCGACCAGCCGGCGGATCGCTGACGCGGCCTCAAAAATGTGGGGCGAGATCGACTCCGCCCGACGCCTCCCCGACGAGCTGGTGCAGATGCTGCGCGACAGCGGGCTCTTGCGCGCCGGCGCGCCGGCGGAGGCCGGCGGGTTGGAGCTGCCGCCGCAGGTGGGGCTTCGCGCGGCCGAGGAATTGGCGCGCGGAGACGCGTCGACGGGTTGGTGCGTTGCGATCGGGATCACCAGCACGCTGCTCGTCGCGTACCTGCCGCCGTCCAGCCGCAACGAATTGTTCGGCGACGGGCGCGGCCTGGCCGCGGGTGTGTGGGCGCCGCGCGGCAAGGGGCGGTCGGTCGACGGCGGAGTCGTGGTCTCGGGCCGGTGGGCGTTTTGCAGCGGCATCTGCCATGCCGACGTGCTGTTCGCCGGATGCATGATCGACGAAGCCTCCGTGCCGTCCGTCGTCGCGCTGCCGACGAAAGACCTTCGAATCCTCGATAATTGGCGCACATTGGGATTGCGGGGCACCGGCAGCCACGACACCGTCGCCGACGAAGTCTTCGTGCCCACCGATCGGGTCGTGTCGATCTTCGATGGGCCCGTGCTGGACCGGCCGCTGTACCGTTTTCCGCCGTTTGGTTTCTTCGCGTTGTCGGTCGCCGCGCCGGCGCTCGGCAACGCGCGCGCGGCCATCGACGACCTCGTGGAATTGGCCGGCGGCAAAAAAGGCCTCGGGTCGACGCGCACACTGGCCGAACGCTCAGCCACCCAGGCGGCGGTCGCGGCCGCCGAGTCGGCCCTCAGCGCGGCAAGGGCCCTCTACTACCAGGCAATCGACGACGCCTGGCGGGCCAGCCAAACCGCGGAGCCGGTCTCGGTCGAACTGCGTAATCGGTTGCGCTTGGCCGCAACCCACGCCGCGCGAACGTCCGCCGACGTGGTTCGCATCATGTACGACCTCGCGGGCGGTAGCGCGATCTATGACACCTCATCGTTGCAGCGACGTTTCCGCGACGCGTTCACCGCCACCGCCCACTTCCAGGTCAACGAGGCGTCACGCGAGCTGCCCGGCCGGATCCTGCTGGGGCAGCGCGCCGACGCGTCAACGCTGTGAACATGAGGGTCGAGGCCGTTCTGCCGTTCTGGCTGGACCGTCCGGATGACGAAGCCCTCGACATCGCGCGAACCGTGGGCGACGTTGCGTTGGACGCGTTGTGGATTGGCGAAATGGTGACCTACGACGCGTTCGCGTTGGCCACCGCGATCGGCCTTAGCGTGCCCGGCTTGCCCCTGCGACTCGGGCCTCTGGCGGTCGGTGTGCGCAGCCCTGTCACGCTCGCGCTCGGCGTCAGCTCGGTCGCATCGCTGACCGGGACGACGGTCGATATCGCGCTCGGCGCATCCAGTCCCATGATCGTGGCCGGCTGGCACGACCGCGAGTGGGCGCACACCGCGCCGCGCGTGCGTGAGACGATCGAATGCCTGCGCTGTCTATTCGCCGGCGAGCGCAGCGATTACGACGGCGCCCAGGTGCGTAGTCACGGTTTTCGGCTGCGCCGGCCTCAGCCCGAGACACGCATCGCGATCGGGGCCTTCGGGCCCGCGATCACCCGAGTGGCGGCCCGGCATGCCGACGAGGTCGTTCTCAATCTTGTTCCACCCCAACGGGTCGCCCAGGTGCGCGCCGCCATCGACGGCGAGGCCGCCAAAGTTGGCCGCATCCCGCCGAACCTGACGGTGTGGGTCCCCGCCGCATACGAGCCGGGTGAGGCGGCGCTACGCCAATTGGCGGCGCAGCTGACGGTCTATCTCGCGCCGCCCGGATATGGCGAGATGTTCTGCGAACTCGGCTACGGCGAACTAGTGCAGCGCGCCCGGGCGGGCGCCGGCCGCCGCGAATTGGCCGAACACGTCCCCGCGGACCTGCTCGGGCAGATCTGCCTTGCCGGTTCCACCGAACGCATCGCCGCGAGTTTGCGGGCCTACCGCGAAGCGGGCGCCGATTGCGTCGCGGTGGTGCCTTCCACCGCCGAGGACCCCGGCGGCCGAGCGGTCCTCGCCGCCGTCGCTGCAGCCAGGACTCGAAACAAACTCTGAGCAAACTGTTCTCGGCTTTCGCTATTTTTCACATTTAAGCCGCTCTGGAGCCCCACACTGACGACACCGCCAAATAGAAAGATGACATGTGATGGGGACCCCCTCAGCTAAGACGCACGTTGAGTTTGCGTCAGATATTTTTCGGGAGCTTGAGGAGGTCCCTGATGACGATGGTAGGCGGGTTTGACGTGCATCGGAAGCAGATCACGTTCGACTATGTGGATGGCGATGGGTTGGTTCGGTGGGGTCAGATCCGCCCGGCGACGCGGAAGACGTTGCGGGCGTGGCTGTGCGAGCACTGCCCGGACGGGGACGCGGAGTTCGCGCTGGAGGGCTGCACTGGGTGGCGGTATGTGGTCGAGGAGCTGGCCAGCGCGGGGGTGGTGGCGCATCTGGGTGATCCGGCCGAGATCGCGGGACTGCGGGGGCCGAAGAAGCGCGCCAAGACCGACCGTGCCGATGCGCGGCTGCTGCGCACCCTGCTGGTGGAGGGCCGGTTTCCGGAGTCGTGGGTCCCGCCGGTACACGTATTGGAGATCCGCACCCTGGGCCGGTTGTACTGCGCGCTGATGGATGAGCGCCGCGTCTGGCAGCAGCGCATCCATGCCCAGTTGTTTCATCAGGGCTGCCCACCGATCACCGCGTTGCTGTCAGCGGCGGGCCGCGATGGGCTGGCCAGTGTGGAGCTCTCAGGGGTGGGACGCCAGTATGTGGATACCGCGCTGCGGCGCATCGATGAGCTCAGTGCCGAGATCGAGCCGCTGCGAGCCCAATTGGTGAACTTCGCTCGACACCAGCACGGTTGCCAGGCGCTGCAGGCCCATTACGGCATCGGCTGGTTGTGCGCGGCGATCATCTGGGCCGAGATCGGCGATGCCCGCCGATTCACCAGCTCCGATCAGCTGGTGCGCTTTGCCGGGCTCGATGTCACCGTCTACTCCTCGGATGGCAAACGCTCACCGGGGCACCTGTCGCGGCAGGGCTCGCCGCAGCTGCGCTGGGCGGCGTTTGAGGCGGCCAAGTGCGCGGCGCGGCGTGGTTCACCCGATTACGCCTACTACCACCAGCTGGCGGCCAAGCGCGACGGCCACAACGGCAAGAACCCCACCCTGGCGGTGGAGCGCAAGATCCTGCGCCGCTGCTATCACAGGCTGCGCGAGCTCGGCGATACCGCCCTGGCGCTGCCGATCCCCGAGGAGGTGGCCGCCTAACCATGCGTTGCGCACGTGCCCTGCCCACACCGATGCCTGCGGCCGGCTCCCGCAAGCTTCCTGTCGCCACCTCGCTGTTGGGTGGACTTCCCGGAAAGAATGAGCGGCCGCACCCCTTCACCAGCCCGCACGCCGGGCACCCCATCCATCATCATGTCGCCGGACCCTCGTCCGTGGACCCAGATAAGGCTGGGCGCCGGCACGCGCAACGCTGTCCCGCACCACGTTCTCTCACGAGGGAGGGCCACAGATGACTTGAACCGCAACCTCTTTCGTCTCGTCCTGGCCAACCGAGTATCGCGGCGGATCCTCGTCGGCCTCGAGGTCGTTCGTCCTCGCTGCGCTGCGGGCGCTCCACCTCGACCCCGACTGCGGTCCACCGCGATAAGGCACATGGCCGGAACGAAGGCCAAACAACGAAAACGACTAACGGATCCCACACCTTTACGGGGGTCCCCAACACAGATAAGGAAGGCATGAAATGCCCTCACCCCGCTGGCTGGCCACACTGACCGTCCCCGTGATGGTTGGCGCCGCCCTGGTTACCAATGCCGCGACCGCGACTGCCGACCCCATTAATGACGCTTATCTCGCTCAGTTGCGCGGCGTCGGCATTACTTGGCCGCCGGGCCACGACGAGGCGCTCATCGGGATGGCACACCTCGTCTGCGACGATCTCGGGTGGGGTTGGACGCCACAGCAGATCGCAAACCACGTCCACGCCAATTTGGACCCGGACGGCGTCACGTTGGGCGACGTCGGTTCTATGGTGAACATCGCACGTGCGACCTACTGCCCCAACCAGAGGTGCTGGGCAGCCCACTGCTGACCAGTTCGCCTCCTCGGCGTCCCATTCTGCGGTCGCCACGACCCGCCGGATCTGCGTAGTTCCGCTTGCAGCGGGCCGACCGGTCATTACGATAGGTCCCGGTCCCGCTGAAGGGGAACTTGGCATGCACATGCGCTTCACCTTGCGATCCCCGTGCAGCGCCGTCCCGCGGACGGCGCCGGTTCCAGTGGGCCCTGGGCCGTGACGACACCCGTACTCGACATCGGCGACCGTATGGTCGACCGGCAGCGGGAGTTCACCGAACTCCGCGCCGCAGTGGATGCAGCGGGACGCGCCGGCGGGGGATGCGTCTTGCTCAGCGGGTCGCCGGGAGTTGGCAAGTCGACGCTCATTCAAGCCTTTGGCGTAGAGGTTGCCGGGCGCGACTGCGTGTTTGCCTACGGGAGGTGCCGGGACGGCGCGCCTGCACCGTATGCGGCGCTGGGAGACGCGCTCACCGCGCTCGTCCGCACCATGGAGGCTACCGGCCCGGCTGAACGGGATCATTGGCGGGCGGAT
>CAWGCI010000004.1:0-126331 GCA_963820985.1 uncultured Actinomycetota bacterium | reverse complement strand
ATTCAAATCCCTTGGAGTGCAACCCTTTTTGTTGCTTGGGCAGATTGGAGAAGTCCTGCGCTGGGATCGGCGGCCAGCGCGGGTCGTCGGGTGCCATGGGCTCCGGCGGTGTCGGCTTACCGGCGATCTGGTCCGGCGGAATCCGGGTGAGTGACCAGATCTCGAACAGCGTCTCCTCGGGGCCGAGCGGACGGATGCGATACGACGAGGCGCTGCTGTACTGGGGTAGCAGAAAGTAGTGCGGGAAAGCGAAATTGATGGCTTCGACGATGCCGCGCCGCGCCAACTCGTTGAGGTCGGGAATGTCACAGCCCCGGGCCCGATGCCAACGGACGATGGCGTCGTTGAGCGTACTGCGCCACAGGGCCATCGCCGCGGCCGGGTCGGCGGGCAGTTCCATGTCCTGCAGGCCCTCGGCGATGCGGACGTCGTTCTCGTGGGTCATGCCGGCCATGCCTTCGCCCAGGGTGCGCATGAAATACAGGTTGGTCTGCGCCAGCCCCTGCGGCTTCGAGGTGTTGGGCATGCTCGAAGGCAGCAGTTGGGGATGGGTCTGCGGGACGTGGTAGCCCTCCATGAATGCCGCCGTCGCCAGCTTCCAGTTCACCGGTAGCCGGCACGACTGCCACCACTCGACGCGCATCGACTCCACCTTCCAGGCGTCGTAGATTGATGCGAACGGCTCGAAGCAGTCGCGCAGCGGTGGGGCGTCGTCGTCGAGGTTGATCCACGCACACCCGCCCCAGAGCTCACATCGGACCGACACCAGGCGCAGATCCTCCGGGCTGAGGTTGTGCTCGTCGAATTCCTCGGGCCGTAACACGAAGGTGTTGTGCCCGTCGATACCCCAACACCAGCCGTGGAACGGGCAAACGAAGGTGCGCCGATTCCCATTGCCTTCCACCAGCTTTACGCCGCGATGGCGGCAGGCGTTGTGATAGGCGCGGACGTTTTCGGCGTCAAGGCGGACCACGATCACGGACTCGTCGAGGATCTCGTACTCGACGTAGTCACCGGGCTTGGGGATCTCCTCGAGCCGGCATGCCATCTGCCAGACGCGCGGCCACAGCATTTCCGTCTCGAGCGCGTAGAACTCGGGGTCGTAGTACCGCTGCTTGGGAATCCGGTCGGCGGTTTGTACCGCCCACGGCACCGGCAGCGGGGTCCAGTTCACGTCCATACTCATGGCCATCCCTCGCTCATACGATCCGTGACGTCCGCCCCTGCCAATAGCGTTCGCGAATGCGTCGCTTGTAAAGTTTTCCATTCGGGTCCCGGGGCAGCTCCGGGTCGAATTCGAGGGTGCGCGGGCACTTGTAGGTGGCCAGGTGCGATCGGCAGTAGTCGATCAACTCGGCTTCCAGCTCGGCTTCCAATTCGGGGGAGTCGGCGATGCCGGCGACAGGTTGCACGACGGCTTTGACCTCTTCGCCGAACTCGTCGTTGGGCACGCCAAACACCGCAGCATCAACGAGTTTGGGATGCATGACCAGAAGGTTCTCCACCTCCTGCGGGTAGATGTTCACCCCGCCGGAGACGATCATGAACGTCGATCGGTCGGTCAGGTACATGTATCCGTCCTCATCGACGTAACCCATGTCACCCAGGGAGCGCCACCCGCGTTCGTTGGACACCGACGCGGTCTTCGCCGGGTCCTTGAAGTACTCGAAGTCGGGTCCACCTTCAAAGTAAAGCTCGCCGGACTCCCCGACGGGAAGCTCCTGTCCGTCCTCGCCCACCACATGCACCGGAGCCATCGGTATGCCCACCGAACCGGGGTGAGCAAGCCAGTCCCGCGGGCCGATCGTGGTTCCCGCGAATCCCTCAGTGCCCCCGTAATATTCGTAAAGGATGGGTCCGAACCAGTCCATCATCTGGTGCTTGACGTCCACCGGGCAGGGGGCGGCCGCGTGGATCACGCACCGCAGGCTGGACACGTCATACTTTTGCCGGATGGCCTCCGGCAGCTTGAGCATCCGCACGAACATCGTCGGCACGAACTGGGCGTGGGTGACCCGGTGGGTCTCGATCAGTCGCAGGACGGTCTCGGCGTCGAACTTGCGCATGATGATCGACGCGGCTCCCACGCGGTTGACCGCCATCGTGTAGTTCACCCCGGCGGCGTGGTACATCGGCGCGGGGGACAGGTACACGCTCGATTGGTCCATCCCATAGTGGTGAATCAGCGCCATCTCCAGCACCGACTGCGCCCATGAGCCGTTGCCGTCGGCCGGGAGCGGCCGGCGGACCGCCTTGGGCCGTCCGGTTGTGCCCGACGAGTACAGCATCTCTGACCCGTCCGACCGTGGCGGCGCATCCCCGGCCGCGCCGAGGGCGTCCGCGTACGACTGCCAGCCGGGCAACTCGCCCCCGACGGCGATGTGGACACCGACTCCCGTGTTGGCCCCCCGCACATGCGCCGCGAGGTCGGTCATCGAGGCGTCCAGGAAAACTGCCTTTGCGTCGGAGTCGTCGACCACATAGGCAATTTCGTCCGGGGTGAAGTGCGTGTTGACCGCGGTGTAGTAGAGCCCGGAAAGCTGGCAGCCCCAGGTGATTTCGAAGAACTCCGGTCGGTTCGGCAGCACCAGGGCCACGCCGTCGCCGCGGCGCAGCCCGGCCTCGTGCAGCACCGCGGCGACCCGTTGACTGTTGGCGTACAGCTCGCCGTACGAGATCGCCCGGCCGTCGACGATTAGCGCCGGTGATGGCGCGGCCGTGAGCGCGTGGTCGGCGATGTTCACCATCAGGCCCTGAAGACCTAAGCCGTGGGTGTTGCGCCGTCGGTCGATGCGGCCGCCGCGGCGGCCTGACGTCGGGCTTGCTCGGACGGCAGCACCTTGTCCTTGAAGACGGTCTGAATCAGCTGCTGCACATCCTTGCTGATCGAGGCGAGCGCGACCAGGTCGTTGGAGCTCTGCCAGTGCACCCGCATGCCCATCAGTTCCCAGGCCCGTTTGAGGTTGGCCTTGGTCGCCAGCAGCGTCGTCATCGGTGCCTGGGCGATATGCCGGGCGATGGCGTCGGCGCGCGCTTCCAGTTGGTCGCGGGGAACGACCTCGTTTACCAGACCGAACTCCAGTGCCTTCTTCGCGTCGATGACCTCGGCGAGATACAGGTAGTAGGCGGCGCGGCGCCAGTTCATGAAGACCCATGGCTCGATGGAGCATTCGCCGGACGGCATGCCGAAGCCCTGCAGGGGCGGGTAGGAGAAGTAGGCGTCCTCGGCGGCGATGACGATGTCGGTGGTCAGCCCGTAGTGGGTGCCGCCGCCGACGCAGTAGCCGTGCACCGCGGCGATGGTCGGCTTGGAGAATTCCCACAGGTTCAGGATCGGTTTGACGAACAGGTCGGTCTGCGGTTTCCACGGCGTGCCCATGACGGCGGCGGCCTCGACGAACGCCGGGTAGTCGACCGCGTTGTTGCCGATGGCGTGGCCAGAGCAGAAGCCCTTGCCGTTGGCCTTCAGGATCAGCACCTTGATGTCGTAGTCACGGTCGGCGTCCAGCAGCGCGGCGTCGACTTCCTCGGCCAGCTTCTGGTCTTGGGCGTTGGCCTTTTCGGGCCAGTTCAAGATGACGCGAGCGATCGGGCCTTCTTTTTCGTAAACGATTCTCTCGCGGGTCTCATTGAGATCCATTGTCCGCCCTTACCTTTCGTTAGGAAGTGATGACGCCGATTTCGGCGCCGATGTCATAGGTGGTCCCGACCTCGCCGGTCCACTGCACGATGCCCGAGGCCCCAGCCTCGATTTCCTGTTCCACCTTCTCGGTGGCGATCACGTAGATCGGCGTCCCCTCCTCGACATGGTCGCCGGCCTGGACGAGGAGGTCGGTCAGCTCGGCCTCCGACACGGCCACCGACACACGGGGTATCCGAATGACGAAGTCAGCCATGCACTCCCGCCTTCGCCAGGGTGCGCTGGGCGGCTTCAACGATGCGCGCGGCAGAGGGGTACACCTGCGCCTCGAGCGCCGCGGCGGCGGGGTTGGGGACGAACCGGGCACCCACCCGCTCGACGGCTGCGGCCAGTTCGCCGAACAGTTCGGATTGCAGGATCGCGGCGATCTCCGCCCCGGGTCCGGCGAATTGGACTGCGTCGTGCACGACCACGGCTCTCTTTGTGCGCCTGACGGATTCGACGATGGTCTCCACGTCGAGGGGAACCAGCGTGCGCAGGTCGACGACCTCGGCGCTCACCCCCTGTTCCTGCAGCGTGGCCGCCGCCGCGAGCGCCTCGTGCACGCTGCGACCGTAGCTGATCAGTGTCACGTCGGTGCCGGGGCGCTTGATGTCGGCCTGCCCCAGTGGGATTGAGAACCCGGGGTCGACCGGAACGGGTCCCTTCTTGCCTTGCAAGCGAATCGTTTCGATGAACAGGCAGGGGTCCTCGTCGAAGATCGCTGAGGTCAGCAGGCCTTTGCCGTCGCGCGGGGTGGAGGGCACGATCACCTTCATGCCGGGGATGTGCATGAACCACGCCTCGAGGCTTTGCGAGTGCGTCGCACCGGTGGCCAGGCCCGCGTAAACCTGGGTGCGGATGGTGATCGGCGCTGTCGTCCGGCCTGCAGTCATGAATCGAAGCTTGGCGGCGTTGTTGATCAGCTGGTCGGCGGCGATGCCGATGAAGTCCATGATCATGATCTCGGCGACCGGCAACATCCCGTCGATGGCGGCACCGATCGCCGCGCCGACGATTGCGGCTTCCGAAATCGGTGTGTCCAGCACCCGGTCGTGCCCGTACTTCGTCGACAACCCCGCCGTGGGCCCGGATGCGCCCGGGTCGGCGATGTCCTCGCCGAGCAAAAAGACACGGTCGTCGGCTTTTAGCGCCTCATCGAGCGCGAGGTTCAGTGCCTCGCGCATCGTCATCTCTTGTTCTTGCATGGCCTCACACCGGGTATTTGAGAGGGGTGGCGTACACGTCGTGGTCGAGTTCGTCGACGGATGGGGCATCGGCGCTCATGACCGCCTGCAAGGCCGATTCCACCGTCGCGATCGCCTCGTTGTCGATGCGGTCGAGCTCGTCTGCGCCGATGCCGGCTTCGGCGAGGAGGCCGCGGAAGCGTGGCACGGGGTCGGCCGCCATCGCGGCGGCGAGTTGCTCCTTGGGCATATACGGCATCCGGTCACCGAAGTAGTGGCCGCGGAAGCGAAAGGTCACGCACTCGAGCAACGTCGGGCCGGCACCGGAGCGCGCTCGCTGCAGCGCCTCGTCGAGCGCGGCTTTCACCGCAAGCGGGTCGTTGCCGTCGACGCGAACACCCGGCATGCCGTAGCCGGCGGCCCGGTCGGCGACGTGCTCGAGCTTCATCGTGTCTGAGGTCGGCGTCATCTCGGCGTAGAGATTGTTCTGACACACGAACACGATCGGCAGATCCCAGAGGGCGGCCATGTTGGCCGCCTCGTGGAAGGAGCCGGTGTTGGTGGCGCCGTCGCCGAAGCTGACCACCGTGACCCGGTCCAGCCCTTTGCGTTTGGCGGACATCGCCAGCCCGACCGCCACCGGCGGCCCAGCGCCGACGATCCCGGTCGAAAGCATCACTCCCTTTTCGGGTTTGGCGATGTGCATGGTGCCGCCCTTGCCGCGGCTGGCGCCGAGGACGCGCCCCATCATCTCGCCGTAGATCTCCTCGAGCGGAACACCTTTGCCGATCAGATCGTGCAGCCCGCGGTAGGTGGTCACCAGCTGGTCGTCGGGTCGCAGCGACACACCCATCGCGGCGGCGATTGCCTCCTGGCCACGCGACGGCCAGTACACGCACATGAATTCCCCGGTGCCGATGCCCTTGGACAGCCGGTCGTCGGCCGCCTTCATCAGCACCATCAGCTCGTAGAGGCGGCGCTGGGTTTCCGTGGAGTCTTCCCCGGTCACTGCGGCGCCCCGTTTCCCTTGCGGGGCATCATGGTTCGTGCTGCCGTCACGAGCCGGACCACGGCTTGACCTTGAGGAAACCGCCGGCGTCGACGCGCAGCTGCTGCCCGGTGATGTAGCGCGCCGCGTCGGAGGCGAGGAACAGCACGGCCTCGCTGATGTCCTCGGGTTCGACGTAGGGAACCGGCATCGCCTGGACAAACGGGAAAATTGGTTCGGCGTCCTCGCGGGTGGGGTTCTCGAGGTCGGGCCGGAACGCCCGGTACATCGGCGCGCTGTGCAGCATGTCGGTGTTGACATTCGTCGGGTGCACCGCGTTCATCCGGATAAAGAACGGAGCCAGCGCCCGGGCGAAGTCGTTGACGTAATGCGACGCAGCGAGTTTCGCGAATGCGTATCCGGCTCCGCCGGGGCCGCCGTCGATGCCGGTGGTGTTCATCGACGACATGAACGCCGCGTTGGAGCCCGTCACGATGATCGATGCACCCGCTTGCAGGTGTTTGAGGCTCGCGTGCACGAGATTGAGCACACCGACCAGGTCGACGTCGACGGCGTCGGCGAAGGCCTTGGGCGGCAGTCCCGCGGTGAGTGGGCAGATGCCGGCGTTGGCGATCACGATGTCCAGATGACCGAATTCGGCGACGCCGTCGTCGATCGCGGTCGACATCGCCGCGCGGTCCCGGACGTCGGCGATCGCGGTGAACGCACGCTGCCCTTCCTTCTCTACCAATCGCGCGGTCTCGTCGAGATCCTCCGGCCGGGCCAGGGGGTACTCGTTGGTATCGATGTCCTCGCACAGATCCACCGCGATGATGTCGGCTCCCTCGGCCGCGAGCAGCCGCGCGTGTGACCGCCCCTGGCCGCGCGCCGCTCCGCTGATCACGGCCACCTTGCCCGTCACCCTGCCCATAGCCAGTCCTTTGCGCCAGTGCTTATATTTCGCCGGGTCCAAAGCCGTTCGCTGCCAAAGCGTCTGGGGCGGTCGGGAAGCCGGGAAGAGCCCATCGGTGCGGCGTCGCGCCACGCGGGCACCGCAGTGCGGATCGGGATCGGACCAATGGTCGGCTCCATCGCATCTCTTCCACGAAATACTGCCACGCGCAACTGGGCGCGGCTGCAGCCGGGCTAACAGTAACCCCTACAGTAACTAGAATATCTAAAATAGCAAGAAAGCCGCGACCGAAGGGTTGGCATGGAAATGGCTGGGTCAGGCGCGCACGAAGGCGTTCTTCAAGGTGTCCGGGTCATCGAACTCGCGTCGTGGACCTACGTGCCGTCGGCGGGTGCGGCCCTGTCGGACTGGGGCGCCGACGTCATAAAGGTCGAAGGCGTCACCTCGGGTGATCCGGGGCGGGCGTTGGTCGTCGGCGGTTTCACCCGCGAAGCCGCCCGCGTTGACGCCGACTTCATCCTCGAATTGGGCAACCGCGGAAAGCGCAGCATCGCGATCGACATCAAAACCGAAACCGGCAGAGAGTTGTTCGGCCGCCTGTTGGCCACTGCGGATGTCTTCCTGACCAATTGGCTGCCCGGGGCGCTGGAGCGGGCCCGGCTCACCGTCGAGGACGTCCGTGCGTTCAACCCGAAGATCATCATCGCGCGGGGCACCGGCCTCGGGGTGCGCGGCCCGGACCGCAATCGTGGTGGCTTCGACGCCGCCACCTACCTGGCGCGTGGCGGGGTCGCGTACACCCTCACCCCGTTCGGGACCGAAACGCCCGCCGTCCAGGGTCCGGGGTTCGGCGACCTACAGGGCGGAGCAACGCTGGCCGGCGGGGTGTGCGCCGCGTTGTTTCACCGGGAACGGACCGGCGAGCCGACCATCGTCGACTCCTCACTGCTGGCGCAGGCAATGTGGGCCATCGCGCCGTCGATTTCGGCCGCCGACTTTTTCAACATCGACGGCATTCCCGGCGCACCGCCCGGCTTGGCCATCAATCCACTGGTGAACCGGTACAAGACCAAAGACGGCAGATGGATTCAGCTGGTCTTTCTGCAGCCCGACAAATTCTGGGCCGGCTTCTGTGAACGTATGGGTCTGGGGGAGTTGGCCACCGACGAGCGATTTGTGCCGTCGAGCAACCTAATAGCCAATGCGGCCGAAGCGACCGCAATTTTCGCCACCGCTTTTGCCGGCCGCGACCTCGCCCACTGGCAGAAGGCGCTCGAAGACGAACCGGGTGTGTGGGCCGCGCTCGCGACGCCGCGAGAAACTCTCAATGACCCGCAGGTCGAACCCAACGGCTATGTGGTGACAAATGTCGACGACGATGGCGAGAAATACCGGATCGTCGCGGCGCCGGTGCAATTCAACGAAACGCCGCCGGCCCCCGCGCGAGCTCCCGAGCACGGGCAGCACACCGAGGAGATCCTGCTGGAGCTCGGCGTGGACTGGGACAACATCGCAAAGGCAAAGGATCTCAAAGCCATAATGTGACGCCCGACGCGGGCCAAACGCCTAAAAACACCTTGCGCAAATTCGCCGGCGATAGAGCTGAAACATTTCGGCGCCCCTGACGAAACGCAGGATAGGCCACGCGGAAATGCGAGGTTTGCCGGCTCGGCGGCAAAACCCTTTTGCCGAGGATTCGGCGGGAGGGCTCCTATGTCGTTCCTCATCGCGGTGCCGGAGATGGTGGCGGCGGCGGCCACGGAGTTGGCGAGGGTCGGTTCGACGCTCAGTGCAGCCAATGCGGCCGCCGTTGCGCCGACATCGTCGGTAATCGCGGCCGGAGCCGATGAGGTGTCGGCGAGCATCGCCGCGTTGTTCGGCGCGCACGCCCAGGCGTATCAGGCGCTAAGCGCGATTGATCGGCAACGGCGGGATGGGCGGCGCGCGTGGCGCCACCACGACGACGGGCGCCACCGGCACCAGCGGCGGAGCCGGCGGTAACGGCGGCAGCGGCGGGGCGCTGTTCAGCAACGGTGGTGCCGGCGGGGCCGGCGGTAGCAGCCCGTGCGGGGAGTTGTATGCGCAGGGCGGCGCCCGTGGTTCCGCCGGCTACCAGTTCGGCAACGGCGGCGCGGGCGGCGCGGGCGGCGACGGCGCCTTCGATTCGACGGGTACTGGGGCCGGCGATGGTGGCCACGGCGGCGCCGCCGGGTGGCTCTACGGCAACGGCGGCGTCAGGGGGATGGCGGTGCCGCATCGACGGGCGGCGCTGGCGACGGTGGTAACGCTGGCAACGCCCGGTTGATCGGCAACGGCGGTGACGGCGGCAACGGTGGCACCGGCGGCCTGCTGTTCGGCCAAGACGGGACGGACGGGACGCCGTAGCTCTGCGCAGACGAAAGGCCCGAGTTGTAGGGACCAAAGTCATTGTCTGCCAATGATGCCGTGACGTTGGCGGTCGCGACTCGTAAGTTGTTGCTTGGAGGCATCATGACCGAATTCATGCGCAACACCGATGCATTTACCTGGGCGATGGAAAGCGACCCCCGGCTGCGATCGACTGTCGTGTCCGTCGTGCTACTGGATCGGTCCCCGGACTGGGACGAGGTGCGCGCGCGATTCGACTTGTTGAGCCGGAAGCTGCCGATGTTTCGACAGCGAGTGGTGCAGTCCCCGCCGCCGGCCCCGCCCCGGTGGGAGCCCGACGCGGACTTCGATCTCGACTACCACATGCGGCGAGCGGCCACCCCAGGGTCCGGCACTTTCGACGATGTGCTTGAGATGGCCCGGTTGGCCGCAATGCAGGATTTCGACCGGGCCAGGGCACTGTGGGAAATCACCGTGATCGATGGACTGGTGGATGGCGGAGCAGCCATGATCTGCAAGTTCCACCACGCCCTCACCGACGGCGTCGGCGGCGTCCAGATCGCGATGAACCTGTTCGACCTTTCTGATGAGTACCCACACCATGAGCCGCTTCCCGCCGAGCCGGAGGCGTCCGGGCCATCATGGCTCGACGGATACCGCGACACTTGGCGCTATGACACCGGTCTGCTCACAAACGCCCTGACGGGCGCGGTGAGGTGGGGCCCACGGCTGATGTACGACAGCGTCCGCCGGCCCGTTGCGACCGCCCGATCGGCTGCCGCCACCGCGGCGTCGGTGTACCGGACCATGCGACCGATAGGCCGGACTGGTTCGCCCTTGGTCAAGGAGCGTGGCCTGGTTCGGCGGCTGGGTGTGCATCAGGTTCCGATGCCGCAACTGCGCGAGGCGGCCCACCGCGGCGGTGGTGCGCTCAACGACGCGTTCGTCGCCGGAATAGCCGGTGGGTTACGTCGATACCACGACAAGCACGGTGTCGCGGTCGGGGACCTGCACTTGACAATGCCGATCAGCTTGCGGACGAAGGCCGATCAAATGGGTGGCAACCGGATCACCCTGATGAGGTTCGACGTGCCGGTGGGAGAGGCCGACCCGGCGGGCCGAATCGCGGCGATACACGAGCTCACCCGCAACGTGCGCGATGAAAGGTCGCTGCCCTACACACAATGGATCGCCGGCGCTCTCAACCTGATGCCGCGCTGGTACATCGGTTCGGTTTTGCGCCACGTGGATTTCCTCGCCAGCGACGTGCCGGGCGTGCCCGTCCCGGTTTTCCTGGCTGGCGCTGCGGTGCGCGCGCAGTACGCGTTCGGCCCGACAATCGGCTCGGCGGTCAACGTCACACTGCTGACCTACGTCGACACCTGTGCGCTGGGCATTGACGTCGACACCGCCGCCATACCCGACTACGAGGTTTTCCATGAGGCCCTGGTTGCAGGCTTCGACGAAGTGCTCGCGCTCGCAAACTAATGCGCGGCGCGCCCATTGGCGGCTGATCGGTACCAAGACGATTACGCCTGCATACCGATATGGACCACAGCCTGGCGCAACGGGATTGACGCGCAAATCATGGCACAGGGCGCCATAGGTCTCAAGGTCGTGAACTAGGCGCACCCGCATCGATCCTTCTTCCGCTAGGTGGGTAGCGGATGTCGGTGCGGCACGACAGGAGGTATTCACGGCATGACGGCGAACTCTGATCGAATCCTCAACACGGCGCGGGGCATTCTCATCGGCCTGCGCCGATGCCGATCAGACGCGGCTTTCGACGAATTGCACGGCGCGGCGCAACGCCACAAGGTGCCGGTGTTCGCGATGGCATGGGCGCTAGTTCACCTTGCCGGCGGGGGCGAGAAGACAACCAGCTTCAGTGACGCGCAGTCTGCGGCTCGTCACGAGTGGGGTCAGCTGTTTGCGCGCTCCGCCATGTCAATCTGCTGAGGGCGCGCGGGCGCCGTGCCAGCACCCCTGGCCGCCTCGTGTCGCGTGCCCATAGGGCACACTTTCTGCTCGGATGAGTAGGCATCACCGCGAGTTAGGTTTGGGCCGATAAAGACCCGGAATGAACCCCGATGAAAGTTGTGCTGGCAAGCTACGGAAGTCGCGGCGATGTCGAGCCCTGCGCCGCCGTGGGGCGGGAGTTGCTGCGCCGCGGCCACGACGTGTGCATGGCGGTCCCGCCCAACATGCTCGGCTTCGTCGAGTCGGCGGGACTTGCCGCGGCCAGCTACGGGCCCGACTCGCGGGAACAGATGAACCCGGCCGCCGATTTCGTCCGCGACTTCTCGACGAAGATCCGGAATCCGATCGACATGTTTACCGAAGTTGTCGAGCGGGTCAGCCGGGTCAAGACGTCGAAGACCGCGACGCTGAAATCCTTGGCGGAAGGGGCCGACCTGCTCGTGGCGGGTTTCAACGAGCGCGGGCTGGCCGCCAATATCGCGGAGTACTACGGTATTCCGCTGGCTGTCGTGCACTTCTTCCCGGAGCGCGTTTCGTCATCCGGGGGTCTGTATGCGTCGGTAGCCAAGGACACCGACGACGCTCAACGCCGGACGCTGGGTCTGTCCGAGCCGCCCGGAGCGTCGGCTCTGCCGGTGCTGGAGATCCAGGCCTACGACCAGCTCTGCTTGCCCGGCCCGGCTGCCGAATGGGTGGAACCCGATGGCCGACAGCCCTTCGTCGGTGCGCTCACGCTGGAGCTGCCCACCGATGCCGACGACGAGGTCTTGTCGTGGATCGCGACGGGAACGGCACCGATTTACTTCGGTTTCGGCAGCACACCAGTCGTACCTTTCGCTGATACGGTCGCGACCATCAGCGCGGCCTGTCTGCAGTTGGGCGAGCGGGCGTTGATCTGCAGCGGCCCGAACGACTTCACGCCCATTCCGGATATCGAGCACGTGAGAATTGTGCGTGCGGTCAACCACGCGGCCATCTTTCCGGTGTGCCGCGCGGTGGTGCACCACGGCGGCGCGGGCACCACAGCCGCGGCCCTGCGGGCCGCAACTCCCACGCTGATTCTTTGGCTCTGGCTCGATCAGCCAGTCTGGGCGGCCGGGGTCACAGAGCTGAAAGTCGGTGCTGCGCGACAATTTTCGGCCACCACCCAGCAATCACTGGTCGCCGACCTGCGCTCCATCCTCACTCCGCAATACGCCGCCCGCGCCGTTGAGATCGCCGACCAGATGACGACACCCGCCGAAAGCGTTGCCGCGCCGCCGATCTCCTGGAAGAGGCTGCACGCTGAGTCGTCACCTCGCCCAGGCCGGTGAGTCCGCTGCCGCACGCAATGCCGAGACGATGCGTTCCTCTTTTTCGAGGAAGCGCTCGGTGGGCGCCGGCACCGAAATGGCGATCACGTTGTCGTCCAAGGCACGTCGCGCGATCGCGGCCGCGGAGATCCCCGGGGTGTGTTCGTCGCGGTCGAATGCGATTCCGGTGCGCTGGATCTCGGCGATATCGCTACGCAACTGTTCGGCGACCTCGGGGCCGAACCGGGCGAGCGCCGCCCGGGCTTCCGTGTCGTCAAGGACTGCAAGGGCCGCTTTCCCGTTGGCCGTCCCGTTCAACGGGAAGCGGACGCCGATCGCGGAAACCGCCCGCAGGCGGTGCGACGATTCGATCTGGTCGACGAACCACATCCGCTGGCCGCGCAGTATCGACAGGTCTACCGTCTCGCCGTCGGTCGCGCGCGCGACCCGCTCGATCGTGGGCCGGAAGATGGCGGCGATGCGCGCTGCGTCATCGCCGCCGAACCCCAGCAGGCGCTCGCCGAGCGAGAAGTGGCCCTGCGAATCGACGCTGGCCAACCCCACCTCGACCAGGCCGACCAGCAGTCGACGAGCCGTCGACTTGGCCAGCCCGAGGCGCTCGCCGAGGTCCACCAGACGCAGCTGTCCGGGCTCGGCGGCGATCTCATCGAGCGCCGCTGCGGCACGGCGCAGCACCTGGATTCCTTCATCTCGATTTGTCTGCGCGTTTGGTTCCAACCGGGCCACCATCCCACTATAGTGGTCCGCATTGCGGACTACAAAGGACCGTAATGTGGATTCCAAGGGAGTTCCGGATGAGCGCTCTACCGACAGGGCGGCACTTTTTCCGCAACGATGACGGGTACGAAGCGGCCCGCCGCGGCACCGTGTGGCATCAACGCGTTCCAGAACGCTACCCCCAGGTGATCGTCCAGGCCGCCGATACCGACGACATCATCGCCGGCCTCCGCTATGCCAAAGCCAACGGCCACAAGGTCAGCATCGTTTCGGGTGGCCATAGCTTCGCGGCCAGCCATCTGCGCGATGGCGCGGTGCTGCTCGACGTCAGCCGCCTCGATCACGCCACGATCGACGCCGAGAAGGGCCTCGCCGTTGCCGGTCCGGGCAAGGGCGGCAGCCTGCTCATGGCCGACCTGCAGGAGCATGGCCTGTTTTTCCCGGGCGGCCACTGCAAGGGAGTCTGTCTCGGCGGTTATCTGTTGCAAGGCGGATACGGCTGGAACAGCCGGATCTACGGTCCGGCCGTTGAGAGTGTCGTCGGTCTCGACGTCATCACCGCGGACGGCGAGCAGGTGCACTGCGACGAGGACAACCACCCGGACCTGTATTGGGCCGCGCGTGGGGCTGGATCAGGCTTTTTCGGCGTCGTCACGTCGTATTACCTGAAGTTGTATCCGCGTCCGGCGGTCTGCGGCACCAGCGTTTACCTCTACCCGTTCGACTTGGCCGACGAGGTCTTTACCTGGGCCCGCGCTGTCGGCGCCGAAGTCGACCCGAGGGTCGAGCTACAGGCCGTCGCCTCGCGCGGTGAACCGAACATGGGCATCGACCAACCTGTCATCTCGTTTGCGTCGCCCGCGTTCGCCGACTCCGAGGCAGAGGCCGAAAAGGCGTTAGCTCTGTTCGGCACCTGTCCGGTCGCCGACAAGGCGATAGTGAAAGTTCCTTATATGCCAACCGATTTGCCCACTTGGTATGACGTCGCGATGAGCCACTACCTGTCCGACCATTACTACGCGGTGGACAACATGTGGACGTCGGCACCGGCCGAAGACCTGCTGCCGGGAATCCGGACCATCCTCGACACCCTGCCGCCGCATCCGGCCCACTTCCTCTGGCTGAACTGGGGCCCCGTCCCGCCCCGACAGGACATGGCATACAGCATCGAGGCCGACATCTACCTGGCGCTTTACGGTTCGTGGAAGGATCCGGCCGACGAAGCCAAGTAC
Organism: uncultured Actinomycetota bacterium; assembly: GCA_963820985.1. Lineage (GTDB taxonomy): Bacteria > Actinomycetota > Actinomycetes > Mycobacteriales > Mycobacteriaceae > Mycobacterium. The sequence goes on along the minus strand of CAWGCI010000004.1, from coordinate 111,955 downwards.
GCCGACTGGGCGCGGTCCAATATGGAGGCGATGTCGCACCTGGCCGTCGGCATTCAGCTCGCCGACGAAAACCTGGGCCAGCGTCCGGCGCGGTTCGCCAGCGATGAGGCCATGGCCAAGCTCGACCGGGTGCGCGCCGACTACGACCCCGACGGGCTGTTCAACAGCTGGATGGGACGAATCTGATGGCCGGCGACCTGTACCTCGGCTACCGCAACGACGACGCGAATACTCCGTTCGGGAAGTTCTTCAAGCCCGAAATGGCAGCGCTACCAAAGCATGTCGTCGAGGCGCTACAGCACGGCCTGCAAGGGGGAATGGCGCTGTTGGCGTACGAAGACGCCGCGTCCGTCGCCGAGGAGGGTTATCAGCAGACCGAGAACGGCTTCGGGGTGCTCGAAGACGGCAGCTATCAGGTGTCGGTGCGCACCGACATGCCCGGCGTCACTCCACGGATGTGGGCCTGGTGGTTCGGCTGGCACGGCTGCGACACCCGCCGGTACAAGCTGTGGCATCCACGCGCCCACCTGTCGGCCGCGTGGAAGGACGGCAAGGACGACCTGAGCTACATCGGCCGCTGGTCGCTGATCAGCGAGTACATCGGCTCCAGCATGCTCAACGGGGCAATCCAATTCGTCGCACCGGCGCAGATGGGCTGTCCCCCCGACAGCGACGACGCGGTCGCGATCTGCGCGCGATTGGGCGCCAGTGACGCCCCGGTCGACGTGGGATGGTTCATCCACCACGTTCGCTCGACACAGCACGGCGCCGAGATGCGCTCCCGCTTCTGGATGGGCGGACCGCACATCGCCGTGCGCAAGGCGCCGGGCGTGGCCTCGCGGGCGGTGCGTCCGATCGCGGCGCGAGTTCTTGGCAACCCGGAATCCAGCGCTCGCAATCTGTTGGTGCACTGCGCGCAGGAGATGAATCACCTGGCGGGCTTCTTGCCGGAACTGTACGAAGCCTTCGGCAACGAGTAGCAGTGGCACCCGGCGCTGGGCGCGAAAGTGGTTGGCGGACTGAGTATCACGGCCCGGGTGGCGCCGACACGTGGCCGATCACCATGAACGGCTCGACCGCGGTGGCCATCTCGAATCCGTCGACCTCGACGCGCCACTCGTAGACCCCCGGCTCCAGCGGTATGCCGGGCGGGATGTTCAAAGTCAGCGGCATGCGCACCGCGGTGCCGTGGATCGCCCCCGGCGGCCGGCCGGCCTCGGCGGACGCCTCAAACAGGATCCGCTGGGGTCCATGCGGCCCGGGCACCATCACGGGATCGCCGTCGGTAGTCAGTAGTTGGCATTTCAGCCGGTGCTGTTTATTGGTCTCGTCCCAGTCGATGTCGAGAAACACCACCAAAGCGATAGCGGGCGTCGGCGTTTGGCACTGCCGCCAACCCAAGCCGAGGGCATTGACCTTTCCAGATTGGGCATCGGCCTGTGCTGCGTCAGCGAGGAGCAGGCTGATCTTCATGCGCCCGCCGGCGCCACGATCGAACTTCCGGATATCACCGCGAGATCCCGCCCTGTCATTGCCACCATCGCGGATCCGCGAGATCCACGAGATCGTTCCGTGGGCCGGATACTACGCCGCGCGCGGGCGGCATCGTCAACGGCCCAGCATGCCAATAACTAATCTGCGGGCGGCAATTGGCGCGGGCCCTCGGGTGAACGCAGTTCGGGTGGCCCATCCCGCCCTGCGAGCTCGCGACCACCCGGGCGCTCGGCCGGCCCCAGGGACAGGCCCGCCAGGTCTGTGCGCGTTGCTGTCGCCCCCTCCAACGGCGCCGGGTGGTAGCGCCGCTCGTCGGGACCCTGATAGGGCCGGTCGGGCTCGTCCCGCGACGACTCGATGCGGCTCGTGCCAGCCGGCGCTTCGCGCGCCTCGGCAACGGTCAGCGATTGTTCCCTCATGTCGGAGCTCTCGGTGTCGACCGTGATCTTGCGGGTGCGCTTGAACGAGAACGCGATCTCCTCGACGTCTTCGAACACCTGACGCGCGGTTCGCAGGGGCTGAGTCAGGGGCTGAGTCGTGTTGTCGATCACGCGCGCGACGAACGGCGGCACCAGCGGACGGATCCAGCGAGCCGCAGCCTTGGTCGCGTCCGGAATCGACGGGATCGACGGGGCGCCACGGTCAGTGTGCGGTTCGACGTCGCGGCTCGACTCGACGTGTGCCGGCAAGTTCTCCGGTGTCACCTGGCGTTGCTCCGGTGCAGCCGGCAATTCGGCGGCTGCCCGGCTGGCTGCCTCTGCGTCGGCGGCGATCGGTAAATACATGTCTTCCCCCACGGGCTCGAAGGTACGCGCCGACGGAGCGTGGACTGGCCCCTCGAGGGCTTCGACGACGCGACGGCGCTGCTGTTCGCGGTCGATTTCAGCCTGGGCCTCGATGGCGAGCCGGGCCTGGGTGAGTTGATGCTCGGCCCACATGATTTCGGCCTCGCGGCGAACCTCGGCGCGTTTGATCGCGATCGCGGTGTCGGCCTCGAGCTCGGCGCGGTCGCGGTCCGCGCGTGCGGTCGTGTGGCGATCATGGGTCGTCTCGCCGCGCCACTGCCGCAGAATCAGCGGCAGCAGGTAAAGCAATGCAAACAACGCGATCGTCAGCAGCCGCAGAACCAACGTCCCGGCGCTGGCGGAGGTGAGCTCATTCATGGCGACCCAGCGCGCGCCCAGACCCCGACCAGCGTCCGCGACCACGCTTTGGCGTGCCGCGGCCAGCGCCTGTTCGTCGCGCGCGACCTCGGCGTCCAGTTCGGGTGCCTGACGGTCGCGGGCCGCCAGGGCGTTGTCCAGCTCATGCTGTGCGTCGGCGAGAAGTTCGTTCGCCGTTCGTGTTTCGGCTCCGGCACCTGGTACGCCGGTGATTCGGGTCTGCGGACAGGCCGGCGTGGGGTTGTATTCGCAGCGCGCCACGACCAACGCTTTGTCCTGGTTCTCGCGGGCCTGTTCGACGGCATTGTCGAGGGCAAAGCGTGCGGCTTCCGATTGCCGCAGCGATACCGAAACTTTGGCAACGGCCGGCGCCGAATCGGCGGTGGCAAAGGCCCGTTGGTCGAGCCGATGCTCGATCGAGTCGGAAAAAAGAACGAGCGCAGCGAGTTCGCCGACGACGACACCGACCGCGATCGCCACCGTCGCGCGGCCCACCGTGCCCGGCCAGCCCCGGCGCGGCCCGCCGGCGGTGCCGCGGGTCACCGCACCGACCAGCAGACCGAAGACGAGGGTGAGCGCGACGATGGCGGGCATCGGCAAGGGCGTCGACTCGCCGATAGCCAAGCTGGCGACCAGCCAGGCCAGCGTGGCTCCGAACACCGCGACGGCGCCGGCAACGGCATGGTTGGACCGCTCGTGGCGTTCACCGAGTTCGCGCCAGTGGCCGCCGCCAAGCCAGGTGAGCAACCCCTCGATCCGGGATGCGGCCGAGCGCTGTTCGGTCAATTCGTGGGCACACATGAGATTGCACACCTCCCCAATGCTCCAGCCTGGCAGGCCGCCGCGCGACACACCGAATCGAAGCGGCCGCTTGTGGTGATCCTCACAGCCGACGGTGAAGCACGCCGGCGCACACCCGACCCGCAATCCACGCGACGCGAGCGGGGCGCGAGCAGATCAGCGGCCGTTCTGACAGGCGGCGTGAGACGGTATAAGCCTATGGAAAACCACGACTACGTCACCTACGAGGAGTTCGGACGCAAGTTCTTCGAGGTCGCCGTCACCCCGGAACGCGTTGCCGCCGCGTTGGCCGAAATCGCGGGCAGCGAATTCGCGATGGAGCCGATTGCGCAGGGGCCCGGGAAGATCGCCAAAGTCAGCGCCAATGTCAAGATCAAAGACCCCAGGGTCACGCGCAGCCTCGGTGATCTCATCACGTTCGTCATCCACATCCCGCTGGCGATCGATCTGCTCCTGGATCTGCGGCTCGACAAACAGCGGTTCGCGGTCACCGGAGATATCGCGCTGCGCGCCACAGCACGCGCCGCCGAACCGTTGTTGTTGATCGTCGACGTCGCCAAACCGCGGCCGTCGGATATCACCGTCAACGTGTCGTCCTCCTCCATTCGCGGCGAGGTGGTGCGCATCATCGGAGGCGTCGACGGCGAGATCCGGCGATTCATCGCCCAGTACGTCGCGGATGAAATCGACGCCCCTGCGTCCCAAGCAGCACAGATCATCGACGTCGCGGAATCGTTGGACGCCTTCTGGGGCGGTTCGTAGGGCCGGGTTTATGCGGTCGCCGCAACCGGGTATGCCCAGGCATGCCCAGGGGAGCGGATAAGACATGGCCCGAGTAGATGTTTCGACGTCGTCCGACCTGGAACCGGATGCCGCCTGGAAGCTGGCCTCCGACCTGCGCCGATTCGACGAGTGGATGACGATTTTCGGCGGGTGGCGGGGAACCTGCGTTTCCTCGTGCATCAAGGTGAAGGGTTTCCGCAGCGTCGTGCACTGGAACGTGACCCATTACGACGAGCCGAAATCGGTTGAGCTGCAAGGCCGGGCCAAAGGCGGGATCCGGATTTCAGTAGCGCTACAGGTCGGCGCCGACGATCCGGGATCGGTTTTCCACCTCACGGCCGATCTCAAGGGCGGTGTGCTGAGCGGGCCGGTCGGAAGGCTGGTCGCCAGAGTCCTCCGTTCGGACGTGCGCACGTCGGTCGAAAACCTCGCCGCCTTGAACTAGCGAAACGCTGACGATTTCTACAATCCCGCCTAGATCATCTGTCTAGTTCAATAAAGGCCAACCGGGCCCGCCAACGGTTTGCTAGTCTACGGCGCGGCAGCCACCTTTCCGGCTGTAGTACGCGGGTAAACCGCCAAACCGGAGCTGCGGGAGGTTCCATGTCAACGAAGTTTTTGTTTGCGGCTGTCGCGATCAGCGCGATGCTGATGACGGGCTGTTCGAGCGGCAAGACGACGACCGCATCGACATCCGCCACCCCTGCGCCCTCAAGCAAGACCTCCGCCGCCGCGTCGAGTGAGACCACTGCCATCGAAACCGCACCGGTCACGCCGCTGGACAGCAGCCAATGTGTCACCGTGGACGGGGCCAATTCGGACCTCTTGACCGCCTCGGACAAAGATGCCGCACGCAAAGCTGCTGACACCCTCGAGAGCTACAACCCGCCGCCGTCGGTCAAGAGCGCGATCGAACACTTCGTCGGGACCGGCGGAGCGCACTTCGATGACCCTGACTACACGAAAAACCAGAAGGCCATTAAGGATTGGGTCGCGGCGCTCTGCCCCTCATAGGCCCAAGCGCGGCCAACTGCATCACACATTGACGGCTACCGCGGTGCCGGGTGGTTGATCAGCCAGTCACGTTCGGCCTGGCGGACTCGCCGGCTGTCCATGGCGAGCCACGCCATCCCGGCCCCAAACGCCAGCAGTCCGGCGATCACGGCCGCAACGCCGACCCCGACCTGTCCAAGAGCGAAATTGGCGAGGCAGACCACAAATGCCAACCCAACTGCTGCCACCACGACCAGCCCGTGCCGGCGCACCGAGTCTTGAACCAACTGATCCGGATGCCCGCGATCGCGCGAGATGTCCCTCATGAGCGCCTCCTTTGGCGGCACTTCCAGTTGGCCGCATCAGGCTAATTTGTCCAAGTTAAGGCCCTGACTCGAATTACCCGAAAGAGCTTCTGAACAAACAAGTTCAGTGCAGTGCGAGTGGACCGCCGGCCCGGGGAGGGGCGCGCCTAGGCAGGGTCGCGAGGCAACACGCGACGCACGGGCCGAGTCTCGATAGCGAGGATCGTCAGAGCCCGGCGACTAATCCGCCAGCCGGCGTCGGTGCATGCATACTCGTCGTCGTAGCGCAGGTGCCAGACCACATCGATGAGCTCGTCCGCGCGTTCACTGAAGTGATGCGCGATGCACGCAATGCGTCCGCGCGCGGTGCGGGGCGGGAGCGGTTCTTCGGAGAGCGCACCGTAGACCTCACCGACGATCGCGTGCTGGGTGCGCTCGGTCTGGGCGACCGCGGCGAGGGCCGCGGCGATGGCGGCCTGACCGCGATGGGAGTGGACCGGCCGTAGCGCCGCTGGCGGCTCGGGTACCGCCAATTCGGCCGCAGGAGCGAAAAGCTCGGCGGCAGAATCGAATTGACGATCATCGATGTTGGCCGCATACCGGTGCACCAAGTCGCTGAGGGCCGCCCGGTCGGCCAGCGTTAGAGCGCTCATGAGACTGACAAGTGCACGCCGAAGCCAACCGGAAGTCGTTGCGCCACAATCGGTTCAGCGCTGAAGGCGGCGTCGACGCGCCCACCGTCGCCGACAGCGATCGCGGCAAGCCTTGGGGGGACGTTCATGACCCTGAAGCTAACAGGTGGGCCTACACCGTTCGCGGGGTGATCTCAGCGCGGACGGCGTCGGCCAGCGTGGCAGCCCTGCGATCGGTGAACACGTCCTCGAGCATCACCGGCCTACCGTCGGGTCCGGTCAGCGGAACTCGCCAGTTGGGATATTCGTCGGTGGTGCCCGGTTGGTTCTGGGTCCGGCGGTCGCCGACCGCGTCGGTCAGCGCCACCCCCAACAACCGCGACGGTGTGCGGCCGAGGTAGCGGTATAGGGCCAAAATGACTTGCTCCGGGTGGTCCTCCGCATCGCCCAGCAACCCGACCCGACGCAACTCCGCCATCCAGGCCGCCAACTCGGCCCGGTCGGACTCGAGTTCCGCCTCGACCGGCCGGGTCAGCAGCCCGAGGGATTCGCGCAGCCGCACATGATCGCCGGCCAGGTAGCCCGCGGTCGGCGGAAGATCGTGGGTGGTGACCGACGACAGGCAGTATTCGCGCCAACGCTCGGCGGGTAACGGACCACCGGTTCCGTCTCGATCCAGCTCGAACCACAGAATCGAGGTGCCCAGCAGACCCCGCAACAGTAAGTAGTCGCGGACCCAGGGTTCGACCGTGCCCAAATCCTCACCGACGACGAGCGCACCGGCCCGGTGCGCTTCCAGGGCGACGATGCCGATCATCGCTTCGTGGTCGTATCGGACGTAAGTGCCTTCGGTCGGGAGTGCGCCTTCGGGGATCCACCACAGCCGGAACAACCCGATGATGTGGTCGATGCGTACGCCGCCGGCATGGCGCAACACAGCCCTGATCAGTGCGCGAAACGGTCGGTATTCCTGCTCTTCCAGCCGGTCCGGCCGCCACGGCGGCTGCGACCAATCCTGGCCGAGTTGATTGAACTCGTCCGGCGGCGCGCCCGCCGTCACGCCCAGCGCCAGCACATCCTGCAGTGCCCATGCGTCGGCGCCGTTCGGGTGCACGCCGACGGCCAGGTCATGCATGATGCCCAACGCCATCCCGGCGCGCACCGCGTGCGACTGCGCCGCGGCGAGTTGCTCATCCAGTTGCCACTGCAGCCAGCGGTGGAAATCGACAGTTTCGGAATACTTTTCGGCGAAACGGCCCACACCGACACCGTCGGGGTGCTGCAAAAAACTCGGCCAGGCATGCCAGTCGTCGCCGTACTTCTCGGCCAGCGCGCACCAGGTCGCGAAGTCGTCGAGCGCGCGTCCTTCCCGCTCGCAGAAGGCGGCGTAGGCCAGCTCGCGGCCAGCCGATCGCGGAATCTCGTGCAACAGCTTGAGCGCCGCCCGCTTCGCCGCCCACGCGCTGTCCCGGTCGATCGCATCGAGCCGACCGGCCCGATGCTGCACCTCGGACCGCAACCGCCGCACCCGGCCGCGCTTGGTCAGGTCGGCGAATTCGGGGACGGCCTCCACACGGAGATAAAGCGGGCTGAAGAAACGCCGCGAGGTCGGCAGGTACGGCGACGGCTCCATCGGGGCGGTCGGTGCGGCCGCATGCAGCGGATTGACGAGCAGATAGTCCGCACCATGCCGCGACGCCGACCACACCGCGAGATCGGTCAGATCGGTGAGGTCGCCGACACCCCAGGACTGCTGTGACCGCACGCTGTAGAGCTGAGCGGCCAATCCCCACGCGCGGCGGGCGCCGAGCTGCTCGGGCAGCCCCAGCCAGTCCGGCGTGACGATCAACGCGGTGCTGGTCTGGAGGTCGCCAGAACTCAGATGTACACGGTGGTAGCCCAGCGGCAGGTCGCCGGGCAGCACGAAGCTGGCCTCGCCGATCCAGCACCCGTCCAGATCGAACGGCGGGGTGAAGTTATCCACCTGCCGCACCCCGTCCCGCACGGTGCCGTCCTCGAGCTGCAACCACACCTCGGCGGGTGCACCGTGGGTCACATGCACCCAGAACCTCGTCGGCGCACCGGTGCGCGCGACGATCGTGGCCGGCATGTGACGCGCCCAATACGACTTCGAGTGGGCGGTCAGTGCCGCGTTGCGGTCTTGTTCCGTGCCGGCCGGCACCCCGAAGGAGGCAAGCACAGCCACCAGCGTCGTCTCGGAGACCAGCACCTGCCGGCCGGTCCAGTCCGCATACCCGGTGGCGATGCCGAATCGCCGGGCAAGTTCGACCAGCGAGGGCGCGAGCTCAGTCATGCCGCCCATCTTGCGTCGGGAACCTGCCCGAGTGCCGACACGGGCCACCTGTCGGCCTGCTGCCCGCGAACCGGGCAACCCGGCCCGACTGGGACGTCTTGAGATGATCGTCGCAGCTCAAAGTTCAATGGTGCGGGCACCGAAGTGGGCATTCGACAGGACGACACGGCGATCGACCGCTAACATGCCCAGTGAAGGCACGACCAATCCGGTGGGGATCAGGCGGGGGATATGGGAAGTCGCAGCTCAGTGCTGCAGGCCGCGTTAAGCACCGGCCGCTACCCGCTACCCGCTGTTCCCTGGCTGCGTCGGGCAGAAAACCGACGAAGTCGTGGAGGTCGCGAGATGCGCAGGTGAACGCTCGCCTGATCGCATGGCGAGGTCGGTGCGGGTGCCTTACGGTTATCGATGGGATACGCGCCTTGAAGAACAAACAAGCGCGATATCCAGGCACTTCTTGGACCGGAAGGTGATCTAACGTGGCTGAAGAGCGCCGCGGGCAGCGGGGGACGGGTTACGGCCTCGGGTTGTCGACGCGGACCCAGGTGACGGGTTATCAGTTCCTTGCGCGCAGAACCGCGATGGCGCTGACCCGGTGGCGAGTCCGCATGGAAATCGAGCCGGGACGGCGGCAGACGTTGGCCGTGGTGGCGTCGGTTTCGGCGGCGCTGGTGATCTGCCTGGGGGCGCTGCTGTGGTCGTTCCTCAGCCCGTCGGGTCAAATCAGTGAGTCGCCCATTGTCGCGGACAAGGATTCGGGCGCGTTGTTCGTGCGGGTGGGCGACAGGTTGTACCCGGCGCTGAATCTGGCCTCGGCGAGGCTGATCACCGGCCGGCCGGACAACCCGCACCTCGTCCGGTCCAGCCAGATCGCCGCCCTGCCGCACGGGCCGATGGTCGGCATTCCGGGTGCGCCCTCGGAGTTCGCCCCCAAGACGCCGCAGACCTCGTCGTGGCTGGTGTGCGACACCGTGGCCACCTCGAGCGGGGCCGGGTCGCCGCAAGGCGTGACGGTCACGGTGATCGACGGCACCCCGGACCTCTCGAGCCACCGCAAAGTCTTGACCGGGTCTGACGCGGTGGTGTTGAACTACGGCGGCGACGCGTGGGTCATCCGGGAGGGACGCCGGTCCCGCATCGACGCGACCAACCGGTCGGTGCTGCTGCCGCTCGGATTGACGCCCGAGCAAGTCAGTCAGGCACGCCCGATGAGCCGCGCGTTGTTCGACTCCCTGCCGGTGGGACCCGAACTGGCGGTGCCGGAAGTGCCAAACACGGGTAGCCCGGCCACGTTCCCGGGGGCTCCCGGCCCGGTGGGGACGGTGATCGTGACCCCACAAATCAGTGGTCCGCAACAATATTCTCTGGTGTTGCCCGACGGCGTGCAGACGCTGCCACCGCTGGTGGCCCAGATCATGGAGAACGCCGGTGGCGCGGTGAACACCAAACCGACAACGGTGGAACCCGCCGCGTTGGCCAAGATGCCGGTGGTCAACAAGCTCGACCTGTCCTCTTATCCGGACAACCCGTTGAATGTCAGGGACATTCGGGAGAATCCGTCGACCTGCTGGTGGTGGGAACGGACGGCAGGGGAGAACCGGGCCCGCATACGGGTGGTGGCCGGGCCGACCATTCCGGTCAAGACAAGCGACCTGCCCAAGGTGGTCTCGCTGGTGAAATCCGACACCTCTGGCCGCGAAGCGGACCAGGTCTTCTTCGGCCCCGACTTCGCGAACTTTGTTGCCGTCACCGGTAACAACCCGGCGGCACAGACAACCGAATCGCTATGGTGGCTCACCGAAGCCGGCGCGCGGTTCGGGGTGGACGACACCCGCGAGGCGCGCGAGGCGTTGGGTCTGCACGGGACACCTAGCGTCGCGCCGTGGGTGGCGCTGAGGCTGCTGCCCCAAGGACCGACGCTGTCACGAGCAGACGCGCTGGTGCAGCACGACACGCTACCGATGGACATGACCCCTGCAGAGTTGGTGGTACCGAAGTGAAACGTGGATTTGCACGACCCACACCGGAAAAGCCTCCGGTAATCAAGCCGGAGAACATCGTCCTTCCGACGCCGCTGAGCATTCCGCCGCCGGAGGGCAAGCCCTGGTGGCTCATTGTGGTCGGTGTCGTGGTGATCGGCCTGCTGGGCGGCATGGTTGCCATGGTCTTCGCCAGCGGTTCGCACGTGTTCGGCGGCGTGGGCTCGATTTTCCCGATCTTCATGGTCGGCGGAATGATGATGATGATGTTCCGCGGCGTCGGCGGCGGCCAGCAGCAGATGAGCCGGCCGAAATTGGACGCGATGCGCGCCCAGTTCATGCTGATGCTGGACATGCTGCGGGAGACCGCCAACGAGTCGGCGGACAGCATGGACGCCAACTACCGCTGGTACCACCCCGCACCCAACACGCTGGCCGCTGCGGTGGGTTCGTCGCGGATGTGGGAGCGCAAGCCCGACGGCAAGGACCTCAACTTCGGAGTGATCCGTGTCGGCGTCGGCATGACACGCCCCGAGGTGACCTGGGGTGAGCCGCAGAACATGCCGACCGACATCGAGCTCGAGCCAGTGACGGGTAAGGCGCTGCAGGAATTCGGACGCTATCAAAGCGTCGTCTACAACCTGCCGAAGATGGTGTCCTTCCTGGTCGAACCCTGGTATTCGCTGATCGGGGAGCGCGAGCAGGTGCTGGGACTGGTGCGGTCGATCATCTGCCAGCTGGCGTTCTCCCATGGGCCCGATCACGTGCGCATGATCGTCGTCAGCTCTGATCTGGAGGAATGGGACTGGGTCAAGTGGCTGCCGCATTTCGGTGACCCTCGGCGGCAGGACGCGGCGGGCAGCGCGCGGATGGTGTACGGCTCGGTGCGGGAGTTCGCCGCCGAGCAAGCCGAATTGTTCGCCGGGCGCGGGTCATTCACGCCACGGCACGCCAGTTCAGCGGGGCAGACCCCGACGCCGCACCACGTGATCATCGCGGACGCCACCGATCCCCAATGGGAGTACGTGATCAGCGCCGAGGGTGTCGACGGGGTGACGTTCTGCGACCTGACCGGCGCTTCGATGTGGTCGTCCGTGCCGGAGCGGTCGTTGCAGTTCGACAAGAAGGGCGTGATCGAGGCGCTGCCCCGCGACCGCGACACCTGGATGGTGATCGACGACAAGCCGTGGTTCTTCGCTCTCACCGACCACCTGAGCATCGCGGAAGCCGAAGAGTTCGCCCAGAAGGTAGCCCGTTGGCGGATCGCCGAGGCGTACGAAGAGATCGGCCAACGGGTGGCCCACATCGGCGCCCGAGACATCCTGTCCTACTACGGAGTTGACGACCCCTCCGAAATCGACTTCGAGGCGCTGTGGGGCAGCCGCACCGACACGATGGGCCGGTCGCGGTTGCGGGTCCCGTTCGGTAATCGCTCCGACAACGGCGAGCTGCTGTTCTTGGACATGAAATCGCTGGACGAGGGCGGTGACGGCCCGCACGGGGTCATGTCCGGAACGACCGGTTCGGGTAAGTCGACGCTGGTGCGAACCGTGATCGAGTCGCTGATGCTCGGCCATCCGCCGGAGGAGCTGCAGTTCGTGTTGGCCGACCTCAAGGGTGGGTCGGCGGTCAAGCCGTTCGCCGGGGTGCCGCACGTCTCGCGGATCATCACCGACCTTGAAGAGGACCAGGCGCTGATGGAGCGCTTCCTGGACGCGCTGTGGGGCGAGATCGCCCGCCGCAAGGCGGTCTGCGACAGCGCCGGCGTGGATGACGCCAAGGAGTACAACTCGGTGAGGTCCAGGATGCGGGCGCGCGGCCAGGACATGATGCCGCTTCCGATGCTCGTGGTGGTCATCGACGAGTTCTACGAGTGGTTCCGCATCATGCCGACAGCGGTCGACGTCCTCGACTCGATCGGCCGGCAGGGCCGCGCCTACTGGATCCATCTGATGATGGCATCGCAGACCATTGAGAGCCGGGCGGAAAAGCTCATGGAGAACATGGGTTACCGCTTGGTGCTGAAGGCGCGTACCGCCGGAGCGGCACAGGCGGCCGGCGTGCCGAACGCGGTGAACCTACCGGCTCAGGCGGGTCTGGGGTACTTCCGCAAGAGCCTCGAGGACATCATCCGGTTCCAGGCCGAGTTCCTCTGGCGGGACTACTACTCCCGCGGCGTGACCGTCGACGGCGAAGAAGCGCCCGCGTTGGTGCACAGCATCGACTACGTCCGCCCGCAGTTGTTCACGAATTCGTTCACGCCTCTCGAGGTGAGCGTCGGCGGCCCGGACATCGAGCCCGCTCTCAGCAATGGCAGCAATGGCGAAGTCCTCGAGGCGGAAGAAGCCGAAGAAGAGGACGAAGAAGGCATCAGGACCCCGAAGGTCGGCACGGTGATCATTGATCAGCTGCGCAGGATCGACTTCGAGCCGTACCGGTTGTGGCAGCCGCCGCTGACCGAGCCCGTCGCCATCGACGACTTGGTCGACCGGTTCCTGGGCCGCCAGTGGCAAAAGGACTACGGCACCGCCAGGGATCTGGTGTTCCCGCTCGGCATCATTGACCGCCCGTTCAAGCATGACCAGCCGCCGTGGACGGTTGACACGTCCGGGCCCGGGGCCAATGTCCTGATTCTGGGCGCCGGCGGTGCGGGCAAAACCACGGCGCTGCAGACGCTGATCTGCTCGGCGGCGTTGACGCACACACCCGAGCAGGTTCAGTTCTACTGCCTGGCCTACAGCGGCACCGCCCTGACCACGGTGGCCCGCTTGCCCCACGTCGGCGAGGTCGTCGGTCCCACCGATCCGTACGGTGTGCGCCGCACGGTGGCCGAGATTCTGGCGCTGGTCCGCGAGCGCAAACACAGCTTCCTCGAACACGGAATCCCGTCGATGGACGTGTTCCGGCGCCGCAAGTTCGCCGGCGAGCCCGGCCCGGTGCCCAACGACGGGTTCGGTGATGTCTACCTGGTGATCGACAACTACCGGGCGCTGGCCGAGGAAAACGAGGTGCTGATCGAGCAGGTGAACGTGATCATCAACCAGGGCCCCTCGTTCGGCGTGCACGTGATTGTCACCGCCGACCGCGAATCGGAGCTACGTCCGCCGGTGCGGAGCGGTTTCGGTTCCCGGGTCGAGTTGCGCCTGGCCGCCGTGGAAGACGCCAAGCTGGTGCGTTCCCGGTTCGCCAAAGACGTTCCGGTCAAGCCGGGACGCGGCATGGTCGCGGTCAACTACGTCCGACTCGACAGCGACCCGCAGGCGGGCCTGCACACGTTGGTGGCTCGGCCGGCGTTGGCCAGCACGCCCAACAAGACGTTCGAGTCCGACAGTGTGGTGGCCGCAATCAGCCGGGTCGCGACGAGCCAGGCCCCGCCGGTGCGCCGGCTGCCGGCGAAGTTCGGCGTGGAACAAGTGCGCGAGCTGGCCGCGCGGGACACCCGTCAAGGTGTCGGCGTGGGCGGAATCACCTGGGCGATATCGGAATTGGATTTGCAGCCGGTCTATCTCAACTTCGCCGAGAACTCGCATTTGGTGGTCACGGGTCGACGCGAATGTGGGCGGACCACGACGCTGGCCACCATCATGTCCGAAATCGGCCGGCTGTATGCGCCCGGCGCGACCAGCGCGCCGCCGCCTCCGGCCGGACGGCCCTCTGCACAGGTGTGGCTGATCGACCCGCGGCGTCAGCTGCTGACCACGCTGGGCTCCGAGTACGTGGAGAAGTTCGCCTACAACCTCGACGGTGTCGTGGCGATGATGGGCGATCTGGCCCAGGCCCTGGCCGGCCGTGAGCCGCCGCCCGGTTTGTCCGCGGAGGAGCTATTGTCGCGGTCGTGGTGGAGCGGTCCGGAGATCTTCTTGATCGTCGATGACATCCAGCAACTGCCGCCGGGCTTCGACTCGCCGCTGCACAAGGCCGTTCCCTGGGTGACCAGGGCCGCCGATGTCGGCCTGCACGTGATCGTCACCCGGACGTTCGGTGGTTGGTCGTCGGCGGGCAGTGACCCGATGCTGCGGGCCCTGCACCAGGCGAATGCGCCGTTGCTGGTGATGGACGCCGACCCCGACGAGGGCTTCATCCGCGGCAAGATGAAGGGTGGCCCGTTGCCCCGCGGTCGTGGCCTGCTGATGGCCGAGGACACCGGGGTGTTCGTACAGGTCGCGGCGACCGAGCTGAAACGCTAGTCGAAATAGGTTGTTCTGCTGATCGGGTCGCAGGTGCGGCCCGGTCAGCCCCAACTCAAGCCCAGCTCAGTGCCAGCTCAGGGGCAATGACTTGAGCGCGAAAGACTTTGACGGGAATTTGATTTCGGGGACGTAGTCTGCAGGCGCCTCGAAGTCGGGGATCTGTTTGAGCCATTCCGCGACGATCACGGTCAGCTCTATCCGCGCCAGATGAGAACCCAGGCAACGGTGCGGTCCGCCGCCAAACCCCCAGTGCCGGTGCACCTTTCCATCCATGGCCAAATCGTCGGTCGACCACGCGTCGCTGCCGTCGCGGTTGATCACGGCCATGCACAGCCGGACCTGCGAGCCCGGCGGTAGTGTCATGCCGCCGACGTTGGCGAACTCGGTGACAATCCGGGGCGCCACCGGCGCCGGCGGCTGCAGTCGAATGATCTCTTCGATGAAGACCCGGATTTGTCTTGGGTTATCGAGAAGCTCCGCGCGCAACTGCGGCCTGCGCGCCAATTCGAACAGACAGAAGCCGATGATCGCCGTCACGGTGTCCAGACCCGCCAGGATCAACAGGTGGCTCATTCCGAGCAGCTCGATATCGGTGAAGTCGCCCGGGCCGGTCATCACCCGCGACAACATGTCCGAGCCCGGATTCTCCCGCCGCTGCTGGACCGCCTTATAGAGGTACTCCGAAAGCTCGGTCTGCCCGGCCTGGAGCTCGGCCGCGGTGAGGTATTCCTTGTCACCGACGACGGCGTCTTTCCAGGCGATCAGTTGGTCACGATCCTCCAGCGGCAGGCCATAGAGGTCCAGGAAGGCCTGAAAGGGGTAGAGCCTGGCGAAATCTGCCATGACCTCGCACTTGCCTTGGCTGGCGAATGCCCCGATCATCTCAGTCGCGTGGCGCTGCAGCACCGGCCGCGACTTGCCCAGCGCGGTCGGGCTGAAGTAGGGCTGCAGGATTTGGCGGTAGCGGGTGTGCTGCGGCGGGTCGAACGCCAGCGGGATCACCGGCAGCGGATCCGACGGCGGCTGCAGGATCGTTGACGAAAAGACCTTTGGGTTGCGCAGCGCGGCAAGCACATCCTCGCGTCGGGTCAGGTAGTAATAGCCGTTCATGAACACCACGGGGCCGGCGTCCCGCAACATCTTCCATCCGACCCCGCGGTCTTCGGCCAACGGCAACTCCGAGTATTCGAGCCGCGGTAGGTAGAACCCGCCGGCCTGGCCCTGGCCCAGAGTGCTCATGCGCTCAAAATTCTTTCCCTTATGGTCCGTGTCTGGTCCGCACCAATTTCCCGGACGCCGATGCAGCCAAGCCGTACTGCCACAGCCCAATATTGCATGCCTGCTAAGCGCCCACCAATCCGGCGGTTGGGGCACATCCGAAGGCGGCGGCAGATGGGCGGTTAGTCGCGGATAATCTAGGTATTGATCTGTCCGCCCCGATCTGGCCCCCAAGTGGTCGAGAGAGGACACCGGAGTGAAGGTTCGTCTCGAACAGTCGAGATGCGTGGGACACGCCCAGTGCTACGCGGTCGATCCCAACCTGTTCCCGATCGACGAGTCGGGTTACTCGATCCTCGAAGAGCACGAGGTGCGTCCCGAGGACGAGCAGTTGACTCGGGACGGTGTCGCCTCCTGCCCGGAGATGGCGCTCATCCTCGAAGAGGACTAGTGAAACTGAAAATGAACGCACGGTGTCAGCGATGTGCCGGTCGCCGGACGCGATTTTCGCCGTATCCGCAGGTCGCGGCTACCTGTCGGGACTTGCGGTTTAACGGCAGCTAAATAAAAATCTGCATGGAATGAACACTTGGGTTCGTCATCGCACAAGCCCCGTCGCGCCCTTTAAAGTCTTTGCCGAGCGGCGGTTCGGTCACGACAAGGTGTCGCTCGTAAGACGTTCAACCCTGAAGGGATCGAGGCAGAAAGCAATTTCCGCAGATGATCCCTGTAGCAGCTCAGCAGTGAACGCCCGGAACGTATCGGGCTGCCCGACGCGTCGTGCGGGCCAGAGGACGAGAAGTGTTCGCAGCGATGTGGCTGCAAGTGCGGATGGCGACAGCCGAGAGCGTCGATATGGCCGGTTGAGGAGGGGTGGTGTTTGACTTCGGAGCGTTGCCGCCTGAGATCAATTCGGGTCGGATGTACTCCGGTCCGGGTTCGGGGCCGATGATGGCCGCCGCGTCAGGCTGGGATGGGCTAGCAGCTGAATTGGGCACGGCGGCAACGGGTTACACATCGGTGATCGACGAGCTGACCAGTTCGCCATGGTTGGGCCCGGCGTCGCGGACGATGATGGCCGCGGTAACGCCGTATGTGAGCTGGATCAGTGCGGCGGCCGCGCAGGCCGAGGAGACGGCGAGCCAGGCGCGCGCGGCGGCGGCCGCGTACGAGACAGCCTTCACGTTGACGGTGCCCCCGCCGGTGATTGCGGCCAATCGGGTGTTGTTGGCCACGTTGGTCGCAACGAACTTCTTCGGACAGAACAGTGCGGCGATCGCGGCCACGGAAGCCCAGTACATGGAGATGTGGGCGCAGGATGCGGCGGCGATGTACGGGTATGCCGGGTCATCGGCGCTCGCCACCGAGCTGACTCGATTCATCGACCCGCCGAACACCACCAGCACGGGCGCGGCGGGAGGTCAGTCGGCTGCGGTGGCCCAGGCCAGCGCGACGCCGGCGGGACAGTCCGCGCAGACCGTAGCGTCTGCGACCACCCAGCTGATTTCGGCAGTGCCGCAGGCGCTGCAGCAGTTGTCGGCGGCCCCGGCGGCCATCACCACCCAGCACGGGCTGGTTTGGAACACCATCCAGAACTTCCTGACCTACGGGTTGCCGACCCCGACCAACAACTGGATCGGGCTTGCCCCCGATTGGTACACCGCATACCTCAAGCAAACCCTGCAGGCCTATTTCGCAGTGGGCCTCGGGAACTTCGGTTGGAGCATCGGTCAGCAGACGTTTAACGGCGCGCTGGGTACGACGGCCGGTTCGGGTGGTGCGTTCATCCCGTCGCCGCAGTTCGCCGCGCTGGGTGCCGGTGGTTGGCACTGGCACGCGGCCGGACCGATCGCAAGTCTGTCGTCGGCCACCAAGGTCGGGGGGCTGTCCGTCCCGGCGAGTTGGCTCAACGGGCCCGGTGCGCCCGTCACTGCGGGGGAGCAGGCCGCCACCAAGCTGGTCAGCGCCAACTTCGCCACGCCGGGTGGATCCGGCGGGGTCAACGCCGCGCTTCCTGCGGTCCCGGTGGCCGGGGGCCGCGGGGCACAACGCGCGGGCAACCTGGGCGTGCGATACGGATTCCGATATAGCGTGCTCACCCGACCACCGTCGGCAGGATGAGGCCAACTTGGGAAGTGAAAGTGGCCAACAAATGAACAGTGGTTATCCAGTGATCAGTTTTCCGCAGCGAGTAGGCGCTGCAGCCAGGATCGAATTAACGTTAATAGCAACCAATCCCGAAGGTGCGAGCCGGACGGTTACCGAGGAGGAAATGGCATGTCGTATGTGACTACGCAACCAGAGGCGCTGGCGGCGGCGGCCGGCACCTTGCAGGGGATCGGCGCGGCGATGAACTCGCAGAATGCGGCGGCGGCGGCGCCGACGACGGGTGTGGTGCCCGCGGCTGCCGATGAGGTGTCGGCGCTGACCGCGGCGCAGTTCGCCGCGCACGCGCAGATGTATCAGGCGGTCAGCGCTCAGGCCGCGGCGATTCACGAGATGTTCGTTCACACCCTGGGCCTGAGCTCGGGGTCGTATCGGCTACCGAGGCGGCGAATGCCGCCTCGGCCGGTTAAGGGGTCAAGGGCATGTCCGATTTAGGTGCGCTGCCGCCCGAGGTCTCCTCGGCGCTGATTTATTCGGGTCCGGGATCGTCGTCGTTGACGTCGGCGGCCTCGGCCTGGAACTCGGTGGCCGCCGAGTTGGCCTCCACCGCACAGGGTTTGGACAAGGTGGTCACCCAGCTGGCCAGTGAGTCGTGGCTGGGACCGACCTCGGCGGCGATGGTCGCCGCGGTGCAGCCGTATGTGAGCTGGGTGTCCACGACTGCCGGCCAAGCCGAGCACGCGGCGGTCCAGGCGCAGTCGGCGGCGGCGGCCTTTGAGACCGTGTTCGCCTCGGTGGTGCCCCCGCCGTTGATCGCGGCCAACCGCGCCGAGCTGGCCCAGGCGGTGCAGACCAACGTGTTGGGTCTGAACCAGAACGTGATCGCGCAGTTGGAAGCCCAATACGCCGAGTTCTGGTCCCAAAACGCCACGGCGCTGTACGGCTATGCGTCCTCCTCGGCGGCGGCGACCAAGATCAGCTCGTTTACCGAGGCTCCCGCGATCGCCAACCCGGCCGGTGCGCTGACCGCGGCGGTCACCTCGGCCGACCCAACGTCCGGCCACCTCGGTGCAGAGCTGGATTCAGGGGCTGCTGACCAACGTGCAATCCCGCATCCAGTCGCTGACCGGCCCGTTCATCGGCAACACCGCGACCGTCGCGATCAGCGCTGACCGAGATCTGGTTCCTGTTGACCGGGCAGACCATCCTGCCCACCAACCTGGGCGCGCTGACCAACGGCTACGCGCCCTTCGCCGAGCTTCTTCTACAACACAGAAGGTCTGCCGTACTTCAGCGTTGGTATGGGCAACTTCGGTACCCAGATCGCCAAGTCGGCGGGCTGGCTCGGTGGTGCGGCCCCAGCAGCGGCGGCCGCGGTGCCCAAGGGCATCGGCGGTCTGGGTGGTGCGGCCGGCGGCGCCGGCGGGCAGGTCGCAGCCGGTTTGGGTCACGGGGCGCACGTCGCGGGGCTCTCGGTGCCCAACTCCTGGCCCGGAGCCACGCTGGCCAGTGCGGCCAAGCCGATGTCGGCCATCCCGGTCAGCGAGCCGATCACCTCGGGCGAATCCGGCGCCGGAAACCTGGTCGGCGGCATGCCCATCGGCGGAACCGGTGGCGCGCGCGGGGCCGGCGCGGGCCCGCGCTACGGATTCAAACCCACCGTCATGCCCCGCCCCATGTCCGCGGGCTAGCCACCCCACAGCCCGCATATCCGCGGGCTAACCAACACATCCCGAAGGCGCGCCCACCGCACACCCTGCGGCCGGCGCGCCTTCGGCGTCTGCAGAGCAAGCTGATTCGGCCCGATCCGCCCGTCGCCCGGCGAACGCCAAGACGGCCTTTTGCTGCGGCCGGATTTTTATCCGGATCAGGTCTTCACCCCTTCAGCGTGGCCCAGCGACGGCCCAGTGAGCCGTTCCTCCGAACCGTCGGCGATCGGCGTTGTCGGCGCGTTCGCAGTGGTCACGGCCGTATCGGCGGGATACCACGCACCCGCGGGCGTGCCGCGTCTGGCTCTGGGCCCCGGACGAGCAGCTGGCCCGGTCTCGCGGTCGGCCGCATGACGTAGGGCCGGCGGCGCCGTGCGCCGAATTAATCTCACACGAGATCGACTTCCTCCAAGATCCTCAAGCGAAGGTGGCGTGTGAGCGCATCCATGTCATACGGATTGGGCGGTTCGTAGGTGCTGGATTACGGGGCGTTGCCGCCTGAGATCAATTCGGGTCGGATATACACCGGTCCGGGTTCGGGGCCGTTGATGGCGGCCGCGTCGGCCTGGGATTCGGTGGCGGCCGAATTGAGATACGGCGGCAACGGGTTACAACTCGGTAATCACCGAGCTGACGGGTTCGCCGTGGTTGGGTCCGGCGTCGCGGGCGATGATGTCTGCGGTGACGCCGTATGTGAGCTGGATCAGTGCGGCGGCCGCGCAGGCCGAGGACACGGCGAGTCAGGCGCGCGCGGCGGCGGCCGCCTTTGAGACCGCGTTCACGTTGACGGTGCCTCCGCCGGTGATTGCGGCCAATCGGGTGTTGTTGGCGACGTTGGTCGCGACGAATTTCTTCGGGCAGAACACTCCGGCGATCGCGGCCACCGAGGCCCAGTACATGGAGATGTGGGCGCAGGATGCGGCGGCGATGTACGGCTATGCCGGCTCGTCGGCGCTCGCCACCGAGCTGAGCCAATTCCTCGATCCGCCGAACACCACCACTGCGGGTGCGGAAGGAGGCCAGTCGGCCGCGATGGCCCAGGCCAGCGCGACGCCGGCGGGAGAGTCCGCGCAGACCGTCGCGTCCGCAGTTACGCAGCTGATCTCGTCGGTGCCGCAGGCGCTGCAGCAGCTGTCGGCGGCGGCGACGCCGGCGGCGATCACCACCCAGCACGGGTTGATTTGGAACACCATCGAGGACTTCCTGACCTACGGTCTGCCTACCCCGACGAACAACTGGATCGGGCTGAGCTCCAGCCAGTACACCGTGTGGCTGAAACAAACCACTGGCCTGGCCTATTTTTCCAACGGCATGGCCAGCTTTGGTATGTCCATCGGTCAGCAGACGTTCAACGGTCCGTTGGGTACGACGGCCGGTTCGGGTGGTGCGTTCATCCCGTCGCCGCAGTTCGCCGCCTTGGGTGCCGGTGGTTGGCATTGGCACGCGGCCGGACCGACGGCGAGGCTGTCGTCGGCCACCAAGATCGGTGGGCTGTCGGTACCGTCGAGTTGGCTCGACGCGCCCGGCGCGCCGACGCGCGGGCGAACAGGCCGCCCCAAGCTGGTGAGCGCCAACTTCGTCGGTTCGCCGGAAGGCGCCAATGCCGGCCGAGTCGAACGCCGCGCTGCTGAATCCCGGCATGGTCGGGACAGGCCGCGGGGCGCAACGCGCGGGCAACCTGGGCGTGCGCTACGGATTCCGATATAGCGTGCTCACCCGTCCACCGTCGGCGGGATAACACCATGGACCGAATTAACGTCAGGAGTAATCAGATTCCCGAGGGTCTCGATGGCCGGAGGGTTGTTGAGAGGGAGATCAGATGGCGTTTGTGACTACGCAACCAGAGGCGCTGGCGGCGGCGGCGGGCACCTTGCAGGGGATCGGCGCGGCGATGAGTTCGCAGAATGCGGCGGCGGCGGCGCCGACGACGGGTGTGGTGCCCGCGGCTGCCGATGAGGTGTCGGCGCTGACCGCGGCGCAGTTCGCCGCGCACGCGCAGATGTATCAGGCGGTCAGCGCTCAGGCCGCCGCGATTCACGAGTTGTTCGTTCACACCCTGGGCCTGAGCTCGGGGTCGTACGCGGCCACTGAGGCGGCCAACGCCGCCTCGGCCGGTTAAGGGGTCAAGGGCATGTCCGATTTAGGTGCGTTGCCGCCCGAGGTCTCCTCGGCGCTGATTTACTCGGGTCCGGGATCGTCGTCGTTGACGTCGGCGGCCTCGGCCTGGAACTCGGTGGCCGCCGAGTTGGCCTCTACCGCACAGGGTTTGGACAAGGTGGTCACCCAGCTGGCCAGTGAGTCGTGGCTGGGACCGACCTCGGCGGCGATGGTCGCCGCGGTGCAGCCGTATGTGAGCTGGGTGTCCACGACTGCCGGCCAAGCCGAGCACGCGGCGGTCCAGGCGCAGTCGGCGGCGGCGGCCTTTGAGACCGTGTTCGCCTCGGTGGTGCCCCCGCCGTTGATCGCGGCCAACCGCGCCGAGCTGGCGCAGGCGGTGCAGACCAACGTGTTGGGCCTGAACCAGAACGTGATCGCGCAGTTGGAAGCCCAATACGCCGAGTTCTGGTCGCAAAACGCCACGGCGCTGTACGGCTATGCGTCCTCCTCGGCGGCGGCGACCAAGATCAGCTCGTTTACCGAGGCTCCCGCGATCGCCAACCCGGCCGGTGCGCTGACCGCGGCGGCCACCTCGGCGACCACGACTCCGGCCACCTCGGTGCAGAGCTGGATTCAGGGGCTGCTGACCAACGTGCAATCCCGCATCCAGTCGCTGACCGGCCCGTTCATCGGCAACACCGCGACCTCGCAATCAGCGCTGACCGAGATCTGGTTCCTGTTGACCGGCCAGACCATCCTGCCCACCAACCTGGGCGCGCTGGTCAACGGCTACAGCCCCTTCGCCGAGCTTCTTCTACAACACTGAAGGTCTGCCGTACTTCAGCGTCGGTATGGGCAACTTCGGTACCCAGATCGCCAAGTCGGCGGGCTGGCTCGGTGGTGCGGCCCCGGCGGCGGCGGCCGCGGTACCCAAGGGCATCGGCGGTCTGGGCGCGTGCGGCCGGCGGCGCCGGCGGACAGGTCGCAGCCGGTTTGGGTCACGGAGCCCACGTCGCGGGGCTGTCGGTGCCCAACTCCTGGCCCGGAGCCACGCTGGCCAGCGCGGCCAAGCCGATGTCGGCCATCCCGGTCAGCGAGCCGATCACCTCGGGCGAATCCGGCGCCGGAAACCTGGTCGGCGGCATGCCCGTCGGCGGAACCGGTGCCGCGCGCGGGGCCGGCGCGGGCCCGCGCTACGGATTCAAACCCACCGTCATGGCCCGCCCCATGTCCGCGGGCTAACCCCACACCCCACACACCCCGAAGGCGCGCCCACCGCACACCCCGCGGCCGGCGCGCCTTCGGGCATCTCAGGCCACGGGTGCTGCGGCGGACGAGTTAATCAGCGGCAAGATTTTTTCCCACCGCACGACAACGGCTCCGCGAAACACCTGGTCAGCCCGCTTTTATCGGGCCGGGGTGACGCCCTGCTCGCGCACGGGGCTTTCACCTCGTCGATCGCACCACATTCCAGGTCAAGCGCTGTTACTGTGTCGTTACTGAAGGTGAATTCGTAGTGCCATCCCGTGAACACTTGTGAACAGGTGGCCGCGAAAACAGCTGAGGCGGAGACAGTCATCTAGTCTCTTCCACAGAACAGACGCTGGGAAAGGGAGGAAACAGCATGTCGTTCGTGACCACACAGCCAGAGGCACTGGCTGCGGCGGCCGGCACCCTGCAGGGCATCGGCTCGACCATGAGCGCGCAGAACGCGGCTGCGGCGGCTCCGACGACCGGAGTGGTGCCCGCTGCCGCCGACGAGGTGTCGGCGCTGACCGCGGCTCAGTTCGCAGCGCACGCACAGATGTACCAGGCCGTCAGCGCGCAAGCCGCGGCGATTCACGAGTTGTTTGTCAACACCCTTTCGACGAGTTCCGGCTCTTACGCGGCCACCGAGGCCGCCAACGCAGCCGCTGCCGGCTAACCAGGCCGGCAGGCGAGGCAAGGGTTGCGATGGATCGCCACGGACGTGGGCTCCACGGCAACCCCCCAGCAGTCGGTGATTCCGGGGATCGACTGCTGGGTCATGGTAGCGCCCGGGACGGTATGAGCAGTCCAACCTGCTTCACCGTGTTGGAACGGCCGGTGGTAGCCGGCAACTGACGGAGAGGGGGCCACCCTTAGTTTCCGGCTCGGCGGTTGCGTCAACGCGTGACCGGTCGGGCCATCGCCTTCCAGCACGAAAGAACTAACCAACTTCAATAAGGAGAACATTCAACATGGCACGCTTTATGACCGACCCGCACGCAATGCGGGCGATGGCTGGCCGCTTCGAGATGCACGCTCAGACGGTGTCGGACGAGGCTCGCAAGATGTGGGCGTCCTCGCAGAACATCGCCGGGGCTAGCTGGAGCGGTACCGCTCAGGCGACCTCTTACGACACGATGGGCCAGATGAACCAGGCCTTCACCAACATCGTGAACATGCTGCACGGCGTGCGCGACGGTCTGGTCCGCGACGCGAACAACTACGAGACTCAAGAGCAGGCCTCGCAGCAGATCCTCAGCAGCTAGCGCCCCAACCCGTAGCTGCGTACCCTTATCAATCGTTAGGAGAAAACCGTTATGAGCATCAATTACCAGTTCGGCGATGTCGACGCCCACGGCGCCCTCATCCGCGCACAGGCCGCTTCGTTGGAGTCCGAGCACCAGGCCATCGTTCGCGATGTGCTGGCTGCCGGTGACTTCTGGGGCGGCTCCGGTTCGGTGGCTTGCCAGGAGTTCATCACCCAGTTGGGTCGTAACTTCCAGGTGATCTACGAGCAGGCCAACCAGCACGGCTCGAAGGTGCAGTCGGCCGGCAGCAACATGGCCAGCACGGACAGTGCCGTCGGCTCCAGCTGGGCCTAACAACCAACTCAGGCGCGGCAGCACACCACAGGTGGGTGTGCTGCCGCGTCCTGCGGTGTAAGCATCAACCACTGAGGGACTACCGAGGTACTAATGGATCAACAACAGGGCACCCGCACCGACATCACCGTGAACGTGGACGGTTTCTGGATGCTCCAGGCGCTCCTGGACATTCGACACGTCGCGCCGGAGTTGCGGTGCCGACCATTCGTATCTACCGACAACAACGACTGGCTGAACGAACACCCCGGGATGGCGGTCATGCGCGAGCAGGGCATCGTCGTCGGGGACGAGGTACAAGAGCAGGTCGCCGCGCGGATGCGGGTGCTCGCCGCTCCCGACATCGAGGTCGTCGCCTTGCTCTCGCGAGGCAAGCTGCTCTACGGCATCGTCGAAGACGAGAATCAGCCGCCTGGTTCACGCGATATCCCGCGATAACGAATTCCGCGTGGTGTTGGCCCGTCGCGCCAACCACTGGGTGTCAGCGGTTCGGGTCGGCAACGACATCACGGTCGACGACGTCGCCATCGCGGACAGCGCCTCCATCGCCTCATTGGTGATGGACGGCTTGGAATCGATTCACCACGCGGAGGCCGCCGCAATAAATGCGGTGAACGTCCCCCTCGAGGAGATGCTGGAAGCAACAAAGTCGTGGCAGGAATCGGGCTTCAACGTGTTCTCCGGTGGAGATCTGCGCCGAATGGGCATCAGCGCCGCCACGGTGGCCGCGCTGGGTCAAGCCCTGTCAGATCCCGCGGCCGAAGTCGCGGTGTATGCGCGGCAGTACCGTGACGACGCCAAGGGCCCCAGCGCCTCGGTGCTCTCGCTCAAGGATGGTTCCGGCGGCCGCATCGCGCTCTATCAACAGGCACGAACCTCCGGATCGGGGGAGGCGTGGCTTGCCATCTGCCCGGCGACCCCCCAGCTTGTCCAGGTTGGGCGTGAAGACCGTATTAGACACGCTGCCCTACGGCGAGTGGAAGACGCATCGCCGGGTTTGACGCCAATTGCGAAATGCAAAGTTAACCAGCCTGATTGAACAAAGCCTGCGCTCGGGATGCGAACCGGTCATACTTCTCTAGAATCAGCAGCAACGTTATATAGCAGGATCACCAACCACTATTTGACACCGAGGCGAGGCAAATGAGTTCGGAAATGGTCGAGCTGCCCCACCCGGCGGCACAGCCCCCCGCGCGGCTAGAGCCCCGGGGTTACACATTCACCACGGCAGGGGGTGCAGCACGATGACCGCGATCGCTGAATCGCTACAAGCTGACGTTGAGGGTATCTCGGCGCCCAGGGCGGTAGTGGTTGGCATCATGGCCGGCGACGGTGTCCAGATCGGCGTTTTGCTGGATGCCAATGCCCCGGTTTCGGTGATGACCGATCCGCTGCTCAAAGTGGTCAACAGTCGGCTCAGGGAACTCGGCGAGGCGCCACTCGAGGCCGAGGGGCGCGGCAGGTGGGCCCTGTGCCTGGTCGACGGCACGCCCTTGCGCGCAACCCAATCGCTGACCGAGCAGGACGTCTACGACGGCGACCGGCTGTGGATCCGGTTCATCGTGGACAGCGAGCGCCGATCGCAGGTCATCGAGCACATCTCCACTGCGGTGGCGTCCGATCTCAGCAAGCGGTTCGCCTCGATCGACCCCGTCGTTGCGGTGCAGGTAGGCGCGTCGATGGTGGCGGCCGGGGTGGTCACCGGTTCGGTTCTGCTGGGCTGGTGGCGCTGGCATCACAACTCGTGGCTGACAACTATCTATGCGGCCGTGGTCGCCGTGCTGGCGTTGGCAGTCGCGATGCTGGTGCTGGGGCGAGCCAACACCCGACAGGATCGGCGTGCCGGCGACATCATGCTGCTGGGTGGGATCGCACCGCTGACGGTGGCCGCCGCCGCGGCGCCGCCGGGCCCGGTCGGCTCGCCGCAGGCGTTGTTGGGTTTCGCGGTGCTCACTGTCGCCGCGGCGATCGCCCTGAAATTCACCGGTCGCCGACTGTCGACCTACACCGCGATCATCACCGTCGGAATGGTGGCGACGATCGCGAGCCTGGCCCGGATGGTCGCGGCGACGAGTGCGGTAACGCTGCTGAGCTGCGTGGTACTGGTCTGCGTGCTGGCCTACCACTTCGCACCGGCGTTGTCCCGTCGGCTGTCGGGCATCCGGCTGCCGGTGTTCCCGTCGGCCACCAGCCGGTGGGTCTTCGAGGCGCGACCCGATCTGCCGACCACGGTGGTGCGCTCCAGCGGTGGGCCGCCGGTCTTGGAAGGGCCGGCTTCGGTGCGCGACGTGCTACTGCAGGCCGAGCGTGCCCGGTCGTACCTGTCCGGTCTGCTGCTGGGCCTCGGGGTGTTGATGATCTTCTCGTTGACCTGCCTTGGCCGACCCGCACACGGGGCAGCGCTGGCTGCCGCTCCTGCTGGCCGGCTTCAGCGCGGGCTTCCTGATGCTGCGCGGCCGTTCCTACGTCGACCGCTGGCAAGCGATCACCTTGGCCGGGACGTCGGTGCTCATCGTCGCGGCAGTGGTCGTGCGCTACGTGCTGGTGCTCGAGTCGCCGCTGTCGGTGTCGATCGGGGTAGGGATCATGGTTCTGCTGCCAGCGGCGGGCCTGACGGCCGCGGCGGTAGTGCCCAACACCATTTATAGCCCGTTGTTCCGCAAGTTCGTGGAATGGATTGAATACCTCTGCCTGATGCCGATCTTCCCGCTGGCATTCTGGTTGATGGATGTCTATGCAGCGATTCGCTACCGGTAGGACAGGGCGGTGGTACGGTCGCGCGTCGCGCGCGACCGTCGCCGCGCTCCTGCTTACCTCGGGGGTCTTTGTTGGGTTGCCGCCGGCGTCTGCGATTTCGCCGCCGACGATTGATCCGGCGGCGGTGCCGCCGGACGGTCCGCCCGGACCGCCGGCGCCGATGAAGCAGAACTCCTACTGCACCGAGGTCGGGGTGCTGCCGGGCACTGACTTCCGGGTGCAGCCGAAGTACATGGAAATGCTGAACCTGCCGGAGGCATGGGCATTCGGCCGGGGCGCCGGCCAGAAGGTCGCCGTCATCGACACCGGCGTGACGCCACACCCAAGGTTTCAGCACCTGATCGCCGGCGGCGACTACGTGATGGGCGGTGACGGGCTGTCGGACTGCGACGCCCACGGCACCATCGTGGCGTCGATGATCGGCGCGGCACCGGCCAACGGGGCAGCGGCACCGCCGGCGGCACCGCAGCGCAAGCCCGTGACCATTCCGACCACCGAGCCTCCGCCCAAGACACCGCCGCCACAGACGGTGACGTTGTCGCCACTACCGCAGACCGTGACGATGGTTCCTCCGTCCCCGTCGGAAGCGCCTCCTCCGTTCGGAGCACCGCCATCGCCACCAGCGCCACCAGGACCTGGTCAAGCTCCGTCGGCTAACCATGGCGGAGGCACGGTGACTATTCCTAGTTGGGGTCCCGGCTACTCCGGCGGTGGACGGGTGATCGCCGTCGATAATCCGGCCGGCCCGCGCCCGCTGGATCCGACGCCCAAACCGCCGCCGTCGCCACCGCCCGCAGCACCGGCGCCGGTGCCGGGCCCGGCTGACGCCTTCAGCGGCATCGCACCCGACGTCGACATCATCTCGATCCGCCAGTCCAGCAACGCTTTTGCGCTGAAGGACCCGTACACCGGCGACGAAGATCCGCAGACGTCGCAAAAGATCGACTACATCCAGACGATGGCGCGGGCGATCGTGCATGCCGCCAACATGGGCGCGTCGGTGATCAACATCTCCGACGTGGAGTGCATGAGTGCGCGCAACATCATCGACCAGCGCGCGCTGGGTGCAGCGGTCCGTTATGCGGCGGTCGACAAGAACGCCGTCATCGTGGCCGCCGCCGGAGACAGCAGCAAGAAGGACTGCAAGCAGAACCCTGCCTTTGATCCCTTGCAGCCCAACGATCCTCGTAACTGGAACGCGGTCACCACGGTGGTGACGCCGTCCTGGTTCAGCGACTATGTCCTGACCGTCGGCGCGGTCGATACCAATGGCCAGCCGCTGACCCAAGGCGGCGGGCAGGGCTCGATGAGCATCGCTGGACCGTGGGTGTCGATCGCCGCCCCGGGCACCGACGTCATCGGACTCTCGCCGCGTGACGACGGTCTGATCAACGCGATCGACGGCCCGGACAATTCGTTGCTGGTTCCGGCCGGCACCAGCTTTTCGACCGCCATCGTTTCCGGGGTGGCCGCGCTGGTCCGCGCTAAGTTCCCCCAGCTGACGGCATACCAGGTCATCAATCGTTTGGTCCGGACGGCCAGGCCGCCGGCTCGCGGAGTGGACAATCAGGTCGGCTATGGTGTCGTCGACCCGGTGGCGGCACTGACCTGGGATGTACCCGAAGGCCCGGCGAAACCACCGCAGCAGCTGTCGGCTCCGTTGAACCTGCCCAAGCCGGTTGCCCACCGCGATATGGTGCCGGTGTGGGTGGCCGTCGGAGGGTTCACCGCGGCATTACTGATAGGCGGCGCTGCCTTCGGTGTTGCGATGATGGTCGTGCGAACGCGTAAGCAGAAAGCAGAGCAGTAATGAAGGCTCAGCGCAGAATTGGCTTGGCTTTGGCCTGGCCGCGAGTCACCGCGGTGTTCTTGATCGACATCGTGATCTTGGTGTTGGCCAGTCATTGCCCCGAGTCATGGCAGGCCAATCATCATGTCGCGTGGTGGGTCGGCGTTGGCATCGCCGCGTTAGTGACGCTGCTGTCGTTGGTCACCTACCACGGCCTGACGGTGGCGTCGGGATTGGGCGCGTGGCTGTGGGACTGGTCTGCCGATCCGGGCTCGGCCCTGGCCGCGGGGTGTACGCCCGCGATCGATCACCAACGCCGCTTCGGGCGTGACCCGGTTGGGGTGCGCGAGCATCGAGGTCGGCTGGTCAGCGTGATCGCGGTCGAAGACCGCGAGGACGACCCGTCGGGGCGGCACCGGCATCGGTCCGCGGCGGAGGCAATGTTGCCGGTGTCTGCGGTTGCGCAAGGTCTGCGCCAGTTCGACATCCACCTCGACGGCATCGACATCGTCTCGGTGGAGGTCCGCCGTGGGGGCAACGCGACCGAGTTGACGGCGCTGGAAGACTGGGGGCCCGAAGAGTGGGATGTGATGGGCGATCACCCCGCTTCCTACCAGCGCCGCACCTGGCTGGTGTTGCGGATGAATCCGCAGCGCAACGTCGCCGCGGTGGCGGCCCGCGATTCGTTGGCCTCGACGTTGGTGGCGGCCACCGAGCGGCTCGCTCAGGACCTGGACGGGCCGACCTGCGTGGCTCGGCCGTTGACCGCCGATGAGCTCGCGGAGGTCGACAGCGCCGTGCTGTCCGACCTGGAGCCGACCTGGAGCCGACCGGGCTGGCGTTACCTCAAGCACTTCAACGGGTTTGTGACCAGCTTCTGGCTTTCACCGTCGGGCATCGACTCCGAGAGGCTGGACCAGCTGTCGCTGACGGAGAGCCCCGACATCGGGTCCACAATCGTCACGGTCCGGCTCGTCAGTCGCGCCGGCCGCCCACACGTGTCGGCGTGGGTGCGCTACCACAGCGACAACCGGCTGCCCAGGGACGTCTCGTCCGGACTCAACCGGCTCACCGGTCGCCAGTTGGCCGCGGTGCGGGCCAGCATGCCCGCCCCGACGACCCGCCCGCAGCTGATCGTGCCCAGCCGGGAGTTGCACAACCAAGAGGACCTGGTGCTGTCGGTTAGTCAGGTGCGGGAGAACGCAACGAGCGTGCCTGCCGGGCAATGAGCCGCCCGCAAACAACCGCTGAAGACGCCCGCAACGCGATGGTCGCCGGGCTGTTGGCGTCCGGAATCTCCGTCAACGGACTACAGCCCAGCCACAACCCTCAGGTGGCCGCGCAGATGTTCAACACGGCCACCACGCTTGATCCGGCGATGTGCGATGCCTGGCTGGCCAGGGTGCTGGCGGGCGACCAGAGCATCGACGTGCTCTCCGGCGCGTGGGCGGCAGTGCGGACGTTCGGCTGGGAGACCCGCCGCCTCGGGGTCACCGACCTGCAATTCCGCCCCGAAGTGTCCGACGGGTTGTTTCTGCGGCTGGCGGTCACCAGCGTGGAGTCGTTGACGTGCGCTTACGCCGCCGTGCTCGCCGAGGCCAAGCGCTACGAAGAAGCGGCCAAGCTGCTCGACGGCGTCGAGCCGCGCCATCCTTTCGACCACGAACTGGTCGCCTACGTGCGCGGCGTGCTGTACTTCCGCACCCAGCGTTGGCCCGAGGTGCTCGTCCAGTTTCCCGAGGGGACGCAGTGGCGCAACCCGGAGCTGAAGGCCGCGGGCGCGGCGATGGCGACCACGGCGCTGGCATCGCTGGGGGTATTCGAAGAGGCTTACCGGCGCGGCCAGGAAGCCATCGAGGGGGACCGGGTGCCGGGCGCGGCCAACATCGCCCTGTACACCCAGGGCATGTGCTTGCGGCATGTGGGCCGCGAAGAGGAAGCCGTCGAGCTGCTGCGCCGCGTGTACTCGCGGGACCCGAAGTTCACCCCGGCCCGTGAAGCGTTGGACAACCCCAACTATCGGCTGGTACTGACCGACCCGGAAACGATCGAGGCCCGCACGGATCCGTGGGATCCGGACAGCGCACCGACCCGCGCAGAAACCGAGGCAGCGCGCCACGCGGTGGCGGCTGCGAAGTATCTGGCCGAGGGCGACGCCGAGCTCAACGCGATGCTGGGCATGGAGCGTGCCAAGAAGGAAATCCGGCTCATCAAGTCGACGACCAAGGTGAACCTGGCACGCGAAAAGATGGGGCTCCCGGTACCGGTGACGTCGCGCCACACCCTGCTGTTCGGGCCGCCGGGTACCGGCAAGACGTCGGTGGCGCGCGCCTTCAGCAAGCAGCTGTGCGGGTTGACCGTACTGCGCAAACCGGTGGTGGTCGAGACCAGCCGCACCAAGCTGTTGGGCCGGTACATGGCCGACGCCGAGAAGAACACCGAGGAGATGCTCGAGGGGGCATTGGGCGGGGCCGTCTTCTTCGACGAGATGCACACCCTGCACGAGAGGGGCTACCACCAGGGCGACCCCTACGGCAACGCGATCATCAACACGCTGCTGCTGTACATGGAAAACCACCGCGACGAGCTGGTGGTGTTCGGTGCGGGTTACGCCAAGGCGATGGACAAGATGCTCGAGGTGAATCAGGGTCTGCGGCGGCGCTTTTCGACGGTAATCGAGTTCTTCAGCTACACCCCGGATGAGCTGCTCGCGCTGACCAAGTTGATGGCTCGGGAAAACGAAGACGTCATCACCGACGAAGAAGTCCGGGCGTTGTTGCCGTCGTACACCAAGTTTTACACCGACGAGAGCTACTCCGAAGACGGAGATCTGATTCGCGGCATCGATACGCTCGGCAATGCCGGCTTCGTGCGCAACGTGGTGGAGAAGGCCCGCGATCACCGGAGTTTCCGCCTGGACGACGAGGACCTCGACGCGGTGCTGGCCAGCGATCTCACCGAATTCAGCGAGGCTCAACTGCGCCGGTTCAAGGAGTTGACCGGCGAAGACCTGGCCGAAGGCCTCAGCGCAGCGGTGGCCGAGAAGAAGTCGAGCTAGGTCTTTGGGGGGAGCGCTTGCGACGGCGCTAGGCCCATTTCAGGGTCAGTCCAGCCCTATTCGCCATTCAATTGACTTTCGCTCTTAAGCGCCGCGCGACGTGGCCATAGGGGGCGCTACATCCTGGGACGGACGCTAAACCCCTGACTCTGACCGTGGAATCCAACTGCCGCAGAAAAGGTAAAGGGTGGCTCGCCGGGCGCTGGCCGTGTCCGCTTGGACCCTGACACAGTCCAGACTGCAGAAGTCAGTGCAGGATTGGGCGGAGATTCGCCGGTTACACCAAGGGTAGGCCGATCACGGCGATCACCCGGGTGATGCGTGTACGCCTCTCGAATGGATCGCCTTCGCTCGTCTGATCTTCACCCACAGCCGAAAATCCACACGGCCCGTTGGCTGGTTGCTGATCCAGCAATCGAATCTGGGTCGTCTAGCTATCAGAGGTAGAGCCTTTATGCCCTGTCTGTCGAGCATTGGCAAAGCGCAGGATCACCGTTCACACGGGTTCGGAGGCTAACAGTGATGAAGGAAGCCATTGTGCGCGCAGCGTTGGTTCTTGTCGCCACCAGCTGCTCACCGCAAACACACACCAGCAGTAGCACCACCCCTACGACAACGTCTCAAGCTCAGGCCGTGCGCGCATGGGTCGAACTCACTACGACCCACATGCAAGACTTGGGGATAGCGATGGGCAAGGCCAACCTAGCCATCGGTAGCAAGGACTACGCCGGTCTCGCGGCAGCCTGCCACCAGGCCCATGACGCGGCAAGCTTCCTCCAGGGCCATATGCCTACCCCCGACAAAGAACTCACCGACGCGCTGCAAGCTAGCCTCAGCGACTTCGACACCGCGTCACACTTCTGCGTCGCCGCGGTCGAGGACAATGATGCAAACGAGGCCCGGCACACTGGCGAATTCATAAATTCCTCCGACGGGCATCTCATGACCGCCACCGCGATCCGCGACCGCATTCTCAACGGAACCAAATAGGTCCGTATGAGAAACCGCATATCGGCGGTATCAGCCGTGCTAGCTCTGCTGGCTGCACCGATTGCCGCCGCCACCAAGAGCGACTGAGGGAACGAAAAAAACCTGAAGCTCACCACTGATTGCCGAGGGTGCCGGAAGGCGACGAAGGGTCCGATGCCGGAGGACTTTGGCCCCTACCTCCCGTTGGAGTGCTGGGTGACAGTGAGATCGCACGACTTCGTGGCAACCGAGAGAGGACAGAGAAATGAAGCGCGAAATGAGCAAATTCTTCTGCGGAGCGTTCGCTGGAATCGCCTACGCGCACGCAGGCTACGCCATAGCCGCATCCAACGGCATCATCGACGAGCCGATCTTCCTCGGAAGGAAGTGGGGCGTCGGATTCATGTGGACTGAGGCCGTTGTCTATACCGCGATCAGCGTGGCCCTTGGGTACGCTGGCTGGCGCTCGCAACCCATCAACCTGCACGAGGTGAGCGCACCTGAAACAAATGGGCAAAGCAGGGAAGGCGCGAGTGCGGTGCAGGTACCTCTGTCAACATCGAGTTGATCGGGTCACCGAATAGGGCACGCGTCAACCAGAGCGCACCTACTGCTCGACCAGCTACGTGACGAACGCAGTCGCCGCGCTGACCTCGTATCGCCTGCGTATTGAACGAAAACACCCGCTTGTTCTTTTAAGTTGTTGATTCGAAGCCGATTCGGCCCACACAGTGAGGAGGACGCGAACAATATGGACGTCGGTGCCGGGAAGTGGTCGAAAGCCTGTGCGGTCGTGCTGTCCGCCGCCGCGTTGCTTTCCGCAGCGCCAGCATCAGCCGATCCAACCGACGATGCTTTCGTTGCGGCGCTTGAGAATTACGGGATCGACGTCAATGACCGCGACACCACGATTGCGCATGGCCAAGCGGTTTGCGCCGGACTTGATAAAGGCCAAGAAACAAGCCTCCTGGCGCTGAAGCTGATGAAGGACACGGCGCTGGACCTCTCCACGTCAAGGCAAGCCGGCTTTTTCATCGGCGCTTCGGTCGCAGCCTATTGCCCGCAATACAGAGGCTCTATCGATCCTTCGCTGACCTGGCTGCTGCCGTTTCCCCCGATGATGTGAGCGTAACGGCCACAAGCTATGTTCGCTCCCCAGCAGCTAACCTTCGCGCAACTCGCAAGAGCGGGCGCGCAGGACCGCCCGCGGGGATCAGCGGTCCATGCCAGTCGCGCATTTCCTGTATTGGTCTTGGCGCCATCGCGCCGCCGGATGCACCGTGTCGGGTGGGGTTTCCGCCCGGGAATGGGTCATTGACCTCGAATGTCGAAAGACGTCCAGGGTTAGGACGGCTCGACACGACTCACGAGTTGAGCGCGAGTCACCTTCATCCAGATACGCTAGGTGATACCGCAGCTCTAGCGCGTGGGATGCCGTACTTGGCAAATTTCGCTGGGGGACCTTCATCCCGGGAAGGTGACGGGAGGTGGGTGGACTGGTCCAACTGAAAGTGGCTGTACTAAATCACTGACCGTTTCCTTCCGATCTGGTCATGGCGCACTCCGCCGTCTGAATCGGCTGACGCCGTTACTTGACACCATGCTGCGCAGCTAGGCGCACGCGCTATCGGCAGCACCCCGACACCACCGCAGCGGCGGAGGCCCCATAGCCGGGTCGGACTATCCCCATAGGGAGAAGTCCGATGTCTTTTGTTATGACACAACCGTATTCGTTGGCGGCAGCCGCCGGCGAATTGCGCAGGGTTGGCTCGACAATGGCCACCCATAACGCGGCTGCTGCAATCCCAAAGACCAAGGTAGTTCCCGCAGCTGCCGACGAAGTGTTCGCGTTGACCACGGCGCACTTCGCCATCTACGCGCACATTTATCAGGAAGTCCGCGGCCAAGCCAGGGCTGTTCACGAAGCATTTACAACCACTTCGGCGATGAGTGCCGATTCGTACGCCCCCACAGCCGCCAATGTAATCGCAGCCGGTTAAGGGGGTACTGGCAATGGATTACGGAGCACTACCACCGGAAATCAACTCTGCCCGTATGTATTCCGGGCCGGGCTCGCCGCCGATGCTGGCGGCCGCGGCGGCATGGGACGCGCTCGCCGCGGAGCTGAGTTCGACGGCATCCTCCTACCAGTCGGTGATCGAGCGACTCGCCGGCGAAGGATGGCTGGGGCCGGCCTCTGCATCAATGGCGGCCGCGGTGACCCCGTACATGACATGGGTGAGCCTCACCGCGGCCCAGGCTGAGCAGGCCGCCGCTCAAGCATCCTCGGCAGCGGCCGCTTACGAGGCCGCGTTTGCCGCGACGGTGCCCCCCGCTGCAGTCGCGGCCAACCGTGCTCAGCTGGCTGCTCTGGTCGCGACCAATTTCCTCGGTCAAAACACTGCCGCGATCGCGGCAACGGAGGCCCATTACGGCGAAATGTGGGCACAGGACGCGGCGGCGATGTACGCGTATGCGGCAAGTTCGGCCGCGGCCTCCGTGTTGAAGCCGTTCAGACAACCGCCGCAAACGGCCAACCCGGCCGGGCAGGCCGGCCAAGCCGCAGCGGTCGCCCAGGCCACCGGCACACCGGCGGTCTCCGGCGCGCAGACGATGCTGACTCAGCTGACCTCCGCGGTTCCGAATGCGCTGCAATCACTCGCGGCGCCGCTCGGCTTGCCGACCAACCTTTGGAGTTTCTTGAACTCCAATTTCGTCAACGGGTTCGTCTCAGCCGGGTATACAAGCCCCGCCATCCTCCAACAGACCGTCACGGCAGCGATGGCAGATATCAACGCAGTATCAGTCGGCTCACAGCCGGGGGCCTCGGCTCTACCACCCATGGGTTCCGGCTCTGGGAATCGCCACGTGGGTACCCCTGGGGACGCCAATCGTGCCGTACAGCTCCGCGGGCGCGCCGTTCGGCTCACCAGGCCTGCCGGGGGTAGGCCAGGGCGCGGCTTCGGCGGGGCTGGCTCGCGGCGTGTTCGTCGGACGGTTGTCCGTGCCCCAGAGCTGGGCCGCGGCCACCCAGGTGGAGAACCATGCGGGTACGGCGCTCGCAGGAGGCGGCTGGAACAGCACCGCGCTCCCGGAGAGTTCGGCAGGGGTGCCCGGTATGCCGGGGATTCCCGCTGCGAGCACGACCGGACGCCACTTCGGCAGCGGACCGCGATATGGGTTCCACGTGACCGTAATGCCACGGCCACCGGCCGCCGGTTGATCCAAAAAGCTGCATCGCCGTACGTGTACCGACCACGGCCGCGGCCGCCAGTCAGCTTGACGCGCTCCTACCCCGAGTGGAACCATGGCCATCGTATGCACCTCGCTAGGTGAGGCGTCTGCACGGATATAGGCCACTGACCTCGAACGTCGAAAGACGCCCAGGGTCAGGACAGCTCCTCCCGGATTAAGGGTTGAGCCCAAGTGGCTTCCAGCTTGATTGCCCGGATACGCCGTGTGGTGTCGAAGCTCTGTCGAGAGGGGTGCTGAACTCGGCTGATTCGCCGGGCTCTCATCCTACGTGCAAGTTGGTGGCATCCGCGTATGCCCTGGCCGCGAGGAGGTGAGAGCGAAATGAGCTCCGACGACAGTCCGTATTCCAGATCGACGATCATTTCGTTGCGATCCGACCCCGGCACCGTTTCCATGCTCTGAATCGGCTTCTCCGGCAGACGTCTCCGCTTTGCGTCTCTGCGGAAGTGGAGTGGGCCGATGTAGCCATGGCAGCAACCACGACACCCGGGTTCGGTCTTTCCGATAAGGAGAAGCCCGATGTCGTTTGTCATCACGCGTCCAGAAGTACTGGAGCTGCTTCCTGCCCCCGCTGATGAGCAATCAGCTTTAACCACAACATGTTTCATCGCAGCAACGCAAGGGGGGTAATCATGTCCGCTGCATTGGATTTCGCCATGCTTCCGCCCGAGGTCAACTCGGCTCGGATGTATTCGGGGGCGGGCTCGGGTCCGATGTTGGCCGCGGCGTCGGCCTGGAATGGGCTGGCTGCCGAATTACGTTCCACCGCACCGTCTTACGGCAAGGTACTTACGGCGCTAACGGGCGAGGAATGGCTTGGCCCGGCATCGGCGGCGATGGCGGCGGCGGCTATGCCATATGTGGCGTGGATGAGCACCACCGCCGCGCACGCCGAGCAGACCGCGACGCAGGCCGCGACCGCAGCGTCCGCCTACGAGGCTGCGTTTGCCGCCACAGTGGCACCGGCTACGGTCGCGGCCAATCGCGCCCAGTTGTCGTCGCTGGTCGCGACGAACGTCATGGGTCAAAACACCGCCGCGATCGCGGCCAACGAGGCGCAGTACGCCGAGATGTGGGCTCAAGACGCGGCGGCGATGTACGGCTATGCCGGCTCCTCGGCGGCCGCCAGCCAGCTGACTTCGTTTACCCAGCCAGAGCAGGTCGCCAACGCCACCAGTCCGACGGCCCAGGCCGCAGCGGTCACCGAGGCTTCCGCCACCTCGGTCGGCAGCGCACAGAACACGTTGGCACAGCTGCTGTCCGCGGTGCCCAACGCGCTGCAGAGCCTGGCTTCCCCGTCCTCGTCGGCGTCTGGACTGAGCGGCATGCTCGACGGCTTCAACGTCTTCTCGTCGGGGTCGGGCTCGTCGAGTTCGGGCCTCTCCGGACTGCTCAACTTGATCTCCGGTTCGAACGGTTCGGCCTTCGGAGACTTCATGAATGCCGGCATCTGGAACACCATCTTCTCGTCGGGGTTCTACATGCCGGGCAACTTCATGGGCACCGCGGCCGACTTCATGGGCATGGCCGGGGGACAAGCCGCCCAACAGGCCCTTGGAGATATCGCCCAGAGCCCACTGGGTCCCGCGCTTGCCGGGCCGTTGGGAGCCATGTCAAGTTTCGGCAACTCCATCGATATGGGCCTAGGCCGCGCGGCCCTGGTTGGCCCGCTGTCGGTGCCGCCGAGCTGGACCGCGGCCGCACCGCATGCCCCGCTGTCCTCCGCCCTGGGAGCAACGCCAATGGTGGCGCCTCCCGCCGTGGCGGCCGGCATGCCGGGAGTGCCGCTGGGCGGCTTTGGCGCACAAGGCTTGGGGCGCAACGTCCCTCAGTACGGGTTCCGCCCCAGCTTCGTGGCGCGTCCGCCGGCAGCGGGATAGCGCACCCGCCACTGAGACCGCTTAGCTCACGGGAGGAGGCTAACGATGACGGCACCACTGGACTTCGCAACGCTTCCACCCGAAGTCAACTCGGCTCGGATGTATTCCGGGGCGGGCTCGGGCCCGCTGTTGGCTGCCGCATCAGCCTGGCATGGGCTCGCCGCCGAATTACGTTTGACGGCAACGGGTTACAACTCAGTGCTTTCGGAGCTGACCGGCCAGGCATGGCATGGTCCGTCGTCGGCGACGATGACGGCTGCGGTCGCGCCCTACGTGGCGTGGCTGAGCACCACCGCGGCGCAGGCCGAGCAGACCGCGGCACAGGCCCAGGCGGCCGTGGCGGCCTACGAGGCCGCGTTCGCGGCCACGGTGCCCCCGCCGGTGATCGCGGCGAACCGTGCCCAATTGGTGGTCCTCATCGCGACCAACTTCTTTGGGCAAAACACCCCAGCGATCGCGGCGACCGAAGCCCAGTACCTGGAGATGTGGGCACAGGATGCTGCGGCGATGTACGGCTATGCCGGCTCCTCGGCGGCAGCCAGCCGGCTGACTTCGTTTACCCAGCCTGAGCAGGTCGCCAACGCCACCGGTCCGACGGCCCAGGCCGCGGCCGTCGCTGAGGCTGCCGCCACCCAGGTCGGCACCGGGCAGAGCACGTTGTCACAGCTGTCGTCGGCGCTGCCCGGCGTCTTGCAAAGCCTGGGTTCCCCGGCTTCGTCAGGTTCCGGAGTGAGCGGCGTCCTCGACGGACTCAACATCTTCGCGCCGGGTTCGGGGTCGTCGACCACCGGCCTGTCCGGGGTCCTCAATATGCTCTCTGGGGCAAATGGCTCCGCTTTCGGCGACTTCTTGAATTCCCAAGTCTTCAACAGCGCCTTTGCCTCGGGCTTCTACATGCCGGCCCGGTACCTGGGCAACACGTCGGATCTCATGGGCCTGGCCGGAAGGGGCGCGGACGCGGCCGCAGAGCTGCCCGGCCCAGCCGCCGACGCGCTGGAAAGCCCGCTGGGCAGCGTTGGGCCGCTGGGTCATTCCGCGTCAGCGGGTTTGGGCCGGGCAGGCCTCGTCGGGCCACTATCGGTACCACCGACCTGGACGACCCCGGCGCCGCCGCACAGCCCGTTGTCCACGACGCTGGGAGCCGCGCCTCTGGAGGCCCCTTCGCCCGCGGTGGCAGCAAGCACGCCGCCGGTGCCGCTGGCCAATATGGCCGCTCAGGGCGAGGGTCGCGCTGTGCCTCAATACGGCTTCCGCCCCCGCTTTGTAGCGCGCCCACCCGCGGCCGGATAACAGGGTTCCACCGAGGCGACCTCACACTCCCCGTGCTAGCCGCGTGAGCCGTGGCAACCTTGGAAACGTGTCGCGTAACGCCCGGCTGACGTTATATAGGCACATTGAACGGCGAAGATAGCAAATCCTTGGCTCCCAGGAAACCCCCAGCAGCAAATCAGCCTGGTACCAGCTGCCCATGGTTATTCTTAATGAAATTTAGGGGAGTAGTAGATGACCGCTAGCTATTCAATTGGTGACGCCTGCGCCGATGTCGTTGCCTCCGGCGCGACGTCGCGCGGGGCACGCAAGCCGTCCAACGCGGCCAGCGTAGATTGCGCCGTCGGCTCGAGGCGGAGCTGACACCAACCGATGGCCTCCTGTACCAACGTCTTCGTCGGCCTTCTGCTGATCGCCGATGGAGACACACCAGCCATCGAACGTTTCGGTCACCCGCGATCACAACGCGAGAGCGGCGTCCCGCGCCAATTGCCTCGAGCCGATTTGCGTGAAGCATCCACAAACCCGCGACGACCGTGGGCCATTGCGGCGTTACAGCGTCGTGCAAATTCCAACCGTTTGCGCCTAGGACAATAGGGGGTTCGCAGAGTACGCGATAGATATGGGTAATAAATAACGTCGGCACCACAGTTAACGCATCTCCGGTAATACCGATATGCGGGATATTCTTGCGTTAAAACGCAGGCAATAGAGCAGTTATCGGGTCTATTTTGGTGGTTGCTGGCTATGGCTCTGAACGCGATGTTCAGTGGCTACGCCGTTAGCTGGAAACCGGTCTGAACAGCGGAGGACACGACATTTATTTTTTACACTATGTTACCCAGCGGGAAACGCATCCAAGCGCGTTTTATTCACGATGATCGCTATATTGAGGACGGCACACCTGGACGGGGGTCCGCGCCAAATTTTTCAAACCAGGGAGAACGCAGGTCTGTTGACGAAATACACGGGATTAATGGTGGATCCGACATACGGATCGCCCGAAACGCCGGCCACCGAGGTTCCTAACTGCATGTTCAAAGGAGGAGATCAATGTCTTTTGTGACCGCACAACCCGAGGCGCTGGCGGCAGCGGCCAGCAGCCTGGCGGGCATCGGTTCGGCGATGAATTCCGGGAACGCCGCCGCGGCCGCCCCGACGACCGGCGTGGTTCCCGCTGCGGCTGATGAGGTGTCGGCGCTGACCGCCGCGCAGTTCGCCGCGCACGCGCAGATGTATCAGGCGATGGCCGCGCAGGCCGCCGCGATTCACGAGCAGTTCGTGGCCACGCTGGGCGCAAGCTCAGGTTCATATGCGGCCACCGAGGCGGCCAACGCGGCCGCGGCTACCTAAGGGAGGCAGGTAGTAGATGTTGGATTTCGGGGCGCTACCGCCGGAAATCAACTCCGGTCGAATGTATGTCGGCGCGGGATCGGGACCGATGTTGGCCGCCGCGGCGGCCTGGGACTCGTTGGCTGCGGATTTGCAGTCCGCGGCGTCGTCGTATGGCTCGACGGTCGAGGGTTTGGTCGCTGGGCCGTGGACAGGTCCGTCGTCGATGACGATGGCGGCGGCGGCCTCGCCCTTCGTGACGTGGGTTAGTGGCGCGGCCGCGCAGGCCGAGGAGGCCGCCGCACAGGCCAAACTGGCCGCGGGCGTCTATGAAACCGCGTTCGCGGCCACGGTGCCCCCACCGGTTATCGCGGCCAATCGTGCGCTGCTGGCGATGCTGGTCGCGACCAACATCTTGGGCCAGAACACCCCCGCGATCGCGGCCACCGAAACCCACTACCTGGAAATGTGGGCGCAGGACGCCGCCGCGATGTACGCGTATGCCGGGTCGTCGTCGTCCGCGTCGCAGCTGACGCCGTTCACTGAGCCGCCGCAGACCACCAACACCGCGGGCACGGCAGCGCAATCGGCCGCGGTTTCGCAGAGCAGCGCATCGAGCGGCTTGAACATTGGTACCCAGCTGTCCCAGCTGATCAGCTCTGTGCCGAATACGCTGCAAAGCCTGGCAACAAACACCTCCGCGTCCGCGTCAGGGGGGTTGTTGCCGTTGCCGCCGCTGCCGGCGGGGCTGGCGACCGACCTCGCAAACTGGAACACCATCATGTCGACCTCCGTCGGGATCTACTCGCCGTTCTTCGGGGCGAGTGGCATGCTCGGTGGTCCGTTCCTGTCGTTCGGGCAGACGTTCGCCTACGCCCAAAACGGGCAGGGTCTCGCGGCCTTTTGGACCCCGAAGGTCATCACCGGTGGGCTGGCGCCCATTGCCGGCGAGATGCCGCATTTGAGCTCCGCGGTCTCGAGTGGGGCGCCGGTATCGGCCGCTATGGGCCGGGCATCCCTGGTGGGCAGCATGTCGGTGCCACAGGGCTGGACCGAAGCCGCCCCGACGGAGATCAAAACGCTCGCCTCCGTGCTGCCCGCTAACCTGGCGGCCGCCCCAGAAGCGTCACTCGCCAGCGAGAGCGGCATCTTCAGCCAGATGGGGCTGTCGAGCCTCGCCGGACGCGCCATGGGCGCTTCGGCGAGTTACTCCGGAGGCGGCAGTGCCGCCGCGAGCTCGCTGGGCGGCGTCGTCGAGGCCGACCCCGCCGCGGCCACGATCATCGTGATACCGGCCCTCGACGAATGAAAGCGCTGACCGCTATGACGACCGAAATCAGGCCAGCACCGACCGCCCAAGCGTGCACGACCAGGCAAGGGGAATAGAGACATGTTTTATGCAGCGTTTCCGCCCGAGTTCAACTCGGGCAGGATGTACAGCGGCGCGGGATCGGGGTCATTGCGGGCGGCTGCGGCGGCCTGGAACGGGCTGGCCGCCGAAATACAGTCCACCGTGAGCGCCTATTCGTCGACAATCGACAGCCTGGCCGGCGGGCCATGGGTGGGTCCGTCGTCGGCAGCCATGCTGGCCGCGATCACGCCCTACTTGAGCTGGATGCAGGCCACCGCCGGAACGGCCGGCGAAGCCGCGGCCCAGGCCACCGCGGCGGCAACTGCCTACGAAACGGCGTTCGCCGCGCACGTTCCGCCCACGGAGATCGCCGCCAACCGCAGCCAACTGGCATCGCTGGTGGCGACCAACATCTTCGGGCAGAACACGCCGGCCATCGCGTCCACCGAAATCCAGTACGCCGAAATGTGGGTTCAAGACGCTGTGGCGATGGACAGTTACGCCGGCTCGTCGGCGGCCGCCACCAAATTGACGCCATTCACCGCGGCGCCGCAGACCACCAGCGGGGCCGGGCTCGCCGCCCAGGCGGCCGCGGTCACCCAGGCCGTCGGCACCTCGGCCGGCAGCGCGCAGTCGATCGTGTCGTTCGTGTCGGCACTGCCCAACCCGCTGTCGTGGCTGCTGCAGGTAGGCGCGGACCTTTCCAAGAGCTACACGACTTATCTCAACAACCTCGTCGACAGCATCTTCGGGCCAGGCTGGTCATCGACCTTCGCGGCGATGTACTCAGCCGTAAAGACCCCGCTTGGCTACACCACCGAGTACAACTACATCGGGCTACTGATCAACCTTCCCGCGTCGCAGTTCCTCAAGTTCGCTCCCCACCCCTCCCTCGGCGCGATCCCCAGGGATGCGCTGGGAGGCGGGCTCGGGCTCGGGGGACCGCACTGGGGCCGCGGCACGCTGTTCGGCTCGGTGACGCCGGAGGCGCATTTCGGGCGCGGCACGCTGGTCGGAAACTTGCGGGTCCCGCCGAGCTGGGCCCCGGCCACGCCGGCCATCAGGACCGTCGCTGCGGCGTTGTCGGCCGCCGGACCGGACGCGGTACCGGCGGCCGCGCTCGGCGAGGGAGGACTGTTCAGTTCGATGGCCCTGGCGGGCATGCTCGGCAGCGCGATGGGCGCCGGGGCTCCCGACGTTGCCAAGAGGGCCGGCGTCCGGGGCCGTCTCACCCCGCTCAAGGACCTCAAGGACAGCACCTCGCCGGAGAAATTGAAGCGCCTGGTCGCACAGATATCGGAGAAGCCCGAAAGCGTGCAACACCACCGCGTCGATCAAGAAGGCCTGGACAGCCTGCTCGAGCAGCTGGCGAAGAAACCCGGCATCCACGCGGTGCACCTGTCCAAAGGCGACAAGCCCACAGTCGTGCCGTCCGATGCGCAGTTGGGATAGCGAGCGCCTGATGCCGTCCGCTGTGGCGATCTCGGCAACCGTGACCCAGCCTGGTTGCGGCGTTGAGATCGTCGCGAACCGGCGCGCCAATAGCAATGCGCGCCAAGACATTCGGGAGCGACCGACACGAACGCCTTTGAGCGTAAGGGCTGCGGCCTGACAACTTTTGGCCACTGATTGGAAGAGAGATTAGTTATGAGACTGCGACTAGCGCTACTCGGCGTATCCGCGATGATCGGGTTCGCCGCGCCCGCGTATGCCGATCCGGACCCGGCCCCCGCTGATGATGCGGGCTTCCTCGCTGCTCTGCAACAAGACGGCATCACCTACCCGAGCCCGGCGCAAGCCATCGGGACCGCCCGAGCGGTGTGTGAGTGCTTGGACAAGGGCGAATCGGGTCTTGACCTGGTCGAAGAC
The DNA here is from genome assembly GCA_963820985.1 of uncultured Actinomycetota bacterium. Lineage (GTDB taxonomy): Bacteria > Actinomycetota > Actinomycetes > Mycobacteriales > Mycobacteriaceae > Mycobacterium. Next base: position 67,793 of record CAWGCI010000004.1, on the reverse strand, counting down.
GTCAAGACCCACAATCCCGCATTCACGATGGACGCGGCGTCTCACTTCGCCCTGCTTTCGGCGAAGTACTACTGCCCCCACCACCTCTCCAAGGCCTGACCGAAAGTCGAAGGGCGCTTCTCGATGAGAGGTATGAGATGGCTACCCGCGCTGCTCGACGTCGCCGCCGTGGTCTGCCTCGCAGCCGCGCCAGCGTATGGCACTCCCGACGACGGCTTCGATGACGCAAGCTTCCTGGCGACTGTGCGCGATGCGGGCCTGAACTACACGAGTTCGGGTCAAGCCATAGCCTTTGCCAAAGGAGTGTGCGGGTCGATGGGTACCGGCAGATCCGGCCCGGAGCTGATCCACGACTTGCAGAGCAGCAATCCCGAATTGACCACGGACCACGCCGCCCTGTTCGTTGCGATATCAGCAAAGTACTACTGTCCGCAACTCGCCAAACAGCCGTAAGTGGCTGGCTCAGTGGGCGTGGAGGGCAGCCTCTAGATTGCGCGACGCGTTCGCGCGAGTAACGGCAAAGCGGCCAGTTTGGCCGTGGGCCACCCGGCGTTTACCTCGACGTGGTTGACTGCCGCCGATCGACACCGGGCCCGGGGCCGGGATTCCAAATCATCCGGACTGATGGCGGAGAGCCCCACGGTCGGAAGGGAGGGCGGCGCCATGCAAACGCTGAGCGTCGCCGATTTTGCGCTCCGACTCGCCGTCGGGGTCGGTTGCGGTGCCCTGATCGGTATGGAGCGGCAGTGGCGGGCACGCATGGCCGGCCTGCGCACCAACGCGCTGGTTGCCGCTGGTGCGACACTCTTTGTGCTGTACGCGGTCGCCACCCCGGACAGCAGTCCCACCAGGGTCGCGTCCTATGTCGTGTCCGGCATCGGTTTCCTGGGCGGTGGGGTGATCCTGCGCGAGGGGGTCAGCGTCCGGGGCCTCAACACCGCCGCCACCCTGTGGTGCTCCGCGGCGGTAGGCGTACTGGCCGCCTCCGGGAACCTGGTATTCACGTTGATCGGCACCGGCACCGTCATCGGCATCCACCTCTTCATGCGCCCGCTCGGCCGACTGATCGACCGCGACAACACCGGCGACGAAGACGAAAGCCTGCAGCCCTATCTGGTGCAGGTGGTTTGCCGCCCGAAACACGAGAAATACGCACGCGCACAGATCATCCAGCACGCCGGCAGCAACGACATCACACTGCGTGGAATCCACACCGGGCCCGCCGGCGACGACGAGATCACCTTGACCGCACACCTACTCATGAGCGGCGATGCTCCGGCCAGACTCGAGCGGTTGGTGGCAGACCTGTCCCTGCAGCCGGGAGTTCGCGCGGTGCAGTGGTATGCCGGCGACGAAGCACAGGCGGACGGACGCCGCTAGGGACGGGGCTGCAGCTCCGGCGCGGCCGCGGCCAGCAGCTCGGCGCGGTTGCCGGTCAACGGTGGATAAATCCGCCGGGTGTTGATGACTTGCTTGGTCGCCTTGGCCTTCGCCCCGTCCGCCACCACCACCCGATCCCACCCCTCGGTGTAGACCGCGCCGGCCGGACCGAGATCGAGAACCGTAACATACCAAGGGATCCGAAGCGTCAGCATCGGCTCGCCGAACAGGTCGCTGATGACGTTGTAGCCGGCGTAGCGGCCCATCGGACGGCCGTGCTGACACGACATGACCGACAGGTGATCGTCGTCCATGCGGGCGGCGGCCACGTCTCCCGCGGCGAATGTCGACGGCACCCCGATCACCCGCAGATGGTCGTCGACCGGCACCCGGCCCAGCCGGTCGCGCACCACCGGCAGCTGCTCGGTCAGCGGACTGGCCCGCATGCCGGCACACCACACCACCGTGGCCGCCTGCAGCCGCTCGCCCGACGACAGCGATACTGCGTCCCCGCTGACCTCATCGACGCTCACCGCAGTCCTGATCTCAACGCCGTTGTCCGACAACGCCCGTTCGATCACCGGGCGCGCCGAGGCGCCCATATCGGAGCCCACAAACGGGTTGTGGTCGACCAATAAAACTCGGCCGTCCCGGCCGAACAACGTCCGCAACCTCGCCGGCAGCTCGCAGGCCGTCTCGATACCGGTCAGCCCGGCACCGACCACGACGACGGTGGCGGCCGACGCCGCCGGGGGGCTTTCGGCAAGCCGTCGCAGGTGGTCCTGTAGAGCAACGGCGCCGTCATGGGTGTCGACATCAAAGCCGAAGTCCCGCAAGCCCGGAACCGCGGGCTTGACCACCTGACTACCCGACGCCAGCACCAGTCGGTCATAGTCGTACGTCACACCACCTGACGTCGTCAGGGTGCGTGCGTCGGTGTCGATCGCCGTCACCTCGGCGGCGACGTGCGCGACACCGACGGGGTCGAACAGATCCGCGAGCGGGACGCGGCAGGCGCTCAAATCGGCCTCGTAGTTGCGGACCCGGATGTCGTGAAAAGGCTTGGCGCTCAACACGGTGATGTCGACGGTGCCCGCCGGCACACCGAGCTCGTCGAGTCGTCGGGCGGCGCCGAGCGCCGCCCACAGGCCCGCGAACCCGGAGCCGATCACCTTCACGGAGGTCACCCGCTCAACACCTCGGTGATCTGATCCAGCGCATGGGCGGCGTCCCGGCCGGGCAGCAGCATCCAGGCGTGCACACCGCCTTCGAGTTCGTACCAGCCGATGTCGAGACCTTCGGCCGCCGCTCGCTTGCGGAACGCGCGGGCATCGGGGTTGAGCACGTCGTGGGTCCCGGTGAAAACGGTCAGCCGCGGCAGACCGGTCAGCGGTCCCACGCTGGGGCTGAGCAGGGGAGTATCCAGTGAATCGCCGCCGGCATAACGGATTCCGGCGGCGCGCAGGTCCGCTGGGTTGAGGAACGGGTCGATCTTGGCGACGACCGGAACGTCCGGGTCGGGCAGTGCGAGGTGCATCCACGGAGAGAGCAGCACGGCGTCGGTGGGCGCCGGAATGCCGGCATCTCGCACCGCGTGACACAGCGCGAAGGCCATCCCGCCCCCGGCCGAATCACCCATGAACGCAATCGAATTCGGATCCCGGGTGTCCAGCTCGCGGCGGTACACCTGCAGCAGGAACGGGAACACCTCGCGGTAGGTGTGCTCGGGGGCGATGGGGTAGATCGGCAGGGTCACGGTCCGCCGCAAGGCGGTCGCCAGCTTCGCGATGGCCGGCCAATGGAAATGTGGCATCAGGTCCAGCACGTAGGCCCCGCCGTGCAGATACAGCAGGTGGCCGGTGAGCTCGCCGTGACTGTCCAGTCGCGGGCTGACCTGATAGACCGGACAGCCGTTGAGGTCCGCCCTGGTGACGTCGATCTTTTTCGATACGCGCTTCGGTGGCCGGCCGGTGTAGGGCGGACGCGGGTGGGCCGCCCAGCGGTTCAGTTTCGCAACCGGAAAGAGCCGATTCCGGACACCGGTGGCACGGAGCAGTCGCTGCGTGGCGCCGTGCTTGAGCATCCCTCGATTTGTTGTTGTCATCGCCCCAACAGTCTGTACCCACGGGTCAGACAGCCGGTGAGAGCCGCGTCGTACTCTGTCTGTGTGAACGCGGTGACAGGTTTCTGGTTCGGGCTGCCTGAACAGGTACGCGACCCGGTCCTGTTCGCCATCCCGTTTTTCCTCTTGCTGCTGATCCTGGAGTGGACGGCGGCCCGCAAGCTGCAACGCATCGAGGCCGAGGAAACAGGCGCGGCGCGGGCCGCTTCGGGCGCGTATCTCACCCGCGATGCCTGGGCGAGCATCTCGATGGGGCTCGTTTCGATTGCCACCAGTGCCGGTTGGAAGGCACTTGCCCTGCTGATTTACACCGCGATCTACGCCTACGTGGCGCCCTGGCACCTTTCGCCGGCCAAGTGGTACACCTGGGTCATCGCGCTCGTCGGCGTCGACCTGCTGTACTACGGCTACCACCGCATCGCTCACCGGGTCCGGCTGATTTGGGCGACGCATCAGGCCCACCACTCCAGCGAGTACTACAACTTCGCCACCGCGGTGCGCCAGAAATGGAACAACAGCGGCGAAGTCTTGATGTGGCTTCCGCTGCCGCTGCTGGGCCTGCCCCCCTGGATGGTGTACTTCAGCTGGTCGCTGAACCTGATCTACCAGTTCTGGGTGCACACCGAGCGGATCGACAAGCTGCCACGGCCCTTCGAATTCATCCTCAACACGCCGTCACACCACCGGGTGCACCACGGGATGGACCAGCTCTATCTGGACAAGAATTACGGCGGCATTCTCATCCTTTGGGACCGACTGTTCGGCACCTTTCAGCCCGAGCTGTTCCGCCCGCACTACGGGCTGACCAAGAAGGTCGACACCTTCAACATCTGGAAGCTGCAGACCCGCGAATACGTGGCGATCGCGCGCGACTGGCGAGCGGCGACGAGACTGCGCGACCGGCTGGGCTACGTCTTCGGACCCCCGGGCTGGGAGCCGCGCGGGGCCGGCCAACCCGACGGCGCCGTTCCGGTGATAACGGCGCGGTAACGCTGGCGCCAGACGGCGCGAAAGACTCAACAGGGGAGGTTCACGCCCAACCTCAAGCTACGGCCGGTGTTTGCGCCGGCCCCGACGGATCGGAGTCCATGATGCGTCGCCAGACGATGCGCGCATGTGCCGCGCTGGCTACCGCCGCGGTATTCGCCGCTGGGCTGTCACCCGTCTCCGCCAGCGCGGACCCCACGCTGGTCTTTCCGGGCATGGAAATCCATCAGGACAACCGCGTCTGCACATTGGGCTACGTGGACCCGGCGACCCGGATCGCGTATACGGCGGGGCATTGCCGAGGCGGCGGGCCCGTCGTCACCGACAGGGACCACAACGTGATCGGTCGGCTGGCGACGTTTCGGGACAACACACCCAGCGGCACGACGGTGGCCACCGACCAGTTGATCTCGGACTACGAGGCGATTGTGCTGGACGACCACGTCGCGGTGAGTGACATTCTGCCGGGCGGGCGCCGACTGGACGCCAACCCGGCCGTGGCGATTGCGCCCGGCCAAGCGATTTGCCACTTCGGCGTCATCACCGGTGAGACCTGCGGAACTGTGGAGAGCGTCAACAACGGGTGGTTCACCATGTCCCACGGCGTCCAGAGCCAAAAGGGCGACTCGGGCGGACCGGTGTACCTGGCGCCCAATGGCGGCCCCGGGCAGCTGGTGGGGATTTTCAACAGCGTGTGGGGCGAATTTCCGGCGGCGGTGTCGTGGCGGGCCACCACCGACGAGGTCCGCCAGGATCTCGGCGGGGCGGCGACGAACCCTCGTTAGGACCCGCCGTTCAGCGCGGACGGTGCGAGCTCGAACACCGGGATCGATGGCGCCGCGGCGAGCAGTTGCTCATCGGTTGATTCCGGCGTCAACCCGCCGACGTAATCCTTGACCTGCCAGTACCACCTGGCCAGATAGCGCCTCAGCAGCTCGGGCTTGGCGGCGTCGCTCACCTCGGTGACGGCGCTGCTATTCCGGCGCCAGCGAGGTCCGATCTGCACGACGCCCGCGGCCCTGACGTTGCGCGCCCACTGGGTGTTCCCCCGGGGCGAGACGACATAGTCCACGCCGTCAACGGTGAGCAGGTTGATCACCACGCCGCGCTCTTTGCCGGTCTTGCGGCCGCGGACGCGCAGCGCCTGTGTCCCGGCGATGCTGATCCCGAGCTCAGCCAGCCACCGGATCACCCTATTGGCGGCCTGGGCGGCCCGGCCTGGTTCGTCGTATCGCGTGGACATGCTGCATCCTCTCGCCGGTGCTTACGAGAGCGGTGCTCTCTATGCCGAATACCGTGTCACAGCCCCCGCCAAAAAGCAAGAGCGGTGATCTCGGTTGTGTCAGACTGGCCGCGTGGGCAAACGCCAGGAATCGCGGGCGCAGATCGAGGCCAAGATCGTCGAACTCGGCCGCCGTCAGCTGGTGGATTACGGCGCGGCCGGATTGTCGCTGCGCGCGATAGCCCGCGACCTGGGCATGGTGTCTTCGGCCGTGTACCGATACGTGTCCAGCCGCGACGAGCTGCTGACGTTGCTGCTGGTCGACGCCTATTCAGAGCTGGCCGACACCGTGGACCGGGCTCGCGACACCGTGACCGACCTGTGGAGTGATGACGTCATCGCCATCGCGCGCGCGGCGCGGGGATGGGCGGTCGCGCACCCCGCCGGCTGGGCCCTGTTGTACGGCAGCCCGGTGCCCGGATACCACGCACCGCCGGAACGCACCATCGGCGTTGGCACCCGCGTGGTGGGGGCGCTCTTCGACGCGGTCGCGGCCGGAATCGCCACCGGAGACATCAGGCTGACCAATGATGTTGCCCCGCAACCGATGTCGTCTGACTTTGAACGGATTCGCGAGGAATTCGGCTTTCCCGGCGATGATCGCGTCGTCGCCAAGTGCTTCCTGCTGTGGGCCGGTGTCGTGGGCGCGATCAGCTTGGAGGTCTTCGGACAGTACGGCGCCGACACACTGACCGATCCCGACATGGTGTTCGACACCCAGGTGCGGCTGCTGATGGATGTGCTGACCCAGGATCGAGGGCCGAACTAGAACGTGTTCACTCGGCTTTTCCCGGCCCGATCCGGCTGATCGCGGCAAAGCGCTCCGCTGTCTTTCTGCCAGCTGGCAGGCTGGGCTATCCTGCGAAACGATGAACCTGACCGTTCAATCTCCGATACAGATCGCCTGGGTCACCACGGACCTGGATGCCACCGAAACGGCCCTCACCGGGCTCTTAGGTGTCCGAAAGTGGGTGCGGATACCCGACGTGCACTTTGCTCCGGACACCTGCAGCTATCACGGGAAGCCAGCCGATTTCCTGGCCCACATCTCGCTGAGCTATCTCGGGGACATGCAACTGGAGCTGATCCAGCCGGTCCGCGGGGAGAATGTCTATAGTGACTTTTTGGCCGACGCGGGGCCGGGTTTGCACCACATCTGCATGGAGGCCGAAAGTCCGGAGCAGTTCGACGCGGCGCTGGTCGACGCCGCCGGTCGTGGCGCCCCGGCGGTGCAGCAGGGCGTCATGCCCGGCGGAATCCAATTCGCCTACGTGTCGGCGCCGCAGGCCGGGGTGCCGTTCATCGAGATCGCATACATCCCACCGGAGATGCGGGCCTTCTACGACTACATCAAACAGGAGCAGCGGTGAACACCGACATACCGCAGACGGTCAGTGCGGACACAGTGACGTCCTGGTCGGATGACGTCGACGTCGTAGTGATCGGTTTCGGCATCGGCGGCGGTTGCGCGGCGGTCAGCGCGGCGGCAGCTGGCGCCCGGGTGCTGGTGCTCGAGCGCGCGGCCGCGGCGGGCGGCACGACTTCGCTTGCCGGAGGGCACTTTTACCTCGGCGGCGGGACCGCGGTGCAGCAGGCGACCGGTCATCCCGACTCGCCCGAGGAGATGTACAAGTATTTGGTCGCGGTGTCGCAACAGCCCGACGCGAGCACTAGGGCCAAGATTCGCGCCTACTGCGAGGGCAGCGTCGAGCATTTCGATTGGCTGGAAGACCTGGGCTTCCAGTTCGAGCGCAGCTACTTTCCCGGCAAGGCGGTGATCCAGCCCAACACCGAGGGGTTGATGTTCACCGGCAACGAGAAGGTGTGGCCGTTCCTCGAGATGGCGGTGCCGGCGCCGCGGGGGCACAAGGTGCCCGTCCCCGGCGACACCGGTGGCGCCAGCATGGTGATCGACCTGCTGCTCAAGCGAGCCGCAAGCCTGGGCGTGCAAATCCGCTACGAAACAGGTGCCACCGAGCTGGTCCTCGACGGCTCGGGTGCGGTGAGCGGCGTGCGGTGGAAGCGGTTCTCCGAAGTCGGTGCGATCAAGGCAAAGTCGGTGATCATTGCCGCCGGGGGATTCGTGATGAACCCGGACATGGTGGCCAAGCACACCCCGAAGTTGGCCGAGAAGCCGTTCGTGCTCGGCAACACCTACGACGACGGCCTGGGTATCCGGCTGGGGGTCTCGGCCGGCGGCGCCACCCAGCACATGGATCAGGCCTTCATCACCGCGCCGCCGTACCCGCCGTCGATCCTGCTCACCGGGATCATCGTCAACAAGCTCGGCCAGCGGTTCGTCGCCGAAGACTCCTACCATTCCCGGACCGCGGGATTCATCATGGATCAGCCCGACAGCGCGGCGTTTCTGATCGTCGACGAGGGACATCTGGAACATCCCACGATGCCGCTGGTTCCGCTGATCGACGGATGGGAAACGGTCGCCGAAATGGAAGCCGCGCTTGGCATCCCGGAGGGCAACCTGGCCGCGACGTTGGACCGTTACAACACGCACGCCGCGCTCGGGCAGGACCCGGACTTCCACAAGCAACCGGAATTCCTTGCGGCGCAAGACAAAGGGCCGTGGGGCGCGTTCGACATGTCACTGGGCAAGGCGATGTATGCCGGATTCACCCTGGGCGGGCTGGCCACGTCGGTCGATGGTCAGGTGCTCCGCGAGGACGGCACGGTGGTGCCAGGCCTGTACGCGGTCGGGGCGTGTGCGTCCAACATCGCCCAGGACGGCAAGGGATACGCGAGCGGCACGCAGCTGGGCGAGGGGTCGTTCTTCGGTCGCCGCGCAGGCGAGCACGCGGCAGCGCAGGCACGGTAGGAACCCAGCGTCCTAGTTCGGCGTCAACCCGTTCCGGCCGTCCTTGCCGATCAGCCCGCCCGAACCGCCCGTGCCGGGAGTGGGACCGGCGGCTCCGCCAAGCCCGACGTGCCCGCCGACCCCGCCGGTCCCACCGGTCCCGCCGGTGCTTGCGACGCCGCCGGCCCCGCCGGATCCGCCCGCCCCGCCGGCGCCGAACAGCAGCCCGCCGCGGGCGCCCGCCCCGCCGTTTCCGCCGTTGCCCGCGCCCGTGTCACCGCCCGCCCCGCCGGTGCCGAACGGCCCGGCGTCTCCGCCCCGGCCGCCGGAGTTGTTGCCCGCGCCGGAGCCGCCGGCCCCGCCGTCGCCGAACAGGATGCCGCCGTCCTTGCCGTTTTCGCCGGTGCCCGGGGTCCCGTTGGCGCCGTTGCCTATCAGCGGCCGCCCTACCAGCGCCATCGTGGGCGCGTTCACCACGTTCAGAGCTTCTTGTAGCGGGCTGATGTTGGCGGCCTCGGTGCCCGCATAGGAGCCCGCAGCGCTGTTGAGGGTCCGCACGAACTGGTCATGAAACGCCGCCGCCCGCCCGCCCAGCTGCTGGTAGGCCCGGGCGTGCCCGGAAAACACCGCGGCGATCGCCGCCGACACCTCGTCGGCGCCGGCGGCCGCAATCTCCGTCGTGGCAGCCGCCGCGTCGGCGTTAGCGGTGCTGACGGCCGAGCCGACACTGGCCAGATCGGTCGCCGCTGCCTCCAACATGGGAGTTGCTGCCAGCACAAACGACATGGGAGCCCTTTGCTTCGCACCGTCTTGCTGCTGCGACGCTACGGGGCCTACCCGTCGCGGGTCATGACCACAACTAGGCATTTCCCTGGCGCCATGCGATAGTCAGATCTGACCATCGGTACCGCCAGCAGGATGCCTAGAGGCGCGCCGGCTCCGCTTTCACCCGGCCCAACCGCCACTGGCCTTCGCCGAGCAATTCCAGCATGTGCTCGTGGTGCTGTTCGACCGTCGGTCGGTGGCTGACACTGACCAAGACGCAGTCCGGCAGTTCGTCGCGCACCAGTTGGTAGAGCGCGAATTCCAGCCCGGGGTCCAGCGCGGAGGTGGCCTCGTCGAGGAAAACCGCCCGTGGTTTGGTCAGCAGAATGCGGGCAAAGGCGATGCGCTGCTGTTCACCCGGGGAGAGCACCTTGGCCCAGTCCTCTTCCTCGTCGAGCCGGTCGCCCAACGGGGCCAGCGCCACCTTGGTCAAGGTCTCACGCAGCGTGTCGTCGGATATCTCGCCGGGTTCGTTCGGGTAGGAGACGACGCCGCGCAGATCGCCCAGCGGCACGTAGGGCAATTGGGACAGGAACATCGTCTGATTTTCGCCGTCGGGCCTGCTCAGCGTGCCCGACGCGAACGGCCATAATTCCGCCAGGCTGCGCAGCAGCGTTGTCTTGCCAACACCCGACGGGCCGACGACCACCAGCGAATCACCGCTGTTCAACTGCAGGTCGAGTGGATCGATCAACTGTTCGCCCGTCGGTGTGCGCACCTCGACGCCGTCGAGCCGCACCGAGCCGTCATCGGTGGGTGCGGTCGTCACCACCGGCAATTGCCGGCCCTGCTCGTTGGCGTGCACCAGCCCGTGCAATCGAATGATCGCCGCCCGGAACGCCGCGAACGCGTCGTAGTTGTTGCGGAAGAACGACAGCGACTCAGAAATATTGTTGAATGCGGTCACCGACTGGCCCACATCACCGAAGTGGATCTCTCCGGAGAACAACCGCGGTGCCTGAACGATCCAGGGCAGCGGGACGAGGAGCTGAGTCATCGACCAGTTCCATGCGTTGAACAAGATGGTGCGGCGCAGATAGTGGCGGTAGTTCTCGATGATCGGGGTGAAGCGTCGCCACAGTTGCATCCGCTCCACTTGTTCCCCACGGTAGAAGCCCACCGCCTCCGCGGCGTCGCGCAACCGCACCAGGGCATAACGGAACGCGGCGTTGAGCTTCTCGTTGCGAAAGCTGAGCCAGATCAACGGACGGCCCAACCAGAACGCGACAACCGTGGCGACCAGCACGTAGAGCAGAACGATCCAGAACAGCGCGCGCGGCAACTGAAAGCCGAAGATATTCAGGTGCCCCGAGAGTTTCCACAGAATCGCGGTGAAGGAGATCACCGACACCACGGCATGGACCGCCCCTAACAACAACGTGGTGGTGGTGCCGTTGGACGGGGTGTTCGGGGCGCCGCCGACCCCGGTGGTGAAGATGTCGACGTCCTGTTGGATGCGCTGGTCCGGGTTGTCGATGGTGTTGTCGATGAAAAGATCCCGGTAGTAGGCCCTGCCGTCGAGCCAGTCGTCGGTGAGCCGTCCGGTGAGCCACACCCGCCACGCAATGATGAAGCGCTGGGTCAGATAAATGTCCAGCACCACTCGGGCGATGAATAAGGCCGCCAAGAGGCAGAAAATCGCGAGCGCCATCCAAAAGCCGTGGATCCCTGAATCTTTCACCTTGTCATCGCCGGTCGCGATGCCTTCGAATGCCGTCTGCAACGCCGTGTACAGGTCGTTGCTCTGGTAACTGAACAACACGTTGAGCCGCACCGACAGGATGACCGACAACAGCAACACGCCAAACATCAGCCACACCGGCACGGCTCGCCGGCCGGTGAAGTACGCACCGGTGATCCGCCAGTACTGCCGGCCCCAGACAGTGAGGTACCGAATCAGCACCAGAACGACGAGCATGACCACGGCGCTGATCACCCAGGCTTTGGCGCTCCACACCATCGAGTCGTGCAGTGCCCTAGACCAGTCGATGGACGGTTTGAACGGCTTCGGGTCCAACTTCTAGTCTCCTTAACATTCGGGGCGACCAACCGACGCCCCATCAGAATCCCTGTCGGCGAAGGTACCCGAAGGTGGTGGATAGGCTCCGGATATGAGTCTCGACGCTCCCTCCGCCCAGACCGTGCATGCCGGCCAGTTGATCGCGCGGCGACTGCGGGCCAGCGGCATCGACACGGTTTTCACGCTGTCCGGCGGCCATTTGTTCTCCATCTACGACGGCTGCCGCAGCGAGGGCATCCGGCTGATCGACACCCGCCACGAGCAGACGGCCACCTTCGCCGCCGAGGGCTGGTCGAAAGTGACACGGGTGCCGGGGGTGGCCGCGCTGACCGCCGGTCCCGGCGTCACCAACGGGATGAGCGCGATGGCCGCCGCGCAGCAGAACTCGTCTCCGCTGCTGGTCCTCGGCGGCCGAGCCCCGGCGCTGCGCTGGGGCATGGGATCGCTGCAGGAGATCGATCATGTGCCGTTCGTGGCGCCGCTGACCCGCTTCGCGGCCACCGCGCAGTCGGCCGAGGCCGCGGGTCGGCTTGTCGACCAAGCGTTGCGGGCGACGGTGGGCGCGCCGTCGGGCGTCGGTTTCGTCGACTTCCCGATGGACCACGTGTTTTCCCACTTATCCATGTCGGACGCCTCCGGGCGCCCCGGCGCCCTCGACGACCTGCCGGCCCCGCCGGGCGCCGACCCGGACGCCCTAGACCGGGCTTGCGAGCTGCTGTCCGCGGCGCAGCGCCCGGTGATCATGGCGGGCACCAACGTCTGGTGGGGACGCGGGGAGGTCGCGTTGCTGCGCCTGGCCGAGCAACGGCAGATCCCGGTGCTGATGAACGGGATGGCCCGCGGCGTGGTGCCCGCCGACCATCCGCTGGCCTTCTCGCGGGCGCGCTCAAAAGCGTTGGGCGAGGCCGACGTTGCCGTGGTGATCGGGGTGCCGATGGACTTCCGGCTGGGCTTCGGCAAGGTGTTCGGGTCGCAGACCCAGCTCATCGTGGCCGACCGTGCCGCGCCGGATCGCGAGCATCCACGGCCCGTCGGCGGCCGGACTGTATGGGGACCTGACGGCGACGCTCACGGCGCTGGCCGGAACGGGTGGGGCCGAGCACCAAAACTGGATCGACGTGCTGCGGGCGGCCGAGACCGCGGCGCGCGACGGCGAGAAAGCCGAGCTGGCCGACGACCGCACCCCGCTGCACCCGATGCGGGTGTATGCCGAGCTGGCGCCGATGCTGGACCGCGACGCCATCGTCGTCATCGACGGCGGGGATTTCGGTTCCTACGCCGGCCGGGTGATCGACAGTTATCTGCCGGGCTGCTGGCTGGACAGCGGGCCGTTCGGCTGCCTCGGCTCGGGGCCCGGCTACGCGTTGGCCGCCAAACTCGCCCGGCCCGACCGTCAGGTCGTCCTGCTGCAGGGAGACGGCGCGTTCGGGTTCAGCGGCATGGAGTGGGACACCCTGGTCCGGCACAACGTGCCGGTGGTCTCGGTGATCGGCAACAACGGGATCTGGGCCCTGGAAAAACATCCCATGGAGGCGTTATACGGCTATTCGGTGGTGGCGGAGCTGCGCCCCGGTACCCGCTACGACGAGGTGGTGCGCGCGCTGGGTGGCCACGGCGAGCTGGTCTCCGCGCCGGCCCAGCTGCGGCCCGCGCTCGAACGCGCCTTCGCCAGTGGGCTACCCGCCGTCGTCAACGTGCTCACCGACCCGAGCGTCGTCTACCCACGCCGATCCAACCTGGCGTGATGACCGTGAGCGTGCGCAGTTGTACACGAAGGATCGGCGTGTCGCGTACGCACACGCACGCTCGCGCAACGTAATCGGCTATGTCAGCAGGTGCAGCCGGCCGGGGTGCTCGAGGAGTACAACGAGGATCCCGCCTGGGCCACGACGGACATGCCGCCAGCGTTCTCCAGTGCCTCATCGGAAAATTCGTAGGCCAGGATGTCGTCAGTCTCGTCGAGGGCGCAAATCGTGTTCACAGCATGATCCCTTCACTTTGCCGTGGCACCCGGAATTTTCGCCCGGAGTGCCAATGGGCGGGTACTGTGTGAAGTTGATCACAAGCGGATACCCCGGTATTTGAATTACTTTGAGGATTCTCTGTGGGTTTGCCGGATTAACATATGCGTTTGTTGACTGCAAATGCATGTCAGCTCGTGGTAACCGGGAGTTCGCAATGGCGGCTAATCGATGACTCTCGATGAGCGGCTACTGGCCCGGGCCGCCACCATCGACGACGTGCTGTCCGATGCCTTCGACCAACTGCCCGGTCAGAAGAGCGACACCGACGTGGCCGCCCGCCGTCTCGCCGCCTGGTGCCGATCGTCGGCCAGTGGCGACTGGTCACTGTTCGCCCGGCGGCTACAGCGCGACGGACTGTCCATCGAAGATGTACTGGCAAAGTTTTCGACTCTGCACCGCAATCCTTGCGCAGCCGCACCGGCCTGGATCCAAGACGCCACCTGGATCGGTGAAGCGCTGCAGATTTGCCCCCAACCCGCGCAAAACCCCGCAGTTTCCCAGGACGGGCCGTGCGCTTTCGCGGATTTGCTGGGACCGGTGGTTCACCAGGCCGAGACCGTTCTTTGGTCCGATGTCGACGACGGTGTCGCGGCAACGCTGGACGACTGTGCGCGCGCATGCCTGCGCCGCTCGCTGACAACACAGCTCTCGGACCTTACGGCCACCGCGCTATACCAACGTTTCGCCGCGGCCCGCAACGACGGCGGGCCGACCGGCTGCTACGAGCGCTTCGTTTCCACCATGAGGACGAACGGTTGGCATCACCTGTTCGAAGACAAGCCCGTGCTGTTGCGGCTGATGGCCTCGCTCACCCGCCAGTGGATCGACGCGTCACAGGAATTGATCACGCGCCTTCATGCCGACCTGCCGGTGATTCGCCGCGACCTGGCCGGGGCGGGCGCATCCGGCACGTCGGCGGTAACCAGCATCGACGCCAACCTCTCCGACCCGCACAACTTCGGGCGCACCGTCGCGATCATCGGCATCGACGACGGCTCGCGGATCGTGTACAAGCCCAAGGATTTGCGTGTCGACGCCGCGTGGCGTGCGCTGATTGAAAGACTCAACCGCAGCGCACCCGTCGAGCTGCGGGCCGCGCGCGTACTACCGCGAAACGGTTACGGGTGGGCGGAGTTCATCGATCACACGAGTTGTCTTGACCGGCAAGGTTTTCAGCGATTTTTTCGGCGGGCCGGGTCCTGGCTGGCGCTATTTCACTGCTTCGCCAGTGTCGACATGCATCAGGAGAACATCATCGCATCGGGCGAGCACCCGGTACCGATCGATCTGGAGATGATCCTGCAAGGCGCCGAGGCGTGGAGCGGCCCGGACGCCGCCGGCAGTGCACAGGCATTCGAGGCCGCGATGGAAATGGTCATCAACTCGGTAATGACCGTCGGCTTGCTTCCCGCGTACGGCAGGTACTCCGACCGAATCTTCTCCATCGGTGGAGTGACCTCGAACTCCGCTCCACGAACCGAAATCGCTTGGAAAGAACTCAATTCCGACACAATGCAACCCGCGAAAGTCGCCGACACTGACGCCACGATCTCAAACCTGCCCCATATTGCCGGATTTCATGCCCGGCTGGGCGATCACATCGACGACTTCGTATCGGGTTTCGGCGACTACGCGAAATTCCTGCAGCAGCAACGCCCGGAGGACCTGTTCGGCGGCTTCGATGGCTTGACGATCCGCAAGGTCGTTCGGCCGACGCGGTTCTACTCCATGCAGCTGCATCGGCTCAGAGATCACCGAGCCATGAACGACGGTGTCATCTGGTCCACCCAGGCGGACTTCGTCGCTCGGCTCGCGGACTGGGAGCACGATGTTGATTCCGGTTGGCCGTTGCACCGGGCCGAGCGCGCGGCCGTCGTGGAGTTGAACGTTCCGCACTTTGTCATGGCCAGCGACGGTCACGTGATCCAGGACGCGGGCGGGACTTCGATCCCAGCCGGGGCGACGTCAGGCCTCGATCGGGCTGCCTCGCGCCTGCGGGGCCTCAATAACGAGGAAATCGCATGGCAGACGGACCTGATCCGGCAGAGCACAGCCACGCTCCAGCGGACCGGGCCCACGTCATTGCCCGGCGCGCGGCCCAGCCTGCTTACTGCTTCAACCGGGTCGTCCAGCCGCGAGGTCTTCGCGGCGGCGGCCGACGCCGCTGCCGCAACGCTGCGCGATCACGCGGTGCGCCAGGGGTCGGGGGCCGCGTGGATCGGCCTCGACTGGCTCGGCGACTCCGACATGTCACAGCTCGTCGTGCTCGGCCCCGACCTCTACAACGGCGCGTGCGGCATCGCGCTGTTCCTCGCCGCGCACACCACCGCCGCGAACTCCGACTCTTCGGAGATCCTCGCCGGCGCCGCGATCGCGCGGCTGCGAGAAATCGTGCGCGGCCGCAACCCGATGCGCCTTGCCCGCTTGGTCGGTATCGGCGGGGGCCTCGGTCTCGGATCGATCGTGTACAGCCTCGCGGTGATCGCTGCGCTGCTCAACGACGACGATGTGCTCTCGGATGCCCGGGCGGCCGCGGCGTTGATTACCGCGGACGCCATTTCAGCGGATCGGCAACTCGACGTCCTCGGTGGCAGTGCCGGTGCCATCCTCGGCCTGCTTCGGCTCTACCGGCAATGCGATTCCGGCGATGCACTCGAGCGAGCAACCAATTGCGGGAGGCATCTGCTCGCGCAACCCCGCGTCGGGGCGCCGGGGCAGCGAAGCTGGACCGCGCGCGGCTCGCAAGTTGCGCTCAGCGGCATGTCGCACGGCGCGGCCGGCTATGCCTACGCGCTGGCGTCGCTGGCGTCGGCCACGGGGTGCGAGGAGTTCGCCAGCGCCGCAACGGAATGCATCGCCTTCGAGAACGCAACATTCGACGCCCAGCGCAGTAATTGGCCGGACCTGCGCGGCACCGGCGCGGTGTGGCGGTCCAAGTGGTGTTACGGAGCTGCCGGCATCGGGTTGGCCCGGGCCGCCATGATGACGCACCCGGTGCTCCCGGACGAACTGCTGCGCACCGACCTCCGCCAAGCCCTCGCGGGCGCCGAGCACGGGTGGCCGGGCCCGACCGACACGCTGTGCTGCGGCACGCTCGGCAGCATCGAATTCCTGTGGGAAGCCGGCGGCGCCCTCGGGCGGGAGGATCTTCGCGACACGGCCTCCCAGCGGTTGCTGTCGGTTGTCGAAACCGCCCGGTCGAGCGGTGACTACCGGTGGACCAGCGGGACCAGCCGCTTCAATCTCGGTCTTTTCCGCGGCATCGCGGGCGTCGGCTACACGGTGTTGCGGCGAGTCCAGGCTTCGCTCCCCAACGTGCTGATCTGGGAATGAATCGGCTCTACTGGCTATCTGCGGTTCGCGTACCGTTGACCTGTGTCTAAGACCACCCGCGCCCAACCCGGCCGTCTGAGCAGCCGATTTTGGCGCCTGCTGGGCGCCAGCACCGAGAAGAATCAGAGCCGTTCGCTCACCCAGGTCACCGCCTCCGAGGAGTACAACGAGGAAGCCGCCGAGCTCACCGACGAGAAGCTGCGCAAGGCGGCGAGCCTGCTCAAGCTCGCGGACCTCGCCGACTCCGAGGACATCCCGCAGTTCCTTGCGATCGCCCGGGAAGCGGGCGAAAGGGCGACCGGGCTCCGTCCATTTGATGTGCAGCTGCTCGGGGCGCTGCGCATGCTTGCCGGTGACGTGATCGAGATGGCCACCGGTGAGGGCAAGACCCTTGCCGGGGCGATCGCGGCCGCAGGCTACGCGCTGGCCGGCCGGCACGTCCACGTCGTGACCATCAACGACTACCTGGCCCACCGCGACGCGGAGTGGATGGGGCCGCTGATCGAGTCGCTGGGCCTGACGGTCGGCTGGATCACCGCGGAGTCGACGAGCGAGGAACGCCGGGCCGCCTACGACTGCGACGTCACCTACGCCTCGGTCAACGAGATCGGCTTCGACGTGCTGCGCGATCAGCTGGTGACCGACGTCGCCGACCTGGTGTCGCCCAATCCCGATGTGGCCCTTATCGATGAGGCCGACTCCGTGCTGGTCGACGAGGCGCTGGTGCCCCTGGTGCTGGCGGGCACCACCCACCGCGAGACGCCGCGGCTGGAGATCATCACGCTGGTCGGTGAGCTGGTCGCCGGCACCGATTACGACACCGACTCCGACAGCCGCAACGTGCATCTCACCGACGTCGGCGCGCGCAAGGTGGAGAAGGCGCTCGGCGGCATCGACCTGTACTCGGAAGAACACGTCGGCACCACACTGACCGAGGTCAACGTCGCGCTGCACGCGCACGTGCTGTTGCATCGCGACGTGCACTACATCGTCCGCGACGACGCGGTGCACCTGATCAACGCGTCGCGTGGCCGCATCGCGCAACTGCAGCGGTGGCCGGACGGCCTGCAGGCCGCCGTCGAGGCCAAGGAGGGCATCGAGACCACCGAGACCGGCGAGGTGCTCGACACCATCACGGTGCAGGCGCTGATCAACCGCTACGCCACCGTGTGCGGCATGACGGGCACCGCACTGGCCGCCGGTGAGCAGCTGCGCCAGTTCTACAAGCTCGGGGTGTCACCGATACCGCCGAATACCCCCAACATTCGCGAGGACGAATCCGACCGGGTCTACATCACCGCCGCGGCCAAGAACGACGCGATCGTCGATCACATCGCCGAGGTGCACGAGACCGGCCAGCCGGTGCTCGTCGGCACCCGCGACGTGGCCGAGTCCGAGGAGCTGCATGAGCGGCTGGTGCGCCGCGGCGTACCCGCGGTGGTACTTAACGCGAAGAACGACGCCGAGGAGGCGCAGGTGATTGCCGAGGCCGGCACCCATGGCACCGTCACAGTGTCCACCCAGATGGCCGGGCGCGGCACCGACATCCGGCTCGGCGGGTCCGACGAGTCCGATCACGACAGGGTCGCCGAACTGGGCGGGCTGCACGTGGTCGGCACGGGCCGCCATCACACCGAGCGGCTGGATAACCAGCTGCGCGGCCGGGCCGGTCGCCAGGGCGACCCGGGGTCGTCGGTGTTCTTCTCCAGTTGGGAGGACGACGTCGTCGCGGCCAACCTCGAGCGCAACAAACTGCCCATGGAAACCGACGACGACGGCCGGATCGTCAGCCCCAAGACCAGCGGGCTGCTCGACCACGCGCAGCGCGTCGCCGAGGGCCGGCTGCTGGATGTGCACGCCAACACGTGGCGGTACAACCAGCTGATCGCCCAGCAGCGCGCCATCATCGTCGATCGGCGAAACACGTTGCTGCGCACCGCAACCGCACGAAAGGAACTGGCCGAACTGGCGCCGGAGCGCTACGACGAGCTGTCCGAAGAAATCTCCGAGGATCGCCTCGAGACGATCTGCCGGCAGATCATGCTCTTTCACCTCGACCGGGGCTGGGCCGATCATCTGGCGTACCTGGCCGACATCCGCGAGAGCATCCACCTGCGCGCACTGGGCCGGCAGAACCCGCTTGACGAGTTCCACCGGATGGCCGTCGACGCGTTCGCGTCGCTGGCGGCGGATGCGATCGAGGCGGCCCAGCAGACGTTCGAAACCGCGAACGTCCTCGAAGAGGAGCAGGGCCTGGATCTGTCCAAACTGGCGCGGCCGACGTCGACGTGGACCTACATGGTCAACGACAACCCGCTTTCCGATGACACGCTGTCCACCCTGAGCCTGCCCGGGGTGTTCCGCTGAGACCTCAAGAGTCGCTGTCCCTAATGCGGACCGCGACGTCTGCGCGTTAAGGTCACGGCTCATGGAGGCCGAGCTTCCACCAGATCGGGTGCTGACCGTACCCAACTTGCTCAGCGCCGTCCGCCTGGCGCTCATCCCGGTCTTTATCTACGTGCTGCTGGTTGCGCACGCCGAGGGCTGGGCGGTGGCGATCCTGATGTTCAGCGGCGCCTCCGACTGGGCCGACGGCAAGATCGCCCGGTCGTTGAATCAGTCGTCGCGGTTGGGGGTTCTGCTGGACCCGGCCGTCGATCGCCTCTACATGGTGGCGGTCCCCGTCACGATGGCGGTGCGGGGAATTGTGCCGTGGTGGTTCGTCATCACACTGCTGGCCCGCGACCTGATACTGGCTGCGACGCTGCCGCTGCTGCGCAGTCGCGGACTGTCGGCGCTGCCGGTGACCTACGTCGGCAAGGCGGCGACGTTCGCGTTGATGTCGGGCTTTCCGCTGGTCCTGCTGGGGCACTGGCCCGCGTTGTGGAGCCGCGTGGTGGGGGCTTTCGGGTGGGGGTTTCTGATCTGGGGTATGTACATGTACCTGTGGGCGTTTGTGCTCTACCTGGTGCAGATAAGGCTGGTGGTGCGCCAGATGCCCACGCCCAGCAGGGCAGGTGAACATGACTGAACCCGATCGACTGCTCGGCGGCTATGACCCCAACGCCGGCTACAGCGCCCACGCGCCGCGACCCAAGCACATCCCGGTGCCCTCACTGCTGCGCGCCCTGCTGTCCGAGCACTTGGACCCCGGTTACGCCGCGGCCGCCGCCGCACGCTCGACCACACCGCCGAGCAAAGGTGCCCGCGTTTTCGGCTGGTTCTGGCAGGCGCTGGCCGCGACGCTGGTCGCCGCGGTGTTCGCCGCCGCTGTCGCGCAGGCCCGCTCGGTTGCCCCCGGCGTGCGCACCGCCCAGCAGCTGCTGGCATCCAGCGTGCGGTCAACCGAGGCCTCCGCCACCAAGTTGGCCCAACGGCGCAGCGTGCTTACCAGGGAACTCGACGACGACCAACGGCGCGCACTCGCCAGCGACGCCGAGGGGCAACGCCTGCTGACCCGCCTCGACGCGCTCAGCCTCGCGGCGGCCAGCACGGCCGTCATCGGGCCGGGCCTGACGGTGACCATCACCGATCCCGGCGTCAGCCCGAATCTGTCCGACGTGTCCAAACAGCGGGTCAACGGCAGCCGGCAAATCATCCTGGATCGCGACCTGCAGCTTGTCGTCAACTCGTTGTGGGCCAGCGGTGCCGAAGCCATCGCGGTCGGCGGCGCGCGGATCGGGCCGAACGTGACCATCCGGCAGGCCGGCGGCGCGATCCTGGTCGACAACAACCCGACCGGCAGCCCCTACACGATCGTGGCCGTCGGACCGCCGCACTCGATGCGAGACGTCTTCGACCACAGCCCCGGTCTGCAGCGTCTGCGGCTGCTGGAGGTCTCCTACGGCGTCGGCGTCACCATCAACGTGTCCGACGGTCTATCGCTGCCGGCCGGCGCGGTCCGGGATGTCAAGTTCGCCAAGCAGATTGGGCCCTGATGAAAGAAGTCCCCGCAGCATGATCGGTATCGCGGCGCTTGTCATTGGCATCGTGCTGGGTTTGGTTTTCCACCCCAGCGTGCCCGAGGCCATCCAGCCGTACCTGCCGATCGCGGTGGTTGCCGCCCTTGACGCAGTGTTCGGCGGGCTGCGCGCCTACCTCGAGCGGATCTTCGACCCGAAGGTCTTCGTGGTGTCGTTCGTGTTCAACGTGTTGGTGGCTGCCCTCATCGTCTACGTCGGCGACCAGCTGGGGGTTGGCACGCAGTTGTCCACGGCGATCATCGTCGTGCTGGGTATCCGGATCTTCGGCAATGCGGCCGCACTGCGCCGCCGGCTATTCGGGGCATGACGGAGATGACATGAGCGAGAGCCAGGACCCCCCAGAGCACGGCCGTCACGAGCTACCCGCCGACCTCCCGCGGCCGGAGATCGGGTCGGTTCACGCGGGCGGGCTGTCCGGACTGCTGCGGGGCGGACGGTCCCGGTTGGGGTTCGGCGCGCTGGCGATCGTGTTATGCCTGGTCCTGGGGATCGCCATCGTCACCCAGGCCCGCCAGACCAGGTCCGGTGATTCGCTGGAAACCGCCCGTCCGGCGGATCTGTTGGTGTTGCTGGATTCGCTGCGGCAACGCGAAGCCACGCTGAACACCGAGGTGACCGACCTGCAGAACACGCTGAACTCGCTGCAAGCCTCGGGCAACACCGATCAGGCCGCCATTCAGAGCGCTCAGGCCAGGTTGGCCGCGCTATCCATCCTGGTCGGTGCGGTAGGCGCCACCGGGCGTGGTGTCACATTGACGATCGACGACCCCGGGCCCGGCGTGGCACCGGAAGCGATGCTCGACGTGATCAACGAGTTGCGTGCCGCGGGCGCCGAGGCGATCGAGATCAACGATGCGCACGATTCTGTGCGCGTCGGCGTCGATACCTGGGTGGTCGGCGTGCCCGGCTCACTGACCATCGACAACAAGGCACTGTCGCCGCCGTATTCGGTTCTGGCGATTGGGGATCCGCCGACGCTGGCCGCCGCGATGAACATTCCCGGCGGCGCGGAGGACAGCGTCAAACGCGTGGGCGCGCGGATGACCGTGCAACAGGCCGACAGGGTGGACGTGACCACCTTGCGACAACCGAAACAGCACCAATACGCTCAGCCCGTCAAGTGAACCAGCCCGACTCCAGAACAGGACCACCGTGAGCGATATCCCCGCCGATCTGCACTACACCGCCGAACACGAGTGGGTTCGCCGCAGCGGGGAAGACACCGTGCGCATCGGCATCACCGATTTCGCGCAATCGGCACTGGGTGACGTCGTCTTTGTTCAGCTGCCCGACGTCGGCAGCGAGGTGGCCGCGGGCGAATCCTTCGGCGAGGTGGAATCGACGAAGTCGGTGTCGGACCTCTACGCGCCGGTGTCGGGCACGGTCTTGGCCGTCAACAGCGATCTGGACGGCAGCCCGCAACTGGTGAACTCCGACCCGTACGGTGCGGGCTGGCTGCTGGATGTCCAGGCCTCCGACGTGGCCGCTTTGGAGTCGGCGGTCTCCGAGTTGCTCGACGCCGAGGCCTACCGTGGCACGCTGACCGAATGACGGTTGCTAAGGTGCCTGCCAGCACTGCGCCGATGCGGGCCATCGACCGGGGGGCACAATGCGGGCCAGTGCGCGGTACGGTCAACACACCGGCTTTGGAAGGCTTTGGGAGGCTCAGTTGGGCTCAGTTGGGCTTCGGCGAGCATTGGGACGGTTGAGACGGTAGTAATCGGTAAAACAAGGCGGAGAATCTAGTAGGACGCCGGCCGAGCGGCCCGGTCAGACAACGCCACAGCGGCCAGAAGGAGCAGCGGGTGACGGACATGGACTCAGGAAGTTCGCAAGACCAGACTTCTGACGAAGTCACGGTGGAGACGACCTCGGTCTTTCGCGCCGACTTCCTCAACGAACTGGATGCCCCGGCACAAGCGGGCACCGAGAGCTCGGTGTCCGGGGTCGAAGGACTCCCGGCCGGCTCGGCGTTGCTGGTCGTCAAACGGGGACCCAACGCGGGGTCGCGCTTCCTGCTCGACCAGGCCATCACGTCCGCCGGCCGACACCCCGACAGCGACATCTTCCTCGATGACGTCACCGTGAGCCGTCGCCACGC
This sequence comes from uncultured Actinomycetota bacterium, assembly GCA_963820985.1. Classification (GTDB taxonomy): domain Bacteria; phylum Actinomycetota; class Actinomycetes; order Mycobacteriales; family Mycobacteriaceae; genus Mycobacterium. Next base: position 44,924 of record CAWGCI010000004.1, on the reverse strand, counting down.
CGAATTCCGGTTGGAAGGCAACGAGTTCCACGTCGTCGACGTCGGCAGCCTCAACGGCACCTACGTCAACCGTGAGCCGGTGGATTCAGCGGTGTTGGCAAACGGTGACGAAGTGCAGATCGGCAAGTTCCGCTTGGTGTTTTTGACCGGACCCAAGCAAGGCGACGACGACGGGGGAACCGGAGGCTAGTGAGCGCACCCGATAGCCCGGCACTGGCCGGGATGTCGATCGGGGCCGTCCTCGAACTGCTGAGGCCGGATTTCCCCGACGTCACCATCTCCAAGATTCGCTTCCTGGAGGCGGAGGGGCTGGTGACGCCGCAGCGCGCCGCGTCGGGCTATCGGAGATTCACCGCGTACGACTGCGCGCGGCTGCGTTTCATCCTCACCGCCCAGCGGGATCAGTACCTGCCGCTGAAGGTCATCCGCGCGCAGCTGGATGCTCAGCCCGACGGTGAGCTACCGCCGTTCGGATCGCCTTATGGCGTACCGCGATTGGTGTCCGTGGCAGACGGGAATTTCTCGGGCGACGACTACCAGGCCGGATCCGACGCGGGGCACGACTTCAAGGCGGTGTCGCCCACCCCCGTCCGGCTGAGCCGGGAAGACGTTCTTGACCGCTCGGGAGTGGACGAGAACCTGCTGACGGCGCTGCTCAGGGCAGGAGTGATCACCACCGGGCCGAGCGGTTTCTTCGACGAACATGCGGTCGTCATTCTCCAATGTGCGCGGGCGCTGTCCGAGTACGGCGTCGAGCCGCGTCATCTGCGGGCGTTTCGATCGGCGGCCGACCGGCAGTCCGACCTGATCGCCCAGATCGCCGGGCCGTTGGTCAAAGCCGGTCGGGCCGGTGCCCGCGACCGTGCCGACGACTTGGCGCGAGAAGTCGCCGCCCTCGCCATTACATTGCACACCTCATTGATCAAGTCCGCGGTGCGCGACGTTCTGCACCGCTGAGGATTAGACTTCGTTGGACAGCTTGGTGTTCGGCGCACGGCGGAGGGCAGACACAGATGGGTGAAGTTCGTGTTGTCGGCATTCGTGTCGAGCAGCCGCAGAACCAGCCGGTGCTGTTACTGCGCGAGTCCGACGGCGACCGGTACCTGCCGATCTGGATCGGTCAGTCGGAGGCCGCCGCGATCGCGCTGGAGCAGCAAGGCGTCGAGCCACCCCGCCCGCTGACACATGATCTGATCAGGGATCTCATTGCCGCGCTTGGACATTCGCTCAAAGAGGTGCGGATCGTCGATCTGCAGGAGGGCACTTTCTACGCCGATCTGATCTTCGACCGCGACATCAAAGTGTCGGCGCGCCCCTCGGACTCCGTGGCGATCGCCCTGCGGGTCGGCGTCCCGATCTATGTCGAGGAGGCGGTGCTGGCCCAGGCCGGCCTGCTGATCCCCGACGAAAGCGACGAAGAGGGCAGCAGCGAGGTCCGCGAGGACGAGGTGGAGAAGTTCAAGGAGTTCCTCGACAGCGTCTCACCCGACGATTTCAAAGCCACCTAGCCCTCTTAAGACTCTGCCGATGCAGCCCGCGAAGCGGGGTGCGGAGAAGCTGGGCAACCAGCCCTAGCCCGGCGGGAGGTTTAGGTGTTACGGGGGACGTCAATATCACGGATGCATCTCATCTGGCACCGGAATGCGACACGCCTGGCGGTTAGCCCGCTGCCCGCCCGGGCGGCGGCCATACTTTGATGACGACTTAGGGCACGGCGGCTATCGAACAGCAGTAAGCTTCTAGCACTCGGGGCCTGACCAAAGGTGGCTGTCCAGGCAGCCAGGGACGCAGCCAGCGACCACAGCGCGATCGGCGAGAGGAAGCACCGTGAGCGAACAGCCACGTCAAGGTCAACTGGACCTTGGTGACCACGCGGACGGCGCGACCAGTGGTGACAGCGGCCTCAGTGGCCCCACCGCAGCGAGCGCACCCGTGCAACCCGGACTTTTTCCCGACGATTCCGTGCCCGACGAGTTGGTCGGCTACCGCGGGCCGAGCGCCTGCCAGATCGCCGGAATCACGTATCGCCAGCTGGACTACTGGGCACGCACCTCACTGGTGGTGCCCTCGATCCGCAGCGCGGCGGGCTCCGGCAGCCAGCGGCTCTACTCGTTCAAGGACATCCTGGTACTCAAGATCGTCAAGCGGTTGCTCGACACCGGTATCTCGCTGCACAACATCCGCGTCGCCGTCGACCATCTGCGCCAGCGCGGCGTCCAGGACCTGGCCAACATCACACTGTTCTCCGACGGCACCACGGTGTACGAGTGCACGTCGGCCGAAGAGGTCGTCGACCTGCTGCAGGGTGGGCAGGGCGTGTTCGGCATCGCCGTGTCCGGCGCGATGCGCGAGCTGACCGGCGTCATCGCCGACTTCCACGGTGAGCGCGCCGACGGCGGCGAGTCGATCGCCACCCCGGAAGACGAGCTGGCTTCCCGTCGCAAGCATCGCGACCGCAAGATCGGCTAGTTTTCGCGCGCCACCACGGGCGCGAGAGTGCGCAATCGCACACTTACAACGGCGTGTCGTTGTACAGACACGCACGCTCGCGGGTAAGTCAGGCGGGTAAACTGATTCACGCATCGCACTCGCGCGGGAGAGTTCTGTGGCCGCCAGCTACAGACGCCGAAGGAGCAACACCTCTCCGTCAACCTCTCAGGCACCCGGACCGCGCGCGATAACGATGCCTCTGGAAAGCGGTGGCGACCCCTAGAGACTTCTAGCGGTCCACACCCGCCGATGGGGAAAGGCACCCAGGCAGTACGGGCGCCGAATCTCTCAGGCGCCCGATGGACGGGTGAAGACAGAGGGAGAGGGCCGAGAAAAGGTCATAGTCCTCTGCCCTTAACCCTCTGTCAGGAGTTTCGACCAATGCCGACCAATCAACCTTCGCAGACCGGCACATCGGCCCGGACAGCGAGGCCGTCGCCGCGCATGCTTGCCGTCATCGGAGTCGACTCGCTCGACGAACTGGCGGCCAAGGCGGTCCCGACCGGCATCCTCGACAAGCTCACCGACACCGGTCGCGCACCGGGCCTGGACCGGCTGCCACCGGCCGCCAGCGAGGCCGAGGCGCTGGCCGAGCTGCGGGCGCTGGCCGACAGCAACACCGTTGCGGTCTCGATGATCGGGCAGGGCTACTACGACACGCTCACGCCCCCGGTGCTGCTGCGCAACATCATGGAGAACCCGGCCTGGTACACCGCCTACACGCCGTACCAGCCCGAGATCAGTCAGGGCCGGCTGGAAGCGCTGCTCAACTTCCAGACGATGGTCGCCGACCTCACCGGACTCGAGATTGCCAACGCGTCCATGCTCGACGAGGCCACCGCGGCCGCCGAGGCCATGACGTTGATGCACCGTGCGGCCCGCGGCAGCACCAACCGGCTGGCCGTCGACGCCGACGTGTTCACCCAGACCGCCGCGGTACTGGCTACCCGCGCCAGGCCGTTGGGCATCGACATCGTCACCGCCGACCTGCGGGATGGTCTGCCCGACGGTGAGTTCTTCGGGGTCATCACCCAGCTGCCCGGGGCCAGCGGCCGGATCACGGACTGGTCGGATTTGGTGGCGCAGGCGCACGACCGCGGCGCGCTGGTCGCCGTCGGCGCCGACCTGTTGGCGCTGCACGCTGATCACGCCGCCCGGCGAAATCGGCGCCGACGTCGCGTTCGGCACCACCCAAAGATTCGGTGTGCCAATGGGATTCGGCGGCCCACACGCCGGATACCTGGCGGTGCACGCCAAGCATGCCCGTCAGCTGCCGGGTCGGCTGGTCGGCGTGTCAGTGGATGCCGACGGGTCCCCGGCCTACCGCCTGGCGCTGCAGACGCGCGAACAGCACATCCGCCGCGACAAGGCGACCAGCAACATCTGCACCGCGCAAGTGCTGCTGGCGGTGATGGCCGCGATGTACGCCAGCTACCACGGCGCCGACGGGCTGACCGCGATCGCCCGTCGCATGCACTCCCACGCCGAGACCATCGCCGCCGGCCTAGGCGACGCGCTGGTGCACGACGCGTACTTCGACACCGTCCTGGCCCACGTGCCGGGGCGCGCCGACGAGGTGCTCGCCAAGGCCAAGGCCCAGGGCATCAACCTATGGCGCGTCGACGCCGACCACGTGTCGGTGGCCTGCGACGAAGCCACCACCGACGCCCATGTGGCGGCGGTTCTGGATGCCTTCGCGGTGTCGCCCGCCCAACCGACTGGCTCCGATATCGCGACCCGGACCTCGGAGTTCCTGACGCATCCCGCGTTCACCCAATACCGCACCGAGACGGCGATGATGCGGTATCTGCGTGCACTGGCGGACAAGGACATCGCCTTGGACCGCAGCATGATTCCGCTGGGCTCGTGCACCATGAAACTCAACGCCGCGGCCGAGATGGAGTCCATCACCTGGCCGGAATTCGCGCGTCATGCATCCGTTCGCGCCGGCATCCGACACCCCGGGGCTGCGTCGGCTCATCGCCGACCTGGAGAGGTGGCTGGTGGACATCACCGGCTACGACGCCGTCTCGCTGCAGCCCAACGCCGGCTCGCAAGGCGAGTACGCGGGCCTGCTGGCGATCCACGACTACCACGACAGCCGAGGCGAGCCGCACCGCGACATCTGCCTGATCCCGTCCAGCGCGCACGGCACCAACGCCGCGTCGGCCGCGTTGGCCGGAATGCGGGTCGTGGTCGTACGTTGCCACGACGAGCCTGGTCGGGCCGGCGACGTCGACCTCGACGATCTGCGCGCCAAGGTGGGCGAGCACGCGGAACGGCTGTCGACGCTGATGATCACCTACCCGTCCACCCACGGCGTGTACGAGCACGACATCGCCGAGATCTGCGCGGCTGTGCACGACGCGGGCGGCCAGGTGTACGTCGACGGCGCCAACCTCAACGCTCTGGTCGGCCTGGCCCGGCCGGGGAACTTCGGCGGCGACGTCAGCCACCTGAACCTGCACAAGACGTTCTGCATTCCGCACGGCGGCGGCGGCCCGGGCGTCGGTCCGGTGGCGGCGCGCTCGCATCTGGCCCCGTTCCTGCCCGGTCACCCGTATGCGCCTCGAACTGCCCGACGGCCGGCCGGTGTCGTCGGCGCCGTACGGGTCGGCCTCGATCCTGCCGATCACCTGGGCCTACATCCGGATGATGGGCGCCGACGGTCTGCGGGCGGCGTCGCTGACCGCGATCACCTCGGCCAACTACATCGCCCGCCGGCTCGACGAGTACTTGCCGGTGCTGTACACCGGCGAGAACGGCATGGTCGCCCACGAGTGCATCCTGGACCTGCGTCCGATCACCAAGTCCACCGGCGTGACCGTCGACGATGTCGCAAAACGCTTGGCGGACTACGGCTTCCACGCACCGACCATGAGCTTCCCGGTGGCCGGCACGCTGATGGTGGAGCCCACCGAGAGCGAGAGCCTGGCCGAGGTCGACGCGTTCTGCGAGGCCATGATCGCCATCCGCGGCGAGATCGACAAAGTGGCGGCTCGGGGCTGTGGCCTGTTGACGACAACCCGCTGCGGGGCGCACCGCACACCGCCGAGTGCCTGCTGGTCGCCGACTGGGACCACCCGTACACCCGCGAAGAGGCCGCCTATCCGCTCGGGAAGGGGTTCCGGCCCAAGGTGTGGCCGCCGGTGCGTCGCATCGACGGGGCCTACGGCGACCGCAACCTGGTCTGCTCGTGCCCGCCGGTGGAGGCGTACGTCTAGGCGCGTCTGTTTGGCCGTGCGGGCGCAAGTCCAGCTAGGCGGCGTGCCGAGCGAGTGCGATGCCGACTCGGACCTCGACATCGCTGATCGTGATCGCCGGCGCGCGCGGTGGGGCGCCCGACCGATATCGCCTACCCGTCGGCGTAATGAATTCGGCTGTGTGCGTGTGGTTTTCGTCCATGCTGGTGCTGACCCGCCAGCCGTCGGCTTCTTTGGCGTAGTTGCAGCGTTCGCAGGAGCCGAGCCCGTTGGTCGCGGTGGTCGGGCCGCCGTCGGCCCAGGGTTGGGCGTGGTCGCGGTGTCGGATCGGCGCGTCGCAGTAGGGAGTGCGGCACCGTTGATCCCGTAGCTCGATGAAGGTGGCCAGGCCGCGGGGAAACAGCCGTGCGCGCGACTCCATCGACACCAGCGCCCCGGTCTTTGGGTGGGCGTAGAGCCGGCGCAGTGTCGCCCGGGAGCGCCGGTCGTCGGCGGCGCGGGCCACCATCGCGCGGGCGACCGCGGCCGGGATGGGTCCATAGCCGCACAGGTCGGCCGGCGTGCTGTCAGCGCCCAACAACGTCTCGTCGGTCAGCACCAGGTTGACCGCGACCGGAGTCGGCACTGTCGCGGCGCGGCCGGTGACCCGTTCGACCAGGGTGTCGGCCATCACCTGTCCGCGGGAGCGCCCGTCGCCGCAGGTGTCTGCTTCGCGGCGCAGCGCCGCATACACCGACACGCCCTGAGCGACGGGCAACAGTGCGGTCACATAGGTCATGGTGTCGGGAGCCGGGCGGATGGTGACGGTGCGGTCCTCCTCGGCGTTGGCCGCCCGATCAACGACGGCATGCGGGTCCAGCCGGTAGGCGATCGCCTTGGCGGCGGCGGTCACCCGCGCATCGCCCATCCCGTCCAGCCCTGCCGGGTCGCCACACAACTCGGCATCCAGTGCGCGCCGGTCCTCGACCGTCAAGCAGGCGCTTTCGCGCACGATCAGGGTGGCGCGCCACTCCGAGAGTGCTCCGGATTCGCAGCGCGCGCAGTGTGTGCGGCATCTCGTGCACCAGGGCCTTGGCGAAGCCCAGATGCCGCCCGCCCCGGGCCGGGGAGTCTCGTCGGGCCAGCGCGATCTCGTTGGCCAGACCCCGTGCGCGCCGTGCGGCGGGCACGCCGGCCGCGGCTTCGGCGGCCCGACGCGCCGCGTCGAGGGCGGCCGCCGCCCGGGCCTGACCCGCCGCGGCCGCCGATTTGACCCGCTCCAGCTCGGCGATCCGCTCGATCAGCGCCGATTCGTCGGCTGCCGGATCGAGTGACGCCACGGACTCGAACATACTTTCGATTGTAACAGACTCCGCGGACAATTCGTGCCGCACGGCACTGGCCGCGGCATCGAATACAGACGTGCCGCCGACTCCGCCTGGAAAGCGACGTCGCTCAAGCACTTCGCGGCGCCAACGCACAATGTTGGACATGGCGGGGCGACCTCTTACTGTCGACCTCAGGCTCTGACCTAACAGCAGCGCCGACGAGCGCCTCGAGGCGCCCCACCTCACGACCAATGCGCGGTTTCTTCAGTTTCCAGGCCGCCGGTGGGAGTGGGCGCTTGGTTTGCGGCGGACTAGTCACGACACTGACCTGTCCGTGCCACATCCGGGCTGTTTCAAGAGACGCTCCGCAGACGCCTTTTCAAGGCCGCGATCCTGAGTAGCTGAATGGCTAGGTTTGTGGCCCCCAACATGGGCAGCACCCCGATAAACGTTCGAAAGGAGGGTGTGCGTCCGTGCAACTGCTCAAAGCTGCCGAACACATAAAGGCATCCAACGGTGAAGATCGCGGCGGGGATGGAGTACGCCATCAAGGATCTACGATCGGCAATGATTTGCCTCGCAAAATCTAACTCGTCCTTCGACATCGGTTCGCGTTTGCGCAACTTATCTAAGACTGTTCTGACGCTCCCGACTTTTTCGCTCATCGGAGTGGGTGCGCGCTTCAGGAGCCGTCTTACGAAAGCAAAGGCAAAGGCGGCGAACACCAATTCGGCGACCAAGCACAGCAGCGTCAGATAACCAACAAGGCTCGAACTCATCATTTCTGCTCCCGCGGACATCGACTCGTCGTCGTCATCCCACAGCAGCAGTTGGCGAACGGCGGGTCGCGGGCCGTAGGGTCGCAGCATCTGGCTGGCCGGGCGCGGGCGCACGCGTTGCGGCCACCAGAACCAGCGGCCGAGCAGCGCTGCGATGGACGGTGTCATGAACGATCGCACGATCAGGGTGTCGAACAGCAGGCCGAGCGCGATGGTGGTGCCGACCTGGCCGATCGCACGTAGATCGCTGAACACGAAGGACGCCATGGTGGCGGCGAACACCAGACCCGGCGGAGGTGACGACCCCGCCGGTGCCGGCCATGGCGCGGATGATGCCGGTCTTGAGTCCGGCGTGGATCTCTTCTTTGAATCGGGAGATCAGCAGCAGGTTGTAGTCCGATCCCACCGCCAGCAGCAGGATGACCGCCAGCGCAAGCACGATCCAGTACAACTGGATGCCGAGGATGTACTGCCACACCAGTACCGACAGCCCGAACGACGCCCCAGCGACAGCGCCACCGTGCCCACGATGACCAGCGCGGCGACCAGGCTTCGGGTGATGAACACCATGATGAGCAGGATGAGGCTCAGCGCGGCGAGCGCGGCGATCATCAGGTCGTACTTCGCGCCGTCGCTGATGTCCTTGTAGGTCGACGCGGTGCCGCCGATGTAGATCTTGGCGTTGCCGAGCGGGGTGCCTTTGAGGGCGTCTTGCGGCAGCATTGCGGATCGCGTCGATGTGCGAGATGCCCTCGGGGGTCGCGGGATCGCCCTCGTGGGTGATGATCATGCGGGCGGCCTTGCCGTCCGGTGAGAGGAACAGTTTGAGGCCGCGCTGGAATTCGGGGTTGCTGAACGCCTCCGGCGGCAGATAGAAGGAGTCGTCGTTCTTGGCGGCGTCGAACGCCTGTCCCATGGCGGTTGCGTTCTGCAGAGCCTCCTCGCTTTGGGCGTTGATCCCGGACGTGGTGGCGTAATTGGACAGCGTCAGATCGCGATTGGTTTCCTGGATGGCGATCTGGGGCGGGATCAGCGCCAGCAGTTGCGGCTGCAGCGCGTTCAGTTTGTCCAGGCTCGCCGTGACCTGTTCCGCAACTGGTCGGTGAGCGCGTCGATACCGTCGAGGGCGTCGAAGACCGAGCGCAGCGCCGCGCAGATCGGGATGTCGAAACAGTGCGGCTCCCAGTAGAAGTAGTTGCGCAGCGGCCGGAAGAAGTCGTCGAAGTTGGCGATCTTGTCGCGCAGGTCTTCACCATCGCGACCGTGTCGTGGAACGCCTGGGTCTGCTCGTGGGTGGCGGCGTTGGCCTGTTGCTGCAGCGCGAGTTGCTGCTTGAGGATGTCGATGGATGTGTCGATCTCGTCGACCTGTTTGAGCAGGTCGGCGGCGCGGGCCTGCTGGTAGCTGAGGTTCATGATCTGGCTGGCGCTTTGTGCGCTGATCTGAAACGGGATCGAGCTGTGGTTGATCGGCGTGCCCAGCGGCCGGGTGATCGACTGCACCAGGGCGATGCCGTGGGTGTGCAAGACGGCCTTGGCGACCCGCTCCAGCACGAGCATGTCGGCCGGGTTGCGCATGTCGTGATCGGTCTCGATCATCAACAGCTCGGGATTGAGCCGGGCCTGGGAGAAGTGCCGTTCGGCGGCCGCGTAACCGACGTTGGCCGGCGCTTCGCGGGCAGGTACCGGCGCGGTCGTAGCTGGTCTTGTAGCCGGGCAGGGCGAGCAGACCGATCAGGGCCACCGCGACGGTCACCACCAGGATCGGCCCGGGCCAGCGCACGACGGCGGTGCCGATGCGCCGCCATCCCCGGGTGCGCATCGCACGTCTGGGTTCCAGCAGCCCGAAATGGCCGGCGATCGTCAGCACGGCGGGCGCCAGGGTCAGCGCGGCCGCCAGCGTCACCAGCACGCCGATCGCGCGCGGGTAGGCCCAGGGTCTGGAAGTAGGGCAGCCGGGTGAAGCTCAGGCAAGACACCGCGCCGGCGACCGTCAGCCCCGAGCCGACGATCACATGCACGGTGCCGCGGAACATGGTGTAGATAGGCGGTTTCTCGATCCTCGCCGGCCTGGCGCGCTTCGTGGTAGCGGCCCACGAGGAATATCGCGTAGTCGGTGCCCGCCGCGATGGCCAGCAACGTGAGCAGATTCGTCGAGTACGTCGACAGGCCGATGATCCCGAAGTTGGCCAGCATGGCGACGACGCCTCGGGCGGCGGTCAATTCGATGAGCACCGTCAGCAGCACCAGGACCGTGGCCGACGATCGATCGGTAGACGAAGAGCAACATGGTCGATGATGACCGCGATGGTGATGAGGGTGACCTTCGCGATACCTTTGCTGCCGACCGAGATCTGGTCGGCTGAACAACGGCGCCGCGCCGGTGACGTAGGCCTTGACCCCTGGTGGCGGCGGCGTGTGGTCCACGATGTCACGCACCGAGTCGACCGACTTGCAGCGATAATGTCTCGCCCTGATTGCCGGCCAGAAACACCTGTGACGTAGGCGGCCTTGCCGTCCTTGCTCTGCGAGCCCGCCGCCGTCAGCGGATCCCCCCAGAAGTCCTGAATGTGCTGCACATGCGTGGTGTCGCCGCTGAGTTTGCGGACCAAGGTGTCGTAGAAGTGGTGCGCGTCGGCGCCGAGGGGCTTGTTGCCCTTCCAGCACGATCATCGCCGCACTGTCGGAGTCGAACTCGCCGAACACCTTGCCGATGCGTTTCATCGCCTGCAGCGACGGCGCATCCGGAGAGCTCAACCCGACGTTGTGGGCCTTGCCGACCTCCTCCAATTGCGGCACGTAGACGTTGGTGATCACCGCGATGAGCAGCCACACCAACACGATGGGCACCGACGACCAGCGGATGCTCCGCGCGATCCTGTGCACCAACGAACGGTCTTCGACGTGATCGTCCCTCATCCAGACTTCTCCAAACAGTAGGTGTAGGCGTTCAACGTGTTGACCGTTCTCTGGTCCTTCACTTCGCCGTCGATCGTGATGCGGCAGCCGAGGAAATCGCTGTTGCCCTGGGCAACGACGTTGGTGAACACGGCAGGCTGGCTGGTGGTGACGTCATAAGACCACGGCAGGGGGGCGTCATTCACGCGCTGCGGTTGCGCGTTGACATCCACGTAGCTGATCGTCGCCACGGTGCCCGGAGCGCCGAACACCTCGATGACCACGTGCTTGGGGTTAAATGCAGCGGTGTCGTTGGGCAGCGCGCCACCAGCAGAGACGTTGTGGTGAGACCCAAAGATGCCGTGCAGCCGGTATACGCAAAACCCCGCCACCGCGATCACCACCACCGCGACCACGAGCGTCCACCGCCGCGCGAGCAGGCGACCAAAGGTAATCCTTGTCACCGGTTACCCTTTCAGCGATCTCAGCGCCGGCGCAGCCCGTATCAGATACCAGGAATGTTGTGACGCAAGAGTTTCCGCTTCATCGGGGGCGTCCCAGATCGGCCGCCCAAGACGGTACAACGTGTCGAACAAGAGGCGGCGCCCGCTCACAATTTCTCCTTCCCGATCGTGTGGCACATCAACGGCTCAGGTCGCCGAGCAGATAGCGCTGCAGCGTGACACCCAGATCGGCGGCGATGCGTTCACGCGGCTGAGCGGCCAACGATTGGATTCCGACGATGGAGCGGGCCAGCGTGACACCGACGATTTGGGACATCACCAAACCAGCCCGATATTCGGGATCGTCCGTCTCCAGACGCTGCGCGATCGGGACGAGCAGGTTCCGCGTCAAGAAGTCGCGCACCAACCGCGCGGCTTCCGGTTCGGCGGTCGCGGCACGGATCATGCCCACCATGGGTCGGCGGCGCACCTCGTCGTCTAGGACGTCCAGCACGGCGGTCGCCAACCGCGCACCGGCGCCATCGGCGTCACCGCTGACCACGTGATCGATCAACGCGACCGGATCGATCGGCAACTCGACAACAGCCAGGAACAGGTCCAGCTTCGTGCCGAAATAATGGGTCACCAGCGCCGGATCGACCCCGGCCGCCAGCGCGACTTGCCGCATCGAGGTGCGGTCATATCCCAACGCAGCGAAATGCTTGCGGGCAGTATCGGCAATCAGCTCTCGAGTGGTGTTGGGCCCCGGGCGACGCCCGGTGTGCTTGGTGAGTGGCTTCAACGGAAGTTTCACCCTCGTATCCCGATTTCCGCGCGTACAGAATTCAGTATGAACAGAAATACTAGCGGCAGGACCGCGGCGAAGACTAGACCGATCATCCCGGTATGAAGCGCGGGCACCCGGGGCGCCGCTCAACGACGCCAGCGACGTCTAGCCGAAACGCTCGATTATCGCCGCGGCAATCTGGTCGGGCGCATCCTCCTGGATGAAATGCTTCGCCCTGGGCAGCTCGACGAGAACGTGATCAGGAAATGCCGCGCGCATCCGCGGCAGCGTCGGGCCGGGTCGGAACGCGAAGTCTTTCATGCCCCAGACGAACAGCGCCGGCTTAGCACCCAGCTTGGCCGGCACTTCGGAGCCGAGGCGTTCCAGCAGTGGACGGGCGGCCAGGAGCTGCTTGGGCATCTCGGCGACGCCCAGCCGTGCGGCCGGGGTGGGCTGCACCGCCCGGTAGTGCTCCATCACCGCGCCGCTGGGGCGGCGCTCGGTTCCCGCGGTAATCATCTGCTCGACGAAGAAATTGCGCCGCAAGATCGCCCACTGCATCGGCGGACTGGACATCACCCTGCTGAAGATCTTCGTGGTCAGCACGTCAGTAGGCCAGAACCAGGTGTTGCCCAGAATGACGCCACGCACCCGATCGGCACGCTCCACCGCGACCGCCATGCCGATCGGCCCACCCCAGTCCTGGCCCATCGTCAGGTAGCCGTCCAGACCGAGGTGATCGACGAATTCGCCGACGACCCGGGCGTGCTCGTCGATTTTGTACCCGAAACCGTCCGGACGCTCCGACAGCCCGAACCCTAGATAATCCGGTGCGACGCAACGGAATCGGTCACGCAGCGCGATGACGATGTCGCGATACAGGAAGCTCCACGTCGGATTGCCGTGGCACAACAGGATCGGCGGGCCGTCTCCCTCGTCGATGTAGTGGATGCGACCCCGCGAGCTGTCGAACCAGCGCGACTCGAAAGGATAGAGCTGCGGATCAGGCGTGAAATCAATCCTCATCGGTCAGCTCAAATACGTGTTGATCGCCGTGGCGAGGTCGGGGGTGGCCGACGTCGACAAGTTCTGGTAGCTGCCGCCGCTGAGCTGCGCGATGGCTTCCCACGTCGCCCGGTCCGGGTCGGCGCCGAAGTCGATGACGTTGACCGCGACCGGCTTGGCCGGATCGGCGGTGCGCCGGATGAAGTCCTGCAGCCCCGGCCCGTCCAGCGTTTGGTCCGTGTGTGGCCCCGCCGTGATCACCAACACCGAATTCGTCTGGCCGGCACGGTAATTGGCGACCATGTCGCCGTAGATGATGCGCAGCGTGGTGAACGACACGGCACCGCCGTTGGATGAATACTGCTTGTCCAGCGCGGCCAGCAGGGCGGCCGAGCGCGGCTGGCCGTTGACCGGGTCGGCCAGCGGCCCGGCGCCCACCTCCGATCGACCCTCGTGGCCGTCGAATGTCCACAGCCCCAGGACCGAGTTGGGCGGCAGCGCCTTGATGCGGTCTTGAAGCACCGCGATCACGTTGGCCAGCCGGGTCTTTCCGCCGTCATCGGCGGGCAGCGACTGGTCGAGCATGATGGTCGCCGCCACCCCGTTCGACGGTGCGCTCATGGCGTCGGCCAGCGTGGCGCGCGCCGCGTCGTCACCCACCGACAGCGTGGAGGGCAGCGCCGCGAAGCTGGTGACGGCGCTGCTCGGCGGTTTGACGCCGTTGACCCGGAAACCGGCCTTGGCCAGCTTGGCCAGTTGCTCGGGCTTGCGCAGGAACCGGGCGAACTCGCTGGCCGCCTCGGTCTGCTCCTTCGACAGCCACGAGCCGCTCAGCAGCACCGTGGGATAGTCGGCGACCGGCACCGGGCCGGGCGGCAGCCAGGAAGCCAACGTGCCCTTGGCATCCGGCAGCGACTGACCGCGCTGGAACAGTTGCTGCTCGGTGGTGATCACCGCGTGCACCGGTGCCGCTCGCGGCGTCACCGGGCTTGAGCAGCGCGTTCATCGCCTCTGTCAGCGTGCTGTCCGCCAGTTTGGGTTGTGCGCCGATCAGGGTGCGCACCGCCCCGACGCCCTGGGTCGGCGGTGCGCCCGCGGGCACTGACGCGGCTGCCACCGCCTCGCCGGCCAGCGAGCGTGGCGTCGGCGTTGGCTTTGCTCGGCAGCGCAAGTCGCAGCGAGCCCCAGGCCGGCAAGTTCAGGCCGGCCAACGAGTTCGGGTTGGTTTGCAGCCCGGGCAGCGCGGCCCAGCTCTGGTTTGCCAGCGCCGACTGCAATTCGGGCCGCACCGCGAGCAGCACCGGCGACGTCACCAGTGAACGGCTGTCGATGATCGCCTTCTGACCGGAGGCCCCGGCGAGCCGGGCCGCGGAGATCGAGCTGCCGGGTATCCACAACGCCGGCTGGCCGCCCAGTTCGGCCGGCCACTTGCTGGCCAAACCGTTCAGGACGGCGTCGGAGCCGGCGGGCTTGATGCTGACCGCCACACAGCGATCGCCGACCGGGCCGGCCGACGTATTGAAGCCTTCGACGAACTCCTGCAGGTGATCGGCGATCGACGGGTCTGCGACGACGGCGACCGTCTCGTTGCCGCCCAGACAGCGCGCCGCGGCCGTGTGCCCGCGGTGCGACAGCGCGTCCCCGAAGAAACTCCACACGATCACCGTGCCCACGACCACGACGACCGCGACCAGGGCCGCGATCAAACCGATGCTGACTCCGCGTCGGCCGCCGACGCTGCGATGACCGCCTTGCCAGGCACCGAATCCGTGGTGGCCGGACTGGGACGGCGGCGATGGCTCCGGTGCAGCCGTGGGCGGCTCCGCGACGACCGCGCTGGCCTGCCGAGGCGGGAAATCCGGGTACTCCGGGAAGTCATCGTCGGGTCCGGACGCGAAGACGGCGCCGGCGTCGTCGTCCGCGTCGGGGTCCTCGCTGGCGGAACGGGCCGCTCGTCTGCGTCACCGACATCGTCGGTCCGATCATCGGCCGCCGGCTCGTCCCGCACTCTCAGCGGCCGCCTTTTGGACAGCTCCTCGACGGACAGCGCGTCGGGCGGAATCCTCCGCGTCCGGCCTTCTGTGCCTACCCATGCCGGTGCCCGCTGTCTTCCCGTCGAATCATTGCCTGACCCGTAGAGCCGCGATCAGGCACCGGCCCGGGCTTTGGCTTCACGACGACGGCGATGCAGGATCGGCTCGGTGTAGCCGTTGGGTTGCTGCCCGCCGGACAAGATCAGCTCCTGGGCGGCCAGGAAGGCGATGCTGTCGTCGAAGTTGGGCGCCAGCGGCTGATAGGCGGAGTCGCCGGCGTTCTGCTCGTCGACCATCGGCGCCATCCGCTCCAGGCTGGCCCGCACATCCTCGCTGGTGATGACGCCGTGCCGCAGCCAGTTGGCCAGCAACTGGCTGGAGATCCGCAGGGTGGCGCGGTCCTCCATGAGCGCGACGTTGTGGATGTCGGGCACCTTCGAGCAGCCGACGCCCTGGTCGATCCAGCGCACCACGTAGCCGAGGATCGACTGACAGTTGTTGTCGACCTCCTCGCGGATCTCCTCGGAGGCCCACGCCAGCTCCTTGGCCAACGGAATGGTCAGCAGCTGGTCGATCGTGGTGCGGTTCTGGCCGGCCAGTTCCTGCTGCACCGCGGCCACGTCGACGAAGTGGTAGTGCATCGCGTGCAGGGTGGCCGCGGTGGGTGAGGGCACCCAGGCGGTGCTGGCGCCGGCGCGGGGCTGGGCGATCTTCTGCTCGACCATGTCGGCCATCAGCTCGGTCATGGCCCACATGCCCTTGCCGATCTGGGCGCGACCGACGAACCCGGCGCCCAGACCGGCGTCGACGTTGTGGTCCTCGTAGGCCAGGATCCACGGCTGGCTCTTCATGGTGCCCTTGCGCACCATCGGACCCGCCTCCATCGAGGTGTGGATCTCGTCGCCGGTGCGGTCCAGGAAGCCGGTGTTGATGAACACGACGCGGTCGGCGGCGGCTTTGATGCACGCCCGCAGGTTCACGGTGGTGCGGCGCTCTTCGTCCATGATGCCGACCTTCAAGGTGCCCTGCGGCAACCCGAGCACGTCTTCGACCCGGCTGAACAGCTCGCACGGTGAACGCCACCTCGTCGGGCCCGTGCATCTTGGGCTTGACGATGTAGATCGAACCGGTGCGGCTGTTGACCAGCGGCCCGTTGCCCCGTCGGATTCCTTGAGTCCGTGGATCGCGGTCACGCCGGTGAACAGGGCGTCCATGATGCCCTCGAACACCTCGTTCGCCCGTCGCCGCAGCGACGATGGCGTCGTTGGTCATCAGGTGACCGACGTTGCGCACGAACATCAGGCTGCGGCCCGGCAGGGTGAACTCGCTGCCGTCGGGTGCGGTGTAGCTCCGGTCCCCGTTGAGCGTCCTGGTGAAGGTCTTGCCGTCCTTGCCGACCTCTTCGGACAGGTCGCCCCTGTTCAGGCCGAGCCAGTTGCGGTAGCCGAGCACCTTGTCGTCGGCGTCGACGGCGGCGACCGAGTCCTCGAAGTCCATGATCGTGGTGATCGCCGATTCCAGGATCACGTCCTTGACGCCCGCGCGGTCGGTCTTGCCGATCGGTGACTCCGGGTCGATCAGGATCTCGATGTGCAAACCGTGGTTGACCAGCAACACCGACCAGTTGGGCGAGCCGAGCTCGCCGGTGTAGCCGACGAACTGCCCGGGGTCAGGCGAGCCCCGTGGACCCTCAGACTCGTCGGGCAGGGCGACCACCAGCTGCCCGTCCTCGACGGTGATACCGGTGGCGTTGGACCACGAGCCCGACGACAGCGGCACGGCGCCGTCCAGGAACTTGCGCGCGTAGGCGATCACCTTGTCGCCGCGCACCTTGTTGTAGCCGGAGCCCTTTTCGGCGCCGTCCTTTTCCGGGATGGCGTCGGTGCCATAGAGCGCGTCGTACAGCGAGCCCCAGCGCGCGTTGGCCGCGTTCAGCGCAAACCGCGCATTCAGGACCGGCACCACCAGCTGCGGGCCTGCCATCGTCTTGATCTCGTCATCGACCCCGGACGTGGTGATGGTGAAGTCTTCGGGTTCGGGTTGCAGGTAGCCGATTTCGGTGAGGAACTGCTCGGTAGGCGTCGACATCCACCGGCGCGATCACGCGTTGCTTGTGCCACTTGTCGATCTGGGCCTGCAGCTCGTCACGACGGTTCAGCAAATCCTGGTTCTGCGGGGTGAGATCGGTGACGACTTTGTCGACGCCCGCCCAGAAGCTGTCCGGGTCGATATCGGTGCCGGGTAGCGCCTCTTTGTTCACGAAGTCGTAGAGCACCCGGGCGATGCGCAGGTTGCCCACCGACACGCGATCGGTCATAGTTCTCCTCCATTTTTGCCTCACCGGCAATTACTCCAGCCTACCGACCAGCAGCCCAATGAGCCTATTCCGCCCAGCAGCAACGCCAGGTCACGACGCGCTGACGGCTGTGGTCATCCCGATGTTGCGGTCGCGGGAATCGCCTCTGGCGAACTAGCGCACTGTAGCGGGCAATTCTCAATCGTCCGCCGGCCGTCAACCGCCGCTCAGATCATACGGGCTGCTACTTGTCGCGCATCGCGCCGACCAAGTCCTCCACCAGATCCTCCATCGCCACCATCGCGACCAGCTGCCCGCCGTCAACGCTACCCGCGGTGACCAGTGCCAGATGGCTGTTGCTGCGCCGCATCCGGGACAGGCATCGGCCAACGGCAGCGACTCGGGAACCCGCGGCAGCGGGCGCACCAGAGCCAGGTCGATGACGGTCGCCGGATCGTCACCCAGCGTCAACACGTCCTTGATGTGCAGGTATCCGATGTATGTCACCGTCGAGGCCCACGACCGGAAACCGCGAGTAGCCGGTCTCGGCCAGGGCCTGTTCGACCGCGCCGACGGTCGGCCCCGAACCCAGCCCCAGCCACCTGCACCGCCCGAATGTCGGCGAGTGGGCGCGCGACATCGGCCACCGTCCTGGTGCGGATCTGCAGCGCCCGGGTCAGCCGGGTGTGCTCCTCCTGATCCAGCAGGCCCTCGGACACCGACTCGGCGATCATCGCGGACAGTTGGGCCGTGGATACCGTGCTGTCCAGCTCGTTTTTCGGCTCCACCCGCAGCCCGCGGAGCACCGCATTGGCGCACTTGTTGTAGAACACGATGAACGGTCGAGCGGCCCGCACATAGGCCAGATAGGGCGGTACCAGCAGCATCGCCGTCCGCTCCGGGCCGGCCAGGGCGATGTTCTTCGGCACCATCTCACCGAGCAGCACATGCAGCGTGACGACAACCGCCAGCGCGATCGCGAACGCCAGCGTGTGCGCCAGCGCCGGATGCATCGCGGTCACTGCGAACGATTTGCGCAACAGGTCGGCGACCGCCGCCTCGCCGATCCGGCCGAGCAGGATGGAGGCCACCGTGACGCCCAGCTGCGCGCCCGCCAGCATCGACGAGAGCTGCTCACCGGCCCGGATCACGGTCACCGCCCTGGCCTTGCCCTGCTCGGCCAACGCCTCGAGGCGGTCGCGACGGGCCGAGATCAGCGAAAATTCGGAGCCCACAAAGAACGCGTTGGCCCCGATCAGCAGGATCGCCGCCAGCACTCCCAGCGCCTCGTGCATCAGCGGCCCAGCTCCGAGCCGGTTTCGTCATGACTTTCAGGCATAGCGCCCAGTTCGGTCAGCTGGAGCAGATCGATCCGGCGGCCGTCCATCTGAACCACCTTCGCCTGCCAGCGCATTGAGTCGTCCAGCAGGCCGTCCGCATCTAGCGCGGGCAGCTCCACCGTTTCGCCGGTCTGCGGGATGTGGCCGAGCTGTTGAAGCACCAGGCCGCCGATCGTCTCGTATTCCCCCTCGGGAGCCCGGTATCCGGTCTCGGTGGACACCTCGTCGATCCGCAGCAGGCCCGACACTCGCCACCCGCCGCCGGCGGCCACCACGTCCGGGGTGGCGTCGTCGTGCTCGTCACGGACGTCGCCCACGATCTCTTCGATCAGATCCTCGATGGTCACCATGCCCGCGGTGCCCCCGTACTCGTCGACAACCAGCGCGGTCTGCAACGGGTTGGCGCGGATCTCCGCCATCACCGCATCGCCGTCCAGTGTCGAGGGCACCACGGGCACGGGCTTGACGACCGAGGTGAGCATGGTGCGTGCGCGATCTGCCGGTGGAATTTGGAACACCTGCTTGACGTGCACGATGCCGATGGTCGAGTCAAGGTCGCCGTCGACGAGCGGAAACCGGGAGAACCCGGACTCCGCGGCGGCGGCGATCAGGTCGGCGACGGTGTCGTCGGTCTGCAGCGCCACGACCTCGGTTCGCGGCGTCATCAGTTCCTCGGCGGTCAGGGCGCCGAACTGCAGCGATCGCCGCACCAGCGACGCGGTCGCCAGGTCCAGGGAGCCGCTGCGGGCCGAGGTCCGCACCAGCGACAGCAGCTCCTGCGCCGAGCGGGCCGAGCGCAGTTCCTCGGCCGGCTCGATGCCCAATCGGCGCACGATCCAGTTCGCCGCCCCGTTGGTGGCCCGGATGGCCGGGGTGAGCAGCGCCGAAAACAGCATTTGCGGGCCCACGACCGCGCGGGCGGTCCGCAGCGGCCGCGCGACCGCGAGATACTTCGGGACCAGCTCGCCGAACACCATCGATACCGACGTGACGATCACCAGCGCCAGGACCGCCATGATCGCGTCGGCCACCGGGTCGGACATCCCCATCGCGTCGAACCACGGATGCGGCAGGTTGGCCACCAGCGGCTCGGTCAGGTAGCCGGTAGCCAGCGTGGTGATCGAGATGCCTAACTGGGCGCCCGACAGCTGAAACGACAGCTTGTGCTGGGCGCGCTGGATGAAGCGGTCCCGGCGCCTGCCGCTGCGGGCGTTGGCATCCACCGTGCTGCGGTCCAACGCAGTCAACGAGAATTCGGCCGCGACGAACAGCGCATTGCCGAAGACGAGCACCACGATGGCCAGCACGCTGGCGGTGGTGACGGACAAGCTCACGGCCGGCTCAGCTCATCCCTTTCGCTCGATTCCACGCAACATGCTAGCGAAGTGTTTGCCAAGTCCTCGGGCGCCGCACGGGCGGCGGCGTCACCAGCCGGTGGGCAGCGGATGGCCCTCGGCGTAGCCGGCCGGCGACTGCACGCCGACGACGGCCCGCTCATGCAGCTCCGCCAGGGTCGAGGCGCCGACATACGTGCAGGTGCTGCGCACGCCGGAGGTGATGTGG
Organism: uncultured Actinomycetota bacterium; assembly: GCA_963820985.1. Classification (GTDB taxonomy): domain Bacteria; phylum Actinomycetota; class Actinomycetes; order Mycobacteriales; family Mycobacteriaceae; genus Mycobacterium. The sequence goes on along the minus strand of CAWGCI010000004.1, from coordinate 24,781 downwards.
TCGAGCAGGTCCTCCACCCCACCGCGATCCGGGTCCAACCCCATCCGGGCCGTCGAGATGCCTTCCTCGAACAGCGCCTTGCGGGCGCGATCGAACGCGCGTGTCGACGGCGGCGCGCGCGACCACCGCCCGCTTGGAGGCCATGCCGTAGCTCTCCTTGTACGGCTGGTCGTCGCGATCGCGCATCAGGTCCCCGGGCGACTCGTACGTGCCGGCGAACCACGACCCGATCATCGCGTTCGACGCCCCGGCGGCCAGCGCCAGCGCCACGTCGCGCGGATGGCGGATCCCGCCGTCGGCCCACACGTGACCACCGAGTTCGGCTGCCGCAGAGGCGCATTCGAGCACCGCGGAGAATTGCGGGCGGCCGACACCGGTCATCATCCGGGTGGTGCACATCGCGCCCGGGCCGACGCCGACCTTGACGATGGTGGCCCCGGCGCCGAGCAGATCCCGGGTGCCCTCGGCGGACACCACGTTGCCCGCGGCCAGCGGCACGTCCAGGCCCAGCCTGGAAAGCACCTCTGCAACCGCCTTGATCGCCGCCAGTGTCTTCGCCTGATGCCCGTGTGCGGTATCGATGACGAGCACGTCGACACCGGCTTCCACCAGCGAGCGCGCCCTGGCTCCCACGTCGCCGCTGATACCGACGGCCGCGCCCACGCGCAGCCGGCCGCTCGCGTCGGTGGCCGGGGTATAGAGGCCGGCGCGGATGGCTCCGGTGCGGGTCAGCACGCCCGCCAGCGTGCCGTCCGCATTGGTCACCACCGCCACGCCGATCGGGGCGTGCTCGAGCAGGTCGAAGATCTTGCGCGGATCGGTGCCCACCGGCGCGGTGACGACGTCGGTCATCGCAACGTCGCGCACTCTGGTGAAGCGGTCCACGCCCAGGCAGCTGGATTCGCTGACCAGACCGATGGGGCGGCGCTCGAAGACCACCACCGCGACACCGTGGGCGCGCTTGTGGATCAGCGCGGTCGCATCGGACACCGAATCGTCGGGCTCCAGCACCACCGGGGTGTCCAGAACCAGGTCACGGCTCTTGACGAACCCGACGGTCTGCTGCACCGCCGTGATCGGAAGATTTTGCGGCAGAATGACAATGCCGCCGCGGCGCGCCACCGTCTCGGCCATCCGCCGCCCCGCCACCGCGGTCATGTTGGCCACCACCACCGGGATCGTGGTCCCCGAGCCGTCGGCGCTGGACAAGTCGACGTCGAACCGCGAGGCGACGTCGGACCGGTTGGGCACGATGAAAACATCGTTGTAGGTCAGGTCGTACCCGGGCCCGTGCCCGTTCAGAAACCTCATCGCTGTCGCCGCGCCCCCTTTGCGTGTTAAAAGTCGCCCCGCGCTAGGCGGGCACCTCGCTGCGGTCCCCGCTCCACAGCGTGTGGAACTTCTTGCTCGGGTCCTCGTCGATGCGCCCGTAGGTGTGCGCGCCGAAGAAGTCCCGCAAACCCTGGGTCAGCGCAGCGGGCAGGCGCTCGGTGCGCAGCGCGTCGTAGTAGGACAGCGCCGAGGAGAAGCCCGGAATCGGGATACCCAGTTGGGTGGCGGTCACGACCACTCGACGCCAGCCGTCGATGGCCGCCTCGATCGCGCTGCGGAAATACGGCGCCACGATCAGCGTCGCCAGGTCGGGGTCGGAGTCGTACGCCTCCTTGATGCGGTTAAGGAACTTGGCCCGGATGATGCAGCCGCCGCGCCAGATGGTGGCCAGGTCGCCGGGCGTGATGCCCCAGTCGTATTCGGCGCTGCCGGCCTGAATCTGGTTGAACCCCTGGGCATAGGCGATGATCTTCGACGCGTAGAGGGCCTGGCGGACGTCCTCAACGAACTGCGAAGCGTCCGTGGGCTTGCTGCCCAGTCCGCCCGACGCCAGCCCGGTGGTGGCCTTGCGCTGGGCCACCGAGCCCGACAGCGCACGGGCGAAGACGGCCTCGGCGATGCCGGTCACCGGCACACCTAGGTCCAGCGCCGACTTCACCGTCCAGCGGCCGGTGCCCTTCTGCTCGGCCTCGTCCAGGATGACGTCGACGAGCGGCTTGCCGGTTTTGGCATCGGTCTGGCGCAGCACCTCGGCGGTGATCTCGATCAGGTAGCTGTCCAGGTCGCCCTTGTTCCACTCGGCGAAGACGTCGGCGATCTCGGGCGCGGACTTGCCGAGCCCGTCGCGCAGCAGCTGGTAGGCCTCGCCGATCAGCTGCATGTCGGAGTACTCGATGCCGTTGTGCACCATCTTGACGAAGTGCCCGGAGCCGTCGGGCCCGATGTGGGTGCAGCACGGCACCCCGTCGACGTGCGCCGAGATCTCCTCGAGCAGCGGGCCCAATGACTTGTAGGACTCGGCGGGCCCGCCCGGCATGATCGACGGCCCGTTCAGCGCGCCCTCCTCGCCGCCGGAGATGCCGGCGCCGACGAAGTGCAGGCCCCGTTCGCGCATCGCCTTCTCGCGGCGGATGGTGTCGGTGTAGAGGGCGTTCCCGCCGTCGATGATGATGTCGCCCTGCTCCATGGCGTCGGCGAGCTGTTCGATGACGGCGTCGGTCGGGTCACCGGCCTTGACCATGATGATCACCCGCCGTGGCTTCTCCAGCGCGTCCAGAAACTCCTCGATGGTCTCCGAGCGAACGAACTTGCCCTCGCCACCGTGCTCGTCGAGCAGCGCGTCGGTCTTGGCGACCGACCGGTTGTGCAGCGCCACCGTGTAGTCGTGGTGGGCGAAATTGCGGGCGAGATTCGAACCCATCACAGCCAGGCCGGTGACGCCGATCTGCGCGGTCCCCGTCTTCGAATCCGAAGAACTCATGTCTCGCCTCTCAGGTTGCAGAACATTGTCGACATACATTGTCGACACGCCGTCGGATCACACTGTGGCACAGCCGACTCCGAGTGGCATTCCGAGGTGTTGGGCCCGGGTCGACGCTATACGAGGCTAGACATTGAACAGCCGGCGCAGCTCGGTGAGCCACGGTACGGCCACCGCCACGGTGGGCACCACAAATACGGCGACCGCGGCCAGGTATGCGCCCGCTGCCAGCATCGGACTGTTGCCACGCCCGGACAGCCGGCGCACCCGCAACACCGTGCTGGGCCCGCCCGCGGCCAGCGCCCCAGAAGGGGCCGGTCCGGAGGCGCAGGTGACCAATGCCCGGGCCAGGGGAGTGCGCCCGGTGGCGCGCACGGCGGCATCGTCCGCGAGCAGCTCGACGAGCAGTTGCACCGCGCGCAGCGCATTGGCGCTGCGGACGAGCCGCGGGAAAGCGGCGTGCGCCGCGGTGAACGCCTCCAGCACCAGGTCGTGACGGGCGCGCAGATGAGCCCGCTCGTGGGTGAGGATGGCCGAGACTTCGGTGTCAGTGAGCGTGTTCAGCGTTCCCTCGCTGACCACGACCCGGCTGCGCACACCGGGCAGACAGTAGGCAAGGGGTTGCGGGACGTCCAGCACGCGCAGGTCGCGCGTGTTCGCGCACGGCTGAGCCCGGGCCGCATTGTGGCCGACCCCGACCAGATCCACGACCATGCGGTGGTGGGCACGCCGTCGCCGATTGGCGATGGCCACTCGCATCAGCGCCACCATCAGCCGGACCCCGACCAGCAAGGTCAGCGCCAAGACCGCGATGTATGCCGCCCACAGCGGCCACCCGAGCCGGCCGGCCGCGCCGACCATGCTGGCGGTGGGCCGCCCGTCGGGGCCGGGCATGAGCACCCGGGTGGCGATCGCGATTCCCGCGCTGAACGCCGAAAAGACGGCGGCCAGCGCGACCGCCTGCCACAACACCATCGCGGCGCGGGGAGCGCGCAACGGCCATGTCGCGCGTGCTAGCAGGGCCGGTACCGGACCGACCAGCAGCACCGCGAGAACGGTGAAGACCAGCGCGGACACGCTGTAAGTCTCCCTTACTCCTCCGCGGTAGCGCCAGCTGAGGGCGTATTGCGTTGAGTTGCTTCCAATTCCGCGAGGGCACGGCGCAGTGCATCGGCCTCATCGGCGCCGACACGCTCGACGAAATGCACCAGCGCGGCCTGCCTGCCCCCCGAATCCTCGGCCTGGGCCAGTGCGTCCACCATTAGCCCGGCCACCAGTTCGTCGCGGCCGTGCACGGGGGCGTACCGGTGGGCCCGGTCGTCGCGGAGCTGGGAGACCAGATTCTTTTTCGCCAGCCGTTGCAGCACGGTCATGATCGTCGTATACGCGAGGTCGCGTCGCGCCGATAACGCTTCATGGACCTGTCGAACGGTTTGCGGCTCCGGCGTGGACCAGAGGTGGTCCATGACGGCGCGTTCCAGGTCTCCGAGCCGCGTCAGCTTGGCCATAGTTCGTTCCATCTCCCGAGCATTGGATCCAGCGTACTACCGCTTACTACCGACTGTCGTACGCACGGCTGGCCGATTCCCATTAGCTGCCGCCCATTGCTTGTAAAATTAGGGCAGCCTTGCCTATCCTAATGGCGGTCGAGCGACAATGACCGCGGAGGCGTCCTGAGGGCTGCAGTGACCCCCGGTCTACTCGATCGGCGAGCCCCGTGCCGTGCAGCACGGGGCTCGCCCGTTTCTGGACCGTGATGGTGTAAACACAAGGACGTGCAACCGCCGGACACGGTCATTCCGCCAAATTTCACCGCGCCGTTCGACGAGGAGCTGGGACTGCAGTTCACCGAGCTCAGCCCCGACGGCGCCCGCGCGCAGCTGGAGGTCAAGCCCAAACTTCTGCAGCCGATGGGCCTGGTGCACGGCGGTGTCTACTGCTCGATGATCGAGAGCATGGCCAGCGTGGCCGCCTTCACCTGGCTTAATTCCGGCGATGGCAAAGGTGGCAACGGTGGCAACGTCGTCGGCGTCAACAACAACACCGATTTCCTGCGGTCCATCGGCTCGGGGATGGTGTATGGGAGGGCCGAACCGATCCACCGCGGCCGGCGCCAGCAACTGTGGCTGGTGACAATCACCGACGACGGCGACCGGGTGGTCGCCCGGGGCCAGGTGCGGCTGCAGAACCTCGAACCGGCTTAGCTGGCAGCCCTGGTTGCGGCCGGATCTCGCGCCTCGGCGGCCAGCTCGGCAAGTTGTTCGAGCCGCGTTCGGGCAAACGCCTGCTGTTCGGTGATGGCGAGCTGGCCGCGGTGCGTGCTCAGGAACGTCACTGTCCAGGACAGCAGCGTGCTGACCTTGGTCTTGAAGCCGACCAGGTAGACCAAGTGCAGGACCAGCCAGGCCAGCCAGGCGATGAAGCCGCTGAATTCCAGTGGGCCGATCTTGGCCAGCGCGGAAAACCTCGACACCGTCGCCATGGATCCCTTGTCGAAGTATTGGAACGGTCCGCGTTCTGTGGGATCGGCGCCGGCCAGTTCGGCCTTGACGGTCTTGGCGACGTACTTGGCGCCCTGAATCGCGCCCTGCGCCACCCCCGGCACGCCGTCGACGGCGGCCATGTCACCGACGACGAACACGTTCGGGTATCCCGGGATCGACAGGTCCGGCTGCACCTGGACCCGGCCGGCCGTGTCCAGCTCCGCCGCGGACTGTTCGGCGAGGTCACGGCCCAATCGGCTGGCCTGGACTCCAGCGGACCACACCTTGCAGGCCGATTCGATGCGCCGCTCGGAGCCGTCGGAGTCCTTGACCGTGATGCCGGTGCGGTCGACGCCGGTGACCATCGCACCCAGCTGGATCTCCACGCCCATCTTCTCCAGCCGTGCGGCCGCTCGCTGGCCGAGTTTTTCGCCCATCGACGGCAGCACGGCGGGGCCGGCGTCGAGCAGGATCACCCGCGCCTTGACCGAGTCGATACGCCGGAATGCGCCTTTCAAGGTGTGCTTGGCCAACTCGGCGATCTGCCCGGCCATCTCGACACCGGTGGGGCCGGCTCCGACCACGGTGAACGTCAGCAGCCGCTCGCGCCGCTCCGGATCGCTGGACCGTTCGGCCTGCTCGAACGCGCTCAAAATCCGGCCGCGCAATTCGAGCGCATCGTCGATGGACTTCATGCCGGGCGCGAATTCGGCGAAGTGGTCGTTGCCGAAGTAGGACTGGCCTGCGCCGGCCGCGACGATCAAGGTGTCGTAGGGGGTGTCGTAGCTGTGGCCGAGCAGTTCGGAGACGACGCGCTGGTTGGCCAGATCGATGTGGGTGACGTTGCCCAGCAGCACTTCGACGTTGCGCTGCCGGCGCAGGACCACGCGGGTAGCCGGGGCGATCTCGCCCTCCGACAGAATCCCGGTGGCCACCTGGTACAGCAACGGCTGAAACAGGTGATGCGTGGTCCGCGCGATCAGTTTGATGTCGACGTCGGCGCGCTTCAGCTTCTTTGCCGCGTTGAGTCCGCCGAACCCTGAACCGATGATGACCACGCGGTGACGACGCGGCTCTTCAGCTGTGACCTTTGGCTGGGGGCTCATGTTCGGCTTGCTCCTGACGGGGTCTCCTCGACGCGTGTATTGCAATTAGCTAGTAACCCCTTCCAGCCTAGCCAAACGCAGTCGGCAGCCCCAAGCCGCGAGCGTGTGTAATCCCCCACAAGGGAGGGTGCGGGCAGACCTGCGTTACACCCCGAGTAGCGGGCGCAAGGCTTCCGCGACGGAGGTGATCACACCGGGCGTGTGGCCGTTGGGCAGATTGATGATCACCCCGTCGATACCGGCGTCGAGTACCTTCTCCCGCACCTGGTCGGCGATCTGTGCCGGACTGCCGGCCGCCATCCGCCTGCTCACGTTATCGGGAAGGTGAGCGGGATCGAGGTTCTCGTCGGCGATCACGGTCAGCATCACACTCGTCTCCAGCGTCGCCGGGTCGCGGCCGGCCTCCTCGCACCGGGCGGCCACGGCGTCCATCTTGCGCGGCAGCTCGTCGAACGCCGCGATGACGTTGAGATGGTCCGCGCTGCGGGCGGCGATCGCGAATGTCTTCTTCTCTCCGCTGCCGCCGATCAGGATCGGGACACGGTCGCGATAGCGCGGCTCCGCCATCGCCGATTCGGCGGTGTACCACTTCCCGGAGAAGGTGGGCCGCTCACCTCTGATCATCGGGTCGAGGATTTGCAGGGCCTCTTCGAGCCGGTTGAACCGGTCGGTGAAGGTACCGAACTCGAAACCGAGCTGTTGGTGTTCGAGCTCGTACCAGCCGGCCCCGATACCGAGGATCGCCCTACCGCCGCTCACCACGTCGAGCGTGGTGATGACCTTGCCCAGCAGCGTCGGGTTGCGGTAGGTGTTGCCGGTGACAAGCGTGCCCAGCTGCAGACGCTCGGTGGCGGTCGCCAGCGCGCCCAGGGCGGTGTAGGCCTCCAGCATCGGCTGGTCGGGCGTCCCCAACATCGGCAGTTGGTAGAAGTGGTCCATCACGAACAGCGAGTCGTAGCCCGCCGCCTCGGCCTCTTGGGCCTGGGCGATCACCGTCGGGAAAAGCTTTTCCACACCGGTGCCGTAGGAGAAGTTGGGGATCTGGTATCCCAGCCGAATAGTCACGGTTTACACCGTAGCTTTCGGCTCCGAAAGGGAATTCGAAAAGAAAGAGCTCAGGCGAACTGGGCCAGCGCGCCGTGGCTGACGTGCAGCGTCTGGCCGGTGATGTGGCGCGCCGCGGGGGTGGTCAAAAACAGTGCTAGCCGGGCGATCTCGGCCGCGACGGACGGCGGAGTGCGCGACAGCCCGTCGTAGCCCGCCTGGACGCTGCGCCCGCCGGCGACGGCATTGACCGTGATCCCACGAGTCCCGTACACGCCCGCTTGCCCGGCGACCCAGTTCGACAGGGCGGCCTTGATCGCGGCGTCGGCGCTGCCCGCCGGCGGGTTTTCGGCCATCACGCTGATGATCGAGCCACCGGAGAGCAGGTAATCACCGAGAGCCTGAACCGTCAGCACCGCCGAAAGCACCGTCGCGTCCAGCGTGTTCCGCCACGCGTTGGCGGTGTCGGACAGCGAGTAGGTGCGGGGGTCACCGGCGTCAAAGCACGGTGCCGGCACGTTCACGATGGTGTCCAGCTGATGGGGGAACAGCCCGCGAACTTCGCTGAGGCTGGCCGAGTCGGTGGTGTCGCAAACGATCGCGTCCACGTCGAGTTCCTTGGCGACGACCTCGAGGTCGCCGCGTCGGGCACCTACCAGGATTACTTTGTGACCGTCATCGCGGAAGCCCTCGGCTACTACGCGCCCCAGGTCGGTGTCGCCGCCGGTGACCAAGACCTCCACTGCGCTGACCTCCATCGTGTTCAACGTTGAACCCAGACGTTGGCGTTGCCAGCGCTTTTGCGGAAGTACACAGCACCGTTGCCTGGGATCTCGGCGTTATGGCTTCAATCGACGTCGATGTTACTGGACAGTAGCTATTTAGGGAAATCTTAATCGCCGCGACGCGCGGATGATTTTTGTAACTATTGAGGCCTTATTGCTCGGCGGGCGTTGTCGCCGCGTTTGCCCAGACGGCCCGAACGCCCGGTTAGGGTTTGACCCATGTCTCGGATCGGAGTGTCCGCCCGCTTGGTATCGACGATGCTGGTGGCTGGGCTGTTGACGGGCGGAGTCGCGTGCAGTTCGAAATCGCCTTCAGCGTCTCCGGGGGCGCCGACCTCTTCCCAGCAGGCCTCCGGAACAATCGTGGTGTACGCCGCGGCCTCACTGAAACCGTCGTTCACCAAGATCGGTCAGCAATTCAAGACCGACAATCCCGGTAGTGACGTCAATTTCGAGTTCATGGGCTCTTCAGAGCTGGCGACTCAGTTGACGCAGGGCGCGACGGCCGACGCATTCGCGTCGGCGGATACCGCGCAGATGGACACAGTGGTCAAGGCCGGTTTGGTGGACGGCAGTCCGACGAACTTCGCTGCCAACACACTGGTCATCGTGACCGCGCCGGGCAATCCCAAACAGATCGGATCTTTCGCGGACCTCAACAAGCCCGGGCTGAACGTGGTGATCTGCCAGAAGCCGGTGCCATGCGGATCGGCGACCCAGCGTGTCGAGGACAGCACCGGGGTGCGCTTGCACCCGGTCAGCGAGGAACTCAGCGTGACCGATGTGCTCAACAAGGTCACCACCGGGCAGGCCGACGCCGCGCTGGTCTATGTGACCGATGCGCTCAGCGCTAGAGACAAGGTGGCGACGGTGAAGTTCCCCGAGGCCGCGGGCGCGGTGAATGTCTATCCCATTGCGGTGCTGAAGAAGGCACCCCGACCGGCGCTGGCGCAGAAGTTCGTGGCCTTGGTGAACGGTGAGGCTGGCCAGAACATCCTGGCTCAGGCAGGCTTCGCCAGGCCCTGACGACCAATCGTGCACCGCCCTACAGATGTGCCCCGCTGGGTGTACGTCCCCGCCGCCGTGGGGACGCTCTTCGTGGTGCTGCCGCTGCTGGCGATAGCGATCAAGGTTGACTGGCCGAATTTCTGGTCGCTGATCACCAGCACCTCCTCGAAGACGGCACTGCTGCTCAGTTTGAAGACCGCCGCGGCCAGCACCGCGCTGTGCGTGCTGTTCGGTGTTCCGATGGCGCTGGTGCTGGCGCGCAGCCGGGCGCGGGTAGTGCGGTTGCTACGACCGCTGATCCTGCTGCCGCTGGTGCTGCCGCCGGTGGTGGGCGGCATCGCCCTGCTGTACGCGTTCGGCCGGCTTGGATTGATCGGTCGGTACCTCGAAGCCGCCGGGATCGGCATCGCGTTCAGCACCACCGCCGTGGTGCTGGCGCAGACCTTCGTCTCGTTGCCGTTTCTGGTGATCTCCCTCGAGGGTGCCGCCCGTACCGCGGGAGCCGACTACGAAGTGGTGGCGGCGACGCTCGGCGCGCGGCCCAGCACGGTCTGGTGGCGGGTCACGCTGCCGCTGCTGCTGCCGGGCATGCTGTCGGGGGCGGTGCTGGCGTTCGCCCGTTCGCTGGGGGAGTTCGGCGCGACACTGACGTTTGCCGGTTCACGGCAAGGCGTCACCCGCACGCTTCCGCTGGAGATTTACCTGCAACGGGTGAACGATGCGAATGCCGCTGTGGCCCTGTCGATTTTGCTGGTCGCGGTGGCCGCGGTGGTGGTGCTGGGGCTGGGGGCTCGCACGCTGAGCGGGAACGAACCGAGGTAGCCGGCCGTGAGTGAATTGCAGCTTCGTGCGGTGGTGGCCGAGCGTCAGCTGGACGTGGAGTTCTCGGTGTCCGCGGGGGAAGTGCTGGCCGTGCTGGGACCCAACGGCGCGGGTAAGTCCACCGCACTGCACGTCATCGCCGGGTTGGTCCACCCCGACGCGGGTCAGGTGCGTTTGGGCGACCGGGTGTTGACCGACACCGAGACCGGGGTGAATGTGGCAACGCACGACCGACGCGTCGGGCTGCTGCTGCAGGACCCGTTGCTGTTCCCGCACCTGAGCGTCGCGGCCAATGTGGCGTTCGGGCTGCACAGCCGGCACGGGATATCTCGCCTGTTCGCGCGCAGCAAGGACAAGGCCCGTTCCCGCAAAAAAGCGCTGCGCTGGCTGCGCGAGGTCGACGCCGAGCAGTTCGCCGACCGCAAACCGCGCCAGCTGTCCGGCGGTCAAGCCCAGCGGGTGGCGATCGCGCGGGCGCTGGCCGCCGAACCCGCAGTGCTGCTGCTCGACGAACCGCTGCGTGGGCTCGACGTCGCCGCAGCCGCGGCGATCCGAGCGGTGCTGCGCAGTGTGGTCAGCCGCAGCGGCTGCGCGGTCATCTTGATCACCCACGACCTGCTGGACGTGTTCACCCTTGCCGATCGGGTGCTCGTGTTGGAATCCGGGAAGATCGCCGAGATCGGCCCCGTCGCCGACGTGCTGACGGCACCGCGCAGCAATTTCGGTGCCCGCATCGCCGGCGTCAACCTGGTCACCGGCACCATCGGGCCGGACGGCTCGCTGCACGCCCGGTCGGGTGTCCACTGGCACGGCATCCCGGCGCCCGAGCTGGCCGAATCGCTCTCCGCGGGGCACGATGCGGTCGCGGTGTTCGCACCAACGGCGGTGGCTATCTATCGGGACGAGCCACACGGCAGCCCGCGCAACACCGTCGAGCAGACTGTCGCGGAGCTGGATGCCCGGGGAGCCGCGGTTCTGGTGCGCGGTCCCGACCAGCCCGATGGCGCCCCGGGCCTGGCCGCGGAAATCACCGTCGAGGCCGCCGCGGAGCTGCGGCTGACCCCCGGAGAGCGGGTGTGGTTCAGCGTCAAAACCCTCGAGGTGGCGCTGTACCCGCTGCCGCAGCGATGAGCTGCAGCGGCGATCCGGAAAACCACCACATCGTCAGCACGGCACCCTTGCGTCACAGCCGTAACGCGGTAGGTTCGTCGCCATGGACCAGGTGGACCCGAGCTCGACCCGTCATAAGGGACTATGGGCGACGCTGGCGATTACCGCGGTGACCAGCGCCAGCGCCGTCACGATCGCGCTGCCGGCGACCTCGACGGCCGATCCGGTACCCGCGACTCCGACCACTACCGCGGCCCCGCCCGCGGCCTCACCCGCCCCGGCCTCCCCCGGTGCGCCCAGCACGCCGCCAGCCCCACCGGGTGACCCTAACGCTGCGCCGCCACCGCCCCCGGTAGATCCGAACGCGCCGCCCCCGCCCGTCGTCGACCCGAATGCCGGTCGCGTCACCAATGCGGTCGGTGGATTCAGCTTCGTCGTGCCCCCCGGCTGGGTGGAGTCCGACGCTTCTCACCTCGACTACGGCTCGGCGATGCTCAGCAAGACGACCGGCCAGCCGCCGATGCCCGGGCAACCGCCGCCGGTAGCCAACGACACCCGCGTCGTGCTCGGGCGGCTGGACCAAAAGCTCTACGCCAGTGCCGAAGCCAACGACGCCAAGGCCGCCGTCCGGCTTGGCTCGGACATGGGTGAATTCTTCATGCCGTACCCCGGCATGCGGATCAACCAGGACAGCACCCCGCTCAACGCCACCGGGATATCCGGCAGCGCGTCGTACTACGAGGTCAAGTTCAGCGATCCGGCCAAGCCGAACGGCCAGATCTGGACAGGCGTGATCGGCTCGCCGGCGACCAACGCCGGGCCGCCCCAGCGCTGGTTCGTGGTGTGGCTCGGGACCGCGAACGACCCGGTGGACAAGGGCGCGGCCAAAGCGCTCGCCGAGTCGATCCAGCCCTGGAACCCGGCGGCGGCCCCGGCTCCCGCTCCAGGAGCTCCAGCGCCGGGCGCTCCGGCCCCGGGAGCACCCGCTCCAGAGTCGCCGGGCGCACCGGCCCCTGCGCCGGCTCCGGCGCCGGCCCAGGCCCCCGCCGGAGAAGTCACCCCGACGCCCACGCCAACACCGCAACGGACCTTGCCTGCCTGACCGGCCGTCCTTAGGTAAGACGAGCGTCGCCAATTAGGCACTTATTGTTACTCAGACGGCGTATACCGAAATAACGGCCCCACATCTGAGTCGGGCTTTGCCAGTGATTGCAAGGAGATCCGTATGGACGTCATGGCAGCTTCCCGTTACCTCGCCTTCGCTCCGCCTACGGCAGTAAGTTGGGTCGCCTACATCATCATCGGGGGAATCGCTGGCTGGCTCGCGGGCAAGATCGTCAAGGGCGGCGGGTCGGGCATCCTGCTGAACATCGTCGTCGGCATAATCGGCGGATTTATCGGAGGGATGCTCCTCGGCTGGCTGCACGTCGATGTCGAACATGGGCGCAAATGGTTTACATTCTTCGTCTCACTGCTCGGAGCAGTGATCCTGCTCTGGGTCGTCAGCCTGGTGCGTAGGCGTTAGCAGGCCCGCCCCGGGGCATGATGGAGCGATGGCCCCGGCGGCGAACACCAAAAGCATGACCGCGTGGCGGGTGCGCCGGCCCGGTCCCATGAAAACGGGGCAAACCGGCCCGCTCGAGCGGGTAACCGCCGACGTGCCGCGTCCGGGGCCGTCCGAGCTGCTGGTGGCCGTGCACGCATGCGGGGTATGCCGCACCGACCTGCACGTCACCGAGGGCGATCTGCCCGTCCACCGCGAACGGGTCACCCCCGGCCACGAGGTGGTGGGGGAGGTCATCGAGGTCGGTGGTGAGGCGGGTGACGGATTCAGCGTGGGGGACCGGGTGGGCATCGCCTGGCTGCGCCACACCTGCGGCGTGTGTAAGTACTGCCGTCGGGGCAACGAGAACCTGTGTCCCAACTCCCGCTACACCGGTTGGGACGCCGACGGTGGCTACGCCGAATTCGCGACTGTCCCAGCGGCTTTCGCGCACCACCTACCGAGCGGCTATAGCGACCGCGAGCTGGCGCCGCTGTTGTGCGCCGGCATCATTGGCTACCGGTCGCTGCTGCGTGCCGAGCTACCACCCGGTGGGCGGTTGGGCCTCTACGGCTTCGGCGGCAGCGCCCACATCACGGCACAGGTCGCGTTGGCGCAAGGCGCCGAGGTGCACGTGATGACCCGCGGAGCCGAGGCGCGCGAGCTGGCGCTGCAACTCGGCGCCGCGTCGGCACAAGGCGCCGCCGATCCGCCGCCGGTCCAGCTGGACGCCGCGATCCTGTTCGCCCCGGTCGGGGACCTGGTGCTGCCCGCACTGGAGGCGCTGGACCGTGGCGGCACGTTGGCCATCGCCGGGATTCACCTCTCCGATATCCCGGCCGTGAACTACCAGCGTCACTTGTTCCAGGAGCGTCAGATCCGGTCGGTGACGTCGAACACCCGCGCCGATGCGCGCGAGTTCCTCGACTTCACGGCCAACCACCACATTGAGGTCACCACGCCGGAATACCCGCTCGAACAGGCCGATCGGGCGCTGACCGACCTCAGCGAAGGTCGCATCGCCGGCGCCGCCGTGCTGCTGGTGTGACAGCTCAGGCCAGGTGCCAAACCAGGGCGGCGGCCAGCGCGCCCATCCCGTTCAGTGACCAATGCAACGCAATCGGCGCAATCAGGCTGCCGCTGCGTCGGCGCAGCCAGCTGAAGACAAATCCGGCTGCCCCGGTGGCCAGCACCGCCATCGTGACCCCGGCGAGCATGCCGACGATGCCGCCGCCGAACAGCCGAGTGAAGCCGACGTTGCTGCTCGTCAGGCCCAACGAAGTCGCAACGTGCCACAGGCCGAACAGCAGCGAACCGGCCAGCGCGACACCGCGAAACCCCCAGGCTCGATTCAGGGTGCCGTGCAGCACGCCGCGAAAGGCCAGCTCCTCGGGGATGACGGTCTGCAGCGGAATGATGACCATCGAGGCGATTAGCGCGCCGGAAATGGTCGCGTAGTGATGGTTCAGGAACATCGGCCGGGTCATCGGCAGCAGCACACCGATCCCGATCACCGACCCCACGACGGTCACGGCGGCCAGCGCATACCCCAGCCCGGACTTCCAATGTTCGCGGCCCAGGCCCAGCTCGGCCCAGCCCAGACCGTTGATCCGCACCAGGATCACCAGCGCGACGGCGGCGGCCGGCACGGTGGCGATGCTCGCCCACGGCGTGGTGAAGTGCGCGATCAGGTTCGTCAGGACCAGCACCACCACGACCACCGCGATGTCGACGTGAATCCGGAACCGGTGCAGCGCCGAGAGCTGCGACACCAGGGGGTGGGTGTCAGCGGCTTCAGTCGCAGTGGTCGCGTCGGGCATTCGGCAAGTTTACCTGCGGACCGCGGGAGCCCCGCTTACTCCGCGTTCGAGGCGACGCGGCGGCGCGCGTAGTCCTTGAGCTCTGCCGAAAGCGCGTCCGCCACCAACAGCCGGGGAAGCAGCTCCGGTTCGGACATTCGGGCGCGAAAGACCAGCCCGATGGTCACGTCGTGGTCGGGACGGTAATCGATGGTGATGGCATCGCCGGCGCTTACGGTTCCCGGCGAAATCACCCGTAAGTACGCGCCGGGTTTGCCCGCCTGGGTGAAGGTTTTGATCCAGTGGTTCAGATTGAGGAACGCCTGGAACGTCCGGCACGGTGTCCGCGGCGCCGAGACTTCCAGTAGCAAGCCGTCGGCGCCGACGCGCCAACGTTCACCGATCCGCGCCGCCGTCACATCGACGCCTACGGTGGTCAGATTCTCGCCGAAGTTCCCGTTGGCGAGTGTTCGCTTGAGTTGAATCTCCCACGCGTCGAGGTCTTCGCGCGCATAGACGTAGACGGCCTGGTCGTCACCGCCGTGGAACTTCTGGTTGCCGATGGTGTCGCCGACCAGCCCACTGCCCACACCACCGTGCATCGGCCCGGGTGCTCGCACCATGATCGGCTCGGTGGCCGCCACTTTGTCGATGCCCGTCACCTTCGACAGCGCGTGCGGATCCGGATTCGTTCGCACTCGCGCCACGTTGACCGACAACACACTGCCCACCTGCACCACGGTAGTGCCGGTGCTTCCGGCATACGAATCTGCGGTGACGGCGTCGAATCTGCGCTGAGGGTCGGCGAAACCACCGTCGGGCCGCCCTGGACGCAGGCTCGATGACCTACCCGCGGGACTCCCAGGTCCAGTCGGCGATCTGCGGGTCGTCCTCGCCGTGCTCGCGGGTGTAGCGGCGTGCGGCCAGCCGCGCATCGACCATGCGCTGACGCAGCACGGCGGCCCGGCTGGCCAGCCCGTCCACCCGGTCGATGACGTCCATGACCAAGTGGAAGCGGTCGAGGTCGTTGAGCATCACCATGTCGAACGGCGTCGTTGTGGTGCCCCGCTCCTTGAACCCCCGCACATGCATTTCGGCGTGATTGGTGCGCCGATAGGTGAGCCGGTGGATCAGCCACGGGTAGCCGTGGTAGGCGAAGATGATCGGCTTGTCAGCGGTGAACAGCGCGTCGAACTCCTTGTCGGGCAACCCATGTGGGTGCTCGGAGTCCGGCTGCAGGCGCATCAGATCGACGACGTTGACCACCCGCACCCGCAGGTCGGGCAGCTCGCGCCGCAGGATGTCGGCGGCGGCCAGCGTCTCCAGCGTCGGGACGTCCCCGGCGCAGGCCAGCACCACATCGGGCTCACCCGCAGCCGTGCTGGCCCACTGCCAGATGCCCAGCCCGCGGGTGCAGTGCAGGATCGCGTCGTCCATCGACAGGTAGGACAGCGCGGGCTGCTTGCCGGCGACGATGATGTTGATGTAGTCGCGGCTGCGCAGGCAGTGGTCGGCCACCGACAACAGCGTGTTGGCGTCCGGCGGCAGGTAGACCCGCACCACCTCGGCACGCTTGTTGACGGCCACGTCGATGAAACCGGGATCCTGATGCGATGCGCCGTTGTGGTCTTGTCGCCATACGTGGGAGCTCAGCAGGTAGTTCAGCGACGCGATCGGCCGCCGCCACGGCAGCTCGCGGCTGGTGGACAGCCATTTCGCGTGCTGGTTGAACATCGAGTCGACGATGTGCACGAACGCCTCGTAGCAGTTGAACAGGCCGTGACGCCCCGTCAGCAGGTAGCCCTCCAGCCAGCCCTGGCACAGGTGCTCGGAGAGCACCTCCATGACGCGGCCGTCGGGGGCCAGGTGGTCGTCGTCGGGTGTGGTCGGGGACAGCCAGACCCTGTCGGTCGACTCGAATACGGCCGACAGCCGGTTGGAGGCGGTCTCGTCGGGACCCATGAGCCGGAAGTGGTCGAGGTTGCGGGTGATGACGTCGCGCAGAAAGGTGCCCAGCACCCGGGTGGCCTCATGGGTCGCGACGGCCGGTTGCGCGACCGGCACCGCGTAGTCGCGGAAGTCCGGCAGATCCAGGTCGTGCAATAACAGGCCGCCGTTGGCGTGCGGGTTGGCGCTCATCCGTCGGTCACCGGCGGGCGCGAGCGCTCGCAGTTGCGGCCACAGCGCGCCGTTTTCGTCGAACAGCTCCCAGGGCCGGTAGCTGCGCAGCCACTCTTCGAGCTGCGCCCGGTGCTGCGGGTTGTCGTGCGTCTCGGCAAGCGGAACCTGGTGTGAGCGCCAGGTGCCCTCAACGTGCTTGCCGTCCACCACCTTCGGTCCGGTCCAGCCTTTCGGGGTGCGCAGCACGATCATCGGCCACACCGGCCGCTCGGTCTGATCCGAATCGCGCGCCGCGCGCTGAATGGCCGCGATGTCGTCGAACGCATCGTCCAACGCGGCGGCCAGTTGCTGGTGCACGGAGGCCGGGTCGTCTCCGGCGACCGTGATCGGCCGGTAGCCGTAGCCGCGCAACAGCGACTCCAGCTCGGCGTGCGGGATGCGGGCCAGGACGGTGGGGTTGGCGATCTTGTATCCGTTGAGATGCAGGATCGGCAACACCGCGCCGTCGACGGCCGGGTTGAGGAACTTGTTCGAGTGCCAGCCGGCCGCCAGCGGTCCGGTCTCGGCCTCGCCGTCGCCGATCACACACGCGACCACCAGATCGGGGTTGTCGAAGGCGGCGCCGTAGGCGTGCACCAGCGCGTAACCGAGTTCGCCGCCTTCGTGGATGGACCCGGGCGTCTGGGCGGCGACGTGGCTGGGGATGCCGCCGGGAAAGGAGAACTGGCGGAACAGCTTTCGCATTCCGTCGGTGTTTTCGCCGATGCCGGTGTACACCTCGCTGTAGGTGCCTTCGAGATAGGCGTTGGCCACCAGTCCCGGGCCGCCGTGACCGGGCCCGGTGACGTAGATGACGTTGGCGTCGCGGGCGCGGATGATCCGGTTCAGATGCGCGTAGATGAGGTTGAGCCCGGGCGTGGTGCCCCAGTGTCCCAGCAGCCGGGGTTTGACGTGCTCGGCCGACAGCGGTTCGGCCAGCAGCGGGTTGTCCAGCAGATAGATCTGCCCGACCGACAGGTAGTTGGCGGCGCGCCAGTACGCGTCGATGAGGGCCAGTTCGTCGTCGGAAAGGATTGCGGGAGCAGTCGTCGTTGCGGTTTCGGGGCTCATCCGTCTGATTGTCCGCGCCCGCGGTGAACGGCGCGCTGCGCGGCGCTTACTCTTCGCCGCGGGCCCGAGCCTCGTAGGCCCTGCGCTTCTCGACGTCGACGTCGTCGGTGAACACATGATCGCCGCCGAGCATGCGGTTCAGTCCCTCCGCGATCGCGCGCGGCCAGAACCTCTGCGACACGACCATCGCCCCGGCCGCCCTGGTGACCCGCACCCGCGGCTTGGGGTGCGCGATCAGCCCGACGATCGCGTCGGCGATCTCGACCCGGCTCGGCGTTCTTGAACCCCTTGGCTCCGTGGGTGCCCGCGGTGAGTTCGGTGTTGACGAACGTCGGCAACACCATGGAGAACTTCACGCCCGCCGATCGGTACTCGAGGCGTGCCGAGTCGGTGAAGCCGACCACCGCGTGCTTGCTGGCGCAGTAGGTGGCCAGCCCGACCACGTTGAGCTCGCCGGCCAGCGAGGCGACGTTGATGACGTGCCCGCGCCCGCGGGGGACCATGCGCTGGGCCGCCAGCTTGCTGCCCAGGATCACGCCGTAGACGTTGATGTCCAGAATGCGCCGGGTGACGGCGTCGGGCTCGTCGACGATCCGGCCGACGGGCATGATGCCGGCGTTGTTGACCAGCACGTCGATCGGGCCGAGCTGGCGCTCCACCTGGTCGAGGAAATCCGAGAACGAATCCCGGTCGGTGACATCGAGTTTGCCGTAGACGTCGAGCCCGAGGTCGCCGCCCGATTCCTTCACCTTGGCCTCGTCGATATCGCCGATCGCGACCTTGGCGCCCAACTTGTGCAGTGCGGTCGCGGTGGCCAATCCGATTCCGCGCGCGCCGCCCGTGATCACGATGACTTTTCCGCGGACCTTGACGCCGATCGATGCCGTATCTGCCATTCGGTTAGCACAGCACTCGACGTCGTGCCGCGCAAATAACCGGCCGAGAATATGAAGTATTGCGGTACTCGGGACAGCGGTCGGCGTGGCGTGATGATCAGACGATGACGACCGATACAGCCAGGACAGACCGGCCGACGCCGGACGTCGACGTCGTCGTAGTAGGCGCGGGCATCGCCGGCCTCTATCTCGCCTATCGCCTGAGCCGCGCCGGATACCGATTGCGCGTGTTCGAAGCGGCCGACGACATCGGCGGCACGTGGTACTGGAACCGGTATCCGGGTGCGCGGGTCGACGTGCCCAGCGTCGACTACATGTACAGCTTCGATCCCGACTGGCAGCGGGACTGGCAATGGTCGGAGAAGTACGCCACCCAGCCGGAGATCCTGCGCTATCTGAACCATGTCGCCGACAAGCACGACCTGCGGCGCCACATCACCTTCTCGACGCGAGTCCAGCAGGCACGCTGGGACGACGATGCGTCGCTATGGCAGTGCGCACCGACGGCGGCGAGGACGTCACCGCCCGTTTCGTCGTGATGGCCACGGGCTGCCTGTCCATGCCCAAGCAAGCCGAGGTCGACGGGCTCGAGCGGTTCGCCGGTGAGGTCTACTTCACCAGCCGCTGGCCGCACGAGCCCGTTGATTTCACGGGCAAGCGGGTGGCCGTGATCGGCACGGGTTCCTCCGGCGTTCAATCGATTCCGGTCATCGCCCAGCAAGCGCGACGAGCTGGTGGTGTTTCAGCGCACTCCGAATTTCTCGATCCCGGCGCGCAATGGCCCGTTGTCGCCCGAGAAGCTCGCGCAACTGTCGGATGAGGCGGAATACCGTGCGGCGGCGCGGATGTCGCGGGGCGGCATTCCGATGGAGCGCAGCATCACCCCGACATTCAGCGTCTCGGAGGCCGAACGCCAACAGCGCTATGAGCGCGCCTGGGAGGGCGGCCTACTGTTCGACACGATCAACGTGTTCGCCGACGTGCTGAGCAATCCCGCGGCCAACCACGAGTTCGCCGAGTTCTTCCGGAACAAGATCCGCTCTATCGTCGACGATCCCGCAGACGGCGGCCGATCTGTGCCCGACCGATCATCCCATCGGGACGAAACGGCCCTGCCTGGACACGAACTACTACGCCACCTACAACCTGCCGCACGTGCGCCTGGTCAACGTCCGAAAACATCCGATCCGGCAAGTCACCGAAACCGGCATCGACACCGTCGACGAGTCGTTCACCTTCGACGCGATCGTCTTCGCCACCGGTTTCGACGCCGTGACCGGTGCGATCACGGCCGTCGACATCAGGGGCCGTAACGACTTGGCGCTGAAGGACAAATGGGCGAACGGGCCGCAGACCTACCTCGGGTTGACCACGGTCGGCTTCCCCGAATCTGTTCTTCATCACCGGTCCCGGGAGCCCCTCGGTGCTGTCGAACATGACCGTGTCGATCGAACAGCACGTGGACTGGGTGCTCGACTGCCTCGGTCACCTGAGCGCAGCCGGTTTCGACGTCATCGAGCCCACCGAAATGGCCGAGGCCGGGTGGACGCAACACGTCAACGACTGCGCCGACATCACCCTCTACCCGGCCGCGAACTCTTGGTATATGGGCGCCAATGTGCCGGGCAAGCCACGGGTTTTCCTGCCCTACTGCGCGGGCGTCGACTTCTACCGCGTCAGCTGCGACGAGGTGGTCGCCCGCGATTACCTGGGTTTCCGGCTGTCTGGTTCCAACGGCTCACGGTGCAACGACGGAGTGGTGCGCCGGTTGCAACCAGACGTCGAGATGGTCCTCATGGAGGCGGCGGCGCTGAATCTGCCGCCGATGGAATCGATGCCCGTGGCGGATGCCCGCGCGCTCTACACGCAGATGTCGGTGCCTCTACCGCCGGGACCAGATGTCGGCGAGATCGTCGACGGTGTCCTGCCCGGCGCCGAGGGCGACCTGGCGTACCGGCTCTACCGCCCGGCGACCCCGGGCCCGCACCCGATCGTCGTGTACTTCCATGGCGGCGGCTACGTTCTGGGTGACGCCACCTCGGACGATCCGCTGTGCCGGGACCTTTGCGTGCGCAGCGACGCGGTGCTCGTCTCGGTGGACTACCGGCACGCTCCCGAGCACCGCTTCCCTGCGGCGGTCGACGACGGCATGGCCGCGGTGCGGTGGGTCGCCGACAACGCCCAGGCGCTCGGCGGCATACCGGGGCAGCTCGTGGTCTGCGGCTGGAGTGCGGGCGGCGGGATCGCGGCGGTGGTATGCCAGCTGGCGCGGGACATGGGTGGGCCGAACATCATGGGGCAGGTGTTGTTGACGCCGTGCACGGCCGGCGACTTGACACGCGCATCCTTCGCCGAGAATGCGGACGGCTATGGTCTCACGACGCCGCTGGTCCGGTGGTTCTACGACCACTACATCGACGCGGCGGATCGAAGCGATCCCCGCTTCGCGCCCTTGCTGTGCCGCCGATCTGTCCGGGCTGCCGCCGGCGATCGTGGTGACGGCCGAGTTCGATCCTCTGCGCGACGACGGTGAGGCCTACGCTGCCGCACTCAAAGCAGCCGGCGTCCCGACGGAATACGTCCGTGCCCGCGGCCAGACGCACCAGTCGCTGGCGATGGTCGACGTGGTCATCTCGGGTGCGCCGGTACGCGCACGGATGGCGAACGCGCTGCGCGGCTTCTTCGTGGCGACGCGCACACCCGAACCCGCCTCCTGAGAGCGCTGCCGCGTCTCGAAATAGACGAGATTTGAGAGTCTAGAAAGTCAGTCGCGGTTTGCTGCGTGGAAGTGCGCTCGGTGTGACATCCTGTGCGCGTGTCCGCACAGGGCCGGCCTTCTGGGGTTGTGACGTTTCTGTTCACCGATATCGAGGGTTCGACCCGTCGGTGGGAAGCAGACGCGGATGCGATGCGGGCGGAACTGGCCACGCACGACGACGTACTTGCGCGGGGCGATCCAGGCGCACGGCGGGTTCCTGTTCAAGCACACCGGTGATGGCATGTGTGCGGCGTTCTCGTCGCCGCGCTCTGCGGTTGAGGCCGCCGTCGCCGCCCAGCGGCGGCTGCAATTGCCCGTGCGGATGGGCATCGCCACCGGCGAAGCCGAGCTGCGTGATGGGGACTACTTCGGAACGGTGCTCAACCGCGTGGCACGGGTGATGGCCGCCGGACACGGTGGTCAGATCCTTATGGCTGAGTCGACCGCGGGACTGCTCAGCGGAGTCGATCTGCTCGATCTAGGGACTCACCAGCTGCGCGATCTGCCCCGCCCCGAGCGGCTGGTGCAGTTGTGTCATCCCGATCTTCGTAATGATTTTCCGCCCCTGAGCACGACCAGTACCGTTGTCGCTCATAACCTTCCGGTGCAGCTCACCAACTTTGTCGGCCGCGGCGCACAGATCACTGACTTGGAAAAGCTGCTCGTCGACAACCGGCTGGTGACGCTGACCGGCGCCGGCGGCGCCGGCAAGACCCGTCTGGCCGTTGAGATCGCGGCTCGCATCGCGCCTGAGTTCCGCGACGGTGTTTGGTATGTCGATCTGGCGCCGATCACCCATCCGGCGGTGGTGCCGGTGACGGTGGCGCGTGCGCTGGGCCTGCCCGACCAGCCCGGCCGATCGACGATGGATACGCTGCTGCGGTTTGTTCGCGACCGGCAGATGCTGGTGGTGCTGGACAACTGCGAACACTTGCTCGACGCGAGCGCGGAGCTGGTTATCGCGCTCCTCGGTGCGGCGCCGGGGCTGACGCTGCTGGCCACGAGTCGTGAGCCGATCGGCGTTGCGGGTGAAGTGAGCTGGCGGGTGCCGTCGCTGTCGGTGGCTGACGAGGCGATCGAGTTGTTTGTCGACCGCGCGCGCCGTGCTCGACCCGATTTCGCCGTCGACGACGACAACGCTCCGGCGGTGGGTGAGATTTGTCGGCGCCTGGATGGGATGCCGCTGGCGATCGAGCTGGCGGCGGCGCGGGTGCGGGCGTTGTCGGTGGCCGAGATCCTTGATGGTCTGCATGACCGGTTCCGGCTGTTGACCGGCGGGGCGCGCACCGCGGTGCGCCGTCAGCAGACGTTGCGCGCCTCGGTGGATTGGTCGCACACATTATTGAGCGAACCCGAACGGGTCTTATTCCGCCGGCTGACCGTGTTCCTCGGTGGATTCGACCTCGATGCAGCCCAAGCGGTGGCCGGTGGCGATGACATGCAGCGGTTCCAAGTGTTGGATCTGCTCACCCTGCTGGTGGACAAGTCGCTGGTGGTCGCCGAAAACACCGGGGGGCGAACGCGATACCGATTACTCGAAACGGTGCGCCAGTACGCCCTGGAGAAACTGGGGGAGTCCGGGGAGGCCGACATCGTGCGGGCGCGTCACCGCGATTACTACACGTCGCTGGCGGCCCTGCTCGACGCGCCGGCAGGCACCGATTACGAGCGCCGCCTCGAGCGGGCCGAGACCGAGATCGACAATCTGCGCGCTGCGTTCGGGTGGAGCCGTGAACACTCCGATGTCGAGTTAGCGTTGACGCTGGCGTCGTCGCTACAGCCACTGTGGCTCGCGCGGGGCCGCGTCCGGGAAGGACTGGCCTGGTTCGACGCCGCCCTGGCCGACCTCGACGCGCAGCATCCCGAGGTGGCGGCCGCGGTGCGCGCACGGGCACTCGCCGACTCAGCCTTCCTGGACACGTGGGTCGACGCCGCCGCGAGTGTGGATCGGGCCCAACAGGCGCTGGTAATCGGTCGGGAACTCGATGACCCGGCCGTGCTGGTCCCGGCGCTGACAGTCTGTGGTTTGATCGCGAGCTATAGCTATAGCGCCGAGGTGGCCCGGACGTGCTTCGCCGAGGCGCTCGGCCTCGCGCGGGCGCTGGACGATCGGTGGAGGCTAAGTCAGATCCTCGCCTTCCAGGCCGCGGCGGCGAGCGTAGCTGGTGACCCGATCGCGGCCCGTGCGGCCGGCGAAGAAGGACGCGACGTCGCAGACGCGATCGGCGATCGATTCTACGGATGCCAAAGCCGCACGGGTCTCGGGTGGGCACAGGTGATGCAGGGCGAGCTGGCCGAAGCCGTCGCACAGTTCGGCGGACTGGTGGCCGAGGCCGAGTCGGCCCACGATTTGATCCTGAGATCGGTTGCCAGCCAGGGCCTGAGCTATGCACTGGCGTGCCAGGGCGAAGTGAGCGCGGCTCAGCGCGCCGCCGAAGTGACCCTCGAGTGCGCCGCCGAGCTTGGCGAGCTGTTCATCGGAACGGGATACCTGGCATTGGCGCTTGCGGCTCTGGCCGCCGGCGATGCGCAAGAAGCGCACGACGCCGGCGAGGCGGCCGGTCGACATTTCAGTGTGGCCCAGCCTCAGTTCGCGACGGCCATGCGCTACGTGATGGCCCAGGCCGCCGTGGCGGGCGGTGATCTCATCGGAGCCCGGCGCTGGGCCGATGAGGCGGTCTTGGTGGCGACGGGCTGGCATCTCGTGCTATCGCTCGCGCCGCGCGCCCGCGTCGCGATCGCACGAGGTGAGCGCGAAGAGGCGGAACGCGACATCCAGGATGCCCTGGCTTGTGCAGCGGGTGTCGGGGCCTACCTGGAAGTCCCCGACATCCTCGAATGCATCGCCGATCTGGCTAGAGCGGCTGGCGGCCACCATGAAGCTGCGCGGCTCTTCGGCGCGGCACACGGCATCCGCCAGCGTATGGGCGCGGTCCGCTTCAAGGTGTGGGACGCCGGGTACCAGGGCTCGGTGGCCGCGGTGCGTGATGCCCTCAGCGAGCAGGACTTTGACACCGCGTGGGCCGAGGGCGCCGCCCTGTCCATCGAGGAGGCGATCGCCTACGCCCAGCGTGGCCGCGGCGAACGAAAACGGCCTGCGAGCGGCTGGGCATCGCTTACGCCCGCCGAGCGCGAGGTGGTGCGACTGGTCAGCGAGGGGCTCGGCAATAAGGACATCGCTAAAAGACTCTTCGTCTCACCGCGCACCGTCCAAGCCCACCTGACCCACGTGTACAGCAAGCTCGGCCTGACCTCCCGAGTACAGCTGGCGCGGGAAGCGGCCCGCCACACCTAACCCCTCAGATCAGCCGCTAGCCGGCCACGGTCTCGAAACCGACCACATGCGAGCGTCCCAAATGGCACCGCGATATCAAATTGCCCCGC
>CAWGCI010000003.1:0-117392 GCA_963820985.1 uncultured Actinomycetota bacterium | reverse complement strand
AAACGGGGTTAAGCGAAAACACTTCCGGGTTACGCAGCGCTGCGAGCACGTCATCGGCCCGTGTGAGGCAATAGCCATTCATAAACACGCTGTCCTCGATAAACACGACCGGCCCGCGCTTGCGCAGCGCGTCCCAAAGCTCGCTGCGATCCTCTGTGAAGAAATCAGGCAGCAACTTGTCGCCGATCGGTGGAGGGTGATCTATCCCAGGCCGCACCTGCGCCGGCACACTCACACATCGCCGAAGTACTCGCGGATCTGGTCGAACTCGTCCAACAGGTACAGCCGCTCCCGCGCACGCCCCTCCCCCCGTAAGGCAACCCGGCGCGCGCAAGCTCACTCCCGGACAGCACAACCGACTCACCAGCGTTCAACGCACGCTCGAGCTCACACATCCGGCCTTCAATGCGCCACCGGTCCCACGACGCCTGCATGGTTTCGATCACCCGTTGCCGCACACCGCTCGTAGTCGACAGCCGGCGCGGCATCAGGCGCCCCTCCCGCGCCAGCGGATATTCGCCGCACGGCGGCCCTGATTTACGCCACCGATCATATCCGACGCCTCGGGAACATCGGTCTTGATCCGCGCCAACGTCTGGTTGATCGCCAAGTGCAGTTGCCGAAGCTCCCCCAAGCAACGGATTCGCCACCCTCCCCGAAATCTCCGGCCATGACCGAGCCGCGATCAGGGAGCTTCACTTCGACGATCTCGCGTCTCGTTGCCCCCGTCTCCGTCGCCCGTTGGTCGATCGCGCCGTCTGTGATGTGACACCGCCGGAAGGCGATGCCCAGTTCGGGGCTGAGCTTGGCGGCGAATCCAGCCGACATCCTGACCACTAAGTAGTCGGACTCTTGAGAACTCGTCACCACACCGATAAAGGACTCGGGATCAAGCCCAAGATCACGCATGGCCGAGTTTCCGAGCTAGAGAGCCTTCCGACTCGACCTGCAGTTGTTCGATAAACACTTACACTTCCAACATCTCGACATAGGTTGTCATTCGAGACCTCCTTCGGGTGAGTCGGCTGGGCGCGTGTATCGACCCCAGGGTTGGGCGATCAGGTTCGCATGCCTGTGCACAACTTGATCGCTATATCCGAGCATTTCGGCTACGACCGGCGGCGGCACCTGCGTGACCAGTTCTCGCAAGGCTGTGTTGCGAGCCCCTAACAAGTCAATGCCGAGCCACCGAAGACGATCCATCAGTGTGTTGGGGTGTAAGTGCTCGCCAGGTCGATACCCAGGAAACAGCCAGGGATTATCTGCTCCTGCTGTGCGAAGGTTTGGCCTGTTGATGATGTGGCTCTTGAGCAATTCAGCGAATGGCTCGGGAACGGGCGACGAGTAATACCGAGTTCGAGAGACACTCCATCGGGTGCGACAAGTACCTTACTCATCGGGACGGCTGAGACCTTCACAAGCGGCTGGGCGTACAGCAGTAGCAAGGTTCCGGCAACGCGGTAGGGGAGCGATTCGCTGTCGCCGGACAGGAGCTCTCGAATCCACTCCAGTCGCTGGTCCTGCGTGAGAACGCGGACCGTCTTGGCCTGCCGGTGTCGGAGTGTGATAGATCGGTTAACCCGCATCTTTTTGCACCAAATGACAAACGTCCGGATGAGGTGCCGCGTGGTCGGACCCGTTGCGACCCAAAGGTCCACGTCTTGCTGTGTGCAGTCGGCGATCGTTCGTCCATGTTCGGTTCGAAGCCATACGAGAAATTTCAGTGCCTCGGTGATGTCCTGCTTCGAGGCGTGAAAGGTCCGCGGGTCGGCTTCCCCGCGAGTGCTAACTGAAAATGCGTTTGAGGTGGTGCCAGGCAGCGAATTGCCTTATCGGCCGCGCGATCTCGGGGTCAGATACCGGGCGCAGCTTGTCTTCGATCCACCGCTCGAAGTAGGCGAGGTACTTGTCACGGTCCGGCAAGACCTTCATGGTGCTGCAGGATTGCACGTAGATGATCGATGTGCCGGCCTGCGGGCTCGTACTGGTCTAGGCCGTCGTGGGTGAGGAGAGTGGTGCCATCTCCGAGAGAGCGGAGGAGTCCTTGAACCTTGTCCGACCGTTTCCACGTGATGATGCTCTCGGCGCGATCGGCGAACCAGCGGCCGTTTTAGCGACTATGTTCTGGAATCCGCATGGGCGACTGCGTATTCGGCGAGGCCGGCAAGCGCCTGCGGCAGCGGTTCCCGGTGCAGGACGCCAAGGCGTTGGGTGGCGCGGGTGAGGGCGACGTAGAGTTCGGCCGCGCCGCGCGGGCCGTTGGCGAGGATGCGTTGCGGATCCACGACCAGGACGGCGTCGAACTCCAGGCCCTTCGTCTCTGCCGGTACCACGGCGCCCGGCACACCCGCTGGCCCGATCACGACGCTGGTGCCTTCACGGCCGGCTTCGTTCCGGACGAATTCTTCGATGGCAGAGGGCAGTTCGTCTTCATCGACCCGTCTGGACCATGGCTGGACACCGCACGCGCGGACCGACTCCGGTGGCTGGACCGCGGGCGCGAACTCGGCGAGCAGCGCGGCGGCGACGTTCATGATCTCCGCGGGGGTGCGGTAGTTCACCGACAGTGGCCGGTAGATCCAGCGGCCAGGCACGTAGGGCTCCAGCATCGCGTCCCACGATGTCGCGCCGGCCTCCGACCGGCGTTGGGCGAGATCGCCGACGACGGTGAAGGATCGGCCCGGGCAGCGCCGCATCAACACCCGCCAGTCCATTTCGGAGAGTTCTTGGGCTTCGTCGACCACGACGTGCCGGTAGGTCCAGTCCCGGTCCGCAGCAGCGCGTTCGGCGAGTTCACGGGTGTCGCGCTCCAGGAAGCGCTCGGCCAGGTCCTCGGCGTAGATCATGTGCTGGGCGCGCAACTGCTCCTCGTCGTCCATCGAGTCCTCGCTCGCAATTTCGAGGAGGTTCAGCACGCCCGCGGCGTACTCGGCCTCGTGATTCCGTTCCCGCTCGGCGGTTTGGTCTGCCTGCTTGTCGCGGCCCAGCAGGTCGACCAGTTCGTCGAGCAGCGGCACGTCCGATACCGTCCAGGCCTCGCCGTCGGCGCGGCACAGCGCCTGATGGGCGCCTGCCGCGTGCAGCCGTTCGGGGGACGCGTAAAGCGCTGCCAACAGCGTTTCGGGTGTGAGTATCGGCCAGAGCCGGTCGAGCGCGGCGATGAACTGGTCGTTTTCGGCGAGCTCGTCGAGCAGGTCCGTCCGCAGTTTCTCCCAGGCGGCCCGATCATCCCGGGTCAGCCAGCCCCGGCCGAGCCGGGCGATCGCCCGTTCGGTGAGCACCCACGTGACGATGTCGCTGAAGACCGCGCGGGCCTGGTTGTGCGGCAGGCCGCTGGCGCGCGCTTCCTCCCTGGCCCACTCCGCCGTCTCGGCGTCGATCCGCATCGTGACGTCCGCCAGTTCGATCAATAGCGGTCGTTCGGGCAGCCGCTGCCGATCGGCGACCGCCGCCGCGAGCACGTCCAGGATCTTCAGCGAGCCCTTGAGCCGCGCGGCGAGCGGGGCGTCCTCGGCGGTGACGTGCAGGCCGGGCACCAGATCGCCGGCCGTCATGAACACCACGCTGGACTCGCCCAACGACGGTAGGACGCGGTCGACGTGTTTGAGGAACGCCGAGTTGGGTCCGATCACCAGCACACCATGGCGTTCGATCCGCTCCCGCTGGGTGTACAGCAAGTACGCGACGCGGTGTAGCGCCACCACCGTCTTACCGGTGCCCGGGCCGCCCTCGATCACCAGCACTCCGGGATGGTCGAGCCGGATGATCTCGTCCTGTTCGGCTTGGATCGTCGCGACGATGTCGCGCATCCCCTCACCGCGCGGTGCGTTGACCGCCGCGAGTAGCGCCGAATCTTCGGAGACTCCCGGCTCTGCGGCACCGGGGCGGCCGAACGTCTCGTCGGTGAAATCGACCACGCGTCGATCGCGGGTGTGGAACTGGCGCCGCCGGCGCATGTTCTCCGGGCTGGCGGCGGTAGCGACGTAGAAGGCGCGCGCCGCCGGCGCCCGCCAATCAAGCAACAACGGTTCGTACTCGTTCTCCGCGTCGAACAGTCCGATGCGGCCGATGTAGAAACGTTCGCCCGAAATGGCATCCAACCGCCCGAAGCACAGCCCGTAGTCCGCCACGTCCAGCCGCTTCACCTCTTTGGCCACCGCACGCACCTCGGCGTCCCGATCCGCCAGCGTCTCGCCCTCTTGCCCTAACGCCGCGCGGTACCTGCCTTTGGCTCGCGCGCGCTCGGCGTCGAGCCGCGCGTAAAGCCCATTCACGTAGCTCTGTTCTAACTCCAATTCGTCTTCGTACCCTCGAGACGACACGTTTGCCTCACTTTCCGTGCTTCGCCGCCACCGCGTCGCGCCAGTTCTGGTGTCGGCCAGCGGTTTTGCGCCATGACCCGGGTCTTGCAACAAGCCGCGCGGTGGCTGCAGGTCGACAGCGGAACGCACCATTGCTGCCTCGTCCGCTCTAACCCTGCCAGAAGGCGCGACGCGCCGGTGCCGCTTGCCCACTTGTTTGACCTGGCGAAGAGCACCACTCCGAACTGGGGGCAGGCGCCCAGCAACTCGCCAATGTGAGCGTACGGCCACCGACCGGTGCGATGTGTTGTTCACTAATCGACATGTTGCGCGGCAGTGCGACGACTCGGGGTGCCCACGCTGTCGCTCGATCTCTACAGCAGAGCAGCGCTGGCCAAGCCCGTGGAGACCTACCGCCGTATCCGCGAGGCGGGAGCCGTCGTCTGGCTGCCGAAGAACCGACTCTGGGTCATGGGCCGCTATCGCGATGTCCGCCAGGCACTTGGCGATGACCAGACCTACGTCAGCGGCAACGGCGTCGCCGCCAATCCGTTGACCAATGCGCTGACGGCCGGTACCACCCTCGCCAGCGACGGCGAAGCTCATGTCAAACGGCGCCAGCAACTGTGGCAATCCCTCTCGTCCAAGGCGCTCTGCGCCGTTGGTCCCCTGCTGCAGGCCGAGGCGTCCGCGCTCATCGACGCGCTGTGCCACCGCGACGAGTTCGACGGGGTTTCCGAATTCGCCGCGCACCTTCCGATCCGGGTCGTCGCCGATCTGGTCGGTGTCGATATCGACCACAATCGAATGCGGAAATACGGCCGTGCCGGGTTCGACGTGTTGGGCCCGGCCAACCTGCGAACCTTGATCGGCAACACCGGCCGGGTTGAGTTTTTGGTACTACGCGCGGTCCATCCGCGCAGGCAACGTCAAGCCCGGCGGGTGGGCGGAATCGCTCCTCGCGGCGGGGCGGGATGGCGCACTGAGCCAAGCGGAAGCCAAGGCCATGGTGCTCGACTTCATCGGCCCGAGCCTGGACACCACGATCCTGGCAGCCGCCCAACTGCTGTGGAGCCTCGGCACCAATCCCGACACATGGGATGAACTTCGCGGTAATCCCGCTCTGGTGCCGGCGGCTGCGGTCGAAGCGATCCGCCTCGGCTCGCCGGTGCGCGGTTTCACGCGAATGGTCAAGCAGGACACCGAGATCGACGGTGCCATCCTGCGCAGGGGCCAGCGGGTGGTGTTGCTCTACGCGTCGGCCAACATGGACGAAACCCAGTTCGACCAACCCGAGGTCTTCTCGTTGCACCGCAAGGGAGCCCACCTCGGATGGGGCTTCGGCGCGCCACAGTTGCGTCGGCATGCACCTGTCCAAGATCGAGATGCACGCGCTGCTGCACGCGATGATCCCCGAAGTCGCGCGCATCGAGCGTCGCCAGCCCGTTCCGCTGTTGAACAACACGCTGCAGGGTTTCGAATCGCTGCGTGCGACGTTTCGTCGGTAGTGGCGCCTGAGAAGTTTTCCAAAATATGCCCGGCGATTTCACCGGACTACGTCTACTGTTTTCGGCGAGCCGGAGAATAGCCGGCCGGGAAGTTGACCACATCGTTCCTCGCTAGGGGGCCATGGATATGGCAATTGGTGTTGGCATCATCGACGCTGTCGGCGCGCCACGAAAAGTTGCGAGAGTTAGTGCCGCCGTCCTGGCGGCCGCAGCTTTGGCTGCC
The DNA here is from genome assembly GCA_963820985.1 of uncultured Actinomycetota bacterium. GTDB lineage: Bacteria > Actinomycetota > Actinomycetes > Mycobacteriales > Mycobacteriaceae > Mycobacterium. Next base: position 111,360 of record CAWGCI010000003.1, on the reverse strand, counting down.
GTACCTGACGCGAACGCCGATCCGCCACCGGGATGCTTCCACGGGCCTGGACCGCAGCCGACTCCGGGCTGTGCGGTCTGCGTGCGTTCGTGGCAGATATCAATGCGGCCGGCCTCAAGGACGCCAGGGGCAACACGGTGGCCGCGGATCAGGGCTTGGATATGTGTGGCCTGATGGACGGAGGCCTCAGTCCACAGGAGATGGCGAACCAGTTCTTGGGGGACAATCCGGCGCTGGGTCCAGACCGGGCGACGCAGGTCGTCACGATCGCCATCAACGACCTCTGCCCTTGGCACCGCTGAAAACGCCCTTCTAGGGACTAGCCGATCAGCACGGCGTACCTCGGCTTGATCACCTCGTCGATGATCGCCAGCCGCTCGTCGAACGGAATGAACGCCGACTTCATCGCATTGATGGTGAACCGCTCGAGGTCGCTCCAGCCGTAGCCGAACGCCTCGACCAGTCGGTGCATTTCGCGACTCATAAACGTGTCGCTCATCAGCCGGTTGTCGGTGTTGACCGTCACCCGGAATCGCGCCCGGGCCAGCAGATCGAACGGATGCTCGGCGATGCTTTTGACCGCGCCGGTCTGCACGTTGGAGCTGGGACACAGCTCCAGCGGAATTCGCTTGTCCCGCAGGATCGATGCCTGCCTGCCCAACCGGATACCGCCGCCCTTCACGACGTCGATGTCGTCGACGATCCGCACCCCATGGCCGAGTCGGTCGGCGCCGCAGAACGCGATGGCTTCGTGGATGGACGGTAGCCCGAAAGCCTCGCCGGCATGAATTGTGAAGCGCGCGTTGTGGTCTCGCATGTATTCGAAAGCATCCAGGTGCCGCGTCGGCGGGTTGCCGGCCTCGGCGCCGGCGATGTCGAAGCCGACAACGCCCTTGTCCCGGAAGCGGATCGCCAGCTCGGCGATCTCCCGCGACACCGCGGCGTGGCGCATCGCGGTCACCAGCAGGCGCACCGTGATCGGACGACCCGCGGCTGCGCAGGCCTGCTCGCCGGCGGCGAAACCCAACAGCACGGCATCGACGATCTCGTCGAAGGACATCCCGCGGTTGATGTGCAGCTCGGGGGCAAACCGCACCTCGGCGTACACCACCGAGTCGGCGGCCAGGTCCTCCACGCATTCGTAGGCGACGCGGTACAACGACTCGGGCGTCTGCATCACCGCCACGGTGTGTGAGAACGGCTCCAGATAACGCTCCAGCGAGCCGCTGTGCGACTGGGTGCGAAACCAGGTCGCCAGCTCGTCGGCCTCCGTCGCGGGCAGCCCGTCGTAACCGAGCTGGCCGGCGATCTCCAGCACCGTCGCCGGCCGCAGCCCGCCGTCGAGGTGATCGTGCAGCAGCGCCTTGGGCGCCTTCCTGATCTGCTCTAGGTCCAGCGACCCCGATGTCATTGGGTGATCCGATCGATGATGAGCGGCCTAGCCCGCGGCGGGGCATCGCCGACGCTCCACGCGCCGTCCAGTTCGGCCATCGCCGCGCCGAAGCGTTCCGGGGTGTCGGTGTACAGCGTGAACACCGGCTCACCGGTCGAGACCGGCTCCCCAGCGCGGCGGTGGATCCTGACGCCCGCGCCCGACTGCACCTGATCGCCCGGGCGGGACCGGCCCGCGCCGAGCCGCCACGCTGCCAGGCCCACGCCCATCGCGTCGATATCGGCCATCGTCCCGTTACGGTAGGCGATCACGTTCTCCGAACACGCACCGACTGGCAACGGCACCGACAGGTCGCCGCCCTGCGCGCTGACCAGTCGGCGAAATCGGTCCATCGCGGAACCGTCGCGCAGCGTCTGAGCGGGATCGCGGCCGTCGACGCCGGCCAGCTCGAGCATCCCTTCGGCCAGCCGCAATGTCAGTTCCACCACGTCCGGCGGCCCGCCACCGGCCAGCACTTCGATCGCCTCGGCGACCTCGAGGGCGTTGCCGACGGTCGCGCCCAGCGGGCTGTCCATGTCCGTGAGGAACGCGTGGGTGGGCACCCCGTGCGCGGCGCCCAGCTCGACCATGGTGTGGGCAAGTTCACGACTGGCCGCCTCGGACTCGAGCAGGGCCCCGGCGCCGACCTTGACGTCGAGCACCAACGCGCCGATGCCCTCCGCCAACTTCTTGCTCATCACCGAGCTGGCGATCAGCGGCAGCGACTCGACCGTCGCGGTGATGTCGCGCAGCGCGTACAGCTTCTTGTCGGCGGGCGCCAGCTGTCCCGCGGCGAAGATGGCCGCACCGATGTCGCACAGTTGCTCGCGCACGCGCTGCTTGGACAGCTCGACGGTGAAGCCCGCGATGGATTCCAGCTTGTCCAGCGTGCCGCCGGTGTGGCCCAGACCGCGGCCGGACGCCTTGGGCACCACCGCGCCGCAGGCAGCGACGATGGGTATCAACGCCAGTGTGGTCTTGTCGCCCACCCCGCCGGTGGAGTGTTTGTCGACGGTAGGCGACCGCAGATCACTGATATCACTGAAATCCATCCGCTCGCCCGACGTCAGCATCGCGGTGGTCCACCTGGCGATCTCACCGCGGTCCATGCCGCGCCAAAAGATCGCCATCAACAGCGCCGCCATCTGTTCGTCGGCCACCCGGCCGGCGGTATAGGCGTCGATCACCCAGTCGATAGCGGCGTCGGACAGCCGGCCGCCGTCGCGCTTGGTCCTGATCACGGTCGGCGCGTCGAACCCGAAGTCGGTCAAGACGGTTTCCGAGCCAAGTCATCGGGGCCGAAGGCATCGGGCAACAGGTCGTCGAGCCGGCGCGGCCCGGCCGGATGGTCGATCAGCAGCTCGGGCCCGCCGTGCTCCAGCAGCACCTGACGGCACCGCCCACAGGGCATCAGCGGGGAGCCGTCCGGACCGACGCATGCCAGCGCCACCAGCCGGCCGCCGCCGGTCGCATACAGCGCGCACACCACGCCGCACTCGGCACAGAGACCAAGGCCATATGAGACGTTCTCCACATTGCATCCGGTGACCACCCGGCCGTCGTCGACGAAAGCGGCGGCCCCCACATGGAACCGTGAATACGGGGCGTAGGACCCGGAGCGGGCCTCAATCGCCTTGTCCCGCAACACATCCCAATCGATATCAGACGACATGTCGGCTACCCCAGACACGCTTCAGCAGGCACTCCGCAACCTTAACCCGGTGACAACACACCAGCCGAGGAACTTCGCTGGTTGGTACCGCGTGCAATCTTGTCAAGTTAAGCTCGATCAGCCCGGCTTTAGCGTCTTGAAATGTCCGAGAAGGCGGTGAGGATAACGGCGACAACCGTGGATCCGGCTTCTCCTACACCAGCACCGGCACCATCCCGCAAGCGACGACCACCTCGCACGCTGTATCGCGGAGACCCCGGTATGTGGTCGTGGGTGCTGCACCGCATCAGCGGCGCGACGATCTTCTTCTTCCTGTTCGTCCACATCCTGGACAACGCGATGCTGCGGGTGAGCCCGCAGACCTACGACGCGGTGGTGGGCGACTACAAGACCCCGATCGTCGGCCTGATGGAGTACGGCCTGATCGCCGCGGTGCTCTTCCACGCGCTGAACGGGACCCGGATCATCCTGATCGACTTCTGGTCGCAGGGCCCGCGCCACCAGCGGCTGATGTTCTTGATCGTCGGCATCGTCTTCCTGCTGCTCATGGTCCCGGCCGGCGTGGTGACCGGCATCCACATCTGGGAGCACCTCCGATGAGCAGCCCCGACCTGCAACTCGGGCCTCAATACCGGGAAAGCCAGACGGCACCGGTCCGCCAGCGCAGCCACGACCGCCCCGCCAGCCTGGACAACCCCCGCTCGCCGCGCCGGCGCGCCGGCATCCCCAACTTCGAGAAATTCGCGTGGCTGTTCATGCGGTTCTCCGGGGTCGCGCTGGTGGTCCTGGCCATCGGGCACCTGTTCATCATGCTGATGTGGGACAACGGCGTGTACCGCATCGATTTCAACTACGTGGCGCAGCGCTGGGCGTCGCCGTTCTGGCAGTTCTGGGATCTGGCGCTGCTGTGGCTGGCGCAGCTGCACGGCGGCAACGGGCTGCGCACCATCATCGACGACTACAGCCGCAAGGACAGCACCCGCTTTTGGCTCAACAGCCTGCTGCTGTTGTCGATGGGGTTCACGTTGGTGCTGGGCACCTACGTGCTGCTGACATTCGACCCCAATATCGGAGGCTGACCGGTGATCCAGCAACACCGATACGACGTGGTCATCGTCGGCGCGGGCGGCGCCGGGATGCGGGCCGCGGTGGAGGCGGGTCCGCGCGTTCGCACCGCGGTGCTGACCAAGCTCTACCCCACCCGCAGCCACACCGGTGCGGCCCAGGGCGGCATGTGCGCGGCGCTGGCCAACGTCGAAGACGACAACTGGGAATGGCACACCTTCGACACCGTCAAGGGCGGCGACTACCTGTGCGACCAGGACGCCGTGGAGATCATGTGCAAGGAAGCCATCGACGCGGTGCTCGACCTGGAGAAGATGGGGATGCCGTTCAACCGCACCCCCGAGGGCCGCATCGACCAGCGCCGCTTCGGCGGGCACACCCGCGACCACGGCAAGGCCCCGGTGCGCCGGGCCTGCTACGCGGCCGACCGCACCGGCCACATGATCCTGCAGACGCTCTACCAGAACTGCGTCAAGCACGACGTGCGAGTTCTTCAACGAGTTCTACGCGCTCGACCTGGTGCTCACCCAGACCCCGACGGGCCCGGTGGCCACCGGCGTGGTCGCCTACGAGCTGGCCACCGGCGAGATCCACGTCTTCCACGCCAAGGCGGTCGTGATCGCGACCGGCGGCTCGGGCCGGATGTACAAGACGACGTCCAACGCGCACACGCTGACCGGCGACGGCATCGGCATCGTGTTCCGCAAGGGACTTCCGTTGGAGGACATGGAGTTTCACCAGTTCCACCCGACCGGCCTGGCCGGCCTGGGCATCCTGATCTCGGAGGCCGTGCGCGGCGAGGGCGGCCGGCTGCTGAACGGGGAGGGCGAGCGGTTCATGGAGCGCTACGCCCCGACGATCGTCGACCTGGCGCCGCGCGACATCGTCGCCCGCTCAATGGTGCTGGAGGTTCTGGAGGGCCGCGGCGCCGGCCCGCACAAGGACTACGTCTACATCGATGTGCGCCACCTCGGCGAGGACGTGCTGGAGGCAAAGCTGCCCGACATCACCGAGTTCGCCCGCACCTACCTGGGCGTGGATCCGGTCAAGGAGCTGGTCCCGGTCTACCCGACGTGTCACTACGTGATGGGCGGCATCCCCACCACCGTCACCGGACAGGTGCTGCGGGACAACACGTCCACGGTCCCGGGCCTGTACGCCGCCGGCGAGTGCGCCTGCGTGTCGGTGCACGGCGCCAACCGGCTGGGCACCAACTCGCTGCTGGACATCAACGTCTTCGGGCGGCGGGCCGGCATCGCCGCGGCTTCGTATGCGCGCGGCCACGACTTCGTCGACATGCCGCCGGACCCGGAGGCGATGGTCGTCGGCTGGGTCGCCGACATCCTCTCGGAGCACGGCAACGAACGCGTCGCCGACATCCGTGGCGTCCTGCAGCAGTCGATGGACAACAACGCCGCGGTGTTCCGCACCGAGGAGACGCTGAAGCAGGCGCTCACCGACATCCATGCGCTCAAGGAGCGGTACTCCCGAATCACGTTGCACGACAAGGGAAAACGCTACAACAGCGACTTGCTGGAGGCGATCGAGCTGGGCTTCTTGCTGGAGCTGGCCGAAGTCACGGTGGTCGGCGCGTTGAATCGCAAGGAATCCCGCGGCGGGCATGCGCGCGAGGACTATCCGAACCGCGACGACGTCAACTACATGCGGCACACCATGGCCTACAAGCAGGGCACCGACCTGCTGAGCGACATCGCGCTGGACTTCAAGCCCGTCGTGCAGACCCGCTACGAACCCAAGGAACGGAAGTACTGATGAGTGTTGAGTCTGCAGGCGATGCTGTCGAGCCGCAGGTCGAGACTTTAGAACCGCCCCTGCCGCCGATTCCCGACGGCGCGGTGATGGTGACCGTCAAGATCGCCCGGTTCAATCCGGACCAGCCCGATGCGTACGCGGAAACCGGTGGGTGGCAAAGCTTTCGGGTGCCGTGTCTGCCCAGCGACCGGCTGCTCAATCTGCTGATCTACATCAAGGGCTACCTCGACGGCACGTTGACGTTCCGGCGCTCCTGCGCGCACGGGGTGTGCGGGTCGGACGCCATGCGGATCAACGGCGTCAACCGGCTGGCCTGCAAGGTGCTGATGCGCGACCTGCTGCCCGAAAAGCCGGGCAAGTCCCTGACCATCACGGTCGAACCGATCCGCGGGCTGCCGGTGGAGAAGGACCTGGTGGTCGACATGGAGCCGTTCTTCGACGCCTACCGCGCGATCAAGCCGTACCTGATCACCAGCGGCAATCCGCCGACCCGCGAACGGATTCAGAGCCCGACCGACCGCGCCCGCTACGACGACACCACCAAGTGCATCCTGTGCGCGTGCTGCACCACCAGCTGCCCGGTGTTCTGGCACGAGGGCCAGTACTACGGCCCCGCGGCGATCGTCAACGCGCACCGCTTCATCTTCGACAGCCGCGACGAGGCCGCCGCCGAGCGCCTCGACATCCTCAACGAGGTCGACGGGGTGTGGCGCTGCCGGACCACGTTCAACTGCACCGAATCCTGTCCCGCGCGGCATCGAAGTGACCAAGGCGATCCAGGAGGTCAAGCGCGCGCTGCTGTTCTCGCGCTAGGCGTCCGTCACAGCCGCGAGCGTCACGCCAGCGTGACGTTCAACGCCGAGCGTCACGCCAGTGTGACGCAGGCCGCCGTCACACTTCGGCGACGCATCTCGTCTGACGGGTATGACACAGAAAACCCGTATCGAGCCCTTACCGCCGAAGCGCGCCGGCCTGCTGACGCGCGCCATGTACCGGGTCGCCAAGCGGCGCTACGGCGAAGTCCCTGAACCGTTCGCCGTCGTCGCCCATCACCGGCGTCTTCTGATCGCCAGCGCCGTGCACGAAACCATGATCCAGCGGGCGTCGCGAACGCTGCCGGCCAGCGTGCGTGAGCTGGCGGTGCTCTGGACCGCGCGCAAGATCGGCTGCTCGTGGTGCGTCGATTTCGGGTCGATGCTGCAGCGTCTGGACGGCCTCGACGTGGAACGCCTGCAAGGAGATCGACAGCTACGCGACGTCACCGGCGTTCACCGACGACGAGCGCGCCGCCATCGGCTATGCCGACGCGATGACCACCGACCCGCACACCGTCACCGACGAGCAGATGGCCGATCTGCGGGCCCGCTTCGGCGACGCCGGAGTGATCGAGCTGACCTACCAGATCGGGCTGGAGAACATGCGGGCGCGGATGAACTACCGCGCTGGGCATCACCGAGCAGGGCTTCAACTCCGGTGACGCGTGCCGCGTGCCCTGGGCTGACGCACAGCGGCGCTAGAGTGGGTTATGCGCGTCTGGGATGTGCGGCCGGGGCTGCTCATCGCTGGTGGCGGGCTATCTGACCTTGCCCTCCACCATCACCCCGCGGTCCAGGTCACGGTCGGTGGGCAGGGTCCTTTAACGGTTACCCACGACGGTGACGCGCACGACGTCTGCCGCCTGGTTGTGGTCGCCAGCGGGGCACGCCACGCCGTACGTTCAGACTCGAACTCCGGGGCCTTGACGCTGTATTTCGGGCTACAGACTCCTCAGGGCGTCGCGCTGAACACGTTGGCCCGTAGCCTCGGTCAGCAGCGCGGTACCTGGATCGTCGATGGCGGAAAGGAACTGGCCGAGGCGGCAGACGCGTCGCTGGCCGCCAACGGCCCGCAGGCTGCGGCAGAGTTCCTCGTCGACGAGCTGTGCGGCGTGGACGACCGGTTCTCTGGCGGGCCACGGCCCGTTCACCCGCAACTACGGCACGCAATGGAAATCGTGTCGAGCCGAGTGCCGGATCACCACCTCGATGTGGCTTCGGTCGCGGAAGCCGTGGCGTTGTCACCCGATTACCTCGGGCGGCTGTGCAAGCAGCAGACCGGCGTCTCGTTGTCGGCCGCCATCCGGTGGGAACGACTGGTGAGCGCCGTCGGACACCTTCTCGACGGTCGCTCCGTCACCGATGCCGCGCACCTGGCCGGGTTTGCCGACGGGTCGCACGCCAACAAGGTGTGCTGGGAGATGACCGGGGCGGCCCCGCGCGACTTCGCGCAAGCGGTTCGACAGACCCGGATCTGACGGATCCGTACAAGCACCCCCGTCCGGATTAGCCCACGCTTGGGATATGCCTGCGATGTCACGGTCCGAACGGGCCTTCTGCTGCGGCACCCTGTGGCGTTCCAGTAGCGCGACGATCGCGCGCGAGCTTCGCGACCAACGACTGGGCCGCGACGTCCTGGAAATCGGCGCCGGTAGTGGATCGGTCGCCAAGCAGCTGCTTTCGCGGGACCCCGAACTTGCTTGGGTGGCAATAGATATCGACCCACACATGACGCAGGCCGCCGCCACGCGCCTGCATGGGTTTCCCAACGCATCGGCGGAGACGGGCGACGCGACCGCGCTGCCATTCCCCGACGGGTCCTTCGACGCCGTCGTCAGCTGCCTGATGCTTCATCACATCGTTGACTGGGAGCGCGCGGTGGCCGAGGTGACACGAGTGTTGCGGCCGGGCGGGACCTTCGTCGGCTATGACCTGGTTCGTATACCGCTGGCCAGCACGATTCACCGGTTGACCGGCTCGCCGCATCGGCTGGTCGTGCCCCGCGACTTTCAGGCGGAGTGCGCGCGAAATGGACTCAGCGTGAGCTTGCAGTCCCGGCTGCTCGGGCACGTGATGCGCTTCTTCGCCATAAGAGCCACCAGAACACGGAGGAAATCTGATGTCACCGTTGAGCATTCGTGCCAAAGCCACAGCGATTCGCGGCCTCAGCGCGTTGCCCAAGCCGGTCCGCCGGTTGCTGTCAGGCCCGCCGCTCCGAATCGACGGACAGGAACTCGCGCTCGACGCGCAGCTCATGCTCCGGATCAAAAACCTTTCCGGCTCCGACGTTTTCACCGATCCCGTAGAAAAGGCCCGCACGCGATATGAGGACCTCGCGGGGATCATCAGCTACGAATCGCCGGTGCCCGTCGCGGTGCGGGAGGTCACCATCCCCGCCGAGCACGGCGACATCCCGGCCACGCTGTACACCCCGGCCGGCCTGCCCGAGCCGTCAGGGCTGTTGGTGTACTACCACGGCGGCGGCTTCTCGGTCGGCTCACGAATAAGCCACGATCCGGTCGCCCGTTACCTGGCAACCCACGGTGGTGTGCGGGTGCTATCGGTCGAGTACCGACGCGCGCCCGAGCACCGGTTCCCCGCCGCCGCGGAGGACGCAATCACCGCATTCGAATATGCGCACCGCCACGCCACCGATCTGAGTGCAGATGCCGACCGCATTGCCGTCGGGGGCGATAGCGCCGGCGGCAATCTCGCCGCCGTGACCGCGCAACACGCGGTGCGACGCGGGTCCGCGATCCCGGCGTTTCAGCTGCTGATGTATCCGCTTGCGGACCCGAGCACGCGCCGGCCTTCGCGCGACCTGTTCGCCCAGAGCTCGACCTTCACCGAAAAGAATTTGCGGTGGGCGCTGGCCAACTACATACCGCCGGGAACCGACATGACCGATCCGCGACTGTCACCGCTGCACGGCGACGTCACCGGTCTGCCGCCCGCCTACATCGCCACCGCCGGTTTCGACCCGATCCGCGACGAAGGCGAGGCATACGCGGACAAACTGCGAGCCGGCGGAATCCCGGTGGTACTGAGCCGCCAGGCCGACCTGCCGCATGCATACTTCAACTTCGTCGGTATCGGAGGCCGCTTCGCCGAGGCCGCCAGCGAGGCCGCCGGGGCATTGCGACTCGGTCTCGCCCCCAAAAGCCCAGCGACGAAATCAGCGACGCAGCGGAGAACCGGTGAATTTGTCGGGGTTGGCGACATCCCATAGGGCGCAGACCTTTCCGTCGCGCACCGTCATGGCCATGATCCGCGGCATCATCTCCCGATACCCGTCACTGGCCGGGCAGCCGGCCGTGTAGGCGCCAAGTTCGCCATTGACCATCCCCAGCTGATACGAGGTGAACATCGCAGGCCCGTAGCGTTGCGCGAGGCCGAACAGGAACCGGGTCACCTTGTCTGCCCCGTGGATGACGTTAATCGCGGTGGGCGCCTTGCCATTTGCGTCGCCGGTCAGGGTCACGTCGGGGTGCAGCAGCGCCACGACGGCCTCCAGGTCACCTTCGGCCATCGCGGCCATCAGCTTGCCGACCACCTCGTTGTGGCTGGGGTCCTGTTTCGGTGCAGGCTCGGGCGATGGCCAGCCGAGAGTGGTCGTCGATCAGGTTGAGGATCTCCACCGCTAGCTGCGCCACATCCGAGACGTGAACTTCGCCCGCGTGGTAACGTTCGCCAGCTAACGCTTGGCCCTACCGTGTAGCACCGCGACCCACCACTCCGTCCGAAGCAGGCGATTATGGCCAATATAGTGCTTCTCAATCCTCGCTTCGAGCTGTCTTACTGGGGCGTCCAACACGCACTTCCGCTGTTTGGTAAGAAGTGCGACTCTACCGAATGCAGGCCTGCCGCTGCTTGCCGCGCTGACGCCTGACGGCCATTGCGTGACGATCGTCGATGAGAACGTCGAGCCGATCGACTACGACCGTGTGGCTGTGCGCCGACATCGTGGGGCTCACCGGCATGATCGTCCAGCGAGATCGGATGATCGAGATTCTCCGCGAATTGAAAGCCCGTGACGTGTTCACCGATCGTCGGCGGTCCGTGGGTCACCGTGCAAGAAGATTACTTCGACGGCCTGGCAGATGTGATTTTCGTCGGCGAAGCGGAAACGACCTGGCCCCAGTTCCTCGAAGAGTGGGCCCAGGGGCGGCATCTGCACCGTTACGAGCAACTCGAGCCGACCGACATGACTCGCGTGCCAGTGCCACGGTACGACCTGCTTAAGGCCAAGGACTATCTGTTCGGCAGCGTTCAATTCAGCCGCGGCTGTCCGTTCCAGTGTGAATTTTGCGACATCATCGTCACGTTCGGTCGTCGACCGAGGGCTGAAGACGACCGCGCAGGTGATCGCCGAGTTGGAAGCGATGCGTAAGCAGCGCCTGACAAATCGCTTTCATCGCCGATGACAACCTGATCGGCAACAAGATCGCGATGAAGGAGTTGCTGCGCGACGTTGCCGCGTGGCAAGCCGCCGAGGGATACCCCTTGACGTTCTTCACCGAGGCGTCGCTCAACCTCTCCGAAGACGATGAGCTGATGGAGCTGATGGACGCAGCTAACATCAGTGATCGTCTTCATCGGTATCGAGAGCCCGAACGAAGAATCGCTGCGCGAGACGAAGAAGTATCAAAACGTTCGCAAAGATCTCAGTCGATCGTCGATCGCGTCCGCAAAGTGCAAGACTCCGGCCTCGATGTCTGGTGCGGCATGATCGTCGGTTTCGACCACGACGATGCCCGGGTCTTCAAGGCCCAGCTCGAGCTCATGCGTCAGACCGACATCGTGCACGCCATGGTCGGCATGCTCGCGGCCATCCCGAAGACGCCGCTGTACGCGCGTTTGAAGAACGAAGGTCGCCTCGACCTCGCAGACGAACAAGCGTTCGGCACGAACGTCATTCCGCTCGGCATGACTCGCGACGAGTTGCGCGACGGGTACGTCGACCTGATGCAGGACCTGTACGATCCCGAGTTCTACTTCGAGCGGCTCGAGAACCTCTTTCTCACGCGCCGGTTCGATTTCGCGCGGACTCGCAACGCCTACTGGCGCCGACATCCGTGGAGGAAGCTGAAGTCGCAGTCGGTCGATGCGCTGCGAGCGACCGTCCTGTTTCTCCGGCTGATGAAGAACGTTCCCGACCCGGAGTTGCGCCGCATCTATCGCCGTCGGATGACGACTATGGCTTCGCCGACCGGCCGGATCCGAACGTCTTGTTCATCTGGGTAGTCAAGTGCGCGTCGCACTACCACCACTACACATTGTCCCATCAGATGGTCCGACAGCGGAGACCAGTCAACACCTTTTAGAGGCCAGCACGTACCGGCCCATGTGACTTACTGCGAACTCAGTGCCAACGCAGATGTACGAGCTCGCAGCAGAATCCGGCCCCTCATCGCCATCATCCGCCCTGGGCTTCCGCTCGGTGGCCGTTTGGCAATCGTGTCGCGCAATACGTGTAATCCCGAGGCCGCCGCGAGTTGCTCAGCTCGCTCAGCGAGCGTCGGGTCAATTCCAGCGCGTCCTTTCTGAGTTGTTGGACACCCTCTACCGAGCCAGTTCACGCAGCGGAGACCCGGTAAACTTGCTCCGGGTTGGCGATATCCCATATGGCGCAGACCTTTCCGTCCCGCACCGCCATGGCGGTGATTCGCGGCGCCATCGCCCAATAGCCCCCAGGACCGGGGTCGCCCGGAGCGCCCGCCGTGTAGACACCCAGTTCGCCGTTGATCAATGCCAGCTGATTCGCCGTGAAAAACGCCGGGCCGTAGCGTTGTGCCAGGCCGAACAGGAAACGCGCCACCTTGTCCGCCCCGTGGATAACGTTAATTGCCGTGGGCGCCTTGCCATTTGCGTCGCCGGTCAAAGTCACGTCGGGATGCAACAGCGCGACCACGGCGTCCAGGTCGCCGTCGGCAATCGCGGCCATCAACTTGCCGACCACCTCGTTGTGCGACGGATCGGGTACCGGTGCCGGCGCCGCTGCGACGGCTTTGCGGGCCCGCGACGCCAGCTGACGGGCCGCGGCCTCGTTGGTACCCAGCACGTCGGCCACGTCGGCGAACGGCAGCGAGAACCCGTCGTGCAATACGAACGCGACCCGCTGGTCCGGGCTGAGCCGCTCCAGCACCACCATCGCGGCGAACCGGGCATCCTCGCGGGCCACCACGGCGGACAGCGGATCAGCGTCATCGAAGCCGGTCACCACCGGTTCGGGCAGCCAGTTGCCGGTGTAGGTCTCGCGGCGGTGCGCCGCCGACCGCAACCGGTCCAGGCCGAGGCGGCTGACGACGGTGGTCAGCCAGGCCCGCAGGTCGGCGATCGTCGAGCGCTCTTGCGCATCCCAGCGCAGCCAGGCTTCCTGGACGATGTCCTCGGCGTCGGCCACGGTCCCGGTCACCCGGTAGGCGACCGCCATGAGATGCGGCCGCAGAGCTTCGAAATTCGGTGACCTGTGTGGAGGTCATACGGCGAGCCTAGCGTTAGGCTCGCGGACACAATGACGAGAAATCTGTGGTTGCACTTCGCCCGGCAGGGCCCGGGATTTACCGCGCCCATCATCGTTCGAGGCGAGGGCGTCACCATCTACGACGACCGCGGCAAGAGCTACCTGGACGGGCTGTCGGGACTGTTCACGGTGCAGGTCGGTCACGGCCGCAGCCGAACTCGCCGCGGCCGCCGCCCGGCAGGCCGAGACGCTGGCGTTCTTCCCGCTCTGGGGTTACGCCACCCCGACCGCGATCGAGCTGTCCGAGCGGCTCGCCCGCTACGCCCCCGGCGACCTGAACCGGGTGTTCTTCACCACCGGCGGCACCGAGGCCGTCGAGACCGCGTGGAAGGTGGCCAAGCAGTACTTCAAGCTCATCGGCAAACCCGGTAAGCACAAGGTGATTTCGCGCTCGGTCGCCTACCACGGCACCACCCAGGGCGCGCTGGCGATCACCGGCCTGCCGAAGTACAAGGCGCCGTTCGAACCGGTGACACCCGGCGGCTTCCGGGTGCCCAACACCAACTTCTACCGCGCGCCCGAACCGTTCAGAGCCGGTCTCGAAACCGACCTCAAGGCCTTCGGGCAGTGGGCCGCCGACCGCATCGCCGAGGCGATCGAGTTCGAGGGCCCGGACACCGTCGCCGCGGTGTTCCTGGAACCGGTGCAGAACGCCGGCGGCTCCATTCCGCCGCCGCCCGGGTATTTCGAGCGGGTTCGCGAGATCTGCGACGAGTACGACGTGCTGCTGGTTTCCGACGAGGTGATCTGCGCGTTCGGCCGCATCGGGTCGATGTTCGCCTGTGACGACTTCGGCTACGTGCCCGACATGATCACCTGCGCGAAGGGACTGACGTCGGGGTATTCGCCGTTGGGCGCGATGATCGCCAGCGACCGGCTGTTCGAGCCGTTCTACGACAGCGACACGATGTTCCCGCACGGCTACACCTTCGGCGGTCACCCGGTGTCGACGGCCGTCGCGCTGGCCAACCTGGACATCTTCGAGCGCGAGGGCCTCAACGACCGCGTCCGACAGCACTCGCCCGCGCTGCGCGCCACCCTGGAAAAGCTCTACGACCTGCCCATCGTCGGCGATGTCCGCGGCGAGGGATATTTCTTCGGCATCGAACTGGTCAAGGACCAGGCGACCAGGCAGACCTTCACCGACGAGGAACGCCGCGCGCTGCTGGGCCGGGTGTCCTCGGGCCTCTTCGAGGCCGGGTTGTACTGCCGCACCGACGATCGCGGTGATTCCGTCATCCAGCTGGCCCCGCCGCTGATCAGCGGTCAGGCCGAGTTCGACACCATCGAATCCATCGTGCGCGGCGTGCTCGACCAGGAGCGGCTCTAGCCGATGGCGAAGCCACGTATCGACCCGGTCCGGTGGCAGCCGCCACCGGTCGACCCGTTGCCGGACATGCCAATACCGAGCATTACCGTCGTCCCGCTCCCAGGAAACGGGCCCGAGGATGTCGTCGTTGACGCGGCCGGCCAGTTGTGGACGGGTCTGGAGGACGGGCGCATCGTGCGGATTCCAGCCGCCGGCGGCGAGCCCACCGTCGTCGCCGACACCGGCGGGCGACCCCTCGGTCTGCACATCGCTCGCGACGGCCGAGTCCTGATCTGCGACAGCCATCGTGGATTGCTCGCCCTCGACCCCACCAGCGGCACGATGGACGTTCTTGTCGAATCGGTCGCCGGCAGACGCCTCAAATTCTGCTCGAACGTCACCGAAACAGCCGACGGCACAATCTATTTCACCGAGTCGACGAGCGACTTTCATTTCGAGCACTTCACCGCCCCGATCGTGGAGGCACGCGGGCGCGGCGCCTTGTTCCGGCTCGACACGGACGGCACCGTCACCACGCTGGTCGACGGACTCTACTTCGCCAACGGGGTAACGCCGACGGCCGACGGGTCGGCGTTGGTATTCGCCGAGACCCAGGCGCGCCGGCTGTCCAAGTACTGGCTGACCGGGCCGCAGGCCGGATCGGTGACACGGTTGGCGGTGAACCTGCCCGGCATGCCCGACAACCTGTCCACTGGCGCCGACGGTCGAATCTGGACCGCGATGGTCAGCGAGGTGAACGCCGCACTGGAATGGATGCTGCCGCGGGCTCCGATCATCCGGAAGCTGGCATGGCGACTGCCGGAAAGGCTGCAGCCGCAGATCAATCCGGAGGTCTGGGCGGTCGCGTTCGATCCCGACAGCGGTGCGCCCGTCGCTGGCCTGCGCACCAAGCACCCCGACTTCGGCGCCGTCACCGGTGTGGTCGAGGCGGCCGGCAAGCTGTGGATGGGCACGATCAGCTTTCCGGTTGTCGCTCATGTGGACCTGGCGGCCACTCGGATATAAGCCGCTGTACCGCGGCTTAAGCCCAGAAGCGCCACTTGCCGGCGCGCCGGCCCGGCTCGGCCGCGGCGAGACGCCGTTTGACCGCGTCGCTTGCCACCAGCAGGTCGCCGTTATGCCCCGGACCCGGGTTGCGCAGGAACCGCGCCACGACCTCGCACAGCCGGTCGAGTGCCGCGCGCAGATCCGGATCGGACGCCGCGTCGCGATGCTGCGTCAGCTCGGCCAGCACCTCGTCGAGTCCCGGGCGCCGAACCTGGGTTGCCTTTTCCACCTGCTTGAGCAGGCCCTTGACCGATCGCACCCCTACAGGGTGCCCGACCTGCGCGCGCGTCGCCTCCGCTGGGGCGCCCACGCGACCCCAGCGGCACCCGATCCCGTAACACCCGTCCCACGAGTCACAGCGCGGCTCCGAGCAATCGGGTCCCGGATCGCCTAATCTGCACAGACGATGAGCTTCATACGTTCAGCATCATGCCTGGTCGCTGTGGCTTTCCTGGCCGCTGGGCCCGGTCTGCCCGCTGCGCTGGCCGAGCCCAGCCCCGGGCCCAATGCCGGCCCGCCGAGTTGCCCGTACAAGGTGTCCACGCCGAAGGCCGTGGACTCCTCGGAAGTCCCGACGGCCGGCGACCCGCCGCTGCCGCTGCCGGTGCCGCCGAAGCCGGTCGGCGGCGAGGCGCTGAGCAGCTGCGACATCATCACCGCACCCAACACGCCCCCGCCGCCCGGCGATGTCTCCGCCGAGGCATGGCTGGTGGCGGATCTGGACAGCGGCGCGGTCATCGCCGCCCGTGACCCGCACGGCCGGCACCGCCCCGCCAGCGTCATCAAGGTGCTGGTCGCGATGGCCTCCCTCAACGCGCTGCCCCTCAACAAGTCCGTCGTCGGGACCGCCGACGACGCGGCCGCCGAGGGCACCAAGGTGGGCGTCGACGACGGCGGCACCTACACCGTCAATCAGCTGCTGCACGGGTTGCTGATGCACTCCGGCAACGACGCCGCGCACGCGTTGGCCATGCAACTCGGCGGTGTGGAGCAGGCGCTGGAGAAGATCAACGTGCTGGCCGCCAAGCTCGGCGGCCGGGACACCCGGGCGGCGACGCCGTCGGGACTGGACGGGCCCGGCATGAGCACCTCGGCCTACGACCTCGGCCTGTTCTACCGGTACGCGTGGCAGAACCCCACCTTCGCCGACATCGTCGCGACCCGCACCTTCGACTTCCCCGGGCACGGCGACCACCCCGGCTACCAGCTGGAAAACGACAACAAGCTGCTCTACAACTATCCGGGCGCACTGGGCGGCAAGACCGGGTACACCGACGACGCCGGCCAGACCTTCGTCGGCGCCGCCAACCACAACGGGCGGCGGCTGATGGCGGTGCTGCTGCATGGCACCCGGCAGCCGATCGCGCCCTGGGAACAGGCCGCACACCTGCTGGACTACGGCTTCGGCACCCCCCAGGGCACCCAGGTCGGCACGCTGATCGACCCCGACCCCTCGTTGGTCACCAAACCGAACGATTCGACGGCCCGGCAAACCAACGTGGCCGACGCCGCGGGGCTGATGTCCTCGGCCGAGGCGCTGCCGGTGCGGGTCGGCGTGGCGGTGGTCGGCACCATCGTCGTGTTCGCGTTGATCATGGCCGCGCGCTCGATGAACCGCCGGCCACAAAACTGAGCAACCCCGAACAACATTGACCGCCCTGCGCGGCTGTGACACCGTAGCGACGTGACCGAAGCCCTGTACGAGGATGCCGGCCTGGTGCTCGATGAGGACGGAATCACCATCCGGCGCTACTACTTTTTGCTTTCCGTGCCAAAACGAGTCGCCTACAACAAGATTCGGGGCATCAGGGCTAAGCCGATGAGCTGGGCGTCGGGCAAGGGTCGCTTCTTGGGGGCGGTCAATCCGCGTTACCGGCTCCCGCGGGACGTGCGCCGCGCAAGCAAACAGACCCTGCTGATACTCGAGCTGGGCCGCTGGATAAAGCCGTGCATCACTCCCGAGGACCCCGCACGCGTCATCGCCCTGCTGCGCGACCGGGTACGGCCCAACTGACCGGGGCGGAACGGCGCGGGCTGCTGGTCGGGCTCACCGCGGCCAGCGTCGGCGTCATCTACGGCTACGACCTATCCAGCATCGCCGGGGCGCTGCTGTTTATCACCGACCAATTCCACCTGACAACTCCGCAACAAGAACTGCTGGCGACGATGGCGGTGCTTGGCCAGATCGGTGGGGCATTCGTCGGCGGCATGCTCGCCGATGCGATCGGGCGAAAGAGGTCGACGGTGCTGATTGCCGTCGGCTATGCGGTGTTCGCACTGCTGGACGCGTTCTCGGTCTCGATGCCGATGCTGCTGACAGCCCGGCTACTGATCGGTGTGACCATCGGCGTGTCGGTGGTCGTCGTCCCGGTGTACGTTGCGGAATTGGCACCGGCCGCGATGCGCGGATCATTGGCGACTGCCTATCAACTAGCAATAGTCAGCGGCATCATCCTCGGCTACCTGGCCGGTTACCTGCTTGCCGACACGCACAGCTGGCGATGGATCTTCGGGCTGGCCGCCATACTCGCGGCGCTCCTGTTGCCGTTGTTGATTCGCATGCCGGAGACCGCCCGCTGGTACGTGCTCAAGGGCCGGGTCGCCGACGCCCGCCGGGCCCTGCTGCAAGTGCAGCCCGAGGCCCGCGTCGAACAGGAGCTGGCCGAGATCGCCAGCGCCCTCAGCGAAGCGAGGGGCCCTGTCAAAAGCACTGTGTCCGAGATGCTGCGGCGGCCCTATCTGCGGGCCACCATTTTCGTGATCACGCTCGGCGTTCTCTCTCAGATCTCGGGCATCAACGCGATCATCTACTACAGCCCCCGGCTGTTCGAAACCATGGGCTTCAAAGGCAACTTCGCGCTGCTGGGGCTGCCGGCAATAGTGCAGATAGCCGCGTTGGCGGCGGTGTGCGCCGCGATGGTTCTCGTCGACCGACTGGGCCGGCGCCCAGTCCTGTTGTCCGGCATCGCCATGATGATCATCGCTGACGCCTTGCTGATCGCTGTCTTCGCCCATGGATTCGCCCTGATATTCGGGGTGGTGGGCGTGTTGGTGTTCATCGTCGGCTTCAACTTCGGCTTTGGCTCGCTGGTGTGGGTATACGCCGGCGAAGCTTTCCCCACTCGCCTGCGGTCGATGGGATCGAGCACGATGCTGACCTTCACCCTGACCGCCAACGCGATCATCGCCGCCGGCTTCCTGACGATGCTGCATTCACTCAGCGGCGCAGGATCTTTTGCGGTATTCGGGTTTCTCGCGATCGTTGCATTCGCCGTTGTCTACCGGTATGCCCCGGAGACCAAGGGCCGCCAGCTCGAGGAGATTCGGCACTTCTGGGAAAACGGTGGCCGCTGGCCCAGCGAGATCGATACCGCCGCCGAAACCGGCCGATGATCAGCGCGGGCACCCTCGTCGTCGACGGGCGGGTCTGCCGTCCGGGATGGCTGCAGACATCGGGCCGGCAGATCCTGGACTGCGGGGCGGGCACCCCGCCGCGGACCGCCGATGTCGATTTACCCGATTCCGTTGTGGTGCCAGGGTTTATCGACATGCACGTGCACGGCGGCGGCGGTGCCTCCTACACGTCGGCCGACGGTCCGGAAATCGCCCGGGCCGCGGAATTTCACCGGAGCCACGGCACAACCAGCACGCTGGCCAGTCTGGTCACCGCCGCGCACGCGGAACTGCTTGCCGGCGTGCGGGCGCTGGCCGAGGCGACCCGGCGGGGCATCGTCGCGGGCATGCATCTGGAGGGTCCGTGGCTGAGCCCCGCGCGCTGCGGAGCGCACGACCACACGCTCATGCGTGATCCGGACCCCGCCGAGATCGACGCCGTGCTCGCCGACGGCGGCGACGCGATCCGGATGGTCACGCTGGCGCCCGAGCGGTCGGGCAGCGAATGGGCGATCCGGCGCTTTCTCGACGCGGGAGTCGTTGTCGCCGTGGGCCATACCGATGCAACCTACGAGCAGGTGAGCCACGCCGTCGAACTGGGCGCGACCGTCGGCACCCACCTGTTCAATGCCATGCCACCACTGCATCATCGCGAGCCCGGGCCCGCGCTGGCGTTGCTGCAAGACCCCCGGGTGACCGTCGAACTGATCGCCGACGGCGTGCATGTGCACCCCGCTGTGGTGCGCGCGGTGATCGAGGCCGCGGGCCCCGACCGGGTTGCACTGGTCACCGATGCGATCGCCGCGGCCGGCTATGCCGATGGAGCGTTTCGGCTCGGCACCGTGCCGATCGACGTCGCGTCCGGGGTGGCGCGGGTGCACGGAACGTCGACGATCGCCGGTAGCACCGCCACCATGGATCAACTCTTCCGGACAGTGGCCGAACCAGGCTCGGATGCGGCGCTCGCCGCCGCGGTTCAGATGACCTCGGCGACCCCCGCCCGGGCGCTCGGGCTCGACGGCGTGGGCCATCTGCGACCCGGCTGTGACGCCAATCTCGTTGTGCTGGATCGTGATCTTCGGGTGAGCGCCGTCATGGTACATGGCGACTGGGTCCAGTGACTTCGCCGTAATCCCTTGTGTCACTTTGGCTTCAGCAGTCACAACTTGGCCGTTCTTGTCGGTGAGTCTTCGTAAAATTTGGGGCATGGGTTGCAGCAGTCGCGAGGAGATCGTCGAGGTCTCGAACGCGTTCGACGCCGCCCTGGATCGTTTTTGCGAGTTGTCCTTTGATGTCTTGACCACCCCAGAACTGCTAGGCAAGCTCGAACATTTCGAACGCGCCACACGACGCCTCCGCGCACCGCAGCACACCATCATCAACCAACTCGACGCACAAGCCGGCGAGGAAGAGTTGGGCGGCACGCTGCGCTGCGCGCTGGCCGACCGGTTGCGGATCACCAAGGCCGAAGCCAGCCGGCGCATCGCCGACGCCGAAGATCTCGGGGAACGCCGCGCGCTGACCGGCGAACCGTTGGCGCCGCGGCTCAGTCACACCGCGGCTGCCCAACGCGACGGGCTCATCGGGGACGGGCACGTCAAGGTGATCCGCAGCTTTTTCGCCCACCTGCCCGCCGAGGTGGACCTGGGTACCCGCGAAGCCGCCGAAGCCGACCTGGCCGGCAAGGCCGGCGGCTATCGCCCCGACGAATTAGCCACATACGCCCAACGGATCATGGACTGGCTGCACCCCGATGGGGAATTCAGCGACGCCGAGCGCGCCCGCAAGCGCGGCATCATGCTGGGCAAGCAGGAATTCGACGGGATGTCACGCCTGAGCGGTCTGGTCACCCCCGACCTGCGGGCCGCCATCGAATCCATGCTCGCCAAACTGGCCGCCCCCGGGGCGTGCAACCCCGACGACGAAACCCCCGTGGTTGATGCGACCCCCGATGAGGATGCGGTGCGCCGCGATCACCGATCCGCAGGCCCAGCGAAACCATGACGGGTTCCTGGCCGGACTGCGCGGCCTGTTCGCCTCGGGGCAAGTTGGGTCAGCACAACGGCCTACCGGTGTCGATCGTGGTGAGCACGACGCTGCAGGACCTCGAGGCCGCCACCGGCAAGGCCCTGACCGGCGGGGGCACCCTGGTGCCGATGTCGGATGTGATCCGCTGGGCCAGCCACGCCCACGTGACCACCACCCTCAAGGACCTGAGGCCGCCGCCGGCAAAGCCCTGACCGGCGGTGGCACCCTGGTGCCGATGTCGGACGTGATCCGCTGGGCCAGCCACGCGCACCACTACCTGGCGATCTTCGATAACGGCAAGCCCTTGGCGCTGTATCACACCAAACGGCTGGCCTCCCCCGCGCAGCGAATCATGCTGTACGCCAAGGATCGTGGCTGCACCAAGCCGGGCTGCGACGCACCCGCCTACCACAGCCAGGTCCACCACGTCCAAGGATGGACTAAGACCCGCCGCACCGACATCAACGACCTCACCCTGGCCTGCGGCCCCGACAACCGACTCGCCGAAAAAGGCTGGACCACCCGCAAAAACGCCAAAGGCGACACCGAATGGATCCCACCAGCGCACCTGGACCACGGCCAACCCCGAACCAACACCTTCCATCACCCCGAGAAACTCCTCGCACCTGACGACGACGAACCCGATTGACGTCCGCGGCGCCTTACCCCATCAAACCGAGCTGTCGCGTGAAACGCTAACGACGCCAGTGGGTCAACCGCGAAAAGGTCAGTGCACCAGCGGCTCCCACTGCCATCGCGGTCAGCGCCTGACGTAGGCTCAAGCCCTCGTCCACCACCCGTGGCGAGATGATCGCGGGTGCGGGAGGCTCGACGGGCTTGGCGCGCGGATCCTGCGATGCTGTCGCCGCCCACGCGGCGGAGAACAGCAAAAGATACGCAGGTGATATAGGCGAACACCATCAAGCCCAACACCGGCCCGAACGCGGCGCCCGCCGGGCTGCCCAACACTTTCTGCAGATAGATCGATCCGACCTGCTTGAACAGTTCGAAGCCGACCGCCGCGATCAAGCCGGCCCGCATCGATTCGACGAGGCTGACCGACTCCCGCGGCAGCCGGGCGATCATCCACGTGAACAGCAACCACGACACCAGCAACGACACCAATATCGAAACAATCTGAAAGATCGCGCCGAACACCGAATACTTGGGTATCCCAAGCCATTTCAGTACCGCAGCCATCGGCGCGGCGTGGCTCAGCGCGCTAAGAGCGAGGGTCGCCAGGATCACCAGGAACGTGCCCAGTATCGCCAAGAGATCCGACAGCTTGTTGCGCACGAAGCCCCGCGAGTCGGGAGGCTGGTCCCACCACATCTCGGTCAACGCCTGCCGTAGGTGCGACATCCAGCCCAGACCCGCCCACGCCGCGGTCGCCAGGCCGATGACACCGACGGATGCGCGCGCTCGGATCGCCGAATTCATCAACTCGATCAGCTGTTGCCCCAATTGGCTGGGCACCGCGGCCCGGATGTGGTTGTCGATCTGGGTCAGCAGCTCCGGGCGGCGCGACAACGCGAATCCGACCACCGCGAAACCGACCATCAGCAAAGGGAATAGCGCGAAGATCGTGTAGTAGGTGAGGCCGGCCGCGAAAAAGCCGCCCTTGCGGTCGTCGAAGCGCTGGTAGGCGCGCACGATGTGGTCGAACCACCCGAACCGGGCCCGCAGCCGATCAAGAATCCCCGCTTTGCCCGGCTCGCCCATGGTCAAACCTATTCCCGTTGCGGAAGGAACCCTAACCGATCGTAGACCCGCTGAACGGTTTTGCTGGCGACATCGTGGGCTCGCTGCGCTCCGGCCGCGAGCACAGCCTCCAATTCGGTTAGGTCGGCCATCAATTCGTCAACCCGGGCCTTGATCGGGCTGACGTACTCGACGACGGCCTCGGCGGTGTCCTTTTTCAGGTCGCCATAGCCGCGGCCGGCGTAACCGTCGACCAGGGTGCCGATATCCACCCCGGTGACCGCCGACTGGATGCTCAGCAGGTTCGACACGCCCGCCTTGGCGTCCGGGTCATAGCGGATCTCCCGTTCGCTGTCGGTCACCGCCGAGCGAATCTTCTTGGCGGACAACGCCGGATCGTCGAGCAGGTTGATCAACCCGGCATCGGAGGCCGCCGATTTGCTCATCTTCGACGTCGGGTCGGACAGGTCGTAGATCTTGGCGGTGACCTTGGGAATGAGCACGTCGGGAACCACGAACGTGTCCGGGAAGCGGCTGTTGAACCGCTGCGCGACGTCGCGCGCCAGCTCGAGGTGCTGCCGCTGGTCCTCGCCCACGGGCACCAGATCGGTGTCGTAGGCCAGCACGTCGGCGGCCTGCAACACCGGGTAGGTGAACAGGCCGACGGTGGTCGCGTCGCTGCCCTGGCGTGTCGACTTGTCTTTGAACTGGGTCATTCGCGATGCCTGTCCGAAGCCGGTGAAACAACCCAGCACCCACGCCAACTGGGTGTGGGCGGGCACCTGGCTCTGCACGAAGACGGTGCTGCGGCCCGGGTCGATTCCCAGCGCCAGGTACTGCGCCGCGGTGACCAGGGTCCGCCGTCGCAGCGCCTCGGGATCCTGCGCGATGGTGATGGCGTGCAGGTCGACCACGCAGAAGAACGCATCGTAGTCGTCCTGCAGCGCGACCCACTGGGCGATGGCGCCCAGCGCGTTACCGAGGTGAAGCGAATCGGAGGTGGGCTGCACGCCGGAGAAAATCCGGCGGGATCCGGTAGCGGTGCTCATGATGCCCCGATCTTGTCATGCACATGGGCCCGCCATCGTTCGACACATTGCTTGCGGTACCGGCGGTACCGGATAGTAATGTCGGAAGGCATGACGAGTCGCCCGCCGATCCACCTTGGTTCGGGAGAGCCGGTCCTGCTGTTGCATCCCTTCCTGCTGTCGCACGCGGTCTGGGAGGAGGTGGCCAGGCAGTTGGCCGACACCGGTCGCTATGAGGTGTTCGCCCCGGCGATGGCCGGCCACAACGGCGGGCCGTCGGCGGGCACCTGGTTCCTGTCCTCTTCGGTGCTGGCCGATCACGTCGAACGCCAGATGGACGAACTGGGCTGGGACACCGCCCACATCGTCGGCAACTCGCTGGGCGGTTGGGTCGCCTTCGAACTGGAGCGTCGCGGGCGGGCGCGCAGCGTCACCGGCATCGCCCCCGCGGGCGGCTGGACGCGATGGAGCCCGGTGAAATTCGAGGTGATCGCCAAGTTCATCCTGGGCATTCCCTTGCTGGTGCTCGCTTGGTTGTTCGGGCCGCGCGTGCTGCGTCTGCCGTTCAGCCGCCGGTTAGCCACCTATGCGATCAGCGCGTCGCCGGACGGGGTCAACGAGCGCGAACTGAGCATCATCATCGATGACGTCGCGCACTGCCCCGCCTACTTCCAGCTGCTGGTCAAGGCGCTGCTACTGCACGGGCTGCGAGAGCTTGCACAAAACGCCGTCCCGGCGCACCTGGTGATCTGCGAAAAGGATCGGATCATCCCCGCACCCAGGTTCACCCGGCATTTCACCGAACACCTGCCGGCCGACCACAAGCTCACGGTGCTCGACGGCGTCGGACACGTGCCGATGTTCGAGGCACCGGGGCGCGTCACCGAGGTGATCACCGACTTCCTCGAAGAGGTCGACCCGGCGATCCGGGCCGTCAATCCGACCCGCGCTAGTTAACGGTCAGCTCGCGAGCGTGCGCACATGCACGCCATCAGCGGCGTGTCACCGGACAAACACGCACTCTCGCGCGGGGGTGAGCTCTGGTTAGCCAGGGCCTTATCCAGGTTCTCGGCGATGGAGTTGAGGAATTCCTCGCTCTGCTGCCACTCCTGGTCGGGACCGATGAGCAACGCGAGGTCCTTGGTCATCTTCCCGCTCTCGACCGTCCCGATGACGACGTCCTCCAGCTTCTGGGCGAACTCGATCACCTCCGGGGTGTTGTCCAGCTTGCCGCGGTGCTGCAGTCCGCGCGTCCAGGCGAAGATCGAGGCGATCGGGTTCGTGGAGGTCGGTTTGCCGGCCTGATACTGCCGGAAATGGCGGGTGACGGTGCCGTGCGCGGCTTCGGCCTCGACGGTTTTGCCGTCGGCCGTCATCAGCACCGACGTCATCAGCCCCAGCGAGCCGTAGCCCTGCGCGACGGTGTCGGACTGGACGTCGCCGTCGTAGTTCTTGCAGGCCCACACGTAGCCGCCCTCCCACTTGAGGCAGGCGGCGACCATGTCGTCGATCAGCCGGTGCTCGTAGGTCAGCCCCTCGGCTTCGAACTTGCTCCTTGAATTCCTCGTCGTAGATCCGCTGGAACTCGTCTTTGAACATGCCGTCGTAGGCCTTGAGGATGGTGTTCTTGGTCGACAGATACACCGGCCATTTCGCGTTCAGGCCGTACGCGAACGACGCGCGCGCGAAATCGCGGATGGAGTCCTTGAAGTTGTACATCCCCATCACGACGCCGCCGTTCTCGGGGATGGAGACCATCTCGTGCACGATCGGCTTGCTGCCGTCGGCGGGGGTGAAAGTTATTGAGACCGTGCCCGGTTGGTCGACCTTGAAGTTGGTCGCCCGGTACTGGTCACCAAAAGCGTGACGGCCGATGACGATCGGCTTGGTCCAGCCCGGAACCAGCCGCGGGACATTGGATATCACGATCGGCTCGCGGAAAATGGTGCCACCCAAGATGTTTCGGATAGTCCCGTTGGGTGACAGCCACATCTTCTTCAGGTTGAATTCCTGGACGCGGGCCTCGTCGGGCGTGATCGTCGCGCACTTGACTCCCACACCGTGCTTCTTGATGGCGTAGGCCGCATCGATTGTCACCTGGTCGTCGGTGCGGTCACGATGCTCGATACCCAGGTCGTAGTACTCCAGATGGATGTCGAGATGCGGAAGGATCAGCATCTCCTTGATGAGCTTCCAGATGACGCGGGTCATCTCATCCCCGTCGAGTTCTACTACCGGGCCCTCGACCTTGATCTTGGGTTCATTGGACATCGACGCGCAGTCCGTCAGGTCCTTCAGACCGTTAGCTTGGGCGAGCGGTTGCTCGCACAGCCACCCTACTAGCAGGCCTAACGGCCCTGGCACCGGTGCCTCGCTGGCATCGAGTCCGTGACATGCGATACGCTTCGAATTGGTCATGAGCGCCAGCGTCAAGCCCCGGCTTGCTGGCCGGCAACCCTCCAACCGCGGTGGGGTGCCCCGGGTGATGACCCGGTTGAGTAGCCACCCCCGGCTACGCGGCAAGCGCGGGTCCTCCGTGATGGACCCCTGAGTAGACAGGGAAATTGATGCGCACCTATTGCACCCATCCTGCGGTCTGTGAGCAACTTCAGACCCGAGCGATGACTTCGAGCAGAAAGCGCCGGTCATGACCGCCGAAGACAGCACCGAGACAGATCCGACCGCGCATTGGTCGTTTGAGACGAAGCAGATTCACGCTGGCCAGAGCGCCGATTCGGTCACCCACGCCCGCGCCCTGCCGATCTACCAGACCACGTCCTACACCTTCGACGACACCGCACATGCGGCCGCACTGTTCGGGCTCGAGGTTCCGGGCAACATCTACACCCGGATCGGCAACCCGACCACCGATGCCGTCGAGCAACGCATCGCCGCGCTCGAGGGCGGCGTGGCGGCGCTGTTCCTCTCCTCCGGGCAGGCCGCGGAAACGTTCGCCATCCTGAACCTCGCCGGCGCGGGTGATCACGTGGTATCCAGCCCAAGGCTCTACGGCGGCACCTATAACCTGTTCCACTATTCGCTGCCCAAGCTCGGCATCGAGGTCAGCTTCGTCGACGATCCCGACGATCTGGATTCATGGCAGGCGGCGGTACGACCGAACACGAAGGCGTTCTTCGGCGAGACCATTTCCAACCCGCAGATCGACATCCTGGACACGCCCGGGGTTTCCGGGGTCGCCCACGCCAACGGTGTCCCGCTGATCGTCGACAACACGATCGCCACGCCGTACCTGATCCAGCCCTTCACGCAGGGCGCCGACATCGTCGTGCACTCGGCCACCAAGTACCTGGGCGGGCACGGCGCCGCGATCGCCGGGGTCATCGTCGACGGCGGCACCTTCGACTGGACGCAGGGCCGCTTCCCCGGTTTCACCACACCCGACCCCAGCTACCACGGCGTCGTGTTCGCCGAACTGGGACCGCCGGCGTTCGCGCTCAAGGCACGCGTGCAGTTGTTGCGCGACTTGGGTTCTGCGGCTTCGCCGTTCAACGCGTTCCTGGTGGCCCAAGGTCTGGAGACGCTGAGCCTGCGGGTGGAGCGGCACGTGTCCAACGCGCAACGGGTCGCCGAGTTTCTCGACCGGACCACAACGACGTGCTGTCGGTCAACTACGCGGGACTGCCCAGTTCGCCATGGCACGAGCGGGCAAAGCGGCTGGCGCCCAAGGGAACCGGAGCCGTTCTGGCGTTCGAGCTGGCCGGTGGCGTTGAAGCCGGCAAGGCGTTCGTGAACGCACTGAAGCTGCACAGCCACGTCGCCAACATCGGCGACGTGCGCTCGCTGGTGATCCACCCGGCATCGACCACCCATGCTCAGCTGAGCCCCGAGGAGCAGCTGGCCACCGGGGTCAGCCCGGGGCTGGTGCGGCTGGCCGTCGGCCTCGAGGGCATCGACGACATCCTGGCCGACCTGGAGCTCGGCTTCGCCGCGGCCCGCAAATACAGCGGCGAGTCGCAGACCGTGGCGGCTTTCTGAGGAGGTTCTGACATGACGATCTCCGACGTGCCGACGCAGACGCTGCCCGCCGAGGGCGAGGTCGGCTTGGTCCACATCGGTTCGCTGACCACCGAAAACGGTGCAGTGATCGACGATGTCTGCATCGCCATCCAACGCTGGGGCAAGCTGTCGCCGGCGCGGGACAACGTGGTGGTGGTACTGCATGCACTGACCGGTGATTCGCACATCACCGGTCCGGCCGGGCCCGGGCATCCCACGCCCGGCTGGTGGGACGGGGTGGCCGGCCCGGGTGCGCCGATCGACACCGACCGCTGGTGCGCGGTGGCCACCAACGTGTTAGGCGGTTGCCGCGGCTCCACCGGTCCCAGCTCGCTTGCCCGTGACGGAAAGCCTTGGGGCTCAAGGTTTCCGCTGATATCCGTGCGTGACCAAGTGGAGGCGGACGTCGCCGCGCTGGCCGCGCTGGGCATCAGCGAGGTCGCGGCCGTCATCGGCGGATCCATGGGCGGCGCCCGGGCTTTGGAGTGGATCGTCAGCTACCCCGACCGGGTCCGCTCGGCGCTGCTGCTGGCGGTCGGCGCGCGCGCCACCGCCGACCAGATCGGCACCCAGGCCACCCAAATCGCGGCCATCAAGGCCGACCCGAACTGGCAGGGCGGCGACTATCACGACACCGGCCGCAAACCGGATGCCGGTCTGAAGATCGCCCGCCGCTTCGCCCACCTGACCTACCGCGGCGAGGTCGAGCTCGATACCCGCTTCGCCAACGACAGCCAGGGCGACGAGGACCCGGCGACCGGCGGCCGCTACGCGGTGCAGAGCTACCTGGAGCATCAGGGCGACAAACTGTTGACGCGATTCGACGCCGGCAGCTACGTGGCCCTGACCGAGACGCTGAGCAGCCACGACGTCGGCCGTGGCCGCGGCGGGGTCGCCGCGGCCCTGCGCAGCTGCCCGGTGCCGGTGGTGGTCGGCGGCATCACCTCCGACCGGCTCTACCCGCTGCGCTTGCAGGAGGAGCTGGCCGAGCTGCTGCCGGGCTGCACCGGGCTACACGTTGTCGACTCCATCTGCGGACACGACGGCTTCCTGGTGGAATCCGACGCGGTCGGCGAATTGATCCGCCAGACACTCGAACTGGCCGATGGGGAAGGCGCGTGCCCTAGGTGTCCAAGGTGACCCGCTCCAGGCACGACCGCTCTTTGTCGTTTGGCTCAGTGGCGGCTGCCTACGAGCGGGGCCGCCCGTCATATCCACCCGAGGCGATCGACTGGCTGCTGGCGCCGATGCACGCAGGGTCCTGGACCTGGGCGCGGGCACCGGCAAGCTGACGACCAGGTTGGTCGAACGCGGCCTGGACGTGGTGGCCGTCGACCCGATTCCCGACATGTTGGAAGTGCTGCGCGCCTCGCTGCCGGAGACACCTGCGCTGGAGGGCACCGCGGAAGAGATTCCGTTGGAGGACAACAGCGTTGACGCAGTGCTGGTCGCCCAGGCCTGGCACTGGGTCGATCCGCAGCGCGCCGTCCCCGAGGTGGCCCGGGTGCTGCGGCCCGGCGGGCGGTTGGGCCTGGTGTGGAACACCCGCGACGAACGGCTCGGCTGGGTGCGCGAGCTCGGCGAGATCATCGGTAGCGATGGCGACGGTGGCCGCTTCAACGTGACGCTGCCCGAACCTTTCACCGAGGTGGTGCGCCATCAAGTCGAGTGGACGAATTACCTTACCCCGCAAGCCTTGATCGACCTGGTGTCTTCGCGCACCTATTGCATCACCTCGCCGACCGAGGTGCGCACCCGAACCCTCGACCAGGTGCGGGAGTTACTGGCCACCCATCCGGCGCTGGCGAATTCGACCGGGTTGGCCCTGCCCTACGTCACCGTGTGCATCCGCGCGACGCTCGCGGAATAGACGCCAACTAGGGGTTCTTGCCGGGCCGAATTGCCGTGGTACATTCCGGCTCGTCATACCTGTGGTTGTGCGGAGGCTCACGATGGTCACACGGCGATGGAACGAGTCGGACGAGGAAAAAGCCAGCTACGTCAAGGGCCTGTTTTCGGCGCTGGCGAAGCGCTACAACGTGATGACCGATCTGTGGACGCTCGGGCTGCATCGCTTGTGGAAGCGGCAGGCCATGGAGCGTCTCGCCCTGAAGTCCGGCGAACGAGTGCTGGATGTCGCGACCGGGACGGGCGATCTGGCGTTCATGGAGGAGGCGGCGGTCGGCCCGCAAGGCCAGGTCGTGGGTGTCGACTCCTGCGCGCCAATGCTCGAGGTCGCCCGGCGGCGGCAGCACGGGGCCGTCGACTTCCACGAGGGCGACGCCATGGACCTGCAGTTCCCGGATGAGTCATTCGACGTCGTCACGATTGGCTTCGGGCTGCGCAACGTCGCCGACCGCGTCCAGGCGCTGCGGGAGTTCCGGCGCGTCCTTCGGCCGGGCGGCCGGTTGATGGTGCTCGATTTCAGCACGCCGACCTCGAAGGGGCTGAAAGCCCTGCACGACCTGCTCTACTTCGGCGTGATGCCGAAGATGGGCCGGGCCGTGGCCTGGCATCGCGATGCTCATCACTACACCGCCGATTCGATCCGCACCTGGCTGTCGCGGGAGGACCTGAGCAAGGCGATGCTGGAGGCGGGATTCGTCGACGCCCGCTACACCTCGCTGAGCACCGGATTCGCAACAGTCCATTTCGGTTACGCGCGCCGCCAATTAGAAGTCCAGCCCCGAGAACATGACCCGGTTCGGGTCGTACTTCTGCCGGATCGACGTCAACCGCGACAGGTTCGAGCCGAAGTAGCGCGCCGCCGAAGTGTTGGGCTCCAGGTAATTGACGTAGCCGCCGACCGAATACGGTTGCACCGCTTGGTGTGCGGCGTTCACCCATTGAATGGCGGTCGAGGTTTGTCCGGATGTCTCGACGTACCACTGCGCGACGGCGGATTGCTTGCGCCACGGAAAGGCCGTACCCGCCGGGTCCACATCGCCGACGGCGCCGCCGACCGTGTCGACGATCACCGACGCGCTTCCCGCCGCGGGCGGCCACTTGCCGATCGCGGCGACAATGGCCTGGGCCGCAGCCGAATTCACCGTGCCGATGACGTCGGATCCGGCGACGAAGCCGCGGGGCGAACTCGTCGAGCTGCCCCCGGCCAGATACATCACCAGGTCCATATGGCTGAGCGTCTTATTCTCAATTCCGCTGGGCGCCAAGCCAACCGCAGACTTGATCGCATCGGCCACACCCGGGCCGGAGCCCGCAGGGCAGGTCGCCAGGATGCTGGCAATCGCCCTGGTTCGCGCTCACCGACAGATCGACCAGACCCCAGGTGTTCCGGTCGGCCGCGCTCAGCCACGACTGCCAGCCGGCAAGGACGTGAGCCGCCCCCGACGGGGCGAAGTTGACCCGGACGACGTCGCTGTCGGCCGTCGGGAAGGTGGCGAACGTCATCGACGTCGTCACCCCGAAGTTGCCGCCCCCGCCGCCGCGCAGCGCCCAGAACAGATCCGGGTTGTCGTTGGCCGACGCGGTGACCACGTCGCCGCTGGGCAGCACCACGGTGGCGGACTGCAGCGCGTCGCAGGCGAGCCCCGCATGGCGGGAATCGGCGCCCAGCCCGCCGCCGAGCGTCAAACCCGCGACGCCCACGGTCGGGCAGCTGCCGGCGGGAATCGCGCGGCCGGCGCCGGCCAACGCCGTTTGGATGGCATACAGCTCGGTCGCCGCCGACACCGTGACGTTGCCACTGGCCTGGTCGAAACTCACCCCGCCCGGCAACCCGCGCAGGTCAAGCACCATGCTGCCGGCCGCGCTCGAGGCGCCGATGTAGGAGTGCCCGCCCCCGCGCGGGGCGACCTTGACGTTGTTGGCCACCGCGAACGCGACCGCCTTCTGCACATCCTGCTCGGAGGTGACCGCGACGACGGCCGCCGGGGTCGAGCCGTTGTAGAGGGTGTTGAAGACCTGCTTACCCGTGGTGAACGAAGATCCGCTGGACGGCACCAGGACGCGGCCGCCGATCGCCGACGCCAAGCTGTCCCACCCGCCGCTCGGATCCGCCCCCGCGCGCACGGTGCCGAACACGCCCGACGTCGCCAACGCCGAGGCGGCACCGCGAAGAAACGTCTGGCGCGAAAAGGTGGTCATGGGCCGGATTCTTATCCATCGCGCAGCCGAAAATCCGGCGTCGCCGACCCGTGTCTCGTCACAGTGCGGCTTCGATCATCCGAGATCTTCCGGGCCCGTTAACCGACCTCCCTGCCGCGCGGCGCGCGCGAAACGCATAGTGTGCAAACCTTTATCCCACCGTGTTGTAAATGTGACTGCTGTAGACCAAGGTTCCTAAAGTGATCTGAGTGCAAACAGTGCACTCCTAAACAGATGGGGGGCCTGTTATGAAAGCACTCGCAACAACGCACCGGTGGATTTCGCTTTTCCGTCATCAACCGCTGATCGTTCGCCTGCTGGCCGGGGCGGCGGCGCTGCTCACGGCGGCCGCAGCGTTCGCAGCGCCGGCCGAAGCAAACCAGGTCGACGACGACTTCGTCGCCGCACTGAACAAAGCCGGCGTGCACTACGGCGACCCGGCCAATGCCGTCGCATTGGGCCAGTCGGTGTGCCCGATGCTCGCCAAGCCGGGTGGGACCATTGCCGGGGCCGTGGCGAAGGTCGAGGGCGGCGGCATCTCCTCAGGGATGGCCAGCATGTTCGCCCAGATCGCCATCCAGATGTACTGCCCGCAGGTGATGGGCGACCTGGCCAGCGGCAACTTGTCCGGGCTGCCGAAAATCCCTGGGGTGCCGGGAATCTAGCCCCGAGGCAGTTGCTTTCCCAGCAGCCACACCAGCACCGGCGGCTTGGTCATTACCCGGTCCCGAAAACCGATGGCACATGTGATATCACGTATAAGCGGCGGCGGCACTTCTTCACCACCGGCTGTCCGCTCGGCGATGAAGTGCTCAGGCCACCATTCGGCACGGTAGGTGTACTGGCTCATCCTCGCGTGATATCGCATGCGCCATCACGTCGGAAAAGCCAGTACCTCCCCGCCGAGCGACTCAAGTGATTATTGAGTCTCGTGAGGTGATCTAGCCGGTGCCCAACGGGTCGATGGTCCAGGCGATGTAGACCATCGCGGCCGCGACCGTCGTGGTGGTCAAGAAGTCGAGGCCTTTGCTGCGCACCACCAAAAGGCCGGCGCGGTCGTCGGACAACACCAACCGCAGCGCCGCCGCCACTCCGACACCGACACCGATCAGCAGGGATCCGCGCCGCCAGAAGTTGGCGCCCACGAACGCCAGCGCCGTCGCGAAGATCAGGCCGACCAGCAGGATCGGCCATTGGGCCCGGACCGCGGCCCGCCCGCTCATCGCTGCTCGGCCAGCTCGACGACGTTGGTCAGCAAGAACGCGCGGGTCAGCGGTCCGACGCCACCGGGATTCGGTGACACGTGCCCGGCCACGTCCCACACGTCCGGGTGCACGTCGCCGATGAGCTTGCCGTCCACCCGGCTCACACCCACGTCGACGACCACGGCGCCGGGACGCACCATGTCGGCGGTCAGCAGGTGCGGCACCCCGACCCCGGCGACGATGATGTCCGCCTGCCTGGTCAGCGCGGCCAGGTCGCGAGTTCCGGTGTGGCACAACGTCACCGTGGCATTCTCTGAGCGTCGGGTCAGCAACAGCCCCAACGGGCGACCCACCGTCACACCGCGGCCGATGATCACTACGTGCGCACCGGCGATCTCGACGCCGTAGCGCCGCAGCAGGTGCACGATGCCGCGCGGGGTGCACGGCAGCGGCGCCGGGTCATTGAGCACCAGCCGGCCCAGGTTCGTCGGGTGCAACCCGTCGGCGTCCTTGCCGGGGTCGACGCGCTCCAGCGCAGCGTTCTCGTCGAGGTGCTTGGGCAGCGGCAACTGCACGATGTAGCCGGTGCATTCGGGATTGGCGTTGAGTTCGTCGATGGTCTCGTTGAGCTTGGCCGCGGAGATGTCGGCCGGCAGGTCACGACGAAGCGAGGTGATGCCCACCTTCGCACAGTCGGCGTGCTTGCCACGCACGTACGCCTGAGAGCCGGGATCGTCGCCGACCAGGATGGTGCCCAGCCCGGGCGTGCGGCCTGATTCGGTCAATGCGGCCACTCGTTGCTTGAGGTCGACGAAGATCTCGTCGCGGGTGGCCTTGCCGTCCAGAGTGTTTGCGCCCACGTCTGACAGTCTTCCATGCCGTACGCTCCTGACATGTCTGCAGCCCCGGACGTGTTCAGCCCCGCGAAACTCGGGCCGATCACCCTGCGCAACCGCATCATCAAGTCGGCGACGTTCGAAGCGCGCACGCCTGACGCGCTGGTGAGCGATGACCTGATCGAGTACCACCGGCTGCCGGCCGCCGGCGGGGTCGGCATGACGACCGTCGCCTATTGCGCGGTCTCGCAGGGCGGCCGCACCGAAGGTAACGGGATCTGGATGCGCCCCGAGGCCGTGCCCGGGTTCCGCCGGCTCACCGACGCGATCCACGCCGAGGGCGCGGCGGTGAGCGCGCAGATCGGCCACGCCGGCCCGGTCGCAAACGCCAAGTCCAACAAGGCCACCGCGCTGGCGCCGGTGCGGTTCTTCAATCCGATTGGCATGCGGTTCGCCAAGAAGGCGACCCGCGAGGATATCGACGACGTGACCGCAGCGCACGCCAGCGCCGTCCGGCTGGCCATCGAAGCCGGCTTTGACGCCGTCGAAATCCATTTGGGTCACAACTATTTGGCGAGCGCGTTCCTGAGCCCACTGATCAACCGCCGCGACGACGAGTTCGGCGGATCGCTGGAGAACCGGGCCAAGGTCGCCCGCGGCATAGTCATGGCGGTGCGCCGCGCCATCGATAAAGAAGGGGCCCGGATCGCGGTTACCGCCAAGCTCAACATGACCGACGGGGTGCGCGGCGGTATCAGCACCGAAGAGTCGTTGGCCACAGCCAAGTGGCTGGAGGAAGACGGCGGCCTGGACGCGATCGAGCTGACCGCGGGCAGCTCGCTGGTCAACCCCATGTACCTGTTCCGCGGCGACGCACCGCTCAAGGAATTCGCCGGCGCGTTCAAGCCGCCGCTGCGCTGGGGCATGCGGATGACGGGCAAGAAGTTCCTGCGCGAGTACCCCTACCACGAGGCGTATCTGTTGGGCGATGCCAAGCTGTTCCGGGCCGAACTCAAGACGCCGCTGATCCTGCTCGGCGGCATCACTAACCGGGAGACCATGGACCTGGCCATGGCGGAGGGATTTGAGTTCGTCGCGATGGCCCGTGCGCTGCTCGCAGAGCCCGACCTGATCAATCGGATCAAGGCCGAGGGCGCGCAGGTGCACTCGGCGTGTACGCACTGCAACCGGTGTATGCCCACCATCTACAGCCGGACCAGATGTGTGGTGACCGGCGCGCCGGACACAGCTGGCTAATAGCAGCCCAAGCTAGAGTTGGTGCGATGACTCCGCCAGCCCCACCGGCGCTGACCGTTCGGTATGACGGGTCGAAACGCACCTTCGCGGCGGGCCACGACGTGGTGGTCGGGCGCGACCTCCGGGCCGACATGCGCATCACGCACCCGCTCATTTCGCGCGCCCACCTGCTGCTACGGTTCGATCAGGGCAGGTGGCTGGCGATCGACAACGGCTCGCTGAACGGGACCTTCGTCAACGGCCGGCGCGTGCCGGTGGTCGACATCCAGGACGGCGCGAGCCTCAACATCGGCAATCCCGATGGGCCGTCGCTGCGCTTCGAAGTCGGGCGGCACCGTGGGATGGCTGGGCGCCCGCCCCAAACCGCGTCGATGCCCATCGCCGCGTCCTCCGGGACCGCGTGGCCCAGCGGTCAGCCGGGGCCCCCGATCGCTGCGCCCCCGGCGCCACCGCCCGGGCGCCCCCCAACGTGGGCCGGACCACCGCCGCTGCGACCGCCTTCCGGCCCGCCCGGGCAGCCGCCGTATCCGCAGGGCGGGGCCCCACCGCGGCCCGCTGCGCCGCCGCCGGCCAATTTTCAGCTGCACCCGCAGATGTCCGGCGTGGGGCACGTGGGCTCTGCTCAGGCACCGCAGACGCAGATGGCGCCCAGCATTCCCAAGGGCGTCGAGACGTCGGTGTCCAACCTGGCCACCAAGATGTTACAGGCGTTGCTGCCCCGCTCCGGGGCGTTACAGAAGCCGGCCGGCTCGGCGACGATCGGCCGTGCCACCGACAACGACATCGTCATCCAGGACGTCCTGGCGTCGCGCCATCACGCGTTCTTGACCCAGACCCCGCTGGGCACCGAGATCCGCGACGCGCACAGCGTCAACGGCACCTTCGTCAACGGCGTCAGGGTCGGGTCCGCGGTGCTCACCGAGGGCGACGTGGTCACGATCGGCAACGTCGACCTGGTCTTCACCCGCGACACCCTGGTCCGGCGCACCGAAGCGGCGACCCGCACCGGCGGTCTGGAAGTCAACTCGGTCTGCTTCACGGTCGACCGCGGCAAGCAACTGCTCGACCACATCTCGCTGACCGCGCGTCCGGGCACGCTGACCGCCATCATCGGCGGGTCCGGCGCCGGCAAGACCACGCTGTCGCGGCTGATTGCCGGATACACCAGCCCCAGTTCGGGCTCCGTGACATTCGAGGGTCACAACATCCACACCGAATACGCGTCCATGCGCAGCCGGATCGGGATGGTCCCGCAGGACGACGTCGTGCACCGCCAGCTGACGGTCCACCAGGCACTGGGCTACGCCGCCGAACTTCGGCTGCCGCCCGACACCAGCAAGGCCGATCGAGAGCAGGTCGTCGCTCAGGTACTCGAGGAACTCGAGCTGACCAAACACGCCGACACCCGCGTCGACAAGCTCTCCGGCGGCCAGCGCAAACGCGCCTCGGTGGCCCTGGAGCTGCTCACCGGGCCGTCGCTGCTGATCCTGGACGAGCCGACCACCGGCCTGGACCCGGCGCTGGACCGCCAGGTGATGATGATGCTGCGCCAACTGGCCGACGCCGGTCGTGTGGTGCTGATTGTCACGCACTCGGTGTCCTATCTCGACGTCTGCGATCAGCTGCTGCTGGTGGCGCCCGGCGGCAAGACGGCGTTCCTGGGTCCGCCCAGCCAGATCGGCGCGGCCATGGGAACCACCAACTGGGCCGACATCTTCGCCCAGGTGGGGGCCGACCCCGACGAGGCCAATCGCCGCTTCCTGGCCGAGAACAAGCCGCCGGTGTCCGCTCCGCCCGAGTCGCGGCCCGGCGATCTGGGCGAGCCGGTGCACACCGACGTGTTGCGCCAGTTCTCCACCGTGGCGCGCCGCCAGATTCGGCTGGTGATCTCCGACCGCGGGTACACGGTGTTCTTGGCGCTGTTGCCATTCCTCATCGGTGTGCTGACCCTGACGGTCCGCGGCAAGAGCGGTTACGGCATGAGCGATCCGCTGGGCAACAATCCCGCCCAGCCCGACCAGATTCTGGTCATGCTCAACGTCGGCGCGGTGTTCATGGGTACCGCCTTGACCATCCGCGACCTGATTGGCGAGCGTCCCATCTTCCGCCGGGAACAGGCCGTCGGCCTTTCGACGGGGGCCTATATGGGCGCCAAGATCGTGGTTTTCTCGGTGTTTGCGATCGCACAGGCGGCGATAGCGACGACCATCTCGGTAATCGGTTGGGGCAAGCCGCTTTCGGGCGCCGTGTTGCTGGGAGACGTCAGACTCGAGCTGTTCGTCACCGTGGCCGCGACCTGTGTGGCGTCGGCGCTGCTCGGTATGGCGCTGTCGGCGCTCGCCCAATCGCAAGACCAGATCATGCCGATGCTGGTGGTGTCGATCATGTCCCAGCTGGTCTTTTCCGGTGGCATGATCTGGGTGACCGACCG
Organism: uncultured Actinomycetota bacterium; assembly: GCA_963820985.1. Lineage (GTDB taxonomy): Bacteria > Actinomycetota > Actinomycetes > Mycobacteriales > Mycobacteriaceae > Mycobacterium. Next base: position 73,700 of record CAWGCI010000003.1, on the reverse strand, counting down.
GATGTTCCTCGACCAGCTGTCCTGGGCCACGCCCGCTCGGTGGGGGTTCGCGGCATCCGCGTCGACAATCGATACCCACCGGCTGATCCCGGGCCCCACCGACCCGAAAGACCAGCACTGGGACCACAAATCGAGCGCATGGCTGTTCGACATGGCGATGCTCGCGGTGTTGTGCCTGGCCTACAGCGCGATCGTATGGTGGCGAATCCGGCTCAAGCGCCGGCATTGACCCGATGAATCGACCCGCCCAACCGGTGCTGACGGTGCGCGCTCACCAATCCGAAGGCAGCTTCGCCCCGGGCCGCGACGTGGTCGTCGGCAGCGACGTGCGCGCCGACCTGCGCGTGGCCCATCCGCTGATCGCGCGCGCCCACCTGCTGCTGCGCTTCGATCGGGGCCGGTGGATGGCGATCGACAACAACTCGCTCAACGGGATGTTCGTCGGCGGCCGGCGGTTGCCGGCGGTCGACATCCACGACGGCCAGACCATCAATATCGGCAAGCCCGAGGGGCCGCAGGTGACCTTCGAGGTGGGACATCACCCGGAGGCGGTTGGTCGGTTGCCGCCTGTCCCGCCCCGGCCAATCCCGCCACCAGCCGAGTCCACGACACGCATTCGTCCCGGCATTCGTCAGGGTGACATCCCGGATGTGGTGCGCACCACCGCCGTTCCCGTCATCGGCCACTCTGTGTCGGCGTTTCAGACCCAGAAGCTGAACGTCGGCGGGCCCCGGGGGCGGCTCGCGACACCCGCGGGCGCCGCGCGGATCGGCCGGGCGACCGACAACGACATCGTCATCCAGGACGTGCTGGCCTCACGCCACCACGCGTATCTGGCGCCTCGCACGTCCGGGCCGCTGGGCAGCGAGATCCGCGACACGAACAGCATCAACGGCACGTTCGTCAACGGGGTCCGGGTGGAATCGGCCACGCTGACCGACGGCGACGTGGTCACGATCGGCAACGTCGACCTGGTGTTCAGCGGCGGCGAACTGGTTCGCCGCACCGAGGCGGCCACGCGCACCGGCGGCCTGGAGGTGCGTGACGTCGGGTTCAGCGTTAATGGCAAGGCGCTGCTGCAGAACATCACGATGACCGCCAGGCGCGGCACGGTGACCGCCATCATCGGCGGGTCGGGCGCGGGCAAGACCACGCTGTCGCGCTTGATCGCCGGATACGCCACCCCCAGCTCCGGCTCGGTGACCTTCGAAGGCCACGACATCCACACCCAGTACGCGTCGTTGCGCACGAGGATCGGGATGGTCCCCCAGGACGACGTCGTGCACCGCCAGCTGACCGTCAACCAGGCGCTGGGCTACGCGGCCGAACTGCGGCTGCCGCCCGACACCAGCAGAGCCGATCGGGAACAAGTCGTCGCTCAGGTACTCGACGAACTGGGGCTGACCAGGCACGCCGACACCCGCGTCGACCAGCTCTCCGGCGGCCAGCGCAAGCGGGCCTCGGTCGCACTCGAACTGCTCACCGGACCGTCGCTGCTGATCCTCGACGAGCCGACCTCGGGCCTGGACCCCGCGCTGGACCTGCAGGTCATGACGATGCTGCGGCAACTGGCCGACGCCGGTCGCGTGGTGCTGGTGGTGACGCACTCGCTGACCTACCTCGACGTCTGCGATCAGGTGCTGCTGATGGCGCCCGGCGGCAAGACGGCGTTTCTGGGCCCCCCCGGCCAGATCGGTGAGGCCATGGGAACCACCAACTGGGCCGACATCTTCGCGAAGGTGGGCGCCGATCCCGACGAGGCCAATCGCCGCTTTCTGGCCCGCAACCGGCCGCCCACGGCCCCGACCGAAGCCAGCCCCGCCGACCTGGGCGCCCCGGCACACACCAGCAAGAGCCGGCAGTTCTCCACGATCGCCCGCCGTCAGGTCCGCCTGGTCGTCGCCGACCGCGCCTACTTCGTGTTCTTGGCGGTGTTGCCGTTCATCATGGGCGGCCTGGCGCTGACCGTTCCCGGCAACACCGGTTTCGGCGTCGCCGCGCCGACCAGTGCAACGCCCGACGGAGCGGCACAGATCTTGACCCTGCTGTCCATCGCCGCGGTGTTCATGGGCACCGCGCTGACGATCCGCGATCTGATCGGCGAGCGCCCCATCTTCCGGCGCGAACAGGCGGTCGGCCTGTCCACCGGGGCCTATCTGAGCGCCAAGATCATGGTGTTCTGCGTGTTCGCCAGCACCCAGGCGGCGATCACGACGGTCATGGTGATCCTGGGCAAGGGCGCGCCCACCGTAAGCGTTGTGCTGGTGGGTAATCCGACCTTCGAGCTGTTCGTCACCGTTGCCGCGACGTGCGTGGCCTCGGCGGTCCTCGGGTTGGTGCTGTCATCGATCGCCCGCTCCAACGAGCAGATCATGCCGCTGCTGGTGGTGTCGCTGATGCTGCAGCTGGTGCTCGCCGGCGGCCTGATCCCGGTGACCGGGCGGATCCTCCTCGACCAGCTGTCCTGGGTGATGCCCTCACGCTGGGGCTACGCAGCGTCGGCGTCCATCGTGAACCTGCGGGCGCTGGTGCCCGGTTCGCTGCTCCCCCAGGACAGCCACTGGCTGCACACCAGAAGCGCGTGGGTGTTCGACATGGCGATGCTGTGCGCGCTGACGGTGATCTACTCCGTCATCGTCCGGTGGAACATCCGGCTCAAGCGCTGAATCACGCGTCCAAGCGCAGCCCGTGAGCCACCGCATAGGCCAAGGCTTGCGGCACGTCGACGCGTGCGCCCGCCAGCGAGGCGGTTGTCCACAACGACGGGTCCACGGTCGCGCCCCGCAGGTCGGCCTCGTCCAGCCGCGCGCCGGTGGTCCGCGCGCCGCTGAGGTCGGCGCCGCGCAGCACCGCCTTGCGCAGGTCGGTCTCCACCAGGCTGGTCTCCCGTAGCCGGCAACCACTCAAGTCCACGCCGCGCAGGTCGTTGCCGCCGAGCACGGCCAGCGAGAAATCCACTTCGTCGAAGGTCAACGGCCGCATCCGGCACTGCACAAAGACCGAGCCCAACATGCTGCACTGCTTAAATACGCTGTGCCACAACGATGTTCGTTTGAACGTGCAATTACGGAAGGCGGATGCGCGGTGCTCCGACTCGGCCAGGTTGACGCCGCTGAAATCGCATTCGGTGAACACGACACGTTCGGTACGCAATCGGGAAAGGTCGGCGTCGTTGACGTCGCGGAAATCCCTGCCGGCAAATTCGCAGTCGGTCCAGCTATCCACTGGACGTCAGGCGGTGCATCGCGTATTCGCTCACCGCGATCAGCGCGTCGGTCGCCGACCGGCGGTCCCTGGCATCGACGCCGACCATCGGAATGTGCGCCGGCAGCGTCAGCGCCTGACGCACCTCGTTCATCGGATACCTTGGCGCACCCTCGAATTCGTTGACGGCCACCAGAAACGGCAGTTTGCGGTTCTCGAAGAAATCGACCGCCGGAAAGCTGTCCTGCAGCCGACGGCAGTCGACCAGCACGATCGCGCCGATGGCGCCGCGCACCAGGTCGTCCCACATGAACCAGAACCGGCGCTGGCCGGGGGTGCCGAACAGGTACAGCGCCAGGTCGTCATCGAGGGTGATTCGGCCGAAATCCATTGCCACCGTGGTGGTCTGCTTGTGCGGCGTGGCCTCGAGCATGTCCACGCCGACCGAGGCGTCGGTGACCATCGCCTCGGTGCGCAGCGGCATGATCTCCGAAACCGCGCCGACGAACGTGGTCTTGCCCGCGCCGAACCCGCCCGCGATGACGATCTTCGTCGACGCGGTGGGGCCGGCGTCAGAGTGCTTTAAGGCCACGCAGCGTCCTTCCTATGAGCTCGCGGCGCTCATCGACGGTGGAATGGTCGGTCAACGTCCTGTGCACCCGAAGGTAACCGGACATCACCAGGTCGCCGACCAGGACGCGCGCAACACCCAGCGGCAAATCCAGCCGGGCCGAAATCTCGGCGACCGAAGGGCTTTTCATACAGAGTTGGATGATTTTGTCTTTCACGTCGTTGGGTGGCCACTTGTGCGCGAGTGCCGCCTGCAGCGTCTGCACCGGCGCCTCGAGGGGAAGGTCGACGCTGGTGTCGGTCCGTCCCGCCGTCAGCGTGTAGGGCCGAACCAGGCTCGCTTCACGCGCGGGTAAGGACCGCTCGGGTTCGTTCATCGCGGCTCACGAGTGCGCCCGGCGGGAGGACTGCACGACGCCGCCCACCTGCTCGACAAGGATGGCCATCTCGTAACCGATCTGGCCGATATCGCACGACGAGACGGCCAGCGTCGCCAGATGCGAGCCATCACCGACGTGCATCAACAGCAGATACCCCTTCTGCATCTCGACCACCGACTGCAGCACGGGCCCACCGTCGAACAGCTGCGCGGCGCCGGTCGAGAGGCTGGCCAGACCGGAAGCCACCGCCGCTAACTGGTCGGCCCGTTCCCGCGACAGCCGCTCACTGGCCGCGATGGGCAGCCCGTCGACGGACACCAGCAACGCGTGCGCCACCCCGGGGACCTCGCGGGCGAATTTCGACACCAGCCAGCCCAGTGAGTTGTTCGGCGCGTTGTTCGGCGCGTGAGCTCTCATTCCTGCTCGTCTCGGTCGGTTTCACGGGCATGCGACCGCCCGCTGTGCACGCCGCCGAAATGGCTGCCGATGGAAGCACGAACCGCCTCGGGGTCGCGGACCGCGGCAGCATGCTGCGGCTGGCGGTCGGCAGCCGGGTCCCCGGGATCCCCGTCCTCGTCGGGCCCGTCCGGCCCGGCGCCCCTGGCCGCCCCCGCCCCCGGCACCAGTTGGGCTCCGGGCGTGCGCACCGGCAGGCCGTGGTCGGTGTGCGACTCGACCGGCTTGTCCTCGGCCTCGGCGGCCAGCGACCAGCCGCGGTCCCACACCGACTGCCAATCCAGGTCGGGGCTTTGGACCAGATCGTGCGGGTCGCTCAGCCACTCCGCGAGCATCCCTTGGTAGATCACGTCCTCGTCATCGGCGCCCGGAGACGCGGGTTCGTCCAGGCGCGACGAGGGCCGAGCGGCAAAGAACCCGGAGGTGTCCGACGGCGCTTGCGCCGCGGCTGGTTCCGGCTCCGGCTCGTGCTGGATACCATTCTTCTCCCACCAGGGCGTGGCCAGCTCGCGCCGCGTCTGTTGCTGCTCGGCGGACTCGGCAGGAACGTCGGTGATGCCACTGGACCCCGGAGTGCGGCGCGGCAACAACGTGACCGGCGGCTCGTACCCATTGCGGTGCGACTCGGGGAGCACAAGCGGCACGGCGTCGGGCAGATCGACCGGCACGGGGGGTTCCATGGGCTCCGGCGGCGGGGCCACCCGCACGCGTGACCGCGCGACCGCTGCCGGTGCCGGTACTGGTTCCGTTACCGGGCCCGCTGCAAAGCCCTCGGCGAGAACGGACGGCGGCAGGTAGACCTCGGCGGTGGTGCCGGTGCTCTGTTCATCGGATGTCGGGCCGCTCAGGCCGACCCGCAGTCCGTGCCGGACGGCCAACCGGCCGACCACGAAAAGGCCCATGTGCCGGGCATTCTCGGGCGTGACCTCCCCACCCGACTGCAGTCGCATGTTGGCGATGCGCCGATCGCCGTCGTTCATGCCCAGGCCGAAGTCGGACACCCACAGCAGCACCCCGCCGTCGCCGCCGCGCGCCGCGGAAACCCGCACCGGTGTCGTCGGCGGCGAGTAGCGAAGCGCGTTGTCGATCAATTCGGCCAGCAGATGGATGATGCCGCCGACCGCCGCACCGAGCACGGTGCTGTCGGGGACCTCGGCGATTTGGACGCGGCGATAGTCCTCGACCTCGGACACGGCGGCACTGATCACCGTCGACAGTGCGACCGGTTCGCGTTGCTCACGCGAGAGCTGCGCGCCCGCCAGCACCAACAGATTGGCACTGTTGCGGCGCAACCGCGCCGCCAGGTGATCCAGCCGGAACAGGCTGTCGAGGCGGTCGGGATCCTCCTCGTTGCGCTCCAGCCGGTCGATGAGCGACAGCTGCTGGTCGACCAGTGAACGGCTGCGCCGCGACATGGTCTCGAACATGTCGTTGACCAGCAACCGCAACCGCGCTTCGTCGCCGGCCAGCAGCAGGGCCTGGGCGTGCAGTTCGTCCACGGCATGGGCTACCTGGCCGATTTCCTCGGTGGTGTAGACCGCCAGCGGCGCCGGAACCGGCTCGCCGCCGGCCCGGATCCGGGTGATCTCGTCTTCGAGGTCGGTGTGGGCGACCTTCAGTGCGCCGTCGCGCAGCACGCGGAGTGGCCGGACCAGCGCACGCGCCACCAGCAGCACGATGCCCAGCGCGATCAGGATGGCGGCCAGCATCAGCCCGGTGTCGCGCATCGCGGCTTCGCGCCGAGCGGTGGCCTGGGCCTGCACCGATTTGGTCACCGAGGCGGTGGCGTCATTGATTACCTGTTCGGCGATGCCATCGGTGGTCTGTATCGACTGCAACAGCTCGGAGTTGTCGACGAGCGCACTGGCCGGATCCGACATGATCGCCATCCGGGTCACCATCTGCTGCTGCAGCGTCTTGGCTTCGGGCGAGCTGACGCCCAGCAGCTCGCTCATCCCGAACAGCGTCGAGGGTTCGGTGCCGGCCAGGGTGATCATCGAGGTGCGCAGTTCCGGATCGGGTAGATCAGCGCCGCGGGTCACCAGGATCTGTTGCATCGTCATCTGGCCGCGGGCCCCGACCGCTCGGCTCAGGCCCTGCGCCTGGGCCCTGATCTGCTCGCTGTCGACCCGCACCGACGCGTTGATCACATCTTCGGCCGTCAGCAGGATCGGCGCGTGGGTGGTCACCCGGTCTCGCAAACTGATGCTGTTGGCCAGCACCTTGTCCAAAAGCGCTTGGCCGCCGTTGAGCAGGGTGCTGACTCCCGACCGGACGTCGGGGATCACGTCGGTGTCGGCCAGTCGCGTCTGCAGCTCGTACTTGCGCGCCTCGTAGTTCTTCCTGGCCCCCTCGACGTCACGTCCGGTGGAGCTGGCCAGCAATGCGACGTCGAGTGCCGACATGTATTTCGTGATCGCCGGTATCACATCGGCGCGGGCGGCGGCCAGCCGCAGACTGCTGGCGCTGGCCATCGCGCCCTCAACACGCAACCCGCCGAAAATCGTCGCCAGCACCAGCGGAACCAGCACGATCGCCAGGACTTTCGACCCTACGGGCCAGTTGCTCAGCGCCCAGGCCCGCGGGCGTTTCGCCGGCGCGACGTTCGAGCCACCGGGTTGAACCGCCGCGCCCGGAGCAGCCGGGCAGGCAAACATGGTCACTGGGCTCCCCTGGCTAGTCGGGCCGCGCGAAGGGCCGCAGCGCTGAGTTTTGGCGCTCGGAAAAACGAGAGACTCATGAAACTTCCTGCTTTATTCCGCCCGTACCAGGCGGATGGACGCGAGCGGTGCGACGCCTGGCAACCCTGCGAGTATGACAGCCCGCGGTCACAGTCACCACTGCCGTTCCGGGGCGGGTAGGTGCAGCAAACACAGTCGATCTACGTAGTCGACTGGCACCGCCTGCCCGATCTTTACGTAGACGACTACTGAGAACCACCCCGTCGATTCAGACGAGACTCGGTTGCGCGCCGGTCTCGTCCAGGTCGGCCCGACGAGCTAGTGGGTGGACAACATGTCGTATGTGATCGTGGCGCCGGAGATGATGACGGCGGCGGCAGATTTAGCGACCATCGGTTCGACGGTCAGCGAGGCCCACACGGCGGCCGCCCCGGCGCTCGCGCTTATACCGGCGGCCGCCGACGAGGTGTCGGTGGGTATCGCGCATCTGTTCTCTGCGCATGCCCGCGGTTTTCAGTCGCTGGCCGGCAAGGCGGCGGCGTTTCACGAGCCGTTTGTTCAGAACTTGAACGCCAGCGCGTCCTCGTATACCTGGATTGAGGAGGCCATCGCCACGTTGTTGCGGGTCGATCCGGCAGATGTGGATCGTCCCGCCCGGGACCTCTGGCGCGGGGCTGTTCTCTATGTAGACGCGCACACGTGGTTGTTGTATTTAGTCCTCCCCATTGTGGCTCCCTTCGCAATAGCTGGCTTTTTTCTTTTTTTGTTAATAATTTTTGTAGCGGCACTTCTTTCGGCGTCCGCCTACGATTCGCCATGATCTGCTCGATTCCGCACGAAGGGACGACCGCCTCGACCTCCGGCGCGTGCCGGTTCGGTCCAAGTCAGCCCAACGAGCTAGTGGGTGGATAAACATGTCGTATGTATTCGCGATGCCGGAGATGATGATCGCGGCGGCAACGGATTTGGCCGCCATCGGTTCGACGGTCCGCGAGGCCCACACGACCGCTACCCCGGCACTCGCGGTAATACCCGCGGCTGTCGATGAGGTGTCAGTCGGTATCACACAGCTGTTCTCCCAGCATGCGCAGGGCTTCCAGGCGCTGGCCACGGAAGCGGTGGCTTCCCACGAGCAGTTTGTTCTGAACTTGAAAACCAGCGCGCCCGCCTATCCCAACATCGAGGACATCACGGCCCTGTTCATGCCAGGGTACGACCGCTGGGTTTACCAGGTTCAGCTCCAATTGAGCCAGATACCATATCTCGCCTATCTTCGTGAATTTTTGCGCAATGCATTGAGCGTCAGCATTGCTTTTGTTTGTGGCTTCTTTGGCATCGCCATTGCCCGCACTGCGGTCACGGTGCTCACTGGACTTATTCCAAAAAATGTTTCGCTACTGAGTGGAATTTGACGTTATGCAGTAGTGGATGGCCCAAGCGAGTCCTGGGCCCGCATGGACAGTCGTAGCCTTCCGAGTACGCGCTACACCGGGAGGATTACCTGTCGTGTTCAAGCTGATGTTCCTCACCCCGCGCATCGCCCCCAACACGGGCAATGCCATCCGGACCGCGGCGGCCACCGGCTGCGAACTGCATCTGGTCGAACCGCTGGGCTTCGACCTGTCCGAACCCAAGCTGCGACGGGCCGGGCTCGACTATCACGACCTGGCGTCGGTCACCGTCCATGCGTCGCTGACCGCCGCGTGGGATGCGCTGTCGCCGGCGCGGGTGGTCGCGTTCACCGCGCACGCGCCCACGGCGTTCGCCGACGTCGACTACCAGCCCGGTGACGTGTTGATGTTCGGACCGGAACCCACCGGTCTGGACGCCGCCACCCTGGCCGACGCCCACATCACCCATCAAGTGCGCATCCCGATGCTGGCGGGCCGGCGATCGCTGAACCTGTCCAACGCCGCGGCGATCGCCGTCTACGAGGCCTGGCGGCAGCACGGCTACGCGGGGGCCCTTTAGCTACCAGGTGTTCCAGTGCGTCAATTTCTCGGCGGGCAGCCGCTTGGCCGGCCGGAAGTCGGTGCCTTTGGTGTAGGCGATCGGAAACAGCCCGCCCTGGCTGTACTTGTTGTAGGGAATGCCGAGCACGTCGGCCACCTGCTTCTCGCCGTCACCGAGCAGGTGCAGGGTGGTCCAGCAGGAGCCCAGTCCGCGGGAGCGCAGCGCCAGGCAGAAACTCCAGACCGCCGGAAACAGCGACGCCCAGAACGACACTCCGCCCAACGGCTGCTTGTCCTCCCGGCCGAAGATGCAGGGGATCATCAGGACTGGGGCCTCGTGCATGTGCTCGGCGAGATAGGTCGCCGAATCGCGGACCAGGCCCATCCGTTCACCGCGCGTGTCACCCTCTGGGTATTCGGCTCCGGGCGCGCTGAGGTAGCTCCGGGCGTGGGACAGGTAGACGTCGCCGATCGCCTTCTTCTTTTCGGCGTCCTCGACGAACACCCATTGCCAGCCCTGCGAATTGGAGCCGGTCGGGGCCTGCAGCGCCAGTTCGAGGCATTCCATCAGCACGTCGCGGCCTACCGGCTTGTCGAAGTCGAGGCGTTTGCGGACCGAGCGGGTGGTGGTGAGGACTTCGTCGACGGACAGGTTGAGGGTCATGTTTGGAGGCTACCGTTAGGTCATGAGCGTCGAACTGACACAAGAGGTTTCCGACAGGCTGACGGCCGACCACTGCGGGTGGCTGACCACCGTCGCAAAATCGGGACAACCGGTGCCGCGGCTGGTCTGGTTCTATTTCGACGGCGCCGACCTGTTTGTGTACTCGATGCCGCAGGCGGCCAAGGTAGTCCACATCAAGGCGCATCCGCAGGTGAGCCTGAACCTGGATTCCGAAGGCGACGGCGGGGGCGTCATCGTCGTCGGCGGGATCGCGACGATCGACGCGACCGACGTCGATGGTCGCGAAGATGCGCCGTATTGGGCGAAGTACCGCGCCGACGCCGAGCGGGAGGGCCTGACGGAGATGATGGGCGACTTCACCACCCGCCTGAGGATCACCCCCACCAAGGTGTGGACGACGCCGACCGCCTAGCGTGACCCCTCGCCGAGCGTGTTCTCATGGCGAAAATTTGGCCGATTTTTCGCCGTCAGAGCACGCTCGGCGCAATGGCCGGGCCACCGCCCGCCGCGCCTCAGGTCGCGGGCGGGGGCGGCTGATCGGCCGGAATCGCCCCGCCGCAGCCACCAGGCGGTGGCGGGCCCGGGAGAGGTTCGTCGCCGCCGACGCAGTCGTAGTAGAACTGAGGGCCGACTATCCAGGTTTTCATCCACTGGTGCCAAAACGACCCATCGGGGTACTTGTCGCCGTCGCACACGGCCAAATTGCCGTAACCCCATCGACCACCCGGGCAGAAGCCCTTCGTCATGTCCGGCTGGTGTGGGTCAGGCGGATCAGCGCTGGCAACCGAAGTGGAAAGAACAAACGCCGCAACACAACCCAATATCGCAGCGCCATGGCGGGTAAGCATGAGTTTCATTTCGACTCCTTTGAAACATTGAATCAATACAGCGCAAGAGTCACAAGCCATTGGGTGTCTGTACGCGACACGCCGAGAATTGCCGGCATTGTGCGCACCTTCGCGACGGGATTTCTAGCGGAAGTCGCGGGACTTCGAGCCCACCGTCAAGCTGATGCGGCCCAACCGCTCAGCCACCACGGTGATTGCGCCGCTGGCGTTTTGGACCTGACCGCGGATCAGCAGCGCCGGAGCGGTGTGCGCCAGCTTGCGGTGCCGCGCCCACACCCCCGGCGTGCAGAGCACGTTGACCATCCCGGTCTCGTCCTCGAGGTTGAGGAACGTAACCCCCTGCGCCGTCGCGGGTCGCTGCCGATGGGTCACCGCACCGGCGATCAGCACTCGGTCGCCGTCGGGCACCGATCCCAGCGCCTCGGCGGGGACCACGCCCATCGCGTCCAGGTCCGCCCGCAAGAACTGCGTCGGATAGCTGTCCGGGGAGATTCCGGTGGCCCACACGTCGGCGGCGGCCAGCTCCAACTCGCTCATCCCCGGCAGCGCCGGGATGTGTGACGACGACCCCACGCCGGGTAACCGGTCCGGCCGTTGGGTTGCCGCAGACCCGGCCGCCCACAGCCCCTCCCGCCGGGATATCCCGAAGCAACCCAGCGCTCCGGCCGTCGCCAGCGCTTCGGTCTGCGGCACGGAGAGCTGCAGCCTGCCGGTCAGATCCAGCAGAGAGGCGAACGGGCCGTTGGCTTTTCGAGCCTCGACCAGCCTCTCGGCCAGGTCGTCGCCGATGTGCCGGACGGCGCCCAGACCGAGCCGCACATCCGTTCCCGCGTTCTCTAGGGTGGCGTGCGCCAGGCTGGCGTTGACGTCCGGACCGTGCACCGTCACGCCGTGCCTGCGCGCATCGGCCACCAGCGACTGCGGCGAATAGAAACCCATCGGCTGCGCGCGCAGCAGCGCGGCGCAGAACGCAGCCGGGTGATGCAGCTTGAACCACGACGAGTAGAACACCAGCGACGCGAAGGACAGCGCATGGCTCTCCGGGAAGCCGAAATTGGCGAAGGCCTCCAGCTTTTCGTAGGTCCGGTCGATCACCTCGTCGGTGGCGCCGTGCAGTTCGCGCATGCCGTCGTAGAACCGGCCGCGCAGCCGTCGCATCCGTTCGGTGGAACGTTTGGATCCCATGGCGCGGCGCAACTGGTCGGCCTCGGCGGCCGAAAAGCCGGCGCAGTCGACCGCGAGCTGCATAAGCTGCTCTTGAAAAAGCGGCACCCCCAGTGTCTTTCGCAATGCCGGCTCCATCGAGGGGTGGTCGTAGACTATCGCGTCGATGCCGTTGCGCCGCCGGATGTAGGGATGCACCGACCCGCCCTGGATGGGCCCGGGCCGGATCAGCGCGACCTCCACCACCAGGTCGTAGAACACCCGCGGCTTGAGCCTCGGCAGGGTGGCCATCTGTGCCCGCGACTCCACCTGGAACACGCCGACCGAATCGGCGCGCGCCAGCATCTCGTACACCGCCGGTTCGGAGAGGTCGAGCCGGGCCAGGTCCAACTCGATGCCCTTGTGCTCGGCCAGCAGGTCCTTCGCGTAGTGCAGCGCCGAGAGCATGCCCAGCCCGAGTAGATCGAACTTCACCAAACCGATTGCCGCACAGTCGTCTTTGTCCCACTGCAGAACGCTGCGATTCTCCATGCGCGCCCACTCCACCGGGCACACGTCGGCGATCGGGCGGTCGCAGATGACCATCCCGCCGGAATGAATGCCCATGTGCCGCGGCAGATTCCGGATCTGGGTGGCCAGGTCGATCACCTGCGGCGGAATGTCCTCGATATCCGGCGAGTCGGCCAGCCCGTTCCAGTGGCTGATCTGCTTGCTCCACGCGTCCTGCTGGCCCTGCGAGAAGCCCAGGGCGCGGGCCATGTCGCGCACCGCGATCCGCCCCCGATAGGTGATGACGTTGGCGACCTGGGCCGCGTAGTCGCGGCCGTATTTGTCGTAGACGTACTGGATGACCTTTTCGCGCTGGTCGGATTCGATATCCATGTCGATGTCGGGCGGCCCATCGCGGGCGGGCGACAAGAACCGTTCGAACAACAGCTCGTTGGCCACCGGATCGACGGCGGTGACACCCAGGGCATAACAGACCGCGGAGTTGGCCGCCGATCCCCTGCCCTGGCACAGGATGTTGTTGTCCCGACAGAACCGGGCGATGTCGTGCACCACCAGGAAATAACCCGGAAAAGTCAGTTGGGCAACGACTTTCAGCTCGCGCTCGATCTGCGCGTAAGCGCGCGGCGCCCGCTCGGCCGGTCCGTAGCGGTCGCGCGCGCCCGCCATCGTCAACTGCCGCAGCCAGCTGTCCTCGGTGTGCCCGTCGGGCACATCGAACGGCGGCAGTTGCGGCGCGATCAGCGCCAGCCCGAAGGCGCACTGCTCGCCGAGCTCGGCGGCGGCACTCACCACCTCGGGCCATTGCGCGAACAGCCCGGCCATCTCCTCGCCGGACCGCAGGTGCGAACCACCGCGCGGAGCCAGCCACCCGGCGGCCGCGTCCAGGGACTGCCGGGCCCGGATCGCGCCCATCGCCATCGCCAGCCGTCCTCGCGACGGATGCGCGAAATGCGCTGCAGTGGTGGCGACGACGCCCACTCCGAACCGGGGCGCCAGGCCGGCCAGCATGGCGTTGCGTTCGTCGTCGAGCGGCTGGCCATGATGGGTCAGCTCGATGCTGACCCGGCTTGCCCCGAACCGGTCCACCAGCTCGGCCAGTGCCCGTCCCGCCGCTTCCGGACCACCCTCGGAAAGCGCCTGGCGCACATGGCCTTTGCGACATCCGGTCAGGATGTGCCAGTGCCCGCCGGCCGCCTCGGTCAGCGCGTCGAAGTCGTAACGTAGCTTGCCCTTTTCACCGCCGGCCAGATGCGCGGCGGCCAGCTGCCGCGACAGTCGCCGGTAGCCTTCCGGGCCGCGGGCCAGCACCAGCAGATGCGGGCCGGGCGGGTCCGGGTGCTCGGTGCGGGCACCAGACCCCAAAGACATTTCGGCGCCGAACACGGTATGCACGTCAAGTTCCGCGGCCGCTTCGGCGAACCGCACCGCGCCGTACAGGCCGTCGTGGTCGGTCAGCGCCAGCGCACGCAGATCCAGCCGGGCGGCCTCCTCGACCAGCTCCTCCGGCGTGCTGGCGCCGTCGAGGAAGCTGTACGCCGAATGCGCATGCAGCTCGGCGTACGCGACCGACGACCGGGCCATCCGCTCTCCGCCGGGCGGCTCATACCTTCCGCGCTTGCGCGACAAGGGAACATCATCGTTGAGGTCGTTGGGCTTCATTGGCGGCGCACCGGCATGGCGCGGCTTGCCGTCGAGCACCCGCTCCATTTCCGCCCAACTCGGCGGACCATTGAACCAGCCCACGCCAACAGCTTATCGAAAGTATGTTCGATATGAAATGGGCCCTGGTGGAGCTGCTACATACCTTTGGAACGGTCTGAAGAGAATTTGCCGACGGCACGCCCAGCGGGACTATCGCCGCAGTTAAACACATCTTTAACTGCAAAACATGTTCTTAACCTGGCAGGCCTATCGTCGCGCGGGCGCCCGACGGATACTGGTACGTTAAGAAACAACCTTTAGGGACGAACATGGCGCAGCTGACGGCACTGGACGCCGGCTTTCTCAAAACTCAAGATCCAGATCGGCGGGCGAGCTTGGCGCTCGCTGCGGTCGCCATCGTCGACGGCGCCGTCCCTGACTACGATTTGCTCACAACGACGCTGGCAGAACGGATTCGGGCGATACCTCGGTGCACGCAAGTGTTGCGGTCGCACCCGTTCGAGGATGTCCAGGAGTGGACGGATTATCCGGCATTCGACCTCACCCACCATGTGCGACGGGTCGCCCTGCCGCAGCCGGGTGACGACGCCGAATTGTTCCGGGCCATCACCCATGCCCTGGAGCGTCCACTGGACCTGGACCGTCCGCTGTGGGAATGCTGGGTCATCGAGGGCTTGCGTCACAACCAGTGGGCGATCTTGATGAAGGTCCACCACCGCATGGCCGACGGCATCTCGGCGGCCCACATTCTCACCCGGCTCTGCGACGACGCCGACAGCGAGGCGTTCGCCAATCACGGTGGAGTCAAACCGGTTTCGGCGTCGCACACGCGGAATTGGGCCGACACCTTGCTGCGCGCTTCGGCCGGCACAGTCGCACGGGCGGCGGAAGCCGCCGCGGGAGCGATCTGGCCCGGCGCGCGGATATCGCCGGTGCGCCCCGTCAAAACCATGCGGCGGTACAGCACGGTACGAGTTCCCATCGCCGCCATCGATGAGGTGTGCCGCAAGTTCGGCGTGACCGCCAACGATGTCGCGCTCGCCGCGATCACCGAGGGCTTCCGCACCGTCCTGCTGCACCGGGGCGAAGAACCGCGCGCCGACTCTTTGCGCACCCTGGAGAAAATCGGCAGTCGCCCCTCGGTCATGCTGCCGTATCTGCCCGTGGAACACAGCGACCCGGTTCAGCGCCTGCGCACGGTGCACAATCGATTGAAAGCCAAGCAGAGCGAACAGCCCAAACCCGGCGGCATCTTGGAGTCAGCGCTCAATTACATGCCATTTATGTTGTGCGCCAAGGCAATTCAAACGCTGCTGGCTCGGCTGCCCGAATCTGGCATCGTGACCCTGGCGACCAATGGACCCGGGCCGCGGCACCGGTTAGGGCTGCTGGGCAAGAAGGTGGACAGCCTGCTGCCCATCCCCCCGACCGCCCTGCAGCTGAGCAGCGGGGTAGCGGTGCTCAGCTATGGCGATGAGCTGGTTTTCGGGATCACCGCCGGCTACGACGACGCACCCGAGCTCGAACAGCTCGCCGCCGGCATCGACCGCGGGATCGCGCACCTGGTGGCGCTCAGCCAAGACTCCGTGCTGCTATTCACCAAAGACCGCCGCAAGGGCTCGTCCCGCACAGTTGCCCACGACGCGCAACGACGCCGGCCGTCCGTGCCACGCGCGAATCGGTCTCAGCCTCGTTAGACGGGCGGCGGCGAGAAATTCAGCCCACCGTGAGAAGGTGGGTCGATGCCCGTCATCATCGACCCGCGCCGCCACGACGCGGTGCTATTCGCCCTTAGCGCGGTGACGTTCGACACGGCGCGGGAGTCCACGGTGACGCTGGTCCGGCAACTGGACGAGATCGGTGTCCGCACCGGCGTTTTCTCGCCACCCCCGGACGTCGACTACACGCTGGGCGGGATTTGGATCGACGATCTGTTTGTCCTGAGCGTCGCCGGCCCGGTGTCCGCCACGGCACTGGCCGAGCTGGCCGGCCGACTGAGGGTGCAGCCGGGCCGGTGCGTCGTCGTCGCGACGGACGCCGCTGACGTCACGGCCGCGCGCGAGAGTGGGTTCGCGTTGGTGATAGCGGTGGACCGGGCGCGGCGCCGCGATGCACTGCTGCACAGCGGCGCCGATGCGGTAGTCGCCGGCTTGAGCGAGGTCACCGTGCGCACCGGAGACCAGCGGATGTCCCAGCTGCCCGATGCGTTGCAGGCCCTCGGCCTGATCGACGGACTCGCCGCACGACGGCCGGCGGTGTTCTTCGACTTCGACGGCACGCTTTCTGACATCGTGAACGATCCCGACGCCGCCACTCTCGTCCCCGGCGCGGCTGAGGCACTGCAGAGGTTGGCCGCGTCTTGTCCGGTCGCGGTGCTGTCCGGCCGCGACCTCGCCGATGTGACCAAGCGCGTCGGCCTGCCCGACATCTGGTACGCCGGTAGCCATGGCTTCGAGCTAACCGCACCGGACGGGACACACCACCAAAACGACGCCGCTGCGGCGGCCATACCGGTGCTCGAACAGGCGGCCGCCGAGTTGCGCGACCAACTCGGATCGATCCCCGGTGTTGTGGTGGAGCACAAGCGCTTTGGTGTCGCCGCACACTACCGCAACGCCGCCCGCGACCGAGTCGGCGAAGTGGCCGCGGCGGTGCGCGCGGCGGGCCGGCGCGACGCGCTTCGGGTGACGACCGGTCGCGAGGTCATCGAGCTGCGACCAGATATCGACTGGGACAAGGGCAAGACCCTGCGCTGGGTGATCGATCACCTGCAGGAGGCGGGTTCCGGGCCTATTGTGCCGATCTTTCTCGGCGACGACATCACCGACGAGGATGCGTTCGACGCGGTGCGCGACGACGGCGTTCCGATCGTGGTGCGACACAACGACGACGGCGACCGCGCCACCGCCGCGCTATTTGCGCTGGACAGTCCGGCACGGGTCAGCGAATTCACCGATCGACTGGCCCGTCAGCTTTCCGACGGAACCGAACGTTAGGACGGTGCGCGATCAGCAAGCTCGGCTTCTTGGAGCGTCGTCCTGCTCGGGATCAATGGGATCATCGGTGCCGGCATCTTCCTGACCCCGGGCGCGGTCATCAAACTCGCCGGACCCTACGCGCCGGTGGCCTACATATTCGCCGGCCTCTTCGCGGCCATCATGGCGATCGTGTTCGCCACGGCTGCCAGATACGTCAAAACCAATGGCGCGTCCTATGCCTACACGACGGCCGCGTTCGGGGAACGCATCGGCATCTATGTCGGCGTCACCCATGCCATCACCGCCTCGATCGCCTGGGGCGTCCTGGCGTCCCTGTTCACCTCAACCCTGTTGGAGGTGATCTTTCCCGATGGGGCCTGGGCCGCGGGCACCGAGCTGTTCAGCATCAAGACCTTGACGTTTGTCCTCTTCATCGCAGTGCTGCTGGCCATCAACATGTTCGGCAACCGGGCCGTCAAATGGGCCAACGGAATCTCAACCGTCGGAAAGATTTTCGCGCTTTCGTTGTTCATTGCCGGCGGGCTGTTGGTCATCGTCACACGTGACGCCAACAACTACGCGACGTCGACCTCGGTCTACCACCCGGCGGCGAGCACAGCCACGAGCTTGACGCTGGCCACCATTGCCGCGTTGTACGCGTACACCGGTTTCGAATCGATCGCGAACGCCGCCGAGGAAATGGACACACCGGACCGCACCCTGCCAAAAGCCATACCGCTGGCGATCTTCAGCGTCGGCGCCATCTACGTAATGGCCGTGGTGGTCGCCATGTTGCTCGGAGCGGACAAGATCGCGAAGTCCCACGACACCGTGCAACTTGCCGCCGCAATCGGAAACCACACCTTCCGGACCGTCATCGTTATTGGAGCCTTGGTGTCGATGTTCGGTATCAACGTGGCCGCGTCGTTCGGCGCTCCGCGGCTGTGGACCGCGCTGTCCGACCGCGGCGTCCTGCCGATCCGTTTGTCGAACAAGAACCGATTCGGCGTGCCGATGCTCGCTTTCGGTATTACCGCGGCGCTGGCGCTGGCATTCCCGCTGGCGCTGCGCTTCAACAGCGTGAACCTCACCGGCCTCGCGGTGATCGCCCGGTTCATCCAATTCATCATCGTGCCAATCGCTCTCATGGCGTTGGCGCTCGATCGTACGCCAGAGCACGCGGCGGTCAAACGAAATGCGTTCACCGACAAGGTCTTACCGATCGTCGCGGTCGCGGTCTCGGTAGCGCTGGCGGTGTCCTTCGATTATCGGACCATCTTCCTGACGCCGCCCGGCGACACCAACTACTTCTCGATCGTTCTGATCGTGCTCACATTCGTCGTTGTACCGGCGATCGCCTACCGGCACTACTACCGTCGGCGACAACAAATACCGGACGACTAACCCTGACGGTGGCGACCCGCTTCGCCCGGCTTCGCCGCGCTCGCGATCGCCACGGGTCCTGACGGTGGCGACCCGCTTCGCCCGGCTTCGCCGCGCTCGCGATCGCCACGGGTCCTGACGGTGGCGACCCGCTTCGCCCGGCTTCGCCGCGCTCGCGATCGCCACTAACCCTGACGGTGGCGACCCGCTTCGCCCGGCTTCGCCGCGCTCGCGATCGCCACTAACCCTGATGGTGGCGACCCGCTTCGCCCGGCTTCGCCGCGCTCGCGATCGCCACTAGCCCTCGGTGTATTCCACCGCGCCGTCGTCGAGCACCACCCGCGCGTCGGCGCCGTCGGAGCCGGCGACCTCGGTGCGAAACACCGCCTTGCCCGGTTCGGTTCGCCAGATCAGCGTGCTCAACGTCTCGCCGGGAAACACCGGCGAGGTGAACCGCGCGTCGATCGAGATGACGTTGGCCGCGACGCCCTTGCCCAGCTCGGCCACCAGCGCCCGGCCCGACACGCCGTAGGTGCACAGCCCGTGCAGGATCGGCTTGGGGAACCCGGCCATCTCCTTGGCGAACCAGGGGTCACTGTGCAGCGGGTTGCGATCACCGGAGAGCCGATAGATCAGCGCTTGATCCTCGCGGGTGGGCAGGTCAATCCGGGCGTCGGGCGCGCGGTCGGGGAACTCCGGTGCGACGGGCCGCTGGCCGGGCACTCCCCCGAACCCGCCGGCCTGGCGGATGACGGCGGTGCTCAGCGTTTCCGCGACGAGCTGACCCGAATCCGGATCCGTGCCGCGCCCGCGCAGCATGACGATGGCGTTCTTGCCCTCGCCCTTGTCCTGGATGTCGGCGACCTCGGTGACCACCGACAGCTTTCCCGATGCCGGCAGCGGCGCATGCAGCCGGATCGACTGCGAGCCGTGTAACAGCAAGGCCCAGTTGAATTTTCCGATCAGCGCGCCCGCCCCGAACGCCGGAGCGCAGATCACCGCATAGGTCGGCAACACCTGTTGGGGGAGGTCGTGGCTGTTTTCGGTGGTGAAGGACAGGTCGTCGGTGCCGGCGCCGACACCGAGCGCGTAGAGCATGGTGTCCCGCTCGTTCCATTCGAACAGCACCGGTTCGGTCGTCGCGCCGATGGCAGTCGGGTCGATCGCCATGCGAATCTCCTCTCGATTCCAAAAGGGAAGCTTTTCTGCACCCAACCATTACCAAACCATTGCCAAGCTCTTCACAACGACGCGGTAGGCAGGGCAGGCTATTGATATGCGCAACCGCACCAGGTGGCAGGTCCCCAAAGTCCTGGCCTTGCTCGCCGCCACGGTAATCGTCGGTGCCTGCGGCGGAACACCGCAGGCGCGCGGCATCACCGTGACGTTCATCCGCAACGCACAGTCCCAGGCCAACGCCGACGGGGTCCTCGAGACGGACATCCCCGGCCCCAGCCTCACCGACGAGGGCAAGGGGCAGGCCCAGCAGTTGGTGCGCCAGCTCCCGCACAACGATATCGACGCCATCTACGCCTCGGAGATGGCAGAAGCGCAGCAGACCGCCGCGCCATTGGCCAGCGAACTAGGCAGGCAGGTCGAAATCGTTCAGGGCCTGCAGTCGATCAACGCAGGCTGGTATAACGGCAAACCCGAATCGATGGCCAGCTCGACCTACATGCTGGCGCCGATGAACTGGTTGAACAGCGACGTCAAGAACAGCATCCCGGGCTCGATCAGCGGCAAAGACTTCAACGACCAGTTCACCGCCGCGATCCGCAAAGTCTACGACAGCGGCCACAGCAAGCCGGCCGTGTTCTCGCAGGGCACCGCGATCATGCTCTGGACGCTGTTGAACGTGAAGAACCCCAAGACCAGCCTGCTGACCAGCCATCCCCTGCCCAATGCCGGCCGCGTGGTGATCACCGGTAATCCGACGGACGGCTGGACGCTGGTCGATTGGGACGGCATCCGCAACTTCAACTGACCGTCCAGACGTCTTTGGTTGACGTGCGCGGTTGACGTGTGCCGCCGCGACCGCAACTATGGGCTGCATGCGGTATGTCGTTACCGGCGGTACCGGGTTTATTGGGGGCCGCGTCATCTCACGCATCCTGGACACCCAGCCGGATGCGCAGGTCTGGGTGCTAGTCCGCCGCCCGTCACTGGGTCGGTTCGAACGCCGCTCCACGCACTGGGACGAACGGGTAAAACCGCTGGTCGCAGACCTGACGGAGCTTGAGTTGACCGACGAGACGATCACCGAGTTGGGCGAGATCGACCACGTCGTGCACTGCGCGGCGATCTATGACATCACCGCCGGCGAGGCCGAGCAGCGGGCCGCCAACGTCGAGGGCACCCGCGCCGTCACCGAGCTGACGCGACGGCTGGATGCGACGCTGCATCACGTGTCGTCCATCGCGGTCGCGGGCGACTTCGCCGGCGAGTACACCGAGGACGACTTCGACGTCGGCCAGCAGCTGCCGACGCCGTATCACCAGACGAAGTTCGAAGCCGAGATGCTGGTGCGCTCGACGCCCGGGCTGCGGTACCGCATCTACCGCCGGGCGGTGGTGGTGGGCGACTCACGCACCGGCGCGATGAACAAGGTCGACGGGCCGTACTACTTCTTCGGCGTGCTGTCGAAGCTCGCCGTGCTGCCCCGGTTCACCCCGCTGATGCTGCCCGACACCGGGCGCACCAACATCGTCCCGGTCGACTACGTGGCCGACGCGCTCGTCGCGCTCATGCACGCCTCGGATCTGGACGGACGGACGTTCCATCTGACGGCACCGAAGACCGTCGGACTGCGCGGCATCTACCGCGGCATCGCCGGCGCGGCCGGGCTGCCCCCGCTGCGCGGGTCGCTGCCCCGCTCGGCGGCCGCACCGGTGCTGAAGGTGCGCGGGCGGGCCAGGGTGCTGCGCAACATGGCGGCCACCCAGCTGGGAATTCCCGCCGAGATTTTCGACGTCGTCGACCCGAAGCCCACGTTCACTGCCGATGAGACCCGAAAGGCCTTGCAGGGAACCGGAATCGAGGTACCCGAGTTCGCCGACTACGCGCCCAAGCTGTGGCGGTACTGGGCCGAGCACCTCGACCCCGATCGCGCCCGCCGAGACGATCCGAACGGGCCGCTGCAGGGCCGGCACGTGATCATCACCGGCGCGTCCAGCGGGATCGGCCGGGCCTCGGCGCTCGCCGTCGCGGAGCGGGGCGCGACGGTGTTCGCGCTGGCCCGCAACGGCGACGCACTCGACGAGCTGGTCGCCGAGATTCGCGCCAAAGGCGGTCAGGCACACGCCTTTACCTGCGATGTGACCGATTCCACCTCGGTCGAGCACACCGTCAAAGACATCCTGGGACGCTTCGGCCATGTCGACTACCTGGTGAACAACGCTGGGCGGTCGATACGCCGCTCGGTGGTCAACTCCACCGACCGGCTGCACGACTACGAACGGGTGATGGCGGTCAACTACTTCGGCGCGGTGCGGATGGTGCTGGCGCTGCTACCGCACTGGCGTGAGCGCCGGTTCGGCCACGTCGTCAATGTTTCCAGTGCCGGTGTGCAGGCCCGCAATCCCCAGTACAGCTCCTATCTACCCAGCAAGGCGGCGCTGGACGCGTTCGCCGACGTGGTCGCGTCGGAGACGCTGTCCGACCAGATCACGTTCACCAACATCCATATGCCCTTAGTCAAGACACCGATGATCGCACCGTCCCAGCGGCTCAACGCGGTGCCTGCGATCAGCCCGGAGCGCGCGGCGGCCATGGTGGTGCGCGGGCTGGTGGAAAAGCCGGCGCGCATCGACACCCCGATAGGCACGCTCGCCGAGGCCGGCAACTACTTCGCGCCCAGGACTTCGCGCCGGGTTTTGCATCAGCTCTATCTGGGTTATCCCGATTCTGCCGCGGCACAGGGCATTTCGTCGCCAGAGCCCGACCCGCGCGATACCGAGGCGCCTCGCCGTCCCAAGCCCCTGGCGCGCACCGTCACCCGGATCGGTGTGCCCAAGCCGGTCAAACGTCTGGTCCGGTTGGTGCCCGGCGTGCACTGGTAGTCACTTCTCGCAGGTGAATTGGTTGACGTCGATGTAGCCGATGCGGAACATCTCGGCGCAGCCCGTCAGGTACTTCATGTACCGCTCGTACATTTCCTCGGATTGCAACGCGATGGCCTGGTCCTTGTTGGCTTGCAATGCCGCAGACCAGATGTCGAGCGTCTTGGCGTAGTGCGGCTGCAGCGACTGCACGTGGGTCACGGTGAAGCCGTTCGCGCTGGCGTGCTCCTGCACCATCGGTATCGACGGCAGCCGCCCGCCCGGAAAGATCTCGGTGATCATGAATTTCAGGAATCGCGCGAACGTGAATGACATGGGTAGGCCGCGTTCGTGCATCTCCTTGGGGTGCAGCCCGGTGATGGTGTGCAGCAGCATGATTCCGTCGGGCGGCAGCAGGCGGTGCGCCAGAGCGAAGAACGCGTCGTATCGCTCGTGCCCGAAATGCTCGAAGGCACCGATGCTGACGATCCGGTCGACGGGCTCCCCAATATCCTCCCACTGCTCCCAACCATCCAGCAGGACCCGCTGGGAGCGGGGGCTTTGCGACTTGGCGATGAGCTGCCCGACGTGGTTGGCCTGGTTGCGGCTCAGCGTGAGGCCCACGACGTTGACGTCGTACCTTTCCACCGCCCGCATCATGGTGGCGCCCCAACCGCAGCCAACGTCCAGCAGTGTCATGCCGGGTTGTAAGCCAAGTTTGCCCAGGGCGAGGTCGATCTTGGCGATCTGCGCCTCCTCCAGTGTCATGTCGTCGCGCTCGAAGTAGGCACAGCTGTACGTCTGCGTCGGGTCGAGGAACAGCCGGAAGAAGTCGTCGGACAGGTCATAGTGCGCCTGTACGTCGTCGAAGTGCGGGGTTAGATCGTCATTGGCCACCGTGACAGACTAGTCGCCGATCCCGGTATCGTTACCGCGGTGAAAGCGCCCGTTTTCGTCGATATCGACACCGGAGTCGACGATGCGCTGGCGTTGGTCTACCTGTTGGCCAGCCCGGACGCGGACGTGGTTGGCATCGCCTCGACCGGTGGAAACGTTGCGGTGGACCAGGTTTGCGAGAACAACCTGGGGCTGCTCGAGCTGTGCCGGATCACCGACGTACCGGTCTCCAAGGGCTCCGACGAAACACTGGCGGGCCCGATCCTCGCTCCCTCAGCAGTGCACGGAACCCGGGGCTTCGGGTATGCCGATCTGCCGCCGACCGATGGCCTGCTCACCGAGTACGACTCGGCGACGGCCTGGGTGCGCGCGGCACACGCCTTTCCCGGTGAGCTGATCGGCGTGGCGACCGCCCCGTTGACCAATCTGGCGCTGGCGTTGCGGGCCGAACCGGCGCTGCCGACGCTGTTGCGCCGACTCGTCATCATGGGCGGTGCCTACGATTACCGCGGCAACACCACGCCGGTCACGGAATGGAACATCGGCGTGGACCCCGAAGCGGCGGCCGAGGTGTTCGCGGCCTGGTCGGTAAACGTCGTTGGACCACAACAACTTCCAATCCTATGCGGCCTTGATCTGACCCGCTGCATCGCGATGACACCGGACCACCTCGCAAGATTGGCGGCTGCCGCAGGTTCGAACCCGGCCAATCCGTTGATCCGGGTGATAGAGGACGCCACGCGGTTCTACATGGAGGCTTATCACAGCCTCGGCCATGGGTTCGTGGCGCATCTTCACGATCCGTTGGCCGCCGCGGTCGCGCTCGACCCACAGCTCATCGCCACCCAGCCCGCGACGGTGGACGTCGAGCTCACCGGGACCCTGACCCGCGGCATGACGGTTACCGACTGGTCGGGGCGCTGGGGCCGAGAACCCAACGCGCACATCGGCATCGGTGTCGATGCGACCATGTTCTTCGACCGGTTCATCGAACGGGTGGGGCCGTTCGCGCGCCGGCTGGGTTGAAACTACGGCACTAGCAGCTGGCCGAGCACTGCAAGGTCAGCAGGGAGCAGCTCACCAATTAAGCCAGCGGTTTGAGACGCCACAGCCAACGGTATCCCGATGTTAATGAATTGCACCGCAATGAGATCGGTAGCGGCCTCGCCAATCTTACCCGCTGCCAAAGCCGGCCCTATCGCGTTCAAGTCTTTCTGGGTCGTAATTTGCGCGCCAGCGAGATTGTTACGGTTCATATTCGCCTGGTTATTTATTGCGTTCTTGTCATCTTTCGCGATAGTTCCGAAGATCGTTGCGAGCTGGCCGGGAGTCACCCCGGCGGGCGCGGCCGCGGCCGAGCTGACCCCCTGACCCGCCAAGGCTGACAGGGGTTTCAGCGCTTGCTGCGACGACGCCAGCTGTTCGGCTACCGCCGAAGCCGCGCCGTGATAACCCGTTAGCGCGGCGACGTTCTGGGCCCACATCGACTCATATGCGCCCTCGGTGGCCGCGATCGCCGGGGCGTTGAAGCCCAGAAGGTTCGAGCGCACCAGCGACACCAACTGCATACGGTTGGCCGGCGACCGCCGTCGGATGCGCGACCGCTGCCTTAGCGGCCTCAAAGACTCCGGCAATGGCTGTGGCGTGCGTGGCCGCAGTCGCGGCGTGGGTCGCCGCCGTGCCAAGCCACTGCGCATATTGGGTTGCCACGGCTCCCATCGCCGCCGACGCCGCACCCTGCCAGGCACCGCTCAACAGGTCCGAGGTCACTGACGAGAACGAGTCCGCCGCCGAACCCAGCTCGCTGCCCAACCCGGACCAGCTCGCCGCGGCGGCCAGCATCGGCCCCGAACCCGCACCGGAATACATCTGCGCTGACGTCACCTCTGGCGGCAATATCGCAAAACTCATCAGAGTCGTCCCTTCGTTAGCTGGGCCTTCGGCAAACGCGAATCATTTGAGGAGCCGTGGAAACCCCTTGGAAAACTCAATGACAGTTCACCGGTGAAATTAAGGTGTTACTCGTAGATTCCTTCGAGGTACCAACGTCGTTGGCGGTAGCACAGCAGCAGCGCACGCTCGCCCTCCAGCAAAACCTGCGCACGGGCGGTACGCCCCTTCCCTTGGTCCGGATCCCACCAGCGCTCGTCGACCGGCCACGGTCCCGCCCACCAGCGCAGCCGATCCTCCCGGCCGCGAACGGTCAGTCGCGCGGGGTCGGCGGAGAACATCCCCCGGCTGGTTACCCGTATCGGATTTCCTTGGGCGTCAAGCAATTCCACCGGATCGTCGAGCAGCACCGCCGGCGACGGCTGGGGCAGTTGACCCGGCCATGGCCGATCCGGGTCGGCCCGCGGTTCCGGCTCATCGCCCAGCGGGGTCAGCGTGATGCGTTCGGCCGGCCCGCGACCGCCGGACAGCACCGGCACCTGCACCGCCTCCGGACCGAGCAGACCCTGCACCCGCACCAGCGCCCGACGGGCCCGCAGCCTGTCCTCCTCGCCGAGGCCGCCCCATAGCGGCAATTGCAGCGCCTCGGCGGACACCACCTCCACCGCCTGCAGCCGTAACAGCGTCACCGCCGCGGTAGGACGGGGGTCGCGGGTCCGGTTGCTCAACCACCCGTCCAGTTGCCAGCGCACCCGGTCGGCGGTGGCGTCCTCGGTCAACGGCTCGGCGCAACGCCAAACCCTTTCCAGCTCTTCGCCGTTGGCGGTGACGGCGTGAATGGCCAGCCTGGTACATCCCACGCCGGCGGCCATCAGGGTCTGATGCAGACTGCCGGCCAGCGAGCGGCCGGCGAATGCCGCGGCATCGACCCGGTCGATCGGCGGATCGCAGTCCAGCACCGCCTCGAGTTCCGGCGGCGGCTCCCGACCGGACGGTCCCCGCTCGGGTTCGCCGCGGGCGAACCGGTGCGCGGTCACCCCGTCGGCACCGAACCTAGAAGCCACGTCGGTACGCGACAGCGCGGCGAACTGTCCGATGGTGCGAATACCCATCCGCCACAACAGATCCGCCAGCTCTTCTCGACCCGGACCGGACAGGCTCGGCTCGGTGGCGAGCTGCCGGATCGAGAGCGCCGACAGAAACTTTGCGTCGCCTCCGGCCTGGACGACACGGCCGGCACGCGCGGCGAAAACCGCGGTGGACAGCTGGTCGGCGATTCCGACCTGGCACTCGGCGCCGGCCGCGGCAACCGCGTCGATCAGCCGCTCGGCCGCCTGCTCCTCGGACCCGAAATAGCGGGCCGCCCCGCGCACCGGCAACACCAACAGCCCGGGCCGCAGCACCTCGGCGCGGGGCACCAGATCGTCCACCGCCGCGACCACCCCCTCGAAAAAGCGGGCGTCGCGGTCAGCATCGGCGGTCGCGACGTGTAGTTGCGGGCAACGGGCGGCCGCCTCCCGGCGCCGTAGCCCGCGCCGCACTCCCGCCGCGCGGGCGGCCGATGAGCAGGCGACCACCCGGTTGGCCAACGTGACCGCGACCGGAGCCATCGCGGACAGGCCCGCGTCCGCCGCGGCCGCGACCGCGGGCCAATCCATGCACCAGATCGCCAGCACCCGGGAAGAGCTCACTCCAAATCATCCCGTCTCATCCCGGCTCATCCCGTCCTGGCCCGGCCGATCGTCCGTCCGCCCGCACACACACCGCTGACCTGCAGCCGCACCCCGCTGATCCGCCCGAAACCGCAGCCCGGTGCGCCCCGGTTGCCCGCCGTGATGTCATAGCCGCACACCCGGGCCTGAAGGCGCGTCGGCGCCCCTTCCCAGTCGCCGTCGGTGACCAGCAGGGTGCAGCCTTTGGCGCGGGCGCGGGCCACTACCGCCCGTGCCCGGGATCGCGGCACCCGGCGTCCACCCAGGCTCAGCGCCACCAGGTCCATGCCGTCGATGAGCACCGCGGCCACCTCCACCGGGTCGGTCCCGGGATCCGGGATCACCGCGAGCCGGCTCAGATCCGCCCCCATCTCCACGGCGGCCAGCAGCCCGATATCCGGCTGGCCGACGATTGCCGCGTTGCCCCCGGCTGCCGTCACTGCGGCCACCATGCCCAACAGCAGCGACCGGGCCCCCGACAACACCGCCACCGTCCCCCGAGGCAGGGGGGCCGGCAGTACCTCGGCAAGCCACTGCGGGACCGCCAGCCCGGCTTCCGACTCCGACAGCAGATCATCCGAGCGGGCGACGGCCACCCCGGCCCGCTTTCCAGAAAGAACAGCCATCTTCCGGCGCAGCGATTCGAGCTGTTCAGCGCGATCTTCATGCCGCTGATCGGAGGCCAAAGCAGCAGTCATTCCAAGCCTCCTACCAGCACTTTTGATCCATTCTTCGAATGTATGTTCGATAGCTGTTTTCGAGTAAACACCCACCCTCCGACAACCGTCAAGCGACGTGAGAGGCTGCTTTATGCGCTCGGTGCTGGTGGGGCTGATGGTGCTTTCCGGGGGCGTTTTCCTGCCGGTAACGCCAGCCCCGACCTGTCATCCGGCAGAGCTCTTCGTCTCCGACAACACCGATCCGCTGTTCGAGATGCAGGCCGACGTGACGATCGCGCAGAACGGCGCCGCGGCGACGGGATCGACCCCGCTCGACGGTGTGTATTGGTCACCCGAGCTGCAGCAGACCACCTCCGAGCGGTCGCGCGAATTTCATCTCTGCAGTCCCGACGAGCTCACGTTGCACACCCTCGCCGAGGCGCTGCGCCGGCAGTTCAACCAAGAAGCGGTGCTGACCTTCGACTACCTGCCCGACAATCTGCCTGAACATGCGCCGGAAGCGAACGCGATCGCCGTCACCGTGCCCGACATCGACCTCACCCGCTTCCGCGATGCGTTCGCGTCCGATCCGGCCGCACACCGTCGACTGCGGGGCGGATCCGTCACCACCACCGACGACACCCTGATCTTGATTGCCGGTATCGGCGACCTGGATATCGCCCGCCGGCTTGTCGGCGCGGCCGGTGGCCGCTGGAGCGCAGCCAATATCGCCTACGGCAAGCGCGAATTCGTGACACTCGAAATCACCGACTCCTAAAAAGCAGGCCGGTCACCGGTAGGGTTTGCCTTGATGAGTCACCGGGCCAACAACCGCGCGGACGCCGGGCTGCTGACCGGTGTCTCGGAGACAGCACTGCTGACCCTCTACGGCAGGGCTCACCAGGCCAGCCAGCCTGACCCGATCATCGATGACCCGATGGCGATCAAACTTGTCGAGTCCATCGACTTCAACTTCGAAAAATTCGGACGCAAAGGCCAGGAAATGGCGTTGCGCTCACTGGCTGTCGACCAATGCGCAATCAGCTACCTCACCAAGCATCCCGAGGCGACGGTCGTCGCGCTTGCAGAGGGCCTCCAAACCAGCTTCTGGCGGCTGGATAGCGCACTGCCCGGCGGGAAATTCCGTTGGGTCTCATTAGATCTGGCACCCGTGATCGAAATGCGACAGCGCCTGCTGCCGTATTCCGCGCGAGTCACTTACCTGGCACAGTCGGCTCTCGACTACACCTGGATGGACAAAATCGACAGCAGCAACGGTGTATTCATCACCGCTGAGGGTCTGCTGATGTACCTACAGCCCCAACAGGCGATGGGCCTGATCGCTGCGTGCGCGAAACGATTTCCCGGCGGGCAGATGTTCTTTGACCTGCCGCCGACCGTCGTAAAGATGCTCGCACCCAAAGGACTGCGATCATCCAGAAGCTACAAAGTGCCGCCGATGCCGTTCAGCCTCTCGGTGCATCAGCTGGCGGACTTGGTGCACACCATGCCCGGAGTCAGAGCGGTACACGACGTGCCGATGCCCAAAGGTCGCGGGGTGTTCTTTGGGAGAGTGTTTCCCGCCTTCTGGCGGTTCGGACCGACGAAGCGGTTTCGCGGCGCCTACGCGCTGCTCGAATTCGACTGACCGCGGGCCCAGTTCGGCGCCCGGACTATTCCCACTCGATGGTGCCGGGCGGTTTACTGGTGATGTCCAGCACCACACGGTTGACCTCGGGCACCTCGTTGGTGATGCGGGTCGAGATCCGTTCCAGGACCTCGTAGGGCACCCGGGTCCAGTCGGCGGTCATGGCGTCCTCACTGGACACCGGCCGCAGCACGATCGGGTGCCCGTAAGTGCGGTTGTCGCCCTGCACGCCGACCGAGCGGACATCGCCGAGCAGCACCACCGGACACTGCCAGATCTGGTTGTCCAGGCCCGCCGCCGTCAGCTCCTCACGCGCGATCGAGTCGGCGCGCCGCAGGGTCGCCAACCGCGCCGCGGTGACCTCACCGACGATCCGGATGCCCAGGCCTGGTCCCGGAAACGGCTGGCGCGCAACGATTTCCTCCGGCAGCCCCAACTCCCGCCCCACGGCGCGCACCTCGTCTTTGAACAGCAGCCGCAGCGGCTCGACGAGTTTGAACTTCAGATCACCGGGCAGGCCGCCGACATTGTGGTGGCTCTTGATGTTCGCGGTGCCGCTGCCCCCGCCCGATTCCACCACGTCCGGATACAGCGTCCCTTGCACCAGATAATCAACAGTCTTGCCGTCCAACACATCCCGCACGGCGCCCTCGAACGCCCGGATGAACTGCCGCCCGATGATCTTGCGCTTGCCCTCGGGGTCGCTCACCCGCGACAGCGCCTCAAGGAAGGTCTCCGCGGCGTCGACAGTGACCAGGTTGGCTCCGGTGGCGGCCACGAAGTCGCGCTGCACCTGTGTGCGCTCACCCTCACGCAACAGCCCGTGGTCGACGAACACGCAAGTCAATCGGTCGCCGATGGCGCGCTGCACCAGCGCCGCGGCCACCGCGGAATCCACCCCGCCGGACAGCCCGCAGATCGCATGGCCGTCGCCGATCTGCGCACGCACCTGCTCGACCAGTGCATTGGCGATATTGGCAGCCGTCCAGTCGGCGCCGAGCCCGGCGAAGTCGTGCAGAAACCGGCTGAGCACCTGCTGCCCGTGCGGGGTGTGCATCACCTCCGGGTGATACTGCACCCCGGCCAGGCGCCGGTCGGAATTCTCGAAGGCGGCCACCGCTGCGCCCGCGGTGCTGGCCACCACGTCAAATCCGTCCGGAGCGGCGGTGACCGCGTCACCGTGACTCATCCAGACCGGCTGGACCTCGGGAAGTCCCGAATGCAGTTCGCCACCAATGACTTTCATTTCGGTGCGGCCGTACTCGCTGGTGCCGGTGTGTGCGACGGTGCCGCCCAGCGCCTGGGCCATGGCCTGAAACCCGTAGCAGATCCCGAAAACCGGCACACCGAGCTCGAACACCGCCGGATCAAGCTGCGGAGCCCCGTCGGCATAGACACTGGCCGGCCCGCCGGACAGCACCAGCGCCAGCGGGTCGCGGGACCTGATCTCCTCGACCGACGCGGTGTGCGGGACAACCTCGGAATACACGCGCGCTTCTCGAACACGGCGGGCGATCAGCTGCGCATACTGCGCACCGAAGTCGACCACCAACACCGGCCGACTAGCCGGTCGGGTCGCGTTGGAATCAGCAGCTTCGGCCACGGCAGTCAGCTTAGTGGTTCGGTCGAGTGCAGCAGCGATCAACAGGTTCGATCCAGGTTCTCGAAACATGGATAACCGCTCTGCATGCGTGACGACACGGCTGCGCCACAACGAGAGTCACCGAAAGTTCAGGGCGCGGCGGCCTGGATCACGGCGTCGACAATGCCCCGGATTCGGATGGCAGCTTGATCCGGGTCCGGTTGACCGGCGTCGAGCCAGGCGATGACGGCGTCGATTGTCATTGCGGGTAGTAGTTGCGCCGCCCAGTTTCGCCATTGACTGTTGGCAATGTGCGCAAGATGGCGGCGGGTAATCTCGGTTGAGCTCTCAACGAGAGTGTCAGTAATGTCGCGAAATTCTGGTTCGCGAGCGGCGTAACGGTACAGCAGTCGGAAGGCGTCCGGATCGGCTGCGGCTGCGCGGATGAGCGCAGGGATAGTGGCGTCGTCGAGGTCGTCCCCGCCGGTGGCTTCGCGGAGCCGGTTGTGACCACTTTCGATGACTTCCCGGTAGAGGTCGGCCTTCGAGGCGAAATGCCGGTACAGGATCACCGGGGTGACACCGGCTTCCGCGGCTATGGCATCCAGCCCCGTGTTCGCAAAGCCCCCGCGCGCGAATGCACGCGTGGCCGCCTCAAGGATCTGCTCACGCCGTTGGGCGCGGGGCATCCGCCGCGTCGGCTCGGATTGGACGGCGCTCACCTCACCCTCCTCTTGTCTCGAGTCAACTGTACAAGTAATCTTATATAAGCTCTCTTATACAAGACTTCTTCTACTTGAAAGGGGTGTGATGGCATCCAGCCAACTGCCGCGGGGCACAGTTCAGCGGGTGTACACAGCGGTTGGCCACAGGGCCTGGCTGGTCACTGACTATGGCCACGTTCGACAGCTGCTCGACGACGATCGCCTCGGTCGTTCTCATCCCGATCCCGACACGGCGGCGCGCACCGGGGAATCGGCGTTGTTCGGCGGCCCGCTGGGCAACTTCGAAACCGAGGCGGCCGATCACGCCCGGATGCGGACATTGCTGCAGCCCCATTTCTCACCCAAGAATCTGCGGACGCTCGCACCACGAGTGGAAGCACTCACCACCGCAGTGTTGAACGACCTGGCAGAGCAGGGCCCCCCAGCCGATCTGCACACAGGATTAGCCCTGCCGCTACCGATTTCGGTGATCTGCGAGCTGCTCGGAGTACC
Organism: uncultured Actinomycetota bacterium; assembly: GCA_963820985.1. Classification (GTDB taxonomy): domain Bacteria; phylum Actinomycetota; class Actinomycetes; order Mycobacteriales; family Mycobacteriaceae; genus Mycobacterium. The sequence goes on along the minus strand of CAWGCI010000003.1, from coordinate 41,585 downwards.
TTATTCCGACCGTGACCAGTTCCGCGTGTGGGCAGAGGATGCCGGCAATGTGTGCGATCACGCCCGGTCCGAGCATGGGCTGGCCGAGCTATTCGGGTACGGCATGAGGTTGGTCGAGCGCAAGCGCGCCCATCCCGGCGACGACGTGATCTCGCGGCTGTGTGCGACCGACGGTGTCTCCGACGACGAGGTCGCCACGATGTCCATGTTCTTGCTATTCGCCGGACACGAGACCACAGTCGTCCAGATTGGTTACGGGGCATTGTTGTTGCTGACGAATCGCGATCAGTGGGGTGCACTCATGGACAACCCCGCGCTGATTCCCAACGCCGTCGAAGAGCTGTTGCGGGCGGCGTCCACAGGGGGTGGCGTGGGCGGCATCCCCCGCTATGCGCGCACGGACTTCGACATCGACACGGTCACCGTCCACGCCGGAGACCTCGTACTGCTGGACATTGGATCGGCTAACCATGACCCCGTGGTGTTCGCTCACCCGGAGCGTACCGACGTCGCCCGTAAGGAAGCCGCTCACCTCACTTTCGGGTACGGCGCACGCTACTGCATTGGGGCGCCCCTCGCACGAATAGAGTTGAAAGCGGTTTTTGCTCAACTTATTCCACGATTCCCGTCGATGCACCTGATGGTCGATCCGGCAACACTGCCCACACGTCGCGACGTGCTCGCCGGCGGGCTCGTCGAACTTCCGGTAGCGTGGTGAGGCCTAAGGCAGGAGCCGTCCAATGAGCAAAGACGCCATGGTGGGCCCGGGCAGCACCGTCGCCGCGCGTGAACTGACCAGTGTTTCCGGGGCTGCGATCCCGATTCCCGATCCTGATCGGCTGGTCCACCTGCAGTTTCGACGCTTCGCCGGCTGCCCCATTTGCAACCTTCACCTGCAGTCGTTCGTGCGTCGGCACGACGAGATCGCCAACGCCGGCATCCGTGAGGTCGTCGTATTCCACTCGACCGATCAGGAGCTGGCTCGCTACGTTGACGATCTGCCGTTCGCGGTGGTTGGCGATCCAGATAAGGCGCTCTATGCCGAGTTCGGTGTCGGCTCGTCACCGCGTGCCGTGCTCGACCCCCGCGCTCTGCTGACGGTGCTGGCACCAATTGCTCGCCAGCAGATCGGTCGTATCCGGGCTCACCAACCGCTGGCCAATCCGCACCCAACCGGTGGTCATCTAGGGTTGCCCGCCGACTTTCTGATCGGCTCGGACGGCCGGGTCATAGCGTGCAAGTACGGCGCCCACGCCAACGACCAGTGGTCGGTGGACGAGGTGCTGGCACACGCCTCCTGACATAACGCCGCGACATCGACCTGACAATCAAGCCGACAGCGAAAACGCGGTGCGCAATGCGTCGATCGCTCCCCCGTCACCTTCGAACTGGATACGCCGCAGCGCCGCCTTGCGCTTGGCCTCGGTGGATCCGAGGCGGGCCGTGACGAGATCCGCCGCAGGGGCGGTGACCGTCACCAAGGGCTCGCCCTGAGCGCCGGCGAGATGGCCGTGCGTCACGGCGACCTCGAAACGGCGGTCGTCGATCACGATGCGGTATGTCGCTTCCAGCCCAGCCGCGCGAGCCGGGTTGAAGCCCAGCAGTATTCCGGCAAGGAACCCGTTCAACGGCGATGCGGGGCCATCCTCGATTGGGTCCAGCCGGTCCAGCCCAAACCACGCAATGGTCTGCAAGATGGGCAGGACCCGCTGCCAGCCCATGTCGCTGAGGGTGTAGACGGTACGGCCGATCGGGGCCGGCAGATCAGCGCGATCGACCAGCCCAGCTTCTTGTAGCTCTTTGAGTCGCTCAGCGAGCAGATTGGTTGCGATACCGGGCAACTCGTCACGCAGATCGCCGTAGCGGCGAGGTCCGCCGACGAGCTCGCGCAGGATCAACAGCGTCCACCGCTCGCCCAACACATCGAGCCCGCGGGCGATGGGGCAGTTCTGGTTGTAATTCCGGCGGGTGGGCACCGTACCAGCCTACCAGGGCTTAGACATCTTTCTCAACTTTATACTTGATTTATTTGTCTATTAGCTTTACTGTCTTGTTCGTGCCTGGCTTCCCGATGTTCCCGATCCTTCGCAATCACCCCGCCCCTGCGCTCGCCGTCATCTGTCTCGGCGTCTTCGTGATCAGCGTCGACGCCACCATCGTCAACGTCGCGCTGCCCACGCTGTCACGCGAACTGGGCGCCGACACCGCGCAGCTGCAATGGATCGTCGACGCCTACACCCTGGTCATGTCCGGCTTGATGCTCTCGGCCGGCAGCCTCAGCGACCGCTACGGCAGGCGTGGCTGGCTCAGCAGTGGTCTCGCGCTTTTTGCGCTCACTTCAGCCATTGCCGCGCAAGCCGAATTCCGCGGATCAGCTCATTGCAGCTCGGGCTGCCATGGGCGTGGGAGCAGCGGTGATCTTCCCGACCACCCTGGGACTGATCACCAACATCTTCACCAACCCGGTGCAGCGCGCCAAGGCGATCGGATTGTGGGCGGCCATGGTGGGTGTCGGGGTGGCCGTGGGACCGATCAGCGGCGGCTGGTTGCTCGAGCACTTCTGGTGGGGCTCGATCTTCATGGTGAACATCCCGATCGCGGCGCTGGCCATCATCGGCGGCGCACTGTTCGTTCCCACCTCGCGCGACCCGGTGGCGCCGCGGGTCGACATTCCCGGCTTGATCCTGTCCGCGGTCGGGATCACGACACTTGTCTACACGGTCATCGAAGCACCCACTTGGGGATGGACCGACACTCGGACCGCGATCGGGTTCGCCTCGGCGGTAATCGTTCTCGCCGGGTTCGCGCTGTGGGAGCGGCACAGCGCCCACCCCATGCTTGACGTCACAGTATTTTTCAATCGCAGGTTCTCCGGCGGCAGCCTGGCGGTAACGGCCGGTTTTCTGACCCTGTTCGGCTTCATCTTCGTCATCACCCAGTACTTCCAATTCATCAAGGACTACACCGCATTTGAGACCGGAGTGCGGCTGCTGCCGGTTGCCGGATCAATCGCGCTGGCCAGCATCGCAGGACCCCGACTCGTCGAACGCGTCGGCACCACCGCGGTCGTCGCCGCCGGCCTCGCTGTGTTCGCCGCCGGCCTGGCCTGGGCGTCCACCGCCGAAGCGACCACGCCGTACAGCCAGATCGCCATGCAGATGCTGCTGCTCGGCGGCGGCCTCGGCCTGACGACGGCGCCGGCCACCGAAGCGATCATGGGATCCCTGTCTACCGACAAGGCCGGCGTCGGCTCAGCCGTCAACGACACCACACGCGAACTGGGCAGCACCCTCGGAGTTGCCATCGCCGGCAGTATTTTTGCATCGGTCTACTCCGGACACCTCGGCGCGGCAATGCTGACCGGACTGCCCGCCGAGCCGATGCGCCACTCAATGGCCCTGGCGCACAGGGTGATCGAGCAGCTACCCGCAGAACGGGCCGGCTCTGTCCGCGAAGCCGTCAATCACGCGTTCCTGGACGGCCTGCAGGTGAGCACGCTGGTATGCGCGGGCATCGCGCTGGGCGCCGCGATCGTCGTCGGCTGGCTCTTGCCAGCACGTCAACTGGAAAGGGAAATCCCATGAGAAATCGCGTGTTGGTCACCGGCTCGACGGGCAGGATCGGCGGCGCAGTCGCCGCCCAACTGCTGGAAAAGGGCGTCACGACGAGAGCCATGGTGCATCGCGAGGATGCACGCAGCGCCCGGCTGCGGGAGCTGGGCGCCGAGGTCGTCATCGCGGATATGTTTGACATCCAACAGATTACGGCCGCGATGGACGGTGTCGACCGGCTGTACTTCAACCCGCCGTACCATCCGCATGCGCTCGACAGCGCGGTTGCGTTCGCCGTGGCCGCTCGGCGCACTGGCGTGCAAGCGGTGGTGGCACTCGGGCAGTGGCTGGCCAGCCCCGAGCACCCATCGCTGATGACCCGGCACGCCTGGCTGACCGACCAGCTGTTCGAGCTGCTGCCGGACACCGCCCACGTGGCGGTGGACCCGGGATACTTCGCCGACAACTATCTGCAGCTGTGGCCAATGGCCGCCCAGCTGGGAACGTTGGCGACGCCAACCGGGGCAGGCCGAAACGCGCCGCCCTCCAACGAAGACATCGCCCGGGTGGCCGTCGGCGCGCTCCTTGACCCCCACCGGCACGATGGTCGCGCCTACCGCCCGACGGGGCCGACGTTGCTGTCGGGGGCCGAGATCGCCGACGCGGTTGGTGAGGCGTTGGGCCGGCGAGTGCGCCACGTCGACGTTCCCCCATGGATGTTCATGCGTGCCGTGCGTGTCAACGCCAAGCGCCTCGGCGCCGATGTGTTCTTCGAATCCAGCTTGCGCCACTACCTACCCGAGTACGCGCTAGGAACTTGGGAATTCGGCGGACCGACCACGCACGTCCGTGATGTCGCCGGTGTGGAGCCCGAAGACTTCCTGACCATCGCCCGCCGCTATGTCACCGGCCCGCAATCCCGCCGCACCGCAGGAAATCTCGTCCGCCAGCTGTGGAATTTCATGTTGATCGGGCTCGTGCCGATGCACCGGTTGGATCGGTTCGACCGAATGCAACAGCATCCGCAACCGGCGCATCCCCGGCTCTCGGGCGAATCCGCACTGTGGCAAAACGAGCACACCCCAACCACCCTCGCAGAAATGACAGGAACGCGATGAACACGACACCATCCGCCGCCGCGAGCGGCAGCACTTATGGCAGCACCTATGTCCTGGGCCACACCGACGTGGAGGTGCAACGACTGCTCCTGCAAGGACGCCTATACAACGACTACAGCGAGCACGCACTGCGGCTCGCCGGGCTGCGGCCAGGCATGCGGGTGCTCGATATCGGGTGCGGGCCCGGTGACGTATCCTTTGTCGCCGCCGGGCTGGTCGGCGCGACGGGGACGGTTCTGGGTGTCGACGCCGCACCCCAGATGATCGAACTCGCCCGCACCCGGGCAGCCGAAAAGGGCTTATCTACAGTGCATTTCATGCATACCGCCATTGACGCGATCGCCCTGGATGAACCCGTCGACGCCGTAATTGGTCGACTGATCCTGATGCACCTGCCCGACCCGGCGGCCACGCTGCGGCAGCTTGCCTCCTACGTGCGGCCCGGGGGCGTCGTCGCGTTCTCCGAGAACGACATCACCGAAACGCGCAGCCTCCCGGGCCTGCCCCTGTTCGAGCAGGTAACGACGGGGATCGTCCGCGCCTTCGAGGCGATGGGACTCAGCCCGCGGTTCGGCACCACGCTGCACACGATCTTTGCCGACGCCGGTCTGGGCACGCCGCGCCTGACCCAGGGCACTCCGATCGGTACCGCCGCCGAGACCGACATCCTGGCCTATGCCGCGGAAGTATGGCGGCTGGTATCCCCCATCGCCGAACGGGGGGGCTTCGCCATCGACGAGCTCACCGACATCGACGAGTTCGTGCCGCGATTCCGCGAAGAGGCACTCGCAGCCAACGCCCTCATCACGATGCCGCCGATGATCACTGCACTGGCCGAGGTGCAGAAATGAACAGAATGCAGAACCAGTACTCGACCGGCCTCGCGCGCCGCAACATCGAGCAGGCTCTGCTCACCGCCGGCAAGGACCTCGACCATCTGCAACCCGCCGACCTCGGCCTGCTCGAGGACTTCCACACCATGGGCCGCTTCGCCACCGGCCAGCTGGTGGACCTGGCCGGGGTTACCCGCGAGAGTTCGGTGCTCGATGCAGGCAGCGGCGTCGGCGGCACCGCCCGCTACGTCGCCGACCACTACGGCTGCACGGTCACCGCCGTGGACCTGACCGACGAGTACTGCGAAACCAACCGCTGGCTGAATGGACTCGTCGGCCTGGACGAGCGGATAGCGGTTCGTCAAGCAGACGTCACCGCGCTTCCGTTTGCCGACGCCACCTTCGGCGTCGTGATCAGCCAGCACGTCCAGATGAACGTGGCCGACAAAGCGCGCCTGTACTCCGAAGCACGCCGGGTACTCATTGCGGAGGGACGGCTTGCCTTGTGGGACATGATGATTGGTGATCGCGGTGAACTCGACTATCCGCTGCCGTGGGCCGACGAACCCGCACGCAGTCATCTGGTCGCCCCCGATGAGTTGCGCGCTGTGGTCGAGTCCGCCGGGTTCGCGGTCGAGCACTGGAATGACCTCACCGAGCAGGCGGCCGCGCTGATGCAGGCGCTGCTGGCCCAGCCGCCCGGCCCCCTGGGTTTGCAAGCATTCGTCCCCGACTTCAACCGAAAGGTCGAAAACCTGACCCGCGCGCTCGCCGACGGGCGCCTGCGCGCCATCCAAGGCGTCGCACGAGCGGTCGACCGCGCAAGAACCTGAGATCTCTGGCGACACACAGCTCGGCATGGTGGAGTGGAATCGCCAACTACTCCGCTACCCGAGAGTGAGGTCCCCCGTGCTGGGTCTGCCCGACAAGGTGCGTGCCTGCCTGTTCGACCTCGACGGCGTGCTCACCGATACCGCCAGCGTGCATACCAAGGCGTGGCAGGCCATGTTCGACGCCTACCTTTCCCAACGGGCCGAGCGCACCGGGGAAAAGTTCGTCCCGTTCGATCCGGGCGCGGACTACCGCCAATACGTGGACGGCAAGAAACGCGAAGACGGGGTGCGGTCATTTCTGGATAGCCGGGGAATCCAGCTGCCCGACGGCAATCCCGACGACCCCGGCGACGCCGAGACGATATACGGCCTGGGAAACCGCAAGAACGACATGTTCCAGAAGGTCCTCGAGAAGGACGGCGTCGAGGTATTCGACGGCTCGCGGCGCTATCTGGAGGCGGTCTCGGCCGCGGGCCTCGGCATCGCCGTGGTGTCCTCGAGCGCCAACACTCGCCAGGTGCTCGAGATCACCGGCCTGGACCGGTTCGTCCAGCAGCGGGTGGACGGCATCACGTTGCGCGAGGAGCACATCAAGGGCAAGCCGGCCCCCGATTCCTACCTGCGCGGTGCGCAGCTGCTCGATGCGCCCCCCGACGCGGCGGCCGTCTTCGAGGACGCATTATCCGGCGTGGAGGCCGGCCATGCCGGCAACTTCGGCTACGTGGTGGGCGTAGACCGAGTGGGCCAGGCCGAGGACTTGCGCCGCAGCGGTGCCGACGTGGTGGTGACCGACCTCGCAGAGTTGCTGCCGTCATGATCACGCAGGAAGCGTTCCCCGTCGAACCGTGGCAGGTACGCGAAACGCGCCTCGATCTGAATGTGATAGCCCAGTCGGAATCGCTGTTCGCCTTGGCCAACGGGCACATCGGGTTGCGCGGCAACCTCGACGAGGGCGAACCGCACGGCCTGCCCGGCACGTACCTGAATTCCTTCTACGAAATCCGGCCGCTGCCGTACGCCGAGGCCGGGTTCGGCTATCCGGAGGCCGGCCAGACCGTCGTCGACGTCACCAACGGCAAGATCATTCGCCTGCTGGTCGGCGACGAGCCGTTCGACGTCCGGTACGGCAAACTGCTCTCCCACGAGCGCGTGCTGGACATGCGCGCCGGGACGCTGACCCGCAACGCCCACTGGAGCTCACCGTCGGGCAAGCAGATCAAGGTGACGTCCACCCGGCTGGTGTCACTGACCCAACGCAGTGTCGCGGCCATCGAGTACTGCGTCGAGGCCGTCGAGGAATTCGTCCGCGTGACCGTGCAGTCCGAGCTCGTCACCAACGAGGACCAGCCACAAACCTCGGCCGACCCGCGGGTGTCGGCCATCCTGGACAACCCGCTGGAAGCCGTCGACCACGAAAACACCGAAACCGGAGCACTTCTCATGCACCGGACCCGCAGCAGCGCGCTGATGATGGCCGCCACCATGGACCACGAAATCGACGTGCCCGGGCGGGTGGAGTTCAGCACCGACGCTCGCCCCGACCTGGCGCGGACCACCGTCATCTGCGGGCTGCGCCCGGGACAGAAGCTGCGCATCGTCAAATACATCGCGTACGGCTGGTCGAGTCTGCGCTCGCGCCCGGCACTGCGTGACCAGGCCGCCGCCGCACTGCACAGCGCCCGCTACAGCGGGTGGCAGGGGCTGCTGGACGCGCACCGCAAGTACCTCGACGACTTCTGGGAGAACGCGGACGTCGAGGTCGAGGGCGACGCGGAATCCCAGCAAGCGGTGCGCTTCGGGCTCTTTCACCTGGTACAGGCCAGCGCGCGCTCCGAAGGGCGCGCGATCCCCAGCAAGGGACTCACCGGGACCGGCTACGACGGCCACGCCTTCTGGGACACCGAGGGTTTCGTGCTCCCCGTCCTCACCTACACCCTGCCGCACGCGGTGGCCGACGCACTGCGGTGGCGGGCCTCGACATTGGACCTCGCCAAGGAGCGCGCCGCCGAACTCGGCCTCGACGGCGCCGCCTTCCCCTGGCGCACCATCCGTGGGCAGGAGTGCTCGGCCTACTGGCCGGCCGGCACCGCGGCCTGGCACATCAACGCCGACATCGCGATGGCCTTCGAGCGCTACCGCATCGTGACCGGCGACCCATCGATCGAAAAGGACTGCGGCCTTACCGTGTTGATCGAAACCGCCCGGCTGTGGATGTCGCTCGGGCACCACGACCGCCACGGCGTGTGGCACCTCGACGGGGTCACCGGTCCCGACGAATACACCGCGATCGTCCGCGACAACGTCTTCACCAACCTGATGGCGGCGCACAACCTGGTCACCGCCGCCGATGCCTGCGTCCGGAATCCCGATGCGGCAGGACAGCTGGGCGTGACCACCGAAGAAATGGCCTGCTGGCGCGACGCGGCCAACGCGGTCAGCATCCCTTACGACGAGGGACTGGGCGTCCATCAGCAGTGCGAGGGCTTTACCACGTTCGCGGAGTGGGATTTCGAAACCAACGCCACCTACCCGCTGCTTATGCACGAGGCCTATGTGCGGCTCTACCCCGCGCAGGTGATCAAGCAGGCCGACCTGGTGCTCGCGATGCAGTGGCAGAGCCACGCGTTCACGCCCGAACAGAAGGCACGCAATGTCGACTACTACGAGCGGCGCATGGTGCGGGACTCGTCGCTGTCGGCCTGCACGCAGGCGGTGATGTGCGCCGACGTCGGGCACCTCGAACTGGCCCACGACTACGCCTACGAGGCCGGGTTGATCGACCTGCGCGACCTGCACAACAACACCCGCGACGGTCTGCACATGGCGTCGCTCGCCGGAGCCTGGACGGCGCTGGTTGCGGGCTTCGGTGGTCTGCGCGATGACGACGGCATCCTGTCCGTGGACCCCCAGCTACCCGACGGCATTTCGCGGCTGCGGTTCCGGCTGCGCTGGCGCGAGTTCCGGCTCACCGTCGACGCCAATCACTCCGACGTCACCTACACCCTGCGCGACGGTCCCGGCACCGAGTTGACCATCCGGCACGCCGGGGAGGACCTCGACCTGAATTCGGATTCGCCGAAGACTATTGCGGTAAAGCCACGCAAGCCGTTACTGCCGCCACCACCCCAGCCGCCCGGCCGCGAACCCGTACACCGGCGGGCCGTGTCGCGGACGCCTACGGTTTAGTCACGACAGCGAAGTTCTGGCTGGTGGCCCACGACTTTTCGAAGGTGGCAATCGGCACCTGTTCGTCGCGGCCGGTGTTACTGCCGCTGTCGTTCAGGTGCACCACACCGGCCCTGGTGTCAATGCCGGTGAGCACCACGGAGTGATCTTCCTGGTCGCGGTTGCCGCGTTGGTTCCAAAGGATTTCGCTGTTGAGTCCGATGATCACCCTGCGCCCTTGGGCCAGGTCCTGTTCCAGCGCGCCGGTGGTGCTTTGGTCCGCGGTGGCCCGGATGCCGTAGTGCGCCAGCAGCACCGGCAGATCTTGATTGTTGGTGGCGCCGCCGGGCTTCCAGATCGATCCGGGGTGGGCAACGCTAGGGGTGTTTTCGGCCGTGGCGTTGATCTGCTGTTCGGTGGGCTCGCGGCCGGTAACCTGGCCGACCACGTCGGCCACCGCCATCTCCGCGCAGTTGGAATCGTGCTGCCGGCGCCAGTACTGAGCGGCGGCCGCGGGGTCGCCGTACATTCCGCCGCCGTGACCGACGTTGGTAGCGGGAGCGGCGTGCGCGACACCGGCGAAGCCGCCCATCGACGCGGCGGCCACCGCACCCCATACGGCCACAATCCCTGGTATTCGTCCGGCTATTCGCATGGCAGAAGGATCCGGGACGGCGCTATCCGGATCCTTGGCGAATTCCTGGGGAATTCTTGCGCCGCAGGCAGTCCCCTTTTCGTCAGTGCGGTTCGACGATGCGGGCCATCTCGGCGCCGACGGCTTCGCGCAATTCGGCGTCCGTCAGCTCGTCGAGACCGGTCGACGCGCGCAGGAAAGGCTCGAACAGCCGCCAACCGAATTGCAGCGCAGCGGCATTGGCGAGTGCCAGCCGCGCACTGCGGTCGTCGGCGTGGCGCGGGCGGACTGCGTCCAGCAGCTCCCACATACCCGGAAACTGCGTCTGCAGTTGCCCCACCGGATACCCGTCGAGCAGCGCACGGGCGATGACCCTCATGTGCCGGTCCATCGACCGCTGCAGCTGTTCCGGCGGCGCGTCGTTTCGCCGCAAGGTCGTCGAGGCCGTGCCCAGGTGATCGAGCACTGCACCGACCAACTGATCCTTGGTGCCGAAGTGCCGAAACACCAGTCCGTGGTTGACCTTCGAACGGGCGGCGATGTCGCGGATCGACGTCGCCGCCGGACCGCGCTCGGCGAACAGGTCGGTGGCGGCTTCCAGGATCGCCGCCGCCACCTCTTCGCGCCCGGTGGGCATTTTTTTGCGGCTGGTTGCCGAACGTGTAGTCATGTGACTACAATAGCCGATAACGACTTGTAGTCATGTGACTACACCGACCTCTTCCAAAGGAACGGACATGACGGACCAGGTAACCATCACCAAACTGGGTAGCCGCATCGGCGCGCGGATCGACGGGGTGCAACTTTGCGGTGACCTCGACCCGGCGACGGTGGGCCAGATCAGCGCGGCGCTGCTGGCGCACAAAGTGGTCTTCTTCCGCGACCAGCACCACCTCGACGACCAGCAGCAGCTCGCATTCGCCGGGCTGCTCGGCACGCCGATCGGTCACCCGGCCGCCTCGGCGCTGGCCGTAAAGAACACGCCGGTCATCACGCCCATCAACTCCGAATACGGCAAGGCCAACCGCTGGCACACCGACGTCACGTTCGCCGCGAACTACCCGGCGGCCTCGATCCTGCGGGCGGTCACCCTGCCCAGCTATGGCGGGTCGACGCTGTGGGCCTCGACCGCGGCCGCCTACGAGCAGCTGCCCGAACCACTCAAGTGCCTCGTCGAGAACCTATGGGCGGTGCACAGCAACCGCTACGACTACGTGACCGACGAAGCCCAGGCGTCGATGACCGACGCGCAGCGGGCCTTCCGCCAGGCCTTCGAGAAGGTGGAATACCGGACCGAACATCCCGTGGTGCGGGTCCACCCGGAGACCGACGAATGCACCTTGCTCGCCGGCGACTTCGTGCGCAACTTCGTTGGCCTCGACAGCCACGAGTCCAGCGTGCTGTTCGAATTGCTACAACGCCGAATCACCTTGCCGGAGAACACGGTTCGCTGGAATTGGGAGCCAGGTGACGTCGCCATCTGGGATAACCGGGCGACGCAGCACCGGGCGATCGACGACTACGACAACGAGCCGCGACTGATGCACCGCGTCACCCTGATGGGCGATGTGCCGGTCAACGTGCACGGCGAACGCAGTCGGGTCCTCAACGGCGCGCCGCTCGAGGTTTTGGCGAGCTAACACACCCGATGGTCAGCTCGCCGAACTGACCGGGTCGATCGGCAGCCAGCGCAAGGCGCCGGGCGCGTCCGCGGGCACCACCGGGTGTGCGGGCGAGATCGGCTCCAGCCGACGGTAGGTATCGCCCTGCAGCGGCCGCAGGTCGTTCTCGCCTTTGCTCGGCCACAGCGCGGCCGCGCGCTCGGCTTGGGCGGTGATCGACAGCGAAGGGTTGACGCCCAGGTTCGCCGAGATCGCGGCGCCGTCCACAACGAACATTGTCGGGTAGCCGTAGACCCGGTGATACGGGTCGATGACGCCGTGCTCGGGGCTGTCGCCGATCACCGCACCGCCGAGAAAGTGCGCGGTCAGTGGGATATTGAACAACTCACCCCAGGTGCCGCCGGCCACCCCGTCGATCTTGGCGGCGATGCGGCGGGTCACCGCGTTGCCGACCGGGATCCAGGACGGGTTCGGCTCTCCGTGCCCCTGCTTGCTGGTGTACCAGCGGATACCCAGCTTCCCGCGCTTGGTGAACGTGGTGATCGAGTTGTCCAGGTGCTGCATCACCAGCGCGATCAGCGTGCGCTCGCTCCACTGGTGGACATTGATCATCCGCAGCATGCCGCGAGGGTCTTCGCGGGCCTGGTCCAGCAACTGCTTCCAGCGCGGCACGTTCGTGCCCTCGGGACCGCGGCCGTCGGTCATCAGGGTCTGCAGCAACCCCATCGCGTTGGAACCCTTGCCGTAGCGGACCGGTTCGATGTGCGTGTCCGGCGTCGGATGAATCGACGACGTGATCGCCACCCCGTGCGTCAGGTCCAGATCGGGTGTGACGTCCAGCGTCGCGGCACCCACGATCGACTCGGAGTTGGTCCGGGTCAGCACCCCCAGCTGTTGGGACAGCCGGGCCAACTTGCCTTTGTCCCGCATCTTGAACAGCAGATGCTGGGTTCCCCAGGTGCCCGCGGCCAGGATCAGGTGCGTGGCGGTGAACGTGCGCCGGTCCCTGCGTAGCCAGCTGCCGGTGCGGACGGTACGCACCTCCCACAGTCCGTCGGACCGCTGCTCGAATCCCTTGACCGTCGTCATCGGAATCACTTGTGCACCAGCTGATTCCGCGAGGCCGAGGTAGTTCTTCAGCAGCGTATTCTTGGCGCCGTAGCGGCAGCCCGTCATGCAGCAACCGCATTCCAGGCAGCCGGTGCGCGCGGGACCCGCGCCGCCGAAATATGGGTCGGGCACGGTCTTGCCCGGCGTCTGGGTGCCGTCAGGACCGAAGAACACCCCGACCGGCGTCGGCACGAACGTGTCACCGCAGCCCATCTCGTCGGCGACCTCTTTGACGATGCGGTCCGCGTCGGTGAAGGTCGGGTTGAATACCACGCCCAACATCCGCTGCGCCTGGTCGTAATGCGGCGCCAGCTCGCTGCGCCAGTCGGTGATGTGCGACCACTGCCGGTCGGCGAAGAACGGCTCCGGGGGCACGTACAGCGTGTTGGCATAGTTCAGCGAACCGCCGCCCACCCCGGCGCCGGCCAGGATCATCACGTTGCGCAGCGGGTGGATCCGCTGAATTCCGTAACAGCCCAGCCTCGGCGCCCACAGGAACTTGCGCAGATCCCAGGACGTCTTGGCGAACTCCTCGTCCGCGAAGCGCCGGCCCGCCTCCAACACACCTACGCGGTAGCCCTTTTCGGTCAGCCGCAGCGCGCTGACGCTGCCCCCAAAACCCGAACCGATGATCAGGACGTCGTAATCCGGCTTCATCGCTGCAGTATGACCTTCCTCACAGGCCGTAAACCATTTAGCCAACCCTAACTCTAGCTATGCCTCTCGGGTGCCGGCGATGCCCGAGATGAAGCGGTACGAGGTGGTGCGGCTGCGGTCCCCGGCAAACTTTGGTACGTCCGCACGATTTTCTGACGCACGTGCAGTTGACGGGTTACGCTGCTTTGGACTTCAGCATTGAAGTTTTGGCTTCGATGCCGGGGGGCAGTGGGTCAACCTGCGAAGTTGCTGCGTTCCCATCCCGGATTGAAATCCGAGGATGTCTCCTTGAAGCACAGGTGAGAAGAGGTGAGCTGCCGTCAAGCGGAAACGCGTGACCCCGATTGCTGTCATCGGCATGGCGTGTCGGCTCCCCCAAGGCATCGACTCGCCAGAGTCGCTGTGGGACGCATTGCTGCGGGGCGAGGACCTGGTCAGCGAAATTCCCGCCGAGCGGTGGGACGCCGACAGCTACTACGACCCCGAGCCCGGAGTGGCCGACCGGTCGGTGTCGCGGTGGGGTGGTTTCCTCGACGATGTGGCGGGCTTCGATCCCGAATTCTTCGGGATCGGCGAACAGGAGGCGGCGGCGCTGGATCCGCAGCATCGTCAGCTGCTGGAAGTGTCGTGGGAGGCGGTGGAGCACGCGGGTCTGGCACCCACGTCGTTGGCCGGCTCACAGGGGGGCGTGTTCGTCGGGCTGTCCCAGTCCGACTACGCATTCCTCGCCGCCGACGCGGGCGCCCTGGGCCAGATGTACGGCTTCAGCGGTTCGGCCGCCAGCCTGGCTTCCGGACGGATCGCCCACACACTCGGGCTGCGCGGCCCGGCGCTGACCGTGGACACGGCGGGCTCGTCGAGCCTGCTCGCGGTCCACTTGGCCTGCCGCAGTCTGCACGACGGCGAAAGCGACCTCGCCCTGGCCGGCGGCTGCATGGTGATGCTGGATCCGCGCACGTCCGCGTCGATGTCGGGCCGGGGCATGCTTTCGCCGACGGGACGCTGCCGGACGTTCGATGTCGGCGCCGACGGGTACGTGCGCTCCGAGGCTTGCGCCATGGTGTTGCTCAAGCGACTCCCAGACGCGCTGAACGACGGTGACCGCATCCTTGCCGTGCTGCGCGGCACCGCCGCCAACCAGGACGGAAGGAGCGTGTCGGACGCCCAGGTCGCGGTGTATCGGGCGGCTTTGGCCGCCGCGGGGGTGGACGCGGAAACCATAGGCATGGTCGAGGCGGACGGCGCCGGCAACCCGGGCGGTGACGCGACCGAGTTCGCGAGCCTGGCACAGGTATACGGCGCCGCCGGCAACGACTGCGTGCTCGGATCGGTCAAGAGCAATGCCGGCCATACCGATTCCGCGGCGGGCGCTCTCTCCCTGACGAAGGCGATCCTTTCGCTACGGCACGCAGTGGTACCGCCGATGCTGCACTTCACCCGGCTGCCCGACGAGCTCGCGCGGATCGAAACCGGACTCGTTGTGCCGGAGCAGACAGCACCCTGGCCCGCGACTGACACGAATCCCCGGCGAGCGGCCGTGTCGTCGTACGGGTTGTCGGGAACACACGTGCACGCGATTCTCGAACAAGCGCCTGAGACGGAAGGCCCGAAAGACTCAGCAACCGAACCCACCACACCGGGTCCGCTGCTGTTCGCGCTGTCGTCCACCTCCGCCGACGGGCTGCGCGAGACGTCTCGCCGGCTTGCCGACTGGTTAGAGAACCGTGCGGATTCCGTGGCCCTGCCCGACCTGGCCTACACCCTGGCGCGGCGGCGTGGGTACCGGCCGGTGCGCACGGCGCTGGTCGCCGGCGATCTCCCCGAGCTGACCGGCGGGCTGCGCAGGATCGCCGACGGCGACACTACATATCGCGCCGCGGTCGGCCAAGACGACCGCGGCCCGGTGTGGGTGTTCTCCGGGGAAGGTTCGCAATGGGCCGCGATTGGTGCCGACCTGCTGGCCAACGAACCGGTGTTCGCCGCGACCGTCGCGCAAGCCGAACCGCTGATCGCCGCGGAATCCGGGTTCTCGGTGACCGAAGCGA
Organism: uncultured Actinomycetota bacterium; assembly: GCA_963820985.1. Lineage (GTDB taxonomy): Bacteria > Actinomycetota > Actinomycetes > Mycobacteriales > Mycobacteriaceae > Mycobacterium. The sequence continues at coordinate 26,017 of CAWGCI010000003.1, read as the reverse complement.
TCACTGGGCTTTCCGGACCGCACGCCTCACTCGGGATCGACCGGGCGGAGCCGACCTTGTTCACTATGCAAGTCGCGCTGGCCGCCACCATGGAACAGTCGTACGGCGTGCGCCCGGCCGCGGTCCTCGGCCATTCGGCGGGTGAGGTGGCGGCGGCCGTCGTCGCCGGAGCACTGTCAACCGAAGACGGGTTACGCGTCATCTGCCGCCGTTCGGCGCTGCTGTCGCGGATGGCCGGCGCCGGTGCGATGGCGTCGGTGGAACTGCCCGCCGACCAAGTGCTTTCGGAGCTGATGACGCGCGACGATGACGACGTCGTCATCGCCGTGGTGGCCGCCCCGCAGTCCACGGCGATCGCCGGGCCCGTCGCGGCGGTGCGCGAGCTCGTCGCGGCCTGGGAGCAGCGCGGTGTGATGGCACGCGAGATGACCGTCGAGATCGCGGCGAACTCGCCACACGTCGACCCGATCCTCGACGAGCTTTCCGAGGCACTGGCCGACCTCGCCCCGACGTCACCGCGGATACCGTTTTATTCCACGACCCTGTTCGACCCTCGGGAGCGGCCGGTCTGCAATGCCAGCTACTGGGTGGACAACGTGCGCCACACCGTGCGGTTCGCCGCCGCCGCCCAGGCGGCGGTGGAAGACGGCCACCGGGTTTTCGCCGAACTGGCTCCGCAACCGCAGCTGATCGACGCCATCGAGCAGACCGCGGCCACCATCGGCGTGCAGGTCGCCGGTCTGGCGGGCATGCCGACGCGGGGGCCGCGCGGCCTGTTGGCGGATCTCCACATTGCGGGCGCCGCGGTGGACTTCTCGGTGCTGTATCCGGGTGGGCGCCTGGTGGATGCGCCGCTGCCGGCCTGGACGCACCGCAGGCTGCTGATCGCGCGCGACGGGCAGGACTCCCCCGCGCAGGGTGGGTGCACGGTGTCCACCCATCCCCTGCTGGGTGCGCATGTGCGCCTGCCCGAGGAGCCGGAGCGCCACGTGTGGCAGACACCGCTCGGCACCCCGGCGCAGCCCTGGCTGGCCGACTATCAAATCGGCGAGACCGCCGCGCTTCCCGGCGCCGTCTACTGCGAGATGGCGCTGGCCGCGGCCCGCACTGTCCTCGGCGAGGCCTCCGAGGTCCGCGATGTCCACTTCGAGCCGATGCTGCCGCTGGATGCCGAGATCGCGTCCAGCGCCGTCGCCTCGGTCTCGGAGATCAGCGCCCTCACGTTCACGGTGCAGACCGAGGAGCGGGGCGAACGACAGCAGCTGGCCAGCGCCGAGCTGCACGCCGTCATCGACGACGAACAGCCACCCGCACTGGACATCGCCGCGCTGCTGGCGGCGCACCCGTGTCGCGTGGAGGGCGCCGACCTGCGGCAGCGGTTCGATGAGCGCGGTGTGCACCTCGGTCCTGCCTTCACCGGCCTGGCGGCCGCCCACCTGGCCGATGGGGCCGACGGGACCGTCAGCACCGTGCTGGCCGAGGTGGGGCCGCCCGGTTCGATCCGGTCGCAGCAGGCCGCCTACGCTGTGCATCCCGCCCTGCTCGACGCGTGTTTTCAGTCCCTGACGGCGCATCCCGCCCTCGACGGCGCTGGGAACGGCGGGCCGCTGTTGCCGATCGGTGTGCGTCGGCTGCGCGCTTACGGTCCCACCCGCAACGCCCGCTACTGCTACGGGCGGGTGACCCCCGCCGAGGCGCCTGGCGTGGCAGCGGAGGCCGACCTCGATGTGCTGGACGAGCACGGGACGGTCCTGCTGGCGGTGCGTGGGCTACAGCTCGGAACAGCGGTTTCGGAGAAAGAAAGCCGCGATCGCGTGCTCAACGAGCGGCTGCTGACCATCGAATGGCAACAGCGCGAGCTGCCGGAGGAAGATTACGTCCACGCCGGTGCGTGGCTGTTGATCAGCACCTCCGACGCCGCCCATCTGCTGGCAACCGGGTTGACCGATGCGTTGAAACTGCACGGCGCCGAATGCACGACGATGTTCTGGCCGCAGCACGGCGGCCACGGTCCGGCGGCCGAGCTGCTGCGCGGTCAGCTCGGCGAAGGCAGGTTCGCCGGCATCGTCGTGGTCACTGGACCGAAAAACGGCAACCCCGACGAGGAGTGCGCCCTGCGCGGCGGTGACTACGCCGCGCATGTGGTGCGCATCGCGCGTGAGCTGAGCGAGATCACCGGCGAGTCGCCCCGGCTGTACGTCGTGACCAGGGGCGCCCAGGCGGTGCTGGACAGCGACCGGGTCAACCTCGAGCAGGGCGGCCTGCGCGGCCTGCTGCGGGTGATCGGCACCGAGCACCCGCACTTGTGGGCCACCCACATCGACATCGACGACCGGACCGGCACCGACAAGGTGGTGCGCCAATTGCTGGCCGGCTCCGACGAGGACGAGACCGCCTGGCGCAGCGATGAGTGGTACGCGGCGCGCTTATCCCCCACCACGCTGCGGCCCGACCAAGGGCGCACCACCCTGTTGGACCACACTCGCGACGGCATGCGCGTGCAGATCCGAAACCCCGGTGATCTGCAGACCATGGAGTTCGTCGCGTTTGATCGGGTTGCGCCGGGTCCGGGACAGATCGAGGTCGCGGTCACCGCGTCCAGCATCAACTTCGCCGACGTGCTGGCCGCGTTCGGCCGCTACCCCACCTTCGAAGGACAGCCGCCGCAGCCGGGCACCGATTTCGCCGGAGTGGTCACCGCGGTCGGCCCGGACGTGACCGACCATAAAGTGGGTGACCGGGTCGGGGGCATGTCCCGCAACGGTTGCTGGGCCACGTTCGTCACCTGCGATGCCCGCGTGGCCGCCGCCCTGCCCGAGGGTTTGACCGCCGCCCAGGCCGCCGCGGTGACCACCGCGCACGCCACCGCCTGGTACGGGCTCACTGACCTGGCTCGCATCAAGGCCGGCGACAAGGTGTTGATCCACTCCGCGACCGGCGGCGTCGGGCAGGCCGCGATCGGGATCGCGCGCGCCGCGGGAGCCGAGATCTTCGCGACCGCCGGTAGCGAGCAGCGCCGAGAACTGTTGCGCGCCATGGGTATCAAGCACGTCTACGACTCGCGCAGCATCGAGTTCGCCGAGCAGATCCGGCGTGACACCGACGGGTACGGCGTCGACATCGTGCTCAACTCCGCGACCGGCGCCGCCCAACAGGCCGGCCTGAGGCTGCTCGCTTTCGGTGGCCGGTTCGTCGAGATCGGCAAGCGGGACGTCTACGGCGACACCCGGCTGGGGCTCTCCCCGTTCCGGCGCAACCTCACGTTCTCTTATGTCGATCTGGCGTTGATGTCGCTCAACCAACCCGGCCAGGTCCGGGAGTTGTTGAACACCGTGTACCGGTTGACCGCCGACGGCACGCTGCCGATGCCCCAGAGCACCCACTACCCGCTGACCGAGGCGGCCACCGCGATTCGGCTGATGAGCGCGGCCGAACACACCGGCAAGGTTGTGCTCGACATACCGTGCACGGGGCAAAGCAACGCGGTAGTGCCTCCGGAACAGGCTCAGATCTTCCGCGGCGACGGCGCCTACGTCATCACCGGTGGCCTCGGTGAGGTCGGGCTGGTGCTTGCCGAACAGTTGGCCGTGGCCGGCTGCGGCCGGATCGTGCTCTGCTCGCGTGCGGCGCCCAGCAACACCGCGCACGAGACCATCGAGCTGATCCGGGCGATCGGGTGCGACGTCGTGGTGGAGTGCGGCGACATCGCGCAACCGGAGACCGCCGACCGGTTGGTGGCGGCGGCAACGGGCACCGGGCTCCCGCTGCGCGGTGTGCTGCACGCTGCCGGGAACATCGAAAACGCCAGCCTGGCCAACATCACCGACGAGCTGCTGGCGCGCGAGTGGACCTCGAAGGTCCACGGCGCTTGGCACCTGCACCAGGCCAGTTCCGGGCAGCCGCTGGACTGGTTCTGCTCGTTCTCCTCGTCAGCGGCCCTGCTGGGCTCGCCGGGGCTGGGCGCCCACGCCGCAGCCAACAGCTGGCTGGACGCCTTCACGCACTGGCGGCGGGCCCAGGGCCTGACGGCCACCTCGATCGCATGGCCGGCGGATGTCGACAGCAACGGCGCCGCCATCACCGTCGAGGAGGGCGCGCACGCGCTCGAGGCGCTGCTGCGGCACGACCGCGCCTACACCGGCTACACGACCGTCATCGGCACCCCATGGTTGACGGCGCTGGCGCAGCACAGCCCCTTCGCCGAACGGTTCCAGCACAGCGGGCAAAACCGAATGGGCGCAAGCAAATTCCGCGCCGAGCTGATAGCGCTTCCCCTCGACGAGCGATCCGCCCGGCTCCGGGAGCTGGTCGCGGAACAGGTCGGCATGATTCTGCGCCGCAACGTCGATGCGGACCGCCCACTGCACGAGTACGGACTGGACTCGTTGGGCCACACCGAACTTCGCACCCGCATCGAGGCCGAAACCGGGGTGAGTATCAGCCCGGGCGACATCATTACCGTGGGGGGTTTGGCGCAACACCTCGGCGATGCACTGGCAAGCCAAGAGTTTTAAACGAAGGATAAAACCGGTGACCGAATCTTCCATTTTGACGGTGCTGCGTGAGCGCGCCAGCCTGAAGCCCAATAACACGGCCTTCACTTTCCTTGATTACCAGCAAGACTGGCTCGGCGTTACCGAGAGCCTCACGTGGTCGCAGCTGTATCGACGAGTGCTCAACGTCGCCGGGGAATTGAGCGCGTGCGGTGCGGTCGGTGATCGCGCGGTCATCTTGGCGCCGCAGGGCCTTGATTACATCGCGGCTTTTCTCGGCACGCTGCAGGCGGGACTCATCGCGGTTCCCCTGTCCGTTCCGACCGGTGGCATCGCCGATGACCGTCTCAGCTCGGTGCTACGCGACGCGTCGCCGTCGGTCATCCTCACGACGTCCTCGGTCGTTGGCGATGTCAGCGAGTACGCCGAGCCGCAGTCCGACGAATCCGCCCCATCGATCGTCGAAATCGATTTGCTCGATGGGAATTCCAGCAGCGGATCCAACGCCGGGGCCGATCGTCCGAGTGTCGCGTATTTGCAGTACACCTCCGGGTCGACCCGTCAACCGGCCGGGGTCATGATCTCCCACAAAAACCTGCGGGCCAATATCAAGCAGGTCATGTCCGACTACTTCGGGGAATACGGGAAGGTCGCCCCGCCGGACACGACTATCGTGTCGTGGCTGCCGTTCTTTCATGACATGGGCCTGATCGTGGGGATTTGCTTACCAATCCTGGCCGGGATACCCGGCGTGCTCACCAGTCCGGCGTCGTTCTTGCAACGGCCGGCGCGCTGGATGCAACTGCTGGCAAGTAACAGCAAAGCGTTTTCGGCGGCACCGAACTTCGCGTTCGACTTGGCGGCACGAAAAACATCGGACGACGACATGGCCGGGCTGGACCTCGGCGACGTGCTGCACATCCTCAACGGCAGCGAGCGGGTGCAGCCCGCGACCCTCAAGCGCTTCACTGAGCGGTTCGCCCGTTTCAACCTGCACCCCAAGGTAATTCGGCCGTCCTACGGAATGGCTGAGGCGACGGTATACGTGGCGACCCGCAGACCGGCCGAGCCGCCGAAGCTCGTCCACTTCGAATCCGAGAAACTATCGGCCGGCCAGGCGAAGCGGTCTGCAGACGGAGACGGCGCACCCCTGGTCAGCTACGGCGTACCAGCCTCACCGCTGGTGCGCATCGTCGATCGCGACACCGGGATCGAGTGCCCGGCCGAAACTGTCGGGGAGATCTGGGTGCACGGCGCCAACGTGGCGATGGGCTATTGGCAGAACACGCAATTGACGGAGCGCACGTTCGGCGCCCGCCTGGTCGCCGCGCCGGACGGCACCCCCGAGGAGCCGTGGCTGCGGACCGGAGATTTGGGCTTGGTCTGCGACGGCGAGCTGTTCATCGTCGGGCGCGACAAGGATCTCTTGGTCGTCTACGGACGCAACCACTATCCCGATGACATCGAGGCGACGATCCAAGAGATCACCCGGGGCCGGGCCGCAGCCATCGCGGTCCCCGACGGTCACACCGAAAAACTGGTCGCCATCGTCGAACTCAAGAAGCGGGGCGATTCCCCCGAAGAGGTGATGGACACCGTGAAACGCGAAGTGACTTCGGCCATTTCGCGATCGCACGGCCTGCGCGTCGCGGACCTCGTTCTGGTGGCCCCGGGCTCGCTGCCCATCACCACCAGCGGCAAGGTCAGGCGGGCGGCGTGCGTCGAGCAGTACCGCAACCGTCAGTTCGCCCGCCTGGACACCTCGGGCGCCTAGCTGATTTCAGGAGGCCTCAGCTTCCAACGGTCAGGCCGACCTTCTGGAATTCCTTGAGGTCGCAGTAACCGGCCTTGGCCATCGACCGGCGCAGACCCCCGACGAGGTTGAGGGTGCCGAACGGGTCGTCGGATGGCCCGTTGAGCACCCGCTCCAGGGGTGGGCGTTCGCCGACGGCGATCTGCAGCAACGCCCCCCGCGGTAACGAGGGGTGCGCGGCGGCGGCCGGCCAGAACCAGCCCTCGCCGAGCGCCTCGGCGGCCTCGGCCAGCGGCGTGCCCAACATCACCGCGTCCGCGCCGCAGGCGATGGCCTTGGCCAGTTCGCCCGAGGTGTGGATGTCGCCGTCGGCCACCACATGGACGTAGCGGCCGCCGGTCTCGTCGAGGTACTCGCGCCGCGCCGCGGCGGCGTCGGCGATCGCGGTGGCCATCGGCACGCTGATACCCAGCACCTCGTCGCTGGTGGTCACCCCCCGGGTGGAGCCGTAGCCGACGATGACGCCGGCGGCCCCGGTGCGCATCAGGTGCAGCGCGGTGCGGTGGTCGAGCACCCCGCCCGCGACCACGGGAACGTCAAGCTCCGAGATGAACGTCTTCAGGTTGAGCGGTTCACCGTCGCTGGCCACCCGTTCCGCCGAGACGATCGTGCCGTGGATGACCAGCAGGTCGATGCCGGCCTGCAGCAGCACCGGTGTCAGCGCCTGGGCGTTCTGCGGGCTGACCCGCACCGCCGTGGTCACCCCGGCCTCGCGGATCCGGGCCACTGCAGCGCCCAGCAACTCCGGGTCCAGCGGCGCGGCATGCAGCTCCTGCAGCAGCCGGATCGCCGCCGACGGTTCGGGTTCCTTGTGCGCGGCCTCGACGAGCTGCGCGATCTTGGCCTGGACATCGGCGTGACGGCCGATCAGCCCCTCACCGTTGAGCACGCCCAGCCCGCCGAGCCGGCCCAGCTCGATGGCGAACTCCGGCGACACCAGCGCGTCGGTCGGGTGCGCCAGCACGGGGATCTCGAACCGGTAGGCGTCCAGCTGCCAGGCCGTCGAGACGTCCTGCGACGAGCGGGTGCGACGCGACGGCACGATGCTGATGTCGCTGAGCTCATAGGTGCGCCGCGCGGCGCGGCCCATCCCGATTTCGACCATGTTCAGTTCGCTGTTCACCGGGCGTAGTAGTTGGGCGCTTCGACGGTCATGGCGACGTCGTGCGGGTGGCTCTCCTTGAGTCCGGCCGCCGTGATCCGGACGAATTGCGCCTGCTGCAGCACCTCGATCGTGCGCGCGCCGGTGTATCCCATCGCGGCGCGCAGGCCGCCGGTCAGCTGGTGAATCACCGATGACAGCGGACCGCGGAACGGCACCCGGCCCTCGATGCCCTCGGGTACCAGCTTGTCCTCGCTCAATGCATCGTCGGCGAAGTAGCGGTCTTTGGAGTACGACTTGCCCCCCGATCCGGAAGGGCCCCTGCCCTGCATGGCGCCCAGCGACCCCATGCCGCGATAGCTCTTGAACTGCTTGCCGTTGACGAAGATCAGCTCGCCCGGCGCTTCGGCGGTGCCGGCCAGCAGCGAGCCCAGCATGGCCGTCGACGCGCCCGCGGCCAAAGCCTTGGCGATATCACCGGAGTACTGCAGCCCCCCGTCGGCGATCACCGGAACGCCCGCCGGTCCGCACGCCGCGACGGCCTCCAGAATCGCCGTGATTTGTGGTGCGCCGACGCCGGCCACCACGCGTGTGGTACAGATCGAGCCCGGGCCCACGCCGACCTTCACCGCGTCGGTGCCGGCCTCGACCAGGGCCGCGGCCGCCGCGCGGGTGGCGACGTTGCCGCCGACCACCTCGACCCGGTCGCCGACCTCGGCCTTGAGTTTGCCGACCATCTCGAGCACCAGCCGGTTGTGCGCGTGCGCGGTGTCCACGATCAGCACGTCCACCCCGGCGTCGACCAGCATCATCGCCCGGACCCAGGCGTCGCCTCCCACGCCGACCGCGGCGCCCACCAGCAGCCGGCCGTCGCTGTCCTTGGTGGCCAGCGGGTGTTGTTCGGTCTTGACGAAGTCTTTGACGGTGATCAGCCCGGTCAGCCGGCCGTGGCCGTCGACGATGGGCAGCTTCTCGATCTTGTTGCGCCGCAACAGGCCCAGCGCCGCGTCGGCGCTGACGCCCTCCTGCGCGGTGATCAGCGGGGCCTTGGTCATCACTTCGGCCACGGGCTTGTTCTGGTCGACCTCGAAGCGCATGTCGCGGTTGGTGATGATGCCGACCAGCGCGCCGGAGTCGTCAACCACCGGCAGCCCGGAGATCCGGAATTTCGCGCACAGCGCATCGACCTGGGCCAAGGTGTTGTCCGGGCGGCAGGTGACCGGGTCGGTGACCATGCCGGCCTCGGAACGCTTGACCATCTCGACCTGGGCCGCCTGCTCGGCGACGGGCAGGTTGCGGTGCAGCACACCCATGCCGCCGGCCCGGGCCATCGCGATGGCCATCCGCGACTCGGTGACGGTGTCCATTGCGGAGCTGACCAGCGGCACCTTGAGCCGGATCTTCTTGGTGAGCTGGCTGGAGGTGTCCGCCGTGGCGGGCACCACGTCGGACGCCGCGGGCAGCAGCAGGACGTCGTCGAAGGTCAGCCCCAGCATCGCGATCTTGTTCGGGTTGTCACCCCCGGTGGGCACCGCGTCGCCCGCCGGGCCACCAAGATGGGTGTCGCGCAGATAAGGACTGGCGACCAGGTCGGAGCTGTCTTCTAGGTGGGACATGCCACGGGACATCGGTGAGGCCCTCCATGGTTGGAGTGAGAAACCCATCCTATCGGCTCATCGATCACCCGGACCCGCTTGTCGGGGCGTGCCGCCCTGCTGGCGTTATGACGGCCCCCCTGCGTAGTCTAGTGGCGTGCGCGACTACCTCCCGCCGGGATTGCCGCCCGATCCGTTTGCCGACGACCCCTGTGACCCGTCGGCGGCGCTGGACGCCGTCGAGCCGGGTCAACCCCTCGATCAGCAAGAGCGGGTGGCGGTAGAGGCCGACCTGGCCGACCTGGCCGTGTATGAGGCCTTGTTGGCGCACAAGGGAATTCGCGGGCTGGTGGTGTGTTGCGACGAGTGTCAGCAGGACCACTACCACGACTGGGACATGTTGCGCGCGAACCTGCTGCAATTGCTGATTGACGGCACGGTCCGACCGCACGAGCCCGCCTACGATCCCGAACCCGATGCGTACGTCACCTGGGATTATTGCCGGGGATACGCCGACGCCTCGCTCAACGAGGCGACGTCAGACGCCGACGGGTTTCACCGGCGTCACTGACGCCCCCGCCTAGGGTCCAGCGCTTGGCGCCACCGAGGGGTCGGCGCTTTGGCCATGATGTCGGCGCCGGCCCGAGGGCGCCGGCGAGGATGAACTCGGAGCGGTTGAGATGGCCACCGTCGGTGGTGCGCTCGGAGTCGTGGATGCCGCGGAGGCCTTCGGTTTCGTCGCGGGAGCCGGGAGATTCGCCGACGGTGGCGAGCTGGCCGGCAGCGTCGCGTTGGGGTTTCGCGATTCCACCCTGGCGTTCAGCAGGTTCACCTGGTCCATCAGGTTTTGCCGGCTGATCCCGTCGTTCATGGCCTGCACCATGCTGCTGACCTCGGTCAGCTGATTCTGGGCCTGAGCCCATTGGCCCTGGTCGATCATTTGCTGAACCTTGGCCAGGTCGGCCTTGGCGGACAGCGTGATTGTGTCGTCGTTGGCCCGCGGTGCGTCGAAGAACATCACGTGCAGCCCGTACAGCGGGTCTCCGCGATGGGCGTCAGCGACGAGGGCGCCGAACCCACTGAGCGCCAACAGCGTAGCGGCAACTGATCCGATCGCCGCCAGGCCCCGGTGCGCGCGCCGGCGCTCGGCTAGTCCCGTGCGCAGCGCCCCGACTGCCTCTTCGGCCGAGACCAGAGCGCTGGCCGGTGGCCACCTCAGGTCGTCACGCCAGTCACCCATCAGTAGGGCCAGCGCGTCGACCTGGGGATCATCGTGGTCGACGCGCTCGCGATCGGCGAGGGCGTCCAGCAGCAGGTCGCTGCGGGCTATCTCGTCCAGCGCCGGCCGGTCGCCGAAGGCATATCCAGAATTAGGCATAGTCACCTGCCGCTACGATTTCGTCCTTGAGTCGCTGAAGTGCGCGGTGCTGGGCCACCCGGACCGCACCGGTGGTGCTGCCGACGGTTGCGGCGGTCTCCTCGGCGGACAGTCCCACGACAACGCGCAGGATGAGGACCTCGCGCTGCTTGGCGGGCAGGATCTCGAGCAATTCGTTCATCCGGGTGACCGAGTCGGCCTCGATCGCCAACTGCTCCGGGCCGGCATCGGCCGATCGGCGCTCGGGAACCGACTCGGCGGGGTAGGCGCGATCACGGCCGGCGGCGCGATGGGCATCGGCTACCTTGTGGGCCGCGATGCCGTACAGGAAGGCCAGAAATGGTCGCCCGCGGTCTCGGTAGCGCGGCAGCGCGGTTATGGCCGCCAAGCAAACCTCCTGTGCCACATCGTCAGCCGACAGGCCGCTCCGCTCGCTGGTGCCGACCCGCGCGCGGCAATATCGCACGACGATCGGGCGGATGGTCTCCAGCACTTCCCGAAGCGCATTTCGATCCCCTGCCACCGCCTCTGCAACCACAGCGTCGAGACGTTCCCCTTGCATTGTCATCGACGACGGTCTCTCCAACGTAACGGTCAGGAAACATCACGGGCTAACACACAGCTAGACAATAACGGCCGCAACGCATTTCAAGCGGTATGCCAGGTTCCACCGGCGCGGCGAACCTGGCCTGCACAAATATCCCGAATTTCGGTGAGTTCGCGCAATTGATGTACTGAAACCGTGACGCTTGCGATATCGATCAGCAAGCAAGCGAGCGCCCAGCGAAGCGGTGTGAGTCCGTATCGGCCGGTGGCCTCTAGCGCCGTCTCTGCGACGGCGCGTGCCCGTTCGGTGACACCGGCGCTGCACAGGGCGGCGGCCAGCACCACGTCGCTTTTGACCTGGTGTCGCACCGACGCACTCGCCATCGCCCGCGCCCGCTCGACCCCTTCCTCGGCACGCCGGACCGCGGTTGCCCCGTCGCCGGCAGCCATCGCCAGCTCCGCACCCACCCATCGCCGCCGGACCGCCAGCCGCTCCGCGGAGTTGTCGATCAACTCGGCGTCCGCGCGCGTCAGCAACGCGGCCGCGGCGGCGAAGCGGCCGACGCCCAGCGCGTCGGCCGCCAGCCCGATCAGCGCGTCGGCGCGGGCCTCGGGGTCGGCGCCGGCCAGCGCCAGCGCGCGGCCGTCCCACCCTCGCGCCAGCGCGTGCCAACCGAGCTGACGCAGCAACGAGCCCTGCGTGCTGTGCGCCAGCGAGACCAACCGCGGGGTCGCGGGGGCGCGCCGCAGCGCCGCCAGGTCGGCGTAGGCATTGCCATAACGACCCTGCCCACCGGACGCGACGGCCCGCAGCCAGAGTTGGTGCGGTGTGCTGGGCGTGGGCAACGGCCAGGTGCCGGGTTCGTCTCCGAATGCGGCCGTGGCCAGTGCTCGTTGAATCGTCGAATCGTGGGGAGTTTCACTCACGTTGATGGCGGGGGTTTCATTAGTAAAAATTCTGTGCTCTCTGCGTTACCGGGATATTACCCAGGGCGGCCGTACCGTATTTGCGACTATCCACCCAAACGCCCCTGAGCTGCGGGATCTCGGTATCGGTCGGCTTACGGTTAGCACGCTTCGAGTCTCGGAACCGCGCCACAGATGAACGCGGAGTTAATTCTCTTGCAACGCTTAGACATTCGTCACAATGCGCAGGCTATTGACGGTTTTTTTGTAGCCCCCCTAACGTCTATCGTGACGGGTAGTCATCGGTGACGCGAACCCAATTAAGTTGCACACTCGCGCAGTCGCGAACCTGAACTCCGCTTGAGCGTGCAGTGCAGAGAGGGAAGAAGCCATGCCACAGCCAGAACAGCTACCTGGACCCAACGCCGACATCTGGAACTGGCAATTGCAGGGCTTGTGCCGCGGCGTCGACTCGTCGATGTTCTTTCATCCCGATGGCGAGCGCGGCCGGGCTCGCATGCAACGCGAACAGCGCGCCAAGGAAATGTGCCGGCGTTGCCCGGTGATCGAGGAGTGCCGTTCCCACGCGTTGGGGGTCGGCGAACCCTACGGCGTTTGGGGCGGCCTGTCCGAGTCGGAGCGCGATCTGCTCCTCAAGAGCGACATCGGCCGCGCACGAGGCATCCGCCGCACAGCCTAGCCGTCGACGATCGCGACGACTTGAATCTCGACCCGCATTCGCGGATTGGCGAGGGCTGCGACGCCGATGCACGTCCATAGCGGAGCGCGTTCCCCCATCCGTCGGCGGAACTGGTCGGCCATGGTGGCCAGGTGGTCCTGTCCGATCACACCGTCCGCGTTGGGCAGGTGATAGGAGTGGACGCTGACCACGTGGCGCCAGGACGCTCCGGCGGTGGCCAGCGTCCGCTCGACGTTGTCGAAAGCCCGAATCACTTCGTCTCGGACCGAATCGGGAAAAGCCCAGTTGTCGTCCCACCCGCCTTGGCCTGAGATCTCGACCCGGTTGCCATACCGAACCGCCTGCGAATAGTGCCAGTTCTGTCGCTGGCGATCGCCATATCCGGGCGTGACGAAGAATGACGGGTTGTTCATGGGTTTAGCCGCCCGGGCACGGCCCCGGAATCCACATGTTCCAGCACTTACCGGGGGGCGGCGGCAGCCCGGGAGGCGCCTTGATCAGGATCTGGGGGCCCGGAGGATTGGGCCCTTCCCAGATGGTTTGACCGACGTTGCCCTGACCAAAGGGCACGTAGTAGTAGGTGTGGCAGACCCCCATGTCCCAATTGATCGGGTTCGCAACGTGATTTTGGGTCAAGTGGAAGAGCGAATCCCCGGGGCACCATTGATTGGGGCCATAACACACGGCGCCGACCATCGCGTTGGGCGGGCACCAATTCTCCGCGTGGGCGCTACCGGCGGCCAGTCCCAGGCCGGCCACCGCGACGCCACCGGACAGCAGCGTCCCGGCAACGACGCGCTTGAGGGAGTGAGGGGTGTTCATTGTTCCGTTCCTTTCGCTTCCCCCTATTGGGAGCGCGCCATCAGTTTGCCGCTGAGCGCTTGCGAGATTCTTGCGTCCACTTCACTATCCGGGATTTGAACTCTCTATGGATTGACAGTCGGCGCCTGGGGGCGGCCGTATCGTCAGCGAATGAGTACCACCCTCACCGACAATAGTCTGCAGCCGATCAGCAAACTGCTCTGCGTCGCCTACGGCGGGATCGCGGTTGCGGCTCATGTTGCTACCTGGACGCAGAACACCGCGTATCTGCACGCCGGGATCGGCCGGTTCTTCACCGACTTTCTGGCCGGTGTCGAGGTGACGCCCGCGTCCCGGTCTGTTGCTTGCGACCTTTCGTACTTCTTCCTAGCCGCAACGATATTCATGGTCGTCGAGGCCCGAAGGCACGGCATTCGCTTCGTGTGGGCTTACATCCTTACCGGAATGCTCATCGACATCAGCGTTGCGTTCCCGCTGTTCTTGATCGCCCGCGAATTGCGAACAGGCGCGTCGGATGCGCCACGCCCGCACGCGGTAGACGCGACCTTGCTCGCCGTGCTGGCTGTTGCGGTCGCGGCTCTGACGATCTGGATCGACACGCGTTAACGACATGCAGACAGTCCTATTCGAGCTCGGACTGGTGCTTTTCCTCCTCGGCCTGCTCTGGCCGCACGTCGAGTTGCCGCACGCGTTGGGGGTTACCGCGGTCGGGCTGATCGTCTACTCCGGCTACGCGAACTGGGTGGTGGCGCTGCTCGCGACGGCGTGGGCTCATCGTGTTCAGGCTTGCCTCTTAGCGTTTCTTGCTTCGCCGCGGGGGTGAGTCGCCAGTGGAATTAGTCGTTGTCACAGGTACGCGGTGACCGCTTCTCGAAGTCCTGCCAGAGCTTCGTCGGCGTCACGGTGTGAGCCGGAGACATGCTCGCTGTGCATGCCGCGTAACGCCGTGGGCAGGAAGGCGCAGACTTTGTCCAAGTTTCATCGACTGCATCCAACTAACCACAGCACCTCGACACCGTTCCGCACAGTCGCGATCATCCGGTTCGCGGGACCGATAATCAGGTCGCTACCCCATGTCACCGATACCGCAAGCCTTTTCGGGACGGTCCGCATCGGACGCCGATACTTGGAGGCTGGCCAGTGCCGCACTGACGGTGTTGACGGCTGGCAGCCGGCCGTCCGGATCGCAGATTCGTAGCAGCAGAGATACCGCAGCACCAGGCACCACCGCCCAGTCTAGTCCAGCGCGCGCGCAGCTCACCGAGATTCTGTGCAGCGCCGAGAAACCTGCGGCGCCAAAGAATTCCAGACGGGTCAGATCAAGGATCAGCCCGCGGCAACGCGCCAGCTGGGCGAGTGCATACTCGGTGAGGGTGCGTGCGTTCGTCTGGTCGATGTCGCCGTGGGCGCTGACAATGGCCACCGACGACTTCATCCAGTGAGCATCCAATCGCGCTAATTGGCCTTTGCCCGGCGCGCAGGAAATGGCGCCGCCCGGCATGGTGGAAGAGGACAACAATGAGTCGGTCATGGTGACCCAGTCGTGCGGACGATCACCGGCATGTCAGGCTCGGAGCTAACGGGCTCCTAGGGTTCAGCAGCGTACGGCCAAAACCTGTCCGGACCAGCTGAGAAGCTCAGCAGCTATGACACTACACCGGTTGGGCGCTTCGGTGCAGGTGTCAGCCCTCGAGTCCAAATCAGGACGTGGCCAGCAAACTTCGCCTTAGACGGGCCAGCCAACTTCGCCCTAGGATGGGAGTCATCTCGCGGCGGCTACGCCCTGGGTACATGGCTGGTCGCCGGTGATGTCGGGCTCCAGCAAGATTATGAAACAGGTACCGGCGATGGTGGAGTTCACCGAGGGCACTGATGTGCCGCAGCTGGCGTCGCGGACAGCGGAGCAGCTCAGTAGTGATGACGCCGATTTGCGGGCGGCGATCAGCAATCTCGCGGGTCTGGTCGCCGGTCATCGCCGCTTGCCCGAGTTGCTGGCGGAGGTAGCGACGTTCGCTGTCCGCGCGATACCGGGAGCCGACGGTGCTGGGGTGACGTTGCTGAATGTCGACCGGGTGGACAACATGGTCGCGGCGTTGGCGGCCAGCGCTCCCTTTGTCAAGGAGATTGATGAAATCCAGTACGTGACCCTTAAGGAGGGGCCCTGCATCACTGCGGCGCTGGAACGTCGCACCGTGCGCTCAGGGTCGTTGGGTGGGGAGAAGATGTGGCCGCGCTTCGGTCCGCGCGTAGGGAGGTTGGGGGTGCACAGTGCGCTGTCGTTACCGCTGTTGCTGCCGGATCGGGTGGTCGGGGCGATCAACGTATATGCCTACGGCAAAGACGTTTTCGATGAGCACGCCGCCGAATTCGGGGAGTTGTTCGCCAAACCAGCGGCTGTCGCCGTGCACAACGCGCAGATCCTCGCCGACGCGCTTGCTGTGACTGTCCAGTTGCAGACGGCGTTGTCCACCCGCCCGGTGATCGATCAAGCGATTGGCCTCATCCGCGCACGTACCGGGCGCAGCACCGAGGACGCGTTCGCCCAGCTGCGGGCGATGAGCCAATCTGAGCACCGCAAGTTGGCTGATGTGGCGCAACACCTGGTCGATGAAGCGGTGCGCCGCGCCCGCGCCCGCGCCCGACCTGAGCCGGAAAGGCCAGCCGGCGTACCGTAACAAGTGAGGAAACAGTCACGAGACCGGTCCTGACTCGGGTCTCGGGGTCCTCACCGCGCACAGCGACTGGCCATGCGCGGCGCCAGCAGGCTCGATCGCGCTCGGGAGCGTGCAGCGGAGCAGTCCTCTCGTGAAGGTCACCGCGGCCCTGGCCGCAGACCTGGGCATTCTCACCGCGGCTTTGGATGAGCCCGGCACCGATGTCGCCCACAGTCTGCGCCAGCTCGCGGCCGATGCCACCGCCGCACTACCCACCTATCTCGGCCTGCGCGTAACCGTCGCCGGCAGTGATCCGCCGTTCACGTTCACTGCATTCGTCGAGGATGCCGCGACGGGTGATGTCCGCACCTCGCTCAGGCTGGCGCTGTCAGGTGTCGGTGACGCACGTCTCCCAACGGTGGTGCTCGTCTTGTACGCGGGGTCGCCGGGAACCTTTGTCGATCTCGCCGCGGACCTCGCGTGGCTCACCGTCCGGCCGCTGAGTGACTTCGTCCTGGATCAGCACCTGCCAGGACAGGCCGAATGGTGCTCCGCGACAGGCCTTTTCGAGGCGTCGGTCATCAACCAGGCAGTCGGAGCCCTCATCGGCCAAGGCTGCACGCGCGAGCAAGCGGAGCGGCACCTCACGGCTGAGGGCGCCGACGCCGGTATCAGTCGGCACGCCGTCGCCCTGCGCATCCTGGCCAGGCTCAATGCGAGATAGCCGGTCATCGGGTGTAGCCTAGGTATGGTTGGGAACCCAGCCAGTCCGGGATGAGGTCAGCCGTCCGCCGCTGATCTCGCAGAGCTCCAGCTCGCGCCGGACATACCGGTGACAACCGTCCGTCGGGATCACCTTGAGCGCCTTATCCACCCTTGAAACATCGAATATCCCTCTTGTTGGGCAAGCCCCTTCCGGCTCAGCGCGTTTCGGCATTATCAGTACATATCCACCGACACCGTGCGGGCTAGCGACGTTCAGCGCGGCCCTGTCGAAAGGGTTGTGCGCGAACGGTTCTGACGTCAGCGTCGTGCGAGTTGCCGACGGGTCGTTGTCTTCTGACACTCGGGTGATTGGAGAGCTGGTCAATGGTTCCGCGACATCCGTGGCTGCAGCCTCCGAATTGCTGAACGAGAGCGACATCGCGATCGTGCAGCATGAGTACGGAATCTACGGCGGCGTCGACGGGGACGAGGTGGTGGACATCATCGGCGGGCTGCGCATCCCGTCGATCGTGATCGCCCACACGGTCCTCAGAGAGCCGACCCCGCATCAGCGTTCGGTGCTCGGGACGATCGCGGCGATGGCGGATCACGTGGTTGTGATGTCGGAGGCAGCCAGGCAACGCCTGTGTCTTGGCTTCGACGTCGATCGCCGAAAAGTCACCACGATCCCGCACGGTGCGACCGTCCTGAGGGATACCCCGGTAATGCGTTCGGGCAGACCGACTCTGTTGACCTGGGGTCTGCTGGGGCCGGGGAAAGGCATCGAGCGGGTCATCGAGGCGATGGGTTCGCTGCGTGAGCTCAATGGCCGGCCGCGTTACCTGATTGCCGGCCGCACCCACCCAAAGGTTCTGGCCGCCGATGGCGAGGCATACCGCGACGCTCGTGCCGAACAGGCGCGGCGCACCGGCGTAGCGGACTCGGTGTGCTTCGACGCCAGCTACCGCGACGTGTCGTCGCTGACTGCGCTGGTTCGGTCCTCGGCCGTGGTCGTCCTGCCCTACGACTCCACGGATCAGGTCACCTCCGGTGTTCTGGTCGACGCCCTCGCGAGCGGGCGGCCGGTCGTCGCCACCGCCTTCCCCCACGCCGTCGAACTTCTCGGTAGTGGGGCGGGCATCGTCGTCGATCACGACGATCCCGATGCGCTGACATCCGCCCTGCGCCGAGTGCTGACCGATCCGCGCCTCGCCGGCTCCATGGCCGCGGAGGCCCGCCGGTTGGCCCCGACGATGGCCTGGCCGGTGGTGGCCAATGCCTATCTGGTTCTGGCACAACGGATTCTCGCTAAACGTCGGACGCTGGTGTGACCGCCACCACGCCGGAGCCGAGATTCGACCACCTGTTGCGTTTGACGGACCGTCGCGGCACGTTCGAGCATGCCTGTTTCGCCGAACCCCGGCCCGAGCACGGCTACTGCACCGACGACATGGCCCGGGTTCTCGTCGTCGCCACCCGAGAGCCCAACTCTGATGGGGAAGTCAACGGCCTTGCGCGGGTGGCCGTGCAGTTCCTGAACGATGCGCAGTCCTACGCCGGTGCCTGCCGAAACCGGATGGACAGCAACGGCCGTTGGGAGGACGAGCCCTCCCTGGGGGACTGCTGGGGGCGCTGCATCTGGGGACTGGGAACTGCCGCCGCGCACAGTGACGTCTCTCTGGTTCGCCGGTTGGCCGTCATTCAGTTCGAACGCGCCGCGCAGGTGCGATCGCCGTGGCCTCGGGCAATGGCGTTCGCCGCGTTGGGCGCCGCCGAACTCCTCGCCGTCGACCCCGAGCAACCGGCGGCACGCAAACTGCTCACCGACTACGCCAAGACCGTGGCCCAACCGAACGCCGACGGGGCCTGGCCATGGCCTGAGCCGCGACTCACTTACGCGAATGCGGTTCTCGCCGAGGCGATGATCGCCGCGGGCGTGGCGCTCGACGACTCGACACTGCGGTACCAGGGCTTGGATCTGCTGGGTTGGCTGGTCGAATACGAAACGGCAGAGGGTCACCTCTCGCCCACCCCTGCAGCGGGCAGGGGGCCGGACGACCGTCGGCCCGCGTTCGATCAGCAGCCGATCGAGGTGTCCACCCTCGCCGACGCGTGCGCGCGTGCCGCTGCCATTGACACCGGTTCGATCTGGCCCGACGGGGTCCTGGCCGCTGCGGCCTGGTTCATGGGTGCCAACGACGCGCAACAGCTCATGTGGGACCCCGAGACCGGCGGCGGATTCGACGGCCTGCGCGCCGACGGCGTGAACCACAACCAGGGCGCAGAGTCGACACTGGCAGTGCTCTCGACGATGCAGCACGCTAGACGCTTCTCGGCTGTGCGGCAATGACTTCCGTTCAGGCTGGGCTCGTCGCGCGAAGCCACCAGCGGCTCGCGGCCAATCCGTCGCGGGTCATCACCAGACTCTTCGTGCCAGGCCAGGAAGGTTTCGAGCACCAGGAGTCCCGCGCGGGAGCGGTGCTGGCGCGAATCCTGGCCCTCGACGAAGGGCAGGTGCGGTCTTCGCTAGACGACGTCGTCGTCCGCTTTGACGGGCGTCACCGCGATCTTGCCGGCACGTTCCGCCGGCACGCCCGGGAACTCGCCGATCGGCTGGATCCCGGCAATGAACTCTCCGAGGCACGGAAGTTGTTGCTAGGTGCGGCATTCACGAGCGAATACGCCATTGAAGGTGCGGCGTTGTGCAACCCCAGCATCGTGGCCCATCCCGACCAGGCTGGAACCGTCGCAGGCAGCCTGCGATTCGTGATGAGCGTCCGAGGCATCGGTGAGGGGCACCGTTCGTCCATCGGGTTCCGGACCGGCGTCATCGACGCGGCCGGCTGCGCCACGATCGACGATCCGGCTCCGTTCGCCACCGCTGGAACGCCCAAGCCCGCCCTCCTCGACGCAGCCGTCTTCCGCAGTGAACTCACCCGGCTCGACGACGCCGGAGAGGCCGCCGACTACGTCCTAGACCGGCTCGGCCAAAGCTTCACCCGAGGTACTCTCGATCAACAACTCGTCCAGCTTCAGGGTCATCTGAGCACCCGCGGACACGCCGAGCAGACGATTTCCACATTCCGCGGCATCGCCGAACGGACGTATGCCGTCGAATTCACCGACCACACAACACTTTCCGAGCGGGTTCTGTGGCCCTCGATGGGCGCAGAGCAGGCCGGCATCGAGGACGCACGCTTCGTCCGTTTCATCGACGACGACGGCTCCATCACTTTCTATGCCACCTACACGGCCTACAGCGGATCCCACATCAGCCAGCAACTGCTCGAGACCACAGATTTCCAGTCCTTCACCTCCGCGCCGATCGTCGGACCCGCCGCTGCCAATAAGGGTCTGGCGCTGTTTCCTCGTCGGATTCGCGGTCGCTTCGCCGCCATGTCGAGATCAGATCGCGAATCGAACACGGTTGCCTACTCCGATCATCTGTCCGTTTGGACGAGTGCGCTTCCCTGCCAGAGCCCGACCCGAGCCTGGGAGGCGTTACAACTCGGGAACTGCGGTCCGCCGATCGAAACCGCCGCCGGGTGGCTGGTGCTTACCCACGGCGTCGGCCCGATGCGCAGCTACTGCATCGGGGCGATTCTGCTTGATCTCGAAGATCCGACACGGATTCTTGGTCAGCTACCGCAACCGCTACTGAGCCCCGCTACTGATGAGCAGGACGGCTACGTGCCCAACGTTGTCTACTCCTGCGGCGCGCTGGTCCACGCCGACACCCTGGTGCTGCCGTACGGCATCGCTGACGCCGCGATCGGTATCGCCACCGTGCCGCTACCCGACCTTCTGGCCGCCCTGAGCCGCACCGCGATCGGTATCGTCACGGTGCCGCTACCCGAACTCCTCGCAGCGCTGAGTCGCTGAGGCCCAAGGCATTTCAAACGGCAGCCGCATGCCTACGCAGCGTATCAACATAGTTGACATACGGCGGTGAGGGGCGTCTAATGGAGACACACCGGAAACCAGCTGTCGCCGGAGCTCATCGGGAGTTTGCCTAAAGACCAACGTGTTTCCGTCCGTGTTCCCGGGAAATCGGTTCGAACACGCACGACGACGGCACGCGTCGGGAAAGAAGCAGGGCGCCTGCGTGCACCCTGCAGTCTAAGGAGAACGACCAGGATGAAAGCTGACAACGAACAGCGAGATGCCTTCGGCGAGAACGTGCTTCGCGTCGGTGCGGGTTTCAAAGAAAAGGAGCGCCCGCACGTATTGGAGACGTTGTCGACGCTCGGTCCGCACCTGCTGGGACGATGGGATCGCGCGGGACATCGACGTGGAGGTCTCGTTGCAGGACCGCGGCGGCAAGGAGCAGCGCGTCACTTTGCGCACGAGCCTGCCCGGCCGTGAGCCGCTGGTAGCGGTCGCTGAGAACCCGGACATCACCCGCGCTATCTGCGACGCAAAGCGTGAGCTGATCCGGCAGCTTGAACACCAGAAGTCAGCGCGCGATCCGATGAGCAGCCGCCGGCGCAACAGCGCGACGATCCGCCGCTAGGGTCAGCTCCACGCCGTTCTCCGATCGCCCTATTTCATAAGAGGCACAACAACCAGGCTCGCTTCCGCGGGCAGACAGAGAGACAGTCATGACGCACATAATCGAAGCCATGGGCAGATTAACGCCACCGGCTACGGACAGGCCGTACTTGACCGTCCACGAAGTACTCCGTGCGGGTATACGGCGCGCCACCGGACGCAAGAGATATGGCTGCGGCCCAGTCGACGTGGGATTCCGAAGGCGGGGCAAACGAAGCGAGGGGGTAGCGACGGGAAGTCCGTGCGCGGCCTCTGGTGCTGAGGGTTCATTGGAGACCGCGCACACCGTGCTAGGTCTCAGCCTCTGCGAGAACCGGGGACGAGGGTCACGCCGAGTACGCGGCGCCTGGTAGAGAATTCGAGGGCGTTCGGAAAGTGACCCTGCTTTTCGGGGCATTCGTGGTTGGTCCCGTCGGCCAGCGTCAGTCCGCTCTCATAGTCTCAGCGGGACGATGATCAGGACAGCGGTGCTGACCAGCGCAGCACCGTGCCTCCGCCGGGAGTATCCGCGATGGTGAACGCGCCGCCGGCCCGCTGCGCGCGGTGATGCAAGCTGGTCAAGCCACTGCCGGTGATGTCGCCGGGGACGCCTCGACCGTTGTCGATAACCTCGATGCACACGTCGTCCTCGACCTTCACCGTCACCGAAAGCCTGGTCGCGCCGGCATGCCGGACAGCATTGCTGACCGCTTCGCGCACAACAGCTTCGGCGTGATCTCCGAGTGCAGCATCGACAACCGACAAGGGGCCCACGAATTGAACCGTGGTCTCGAGTCCGGATCCGCAGAAGCGCGCGACTGCCCCGTCGAGCCGTTCTCGCAGCCGGGTGATGCCCGACGGTGCACCGTGCAGGTCGAAAACTGCGACGCGAATAGCCTGAATGACGCCTTGAAGATCATCGATGCTGCCGGACAGTCTCTGCTGCACCTCGATTGATCGCGTCCGCGGAATGGTCCCCTGCAGCGCCAATCCGATCGCGAAGATCCGCTGTATCACCTGATTGTCCAGGTCGCGGGCGATCCTGTCGCGCTCAGCAAGAACGTCGAGTTCACGCATCCGGCGCTGTGTGGACCCCAGCTGCCACGCGAGCGCCGCCTGATCGGTGAATGCGGCCATCATGTCGAGTTGCTCGTCGCTGAACATCCGGGCGCCGTCACGCCGCAGCGCGACCAACACGCCCGCCACGGTTTCACTGGTGCGCAGCGGAAGCACCAGCGCTGGGCCGGCACGTTGGACGCCGTCGATGGCGACATCGAAACTCTTGAGTCGTCGAGGGGTGCGCTCCACGAAGGCCTGCCCGATCGAGGTACCGGCCACGGGGATGGCGCGGGCCGGCGTCGAGGTTATTGCAGCACCGGCGGTTTCCACGATCATCAGATCGGCCACGTCCGACGTGGGTATGTCGTAGTTGATTGCGACGGCGACCAGTGTGATTTCTGCGCCCGTCAGCTTCAGCGCTTGTTGGGCGATGGGCCGATATAGCGTTGCGGACCTCGGCACCGGAGAGTTGTTCGGTTCCAGTGTCACGCGTCGCTTCGCCTCGTTAACAGTAGACATGGTCATTCCGATCAATCGGAATGCAGACAGCAACGATCAGCGCGTTCGCACTGGTCACGAGGCTTGTCATGCTCGGCTCGCCGACCGTGTTCGCACGCGTCGGTGCCGCAGATGTCGTCATTGCGGAGGGTCCCAGGTCCAGTTGCCGATTTCGGACGGGTCTTGGCCGCGGTGTTGGAGTTTGTCCGCCCTCGCCTCGGCCATCGAGTTGAACTCGAGCGTCTTCGCCCGGTTGAGCCAGTACCGCGACCCGGTGTCGGGGCCGAAGTGCCAGTGAACGGCGGCCTGTAGGCATGCCCGCGGATCATCAATGGGTTCGGTCCGGGGCAGGTCTATCACGGAAACGCGGATGTTGGCACGGAAAACAAGTGAAGTGGTCATCGTGACCTGACGTCCATTTGATCACCGGCGTGTGAGGGTTCGGAGCCGATGCTCCTAAAGTTAAGCGGCGGACGCGGCTGAACTCATCCCACACCAGCTGAAATTCTCAGCACCTCGAACGCTACACCCATTTGGGCCTACCCGGGATCTGCGCAATAGCGGGCTTGTGGCCGGCAGTCGGGGGTTGAACGTGTGGACCTGGACGATTGGGCGCAGCCGGCGCGCGCGATCGTCAGCTGAGACAGCGCCAACAGTGCTGCTAAGAGCCATGGAAAGACTGGATTTGAGATGCCCGTTACCCGATGGGTGTAGCGTTGTAGTCGCTGAGTCCTTCAGCCAGTCCGGAGAAAGCTTGGCTGTACGCCGCCGAACTTGATGAGCATTTGCTCGCCGCCGCACATTCCGATTTCTACCCCGTCGCGGTCAGACAGCCTGCACATTCCGCCCATTCCCTCGTCAGCCGGAACGCGCGGTATCACCAGTTCCGCCGTTCGCCCAACCCGTGCCCGTCGATTTGTTCGGTCACGCGACCGGCGACCGAGCAAGAAACAACGGTGTCGGTGATACCGGGAATGCCCTGTCGCGCAATGAAAGACGCGCCGATCAGGCAGAGAACGCTCGGCACCCGACATACAAGCCCGACGGAGAGGACACGATGGCGATTACGGACATCGCGGCCTTCGCCCACCTGACCGACGCCGACATCGAGAGTTTGGCCGTTGAGCTGGACGCGATCCGGTTGGACATCGAGGATTCGCTTGGCGAGCGCGATGCGCGCTACATCCGCCGCACCATCGCCGCGCAACGTGCCCTTGATGTAGCCGGCCGGCTCATGCTGGCCGGTAGCTCGAAACGCTCTGCGTGGTGGGCGGGAACGGTGACTCTTGGTCTGGCCAAGATCATCGAGAACATGGAGATCGGTCACAATGTCATGCACGGCCAGTGGAACTGGATGAACGATCCCGAGATCCACTCCTCGACATGGGAGTGGGACATGAGTGGGGCCTCAAAACACTGGCGCTTCACCCACAACTTCCAGCACCACAAATACACCAACATCCTCGGCATGGACGACGATGTGGGCTACACCGTCCTGCGAGTTACCCGTGACCAGCCCTGGGAGCCCTACAACATCGGCAACCTACTGTTCAACACCATCCTCGCGCTCGGATTCGAGTGGGGAATTGGCTTGCAGCCCATCGAGTTCGGCAAGGTCTTCAAGGCTGGTCCGGAGCGCGAAATCACCCTCCAGCGGACGCGCGAGTTCTCAATCAAGGCCGCACGGCAGGTGGTCAAGGATTACGTCGCATTCCCAGCGCTCACCTCGCTGTCGCCGGCGGCGACCTGCAAATCGACGCTGAAGGCCAACGTAGTGGCCAACGTGATCCGCAACATCTGGGCCAACGCGGTGATCTTCTGCGGGCATTTCCCTGATGGCGCAGAGAAATTCACGAAGACCGACATGATTGGCGAGTCGAAGGGCGAGTGGTATCTGCGCCAGATGCTGGGCAGCGCCAACTTTGACGCGGGGCCGGTGATGCGGTTCATGAGCGGCAACCTGTGCTACCAGATCGAGCATCACCTTTACCCCGATCTGCCCAGCAACCGGCTGCACGAGATCTCGGTGCGGGTCAGCCAGGTCTGCGAGAAGTACGACCTCCCGTACACCACGGGTGCGTTCCTGATGCAATACGGCAAGACGTGGCGCACCATCGCAAAACTGTCGCTGCCGGACCGCTACTTGCGCGACACCGCAGACGACGCTCCGGAGACCCGCAGCGAGCGGATGTTCACCGAACTGGGGTCGGGTTTCGCCGGGACCGATCTGACGACAGGGCGTCGCCGCGGACTCAAGACGGCGATCGCGGCGGTCCGCCAATGGCGTCGCGACCCGCGCGACCAGCTCGTTAACGCGCAGTACAAGTTCCGCAGCGCGGACCGGGTACTGAGCAAGTCAGACGACGAAAAGGAGTAAACGACCGCCGACGCAAGTACTCGCTATTCTGCAATCAGCGAGCGTCCACCGAGCGATTTCGCACGGGGCGCACAACGCGAAAATTGGCCCGGGCAAAGACATCCCGTATGTCACGCGCCCAATCATCATGCTGACACTTGCCAACACCCCCATAGGAGGCTACGTGGGCGCGACCGCCACCAAGGCCGGAGTGTTTCAGGGAGTCGACAGCGCCGTGGTTGCGATAACCAAACAACTCCAGCCCGTCGACTTCAAGCGCCGGTGCGACGGTGTTCGCTGAAGGAGAACCCGCAGATCGGCTGTACATCATCATTTCCGGGAAGGTCAAGATCGGCCACCGTTCGCCGGACGGCCGCGAACATCTGCTGGCGATTATGGGCCCGCCAGAGATGTTCGGCGAGGTCTCGATCCTCGACCCCGGCCCGCGCACAGCCACCGCGACCACCCTCACCGAGGTGCGCGCGGTGTCTATGGACCACGACATGGTGCGCGGATGGATGGCCGATCGCCCCGAAGTCGCCGAACAGCTGCTACGAGTACTGGCCCGTAGGCTGCGGCGCGCCGACAACAAACTGACTGATCAGACCAGCACCGACGTTCGCGGACGGGTCGCCAAGCAACTGCTGCTGCTGGCACAACAGTTCGGCACCCGTGAAGGCGACGCGTGGCGAGTGGTCCACGACCTGACCCAAGAGGAGATCGCTCAGCTGGTTGGCGCGTCGCGGGAGGCGACGAACCAGGCGCTCGTCGCCTTTGCCGCCCGTGGCTGGATCCAGTCGGAAAGCCACAACATGCTGATCCTCGATGCCGAAAGCCTTGCGCGCCGAGCACGCTAAGAG
>CAWGCI010000002.1:0-35727 GCA_963820985.1 uncultured Actinomycetota bacterium | reverse complement strand
TGCGATGGAGGCGCAAGAGTGGCGCAGATCGTGTGGCGTGATGGCCTGCACCTCGGCGCTCTTGACGGCGCGCGTAAACCATCCGTTCGAGGACTTCGGGCGTGGCAAGTAATTGTCACCGTCGCCGAACACGAGATCGTCGAGGCTGCGGCCTTCGCACTGTGCTGCCAGCTCATCCAGCACGAATTGCAGGCACCGGCACGGACCGCGCCACGCGTCCCTTGGTCGGCCCTCACCTCATGCTTGGCGCCGATCTGCACAGCGTTGGCGTGTACCGACAACCGTCGCCGCAGGAACTCAACATCACGCACCCGCAGTGCGATTGCCTCACCCCACCGCAGGCCGCAGTATGCCAGCACCAGCACCAGCACCCGACGATCGCCGGACTCGTGAGCCAACCGACCGACGTCCTCGGCGGAAAGGTACACGTGCCGTTTGCCATGCCTCGTCGGCAAGTTCTCCACACCACGAGCGGGGTTCGATGCCAGGCGTCGTGCCTTCACCGCGTCATCGAGAATGGCCGCCAACACCCCGTAGGCCCGAATCACAACAGTCGCCCCCGAAGTCTTGCCCATGCTGGCGATCCACCGCTCTACGGCGGCAAGGTCGACATCGGCGACCCGGGTCGTTCCCCATACCGGTTTGACGTGGATGCGCCAGGCTGATTCGAGGGTGCGGTAGTTCGACGGGGCCACATCGGATTCCTTGCGGGACAACCACGCCGGCGCCAGCTCACCGACCGTGATCATCCCGAGCTTCGGTGCTGCGTAGGTGCCGGTCATCTTCTCGACTTCGACCGTGGACGCGAACTCTGCGGCGTCACGCTTCGTCCGGAAGCCACGTTTCTTGGTTTGCGTCTGCTGCGGCGTCCGGTAGCGAACCATGTACCGCTTTGCGCCTGCCGACGTTTCGTAGGTCTCAATCGTCACCATTGGACACCTTCACAACCGGGGCGTAACCCGTCATCTCGATGGACCAGCCTGGCAGGAACACTGCCTGAAGCAATTAAACGCTGCGGCGTGGGAGTTCGCGGAGTTGAAGGGCGCGGGGAGGGAAGCACCCCTGGTGATACGTTGTGGATATCGAAGATTGGCGAAGAGGACTTTTCGCCAACGCGCCCGGCTGAACCGGGCGCCGGCCGACCGCCAACGGTGCCGCGGCATGATGGATAACCATGCTGCAATGGGAAACGATGGACCTGGGCGCGATCTACCTATTTCAGCGTTGCCTTGCGGTCAGCGGGGGCTCTGAGTATCGCATCTTCTATGGCCCCGATGCGGCAAGCCAAGACCGCCCCTGGATTCCTATGATTCGGGAGGCTGGGGAGGATGGCGTGCACGCCACGCTCATCCATCGGCATTCACGGCACCCCCGACGAGGCGAAGCAGGCCGCCGAGCAATGGGAAGGCCCGCCACCGCGGGGGTGACGGGCCGAATCGGGTAGTCCTTTACGCCTACCCAGCCATGTCGGCTTTGCCCGGCGCGGTCAAACGTGACGCAGTTTGTACGTTTCTGGGCAAATATCCTCTGACAGGGAAAATAGCGTCTATGCGCAGTAATCGCGCCACGCCACACACAAGCTACAGCGTGCGTCGCAGCCAGCAAACAAAAATGCAGGTGCATGACCTAACCGGGTAGACTAATCATTTTCAGGTGTCAGGGGTTTTCCTCGGCGGCCGACGCAGCGCCTCCTAGTGGTGTTGTGAGCCGATCTGCTGTGTGCCGGTGGCGTGCAATTCGAAGACGGTGGTGAGGATGTCCTCGATCACGGTCTGCAGGTCGGTGACCGACCGGTTCAGCCGAGCGGTGATCTCGCTCGATCGGGACCGGGCGATGGTGCCCTGCAGATCCAAACCGACAGCGTAGATCCGCTGAATCACATGGTCGTTCAGTTCATGCGCGATCCGCTCACGGTCGGCCAGCACAGTCAGATGACGGGCGCGCTCTAGAGGAGCGGTGCTGAGTATTGGCGGAGCGTTCATAATGTCCCCGGCATGCATGCGGTTATCAGCGGAGTTGTTCGGCTTCGAGCGACTGCTCGGTGAGGGCGGCGGCGGGCGGCTGGCCTCATTCCGGACTGGCTGGATTCTCAGCATCGCTGACGTTACACCTCGCAGCGGCGATCTGACGCGGGCGAACTTACGGCGTCATGGTGAACACCTCGGTTCGTGGACGGTGGCGCCGCGTAGCGTCCTGTCCCGGCCGGGCCCCTGGCGTGGTCCCGCTGAATGAGTCCAAGCAGCTTTAGAGTCCTGTGGCCGGGCGGCCCTTATCGGCTTACTCGGGTGTGGCGGTGATGTGGAAGCCGGTGATGAACTCGGGTTCGATGGCGACGACGGTGCTGGCGTGGTTTACCCACGGATGGAGCAGTTGCTCATAGCGCGCAACTTCGTCCGGGATCTGTGACCGTGTGGGCGCGTCCCGTAACGACGACGCTCCATCCCGTCCGAGTCTGAGAGTTAATATCGTCGGCTTCGTAGGCGACCACGACGCCGTCTGCGGATCGTGCGCGAGATGAGATCGCCGATGTCAGACGGGTGCGGATGATGATCCGGCCGTCGTCTAGCAGATGATTAACCGGGCGGATCGCGGGAAGCGCGTTGACAGTGAACACGACACGCCCAAACTCGACGCTGGCCAGTAACCGAAGTGCCTCAGCTTCATCCAACCGCTGAGCGCCGACGGGTGGCTGTGCCAAGCCCAGCCCGCCGTCATAGCCCGAATCATCCATACCCTCAACTGTTCGCTGAGCCTAACCTGAGTAAGTAGTGCCATAGTGCCCGACTTCGGACGCCAGTTGGCACCTCCTCAACGACACATACGCGCGCGAACCCTTACGGACCGTCGAGCCGTCCAGTTCGTCGTCGGCGGCCTCGAGGATTCGATCGCCGCGAACCGGGCGTGGGCTCGTTTGACTTCTCGGCGCCAAACCAAGGCGATGTTCCAACCAATTTCACCCTATGTTATTTCGCAGGTCACAGCGGTTTCGACACTTGACCGGGGGTCCGCCGAGGGTTCGAGTCCCTCCGCCCGCACCGATGGGCTGGGGGCACCTCCCGCAGTTAAACGATTGTTTCTGCGCGCGAGCCCTATTCAGTTCCGTGTTGGTTGTTGCAGACCAGCTGAACCCTTCTGGCGAATCGCTTTTGCCGATCCAAAACTTCTTGCCCAACGTCCCGACTGTGCAGCCACCGCCGCGTGAAGCTCTACGGCCTATCCTTTGAGCACCCCTGCAAACGCGGGGGGCCGGATCGGCGGGGGGTCGGATGACGGCCGTAGCAGCGTGCCGGACGTGTGGCACCGAACCTTGGGAGAATGCGCGGTTCTGCCACGGCTGCGGCTCCCCACTCGACGACGCCGCTGCCCACGCGGAGTACAAGCAGGTCACGGTTCTCTTCGCCGACGTGGTCCATTCGATGGACATCGCCTCGAACGTGGGGGCGGAGCGGCTGCGCGAGATCATGGCCGGACTCGTCGACCGAGCCGCCGCGGTGGTGAAACGTTACGGCGGCACGGTCGACAAGTTCACCGGCGACGGAATCATGGCCAGTCTTCGGTGCGCCCGTCGCCCTGGAAGACCGCGCCTGCGTGCCTGTCGTGCCGCACTGGACATCCAAGCGGGCCGTCCGACTGGCCACGGAGGTCAAAGCCCGTGACGGGGTCGAACTGCAATTGCGGATCGGACTGAACTCCGGTCAGGTGATCGCCGGTGACATCGGCTCGGACCGTTCCGTTACACCGCGATCGGCGAACAGGTCGGTCTGGCCCAGCGGATGGAGTCCGTGGCCCCGCCCGGCGGTGTCATGGTCGGCAATCCAGCGCCCGACTGGTCGGCGCGTTGCGGTGCTGGACGCAGATGGAGATGGTCAACATCAAGGGCGCCGGCGCTCCGGTGCCCGCGCGCGTCTCGTAGCGATCAGGCCACGCCGGGCCCGCTCGGCCGCCCTGAAACGACACTGGTGGGCCGCCAACAGCAAATCAAGGTATTCACCGAACAGCTCGACCGCTAAATAAGTGGACACGGCGGTGTCGTTGGTGTGATCGGTGCCCCGGGTATCGGTAAGAGCCGCGTGGCACGCGAGGGTGCAGCGATACGCCGGCTGCACGCGGTGTCGACCTGGTCGTCGGACCCTTTGCGAGTCCCTTTCCAGCCGCAATTCCATTGCACGCCGGTTTCGTGCCTCTTCGTGCGTCCGCCGTTGTGGTCGGTGACTGCGATGGTGCGACGGACCAACAACTGCGCTCTCGGTTTCCCGCCGCCGACTCCGAGGACCTGCTGCTGCTCGATGACCTGCTCGGCATCGCCGACCCTGACGTTGCGGCCCCGCAATCGACCCGGATGCTCGCCGCAGGCGACTGACGGAGCTGGTTAAGGGCGCCTTGCTGGCCCGTGCCACACCGGCGTGTCGTCGTCATGGAAACCGCCAGTGGCTCGACGACGTCGGTGGCGGATTCGCTGCTGGCGGATTTCCTCACCGTAGTACGCACAACCCCCACGATGGTGGTCCTTCCGTCCCGTCCCGAATACCGCGGCGCGCTGACCCAGACGGCCGACGCACACACGATTGCCCTTGTGCCGCTCAGCCAATTCAGAGCTTGCGGCGCTGATCACCGAGCTGCTTGGTAGCGACTCCTCGGTGGGCAGGTTGACCGCGACCGTCACCGATCGGCCTCCGGGAATCCGTTCTTCGCCAGGAGATCGTTCGCGACCTGACAGAGCGTGGTGTCCTCGTCGGCGACCGGGGCGCGTATGTCTGCCGTACGGATGTCGCCGGGTCAGTCTGCCGCGACGGTGCAGGCGGCCATTGCCGCCCGTATCGACCGCCTGAAACCGACGGCCAAGGGGTGTGTAACCGCGGCGGCCGTGATCGGGTCGCGATTCGACATCGACCTGCTCACTGCGCTGCAGGTCGAGCCGGCGCTTGATGAGCCGGTCAAGGCCGAGCTGATCGATGAACTGAGCGTCAGCCCACGCGCCGAGTACGCGTTCCACCACCCGTTGATTCATGCGGTGGCCTACGAATCGCAACTGAAATCCGATCGTGCAGAGCTACACCGGCGCTTGGCGGACCTAATCGAGGCGCGTGACCCCACCTCGGTCGACCAGAACGCGGCGATGATCGCCGAACACGTACAGGCTGCAGGTGACGTCGCTGGCGCCTATGGGTGGCACATGCGTGCCGGGACGTGGCTGTCTCAACGCGACATCGCTGCGGCCAACCAAAGTTGGGAGCGGGCGCGTGACCTCGCCGACGCGTTACCGACCGACTATGAGGATGGCACTGCGATGCGCATCGCTCCCCGGGCCTTGTTGTGCGCCAACGCCGCTCGGGTGCATGCTCCCGATGCTGACGCGCGCTTCGAAGAATTGGAGGAGCTGTGCGCGGTGGCCGACGACAAGGGGTCTTTGGCGTTCGGCATGGCGGGCCAGATTCCCATGCTCATGTTGCGCGGCCGCGTGCGGGAAGCCGCGGAGCTTGTCGCCGAGTACATGACCCTGGTCGAGTCGATAGGCGATCCGACGCTCACCGTCGTGCTGTCCTTTGTGGCGCTTCCGGTTTCGCTGGAAACGGGAAGCGTGGCCGACGTCCTGCGGTGGTCACAGACTGCGATTGACATGGCCCACGGCAATCCCTTCGTCGAGCCCCTAGTGGCCGGGGCGCTGGCAGTTCGGGGCACCGCCCGCTGGTCCGAGGGCCATTCCGACTGGCGAGACGACCTCGACCAGGCCATCGCCATGGCGCCGGAGGGCGACCCGATGGTGCATGGCTACGTCGTAAGCGTGACCTACGCTTCCGCGATCGCGATGGGGGTGATGCAGGCCGACGATGCCGCGCTGGCAAATATCGACGCAGCGCTGCAGGTCGCCGAGCGGTCCACCGACGACATCGCGCTGGGCCTGGCCCGCCTGACGATGGGAATCGCTCTGGCGCACCGAGATTCGCCGGGGGACCGTGAGCGCGGGGCATCGGTGCTGGCGCAGGTTCGCGAGATGTGCCTGGCCGGGCGTTTCTACTTATCGGAACTTCCGGTCGTCGAGGTGTACGCGGCGCGCGAAAGGGCCGCCGGCGGCGACCATGACGGCGCCCTGCAGCTGATCCGTCAAGCCGTGGACGACTTGTTCGACAGGGGGCAGCGGGGGTATTTCACCTGGGCCACCAGCGTTCTGGTCGACTTGCTGCTGGCCCGCGGGGACATCGCCGAAGCCCAGAGCGCAATCGACCGATTGGCGACCGGCCCCGCCGGCGGAGGAGTGATCCTCCGCGAAATCTGGCTGCTCCGGCTGAGGGCGCTGTTGGCCCGCGCCCGCGGCGATGAGGCTGGCTACCGCGACTTAGC
The DNA here is from genome assembly GCA_963820985.1 of uncultured Actinomycetota bacterium. Taxonomy (GTDB): domain Bacteria; phylum Actinomycetota; class Actinomycetes; order Mycobacteriales; family Mycobacteriaceae; genus Mycobacterium. Next base: position 29,388 of record CAWGCI010000002.1, on the reverse strand, counting down.
ACAGCGGCATCGCGCCTTGGCGACATCGCTCGGCTTCGAGGGCCATATCGCGATGGCCGAAGCGATAACACCGTCAGCAGATACCGAAGCTGCAGCCCCGCCAGGATGGCCGACCGGCAGGGGCGAGGTGCCGCGCGGCAGAATCCGCCGCACCGTGCCGCTGGCCGGATTCACCGCGCGCGCCGCGGGCGGCCGACTTGTGGCGGGTCTGCGGGAGAAGACGGGCAACACCGGCGCCGTGGACCGCTTCCATGAGCGGACCGCCGAGCGATACTCGCAGTTGCTGGGTCACTCCAAGGGCGTGCTGATGAAGGTCGGCCAGATCTTTTCGATGTTGGACGCGAATTCGGTCGGCAGCGGGTTTTCGCCCTATCAGGCAGCGCTGGCAAGGCTGCAGGCCGATGCACCACCAATGCACCCTGACCTCGCCAAGGAGATGGTGCGTGCAGATCTCGGCCGGCCGGCCGCGGAGTTGTTCTCTCAGTTCACCGATGAACCGATGGCGGCCGCATCGATCGGGCAGGTGCATCGTGCGGTGCTGCGCGACGGCCGCGAGGTGGCGGTCAAGATCCAGTACCCAGGGGCGGCAGCAGCAATCCGCGACGATCTGGCCAACCAGGAACTGCTGACCACGATCCTTCGGTTCGTGTCGACGGCGTCGGGTGCCACGATGCCCGATCTCCGACCGGCAACACGGGAGATCGCTACGCGCATCGCCGAGGAAATCGACTACCGCCACGAAGCCGCGAACATCCGCGCATTCAGCAAGCTCTACCGCGGCCACCCCTTCATACGCGTACCCGATGTTATCGATGAAGCGTCCGGTGACCGGGTGCTGACCATGACGTATCTCGACGGCTTGGACTGGGCGGCGGCGCAACGGGCCGATCAAGACCTGAAAAACACTTGGGCAGAGGTGATCTCGCGCTTCATGGCGGGTTCCTTCCGGCACGCGAATCTGTTTCACGCCGATCCCCACCCCGGCAACTATCGCTTCGGCCTCGATGGGCGAGTCGGATTCGTCGACTTCGGCTGCGTCAAGATCCTTTCTGAACGCCGGCGCCGCGCGTTCGTCGGGATGGCGCGTGCTGCGGTTGAGGGACACAAGCAGGAATTGCGTGATCTGATGATCCAAACCGGCTTCTTGGCGAGTGACTCCACACTCACCGCCGAGGAGGGATACAACTGGTGGGCGGAAATTCTGTATGAGCTGCTCGCACCCCAGCCGTTCACCTATACGTACGATGGCCCAAGACGGTTAATCCGCGGAATGATGGGTGCCCGCGCCGCCGATCACCCCGCTCGACGCTTGTCGATGCCCGAAGATTTCGCCTTCTTCCCGCGGCTGACCTTCGGCATGTACACCCTTTTCGCCACGCTGCACGCCACCGTCGATGCCCGATCGATCTACGACGACATGGATGGCGTCGCCAAGCCGGTAACCGCGCTGGGCAAGCGACACCACGCCTGGGTGCGCCGACGCGGCCTGCCCTGCGGATTGGAGGCCCATGACCACATCTAGGCCCGCGCAGGACCGAACCCGCTTCAGCCGAACAGCTCGCGGTGCTCTTCGACGTATTGCCGCACGCTCTGCGCGGGGTGGCCGGTGATCTCTTCGAAGTCGTGGGTTGAGCGGTTGTACCGGTCGTCGCGATGCAGCTTGGCCATGGTGGCGATGTGTTGCTGAACATGCGGCGGCAGTCCCAGGTTGTCCAGCTGCTCAAGAAATTCGTCGTAGGACGGCCGAGCCGCGGTGACGGGTCGGCCCAGGGCTTGGGCGTACTGCTCGGTGATCTCGTCGACGTCCAGCGTTGCCGGGCCGGTCAATTCGTAGACCGCACCGAGATGCTCTTGGGGTGCACGCAGCACCGCGGTGACGACTTCGGCGACGTCACTGGATGCTACGGGCGAGGTGCGGCCGGTCCCGAACGGCAGCGCTATTTGCCCCGTCTCCCGGATCGAGCGGGCGGCCAGCATGGCGAAGAGCGGGTTCTCGAGCAGAACCGTCGGTCGGATGTGCACGGCGGGGATGGCCGACCAGTCGATGACGTGCTCGGCGAGCCAGTGCAGGCGTTGCTGCTTGGATTCCTCGGTGCTGGTCGCGGTCATCTGCGAGACCGTCATTTGCGACATGTTGACCAGCACTTCCAGGTTGCCGAGTTCCTTTGCGATCGCGCAGACCACGGCCGTGGCTTCCAGGTAATCCGGCGAGACGCTCATGTTGAAGAACATCCGGGTGATGCCGTCCAGCGCCGCGGCGACGTCGACCGGGTTGGTCAAATCTCCCGCGATCACGTCGGCACCCAGCGCCCGCAGCGCGTCGGCCCGGGAGTCGTCGCGGTGCACCATGGCCCGAACCGCCTCGCCGCGGTCGCGAAGTCGGGCCACCACCTGCGGGCTGATGCCGGCGATGCCGCCGCCTGCGCCGGTGACGAGGTAGGTCGCTGACTTACTCATGCCGAAATCGTATGACCCGTCACCCCACCGCAGCTGATGCCGTATGGCTTACAGTTGACCAGCCAGTCGGACCCCCTGGAGGCGCAGTTGTCCAAGACGATGTCGATACCCCGGTATCCCGGCGATGTGACCCCGGGGTGGCTGTCGGCGGTGCTCAGCGGACGCGGCACTCCCGTCGATGTGGCCGACGTCGAGGTTGTCGCCATCGGCACCGGGCAGACCGGGGCGACCTACCGGGTGACAGCCAGTTATGCGACGGATCCGGGTGGTCTGCCGGGCACTTTCGTGATCAAACTGCCGGCCCAGGACGACGCCGTGCGCGACCGGGTCGTCCTCGGCTATCGCAGCGAGTGCGCCTTCTACGCCACGGTGGCCGACCGGGTGCAGGTGCCGACGCCGCAGTGCTTTTACTGCGGGATCACCGAAGACGCGATGGACTACGCGCTGCTGCTGGCCGATCAAGCACCCGCGGTGCAGGGCGATCAGATCGCCGGCTGCGGCGAGCAGGAGGCGCGGCTCGCGGTCGTGGCGCTGGCCGGATTGCACGGGCCCAGCTGGCGCGATGCGGCATATCTGGATTTTCCCGCCATCGCTTTCGGACGCCCGGACGAAGCTTCCGCCAACGGCCTGGGTGAGGTGGCGAAGATGAGCGCCCAGATCACGCTGGAGAAGCTCGGCGACCGGATGAGCGCTGATGACCGCGAGACCTTCACTACGACAATGGGTTTGGTGACACCGTGGCTGCTTGCCGAACACGACCGATTCGCCCTGCTGCATGGCGACTATCGGCTCGACAACATGCTGTTCGACCCCGAGCTGACCCGGGTCAGCGTGGTCGATTGGCAGACGCTCGGCGTGGGTCTTCCGGCGAGGGATCTCGCGTACTTCACCGCAACCAGCCTGGATTCGCAGCTGCGTTCAGCAATCGAGAAAGATCTCGTCGACGAGTATCACCAGGCGCTACTCGGCTATGGCGTCACCGATTACGACCGCGAAACATGTTGGCGTGATTACCGGCTGGGAGTGCCGCACGCCCTGTTGATCTCCGCGCTCGGGTTCGCGTTTGCCGCAGCCACCGAGCGCGGCGACGACATGGTGCTGGCCATGCTTCGGCGCGGCTGTCAGGCGATCCGTGATTTGGGGACCCTGGAACTTATCGGTTGAATTGCCCTGCAAGGTATTCGGCCCGGCACGCATTGCGGGCGAGTTTGCCGCTGGAAGTGCGGGGAAGGGTGCCGGCAGCGACGAGCCGGAAGTCGGCGACGCGGACCTGGTGCTCGCGCGAGACGGCTGCCTGCACGGCCGCCGCGACCGGGGCCGGATCGCCGCGCCCGACACCCGCGGCGCGCTCGGCGACGATGACGAGCTGTTCTCCGGACGCGCCGCCAGCCGAGTGCAGGACGTCGGCCGGAACGGAAAACGCGGCCACATAGCCGGTGCGGATGGCGGGCGACGCCTGACCCACGGTGGTCTCGACGTCGTGCGGGTAGTGGTTACGACCGTCGACGATGACGAGGTCCTTGATCCGCCCAGTCAAATACAGGTCGCCGTCGATGAAGACGCCCAGATCGCCGGTGGCCAGCCAGCAGCCGTTGTCCGGGACGCCGTCGGCGCGGCTGCCGTGTTCGAGCCGAGACTGCAACTTGTTGGCGAACGTGCGTTGTGTTTCGTCCGCGCGCCCAAAGTATCCGCGGCCGATGTTGTTGCCGTGCAGCCAGATTTCCCCGACCGTGCCATCAGGCACCTCGGCACCGTCCGGGCTGGCGATCACCACCCATTGGTCAGGGATCGGTTGACCGGACGAGACATAGCAGACCGCACCCTCGGTTTCCGGCGCGACGACCACCGCGCGCCCTGCGGCGAGTTGAACGCGGTCCAGGAATACGCTCCTGGCCGCCGAATCCGGGGGCGTATTGGTCACCGCCAGGGTCGCCTCCGCCAACCCGTACCCCGGCTTGATCGCCGTCGCGGGCAGGCCGTAGGGAGCGAACGCGGTGGTGAATCTCTCGATGGCCGCCATCGTCACCTGCTCGGAGCCATTGAGTAGGGTGACGACGTTGCTGAGGTCAAGGTTGTAGCCCTGCGGCGGTAGCCCCCGCTCGGCCGTCAACTCGAAGGCGAAGTTGGGCGCGGCGGCAAGAGTCCGGCCGAGGGCCGCTTCCTTATTCAGCTCTTTGATCCATCGGAAAGGTCGCCGGACGAACGCCATGGGATCCAGCATCGTGAGATACCCAAAACCGCACAACGCCGGGAACATGATCATCATCAATCCCATGTCGTGATACAGCGGTAGCCAGCTCACGCTGTGGATTCCCCGGTCCATCCCGCCGGCCAGGATCATCTGCAGCGCGTTGGTGCACACAGCGCGATGGGTGATCTCCACCCCGGCCGGGGTGCGCGTAGAACCCGACGTGTACTGCAGATAGGCGACGTCATCGGCGTCGATTTTTGGCTCGGTGAACATCGACGCGAGCGTCTCCGGGATTGCGTCGACCGCGATGATTCGCGGCCGCCCGGCCACCGGATGTGTGCGTAAGGAAGCTCGAACCGACTCCGCCGCCGCGGTGGTGGTCAAAACTGCGGCAGGCCGGGCATCGCCAAGCACCGCCGCCAATCGCTCCGCGTGCCCGGACAGAGTTGGCGCAAACAGCGGGACCGCGATCCGGCCCGCATGGACCGTGCCGAAGAAAGCGGCCACGTAGTCAAGGCCGTGTGGCGCCAGGATCGCCACCCGGTCGCCCGGCTCGGTGACCTGCTGCAGGCGGGCGCCGATCGCACGGACCCGCGACCACAGCTCATTCCAGGTGAGCTCGACGACGCGCCCGTCTTGCTCTTTCGCGTAGTCGATGAACTTGTACGACGGCCGGTCACCGTACGCCGCCCGGTTCTGGTCGAAAAACCAGGTCACCGTCGCGTAATCCGGTAAGACGATCGTGCCGTCGGCAAGAACGTAGTCGTTGATGTCAGCCACCGCGGGCTGAGCAGCACGAATCAAGGGGGGGTCCTGACCCATGCACAGAGAATAGAAGGGCCGCGGGATGAACTGCTCAACCACCCGGTGTGTCGCCCGTCATCATTTTCTGCAGCTGTGATGCTCCCCAATGTTGGTTAATTGCGGCGGCCTGCTTCTTGAGCCAGCTGGAGTCGGGAGATGAGCCCGAGTTTGGCGTAGATATCATCGGGCTCGAGACAGCTCGACGGGCCAGAACCGAGGGGGCCGACGTCATCCTCACCGGCCGCAATCCCGACCGGCTGGAGCAAGCGGCGCGCGATGTCGGTGCGCAACGCACCGCGGCCTTCGACGCCACCGACTCGGCCGCCGTGCGGACCTTCTTCGCCGAGCTGGCCGAACCGATCGACCACGTGATGGTCACCGCCGGCGGCCCGAACTACGGGCCGCTGCTGGAGATGGATCTCGACCAGGTGCGCCAGGCGATCAGCGGGCACGTCGTGTGCTACCTGGATATGGCGCGCAACGCCGCGGGCAAGATGCGGCCTGGCGGGACGCTGGTGTTCATGGGCGGCACCGGTGGGCGCCGCGTGGGTCACGGCCTCGGCATCGTTCGGCGGCCACCGCCACGCTGCCGCCGTTCACGGCGACCCTGGCGCTTGAGCTGGCGCCGGTTCGTGTCAACCTCATCGCTGCCGGCTTCGTCGACACCCCGTTGTCGGCAGCACTGCTCGGCGATCAGCTCGAGCAGCGGCGCAATCAGCTGCGGGCTACGTTGCCGATCGGCCGCGTCGTCGGGGCTGCCGACGTCGCAGCGCTGGCTGTCCACATCATGGCCAATACGGCGCTCACCGGCGCGACATACGACATCGACGGTGGCCAGCAGTTCGTCTGACCCGAGGCATCATCGTTGTGCGGCCTTGACCAGGTTGGACCCGATGATCAGCCGCTGAATCTCGCTGGTGCCTTCGTAGAGTCGCAGCAGGCGAACGTCTCGGTAGATGCGTTCGACGGGAACGCCGCGCATGTAGCCGCTGCCGCCGTGCACCTGCACCGCGAGATCTGCCACCTTGCCGGCCATTTCGGTGCAGAAGAGCTTCGCCGCCGACGGGGCGATCCGGCGATCCTCGCCGCTGACCCACTGCCGGGCGGTGTCTCGGACGAGTGCGCGACCGGCCAGCACTGCAGTCTGTTGGTCGGCAAGCATTGCCTGCACCAACTGAAAGCTTCCGATCGGCGCACCACCCTGCGTCGCGGTGGCCGCATACGTCACCGACTCGTCCAACGCGCGTTGGGCGGCGCCGACCGCGAGCGCCGCGATGTGGACCCGGCCGCGCGCCAGTGATGTCATCGCCGCCCGATAACCGATGTCCTCGCTACCGCCGATCAGCGCGCCGGTTCCGACCCGGACGTCGGTGAAGCTGACGTCGGCGGTCCACGCGCCCTCCTGACCCATCTTCGCGTCCTTGGCGCCTACCTCGACGCCCGCGGCGTCGGCCGGAACGAGGAACACCGCGATGCCGGGGCCGGCGTCGTCGGCGGGCCTGGTGCGTGCGAAGACTACGAACAGATCGGCGACGGGTGCGTTGGTGATGAAGCGCTTCTGCCCGGAAATGACCCAATCTTGGTCGCCACGAACGGCTTTGGTTTTCAAGCCGGCCGGGTTGGAGCCCGCGCCCGGCTCGGTCAGCGCGAACGACGCGACGACCTCGCCGGACGCTATCGGTTCTAACCAACGCGCCTTCTGCTCGTCGGTGCCGAACCCGACGAGGACCTGGCCGGCGATGCCGTTGTTAGTGCCGAACATCGAGCGGAGCGCCAGCGACGTGTAGCCCAGCTCCATCGCCAGCTCGACGTCTTGCATCAAGTTCAGGCCGAGCCCACCCCACTCCTGCGGGATCGCGTAGCCGAATAACCCCATCTTTTTGGCCTGGTCGCGCAGGTCGTCGGGCACTCGGTCGTCGTCGAGGATCTCCTGCTCGCGCGGGACCACGGCGCTGCGGACGAAGTGTCGTGTCTGGGCCAGGATCTCCTGGAAATCGTCGTCTGAGACCTGTCCGGCCGGCGTGGGCTCTGGGCGCATCTCGGCTCCTCTGTTGGCAGCTGGTTGCCGTTGGGTACCCTGTTTGGGCAAGATCCTATATGAAATATGAAATTGGAAATGAAGGGTGTGATCCAGTTGCCAATGCTGAGCGGTCAGACCGCGGTGATCACCGGTGGAGCGCAGGGACTGGGCTACGCCATCGCCGAGCGATTCGTCGCCGAAGGTGCCCGGGTGGTGCTCGGCGATGTGAACCTGGAAGCGACCGAGGTCGCGGCGAAACAGCTCGGCGGTGACGACGTGGCCCTGGCGGTGCGCTGCAACGTGGCGCAAGGCGGACGAGGTCGACGCGCTGCTCAAGACCGCCGTCGATCGCTTCGGTGACCTGGACATCATGGTCAACAACGCCGGCATCACCCGCGACGCGACCATGCGCAAGATGACCGAAGAGCAGTTCGACGAGGTCATTTCGGTGCATCTGAAGGGAACGTGGAACGGCACCCGCCTGGCGGCGGCGATCATGCGGGAAAACAAGCGCGGTGCGATCATCAACATGTCCTCTGTCTCGGGCAAGGTCGGCATGGTCGGCCAGACGAACTACTCCGCCGCTAAGGCCGGCATCGTGGGCATGACCAAGGCCGCCGCCAAAGAGCTCGCCCACCTGGGCGTCCGGGTCAACGCGATCGCCCCCGGCCTGATCCGCTCGGCGATGACGGAGGCTATGCCGCAACGGATTTGGGACTCCAAGGTGGCCGAGGTGCCGATGGGCCGGGCTGGTGAGCCCAGCGAGGTTGCCAGCGTCGCGCTGTTTTTGGCTTCCGATCTGTCGTCGTACATGACCGGCACCGTCATGGAAATCACCGGCGGCCGGCACCTCTGATGGTTGGTCAACCGCGCCAAGCAGTTATCTGTGAACCCGTGCGGACGCCGATCGGCCGCTACGGCGGAATGTTCAAGTCCCTCAGTGCCGTTGACCTCGGCGTCGCGGCCCTGAAGGGATTGCTGGACCGAACCGGGCTGGCGCCCGAGGTGGTGCAGGACGTCATCCTGGGGCACTGCTACCCCAGCAGCGAGGCCCCGGCGATCGGACGCGTCGTGGCGCTGGATGCCGGTTTGCCGGTGACGGTTCCGGGCATGCAGGTCGACCGGCGCTGCGGGTCGGGTCTACAGGCGGTGATCCAGGCCTGTCTGCAGGTGACCAGCGGCGACAACGACCTGGTGATCGCCGGCGGTTGCGAAAGCATGAGCAACGTCGCGTTCTATTCCACCGATATGCGCTGGGGTGGTGCCCGCACCGGTGTCACGGTGCACGACGGGCTGGCTCGGGGCCGCACGACGGCCGGCGGCCGTCACTACCCGGTCGCGGGCGGAATGCTGGAGACCGCCGAGAACTTGCGGCGCCAGTACGGCATCTCGCGTCGGGAGCAAGACGAGCTTGCGGTGGCGTCGCACCAGCGCGCGGTGGCCGCGCAGAAGGACGGCATCCTCGCCTCGGAAATAGTCCCAGTGATCGTGCCGACCCGCCACGGCGAGGAGCTGCTCGACACCGACGAGCACCCGCGCGCCGACACCTCGGTGGAATCGCTGGGCAAGCTCAAACCCGTTCTGCTGTCTGAAGACCCGGACGCGACAGTCACCGCCGGCAACGCCAGCGGCCAGAACGACGCGGCGTCCATGTGTGTGGTGACCACTCCGGAGAAGGCCGACGAATACGGCCTGACCCCGTTGGTCCGTATGGTGTCCTGGGGCCAGGCCGGTGTGGCGCCCAACATCATGGGCATCGGTCCGGTGCCCGCGACCGAGGTCGCGCTCACCAAGGCCGGGCTGCAGCTGAGCGACATCGACGTGATCGAACTCAACGAAGCCTTCGCCGCGCAGGCGCTTGCGGTGATGCGGGAATGGAGTTTCGGCGCCGCCGATCACGACCGGACCAATGTGCACGGCTCGGGCATCTCGCTGGGCCATCCGGTCGGCGCCACCGGTGGCAGGATGCTGGCAACCCTGGCGCGCGAAATCAACCGACGCCAGGTGCGGTATGGGCTGGAAACCATGTGCATCGGCGGTGGCCAGGGGCTGGCTGCGGTCTTCGAGCGGGTCGCTTCGACGTGAACCCCCTGGCCGGTATCACCGTCGTCGAGATATCCAGCTTCGTCGCCGCACCGCTGTGCGGTGTGACGCTGAATCAGCTTGGCGCGCAGATGATCCGCGTCGACCCGATTGGCGGCGCCTCGGACGTGAAGCGCTGGCCGTTGAGCGACGACGGCACGTCGATCTACTGGACCGGGTTGAACAAGGGGAAGCGCTCGGCCACCATCGACATGCGCTCGGCCGAGGGCCAGGAACTGGTCCAGCGGCTGGTCGTCGAGGGCGACGGCATTGTCGTCACCAACGCCGTGCTGCCGTGGCTGAGCCATGATCTGTTGGCCGCCAAGCGTTCCGACCTCATCCATGTGCAGCTACTCGGCCGTGGCGACGGATCCACCGGGGTGGACTACACCGTCAACGCGGCCATCGGGTATCCACTGGTCACCGGGCCGGCGAACCACGCCGGACCGATCAACCACGTGCTGCCCGCCTGGGACGTGTGCTGCGGCCTGTATGCCGCGCTGGCCGTCGTCGCCGCGGTGCGGCGGCGTGACCAGACCGGCGAAGGCGCCCGCATCAGTCTGGCGCTGGAGGACGTCGCGCTGGCCACGGCCGGGAATCTGGGGTTGCTGACCGAACCCCAGGTCGTCGGGACGCAGCGGGAGCGCCTCGGCAATGCCATCTACGGCCAGTACGGCCAGGACTTCACCAGTCGGGACGGCGTGGCGTTCATGGTGGTCATCCTGACCCCCAGGCACTTTCGCGACATCGTCGACGTCACGGGCACCGGGCTCGCGGTGTCGGCGCTGGCCGAGGCGCTCAAGGTGGACTTCACTGCCGAGGGCGACCGGTACCGCTACCGCGACGTGCTGTCCGGGCTGTTCGCCACCTGGTTCGCCGATCACACGGCCGAGGAGATCACCGCGGCACTGTCCCGGACGACCGTGTTGTTCGAGCGCTACCGCACCTTCGCGGAGGTGGCCGCAGACCCGAAAGTGACGGCCAATCCACTGTTTTCCCGGCTGCACCAGCCGGGCGTCGGTGACTATCTGGCGCCCGCGATGCCAACCGCTTTCGACGGCGTCCATCCCGCCAATGCGGCCGCGCCCGCGCTGGGCCAGGACACGGCTGACATCCTCACCGAAACCCTGCGGTTGACGGCCGCCGACATCGCGCGCTTGACGGACGCGAAAACGATCGCCTGAAGGGACCGCTCATGACCAGACTGGCCCAGACTTTGGGGCTGACCGAATTTCAGACCGAGATCGTCGCCACCGTACGGCAATTCGTCGACAAGGAGATCATTCCCAACGCGCCCGAACTCGAACGCGCGGACGCCTACCCGCAGGACATCGTCGACCAGATGCGCGAAATGGGCCTGTTCGGGCTGATGATTCCGGCGGAGTACGGCGGGCTCGGGGAGTCGCTGCTGACCTACGCGCTATGCGTCGAGGAGCTCGCGCGCGGCTGGATGAGTATCTCCGGCGTGATCAACACCCACTTCATCGTCGCCTACATGCTGCGCCAGCACGGCACCGACGAGCAGAAGCAGCGCTTCCTGCCGCGGATGGCAACCGGTGAGTGCCGTGGCGCGTTCTCGATGTCGGAACCCGAGCTGGGCTCCGATGTCGCGGCGATCCGCACCCGGGCCCAGCGCAACGCGGACGGCACCTACACCATCAACGGGCAGAAGATGTGGCTGACCAACGGCGGCAGCTCAACGCTCGTGGCTGTGCTGGTCCGCACCGACGAAGGCGCCGACAAGCCGCACCGGAACCTGACCGCATTCCTGATCGAAAAACCAACGGGCTTCGGTGAAGTCGCGCCAGGCCTGGTGATCCCGGGCAAGATCGACAAGCTGGGCTATAAGGGCATCGACACCACCGAACTCGTGTTCAACGATTACCTGGCCTCCGCCGAGGACATTCTCGGTGCCGCCCCGGGTCAGGGCTTCTTCCAAATGATGGACGGCATCGAAGTCGGCCGGGTCAACGTGTCGGCGAGAGCCTGCGGAGTCGGGATCCGTGCCTTCGAGCTCGCGGCGCGTTACGCCCAGCAGCGCCAGACCTTCGGCAAGCCGATCGCCGAGCACCAGGCCATCGCGTTCCAGTTGGCGGAGATGGCCACCAAGGTTGAAGCGGCACACCTGATGATGGTCAACGCGGCGCGACTGAAGGACTCCGGTGAGCGCAACGACGTCGCGGCCGGCATGGCCAAATACCTTGCCAGCGAATTCTGTTCGGAGGTCACGCAGCAGAGCTTCCGGATTCACGGCGGCTACGGCTATTCCAAGGAATACGAGATCGAGCGGCTGATGCGTGACGCGCCGTTCCTGCTCATCGGCGAGGGAACGAGCGAGATCCAGAAGCAGATCATCAGCAAGCGACTGCTGGCCGAGTACCGGGTCTGAGACGATGACCAGCCCGGATTTCGTTGCGCGCCCTCAACTTTCCGAGGACGTCGCGCGTTTTGTCCGCAGCAGGATTTTCGACGGCACCTACGCCGCGGGCAAGTACGTTCGGCTGGACCAACTTGCCGCGGAACTGGGCATCAGCGTCACACCGGTCCGTGAGGCGCTGTTCGCCTTGCGTGCCGAAGGTTTGGTTGCCCAACAGCCGCACCGCGGCTTTGTGGTGTTGCCGGTGACCGGACGCGACCTCGCCGACGTTGCCAATGTGCAGGCTCATGTTGGTGGCGAGCTCGCCGCACGCGCGGCGGCCAACATCACCGACGACCAGTTGCGCGAACTCAAGGAGATCCAAGCCGAGCTGGAACGCGCCTATGCGGGCAATGACGGCGAGCGAACGGTTCGCCTCAACCATGAGTTCCACCGGGCCATCAACGTCGCCGCGGACTCGCCGAAGCTCGCGCAGCTGATGTCCCAGATCACCCGCTACGCACCCGAATCGGTGTTTCCCGCCATCGAGGGCTGGCCACGCCGGTCGATCAAAGACCATCGCCGGGTGCTGTCCGCGCTGGTGAAACGCGATCACGAGCTCGCTCGCGCCGCTATGTCCGAACATCTTGCCGCCGGTGCAGTTCCGTTGATCGAGCATCTCACTTCGCGAGGCGTCGTCACAGAAGCGGGCGGTTTCATCGACGAATGAACCAGGGAGGATTCGTGCTGGGGGCGCGGTTCTCGGCAGTCGCGGTGGTCGCAATCGTGTCGTCCGCCACTAGGTGTTTTGTGCGCTGACCACCAGCTCGCGCAGCCGCCGCGTGTCCACTTTCCCGGTGGCACCCCTCGGGAGGTCGTCGTCGGATTCCAGCAACAGCCACATCGTCGGCACCTTGAAGGCGCTCAGCAGTTCGCGCGCGGAGCTGTGTAGCTGCTCGGCGGTGAGCCCGTGGCACACCACGGCGGCGCCGACGCGTCCGCCGGCGGCGCCGGGCACGTTCGTGACGTAGGCGTTGTCGACGCCTACGATCGCGCGCAGTGCCCGCTCGACCTCGCTGGGGTAAACGGTGGCGCCGCTGACTTTGAACATGTCGTCGGATCTGCCGTGGTAGAACAGGAAGCCTTCGGCGTCCAGATGCCCGAGGTCCCCGGTTGGGTAGAAGCCGTCGGCGGTGAACACGTCTTCGCGGGCGCGGCGGCAAATGCCGCGCAATGTATGCGGTCCCCGGATCTGAATCATGCCCACGGTTCCCGCTGCGACCGGCTCGCCGGTTTCGGGTTCGACGATGCGGACCTGCATGCCCGGGAACGGCTTTCCGCAACTGCCCCGCGCCGTCGGCGGCATGTCGGTGTCGGCCGGGTAGCCGCAGTAGGGTCCGAACGCCTCGGTCATGCCGAACAAGTTGGCGCGCGCCCCGGGTTGAGCCCGTTGCTCGGGCGGCAGCAGGGCATCCAGACTGCCCGGGCGCAACGCCGAGAGATCGACGCCGGCCGGGCCGGCGTGCCGCGCCAACGCTTCGGCTTGATCCGGCCAGCCACGAAACAGCGTGACCCGCTCGCTCGCCAGTAGACGCAGGGTGGTTTCGGGCCGCGGCACCTCCTCGGTCACCAGGGTGGCTCCGGCCAGCAGTGCGGACAGTATCCCGCTGCCCAAGCCACCGACCCAGAAGAACGGCATCGGCAGATACAGCCGGGTGTCCGACGTGATACATCGCGCCGCAAGTCCCGATCGCACCGCGCCCAAGGCGCTTCCGTGTGAATGGATAACCCCCTTGGGCGGTCCGCTACTGCCCGAGGTGAATACGATGAACACCGGGTCGGCTTCGGCGACGGTCTCGCACAACGCATCGACGATCGTGCGGGCGCGTCCGGTTGCAGTCGCGTGGGCGAGCCGATCGGCCGTCCAAACCTGTTGCAGGGCAGGGAGTGCGAGCGGCGGTACGGACTGGACGTCGTCCAGGTAGCGGTGGCCGCGAAATTCCTCGACGCTGATCAGGAATTGGACCGAAGCCGCTTGTAGTTGCGCGACGAGTTCCGCGGCGGCTAACAGCGTGCTTAACGGAACCAATACGGCGCCGATGCGCGTCAGCGCCACGGCGATCTGCACCCAGCGGGTGTTGTTGGGCATGATCAGCCCGACTCGGGTGCCCTTACCCACCCCGGCTTCGATGAAGGCCGCAGCCAAATCTTTTGTGGTCGCGTCGAGTTCGCGATAGCTGATGCGCGCCGCGGGATCGATCACCATCGGCTTGTCACCATGCTGGGCCGCGCGTAACCGCACCAGCTGGTCGATGGTGCGTGCGGCGGTCTGGTCAGGCATCGAATAGCTTCTTCAGTTGCCGGGTGTCGACCTTGCCGCTGGACAGCAGCGGCACCTCCGCGCGGGGCAGGCTGAGGAACCGCTTGGGGATTTTGTACGAAGACAATTCATCCTTGAGCCGCTCACGCAGCGCGGCTAGATCTAACTCGGGGTCCAACTCGGGCTCGACGATCACGGCGGCAACCAATTCCCCGCGCTCGGCATCCGGAATTCCCACGACGTGAGCTTCCGTGCCGGCGACCTTGGCGATCGCCTTCTCGACTTCGGCCGCCGAGACGTTGGCGCCCGCCGTCTTGATCATGGCGCTGAGCCGCCCGACGAAATACACGAATTCGTCATTGTCGGTGCGTATCAAGTCGCCCGTGTGGAACCATCCGTCGACGTCGAAGCTCTCTTCGCGACTTCGCTTGTAATAGCCCTGCATGACGAACGGCCCGCGGATGCACAGCTCGCCGACCCCGTCCGAGTCGGGGTCGACGATCTTGGTCTGGAATCCGGGTGCAGGCTTGCCGAACGATCCACGCCGCTTTTCGGGTTGATCGGATTCGTCGCCGCTGATCAGCACGACGCTGCCGGCTTCGGTCAGCCCGAGCATGTTGTGGCGCAACTCGGGATCCGACGGACGGGCGGCGGGCGCCATGATCGGATACAGGTTGCCCCGTTGCATCGACGACAGGTCGCGCGCAGCAAAGCTCGGATTCGCGGCCAAGTGCGCGATCCCGGCAGCGAACCCATTAGTCATGGTCGGCTTTTCGGCTTCGAGCAAGTCGAGCGTCTCGACGGCGTCTGTGGCGTTCGAACAAATCAACGTGGACCCGGCGACCAACGCCGCCAGCAGGCCGAACGCGAACCCGCCTATCCAGAAGAACGGCGAATTGCAGAACAGCTTGTCGTCGGCGGCCAAGCCGCGAATCGTGTTGAGGTTCTTCTGGTGTCCGAGGAGGGCGGCATGCGTGTGTACCACTCCCTTGGGCGTACTGGCGGTTCCGGAGGTGTAGATGATGGCCAGTGCGTCCGAACCTTCGACATCGTCTTCCAGCGCTTCGAGCAACGAGGCTTCGACGGTTTCGGCGAGCCGGTCCACACCCTCGTAATCGGCCGCCACGCGGCGCAGTTGCGGTACGGCGGGTGCGAATAACCGGTCGTCGAAATCGAATTCCGGGACCGCCAGCACCTCGGTGAGCCGCGCCACATAGTCATGGGAACGGAAAGATGAAGTGCTCAGCAGGATCTCAACGTCGCTGTCAACCAGTTGCTCGCGGAGTTCGCGGGCAGTGGCGAACGTGGAAAACGGCACCACCACGGCACCGATCCGCGCCGCCGCAAGCATCCCGACGACAAACTCGGTCCCGTTCGGATAGAGCAGACCCAGGTGGGTTCCCTTGCCGGCACCGAAGGCGATCAGCCCGCGGGCAAGCTCCGCGGAACGATGATCGGCCTCGGCGTAGCTGATGCGATCGCCGTCGCAGACAAGAAGCGGGTGATCTCCTCGCGCGCGGACTTGGTGTCGCAGAACCGCGGCGACGGTAAGGGGATCACTGGGCATGATCGCTGTGGGCGGCGGTGAAGAAGTGCCGAATCGCGCTCAGGTCCGCCTTGCCCGACGGTGTCCGCGGGATCGTGTCGACGATCGCGATTTCGGTGGGAATCTCATAGCGCGCCAGTCGCTTACGCAGATAGTCGGCCAGCTCGGCGGCATCGGCGGATGCGGATGCACGCAGTTCCACCATCGCGACCGGTGTTTCCCCCAGGCGTGGGTCGGAACGCCCGACCACCGCCGCGCCCGCGATCGCGGGGTGGGTCTCCAGCGCGGTGCGCACGTCGTCGGGCATCACCTTGAACCCGCCGCGGATGATCGCCTGATCGGCGCGCCCGACGATCCAGACGAAGCCGTCGGCGTCGATGCGCGCCATGTCCGTGGTCCGCATCCACTCCGCCGATGGCCCGAGCTGTCCGGGCTTGACCTCCAGGAGGCCGACCTGGTCAGGTCCCAGCGCCGTGCCGTTGTCATCGACCACCCGCAGTTGTGCGCCGGGGTTGGCCCGGCCGACGCTGCCGCGTTTGGCGCGCCAGTACCGCTGATGGTCGGTGAGCGTCCAGCCGGCCACGCCACCGCCGAATTCCGTTGCCGCATAAGAGGTCAGCACGGGGATGCCGTACTTCTCGGTGAAGGCGTCGGAGTCCTCGGCCGACAGCGGCGCGGTCCCGCAGGTGACCGCGCGGATGCTTTCCAGGTCGCTTGGTGGCAGATCGGAGTGCAACACCGTCCGCAGTGCGGCCGGTACCAGCGATACGGTGCGGGGCCGGTGTTTGCGCACCGCCGCGGTCCACGCGTCGAGCTCGAATCGGTCCAGTAGCACAAAGGGTCTCGCCTCCGCGATGCATTGCAGCACCCGGAACACGCCGCCGATATGCACCAGCGGTGAGTTGACGATCGCGACGCCGTGGCGCAGCTCGGTAGGCGCCGGTGCCGCCTCGGGTTCGGGACCCATCACGCTGCGCGCCAGCATGTCGTAGCTGAGATCGACTCGTTTGGGCGGTCCGGTGGTTCCG
This sequence comes from uncultured Actinomycetota bacterium, assembly GCA_963820985.1. Classification (GTDB taxonomy): domain Bacteria; phylum Actinomycetota; class Actinomycetes; order Mycobacteriales; family Mycobacteriaceae; genus Mycobacterium. The sequence continues at coordinate 12,584 of CAWGCI010000002.1, read as the reverse complement.
CTGGTCAGCATCCGCACCGCGACCCCGGGCCGGGCGGTGTGTCGCACCGGGCCGGGCTCGTCGTCTGACAGACCCGAGATCGGCACCGTCGAGATCCCAGGGGGAACCAGCGTCGCCAGGTCTTCGGGTTCGCCGACCACAAGGGGAAGTCCGAGCGCTTCGATGTCGGAACGGGTGCGGTCGTCGCCGCGCGACGGGTTGATGGTGACCACCGTCCCGCCGGCCAGCAGCACACCGAGGAATGCCGCCACGTGACCGGGCTGGTTGCGCAGCAACATCCCGATCTCGGGGAGCTGTTGTTCGGCCGTCAATGATTCGATCCGCCGTGCGGCCGCACCGACCTGGCCCCACGACAACCAGTGGCCGGCATACTCGATCGCGTGCGCGCCGGGATCCAACTTCAGCACGTCGGCGATGCGTTGACTGAGTGGATGAGCCGTCATCACCGGATCTTCGGCTGGCGCGCGACGCCCTTGCCTTGCGCGGCCAGTTCGGCCGCGCCCAGCGGGTTACCCAGCCGGGTGTAGATCAGCCCCTGTTCCAGGGCGGCGCGGTAGGGCTTGTCCAGCGACTCCCAGATTGCCTTCACCGTGCCCTGGGTCGCCGACGGCGGCTTGGCGGCGATTGTCGCCGCGATCTCATGGGCACGTGCCCACAATTGTTCGGCGGAAACAACTTCCGATACCAAACCGATCCGCAGCGCGGTCTCGGCGCTGACGCGTTCGTCGTTGCCCATCAACGCTATCCGCAGCGTCTCGCCCAGACCGATGCGGCGCATCAGCCCGACCGGCTCCAGTGCACAGACCAGGCCGGCCGAGACGTGTGAGTCGAAGAACGTTGCGTCAGTGGAACAGATGACGACGTCGGACTCGTTGACGAAGTAGAACGCGCCAGCTGTGCACATGCCCTGAACGGCGCACACCACGGGCTTCCACATCTTCTGCCACTTCGGGCTGAGTGCCTCACCGGGATCTTCGTGGTTCCAGACGTTTTCGGGTTGACCGTACGGCGTCTTGATATCCAATCCGGCGCTGAACGCCCGCGCGCCGGCCGCCCGCAGCACGACCGCATGCACCGAGTCGTCGAGCTTGACCTCGCGCCAGGCCCGAGCCATCTCCTCGCACATGGTGCGGTTGAAAGAATTTAACTGCTCGGGCCGATTCAGCGTGATGGTGGCGACGTGATCGGTAGCGTCGACCTCGAGCTGGATGGTCTCGAAGCTCATCTGCATTGCCAATTTGGTTTCCGCTTTTCGACGAAGGCCTTGGGGCCTTCCTGCGCGTCCTCGGTCCGTAGCACGCGCTCGCGGAAGGTTTCGGCGAGTATCTCGGCCTCGTGTAGCGGCACATTCAGACCCTTGAGAATGGCCAGCCGGGTTCCTCGGACCGCCAGCGGCGCATTGGAGTTGACGATGTCGGCGATCTCATGGACCCGTTCCGGCAACCGCTCGTGCTCAACCACCTCGCTGATCAAGCCGAGCTCGTAGGCGCGCTGTGCACTCATCCGCTCGTGCTTGCCCATCAACGCCATCCGCAGCGCGATTGAACGGGGCAGCACCCTGGATACCCTCACCATCTCGCGCCCTGCGACCAGGCCAATGCTGACGTGCGGGTCGAAGAATGTCGCCTGATCGGAGGCGATGACGATGTCGGTCGTGGCGACCCAATCCATGCCCGCGCCGCAGCACAAACCGTTGACGGCGGTCAGCACCGGCTTGGCCATGGTGCGAAACGGCGGCGTGCCTTCCTGCGGCGCCTCCCATTGGTCGTACGTCGACAGGTACGGCCGTTCGTAGATCACTTTGCCGTCTTCGGGAATTTCCTTCACGTCGGCGCCCGTGCAGAAGGCACGACCGGTGCCGGTGACGGCGATCAGCCAGACGTTGTCGTCGTTCTCGGCCTCGTCGTACGCGGCCCGGAGTTCGGTGATCATGTGCGGGCTGAGCGCATTGAGGGCTTCCGGGCGGTTCAACGTAATGGTCGCGGTGTGCCCGTCGACCTCGTATTTGATCGTGTCGAACGAGTCAGTAGGCATCCGTGTTCCCTTCGTAGCGGGTCATCGGCCCTCAAACTTCGGCGCGCGCCGCTGCCGAAACGCTTCCAGGCCCTCTTTGAAATCGCTTGTCCTGCAAGATAGTTCCAAGTTGTAGAGTTCCTGCGTCATGGATTGGCTCAGCGTCGCGTGCTGGCCGAAGCTCAGCGCCTGCTTGGCCAGTCCGATCGCTACGGTGGGTCCGCACGCCAGTCGTCCCAGCAACTCCTCCGCCGCCTTGTCGAGCTCGACAGGGCTCACGGCTTGGTGGATCAACCCCCAGTCGGCCGCGTCCGTCCCGCTCACCTTCTCGCCGAGGAGCAGCATTCGCCGGGCCCGCGCCACGCCGACCAGCCGGGGCAGTAGCCAGGTAGAACCCGAATCCGGGCTGAAGCCGCGGTCCACGAATGGCTCCCAGAACACGGCGTCGGTGCTGGCGACGGTGAAGTCGGCGGCCAGCGCGAGATTGCAGCCCATGCCCACGGCCCATCCACGCACGCTACAGACCACGGGCAGCTGAATGCTTCCCACCAGCTCGATCACGCGGTGGGCGGCATGGGGAATCCGGCGCACCAGATTGCCGGTGCGGGGACGTTGCCCGCCGGAGCTGTTGGCGGCCACCCAGTCGGCGCCGGCGCAGAAGTCGTCTCCGGTGCTTCGGAGGTGAATCGCGCGCAGCGAGTCGTCGGCGGCGGCATCGGTCAGTGTGTCGACCAACGTATCGACCATCAAGTGGTTCAACGAGTTTCGACGCGAGGGCCGATCGAGCGTGACCCGTAAGACCGCGCCGTCCCGGTGTGCCGTCACCGAGCCCTCGGCGTCGGCCGCGTCGGCCTCGTGACTCACGGTCGAATCCGGCCTTTCTCGCCGATACAGTTACTCATACAGTAGGCTATACGATTGCTGCCCAGTATAAGTTAGCAAGGAAACGCTGCCTGCGAAACAACCGGGCAACAACCGGGCGGGAAAGCGATGAGGAGGAGTGGCGCCGATGAGTGAAGCCACCGCAACTCCCGGTGACGCCAAATTCGGCGAGGCGCCCCTTGCCCAGACCGTGGCCGCGGCCGGCGCGATTCGCCGCCTTGGCTCGTTGCTGCTCTCGCTGGAGCACGCCCACCCGACGGTGGACACCATGATCGCGAAGTTCGCCGAGTGGGAAAGCGAGCTGGCCGCCGCCGCTCCGCGAGACAGCGCGCCCCGGATTGGTGCGATCCCGGACGACCCTCGGCGCATCTACCTCAACCACGCCACCGATATCGGTGCCTACAACCCATGCTTTCCCGAGTACCGGTTCGACCATCTCGATGCCGAGAAAGCGGCTGGCCGGGTCACCTTCCCGCTGATCTACGAGGGGCCGCCCGGCCTGGTGCACGGCGGCTTCCTCGGTGTCTTCTTCGACTCTGTAATACAGCATCACAACTGCGTGGCCGGCCTATCCGGCAAGACGCGATCGTTGACCGTCACCTTCCGCCGGCCAACCCCGCTGCTGACCGAGCTCAGCTTCGACATCGCACGGTCGCAAATCGACCGGAGCATCACCTCGACCGCGCGACTGTTGGTCAGTGACGAGGTGCTGTGCACGGGTGAGGTCAGCACCGTGGCGTCGCCGCCGGAACAACTGTCCGTCTTTCAGTTCGCCAGGCGGCGGCGGCGGCGAAAGGAGTCCGCTACTTGACGTCCTCCACCGGCTTAAGCCGGTGGATTCCAACCCCGTCCGTCACGCTTAGGCAGCAGGAGAACTGAGTTGAGGTTCACGGTTCGTAGACCGGCTAGTGCCGAGGTCTCCCCGTGCTGTCACCGCCCGTCCGGCGGCGATGTTGCGTGCCGCGTTGACGTCGGCGTTGCACGAGCCCGCGTTGCAGGCGACGCACTGGAAAACCGCTTGGCTCTTGCGGTTTTCGGGTGCGACGTGCCCGCAGTAAGAGCATCGTTGCGACGTATACGCCGCCGAGACGAATTCCAGCTGCCCCGAAGCCTTGTGCTTCAACCGGGCCACCAGCAGTCCCCAGCCTTGGCGGCTGATCTGGCGGTTGAGGCCGCGTTTCTGCGCGACGCGGGTGCCTGGGTGTTCACGTGTCCCGCGTGCCGAGCGGGTCATCGCAGACACGTTCAAGTCCTCGACTTTGATGGTGTCGAAGCGGCGCGCCATATCGGTGGTGGTCTTTTCCACCCAGTCACGGCGGCGATCTGTTTCCCGGGCACGCAACTTCGCAAGGACCAGCTTGGTTCGTGCGCGCCGGGCAGATCCGCGTTGCGCTCGCGCCAGCCGTTGCTGCAATCGACGCAGTCGTTTGGTTTCGCCGGCGCGAAGGCCAGGAGCACGCAGCAGCTGCCCGTTGGACAGGGCCACCGAGACCGCCACGCCGCGATCTATACCCACCACGCTGCCATCACCGGGTCCCGGAACAGCGTCGGGGATGGCGGCAAAGGTGATGTGCCAGCGCCCGGAGCGATCCCTGGTGACGCGGTAGGACTTCACGTTGTCGGCGATGGTGCGGGTCCAGCGGAAGCGCACCCAGCCGACTTTCGGGATCCATACCTGCCCGTTGCGGTGGTTGAGCCGGGTGATGTGGCGCGGTTTGACCCCGACTTGGCGGAATCCTTCATGCTTGCCGGCTTTGCGCCAGGTCGGGCGACGATGAGTGCCGCCAAAGAAGTTGCGCATCGCCTGGGCGAAGTCGCGCAACGCCTGCTGCTGCACGGTCTGCGACCCGGCTGCCAGCCAGTCGTATTCGGCGCGGGCCGCCGTCAACTGGGCACATTGCTCGTTATAGCCAGGCGTTTGGCGACCTGGCTGCCAGTGCCGCTGCTGCTCTACGGCAAGATTCCACACGTACCGGGCATGGCGACAGTGCTCGGCCAAGACGGCCGCCTGCTCAACGCTAGGGAGCAACCGAAACCTGCACACATCAACAACCTAGGCGGCACCACCGACAACCTGACGAAAGGAGGAAGCGGCATTTCCTCTCCCGGCTAAAGCCAGGGGTTTCCACGCCGCAAAGCTTATGACCCCCTCGGAGACGTCGGACGACCGCGTGCTGTTCGACGTGGATCACGACAAGCGAATCGCCACAATCACGTTCAACAACCCCAAGCAACGCAACTCCTATGACGCCACCATGCGTGAGGCGGTTGCCCGCTGTCTGGACCAAGTGGCCGATGACGACGACCTCACGGTGGTGTTGCTGCGCGGAGCCGGTGGAGTCTTCAGCACCGGGGCCGACATGAACAATGCGTACGGGTGGTACGGCGAATCGGCGAAGGGGAACACCTCCGATGATCGGTCGACCAAGCGTCGGCCCAGTCAGCGTCGGCGACTTACCGTGGACCGCAAGTCATTTAGCTTCTATCACAACTTTATGGGCTTCCCGAAGGTGACGGTGGGGGAGATCGCCGGCTACGCCCTCGGGGGCGGCTTCGAGATGGCACTGATGACCGACATCTCCGTCATCGCGCGCGACACCAGGATCGGCATGCCGGCAACCCGCTTCCTGGGGCCGGCGTTGGGCAGCCTGCACATGTTCTTTCATCGGCTGGGACCGGTGCTGGCCCGACGGCTACTGCTGACCGGTGACATCATCGAAGCCGGCGAGATCGAGCACCTCGGAATCTTCACCGACACATGCGATCCCGGCTCGGTTACGGCGCGCGCCCGGTACTGGGCCGAGAAGGCGGCGAAGATGCCCGCCGATGGAGTAGTCATCGCCAAGGAAGCGTTTCGCCTGGTCGAACAGAGCCAGGCATACCAAGGTGAGGAAGTCGCGAGCTACCTGTTCCACGCGTTCGGCACCAACCTGCAATTTGCGCCCGACGAGTTCAACTTTGTCAAAACGCGCGCGCAGCACGGAGCCAAGGAGGCCTTCCGACTGCGCGACGAGCACTTCCACGTGCCCGAACCTGAAGCGTGATAACGCGATTCGCGCCCGTCTAACGGGTTTCGGTCGCGTTCGAGCGTCCGCGACCGGCTGACTTCACCGCCTTGCGTGGTGCCGACTTTGCAGCATTCGAGCCCTCCTCGATCAACCGGTCGGCATGGTCGAGGATGCATTCGAGGCCGTACTCGAAGTTCGTCTCATCCGGGGCCCCGATGCGGTGACCTTTCCCGGTCACTCGCGCGAGCAACGGAGTGCCTTGGAGATCGACGCCCACCGCGTCCTCGATGCTGCGCGGCCCACTGTCCGACGACTGGTTCTTTTCGTAGAGCCGCTGCAGCACCACTGATCCGCGGACGTGCAGCGACACCGCGGAATAGGTGTCAAAGGCGTCCTCGGGAGACAAGCCGGCCTCCACCAGGTTTGCGATCGCCGTCTCCATCTCCTGAGCTCCCATTCGCGCCGCTTTGGGACTCAGCGCGGCACGAATCAGAATCAGGTCGCACAGAATTGGGTTGCCCATGAACGTCTTACGCATCAGGCGCGCGTGGTTGCGCAGCGTCTCGCGCCAGTCGCTGGCTTCCACATAGGGAGTGGCGAACACGTACTTGCTCAAGGCTCGGTCGGTCATCGCGTTGAGCAGATCGTCCTTCTTGCGGAAGTACCAGTAGATGCTGGTGACGCCGACGCCGAGGTGTTTGCCGAGCAGCGGCATGCTCAGGTTGTCGATCGATACTTGCTCCGCGAGTTCGAATGCACCGCTGATGATGTCATCAGGGTTGATGGACCCGCGTTCGCGGCGCTGACGCTTATCGGCAGTTGCCTGCTTTGCCACTACGGGCACCTCCATCGAGATCTCTTCTGCGGATGCGGTCCCGAGCCATGTCACCGGCCCAAACGTGCTGCTTCGTGCGGTTGTCCGTCTGCTACTGTAATACCTATCGTAGGGTTTCTGGTAAATACGGCTGGACAGGCGTACTGAACCATGGATCTAGGGCTGGCAAATGCCGCGACGGCGGTGGTCGGTGGCAGTCGCGGCATGGGTTTGGCCGCGGCCCGATGCCTCGCCGAGGACGGTGCCCGGGTCGCGGTGATCGGCCGCACCCCAGCCGCACTCGAGAGCGCTGCCGCGGAGTTGACCCGTCTGGGCAGCCCGGATGCCGTCGGCCTCGCTGCCGACATCGGTGACGCCGGTCAGGTCGACGACGTGTTCGCCGAGCTTGGACGGCGATGGAACGGCGAACTCAACGTGCTCATCAACACGGTCGGGCCGGGAGCGCCTGGCAGCTTTGAAGATTTGACCGACGAGCAGTGGCGCGAGTCCGTCGAAGACGGCGTGATGGGAATGGTGCGCTGCGTCCGTTCGGCACTTCCGCTGCTGCGCAAGGCTGAATGGGCCCGGATAGTCAACTTTTCGGCGCACTCGACCCAGCGGCAAAGTGTCATGTTGCCGGCCTACACCGCAGCCAAGTCGATGCTGACCAGCGTGTCGAAAAACCTGTCCTTGCTGTTAGCCAAGGACGAGATCCTGGTCAATGTGGTGTCGCCGGGCAGCATCGCGTCCGAGTCGCTGGTGGGCTGGGCGACGTCGGTCGGCGTCGACGGCAGCGACCCCTATGCCCTGATGGAGGCCATCGACAAGCACTTCGGGCATCCGGCGCACATGCCGCGAGCCGGCCTTCCGGAGGAAATAGGACCGGTCGTCGCCTTCCTGGCATCGCGACGCAATTCCTATATGACCGGAGCCAACATCAACGTTGACGGCGGTTCGGACTTCACCTGAGCGCCGATCTCTTTCAAAACCTTTGGCCGACAGAAGGAGTGAATTATGGCGACGGCGGCTGAGGCGCGTACCTGGGCGCGCGGTGCTTTGCGGGGAATCGGCGATTCCCTCTACACGCCGTTCTGTGGCGACGATGGTGACGACATCGATTGGGACGCCTACCGGACACTGGTGCGCTACTGCGTCGGCGATCTCGGGCACCCGATGTTGTGGTGCACCAGCGGTATCTCCGAATTCTGGTCGTTGACGCTCGAGGAGCGAAAGCGCTTGCTGGAGGTGGCAATCGAGGAAGCGCGCCGCGCGAATCCCGACGTGGTGGTGCAGGCCTGCACGGCGGCGATGACCGCCAAGGACTGCCTGGACCTGACGCTGCACGCCCAGCAGGTCGGCGCCGACATCGCCTACATCCAAACGCCGATGATGGAGGCACACGGCGGCGAAGGCGTGCTGCGATTCTTCAAGTACATCGCCGCGCGCACGGACATTGCGCTGGGCATGTTCAACTCCCCGTCGTCGGGCTATGTGCTCACACCCCTCGAAAGCGCGCGGATCTACGACGAGGTGCCCGCGGTGTGCGCCACCAAGGAGGGGGCCTTCCGGCCGGAGGCGAGCCGGCGGCTGCACGAGTTGGCGCCCAATCTTGCGGTCTGGGAATGCGATAGAACGGTCTATCGCGCCGGGTGGCTGCGCGCCGGGATCGTCTGCCCGGCACAGCTGGGCACCGCCGGCTACCTGTTTGAGACACCACAAAAGCGGCTCTTTTCCGAGTACTGGGACCTGGTGCTCAACGACAAACTCCTGGAGGCCATGGACTACGGGCGCGACTCGGGTCTGGACCAGTTCGACCTCGACATCGGATCGTGGTGGACCTGCTATCCGGGACGAGCAGACTACTTCACCCACTGGGGTGGTGCGTTCAAGTACGCCGCCTCCGTGCTGGGCCTGCCGATAGGCGACTATCCGCATTCCCGGCCCCCGCAAGCGCAGCTACCACCGGAGGCCAAGGCTCAGATCGAGAACGCCTACCGCCGGCTCGGGCTCATCGACTCCTGAGAATTGCGCTTCGCCAGGCCGAAATTCGCTGCTCATCCCGGGTCCGCGAGGGCCTCGGCGGCAGTTGTAGAATGCAGTACCGATAGGTATACAGTATGGGTACAAAGTCTGCTGGATCGAAGCAATAACCATGCGTGAGGAGGCGTCGATGGGCAGCGCCGACGGCGAAGACGCGGTGCTCTACGAGGCCACGTCCAGCGGCGTCGCAATCCTCACGTTCAACCGCCCGGATCGCCTCAACGCCTGGGGCCCCGACATCGCCGCCGGGTTCTACGCCGCCATCGACCGCGCCGAACAGGACCCGGCCATCCGGGTGATCGTGCTGACCGGCCGCGGCAGGGGATTCTGTGCCGGCGCCTACCTGGGCGCGCCCAGCGCGGCGAATCATGTCGGCGAGACCATGGAGAAGGCGGGCAAGACGAATCTGGCCGAGTTGGTCGGCGAACGCCCGACGCACTTTGTCACCACGTTGCGCAAGCCCGTCATCGCGGCGATCAACGGCTCCTGCGTGGGCATCGGTCTCACCCAGGCGCTGATGTGCGATGTTCGGTTCGCCGCGGCCGGCGCCAAGTTCGCCGCCGTGTTCGCCCGCCGCGGTCTGATCGCCGAATTCGGCATCTCCTGGATACTGCCTCGGTTGACCACCTGGGGCGTCGCCCTCGACCTACTGCTGAGCGGCCGCACGTTCCTCGCCGAGGAGGCAGCCGAGTTGGGTCTCGTCAAAGAGGTCGTCGCACCCGAAGACCTGATGAAGCGTGCCCTGGACTACGCGGAGGACATCGCCCAGAACTGCTCGCCGGCCTCGATGGCGGTGATCAAACGACAGGTGTACGCCGACGCCAGCCGCGATGTGGTGGAAGCGACCTCGCACGCCGAGGTCCTGCTGCACGAGGCGATGCCGCGGCCGGACGTTATCGAGGGGATCACCAGCTTCCTGCAGAAGCGACCGCCGCAGTTTCCTCCCTTGCTTGGAAAGCTCACTTCAACCGACGCTTAGGTGCACCCGGGAAAGGACGATCATGGGGAACTTGAGTTACAAGGCAATCGATGTCGACAACCACTACTACGAGCCGCTCGACGCGTTCACCCGGCACCTCGATAAGGAGTTCAAGCGCCGAGGTGTGCAGATGGTCACCGACGGTAAGCGCACGTTGGCCGTGATCGGGGGCCGCGTCAACCAGTTCGTCCCCAACCCCACTTTCGACCCGATCATCGTCCCGGGCTGCCTGGACTTGTTGTTCCGCGGCGAGATTCCCGAAGGCGTCGATCCCGCGTCGCTGATGAAGGTCGAGCGGCTGGCCGAACACCCCGAGTACCAGAACCGCGATGCCCGCATTGCGGTGATGGACACTCAGGACATCGAGACTGCCTTCATGCTGCCGACATTCGGGTGCGGGGTCGAGGAGGCGCTCAAGCACGACATCGAGGCGACGATGGGGTCGGTGCACGCCTTCAACCTGTGGCTCGACGAGGACTGGGGCTTCGACCGGCCCGACCACCGCATCATCGCGCCGCCGATCATCTCGCTCGCCGATCCGGCCAAGGCGCTCGACGAGGTGGAGTTCGTGTTGGCGCGCGGTGCCAAGTTGGTGTTGGTGCGGCCGGCGCCGGTGCCCGGCCTGGTCAAGCCGCGGTCGCTGGGTGATCGCAGCCACGACCCGGTCTGGGCCCGGCTGGCCGAGGCGGGGGTGCCGGTGGGATTCCACCTCAGCGACAGCGGCTATCTGCACATCGCGGCGGCGTGGGGCGGTAAGGCGACGTTCGAGGGCTTCGGCGCCAAGGATCCGCTGGATAACGTACTTCTCGACGACCGCGCCATTCACGACACCATGGCCTCGATGATCGTGCACGGAGTGTTCACCCGTCACCCGAAGCTCAAGGCAGTCAGCATCGAAAATGGTTCATACTTCGTCCACCGGTTGGTCAAGCGCCTGAAGAAGGCTGCCAACAACCAGCCCCGCGACTTTCCCGAAGATCCGGTGGAGCAGTTACGCAACAACGTGTGGATCGCCCCGTATTATGAGGACGATTTGCCGGAGCTGGCCGAGGTCGTCGGCGTCGACAAGATCTTGTTCGGTTCCGACTGGCCGCATGGCGAAGGCCTCGAGTCGCCGATCTCGTTCACCGAAGAACTCACGGATTTCAGCGAGTCCGATATTCGAAAGATCATGCGCGACAATGCCTTAGATCTCCTCGGCATAAAAACCCCAGTGGCAGCGTAGGCGGCACGGGCCGGTGAGCGAATGGACCGTCGGGGCGGTGTTGGATGCCATCGCCGATGTCATTCCCGACCGGGTGATGACGGTATGCGGTGCTCGCCGCAGCACCTTCGCCGAATCGGCTCGGCGGACCACCCAGTTGGCAAACTTCCTGAACGCCAACGGCTTCGGGGCGCACCGAGAGCGGGACACACTGAACCGCTGGGAGTGTGGCCAGGACCGGGTCGCGCTCATCATGTACAACGACCTGTACCCGGACGCGGTGATCGGGTGTCTTAAGGCGCGAACCGTGCCGGTCAACGTGAACTACAGCTACGCGCCGCGGGAGATCGCCGAGCTGCTCGCCTACGTCCGGCCGCGCGGCATCATCTACCACCGCTCGATCGGTGCGCGGTGCGCCGAGGTGCTGCCGACGGACGGCGCCGAGCTGCTGATCTCGATCGACGACGGAAGCGACGCCGCCGAACTGCCAGGTGCGGTATCGCTGGATGATGCGCTGGCACAAGGTGGTTCGGGTGCCCCGGCGCCGGGTTCGCCCGACGACTTGATCACGACGTGCACCGGCGGGACGACCGGCCGTCCCAAGGGCGTGCTGTGGCGGCAGAGCGACATGTACGTGGCGTCGATGGTCGGCGCCGACCATGCCAGCGTCGACGAGATCCACGCCAAGGTGCGCGGCGGCGGACCGCCGTGGTTCGCCGTCTCCCCGCTGATGCACGCCGCCGGGATGTGGACCGCCTTCTCGGCAATCATGCACGGGTTGACGGTGGTGCTTTATGACGGACGGGGCAAACTGGACGTGCGCTCGGTCTGGGAAACCGCCGAGCGCGAAGGGGTCGCCATGATGACCATGGTGGGCGACGCGTACGCCGGCCCGCTGGTCGCCGAGCTGCAACGAGGTTCCTACGATCTGTCGTCGCTGAACGCGATCGGCACCGGCGGGGCGGCTACCAATCCGAGTTCAAGCGCGCGCTGATGGAAATTCTGCCCCAGGTCACCATCATCGACGGGTACGGCTCGTCGGAATCCGGGAACATGGGGTTCGGACATAGCCAACGCGGCGCGCAGAGCGAGACCTTCGTGCTTCGCGAAGGTGGAGCGGTGGTGTCGGAGGATCGCAGCAGGTTCCCGCAGCCCGGCGATCCCGAGATCGGCTGGGTGGCCCGCAGCGGCCGGATTCCGCTGGGCTACTTCAACGACGCGGACGCCACCGAGCGCACCTTTCCCGAGATCGACGGGCGGCGGGTGGTGATCCCCGGTGACCGGGCGAGCATCGAATCCGACGGGACCCTGCGGCTCTATGGACGGGATTCGTTGGTGGTGAACACCGGCGGTGAAAAGGTCTTCGTCGAAGAGGTCGAAGAGGTGCTGCGCACCCACCCCGGCGTCGCCGACGCGTTGGCGGTCGGGCGACCCGCCAGCGTGGGCCAATAAGTCGTCGCACTGGTGGCGTTGCAGCCGGAGCTCGGGGTCATCGAGGAGGCCGACTATCACCCTCGGCAAGTCGGAGCTGGCCCATTTCAAAGCGCCCAAGGCGATTCTGTTTGTCGAGCAGTATTCCAACGACTTGGCAACGGCAAGCCGAACTACCGGTGGGCTACAGATGCTGCCGCACAGGAGATTCCC
>CAWGCI010000001.1:0-38671 GCA_963820985.1 uncultured Actinomycetota bacterium | reverse complement strand
CCTTTCCCAGCGGTAGGTTCGATCCGTCGTGTGGCGGCGAAGGGTGATCGATGAGCGGCGCATTGTCGGCGAGTCCGACATCGTCTGCGAGCCGGGGTCGGCTGCGCGTCTATCTTGCTATTGGCCCGGGAGCCGGGAAGACCTACGCCATGCTGGCCGAGGCCAAGCAGCTCGCCGAGCGGGGAGTGGATGTGGTCGTGGGGTTGGTTGAAACCCACGCCCGGGCGGATACCGAGGCCATGCTCGCCTCGCTGGAGCAAATTCCGCTAGCCCAGATCAGCCACCGAGGGTCCACCTTCGGCGAGCTCGACCTGGACACTGTGTTGGCCCGACGTCCGGCGGTGGTGCTCGTCGATGAATTGGCCCATACCTGCGTACCGGGCGGCCGCCACGAAAAACGTTGGGAAGACGTGCAGGAGTTGCTAAGCGCAGGTATCGATGTGATCACCGCGCTCAACGTGCAACACATCGACAGCCTGAGCTACGCCGTCGAAACAGTCACCGGCATCGCCCAACACGAGACGGTGCCCGACGCGGTGGTAGCCGCCGCCGACGAAATCGAGTTTCTCGACATCACCCCGCAGCAGTTGCGCGCCCGCATCGCCGATACCGACGTCCTGCGGCCGGGCGCCGCCCCGCACGCGCTGAACGGGTTCTACACCGCGGAGCGGTTGGCCGCGCTGCGTGAACTCGCGACGGGCTGGCTGCAGCAGCACGGTCACCTCGGTGCCACTCCCCCGGTTACGGTGAGGCGGGCACCGGGAGCGGTTGCTTCGCAGCGGGTCGTCGTCGCGTTGACCGGCGACCCCGAAGGCGAGCACGTCCTGCGGCGGGCCGCACAGATCGCCACGCCGATCGGCGCCGAGCTGATCGGGGTGCACGTGCGGGAACCCACAGGCCTGGCGGAGGGCGAGCCCGCGTGGCTGTCCGGCCAACGCCGGCTGCTTGGCGAATTGGGTGGCCACTACACCGAATTGGCCGGCATCGATGTCGCCGCCGCGGTGCTGGATTTCGCACGCAACGAGAATGCTCAGCAGTTGGTGTTGGGCGCAACCCGGCGGTCCCGCCGTCAGGAATTGCTGCACGGCTCGGTGATCAACAAAGCGACCCGAACCGCCGGCCCGGTCGAGGTTCATGTCATTCCCGCCCGCCAACCACGCCGTCAAACACCGGCGATCAGGCTGACCGTCCCGTCCCTGCGGCAGATCCCGCTTCCCGGGCTACGCCGACTGGCGGCCTGGATCCTCGCGGTCATCGCACCCGTGGCGATCACACTCGGTCTCATCCCGTTTCGCACCCCGCTCGGTCTTACCGGCGCACTGCTGTGCAATCTGCTCGCGGTGCTCGGCGTGGCCCTGCTCGGCGGGGTTCTGCCTGCCTTGCTGGCCACCGCCGTTGCGGTTCTGCTGTCCGACTACTTCTTCGCCCAGCCCCTGCACACCCTGCGAGTCAGCAATGCGGTCGATGTGGTCGCCCTGATCACCTTCGGGTTCGTCGCTCTGGCGGTCGGAGGGTTGGTCGACGTGCTCACCCGTCAAGGGGTCCGGACCGCGCACGCCGACGCCGAGGCGCGCAACCTCGCCAGGCTGGCCGCCCGTGCCATGGCCTCACCTCGCGACCTCAGCGAAGCCGCCGATTCGATCCGGCGAACCTTCGACCTCGACGCCGTCGCGGTGCTATGTGACACCGGCACCGGCTGGAACGTCGAGACTGCCACCGGCGCAACCCAACTAGAGCACCCCGACCAGGCCGATTACCAGGTCCAGATTGGGACCGGACGCGTTTTGGCCATGATCGATGCACGACGCACCGCCCGCAACACCGCGCCGCTGGAAGCGTTCCTCACCGAACTACGATTCGCCAGGGGACGTGCCCTGCTGCAAGCTTTCCCAGAGAACACCCCGCAACCGGCAACTAATCAAAGCCAAGCTCGGATCCAGCCATAGTGTCCATCAGGAAGCAACTCGGCCAAGAACACACACGACCTCCACGTTGGACCTGAGCGGTCCTCTCAGTACGGTGGGAAAGATGAAGTATCTGGATGTCAACGGAATCGGAAAAGTCAGCCGGATCGGGCTGGGCACCTGGCAATTCGGCTCACGCGAGTGGGGCTACGGGGACGGTTACGCCTCCGGCACCGCAGCTGACATCGTCAAGCGCGCCCTCGCGTTAGGGATCACGCTGTTCGACACTGCCGAGGTATACGGGCTGGGCAAAAGCGAGCGGATCCTCGGCGAGGCACTCGGCGACCAGCGCGCCGAGGTCGCGGTGGCCAGCAAAATCATGCCAATCGCGCCGTTCCCTGTGGTGATCAAGCAGCGCGAACGCGCCAGTGCGCGGCGGCTGCAGCTCGACCGCATCCCGCTCTATCAGATACACCAGCCCAACCCGGTGGTCCCGGATTCGGTGATCATGCCGGGAATGCGCAGCCTGCTCGACAGCGGCGACATCGGCGCGGCCGGCGTCTCGAACTATTCGCTCGCACGGTGGCAGCGGGCCGACGCCGCGCTGGGGCGTCCGGTCATCAGCAACCAGGTGGATTTCTCGCTCGCCCGCCCCGGTGCGCTCGAGGACCTCGTCCCGTTCGCCGAGCGCGAGAACCGTATCGTCATCGCGTACAGCCCACTGGCGCAGGGGCTGTTGGGTGGCAAGTACGGCCTGAACAACCGGCCGGGCGGCGTCCGTGCGGTGAACTCGCTGTTCGGCACCGAGAACCTGCGCCGCATCGAGCCACTGCTGCAAACGCTGCGCGACGTCGCCGCCGAAGCCGATGCCAAACCGGCGCAGGTGGCGCTGGCCTGGCTGATCAGCCTGCCGGGCGTGGTTGCCATTCCCGGGGCGTCCAGTGTCGAGCAGCTCGAGTTCAACGTTGCCGCAAGCGAAATCGAGCTGAGTGCGGAATCGCGTGATGCGCTTACCCAGGCGGCGCGCGCGTTTCGGCCAGTGTCGACGAGGCGCTTTCTCACCGATGCGGTGCGCGAGCGGCTCGGACGCAACTGACCTAGCGCCATGCAGGGCCGCAGGCGGATGACGGCGTCAGTAATCACGTTGGACACATGGGTACCGCCCAGCCACCATTAGGCGATCTTCCACAGCGATATCGCATGTGCTAATCACATTCAAGAGGCGTCTAATCTAATTTCTAATGGTGGTCGGTCAACCAGCACAACCGCATTGCCGCGCACGCGTCACGGGGCGCGATCGCTCTCAACGATGCGCCCGGCGAGCCGGCCAAGTTCGGCCAGGTCCCGTTCAGCGTGGCTTTGCCGAATGTAGATGGACAGGTCGGCGACCCGCTGGGCGTGCCGTCCGTCCTGGCAGAGGGGACCCGGACCCAACGCCCGGCCGGTGCGGGTAATCGCCTCGTCCACCGCGTGTTCCACGATGGTGCGGGCGCGCCGGCCAGCAGTTGAGCGATGCCGGCCCGATCGAATGGATCGGCATCGATCTGGGCCGCCGCGCAGGCGAGCATCGCGTCGCTGGCGGCAAGCGCGGCATCCACGGCGCCGAGGTGTGCCAGGGCGTATGCGTCGGCCGATTCGCTTCCAGCGCAACGATATAACGGGTCGGCAACCCTGCGTGCGCCCCCCAGCCAGCATGCCGCCACGCCGATCGCCCCGTGCCAGAATCCGGGCCGATTCAGGTAGTCACCGGGTTCCCCGACTGCGACGGCATGCGCGTTGGTGAACTGCACTGACCGGGTGTCGCTGCCGGCCAACCCGGGGTTCCACCACGTGCTCGGCGGCGGTTTGATGATCGGGTCGACAACCGCCACCGCAAACAGGCCTCGGCGATTGTCCTTGAGCCGCGCAGTCACCAACGCATTGGTGCAGAACCCAGCTCCCGAGCACCACACCTTCGTGCCGTTGAGGCTGAACACATCGTCGCCCAGGTGGGTCGCAGTCAGCACCGCGTCGGACGATTCGGCCGCCCATACACCCCAGAGTTGATCCGGTTCCGGCGGCTTGCCACCCAACTCGTCGAGTATTGCCACCGCATCGACGTGCGCTTCGGCGATCCGTGCCGCAACCATGTCCTCTTCGGCCAGCAGCCCCAGACGCCGCCAGCGCTCGGCGGTGCGCCCCGATGCGGGTAGCGGCAACTCCAGTCGCCCGGAGTCAAGCCAATGCCGTACCAACCCTGCCGTCAGATCCCCAATCACCGACCAGCAGGCTCGGTCGACGGGTCGTGGCGACGGGATTGACATAACTTATTTGTTGCCCATTCGGGCGTAGTTCAACCGTCACCTAAAACGCTGGTGACGGCCGCTGGTGCGACGTGTCATCTCTGCCGGGGACGCAGGCGAATGCCTCCGGTGTCGTCGAAATGTGCCCATCGCCCGTCATCGTTGACCTCTATGCGCCAACCCAGCTCGGTGTTGTCGATCGAGTGGGCAAACCATGCGTGCGCACCCTCGGCGCTGTCGAAATCCCTGGTCGCGACGACTTTGCCGTGCGGATCGATGACTCTGAACGCAACCATGGGACCTCTGGTTATCCCGGCCGATTGGTTTTCAATCGCTTCTGTCGATGTTTTCGCTGCACCTGGGCCTAGACCGCCGCGCGCGCCAGGGTCGCCCGGGCGATGTTGTTCAGATGCGAGATGGCGACCTCAACCGAATTCTGTCCGGAGAGGGCCGGAACGCTCTGGTAGCTGATGTGCGGCAAGGTCGGCGGGTTGGTGCCGTAAAAGGCAACCGCTAGATCTATCGCCTCCACGAGCGCCGCACCGCCCACGATCGGATCCGTCACCAGGGCCAGGACCTGCTGCGCCAGGCTGCCCTGACCCGTGAGCCCGGCAATCAACGTCACAACCGCGTTGATATCGATACCGAGTTGGATAGCCGCCTTGTACACCGCGGTAATGTCCGCGCCCGCCGTGTCATTCGGCGTTGTGGTGTACAAATCGCCCGGATTGGCGAAATCCCACCACGTGTCAACGCCGTTGGCGTCCTTCGGGATCTGCTCGGCGGTCAGGTTCGTGCCGGCGATACCGCGGCCACCCGGGTCGGTGGCACCGGGAAACGTGTGGCCAGTGTGCCGCCATGGGTTTCCAAAGGTGTAGCCGCCGATCAGGTTTGGCCGCGCCGACTGCAACGACCCGGTCATGATCTCGGCGAGAATGCGCGACGCGGCCTCGGCGCCCTGGCTGTAGCCGCCGAGCGCGAAGGTCTGGTGCGGGTTGGAGTTGATCCACGCCGTCGCGTTGGTCACCGCGATCTCGACGGATTGGGCGTAGCTCGGCGAAGTCGGCGCACCGGGCGGTATCGGCCCGAACGACCAGGGCGCGTCGATGGGTGCCTCGAAGACAAGATCGGGATCGGCGGCATTAACCACACCGGACGGGTAGCCGGTCCCGGGGGCGGCCCATGAGCCGGCGAAGGTGAGCACCGCGTGGCGCACCAGCGTCACACCGGAGATCCTCTCAGTCACACCGCTCCTCTTCCGCCGCACGCTTCACGTGTACGGCCAAGCGTAGGCGCGCCCACCGAATAACACGGATCCACCCCGGACCACGGGCGGCGCGCGTCGGTGTGTGTCATCGTGGTCGACGGATGGTTGGACGTGCCGACCTCGAATGGAATGCACATTGAATCTGTTCACGATGCTGGACCAGGCCGCCACGCGGTTCCCCGAGCGCGGCGCCCTCTACGACGGCGAGCGCCGGCTGTGCACGTGGCTCGAGTTGCGTGAACGCGCGCTGCGCATCGCCACGACCATCCGCAGGCAGCACATTCCGGGGGCACGAATCGCCATCGCCAGCGAGAACTGTCCCGAGATCGTCGAGTTGATGTTCTCGGTCTGGGCGGCCGAATGCGTCCTCGTCCCGATCAATTACAAGCTTCATCCCAGGGAGATGGTGCAGATCCTTGACGACGCGGGCGTTTCGCAGGTGTTCGCCTCGGAGAAGATTGCGCCCGATTTGGCTAACCTCACTGACCTGACCCGTGTTCGCATCGAAACCCTGAACGCCGAATGCCTTTCACGCTGGTGTGCGGCACCACCTTCCGCCCCACCGGGCACCGATGCGTCGACATTGGCCTGGCTGTTCTACACCAGCGGGACGACCGGGCGGTCGAAAGGCGCGATGCTGAGCCACCGCAGCCTGACCGCGATGACGGTCGCTCATCTCGCCGACATCGACACTCCCGATGAGGAATGCAGCCTGATCCACGGCGCCCCGATGTCCCACGGTTCCGGGCTCTACGTTCTGCCCTACGTCCTGCGCGGCGCGCGGCAGGTGGTGCCTGCATCCGGTGCGTTCGATCCCGACGAGTTTCTTGATCTGTGCGAACACCACCCCGGCTCGAGCGCGTTCCTTGCGCCGACCATGGTGCAGCGGCTCGTCGAAACGGGTCGGGGCCGCCCGGGCAATCTGCGCATGATCGTCTACGGCGGCGGCCCGATGTACGTCGAGAGCCTAAAGAAGGCGATGGCGGCGTTCGGTCCGGTGTTCGCCCAGATCTATGGCCAGGGTGAGTCGCCGATGACGATCACCGGTCTTCGCCGTGCCGATCATGAACGCGCTGACGACGCGGTGCTGGGTTCCGTCGGCTACGCGCGCTCCGGCATGGAAGTGGCCGTACTGCGCGCCGACGGAACACCGGCCGCCGTCGATGAAGTCGGTGAAATCGTTTGCCGCGGTGACGCTCTCATGTCGGGATATTGGAACAACCCGGCTGCCACCCGTGACACGCTCAAGGGCGGCTGGATGTACACCGGCGACATGGGATCGTTCGATGCGCGCGGCTACCTCACCCTGCGCGACCGTTCCAAGGACGTCGTGATCAGCGGTGGTAGCAACATCTACCCGCGCGAGGTGGAGGAAGTGCTCCTCGAGCACCCGGCCGTATCGGAGGCCTGCGTGGTCGGTGCACCCGACGCCGAGTGGGGCGAGGTGGTGGTGGCCTTTGTCGTCGGCTCAGCCGAAGCCGGCGAACTGGACGCGCACATGCTGCAACGCATCGCGCGGTTCAAGCGGCCCAAACGCTATCTGTTCGTCGACGAACTGCCGAAGAACAGCTACGGCAAGGTGCTCAAGCGTGAACTCCGGAGTCGGTGTCTTCCGGCTTCCGATTGACGTCACATTCGAGCAGCTCTTTGAGCTCGTCCGTGAACGCGTCCGCGATGCCCCACAGTTCGGGCAGCAGATCGGGACAGGCGATGATGCCGATGCCCAGTTCCCCATTGAGCGAAATCACCGTGATGTTGAGCCCCGCCCCGCCGAGGAGCGGACCGAGAGGATACATCGCCTCCATCCGGCAACCCAGGAAGTACAACTGCCCCTGCGGACCCGGCACGTTCGACAAGATCAGGTTGAAGACGGGGCTGAAGCTCCCCGGAATGCGCGGCAGGATTCGCATGGCCGCGCCGAACATCGTCGGGCCGCCGAATTCGCTCCAGTCGTGCAGCAGGGTCGGGCCCATGGCCGCGGTGTGGTCCTTTGCGGCCGTGTTTCCGGCGGCAATGGTGCGGATACGCTCGGCGGGATCGCTGATTTGGCTTTCCAACCGGCAGAACATCAAGGTGGTGTGATTGCGGCCGGGTCGGTCCGTCTTCGCGTGCACCGAGACGGGCACGGTCGCCACCAGCGGGGCCTCGGGCAGCTCGCCGCGCTCGAGCAGGAACCGCCGCAAAACCCCGGCGCACAACGCCACCACCACGTCGTTGACCGTCACGCCGAATCTGTTCTTCACCCTCTTGACGTCCCGCATGTCGAGCTGGGTGTAGGCGATGTTGCGGTGCTTGCTCAGGGAGCCGTTGAACGGCGTCGGTGGCGCCGAGAACGGTGCGGCCATCGTTCGGCCCTCGCGGGCACGCACCAGCGTTTGCGCCAGCGTTGCCATCGTCGCCGGCAACACCGTCGCCAATCGCAGCGGCCGCTTCGCGAACCCCATCAGCCCGCTCGCCGCGATCTGCAACGGGTGGGCGCCGCCCGCGCCGGCGACGGGCTGCGGTGGCGGGGCGTCGGGCTGCAGGCTGCACAACTGGGCGAGCAGGTTTGCCCCGGCCACGCCGTCGACCACGGCGTGGTGCACCTTGAGCATCACCGTCACCGCATCCTCGCGGGCGCCGCCCTCGATCACCCACATCTCCCACAGCGGGCGGTCGCGGTCCAGCGGCAGCCCGGCGATATAGCCACAGATCTCGGCCAGCTCGCGCCGCCCTCCCGGCGGCGGCGACACCGATACGGCGTACATGGTGCCGCAGCTGGAAATTCTCGTCGTCGACCCACACCGGATGATCCAGGTTCAGCTGGTTGTCGGCCAGCTTCATCCGAAATTCGGGCACCGCGCTCACGCGGTTGACCACTTCGGTGCGAAACCGGCTGTACGAGTAGCCCCCCGGCATCGTCGAGGTATCCAACTCGAGAACGCAGCACACATTCAGCGGCTGCGTCGGTGTCTCCAGGTAAAGAAAGAATGCGTCGAGTCCACTAAGTCGCTCCATAGCCACCTGCTTGACTAGTTGCTTGAAAATCGGGACCG
Source organism: uncultured Actinomycetota bacterium (assembly GCA_963820985.1). GTDB lineage: Bacteria > Actinomycetota > Actinomycetes > Mycobacteriales > Mycobacteriaceae > Mycobacterium. Next base: position 30,183 of record CAWGCI010000001.1, on the reverse strand, counting down.
GCCCCCACCACGCCGTAAGCACCGAGGTGTCGCACGCGTACCCGCGAAGGCAGCCCGCTAAACCCACGTCCGGAAAACTTCGCCGCGCGCCGCTCGCCGCGGATCGCTAACATCGGACATCGTGAGTGATTTATCGGGCCGTCGATTTCCCGCGGTCATCGCCGCAGCGCTGTTGGCCGCAGCCCTGCTGACCGCCCCCGTCCTGATTCCGGCCGGCAACCCCGGTGCGGTTGCACCCGCCGCCGCGGCCTGCCCCGATGCCGAGGTGGTGTTCGCCCGTGGGCGCATGGAATCGCCCGGGACCGGCGCAGTCGGCAGCGCGTTCATCAGCGCGCTGCGCTCCAAGGTTTCCGGCAAGTACGTCAGCAGCTACGCGGTGAGACTACCCCGCCGACACTCAGATCGATCAGGGCGCCAACGACATCAGCCAGCACGTCCAGAACACGATCAACAATTGCCCGAACACCCGCGTGGTGCTGGGCGGCTACTCGCTCGGCGCGGCGGCCACCGACGTGGTGCTCGCCGTTCCCACCCAAATGTGGGGCTTCACCAATCCCCTACCGCCGGGCTCCGATCAGCACATCGCCGCGGTCGCGCTGTTCGGCAACGGAACTCAGTGGGTCGGTCCCATCACGAACTTCAACCCGATCTACAACGACAGAACCATCGACTTGTGTCACGGTGCCGACCCGATCTGCAATCCCGCTGACCCGCATACCTGGGAAGCGAACTGGCCAGAGCACCAAGCCAGCGCGTACATCTCCTCGGGCATGGTCAACCAGGCGGCTGACTTCGTCGCCGGAAAGCTGCAGTCGCGCCAATTCGGCTCCTACTGGCGGCGCAGTAGTTACTCAGCCGTGACTGCGAGTACCGCATCGGCCAGCTCGGGCCGGCAGACCAGCAGGTCCGGCAGCTTTGGATCCGGCTGGTTGTAGGCCAACGCGGACCCGTCGATGCGGGAGGTGTGCAAACCGGCGGATCGGGCGACCGCCACCGGGGCGGCCGAATCCCATTCGAATTGGCCCCCGGCATGCACGTAGACATCGGACAGACCTTGCACGATCGACGCCACTTTGGCGCCGGCGGAACCCATTTCCACCAGCGTGCCGTCCAAAGCGTCACGAACGGCCAGCGCGATAGCGGGCGGCCGGGTGCGGGATACCACGATGCGCGGCTTGTCCGGCGCGCTGGGCGGAGGATCGACTCTGGGTGTCGCCAGCGTGATGCCCTGAGCCGGCAACGCCACAGCCCCGGCAACGAGTTCACCGGCCTGCCAGAGCGCGACGTGCACTGCCCAGTCATCGCGCTCCGAGCTCGGAGAATTCGCGCGTGCCGTCGAGGGGATCGACAATCCACACCCGCTGCGAGCGCAGTCGCACCGGATCGTCGGCGCCCTCCTCGGACAGCACGGCGTCGTCGGGCCGCTCGTCTGGCGAGCGCATCCATGAGGAAGTCGTGGGATCGCTTGTCCCCCGCCGCTTTCCGCTCGCTCGCCTCAGCGTCGGCGAATTCCTTCCGGACCTCAAGCAGCAAGTGGCCGGCCTCGGTGGCCAACCGCGCGGCCAATGCGTGATCATTCATTGGTGGCTCCTTATCAGGGCCCAACAGGGTGCGGGCTTTCCGTGAATAGTTGGTAGCTTTGACCAAATTTGGCCCAAATTTACCGTGCCACGACACTGCCGACAGTTCGGGCCCCATGTGCGATTCGCGCCATAACCTGTAAATGTGGTGAACGTGAGCGGCAAGGGCGATGTCCGGTCATCGATCGGTCCGGCGCCTCCCACAGCTGCCCCACATCGCGACTGGTGTCGTCCTTGCTGTTCTACTGATCAGCGCGTTCGTCTTCGTCGGAGTGAAGCACACCCAGCGCACGCAGGCACACCGGCGCGGCCCACCGCACAACCGTCGTCGTCGCCCAAGGCGGCCGCACCGGCGAACAGCTTCGCCATTCCGGGCTGCTACAACCGATTGGTCCCACCGACCGCCCGCCCAGTGAAGCTCAATATTCTGGGCTGCGCCAGCGTAGCCGTTGCGCTGCAAGACATGTCGTGGAGTTCATGGGGCACCGCGCGGCGCCGACGGGAACGGCACTGCCGTTTTCAAGGTCTGCGAGCCGAATTGCGCGCTGGGCTATCAACTCACCGACCAGGTCGCTGTGCATGCCTGGAATCCACAGCCACCGCGAAACGACTCCGGCTGTCCCGTCGGTCTCGATGTCTTTGCTGACATGATCCTGGCCTTCCCCAGCGGAGTTCCGCCAGCAAACGTGCAGACAATGAACACCAAGTACAACGGAATGCCCGCAGTGCACTATGTCGACTATTCCGTCGACGGCCATGGCGATGCCGAATTCATTGGCTTCACCTGGTGCTCGTGAGTTCTGCGAATAGCAGGCGCCGTAGGATCCCAAGATGCCTAAAGCGCCTGAAGCGCCTGAAACGTTCGTAACCTCCGGGCCCGGGCGGCGTTCGCATCGTTTCCGATCGCCAGGGCGATCCCCGAGCGCGTGCCGTCGTGTTCCTGCATGGCGGTGGACAGACCCGCCGCTCATGGGGCCGCGCCGCTGCGGCTGTGGCTGAGCGCGGATGGCAGGCGATCACCGTCGACTTCCGCGGCCACGGAGAATCGGACTGGTCCGACGAAGGCGACTACCGCGTCGTCAGCTTCGCCGCCGACGTCCAAGAAGTATTGCAGCCAGCTGCCGCCACGCCCGGTGTTAGTGGGCGCCTCGCTGGGCGGGTTCACCTCGATGCTGCTCGCGGGCGAGATCTCGCCGGGCATCGCGAGCGCGGTGGTCTTGGTGGACATCGTGCCCGACATGGACCCGTCCGGGGCGAACCGGATCCACACACTTCATGGCTGACCGCATGGCATCTGGGTTCGAATCCCTCGACGAGGTCGCTGACGCGATCGCCGAATACAACCCGCATCGGCCCCGCCCAACCGATCTCGATGGCCTGCGGACCAACCTGCGCCTCCGCGGTGATCGCTGGTATTGGCACTGGGATCCGAAATTCATCAGCGGCTCTTCGCCTTTCCCCCCGACCGAGGTGACCGACACTGACCGCATGCACGCCGCCGTCGACGCGATCCTGCGCGACGGCGTGCCCATGCTTTTGGTGCGAGGCCAGGTGAGCGACCTCGTCAGTCAGGAGCGGGCGGACGAATTCCTTTCGCGCTTCCCTAAGGTGGAGTTCGTCGATGTTCACGGCGCGGGCCACATGGTCGCCGGCGACCGCAACGACATATTTGCCACGGCCGTCTTGGACTTTCTCACCCGGCACAGCGATACCGGATGACGCTCAGAGCCGCAGTAGTTGACTGGCGTTTCGCCACAGCCAGTCCTCCAGGACGTCCCGTGGGACGGGGAGCGCGCGCATCTCGTCGCACAACTGTGCGTGGGGGCGGTTGATGAGAAAAGCACCGGTGCCGTAAATGACCTTGTTGCGAATCGTGTTCTGCCCGAAGCGCATAAGCGGTTCCCAACCGGCCCCTGGCGCCGTGAAGTACTTGGGACGGTGCGCGGCCAGTTCGAGGTAGACGTTCGGGTGTTTCCAGGCGATCAGGCATGCCTCGAGTACCCATGGGTAGCCGCCGTGGCTCATCAGGATGGTGAGCTCAGGGAAACGGCAGGCGACGTCGTCGATGTGGCGGGGATGGCCGAGATCGCTGGGTCGCGACCGAGTCCAGTTGGCCGAGGTGTGGATGGACAGGGGAACACCGAGTTCAATGCATTTGGTGTAGAAGGGAAAGTAGGCAGGATCGGTTGCGGGCCGACCAATCATGAACGGCCGCAGGCTCAGTCCTCGAAATCCGTTGTCAAGCACCCAACGCTCGAACTCATCGACCGCTGAGCTGCCGGCCATGACGTCGGCGCCGGCGAAGGGTAGAAACCGGTCGGGATAACGGGTCGCGAGGGCGGCGACCGAGGTGTTGTGCACGAAAGTAACACCGCAGGTTGACTTTTCGTCGAATCCGGTTATCAGACTGAGGGTGATGCCGGCAGCGTCGAGGGCGTCCAGGATTTGGTCGTCCGTGCGGCGCAGTGTGTCTGCGTACTCGCTGAACTGTTCGGCGGTGATCGTCCTTTTGGTAAAGACCTCCAGGTACTGCAGTTGCTCGGCGGGGAATCCGGCCCGTAGGTCATCGATGACCTCGTTGCTCGGAACGATCGGGGCCCACATGTCGATGACGGGCACCGGACGTTCGACGGTCACGGCACGCCACGCGGGCCGACCGGACCGCGCAGGAACTCATCGAAAACCGCGTCGTGCTCGACGGCGAAGGCCTCCTCGAATGTCGCACTCGGGCTGCTGATTAGGTAGCGCTTTGCGCATTCGAGCGCGGCCTGGGGGGCCTCGATGATGGTGCGTGCCATCGCCTTTGCGTCGTCGAGGACTCGGTCGGGTCCAGTAATGCGGTTGACGAGGCCGATGCGCAGTGCCTCATCCGCATCGATTCGTCGTCCGGTGAGGCAAAGGTCGCGTGCGACTCCCATGCCGACGATCCATTGGAGCGGCGTAAACAGTGGCGGCGCACCGAATTTGATCTCGGGATGCCCGAATGTTGCATTGGCCGAGGCGATCCGGAAGTCGCACAGCACACACAGGTCCATGCCGCCGGCCACCGCGGGGCCGTTGATGGCGGCCAGTAGCGGCTTGGGGAACTGCCACACGGCAAGGTGGTAGCGATGCGAGCTGTCCTTGATGCTTGGCGCGAGGTCAGCTTGCGCGAACTCCTCGAGGTCAAAGCCCGCGCAAAACGTGGATCCCGTCCCGGTGAGTACGACGGCGCGGACGACCGGATCCCTCGCCCAGCTATCAAGCTGTTCAGTGATCTCGTTGCGGAGCTTGATCGATAGCGCGTTGCGGCGCTCCGGCCGGGCCAGGGTTAGCGTCGCAATACCATCGTCGGCAACCTCTGTGGCAATGTCGCGGCTCATCGCTCCTCCAATCTCAGATGTATCGACTCATTATTTAAACTTGCACCATGCCACTTGGGAGCGATTACGAGGGTCAAAGTTGCGCGCTGGCTCGGGCGCTGGCGATCCTCGGCGAGCGCTGGACGCTGCTGATCGTCCGCGACGCCTTTCATGGATTGACCCGCTTCGACGAATTCCGGCGCAGTCTCGGGCTGGCGAGCAACATTTTGAGCGCTCGCCTGCAGAAGTTGGTGGAGCACGGTGTGCTGGAGCGCACCGGGTCGCGCGGGTCCTACCACCTGACCCGGAAGGGCCGCGACCTGTTTCCGGTGGTATTGACGCTGATGGCCTGGGCCGACCGTTACGAACGGGCTCCCGAAGGCCCCGAGGTGCTGGTCTTGCACACCGGCTGCGATCACGAAGCCGGAGGCGCGCTGCGATGCGAGCACTGCGGGGAACCGATCGAACTGCGCGACCTGCGCGTCGTGCCAGCTCCTGGTGCCATGGGTTCGGATGGCGAGCCGACCACCTTGACACCGCCGCAAATGGCGGCATGGGGCGATCGCTCCCCCTAGGGCGCGCTGCCCAAACTTGCACCATGCAAGTATGCTCGTCACTCATGTCGATCAGTCCGCAGCTCGGCCCACAACACCAAGTCGACATCCCGGCGGGCGCGATCAACTACCGCGACTGCGGTAACGGCTCGCCAATCGTGTTCGTGCATGGCGTCGCCGTCAACGGCGATCTGTGGCGGCAAGTCGTGCCGCGCCTGGCGGCCAGCCATCGTTGCATCACCCCCGACCTGCCCTGGGGCTCCCATTCGATCCCCTTGGATCCGAATGCCAATCTGTCCCTGCCCGGCATGGCCCGGATCACCGCGGACTTCCTCGAGGCGTTGGACCTGGAGAACGTCACGATCGTCGCCAACGACACCGGTGGTGCCGTCGCGCAGGCGCTGGTCGGGCGCCACCCCGAGCGGATCGCTCGCCTTGTGCTCACCTCGTGCGACGCGTTCGAGAAGTTCCCGCCGACGCCGCAGAAATACTTGGAGGTGATGGCACGCTCGCGGCTGCTCACCTGGATTGTCGCCTTCACCGCGCAATTCAAGCCCATTCAGCGCCTGCCGACCGCCTACGGGTTTGTCACTTCACGGGCGATGCCGCCGGACATCATGCGCTCCTTCACCGATCCGGTGCGCCTCAATCCCGGAGTCCGGCGTGACTTTCGGCGCATGCTGCGAGCCGTCGACACGAAGTACACGTTCGAGGCCGCAGCCCGGCTCACCAGCTTCGACAAACCCGCGCTGGTGCTGTGGGCCGAGAACGACAAGATCTTCCCCCGCGACCACGGGCGGCGGCTGGCAAAGCTGTTGCCGCAGGGCCGGTTCGAGATAATCGCCGGCAGCCGCACCTTCATTCCCGAAGACCAGCCCGACCGCCTGGTCACCGCGATTGAGGATTTCCTTGCCGCACACCCCGCGCGAACGGAGTAACGGAACCGAAGCCAGGTCCCGGATACGTATCTGAGTCGAAACTCGCGGCCTACAGATTCAACTGTCTCAGCAAACCACTCATTGAAAGTCGAATCCGGGGGCGACTGGAGTGACAGATGGGGCAGGTGGGGCAAATTTAGGAATGCTCCAAGGATCCTTTGAGGCCTCGGCGAGAGCGTGTAGCTACTGGCCGCGACCAGGGCAAGCACCCGCCACATCCGGCCATCTCCATAACAAGAGGGAAACCGAGATGACCGACACCACTCACTACCAGGCGCCCATGACCCAGGACGCGCTCGCGGAACTGGCACCATTGCTTGACGCCCTGGCCGCAGTCGCCATCCGTGGCGAGCTGCCCGGTCCCGAGTTGTTGGCTCGTGTCGCGCAGGCCCGGCCGACGCTCGCCGAGGTGGCCAAACTCCCCAACGACTGCGAGCCCTACTCGCGCTCGATCCTGCGCGTCGACAACGAGGTCGAGATCATGCTCGCGCGCTGGCGTCCAGGACACGGCTGCGCGCCCCATGACCACGGTGGCGCCGGCGGCTTCGTCATCCCAATCGAGGGCACATTCGTAGAGCGGCGGTTCAGCTGGGACGGCCCGCACCTCGTCGTCGCCGAGCAAGTCACTCGCCCCGAGGGCGTACCGATTCGCATCACGTCCGAGGACATCCACGACATGACGGCCGGCGCGCGCGGGCTGACCTTACACTTCTACAGCCCGCCCGCGTCGAGTATGCGGGTGTTCGACCTGAAACGGGCCGAGGTGCTGGAGCTGGTCGGCAACTACGGAGCCTGGATCCCGCAGGGTGACCACCCTCGCGTCCCCTTCGCCCGCGTCGCGCCCAAAATCCCAGCGAAGCCGGTGATTTGGGTGGCGCACACCACCCACTACCGCGGCGGGTCGGCCGAGTTCGCAGTCGCGGCGAACACCATGGCCCGCGAGCTGGCCGTCGCGCACCCCGACTCCGAGGTGGTCGTCTCCGCCCTGCACCACAAGGCCGACTTCATCGCCGAGTTAACCGGGTTCGCCAACTCTGGCCGACTGCTCAGCCAACTGCATCTGGTCAGCCATGCGGGCATGTACGGGCCGATGTTTGGTTCGACGGACTGGCCCGAGCAGTTCTCCCCGCACGAATGGCAAGACATGGCAATCCCGTTCGCCGCCGGCGCGCGAGCGTATTTCCACGCCTGCCGGACGGCGCGCTGGTTTGCGCCCTTCTTCGCCGAAGTGTTCGGGGTTCTGGCGTTCGGCAATTACAACTACACCACCGTGTCTACGCGCAAAGACCGGTTCGCGTGGGCGGGCCGTCATCCGACGACCCGCCCGAGTCTCTACATGATCGCCGCGCCCGGCAAGAAATCCCACGGGCTCAGCGGCAGCGTCCGCAAGTATGTTGGGCGCGTCGCCGAGCCAATGGTGCAATGCGCTCCCGCGGCGGCGCATACGGAGCGGTCCTACGATCGGGTGGCCGAACTCTACGACCGCGCCTACACGGACATCCGCGTGCGCGCCGACGAATGGCAGTGGGTCGCCGAGCGGGCCGCGCGTGCACGCGCCGCTATCGGGCGGCCGCTGCGGGTGCTGGAAATCGGGTGCGGCAATGGCGCTTTGCTACGCGCGCTTGATGACAACGGCGTCATCGACTTCGGCATCGGGGCCGACAGCTCCGCCGGAATGCTCGATCGGGCAAGGGAACGCAACCGCGACCGCGCCCGGCTGCGGTTCCTCAAAGTCAACGGACCGGCGCTGGATGTCCCCGATGACCACGTCGATGTGGTGATCTCGTTTCTGTCGTTCCGGTACCTGGACTGGGATCCGGTCATGGCCGAGATCCGTCGAGTGCTCGCCCCGGGCGGACGACTGTGGGTCGTCGACATGGTCGAGCACCCGGTACGCATGCGCGAATTCGGCGTGCTTGCCCAGTCGGCTTTCGCGCACCTGTGGTCACGGCGGAGCCACCCGCAGTTCGCCAAAGACCTGGCCGCGTTGACCAGCCACCCCGACTGGCTGGAGATGCTGCGGCACAACCCAATCCGGGCCGAGCATGAGTACAGCTGGTACTTCGGCAGCCGCTTCCCCGGCGCCGGGCTGAAGACGTTGACGACGACCATGGCCGCGCGCGTGGTGGCTTTCGACTCTGGGCCCCTTCCCAAGGGCCGCACCGCCCCTCTCTCCTACCCGTGATGCGCATGAACACGAACCCTTGCTTAGGAGTAATCGACTGGGGCATTGGCGGTCTCGGCCTGGTGCAGGCCCTCGACCACGCTGCGCCTGGGCTGCCCGTGCTGTACTGGTCGGACGCCGGCGCTACCCCCTACGGCCGCATGCGAGTCGACGAGCTCGCCGGCCGCCTCACCGCGGTGGTCGACGCGCTCGCCGAACGCGGGGCCACCGAGGTGGTCCTGGCATGCAACGCGGCCAGCACGGTAGTGGGAAAGCTTGGTGCGTCGGCGATCCCGGTGGAGGGCATCATCGAGTACGGGCTGGCCTCCGTCCCCGAGGAGCTCACCGGGCAGGTCGGCGTGATCGCAGGGCGGCGAACGATCGCCGCCGGTCACTATCGGCGCGGGCTGGCCAGGCGCGGGCGCGTGGTGTTGTCCCGTGTGGCACAACCGTTGTCCGCGCACATCGAGGCGGGCCGCACCGGCTCGCCGCAGTTCCTCGCAGATCTGGCCACGATTCTCGCGCCGCTCCGTCGTGTTGATGCGCTGGTGCTGGCTTGTACCCACTACCCGGCCGCGCGCCGCTGGTTCGCCGCCGCTGTGCCGCACGCTATCTTGATCGACCCTGCCGAGCGACTGGCCGCGGCGATTGCCGAACGACATCCGCTCACCCGCGGCAGCGCACAACTCAGCACGCGCGTGTTTCTCACCACCGGCGACCCCAGAGCGATGCGGCGCGGCGCGACCCGCGCCTGGGGCACTGCCTTGACTGCCGAGGTCGTTCGGCCATGACCCAGGCGACCTACTACACCCGCTACCCGCGCCGGCGCAGCATCCTTCAAAAAAGATGGGAAGCCGCCGCCTTGGCGCTCGGCGCACTCGCCCTCGCCGCGAGCTGGAACATCATCGGGATCGGCTTGGGCGCGGTGGCGGTCGCGACCGGTGTTGTCGCGCGCTCGCATGCGACGCCAGGAGCGAGAAAGCGTCCGACGGCCGCGGTGAGCATCGGCTTCGGGCTGGTGTCGATCGTTGTGGGGGTCGTGGTTTCAGGCACGATGGCGTGACAGGCGTCGACCAGCGGCACCCAGCACCGATGACCACACCGTTGGTGGGCCGGATCGGCGCATGTTGCTGATCACCGCCGCCACATGCGTCTCTGTTTCCGAGGTATGCGAGGATTTGTCCACAGCGACGATATTGCTGATCACAGGATCGCCTGGCACACAATAAATTCCGAATTCTGTGGCAAAGATCCACATGGACGAGAGTTGTCGCTGTGAGGTGGACAAATTGTTGTATGCCGAGCAGCTGGTGGCCATTGCGGCGGATGGGGATAAGCCAAAGAAACCCGAAATCTGCGACCGATTGAGCAGCGTGCGACACCGCGCAAGCGTGGCCCGCCCCCTCGTTGAACTCAGCCGAAGGCCTCGCGAAGGTCCTTCTTGATTACCTTTCCGACTTGATTACGCGGCAGAGCATCCACGATCACGAGGCGCTCGGGGTATTTGTAGCGGCTCAGCCCCCGCGACTGGCAATGCTGCACAAGGGATTCCAACGACACACCTTCGACTGAAGCGGGTACCACCACGGCGCACACCCGCTCGCCTGCGCTGGGATCGGGCACTCCGATGACGGCGACGTCGGCGACCGCGGGATGAGTGGCCAGCACGTTCTCGACCTCGAGGGCCGAAACATTTTCCGCGTTGCGGATGATCGCATCCTTGATACGACCCGTGACACGGACATTCCCATCCGCATCGACCATCCCGAGATCGCCCGTGCGCAGCCAGCCGTCCTTGTCGAACGCGTCCGCGTCAAGTGAGGCGTCGGCGTAGCCGAGGAAGCACTGGGGCCCCTTGACCCGCAACTCACCTTCCTGCCCGGCCGGCAGTTCGTTATTCAGGTTGTCGACCACGCGGACGCTGACCCCCGGCACCGGCGGACCAACCGTGTAGTCAAGCACCTCCGGTGCAGCCGTAAAGGCCGGTGAGGTCGCCACCGGAAACTCGGTGAGGCCCCAGGAGTTGGAAATGCCGGCCACGCCGAACGTTTCGCGGACCTGCCGTCCAAGTTCGGCGGTGACCGGTGCGCCCCCCGCCAGGCACGCACGCAGGGACGGAAACAGCGGCCGATCGCCGTGTGCGCGCTGGGCCTCCAGGTATGCCACGAAGAACGGGGTCGCCGTGCCCAGGAACGTCGGGTTGTGCGCCGCGATGGCAAGCGGTGTCGTGGCCGGGTCGAACGCCTCGAACAGCACTAAGCGCATGCCGGTCAGCAGTGCGGCGGCCAGCATCGCGGCCCCGCCGATATGGGCGACCGGAAACACAATCGGATTCACGTCGCTGCTGGACGCACCGACCATGTCCAGCACGCCTGCCGAACCGGCGATCACCGACGCGTCGGTATGGCGGATCCCTTTGGGGGCTGCGGTGGTCCCCGATGAGTAGTAGATCCATCGGGTGTCGCCGGTGGGCTCGCCAGGTGCCGGGAGGCCATCGATGCCCGCGCCGGGCAGCCGAAGCTGACCGGCGACCGGCGGTGTCGCCAAGTCAACGGTGATGACCTCGAAGCCCTTGTCTGCGGACAACGCGCGGGCAAGGCCGCCGTGGTCGAATCCGCGCCAAAATTCGGGCACCACAAGGAATTCGGTCGCCAGCTGGGCGGTGATGAAGCCGACCTCGTGCTCTCGCAGTAGCGGGATGATCGGGTTTTGCACCGCGCCGAGCCGAGCCAACGCTGCCGTCACGACCATGGTCTCGAGCGTCGTGGGAAGCTGCCACGACACCACGGTGCCCGCGCCGATCCCACTTTCGGCGAAAGCTGCAGCCGTCGCGCAGGCAGCATCGTGGAACTGGCGTGCGGTGAGGCTGCGGCCATGGTCATCGGCGAGTAGGCGGCGATTCGGTTCGCGTCGTGCCGCGCCGGCGATCAACGACCAGAACGTCCTACCGTCCGACACGAAGGCGACTCCTCAACCAACGTGCGGTGGACGAAATCCAGAGTGCGCGATCGACACAGCCAGCGCGCTGCCGACGGGACCCTTGTGGTCGACGACAACGGCCGACCCGTTGGCCACCCCGTCGTGGCTGTAGTGAGTAAGTGCGGCCAGCCCGATGTGGGGCCCTTCGGGCAGTCGGCTCAGCGTCAAGGTGTAGTCCACGTTGATGAACTGCAACGCCTCGGTGCCCCAGTTGGCGATTGCGGCCGTCACGTCAGCGCACATCGCCGCGCGGCTGAAAGGGGTCAAAGGTTCGTCGCCGATCAACGGCCGCGTTTCATGCAACCAAGTGTATTTCGGTCCGGACGCTTCCCAATCGGGATCGGGATTTTGAACCGCACCGCCCCAGCCATAGGTCCGCAGGAAAAGCGTCGGGCTAGCGCCGTCAAACTCGGTCGGCAGTGGCGGCATCTGCACTGCTTGCGACCACACTTTGCCGTCAGGCTGGGGGCCTCGTCGCAAAAACAGTGCACTCGCCCGTGCCACGGGTTCGCCACGCTGTGTCAGAACCGCCTCGACGAGCAACAATCGACGCCGCTCATGTTGCACCCGGGTGTGCACCTCGACCGGTTCCAGTGCGGCCGGCGCGGGGAGGTCAACGCTGAGCCGCGCGGGATGCAGCTGCGGATCGTCGACGGTCTGCTCGACGACCCGGGCCAGCAGGCCGCCGACAACGTGGCCGCTGAGCGATGGTCCCCATCCCCCGCGAGCGACTCCGGTTGGCACATAGCGATTTTGGTCGCGAACGAAATACGGTGTCGCCGCCGCGAGATCAAAGTCGTCCGGCAGGATCTTCGGCTCTGTCACCAAAACACGACTTTCAACTGATTTCTCCTTTGAAGCTACCGAACCGTGAATATTACAGTATCCCTTCCAGTCGTATGCTGGTTGACTTCGCGCAGCCCGATGCGTTGGGATTCCGAATGGCCGTCCTCCGTTCACCTATTGGCCGTGGATAGTCGCCGCAACCAGGGCGTACTATCTGGCGGCCGAGCCGCGGGGGTCAATCGCACAGCGCGAAGGAGAGAAGTGAGCACATCAGAGACGACGGCTGAGGGCGGCGGGGGCCTGCCGCTAATCCATCTCTCACAGCTGCTGCGCGCCCCGGTGGTGAACAGGTCCGGCGAGGCTGTCGGCCGGGTCGAGGACGTCATCGTACGCCTGCGCGGCGCCGACGAGTACCCGCTGGTGACCGGGATCGTCGCGGGTGTCGGCGGGCGTGACGTGTTCGTCGGCAGCAAATCCATCCACGAGTACGCCCCAGGCCGGGTTACGTTGGCCAAGAACAAGATTGACCTTCGCGGCTTTGAACGTCGCGACGGTGAGGTGCTGCTGCGCGCCGACGTGCTCGGGCACCGGTTGATCGATGTCGGCGCCGTTGAGCTGGTGCGCGCCTATGACGTCGAGCTGGAAGACACCGGCGCCGGCTGGATGGTTACGCGGCTGGACACCCGCCGCCCACCGAGGTTGTTCGGGCTGATCAAGGGCTCCGGCGGGCATGCGGCCCGCGATTGGAAGGCATTCGAACCGCTGATCGGGCACGCCCACTCGGATGACGTGCGCCGTTTGTCGGGCCGCTTCGGCGGTTTCAAACCCGCTGATATCGCCGATCTTCTCGAGGACGCCGACAAGGCCGAGGGCGGCGAGATCCTCGACCGCGTCCACAGCGACCCGGAACTGGAAGCCGACGTCTTCGAAGAACTGGACCCCGAGAAGGCCATGCGGCTACTCGATGGCATGCCCGACGACGAGGTCGCCGCGCTGCTGGGCCGGATGCGCGCCGACGATGCCGCCGACGCCATCGCGGACCTGCGCCAAAAGCGGCGCCGGCGCGTGCTGGACCTGATGCCCGCCCCGCAACGCACCAAGGTGATCACCCTGATGGGCTTCAACCCGGAAAGCGCGGGCGGGCTGATGAACGTCGACTTCGTCTCCTGCGCCGCCACCACAACCGCAACCGCGGCGCTGGCGCTGATCGCCGCCGCCCGCACCCTGCAGCCGGAGGCGCTGATCAAGATGCATGTCCTCGATGACGACCAAGGCCTCACCGGTGTGGTGTCTGTGATCGCCCTCTTGCAGGCCGAGCCCGGTGAAAGCGTTGGGACACTTATGGATTCCGACCCGGTGCGGGTCAGTACCGACGCCGACCTGACCGACATCGCATTGTTGATGGCCGATTACAACCTCTACTCCATCCCCGTGGTCGACGAGCAGGACCGCGTGCTCGGGGTGGTCACCGTCGACGACGTGCTGGAGGCCACCATCCCGGAGGACTGGCGCCGCCGCGAACCGGCTCCCCGTCCGGTCCGCGAAATCACCCAGTCCGAGGATGGCCGCAACGCGCCTGTGGGGGGAGGTGAGACGCAGTGACCTCAGGCGACGACCCGACCACCGGCCCCGGGGCGTCCGCAGTCGAGATTGCGCGCGAGATTGACGATGCCGAGCTGGCTCGGCCGCGGCGCTCCGCGGTGCTCGACAGCGCGCACTTAGGCGACATCGAGGGCGCATTCGGGCGTATCAGCGTCAGCGACACCGAGCATCCCCACACGTGGAAGACCCGGCTGTTGACGCTGCTGGCCATCGTCGGTCCTGGAATCATCGTGATGGTCGGCGACAACGACGCCGGCGGGGTGGCCACCTACGCCCAAGCGGGCCAGAACTACGGCTACTCCCTGCTGTGGGTGCTGCTGCTGCTGATCCCGGTGCTCATCGTCAACCAAGAGATGGTGGTGCGGCTCGGCGCGGTCACCGGGGTTGGACACGCCCGATTGATCAACGAGCGCTTCGGCCGCGGCTGGGGCTGGTTTTCCGTCGGCGATCTGTTTCTGCTCAACTTCCTGACGATCGTCACCGAGTTCATCGGTATCAGCCTGGCCGCCGAGTACATCGGCGTGTCCAAATACATCGTGGTGCCGATCTCGGCGGTGGCGCTGGTCGCGATCATGGCAAGCGGCAGCTTCCGCCGCTGGGAACGGGCCATGTTCGTCTTCATCGCCATCACCCTGCTGCAGATCCCCATGCTGTTGATGTCGCACCCGCAGTGGGGGCATGCCGTGAAGTCTTTTGTGGTGCCCAGCATCTCGGGTGGCGTGAGCTCGGATGCGGTGCTGTTGATCATCGCCATCGTCGGCACCACGGTGGCGCCTTGGCAGCTGTTTTTTCAGCAATCCAACGTCGTCGACAAACGCATCACTCCCCGGTTCATGGCCTATGAACGCGCCGATACCGTCCTGGGGGCTTTCGTCGTGATCGTCGGTGCCGCAGCACTATTGATGACCGGCGACTGGGCGGCCCGCTCCACCGACACCACGGGTAAGTTCACCGACGCCGGCGCCATCGCACACCTGCTCGGCCAACACAGCACCACGCTTGGCTCGTTCTTTGCGATCGTGCTGATGGACGCTTCGATCATCGGCGCTGCCGCGGTGACGCTGGCCACCAGTTATGCGTTCGGCGACGTGTTCGGTCTCAAGCACTCGCTGCACCGCGGGTTCGCCGACGCCAAACAGTTCTACCTGTCCTACACCGCAATGGTGGTGTTGGCTGCGGTCATTGTGCTGATCCCCGGCGCCCCACTGGGGTTGATCACCACCGCCGTGCAGGCCCTCGCGGGTCTGCTCTTGCCCAGCGCCAGCGTGTTTCTGCTGCTGTTGTGCAATGACCGGGAAGTGTTGGGGCCCTGGGTCAATCGACCCTGGCTGAACTGGGTTGCCGGGCTGATCGTCGGGACCCTGCTGCTGTTGTCGGGCATCCTGATGGCTACCACTTTGTTCCCCAACATCAACGTCGTCGCGGTCGCCGGCTACCTGGCCCTGGCCTTGGTCGTTCTCGGGATCGGCGCGGTACCGGTGCTGCGTTGGATGGCCCGCCGGCAACCACCAGCGCCTGCCCCGCAACTTCCGGCACGCGGCGTCGACCGCAGCACCTGGCGGATGCCGCCCCTAACCCTGCTCGAGCCGGTCATCTGGTCACCTGGCACCCGACTGGGCATGATTGCTCTGCGCGCCTATCTGATCATCGGAGCGCTGCTACTGGTGGTTAAGGCGATCCAGCTTGGCCGCGGTTAATCGCCGATGCGTGTATAGGTTTCGTCGAAATCAACGTTTACGTCGCACGGCGCGGACCCGTTCTCACTCAGGTGACCGTGCCCGGTGAGCAGCGTGATGGGATTTTGTGACGGTTGAGGCAGCGGGTATTGCCCCGTAATTTTCACCCCGACCTGGCCGCCGCAATTTGGGGCGTCTTCGTCGTGCTCGACGTTCATGTTCCAGTTCCCGCCGCTGAATACCATTGGTGTGTCAAACGATCCCGAGTGGAAGTAGCTCATGCAGCGATCGCCGGTGCGCAGGCAGTCGGTAATGACCGCGGGGCCGTCCTGATTTGACGGCGCGCCGTTCGCGAACTTTCGTGTCAGATGGTAGCGGCCGTGTAGCGCTTCGGCCGGCGATGCCACCCGCGGCGGTAAGCTGCCCGGGTCCGGCAGGCTGTTGACATCGACGTCTCCGGTGCGGGTGAAGGTCACCGTTCGTTTTTCGGCGCAGGCATTGGCGGCAGCCCCGCGGTAGTTGCCGGTGAACGTGCCATCGGGACGCGTTTCCAGCGTGAGCACCTGCCAGATTTCGTCGGGAGCGTCTCGGCACTTGTCTGACGCGAGGGTTACGGCCACCCAGCGTCCGCCGACCTGGTCGAATATCGTGCTCGACGCGAGCCTCATCTCGCCGCTGAGTCGTATGGCGGTTGCCACGCACCCGGCGGGGCGACACACCGAGCGGACGGCGTAGGTGTCCGCGAGGGGCTTTCGACCCGCAACCACGGCGCCGTCGAGTTTGGTGGCCGGGCCGAATTGGACCTGGTAGACGCCGGTGAACGGGCCGGTGTTGGGTGTCGGGGCGGTGCCTCCGGGGGGGCGCGGCGCGGCGCCCGGATGGTGATGCTGGGTGAGCTTCACTGCCGCGAAGACACCACCGGCGATCAGCAACGCGGTGCCGAGCAGGGCACCGATCAACACGCCGGGGCGCCGCGGTTTGGCGACGGGTGGCGCCGGCGGCGTTGGCAGAGCGGGCGCAGTGACGTCCAGCGACGGTTGGGTGTCGGGGAACGGAATCGCATCAGGGTAGGCGAACCCTTGATTCGGTTGCTGGGCCAGGTGCGAGGCGAATTCCGCGCAGCTGCCAAACCGCCGGGACGGCTGTTTGGCCATTGCGGTGGCAAACACCGCGTCCAGGCCCGCCAACTCGGGGCGACGCGCGCCAATCGAGGGCGGCGGGGCTTTGACATGGCGGCTGATCACCACCGCCGGATTGGAGTCGTCAAACGGCGCCACCCCGGCCAACAGATGAAAAGCGGTGCAGGCCAACGCATACTGATCGGCCCGCGCATCGATGGGCTCACCCCTCAACTGCTCAGGCGCCGCGTAGTTCACCGTGCCGACCGTCATGTTCGTCGCCGTGAGCCCCGCCGCATCATCGATGCTGCGCGCGATGCCGAAATCAGCCAAAAACGCCCGCCGCTCTTGCCCGTCGGGGTCGGCTAACAAAATGTTGGCCGGCTTGACGTCGCGGTGCAACAACCCGCGATGGTGGGCATAATCCAGCGCCGAGCCCACCGCCGCGATGATCGGGACCACTTCCTCGAGGGGTATCCCGCCCGGATAGTGTTCGCGCAAGAAGTGGCCCGCGTCGGTGCCGGCCACATAGTCCATCGAAATCCAGAACTGGCCATCTTCTTCGCCGCGGTCATGAATGCCAACGATGTTGGGATGCGACAGACCGGCCGCCAGCTCCGCCTCGCGCAGAAAGCGCGCCCGAAACTCCGCATCGGCGGTCAAATCCGGCGGCAACACCTTCAACGCATCCTGGCGCGGCAACCGCGGATGCGACGCCAGGTACACACTGCCCATCCCACCCGAACCCAGCACCCGCACGATCGTGTATCCAGCGAACACCTGGCCACCCACAAGCGACATGGGCAAATCGTAGATCCTCTCAGTTCAGCGGGACCCACGTTTCACCTTCAAGGACACGAACAGCAATCGATCAGCGGCGCGCAGTCCAGCGCCGCGCTCGGCGCTAATCGCCAGTGCGCGTCAATGTTTCGTCGAAGTCCACGCTCAGCTCACACGGCGCCGACTGTTCCAGGTGACCGCGTCCGGTCAGCAGTGTGATCGGATTCTGTGGTGCTTTAGGCAGCGGATAGGTGCCGGTGTTTTTCACGTGCGTAGTGCCTTCGGACTGCGGGCACTGACCGTCGGCCTCGATCTGCCAGTTCCAGTTGCCCGCGCCGAACACCAGAGGTACATAGCCCGACGGCTCGCGCAGGTAGCTCATGCATCGATCGCCGGTGCGCAAACAATCGGTCGTGGCCGCGGTGGTCGACTGCTGCTGGGGGATCCCGCTCGCGAAGGTCCGGGTGGTGCGATAGCTGCCATGAAGCGCTGCGGCGGGCGAGACCACCCGCGCTGGTTGGCCGGCCGGATCGGCGACCCTGTTGTCGTCGACGCCTCCCGTGCGGGTGAGCGTCACGGTGCGCTTGTCGGCGCAGCCCTTGGCCGCCGTCGCGGTGTATTCGCCGGCGAGGGACCCGTCGGGACGTGGCTGCAGCGTGACCACCTGCCAGAATTCGGCGGAAGCGTCTCGGCACTGATCTGGTGCGAGGGCTACCGCCACCCAATGCCCGCCGATCTCGTCGAACACCATGGTCGGCACGGCTACAGGTGCCCCGCTCAAGCGGGACGCCGTCGCCACGCATCCGTTGGAGCGACACACGGAACGGAGGCCATATGTGGCGGTTAACACCGGTGCCGCATTCGGATCCGTGGTCTCGTCGAGGCCGACGATCGGGCCGAAGTCGGTCCGGTACGTGCCCGTCAAGGGGCCCGCGTTAATGGCCGAATCATCGTGCCCGACGAGTTTCACGACCGCGAACGCACCGCCGGCGATCAGCAACGCGGTGCCCACCAGGGCGCCCATCATCACCTTGGGACGCCGTCGGGCTGTCCGCTTCCCGGTGGGTGGTGCCGGCGGTGGTGGCAGAGTGGGCGCAGTTACGCGCAGCGCGAGTCGGGTGCGTTGGGCGTACAAGGACGGTGCGCTGTGGTGGTCGCGCAGTTGTTCGGCGAATTCCCGGCAGCTGCCAAACCGGTCGGACGGCTCTTTGGCCATCGCTGCGGCAAACACCGGATCCAGCCCGGCCAACTCGGGACGGCGCGCTGCGATCGACGGCGGCGGGGCGCTGACATGGTGGGTGATCACCACCGCCGGGTTGGAAGAACCATAGGGTGGCACGCCCGCCAACATGTGAAAAGCGGTGCAGGCCAACGCATACTGGTCAGCACGTCCGTCGACGGCCTCAGCCTTCAACTGCTCGGGTGCCGCATAGGCCACCGTGCCCACCCCCATCTTGGTCGCGGTCAGCCCCGCCGCATCATCGATGTGGCGTGCGATGCCGAAATCAGCCAGAAAAACCCGGCGGCGCGCGTGCTCATCGGGATCGGTCAACAAAATGTTGGCCGGCTTGACATCGCGGTGCAGCAACCCACGATGATGCGCATAATCGAGCGCCGAGGCGAGTGCGGTAATGATCGGCACCACTTGATCAACCGGCATCCCGCCTGGATAGTCATCGCGCAGCAGCCGGGCGAGATCGGTGCCGGCGACGTAATCCATCGAAATCCAAAACTGGCCGTCCTCTTCACCGCGATCATGAATGCCCACGATGTGCGGATGCGACAAAGCGGCGGCCAACTCGGCTTCGCGCGCAAACCGCGCGCGGAACTCCGGATCGGCGGTCAGATCCGCCGGCAACACCTTTAGCGCATCCTGGCGTGGCAACCGCGGATGCGACGCTAGATATACCTTGCCCATCCCGCCCGCACCCAGCACCCGCAGGATCGCGTATCCGGCGAACACTTGACCGACCTCAAGCGCCATTGCCAAATCGTAAGTGCGAAGCAAGGCAAACCGGCGCAACGTGGTTCGCGAGACCGCGGGCTACGACGACGCCATTTGGCTAACGCGAGGTCACAGATTTGCAGCGTTGGAGGCAAGCTCGCATGTTTTCGAGGATGCCGGGGTAATCCACTGCGGTGCAATCGATGGCGCCATCACGCCAGAAGCTAGGGGTCCGGCCAAAGGATTTGCAGGAGCGCGTCACAGCGGATCCATAGACAAGCTACTTGCTTGAAGGTGTGTCGGGGGGCTTGTTCCACATGCTCACTGGAGATAGGTGAACGACTATGGAACTCAAACAACTGGTTGCAGCGGCAACTATGGCCGGTGCCTTTGGCGCAGCGGCGATGGGTGTTGGCACCGGTTTGGCAAACGCGGCTCCAGGCTCGCCGCCCTCGGCTCCGGCCGCCGGCCATGGCGCGCTTCCTGCTAAGGGGCCCGGTGATCCGGGCGGACCCGGTGGCCCGGGCGGACCCGGCCACCGGCACGCTTTACACTTCTCGCGTGAAGCTGCGGGCGACTGCCGAGAGTTTGCGACGCACTGGTGAAATCGTCATGAACGCACGACGTTTCGTCGCCCTTGTCGCCGTCGGGTTACTGGTCGCAAGCTGTGGAGCGGCGCGGGCTGCCGGCCCGCACACCATCACCTTGACGCTGGTGCGGCACGGCCAATCGGCCGCCAACGCGTCGGGCCTGATCGACACCTCGACCCCCGGCCCGGAGCTCACCCCAAAGGGCTGGTGTCAGGCGACGATCGCGGCCACCCAACTGGCCCCCAACCACTACGACGGCATCTACGCCTCGAGCATGGTCCGCACCCAGGAGACGGCCACTCCGACGGCGCAGGCTCTGGGTGAGGCCGTCACCGTCCTGCCAGGCCTGAGGGAGGTCGAGGCCGGCCAGTACGAAGGCACAGCGGAGGCCGACATCCCGCAGACCTACTTCGTCGCCCCGCGGCGATGGCTGCAGGGCGACCGCAGCGCGCGGATCCCGGGCTCGGTGGACGGTAACGAATTCAACGCCCGGTTCACCGAAGCCGTCCAACGCATCTACGACAGCGGCGAACAGAACCCCGTTGCGTTTTCGCATAGCGCGGCGATCATGCTGTGGGTGCTGATGAACGTGCGCAATGCCGACCCGTCACTGCTGAGCACCAAGCCGCTGCCGAACGTCGGCCGCGTGGTGCTCACCGGAAATCCTTCTGACGGCTGGACATTGGCCGAATGGGACGCCGATCCCCCGCCGTGCTGACTTGGTAGACAGCCCAATCTCTAGCTCTTGATCCCGACCGTGATCAGATCAGACACGAGCCAGGTCCAGACCGGTCGCCGGATACGGTGCTGATCGCTGACAGTAAACCCAGCTTTTTCGAACAGCTTCCGCATCTCGGCCGGCGACGGATTGTGCTGGGGTTTCCACCGATTGGCCGCAGGTGCCTGCAGCAGCGATTGGCGCGTGCTCAAGGCCGAGACTGCCGCCAGCGCACCGGGGGCCAGGACGCGATGAAATTCGCGTAAGGCCGCCGGTTGGTCGAAAAAGTGGAACGCCGAAGTCGTCACGACGGCGTCAAGCGTCCCGTCGTCAAAGGGCAGCTGCTCGGCCGGGCCGCGCAACCACTTCACCCGGTCGGATCGGGCGCGCGCCTGCTCGAGCATGCCGTCGGACATGTCGACGCCGTAGATCTCGCCGGGCTTGAGCTCGCGCTCGATTCGATCGCTGAGAATACCTGTGCCGCAAGCGATATCAGCGATCTTGCGAGCGCCGTGGGCGCGCAGCTGCGCGATCACCTCGTCGTGCGGCGGACGGTAGACCCACTGCTGCAAAATCGGCAGATCGTAAGCCGGGGCCAGGAAACTCCACATCCGGGTGATCGCGCCGTTGAGCCCCCGGCGTCGCGGCTCCGTCATTGGCTTACGTCCGTCTTCCTTGCGCGGCACGGTCTCTCATACCGGAGCGAAACATTACTCAATCAGCCTAGTGACGGCCAGGACCGCCCGGCCCACCGGGCCCGCCCGGTCCCCCGGGGCCGCCCGGTCCGCCCGGTCCCCCTGGTCCACCCGGCCCGCCAGGTCCGTTTGCCGCCGGAAGCAAGAACACGCACTGATTCAACTCGACGCTCCAACCCCATCCCGGGGCGCAATCACCATCAGCGCGGCTCGTCGCCGGTGCCGCAATTCCGGTCGCGGGCAATCCCCCCAACACAAGAGCAATCGCCCCCAGTGCGCAGCGCCGTCCAAAGTGACTCATAGCAGGCCTCCGCTTTTGTGGTCCGGCGATGGGATTGAATTATCCCACCGACGATGGCCGACATGAGTGCGTTTTCGGTGCTCCGGGCCCGGCGATTCAACTAACTCGATGCGTCCGGCGAGCCTTGACCGACACTTTTCTTCGAGGCCGCTCGACGAAATGGCTTGCGGCGGGTGATCAAGACACCAACGAACGCCAGGACGGCCAGCACCGGTATCCACGGAATCAGGAATCCGACAGTCACCACGACGCCATGGACGGCGGAGAGCAAGGACTGCCAACCGCGTTGGAGCGCACCGACAAAACCGCGGTGAGTCACCGTCGGCTTGGCCGAGAGATTGACGCTGATCGTCGCGTAGGAAATCTGGTCCCCGAGAGCGGCACGCTGGGCCCGCAGCGAGTCCAGCTCGGCCTGCCGCTGGGTGAGCGACGACTCCGCGGCGAGCAGGTCGGCAACGTCGCCCGCCCTGCCCATCAGTTGCAGCAGTCGATTGACCGAGGTCTGCAACGCCTCCATGCGGGCGTCAAGGTCGACGCGCTGCGAGGTGACGTCGGTGTGGTTGATCGACATCGACTCGACGGTCCCGAGCTTCTTGGCGTCGGCTAGCACCCCCTCGAGTTTGTCCGCAGGAATCCGGACCACGAGATCTATTGTCGGCGAGGAGGATCCAGATCGCTCCGATCGCGAGTCCACTCGCCCGCCGGCGTCGTTGACCGCGGAGACCAGCCGGTCGGCCACCTGAGTGGGCTCGGCCACGATCATCTGCACCGATCCGTTCGTGACGATGTCGCGTTTAAAAGTGCTGTCCTCAGTGGTCCGTGGTGGTGGCGCCGGCGCCTCCGGCACAGAGACCGTGTTCTCGGGGACGCCGGCCCTCGTCCCGTTCACGACGCCCGCATCCCCGGACGCCGGAATCTTGCCGGCCACCACGCCGTCGCTCATCGGAGAGGAGGAACCCTCCCGGTTGAGCGACCAGGCCCAGCCGCCTCCGATGAGCAACGCGCTGGCCACCGCCACCGCAATCACATTGCGCAGCTTGACCGTTCGTCCCGATAACGCCCTCTCTGCTGCGGCGCCAGCCGGAGCCGACGGCATCGGCTCGGTGGCGCTGTAGGACGGCGGGGCGGCGGCCATGAGCAGAATGTCGGGATTGCCGCGTGTCGGGCGCGGGTCCCAGCCGGCAGGAGCCTCCACGGGTTGCATCACGCGGTGCTGCACACGACCGTCGGCGACTACCCGGCTATCAATGGCGACGTACGCCGTAAATCTGCACAGCACACCGAATCTCAACGACGTGTCGATGATCCGCTTCTCCAACTCTTCCGTGGGAGCCGCGGCGTAGCGGTCTTCGAGGTCGCGCAGATGGCCCCGCGCCCACTGAGCGGTCACGGCCGGGGCCTCATGGTGCTGTCCGGCGACGGCCACCGACCAGTCCCCGCCTTCGCAGCTGGTGCCGTGCAGGGCAAGCGAACCGGTCGATGTCCCCCGATACCGGCCGCTCATCACCAGCGGGACCCCGGGGAACAGGTCGGGTATCCGGGCCGGGCTCGCGCTGTCCTCGATCGTCGCTAATCCCTCGGCGCGCAAAGTCAACGAGTATGCGAGCGGCGCGCCGATGCGGCGGTGGATGGCGTGCATCGCCTCGTCGAGGCGGTCCTCGCTTTCCACCAGTTCACAACGCCCCCCACCGACGCTGGCGAGGCGGCGCAGCAATCCGGCGTTGACCGCCTGGTCGATCCCAACGGTGTGCAGCTGTACCCGCTGCACGTCGCTGGATAGTTCGCGCAGCAGCTGGTCCTCGTTTCCGACCTGGCCGTCGGTGACGAGAATGACGACCGCGTCGCGAGCTTCGCCGTTGTGCGGGCCGCTCAACAAGGCGAGAGCCTGCCGTAACGGTGCGGCCAGCTCCGTGCCGCCGCGCGCGTCGACTCGGGCGAGGTGCTCGACAGCGCGGTATCGGTTGCGGTCGTTGGCCTCGGCCAACCCGTCGGGCAGACCGGCGGGGCGGTCGATCCCGTCGTCGAACGTCAGCACCGCGAAGCGGTCGGCGCCGGTGAGCGTGTCGATGATGCGCGCCGCGGCGCGGCGCGCGGTCACCATCTTCCACCCGCTCATGCTCCCGGAGCGGTCGAGCACAAGCACCAGGTCACGAGGGTGCGGCGGCGCGCTTGATACCGGCGGCAGCACGGTGAGCTGATAGGTCCCCTCGTCGCCGTCGGTATCCGGTACCAGGACAAGCGAATCGGTGACGCCTTCGGCGCCGTAGCGCAGCCGCAGAACGAAATCCCGGTTGGCCCGCTCGCCGGGCTGTATCCGTATCCGGCCGTCGTCGGTGGACACCGCGTGCAGGCTGGACCGTACCTCCGACAGTGTCAGACCGGCCGGGTCGATCCCGACCTCGATGGTCAGCCGAACCGGGTGTGGGAACCCGGGCAGCAGCACGGGCGGGGTGATGCGCGAGGCGTCGGGAACCGCGTCGGTGTCGTCGGCGTAGCCGTCGCCGACCGCGGCATCCGCAAGGGCGCGGCCCGGGATGTACCGCGGCGCAACCACAAGCGGGAAGCGAAACGTCGCCTCGCCGACCTCGTAGGTCAGCGAGTTGACCAGCGTCAGCTCGACGCTGACCCGTTCACCGGGCAGGATGTTGCCCACCCGCATGGTGAATACGTCCGGCCGCTCCTCCTCTGCGATGGCGGCCCGCCGCCCCGAGGCGATCGCCTCGTCGTACGCCAGGCGCGCGTCTTCCCGCTCGCGCAGCTTCGCCTCGATGACCCGCCCGTCGGCGGTCATCCGCATCCGGGTGACCGCACCCCGATCCGGTAGGGGAAACACGTAGGTGGCTTCCAGGGGTACGTCAAAGACGTTGACGAAGTCCTGCGTCAGCTCGCACCCGACTCGTGAGTCCGGTGATTTCCGCGCGGACGTCGATGCTCTCGAGCGGCAGATTGCCCCGCTCGGTGCTCACTGCACCCAGCCCAGCCCCGTCGGCTGTGTCGTCCGGGGCCACGCCCGTCGTCTCCGCGTCGGTCATCGACGTGATGCGGACAGTCATGATGGGCTCCGTTCATCGAGGGGTAGCGGGCCTGACAGCAACCCACGTTCGGCCAGCAGTTCGAGCAGCGGCCGAGCGGCCGCATGGATCGCGTCGATGTCGTGTTGGTCGGGTCGCCCGCTGTGTATCCGGGCGGGCGGGCAACAGAAGCAGTGCCCCGCCCGGCAGGCTGACGGCGGTTAGCTTCGTGACAGTGTCAGTGCCGTTATCCGAGCCGTTGCTCGACGCCGTTGGTTGTGCGGCGGCGGGCGGCTCGGCCCAAAACCGACTTCGGCGGCTTGGCCGCACCGGCAGGGGTGCCTCCCCAGGCTCCGCCGCGATGACTTCCTCGGGAATCGCGGCGACCTGGCGCAAGGTGTCGTCTGTGGCGCCGGCCAGTTCGGCCTGGACTTCAGCCAGCGAGCGGCCCTCGGCCTGGCGGCGTTTGACTGCGACGACCTGCAACAGGTGCCGGGGACTGTAGAGCGCTGTGCGGCCCTGCATGGCAGGCCGGTCGACGAGTCCGGTCGTTGTGTACCACCGCACAGCCCGTCGATCAGGCAGATCCCGGACTCGCCCGTTGGGCGCTCCCGGATACGCGGGATCCGCTAGGCAAACGGCGACCCGTTGCACCAGCTCGTCCAGTGTCCACGACGCCTGTTCGGCCATGGTCCAATAGTGACACTGTTACAATGACACTGTCAATGTTTGCAGGGTAAGGGCCGGAACCAACGAGAGACGGCTTTACTCGATCTTGACCGCGCGTTGAATCCTCACATCGACGATCACAGATGTGGCTACGCTTCAACACGTGGAACTGGGGGTTTTGGGACCTCTCAGGTCCGGCAGGACGGCGCACCCGTCCCCATCCCGGGCGCCAAACCGCGCGCCATCCTCACGATGCTGGGGCTCCACGGCGGTTCGGTGGTGTCGGCCGACGCACTCGTCGAGTTGCTCTGGGGCGAGGATCCGCCGCGCACCGCGGCCAAAGCCCTGCAGACCCACATTTCCTCGCTGCGTCGCACCCTGGGTGACGGCTTTGTGTTGACGCAAGGCGCGGGTTGGGCCCTGGCCGACAGCGACGTTGACGCCTCGCGGTACAAATCGGCCGCTCGACTGGGACGCGATGCCGCTGCCGCCGGCGATACCAGCCAAGCGGTAACCCGCTTCGACGAAGCACTACGCCTTCGGCGCGGAAGCCCCGAACTGCCCGACAGCCGGCGGGGGTTATCGAAAAGACCCGCTGGATCGAAGGCCACGCCGCGCTTGTGGAGGATCGGGCGGACGCGCTGCTCGCAACGGGCCGCGCCGCGGAAGTCGTCGGCGATCTCGAGGCGGCGGTGGCCGAGGCGCCGCTCCGCGAACGACGATGGGGCCAACTGATGCTCGCCCTCTACCGCGCCGGCCGGCAGGGCGAAGCGCTCGGCGCCTATCAACGGGCACGATCGCTGCTGGCCGACGACTTGGGTGTCGATCCCGGACCGGAGCTTCGGCGGCTCGAAGCCGCGGTCGTCGCGCAGGACGCGTCGCTGGATATTATTATGGTGCAACAGCTTCCGTCGGTGACGCGTGCTGTGACTTTTCTGCTCACCGACATCGAGGGTTCGACCGCCGCCTGGGAGGAAAACGCCGACGCCATGGCGATCGCGCTAGCGCGTCATGACGAGCTTGTCGAACAGGTCGTCACATCGCGCGGAGGACGCCTGATCAAAACGCGGGGCGAGGGTGATGCGACGTTTTCGGTGTTCGAGCGGCCGTCAGCGGCCGCGGCGGCCGCCATCGAGCTGCAGGACGCCATCGCCCACGAGCCCTGGGGGCTGCGCGAGCCCATGCGAATCCGCGTGGCGCTTCACACCGGCGAGGTAGAGCTGCGCGACGGCGACTACTTCGGTCGGGCAGTCAACCGCGCCGCGCGGCTGCGGTCGCTGGCCGAGGGCGGCCAGATCCTGTGCTCGGGTGCGATCGCCGAGTTCGTCATCGATTCACTGCCCGACGATGTGGTGCTCACCGACTTGGGAATCCGACAGCTGCGAAACCTCGCGCGCCCCGAGCATGTCTTCGAGCTCCGCCTGGAAACCGCCGAGGACGCTCCCCACCGCACACCAGCGATGTGCCGATGGAGCGGCCGGTCCTGCCCGCAGTCCTTGTCGGGTCCGGGCCGTTCGTCGGGCGTGGCCACGAGCTCGAACGTCTGCTGTCGACGTGGCAGACCACGCTCGCCGGTGGGGTGCGCACCGCGCTGATCGCGGGCGAACCGGGTGTCGGCAAGACGCGCCTGGCCGGCGAATGGTCGCAGCGGGCCTATGAAGACGGAGCGGTCGTGCTGTATGGCCGCTGCGACGAGGATCTCGGTGCGCCCTATCAGCCATTCGCGGAAGCCCTGCGTTCGCTGGTGCCCTGTGCGGCGCTGACCGGCTGCGGGAGTGCGCGGCGTCGAAACATTGCTTCCGCTGGTTCCAGGGTCGACAGATCTGCTGCCCGATCCGGCGACCCCGACTCGCGCGGACCCGGACACCGAACGCTGCGCACTTTTCGATGCCGTCGTTGCGCTCCTGGAGATCGCCTCCGCGAGTATGCCGATCGTCCTGATACTCGACGACCTGCACTGGGCGGCCAAGCCGACGCTGCTGCTGCTGAAGCATCTTCTGCGCTTCGGCGAGCAGGCCCGAGTGCAAATCATCGGCACGTACCGCAGTACCGACCTCGACCGTTCCCACCCCCTGGCGGCGATGCTCGCCGACCTGCACCGCGGTGCCGATTCAGGCACTGCCAACCGCCTTAATCTCAGCGGCCTCGCCGAAGACGACGTGACCGCCTACGTCGCCGAGGCCGGCTACGACGACGAGGAACTCGCCCACGCTCTGGCCTCAGTCACAGGCGGGAATCCCTTCTTCCTCATTGAGGCCCTGCGCCACGTCGATGAAAGCGGCGGTGTGTGGGATCAAAGCACCCTGCCGCAGGGCGTGCGCGAAGCGGTGAGCCGCCGACTTTCGCGGCTTCCGGCGGAAACGAACAAGGCCCTCGCCGCGGCCGCGGTCGTCGGCAGCCGGTTCGCTTTGGAATTGGTCGAGAAGGTGGTCGGCGACCAGCTCATCGACGCGTTCGACGAAGCGTCCAAGGCCGGCATCGTTATCGAAGAGCCGGGAGGTGACTACCGGTTCAACCACGCCATCGTGCGGCAGTCGTTGCTCGCCGAGCTGGCGTCCGTGCGGCGCATGCGGCTGCACCAGCGCATCGCCGCGACCCTGAAGAGCCAGCCCGGCGCGGAGGACGAGCTGCTGGCTGAATTGGCTCACCACTACTTCGAATGTGCTTGGGGCGGAAACGCAGCCAGGCGGCCTTCTACTGCCGGCGCGCCGCGGACCAGGCGATGGCCCGACTGGCCTATGAAGGCGCCGCCGACCTGTACGACCAAGCTCTGCACGCGCTGGAGGAGATTGACGACGAGCTGCCCGACCGCGACGACCAGACCGCCGAGCTACTCGTCGCGCGCTGCGAGGCTTCGCTAGCGGCGGGTGACGTGTCTTCGGCCCAGGATGCCGTCTCGCAATTGCAAGCAGCGACAGTCGATTCGGCTCGCCTAGCGGCATGGGCGACGTGCTTCGACGGCGAGCTGTCGATGCTAATCCATCCGAGCGATTGGATGAGGTGGAAGCCGCGTTAGGCGTCGCCGCCGAAAAGCTCGCCGGATTTGACGATGCCGCAGGGAAGCCAAGGCCCATACCGTACGGGCCACGTGCCTGACACGGCTCGGGAGAATCGGCGACTGTGAAGTCGCGCTAGATGACGCTCTGACCGCGGCGCGACGCGCGCGTGAACACCGGCGGGTGAACAACGTTCTGGCGAATGCGCCCCTTGCGGCGCTGTGGGGCCCCAACCCGGTTCCGCGCGCGGGCGGGCGGTGTCTCGACGTGGTGCGGTTGCTCCGAATCACGACCGACTCGCCCGCGGTTGAGGCCACGTCCACGCGATGCCAAGCCGTGTTGGAGGCCTTCCGCGGCCGTGCGGCCGCGGCCCGACGGATGATCGACTCGGCCCGCCGCACCGTTACCGAGCTTGGCTGCGCCATGCGCTGCTGGAAATTGAGCAGTTCGCCGGCATCGTCGAGCTCGTTGTCGACGATCCAGCTGCGGCCGAGCCGCATTTGCGTCTGGCCTACAACGGATTTCGTCGCATGGGCCTCGACGCCGACACCGCCGAGACCGCCGCGCTGCTCGGTCGTACGTGTCTTGCGCTCGACCGAGAGGCTGAAGCAGGCGAATTGTGCACGGAAAGTGAGCGTCTCGCCGGGCACGCGCTGAAGGCGTCGATCGCCTGGCGCACGCTTCGGGCACACTTCTGGCGCGGCGAAATGATCACGCAGAGGCCCGGCGGGTCGCCGAGGCTGCCGTGACGATGGCCGAGCGCACCGATGCCTTGGTCGATCACGCCGACGCATGTGCTGCTCTCGCGACAGTTCTGGGCGCCGCCGGCGACGCCGCTGGGGCGCGAGCCGCCGCGGAGCGAGCGGTTGGCCTGTACGAACGGAAAGGCGCTGCGGCACTTGCGGAAAAGGCGCGTCACGTTCTCGGCGAACGGAACCTGCCGTCGGTGCCGACGCCACCCAAACCGCCAAGCGTCGAGCCGGACAATGCGTGCGTGCGAGCGATCCGCCAGCTAGAAGCTGCTTTCGATCGTGAGGCCTGGGGTGAGGTTGAGAAGATCTACGCGCCCGACGTGTTCGTCGAGAGTCGCCGGAAGACGCTCGGCTTCACCCGAGACGATCTTCCATCTGGCCATTGGCCAAGCAAGGCAAGGCGTCTTCGCGAGACCGGCGGATGCAGCACCGTCTCACGGTTATAGCCGTACGGGGCGAACGCCTGGCTCTCACGCGATTGGACGTACGCACTTCCGATCTGGGAACAGGAGCGCCGCACGACGAGGTGATCGAGCTATGCGGCATCGATATGGAGGGTCGAATCGCGCTGCAGATGTGGTTCAACATCGAGGATATCGACGCCGCGATCGCCGAACTCAAGGCCACGCACGCCCGGTTCGAGGAACCGCAAACCGAGCAGCAGCAGCTCGAAAACGCGGCAAGCCAAGTGAATGATCGATTACTCGCGTGCTTTGCGGCCCGCGACTGGGCCGCTATGGCAGACGTACTGGCCGACGACTCTTACAGCGACGATCGTCGTCGAGTGGTGAATGTCGACCTGCATGGCAGGGGTACCCTGATCGAGAGTTTCCGGGCGGCCGCCGAACTCGGTGTAACCCACGCGACGTCAGACCCCATTGCAACCCGTGGCGAGCGCCTCGTCCTCACCCGTGCCCGATACCTGCGCGGGGACAAGGAACCCAATGCGTTCCAAGCCGATGTGCTACGGATAGTCGAGATCGACGCC